>JBCBRM010000029.1:0-86749 GCA_039819665.1 Bacteroidota bacterium
TTCTGCCTCAGGCTCTTCCTCGGAAACAGTTTCTTCAATTGCTTCCTCAGTAGTTTCCTCTTCAACTACTACTTCTGCCTCAGGCTCTTCCTCGGAAACAGTTTCTTCAATTGCTTCCTCAGTAGTTTCCTCTTCAACTACTACTTCTGTTTCAATTTCTTCCTCGGAAACAACTTCTTCTACTGCTTTTTCGACGGTATCCTCTTCGGATACTACTTCTTTACCTATTTCATTAATGGGGGGAGCATCTACCTCAATCTCTGTTAATTCTTCGATTGTATCCAATGTTTCTGCTATCACATGATCCTGAGCATCAATAGCTCTTTCCTGCTCAGTCCAGTTAGAACTGGCAGCATCCTCTTTTTCTATTTCAAGCTTGAGACGGGCAATAGGATCTTCATTGGATAGCTTTACCAGATAGGAATCAATTTCATCCTTTTCTGCTCCTGGAATAAGTAATGGGCTACGTAAACGCCAACCCAAATTTTTGAATTTATCTTTTCTATAGTAAAAACCATAGGCACCCGGATTTGGTAAATCATTACCATTCCAAGGTCCGTATTGGTAACTAAAATCTACTTCATGACGAGAAATTTCTATTTTTAGAATGCTGTCCAGTCCCAAGACAGAATCTTTTACTGATTTTCCCCTTAGCATTTGAAGGTAAAAGGCTTCAACTATTGTAGGAGAAAATCTGGCATCCTTGATAGAAAATACTGCGGGTACTCCAGCAGCATGAATCGTATGAATCAACTTAGGGTCATTGATTCCACTTAAAAATAGAAATTGAATTTTGGGAAATTCTTTGAGGCTGTTTCCAAATTCCTCAAAGGAATAAGACTTCTGGTCGGATCTAGATCTAAAAAGCAAATGGCCCTCATCTTGCAATTCACCGATAAGATGAATTCCAACCACTTCCCTTCTATTGTTCTTGTTTGCAAGAACATCCTCCAGGTATAATTTAGAGCCAGGTCTGGCCTGCAATACTTCGCATCCTCCATTATCAATCCAATATTGGAGGACCCTAAGTATATCATCACAATGATGAGCAGGGTCTAATCGTCTCTTACCCTCCTCACTTGCTAATGTACAGGCAAGAAAAATGTGCGGTTTAAATCTAGCTGGCATAAGTAATTCTGCAGAATTTAGCCGAATACAAAAAAAATATTACGTATTCGTGAATCCAAACGTTCAGGCCTAAATGGTTATTACAGACGTTAGTTCAGCCCGAACAAAGCCATAAACAATTTTATAACCCCTTTAAATCTGTTCAAAGACGAAAAAACAAGTCCTTATTTCTAGGACTTGATCGATGCCGACAAAGTCATCTTTGATCAGCTTTATTTCAAAATAACAAAATAAAAGGATAAGCGATTGTTTCCTTTATAGGAAATGCTCCCAAGCTTGAAAAAAGCATATTTTCGCCTATCAAGCACATGAATAAATGTAAAAAGCTTTCTTTTACCCCTAATTTACAGAAATTGGCGTGAGAAATGGGAAAATCACCAACCTTTCAAGCCTTTTTGTATCTTTATCATCCAGATGGAAAAATTCCCGTAAAGGCTCTTAGTGAAAATACGCTCCTTTCGAGACTTTTAGTATTTTTCCCCTTCTAGTAAATTGTATATAATTCAATTTTCAAACACAATATGGCTAAAGCTAAGACGACTAAACCCAAGGTAGTTGTGCCTGAGTGGGTTCAGGATATTCAAAGAAAGTACCTATCTCAAAATGTATCTCAATTTATCCTTCACGGAAACATCAATGATTATGTGAGGGTCAATCGCGATAAAGAGAACAATTACTATCTCATTAAAGATTTCCTCAATGAAGAACTCTTTAAGTACAAAGACATAGTAATTTATTATGATCGTGCAGCAGGTATAAGATTCAAGGACGATCGCACTTTTGGAGGAGATAGCAAGACCCGTAAAGAGTTCGTGTCTACCCTCAGACTCTTCGATGAGTTAACCGATAATAATTTTGCGGAACTAACGCGCAATCCTGCAAGATCATTTTTCACCCTTGATACTTATTTTAACCTCATGGTCAACCAGGACTTTATTGATGCCTGGTTTACGGAAGTTGAAGCTAATCTTCAAAGTCCTGCCAATGCGGTAGAACCCGATGAGCCGGTTAAAGATGGTGACATCATTGACCGCTTTATCAAAATGACGCTGCCGGAATTTGACGAGGATGCAAAGAAAAGAAAAGGGGACCTCGAAACCCTTAAAGCAAGGCTCGAAAAATTAAAAGCCAATCTCTCCAAGCCCAAGTCCATCGCATTTGTGATTGACTATGCTGAGACCCTCATTCCTATGACGGAGAACTCCAGCTACCGCCCAGAGGAGCATATGCTACTGGTCTTTATGCAGAAATGGGCCAAGGAAAAGAAATTCCTGGATGCGGATATGACGATTGTGGTCATGACAGAAAACCTCATGAACCTCAATGCGCAGTACATTCGCAATCCCTTTACCTTTGATGTATCCCTCCCCTATCCTACGGAAGAAGATCGCCTGGTATTCATCAAAGATTTCTTTAAAAACCACAAAGACAGCAAGAAGCATTTTGAAATGAATGCAGATGTCTTTGCGAAAAATACCGCAGGTCTGAGTCTTGTTCAGTTGAATACCATCATGAATGAGGCGGCTCGGAATAAAATTAAGTTTACTAATGAGGAGCTGACCGAGCAAAAGAAGGAAATGATTGAACAGGAAGCGGGAGGTTTGCTGGAGTTTGTTGAGACCAAATACAGTCTAAAGAATGTGGCTGGTCATACGCAGGCGAAAAAGCACCTACTGGATGCAGCCAATGCCCTCAAAAATGGTAGGCCGGATGTGATGCCCATGGGTTATCTGATATCAGGGCCTGTAGGTACCGGTAAGACTTTTATGATTAGCGTATTCGCCAATGACATCGGTGTGCCGATGGTGATGCTCAAAAACTTCCGCGGCATGTACGTAGGGCAGTCGGAAGGTAACCTTCAAAAGGTACTTAAGATCCTGAAGGCTATGGCACCGGTTGCCGTTATGATTGATGAGGCCGATGCATATTTGGGTAATCGCTCCAATTCAGGAGGTAGTGGAGTGAACAGCCGGATCTTCTCTATGTTGGCCAGCTTCATGTCCAATTCTGAGAATAGAGGAAAGGTGATCTGGTTCCTCGTAACTGCTAGACCCGATCTTATGCCAGTTGACTTTAAACGTCAGGGTCGTGCAGAGGAGCATATTGGTCTTTTCTATCCGGAATCTATTGAAGATAAGCGTGAGTTGCTAGATGTTATGCTGAAAAAGACGGGTCTCAGCTATTTGAATATGGATGAATTTGATGAGGATTTCTTCGAAGATATTCCCATCAAGTCTGGTGCAGATATGGAGGCAGCCCTGACTCGTGCTAAATTCAAAGCGGCAAGCTTAGGATTGGACCAGGTGAATGTAGATATTATTGCACAGGTCTTCCATGACTTCCTTCCTCCGACTTATCCAGAAGAGATTGAGTTGATGACTTATGCGGCTGTATTGGAGTGTACTTCGAAAGAATTGCTTCCACCAAAATTCAGAGAAATGTCTCGTGAAGATGTTTTGATGACCGTACAGGATTTGCAGTCGAGAATTCGATAAAAAGAATTAAACATAAAAAGAGCCGTGTCATTTCTTATGACACGGCTTTTATATTTTTTCAAATCTTGTTATCTCGACCTTGCGGAGGGACCTTAATTACGTGCCCCAATCAGCAGTAAAATCTCAAAAGCCAGGATGGCTAGTTTGTAGGTAGATGGTTCAGCTACGCTCACCATGACAATTAGGAGTTATCAAGAATTCCAAAACTCCCAGGACTTCTCAGCCTGACCGATCAGCATATCCATTCCATTTTTAGTTTGAGCTCCATATTGAGCGGCAGCTTTCATAAAAGAAGTCTCTTCCGGATTGTAAATGAGGTCATATGCCCAGTGTTTATCGCCGAGTTTATGGTAGGGGAAAGTCGGGCAAGCCTCTATATCCGGGTACATGCCCAAAGGCGTAGTATTTACAATCAGGGGAAATTTATCAAGCTCCAGGCCTTCCAGATCGCTATAAGCTAGATGATTTGCAGATCGCGGATTGCGAGTCGCAATCTTTACTTCTCCTACTCCCAACTTTTCCTCAAGCACATATAAAACGGCTCGAGTGGCTCCTCCATTTCCCAATATGATAGCCCCAGAAATCTCTTCTCCTTTCGAAAATTCTAAAAGCGAATCCCAAAAACCATAAATATCAGAATTGAAGCCTTTGAGCTTCCCATTTTCAAATTTGATCGTATTAACAGCCTGTATAGCTGCTGCTTCCGCTGCCAATTCATCTAAAAAGGGAATAACCTCAGCTTTATATGGAATTGTAACATTTAGGCCTTTCAAATGAGGGGTTTCCTTTAGCTTTTCAAATGCTGTGATCTCAGCCAGTTCATACAACTCATAGGCAGCATCTATGCCTTGTTCCTCAAATTTTTGGCTGAAGTATTTTTTTGAAAAGCTGTGTCCCAGCTTTTTCCCAATCAATCCAAACTGTCGAAACATATGTCAGGTATTAATTCTGATAAAAAATTAAGGCGCTGATCGGGATCAGCGCCTTAAGACATTAAAAAAAGGGAACCGCCACAGTTCCCTTTTCATGTTCGAAAACATGTATCCAAGTAGTTGCACGGATTTACTCGTTTCCAGCTGACTCGAAATCGTATGTCAATGTAAAGCGCAGTGTATTTTGCAATGGATGATTTTGCTGCAATGGCGCCAGGTAAGCGAAGTGCAAACCAAATACATTGTAACGGATGCCAGCTCCAAGGGTGATGAATTTTCTATTACCCTTTTCTGCATCTTCGTAGAAGAATCCTGCTCTCGCTGCGAAAATCTCGCGATACCAGTATTCAAAACCTACAGATGTATTGAATTCAGAGATCTCCTCTCCAAAACCTCCTTCTGCATCTCCAAAGCTTCCGAAGATCCCACTCAGCAATGCTTTGTCAGATCTTCCACCTTCAGAAGGTACCAATAATTTATTGAAATCATTAGTAAAGGTAATAGAGTTATAGTCATCTACCAAAAATTTAAAGGCATATCCCAATCTTAAGTTGACCGGAATGAAGTCTTTATTAGCTGTAGATGCTGAATATGAAACCTTAGGTCCAATGTTAGAAATGTTAATTCCACTCGAGAAACGAACAGGAATCGGGCCATTTCCTCCATTCATTTTAAAATCTTTTTTATACGCGAAAGCGATATCACCAGCTGCTGAATTCACAGGTTTGGCATCTGCAGTTGGCACATTGTTATTAGAAGCCAGCTCACTATGGATAAAGCGAAGTGAAATAGAACCTGATAAATCTCCAGTCAAAGGAAGTGCATAGGCAAGGTCGAGCGCGAACTCATTGGGTTTACCACTTCCGGTTGGTTGTCCCAGATTATCTGTGAACTGAATTTCTCCCAAAGAGAAGTACCGAAGAGAAGCTCCAATAACTCCTTTTCCTCCTGTATTAAAATAGCCTGAAAGGTACATCAGGTTGATGTCAGGAATCCCCAAAGCTCTCAACCAAGGAGAGTAAGACATCGCAAAACCCATACGTTTGTCCAAAAAGGCAAGTTGGGCAGGATTCCAATGCATGGCGTTTGCATCATCCGCAATGGCTACCCCAGCTTCACCCATACCTCCACTTCGGGAATCAGGAGCCACCAACAAAAACGGAACGGCAGTAGTGATCGTTTTCGTGGTTCTCTCAGCACCGGTAGTAGAATTTTGAGCTAAAACTCTATTGGAAATCCCTAGCAGGAATCCCAAGCAAGCTATTAGAATGAATGATTTCCTCATAATAAATAAGTGCTACCTAAAAAAAATAATTTGATGTTCAATTGTAGCAATTATCTCATAGGCAAACAGTTTACAGGCTGGAATATTTATAAATGTAATATAATTTTTACTTCTCAAGCGAAGCAAGAATCAGTGAAACCTTACTTTTGATTTGGGACAAATATAAACCTTTTCCCAAAAAATCAACATTGATGTGGACAATTTTGTATTTAATAACGCAATTGCTCAATAAATAGCTGCGGGGGCAAAAATTTTTACCCTATCCCGTATTTTGCTTTAAACACGTTGATCTATTCTTCTGTAAAAGGTTTACTCAGGAATTGTAGCACTCTCTTTTTCAGGGATTTAGGCTAATTTCGTAAAAGAACCATTTTGTTGACCGTACTGATCTCTTTCCCGCTATCCGCATTTCTCAAATTCACCCGGTATATATATATACCTTCGGCAATTTGTGTTCCTTGATCAGAACGTCCATCCCAGCTCAATTCCTTAAAGTAGTTACCACTTGCGAGAAAGTCTGCAGTCAGCACTTTAACCAATTGCCCCTGGGTATTTAAAATTTCTATTTCCAATTCCAGATTTTGACCGGCTTGATTATGCCCAACCTGGAAGCGAGTTTCGTCTATAAATGGATTGGGATAGTTGAGGATTTGATCCAAAGCCATTATCGCATTATCTGAAACGATAAACGAGGTAGTAGCTTCAGCCGCATTATTGGCTACATCCCAGACACGAATGCGGAGACTATGCTCTCCGATAGCTAAATCTCTCAGCTGATATTCGACACTCCCTTTTTTATAATCATCCGTCTCTGCCTCGTAAAACTCATTCAAAATGACAACCTGAGATTCATCTTCATCCAAAACAGCCGTAATCTCATGACCGATTCCACTTCCTACTGTATTGATGCCGTTTTCGTCGAAGATACGAGCGAAAATTTTTGGATCTTTATCTGTAATTCCTCCATTCACCCAACTGGTATCATTGATAAATAATTCAACAGAGGGGCCTTGCGTATCATTGATGGCATTAGCATCGGTACCTCCCACAAAGAAATTATCATAACAACCAGATCCGTCTATGCTATCATTGAAGAAATAAACCCGCATATTTCCGGTTCCATCTTCATAGGAAACATCGATGGGTACAACGAATTCAAATTCAAACTCCCCATCCTTTACCGTTGTCTTGCCACTAAATATCCTGTTCTTCTCCCAACGGAATGTATAGTTTGAAAGTCTGGTGGTGAAACGGCTCGGCTTATCAAATACCGTTACATCCATATCTCCATCTGCATTGATCTGTGCAGTCCCCAATTCATCTTCTAATACCCCCTTGATACTTACTTTAGAAAGAGACTTCAATGAATCTGCGACTCCGGGTACGACCTGAGTTCCATTAATCTCCGTAATCCTTGCATTGAGCTTTGGATAATTTAGCAAGAGACCGGGATCACCTAGTAGGGTAAAGTTGCGGGAATTGATATTAGCGAGATTTCCTCTGACGAAAGTAGCATTTTTCGTCCGCATCATAATTTCACCCATAGCTGGCATTCTTCCTTTCTCCTGATCAAAAGTAAAAGAGTTGCGATAGAAATTCGCGTTGAGGGTTTGATTGGGAGTAGAGTAAACCAAACGAACGGTTGTAAAAAGCGCGATAGCTCCAACATCTTCCAGCATCGTCATGATCTCTGCACCCGATCTTTTTTCAGGATTATCATAGCGTCCAAACTCACAAGTAGCCGTGATGACTGCTGGAAGTTTGTTTACATTATTCATTTTGAGCAAATCCGGATTTTCGAGGATACGCGAATTTGACCACCCTTGCTCTCCACCGTGCCCCGTATAATTCACGATTAAGGCTCCTTTATCCAAACCATCCAGGAGAGCTTGCCTGCCTTCTGGAAATCGTGTAACCCCAGCTGTAGTTATCATTTCGTAATTGTCCATGTAGATCTTTTCGAGATGCGTACAAGCATTAGCATCATTGATCAAGCTGCTGTAGCCATTGGCCTGTCGAACATGCGTATTGCCTTCTCCTTCTTTATGGTCAGCCACCAGCATAATACGGCTTCTCCATTCTCCCCTACCAATTCCATCTGGATCTGTGGCGTATTGAATGATCTTGTCTACAATGATTTGAGCCTGCTCTTTGTTTTCTATAGGTAAGCGGCCAATCGGAATGTCTATGGTATTTACATCGAAACGAACATCTCCATTTACTCCAGATGCTTCTCCCCAAAAACCCTCTTCATCTTCCATAATAACAAAGAAGTCATCACTGGTATAGGATGAGGTGGGATCCCAGGAATCACGACTTTGATAAGTTGGGAGATAATTGGTAGAAGCGTTTATGTTTTGGTTAATGTTCTTATAGATATAGGTTCCATCCCCAAACATATTGACGAAACCGGGAGAGACTCCACCGGAACGAACCCAAAACATGCGAATGAAATCTCTGATGGCGGTCACGTCCTGCTTTCCACTGGAGAATTCATTATATATCTTTTGAGTCGTAGTAACCAGCGTACTTCTTCCATAGTGAGTCTCATGGAACTGAGCCAATCTTTCAGCCTCTGAAACAAAAGCAGGATTGGTAATAATGATGTAATCTACCAATGAACTTCCGTGAAGGTCCTGGTTTTCGATCCTTTCAGCAGCTACAGGTTCATGTGTAGCATTTGAAAAAGCCACATAATTCTGAAGACCTTCAGCTGAAGCACCAAATGAAAGGCTATTTCCATTAGCTGTGAATGCATGAGATTTAGGAGAGGTCGGATCACTGATATTCCACACCTGATAAGAAGAGCCACTATTTGCAATAGAAATATTGGCAATTTGTCCAGCCCCCATTGCGTCATCTACAACGGAAAACTCATACATGCTGGCATTACCGGCATCCAGATCCTTATCATAATCTAATTCAAACCAATCCAGCCATCCTTCGGAACGACTTGAACTTCCTTTATTATAAAAAAGCTCAATCCTCAAAGAATCATCTTCAGAAACAGCAGAGGCTGGAATAATAAGGGCACTTGCTCTGGACCAGTAATGGCGAGCCTGATAATTCCCTATATTGGTTGCCGCTAGGTTTAGCGTAGCGTAAGTATCTCCTTTTGCTCGCACTTGAAAGGAAGAAGAAACATCTGAGCGGGCAGAAACTCTTAATGAAACCCGGATATCTCCTTCACTTTTTACATCCGGCAGATAAAATGCGAAGGTGCGAGATGTAGCCAGATCAAATTTTTCGCCAAGCCAAACGCGACCTGATTTAATTAGATTTTCTTTTTCTACCTCATGATATTTCATTCCTCTTACAGCCGGGTTGACTAAAGTAGGGTTGGCCAAGGAAGCAATCTCCTCAACCCGCTTCCCCACAGTCTCTCCTATCCTTAAAAAATAAAAATTGGTATCTGAGTAGGTATGAAATTTATGCTGAAAACGCTCGGCTTCCGAATTGTATGCATACGTATGCGGCCCTTCGCCATAAAAGAGTACATGATCCTGTCCCCCAAAGCTGCCATCATCCTCACCTACGACCTGAATTGCATTCTCAACCAGATCATCATGTCGATATGCACTATTACTCTGAGGAAGAATACTTCCACCATTTCCATAAATTTGAATATTTCGAGGATCTATACTGGAAAGGTTTACTCCTAAATCAGAGAAAAAATCTGCATCTAGCCTGTATATACCCGTTTCTGTAAGGGCTATTTTGTACCAGGTACCATCCTTAAGTACAGAGTTCGCAGCATAATCCTGAGCAGATAAATTTAGTCCACCCAGAATGAAGCCAATTATAAGTATAGACAGTTTTCGCATAATCATAGGGTCTGCATGGGTAATGGTCCCAAGTAAGAAAATTTCTCAGAGATAGCGTGGGTAAAAATAACGCACTAATATACTAATATTCCCAAAGCCTAATATGTAAAACAGCCGACTTTGTAAGCGCATGACGAAAGAACCCATCCAAAACAACAGGTAATAAATTATCCCATTTTGCGTAGTAAAATATATACTACGTCTCTAGCTTTAACCCTTGAAGAAAATTATTTGTTTGATTCATTTTCGAGACTTGTATGAAACTCATTCGTTCACTTTGCCCTTTGGTTCTTTTCACCCTCTTTTCTTTGCCCATGCAGGCTCAAGATTTAAAGCTCCCAACTATTCAGGATGCAGAACTTGAAGAACTGCCTCAAAACCTTGAAGCAGAAGAGGAAGCCCTTATACTAGAAAGAATACTAGCTCGTCAGCAAAGCGCTAAAGATGAGATAAAAAAAGAGATCGCTCAATTGGGAAAAGGGAAAATTCAGACAGATGAGCACCTCTTTTATTTAGAAAATCAATTTCAAAAATCAAGTACAGAGTATAATCTCCAGAGCCGAGAACTACAGCAATTGCAAACAGAAAGAACAAAGCTGCTAAAAGAAATCAGTCAATTGCTGATGGATGAGAATTCGGAAGAAGAAGATTGGGAGCAAGCCCCCATCCGGGAAGCCGAGAAAGTGCAGCAGTTAAATGCAAAGATCAGGAAGCTGGATGCTAAAATTGCCGTTATGGAGTTGGCCATTCCTCAACAAATCGAGGAACTTGAAGAACTAGAATCAAAAATTGAGGAAAGTACAGAGTATGCTGACCAATTGAGATTATTGGAGCAATCCAATAAGGAATTGCTGAAGAAACTCTAAAATTAGCTAAAAGACCACATCATATCGGGCCTTGGATCTCAGGATGCAAGGCCTTTTTGTATATTCGGCTTCATGTATCGGCATGTAACATGGATCTTGAGAATTTTTATGGGAATGAGTTTCTTCCTTTTTCCCATTCATACTCACGCTCAAAAAAACAATGCTGAAATTTATCGGGATTTATTGAAGGAGATCGAATTATTACATCCTCAATCCTTTAAATCTATAGAAGGAAGATATTTCAAAGATTATCTCCCCGAGCTTATGGTCGATTCCAGCGAACAGGATGTCCTCCAAATCAATGGTTTTAGCATTGTATACAACCCTTTGGGAAAAGGAAGCTACCTTCGGGATATACAGATTCCCATAAACATTGCGGGAAAGGATGAAAATCTGGTTTATCAGGATACGCTTAGTGGAAATACCTTAAGGAAAGTAATCAAAAAAAGTCCGGAAGTTTTTAAAGGAGAAGATCCGACTACATTTAGCAGATGGCTCAAACCTGCTGCCATGATTTCTGCCAGTGTTTTGGGAATAATTGGCCTCTTTTTTATCAGAAGTGGATAAATTGCAGGCGAACATGAAATAAAAGATTTTGAAGGAAGCCTCACACATATCCAAATTTTCTACTTTATTGATGGCTTTGGCCACCATCAGCCTATTTTGGGCTAGCTGTGCCAAGCCCATTTCTCCTACAGGGGGCCCTCGGGATGAAGTACCTCCTAAAGTGAGTAAAACTGATCCCGAGAATCAATCCCTTAATTTTACGGGCAAAGAAATCAAAATCTTTTTCGACGAGGCTGTGCGTGCACCGACTTTCGATAAGGAAATATTTATCTCACCCCTCGTAAAAAGGCCCAAGATCATCCGCAGCGATAATGCAAAAAGAATTACAATCAAATTCATTGAGGATCTTCGTCCTTCGACTACCTATGTCATCACCCTTACCGGAGTTAAAGACAATACAGAAGGGAATGAAATAGCAGAAGCCTATACCCTGGCCTTCAGTACCGGGGATCAGTTGGACAGCATGGAGATCAAAGGTAAGATCCTTAGTCCTGTCGCGGGCAAGGGAGAAGAGGAAATGAAAGTGCTATTGTTTGATGCGGATAGTATAAAGGACAATAATTTTCTGGGGGTAAGACCTGCTTATGTAAGCAAAGTCAATGATGCTGGAGTCTTCGAATTTAAATATTTGAGAAATGCACCCTATCGAATTTTGGGCTTAAATGATGGAGACCAAAGCAATACCTACAGTCAGCCTTCAGAAAAGGTTGCTATCATGGAGGACTCTCTGGCAAGTTTTAATATAAAAGACACAACCAATAAAGAAGAAACGATCATTACGCTCTATTCATTTCTTCCTGATAATTCTCCTCCTCAACTCAGGCGCTACCTTTGGACCCACCCAAATACACTGGCCCTGGTTGTAAGCGAAAACCTCCGACTAAGTACCATGAAACTCTTTCGGACGGATACCTTAGGACAGGACAGTTTAGAATTGACAGATTATATGCTCTGGAGAAATAAGGCAGACAAAGAACTGATTATTCATATGCCCGTTCCTCAGGAAAACTATAGCCAGTTACATTTTAGTTCGGTTGAGGATAGTCTGGGAAATAGCATGGATAGTGTTTTGGTGGTTGGTCCCAATCGAAATCGTGATCCGGAAAATCCTCTATTGAAAAAGCCAGAACTCAATTTGGAAAGAGAAGCCTGGGAACTTCTCCCCTATCGAAAAGTCTTTGAAGCAGATCGAAAATTCTTTGCACTGCGTGATACGGGTACTGTAGATAGTTTGAGGAAAAGCTATCCCCTGGAATGGGAAGAAGACGGAATAAAAATGTGGATCACCCCCCCTAAAGATCTCGATCCCGATAAAGCCTATCGACTAGAAATTGACGGTACTTTCTTTGAACAGAATGATAGTACACTCAGCGACAGTACGTATGGCTATGTGATGAAATGGTTCAATAAGGAAAACTATGGAACCATCAGTGGAAAGCTTATTTTCAATGACAGCCTGTATAGAGGTCCGGTAATTCTGCAATTTATGGATAAGGATAAAATAGTCAGAAGTCTGCAGGATACCGTTTTCAATTTCACCAACATCCCCAAAGGTTCTTATACCTTCCGCATCATTGCAGATGAAGATCAAAACGGTGTCTGGACGCCGGGCTCTATTAATCCTCCACGTTTGCCTGAAAAAATCTACCAGGATGCTAATGCAGTTTCCATTAGGGAAAACTGGGATTTCGAAGATCATGAAGTAGTCATGGGAGTTGCCGTTCCACCTCCGCCGAAAGAAGAAGAAACAGCAGGGGGAGCTCCAGGAAGTCCGGGAGGAAGAGCTACACCTGGCGGAAGGCCGGGAAGTGGTTCGCGAATCCCGAATGGGAATCGGAACTAGGCCTTATCTGTCTTTTTATCCAGAATAGGATGGATAAAAACAGCTGTTAGAATAATAAAAGCCCCAATATAAAATCCAAAATTTAACTCCTTATCCTCCCGAAAAATCAACCAAGCGAGGATGATTCCATAGACCGGTTCGAGGTTCATGGAAAGCATGGTGATGTAGGCAGATAAGTGTTTTAGCGATCGCATATTGAGGGTGTAAGCCAAAGTTGTTCCTAGCAGGGAAAGGATGAGTAACCACAGCCAATCCCAGGCATTAGGGAGATAAGGCATATTTGGAAAGACCTGGATGTAGAAAGGCATGAGGAAAGCCAGGAACAGAACTCCCGCAGCAAACTGAACGGATGTAATGGAATACACATCATGCTCCGCTACAGCCTGTTTATTTAACACACTCACCAAAGAAATCAGTAGAGCAGATATAAGAGCCAGAACTATTCCGAGTGCATACTTTTCCCCGGTAAATCCAAAGATCATCAGGATTCCTCCGATCACAATCAGGCCCAAAACCATTTCTAGGCGACTGATTTTTTTCTTAAAAAATATCGGTTCGATGAGGGAGGTAAAGAAAGCCACCGATGCCATGCAAGTTACAGCAATGGAGGCATTGGCGTATTTGATGGATTCAAAAAACGTCATCCAATGCAAGGCCATCAGAATCCCTATACCGGAATATCGGATGAGGGTCTTACTCGGTAAGACTATACATCTTTTTATCAATCCTGGGAAAAAGCAGAGACTGATCAGGGTAATGAGCATTCTATAAAAGGTAATGCTGGTTCCTGGTAAAGAAATGAGCTTACCCAGAATGGCTGCAAATCCAAAAAATAGTATGGATATGTGCATGTCCAGGTAAGCTCGCTGACGCTCGGTTAAGGCAAGTTTCATTGCCTCCAAAGGTATAGTACCTCTGCGCCTAATTCAAGCAACGGGCGATACTTGGGGCTGCCTGGCGGCAACTCAGGTTCAATCCGATGCCGTTTTTCCCCATTCTTTCCAGAATCTCAGGGCGTAATTCGAGATTGCAACTGCCTTCGTATTGATGCGTCCAATTGATCTGGATGTCTCTGCGGTGAATACCTGCTTTGGCCAACTCACCATATTTATCCTCAAGTAAATCCAGGAAATAACTCAGATAGTCCACAAAGGGCTCCCCTTCTTCTCGTATTTTCTTGAGACTCCAGAAATTATTGGATTTGAGGATATAGTGCTCATTGATTCCCAGTATTTCCTCAACAGACTTTTCCAGCCCTTCTTCATGTATTATGCTGAGTTCCATCATGGTGAGACCAGGTTCAGCATCAGATTCATCCAGGACATCTTTACGGACGAAAGCAGATTCAAAATGTCTCTGCTCAAGCAACTCAACAATCACCTTTTCTATATGAATCTTTTTCAGGGAACCTATTAAGATGCTGTTTTTATCCCAAAAGTAACTTCCCTTCAAATATTTTCCATTACTGATTCCATTTCTCAACAGACTTCTCATGAACTGAAAGGTTACAAAATTTGCGGTCCAAACACTGCCATCATCAAATCCAATCGTAACTTCAGCTTTACCAGACAGCAATTGCTCGCCTTCTCCTTCTCTATCGATCCAGATATCTTCTATATCTACATGTCTGGCACTGGGTTTTAAATCCGCTTCCAAGAAATCCTCCCAGGCATCTCCTTTCCAACAGGTAATACAAGGTCGAATTCCATCCTCCCCTAACCTGAGCAAAGTCGCAGGGTCAAGAGAAATGTCGCAACTTTCATCATCATAAGCACAATTCATCCAAATCGAGATGTCTTTGCGCTCAATCCCCACTTTTTCCAATTCTGCATATTTTTCGTCTATGATATCCAGAAAAGATTCCAGCTTATACCACTGGGGCTCCTCATTTTGTTCTTCTTCGAAAAACTTCAGAATAGATCGAGGCTCTTTTGCGGGAGCGTGATCCATTATTTTACTCACTTTCTCATGTTTGCCAGGATCGGTCCAGATTTCCAACCAATAATACGTTTTCATCTACAAGGAAGAATAAAAGTTTTGCTTAACAATTCGAATTAGACGATAAATCGAATTGTTTCAGAATTGATTATTCTTCTTTCTTGACAAAGCGCAATGTTAAGCGAAAATGAATTTATTACATTATTTCGGAGCAAGTAGATAAAGGAAAGAAAATTAAAATGTACAAAAGAAATAGATCGCAAACCACTGCAATCCAGCCGATTAGCCCTTATTGATCTCAGAATGGGTGTAAAATCTAGATCAAAAGAATAGGCTTCTCTTTTCATTTTTGAGTCTAATCCTATCAAGAGGTGAAAGCGGAAGATGTTTCATAATTCCGTATTTTCTACTTCTCCCCAATAAATTTCTTTTGCGAAAGCCTCGTCCAATTGAGAATAATTACTGAATTCTGATCTTATATTCTTTGACCTTTATGTTGCTGGCTTCATCTTGTACCTGAACTTTCAGGGTATAGGTTCCCGGATCAGGTCTTTTTCTTCCGAAATCGTGAGAGATGGTATTTCGGATGAAATTATATTCGAAAAGCATCCATTCCCCATCTAGGGTACAATAAATCTCTTCATGAGCAATTCCAGAAAAGCTGTCATCAACTTTTAATACCAAATATCTCTGCGAACGAGGAATACTGCCTCCATTGCTAAAGTTTGTAGGTTCTATACTTGGAGCTACACTATCCGCCATTAAACTAAAGGAGCCAAACTCTCTGGTGCTGGCATAGACATTATTATCTTCGCCCATCGTATTTCCGAGAAATTTCCATTTCCCTCTGACTTTGTGCGCGACAACCAAATGAGTACGATCGATCTCCTCCCCTAGCTTGAAGCTAACTAAATAGGACTTGAAAAGCGGGATTTCTGAATCTCCCACTTCATAGACTTCACTATACATGCTCGAATTACCGGGCTTTTTATTGATTTCTAAATGTACCGGTTCAAATACAGCATCATAAGGAAAGAGAAACTGAACCCCTTCATACTTGACGAGATTATTTTTATTTGGAAGGATTTCCTCCTCAAAATTCATTCGCATATCCAGCTTGCCGATATCATCTCTGATAACTTTAGGGTAGTCGTATCTATTGAGAGGTAGAAGGAAAACCATTTTTCCACCTTTCACATAGGCAGGCAAGATGCGCTTGCTTTCACCATACTGATTTTCATAAATCAATCCATCCTCATAGCTTTTATGGGCTCTACTGGCAGTCAATCGGAGCACATTCCTTTTTATTTCATGCGTAACTCGAGGACTTTGGTAGTAAGTAGGTTTTTGGGCTAAGGGGTCACTCTGATCTCTTTTCATTTTCCCCTGAACCGTAGTTGTATTTCCATGAAGATCATTGAGTACCAGTCGAAATTCATGCACCTGATCATCCTTTAGCTCAATCATCCCTCTACTCAAATCATAAATATGGGCAGGAAAGTCATCTCCAAAATCTACGTAGGCCTTTTCGAAGCGCTGCCTCTTTTGCTGATAGTATTGATAATCGATGTGAAGATTGATATATCTTTTTTCATCAAAGGCATATTTCTGCAAATCAAACTCATAGATCATTTCTCCATCCAGATACATACGCGCCCGGTTGATCCCGCAATGATTGCCGGCTCCATTGAGCAAGTCATACCCTCGATATTCGACACCAACTCTTCCTTTAACTGAAATGATGGATGGGATCCGATAATTTCCATTTCCACCTTCGGGAGTAAGGACCAGCTTTCTAAATTCTCCTCTGACACGGGAATCCAAATCTATGGGTTCAAACGCGATATTCTGGATGATAGGCTTTTTAGTATCCGCAATATCAGATTTGTACCAGGCAAGGGGATTCAGGATTCGTTCTTCGGGATCTCTGATCTCAAAATGCAAATGAGGACCAAAAGAGGAGCCTGAGTTACCACTATAGCCAATTAGTTCTCCCCTTTTTACCGTCAACTCATTTCTACTCAGGTAAATTTCCTGGGTATATTCCTTGCTGGTCAATTGACGTGCATAGGCATAGTCTTCCAGTTCATCATTGAAACGGGACATATGACCATATACAGAGAATCGACCATCTGCATGCCTCAGATAAATAGCTTTCCCAAATCCATAAGGATGGACTTTTATCCGATATATATAAGCATCATCAATGGCATATAATGGAGCCCCACTTCTTCCACCAGTTTTTATATCTATGCCTGAGTGAAAATGATCGGGACGTAATTCCCCGAAAGTACCCGAAAGAGCCCGGTAGGATTTTATGGGAAAAAAATAATCATCTTCCTGGGAATTAAAGGCCCAGAAAATAAAGGCAAGGGGAAAACAGGCTAAGAGGCTAATCCAGTATTTACCTGACATGAAAATCCATGAGTTTTTGTCCTTCCAGATAGGCTTCAATGTGATCATCAACTTTTAGAGGTCCTACTCCTTTAGGAGTCCCGGTAAAGATGAGGTCACCTTTTTTGACGGTAATAAATTTGCTGATATAGGCGATGAGCATATCCACCTGAAATATCATATGGCCAGTATCCCCTTCTTGTCGGGTTTCTCCATTGATATCACAACGGAATTTGACCTTTTGAAGATCGGGAAAATCTTCTATTGGCAGAAAATTGGAAACCGGCGCCGCATCATTAAATCCCTTTGCAAGCGTCCAGGGCCAACCTTTGGATTTAGCTTTAGCCTGCACATCCCTAGCGGTGAGATCGATCCCCACTCCTACTCCATCTATATAGTCTCGAACAAATTTTTCCTGAATAAACTTTCCCTCTCTAGCTATGCGAATCACCATCTCACATTCAAAATGAAGGTCCGTGGTGAAATCTGGATAATAGAAATCCTTATTATTCCGCAAAACAGAGGTATCCGGTTTGAAAAAAATCAGAGGTTCATCCGGTACAGGATTATTTAGCTCCTTGGCGTGCTCTACATAATTTCTGCCGACGCAAATTATTTTCATTGATCTATAAAATATGAAGGTCTTTGCTGGTAATTTTCAAACGAAATTACCAGATGCAGCTCTTATCCCAAAATTTCAGTGGATGCTTTTAGTTACAGGAACCTTTACTAAGGTCAGCTTTGTTGAAAAGGTCGCGGATAGTAGAACCCGGATCTCCCAATACATATCCCTGATCTGGATTCCAGACTTCTACAGAACCTGAGCAATCCGAATTGAGATAGGTTTGCAGTTTATCAGCCTTATTGAAATTGATGGTCCAAATATTGTTGGATAAGACCAATTCGTATGCGCCTTTGCAGTATTCTCTATAAATGCCTGAACCTAACGCACTCCTTTGGGTCCAGTCATTTCTATATGTCATATCTCCCAGGGTCAATTTATGCCCAGAAGTACAATAGGTGCCCTTTATATGGGCCATAACTTCGCCTTCTGTAGGGGGAGTTGGACCGCAGGAAGTAAGTAATGCCAGTCCAATGAGGGTTGTTAATATTGCCAGATACTTCATATATCCGAAGATACTCTTTTTATATTGCTTTCTTTTGGTTTTTTCCGGATTTGCAATATGCCACGGCTTCAAGCAGCTCAAAACTCTCTCCTTTTTCCAATGCATTTCCTATAACAATCATATCCGCACCTGCATCCCATATTCTAGAGGCATCCTCTGCTGTCCGTATTCCTCCACCAATTATCAGCGGTACATCAACTTGTTTAGACACAGCAGCAATCATGTCAGAACTGATGCTTTTTTCTGCCCCACTTCCCCCATCCATATATATAAGCTTTAATCCTAACATCTCACCGGCCATAGCAGTACAAGCTGCTATTTCCGCTTTATCATAAGGAATGGGTAAGGAATTGCTGACATAATGAGCCGTAGTAGTACGCCCCGACTCGATCAACATATAGCCCGTTGGTAGAATTTCGAGGCCGCTATTTTTCAGCTTTGGAGCCGCGATCACATGCTGGCCGATCAAAAGCTCAGGATTTCTCCCACTGATAAGTGAAAGTAAGAGAATCGCATCAGCTTCGGGAGAAATCTGCTGGATAGAACCGGGGAAAAGTACAACAGGTATGTCTGTTTGACTTTTCAATTGCCGCAGGGCTTCGTCAATATCTCCATCCACCATCAAACTCCCGCCCAGTAAGAGCATATCAACTTCGCAAGCTTCTGCACGAGTCAAAAATGGACCCAGGTCATTTCTGGATATATAGTCCGGGTCGAGCAAGACCGCAAAAGCTTTCCGTCCGTAGCTTTTGAACTGATTGAGTTGTGTAAGAAGGGTTTTGTGCATAGGAAGTTTCCTCTTGCCCTGGTCGCTTTATGTAAGCTAATACTGCGAAATTAAGAAAATTTGGCAGACAGGTACTCTTTTTTGAATCCGATTCTAACAAGCCTGAATTTTGTCTGGATAGTCCGGCTGAAGTCTTGTATATTTCATCATTCCTTGCCTTTTAAAAGATTCTATGCCTCCGTCTCGTTCTAAGAATTAGAATCCGTTACACACATTTACACCAAACCTCCTATCCGGCAATCACGTTTTTTATTCATGAATAAGGCTTTTCTTTTCATTCTCACCCTATTTCTATCCATTCCTTACCCGCTTTTCAGCCAATTAGCTGAAAATCCAGGAGCCGTCAGGATGATGGCCGAGTGGGAAGAGACCGAATATCTGGTCATTAGTTGGGCGAGAGAGTTTGAGACCTTGCGTGAAATTGTAAGACATGGAAAGGAGGAAGCCAAAATTCTCATCATTTGTAGAGATTCTACTTTTGTGCAGGATTTTCTGAAGGAGGGAGAAGTTGAGTTAGAAAACATCTATTACTTCCATGCTCCTTTCAATAGTATTTGGACGAGGGATTATGCAGGGGTAAGTGCTTACAAGCAGGAGGTAGGAGAGCTACAACTGGTGGACTGGATTTATAATCGTCCGCGTCCTCATGATGATCGAATGCCTGAAAAACTTAGTAATCATCTGGGGATAAACAGGCTGGATATGGAGCAATATCCCCATGATTTGGTTCACATCGGAGGAAATTTCATGACGGATGGTAGAGGGGTTGCTCTTTCCACTCGCCTTTTTTTGGACGAAAATGGAGGACTCAGCCGCTTTGCCAATAACGTTAAAACACCCGAAGATTTATATGCCCTGGTTGAGAATCGGATGGGTATCTATCAATACCTAACTCTGCCCAAACTTCCTTTTGATCCTATCCATCATTTGGACATGCATTTAAAATTCCTTGATGAGGAAACCATACTATTGGGGCAATATCCGGAAGGGGTAGCGGATGGAGATCAGATAGAAGCGAATCTCAAATATTTAGCAGAGCATTTTCCTACTGCCAGCGGACAGCCCTGGAAGATTATAAGGATTCCTATGCCGGCAGATGGAAGCTATTATCCGGACAGTCCCGGAGCCTGGTACCAAACTTATACCAATTCTGTTTTTGTAAATAAGATGCTGTTGGTTCCTCAGTATGATTCTCCCATGGATAGTGTGGCTTTGGATATACTAAAGAAAGCCTTGCCTGGTTATAAAGTAATCGGGATTAACTCCATTCAACTCATAAAATCTGCAGGAGCTCTTCATTGTGTCACAGCAAATATCGGCGTACAAGAACCTCTCCTAATTCAGCATAGTCCTATTCAGGATCAGCTATTCGCAAAACGCGATCATTATGTGGAAGCCCGAATAAAGCACCAAAGTGGGATTGAATATGCTTCTTTGCATTATCAAGTTGGAGATGAGAAAGCTTTCAAAGAAGTGCCCATGATCTCAAGCACCAAAGATCCCGATACTTGGTTCGCCTACCTCCCTTATCAGGCAGCAGGAAGTTCGATACGTTACTTCTTTCAGGCTCGGGCTTTCTCAGGTAAAGAGATTATGCGCCCCTTACCCGCTCCTGACGCTTATTTCGAATTCCGTATAAAAGCCGAAAAGGGAAACTTGCCCCGCTAGAGAATTTCCTGTTCCTTAGCAGGATGAATCCCTTAAAAAAACTTCAGCAAAAACTCATCGACTTTCGCAACGAACGCGATTGGAAGCAATTCCATAATGGGAAAGATTTGGCCCTCGCCCTCTCTATAGAGGCTGCAGAATTGAATGAGCTTTTTCTGTGGAAAGATGCTTCAGAAGTTGAGCTCCCCAAACTCAAAGAAGAGTTGGCTGATGTATTTGCCTATGCTTTTCTGTTGGCGGATTGTTATGACCTGGATGTGGAGAAGATTGTCGAAGAAAAGATTGTGAAAAATGGGATTAAATATCCAGTTGAGAAGTCGAAGGGATCGAATACAAAGTATTCTGAATTATAAAACGTGTTGGCGTAAGTGAATCTGCCTTATCCAGGAACACCAGCACTCCAACACGCCAATACGTTTATCTTTTTCTCGCCAATAACCTAGGCTGATATAAGCTCTCAATCATGGAGAATGCTTTCTGATTCACGGGATCTTTCAAGGAATTAGAGATATCCTGTTTTTCTCTTGAAGTTAGGTGCCAGGACATAGAAGCCCTATCCTCACTATTGGTTTTGTTGTAGGTGATAGGGATGAATTCTAGATTCCCTCCGTACCATTCTCGCACAAACTCCAGCAGGTAATCATTGGACATATCCTTGGCTTCAATAAGGGAAGAATATCCGCCCCCCAGAGGGGTGGACAATTTGCTGAACATGCCTTCAGGTGAGGGTTCTAAAATAGGATCATCGCGTCGATGGTCACGTACTTGAATGAAGACGATACCGGAAGTATTCTCGACAAACCAGTCCTTGAATTCATAGAGATATTTGACCGCTGTCTGGGTACCATAATTATCCATAGCTCCAGCATCCATGACTTGCATGGCAGGCTCACTCGGCAATTCTACAATAGGTAGGATGAAGGGGAAAGTTGAGTTTAGACGTAAAGCAGTGGTAAAATGCAAACTGTCTGCAGATTGCGAAGCAAACATTCTCCGAAACTCAACTCCTGATGATCGAGAAAAAGCTCGATCAGTAATATGATTCGGTCTACTCAGAAAAGAAGCTGGACTGGCGGAAATATACAATTTGCGGCCCTGATTAATAATCGTAGGTTCCAGTACAACCACCGGAATTATGCCCTCGCTTTCTGGTTGACTGTAATCGCTCAACTTTCTTCCGGCAAACTCAGGTATATTTAAAGCCAATTGATCATCAAAAGAGTAACCGACTTCTTTCGGGTACACTTTTCCCGCTATTTCTACGGACTGATCTGGCAATATGAGGCCTGCGTATTTCTTAAAGAAAATTCTATTTAAGAGGTCTTTGGAAATGTTGTTTGCATAGCTTTCATCCTGCAAACAATTAGTCTCCCCAAGCTGACGACGCCAATGCAATTCGCGGAAGTAACTCAAACCATACATCCCTCCTGAAGCTCCCGACATCAGGCGTGTTTCGTCCAAGAGCTCTCCCTCTGACAAGCTATCCAAATGCTGCATCACCCGGAAAGTCCAGTAAGCAGATCTCAAACCTCCTCCAGATGCTGTAACGAAAATCGCTCTCGGCTTAAATCCTTCCCCATGCTTTTCAACATAAGAAGCTTTCCAGTTTTCCAGCATTTCAAGGGTCTTTACACGATCTTCCTGATAATTCTTCTTACTATTCAGCTGATCAAGATTTTCGAAATCATAGGCGGCAGCTTCGGTCTGATAATCCAAACCAAAAGCCTGATTCTCACCCGTGAAGAACGTACCATTATTGGCAAAGTATATGAGCACTGCTGCTCCTACAAGGGTTAGGATACCTGATTTCCTAAACCAGAAACCTATTGCTCCAACCATCAAAACTGCCAATGAAAGCAAGAGAAGAAGCGATGCACCTGCGGGAATCTGAAAAACTGGACTTTCATCCAATACACTTAGAACCGCAATCAAGATGAATATCATCAACTGAATCAGGATCAGTTTTCCATGATTCTGATTTAGAGAACGAACCAATGATCGAAGTTGACGAGGCTTCAATGCTCGCACTTTTCGAATAATAAAGGGAAACTGAATGTAACTATCTGTTCGTTGTGGCGTCCGTAGTCCTGCACGGGCTTTCCCTAAAATAATCCATCGACTGGCTTTTTCCTTTCGACCTTCTTCAAATTTCTTTTCTAGCTTTTGACCGAAATAGTGAATCAGGGTTCGGGTAGCGAAAAAGTAAGTTGCAGAAATCAGGAAGACCACAAACATTCCTAATATCAACCCTCCCAGTTTGTCAAATAAGATCTCGCTTAATCCATCAGACAATCCAGAATGGTAGGAACAGAAATTATAGAAGTACAACCCCAGAAAAAGGAAAGGGATAATAAAATTGTTATAGGAAAATGTATAGAAAGGACTTTTACTAAGCGCTACAAAATGGAAACGATAACTTTCATTTATGTAGAAAGTAATCATGTATGCAAACAGGAACATTCCCAATGTTGAACCCAGGATAAAAAAGCTCCAAAAACTTTCGGCCCCCATATATTCGGGTTCCAAAAAGAGATAAGCTGCTCCAAATCCTTCACCTAAGGAACCAGACATCAGCAATAAAAGAAGTATCCAAAATGACAGCAGGATCTTATGTTTGTGAAGTTGACGAATCAACAACCTCACCGGAA
The DNA here is from genome assembly GCA_039819665.1 of Bacteroidota bacterium. Lineage (GTDB taxonomy): Bacteria > Bacteroidota > Bacteroidia > J057 > J057 > JAWPMV01. The sequence continues at coordinate 23,503 of JBCBRM010000029.1, forward strand.
ATGAGTAAAATACTGCGTCTGTTATTTTGGATAGGTTTCCCATTTATAAAAAAAGCTTCAGTCTCATAAAATATCTTCTTTTCGCCTTCAAGGCGAAGCTTATCATTAGACAATATTACTTGGGTAGTAGGGACGTTAGGTAAAGTGGAAAAAAAAGACTGCTGCGACCTGAGGGCAGCAGCAGTCTTCATATACTTTTATTACGAAAAATTTGAATTCGGAGTTGGCTCTAGATCTAATTTTCTCCCACCATTTTTTCCGGAATAACGATTTTATCAAATTCTTCTGAGCTGAGATATCCCAACTTTATCGCTGCTTCTTTCAGGGTGCTGTCTTCTGCAAACGCAGTTTTGGCGATTTTTGCAGCTTTGTCATAGCCAATATGTGTATTTAATGCTGTAACAAGCATAAGGCTATTGTTGAGATTTGCGGTAATTCTTTTCTGGTTAGGTTCAATTCCAACAGCGAGGTTGTCATTGAAAGATTCGCAGGAATCTCCGATCAATCTTGCAGACATCAGTACATTGAAGACCATCATTGGCTTGAATACATTGAGCTGGAAGTGTCCGTGTGAGCCTGCGACTGCTACTCCGGCATCATTTCCGATCACCTGTGCACAAGCCATGGTCAAAGCTTCTGCCTGGGTAGGATTTACTTTACCTGGCATAATAGAAGAACCTGGCTCATTTGCAGGGATATTGATTTCGCCGATTCCACATCGAGGACCAGACGCCAACAAACGAATGTTATTCCCGATATTCATTAAACTTACCGCAGCTCTTTTTAGGGCACCAGAAGCTTCTACCATAGCATCATGGGCAGAAAGGGCTTCAAATTTATTCTCAGCGCTTACGAAAGGATGTCCAGTAAAGGAAGCAATATGTTCAGCTACACGATTTGCATATCCTCCAGGTGTATTCAATCCCGTACCAACGGCTGTTCCTCCCAGTGCCAATTCAGATAAATGTTTGAGACAGTCTTCAACGGTTTCGATACTCTTTTTTAGCTGAGTTGCATAACCGGAGAATTCCTGACCGAGGGTTAATGGAGTAGCATCCATCAAGTGCGTCCGACCAATCTTGACTACGGAGCTAAAGGCTTCTGCTTTGGTAGCGAGGGTCGCATGAAGTTTGCGCATGCGAGGTAGGGTATAATCTACGATCATGCGGTAAGAAGCAATATGCATAGCCGTAGGAAAGGTGTCATTGGATGACTGAGATTTATTTACATCATCATTGGGATGCACAGGGCTTTTGCTCCCAATCTCTCCTCCCATAATCTCTATGGCACGATTTGCTACGACTTCATTTACATTCATATTGGATTGGGTACCAGAACCGGTTTGCCATACCACCAATGGAAAATGTTCATCATGCTTTCCGGCTTCAATTTCTTCACAAACCTGCTGGATTACTTTGGCTTTTTCTTCAGAAAATCCTGCCAACTCAGCATTGGTAAGTGCGGCAGATTTCTTCAAGACAGCAAAGGCCCTGATTACTTCCATCGGCATCTTTTGGCCACCGATCTTAAAATTTTGCAGAGAACGCTGGGTTTGGGCCCCCCAATATTTCTCAGCAGGAACCTGAATCTCGCCCATGGTATCTTTTTCTATCCGAAAAGCTTGAGACATGAATATGAGTATTTATGGTTTGAGTATATGATTGTCAGGAAAGCATAACCTCCGCTTCCTTTGGGCTGCAAAGGTAAAATTTTTCCACGAAAAAAGGCGCTTCATAAGAAGCGCCGAAATTTATTATTTGAGATGTTTCTATTCAGGACTAATTGAGGAAGACATTGTAGAAATCTCCTTCTCTCAAATATCTAAATCTGATCTGATCCTCTTCTAGTAAGAGGATGTCCATAAACAGCAATCTTGTTTCTCCATTTATGTCTTTTTCGTCAAAGGTAATCTTCACTTGCTCGTTTACACTTGCCAATTCCCAGCTCCCGGTTTCAGATACTTCGTCCTGATCCACCATTTTTACTGTCCAGGTTACATTACCCTCTTTTGTAAAGACCATGTTGAATCTTTCGTACATGTCTGATTCATCAATGTTGTTACGCGCGATGGATTGGAAGTTCCAATCATTGCTTACACGCTCTGTTTTTGAACGAAAACTGAAATTGGGTCCTTCTTCGTACTTCCTGCAGGAGGTGCCGAGTATAGCAACAAGGACTATCGATATAAGTAAAAATCGTGTCTTAAACATTATTTGGAATTTTGATTGCCGTTCAAATATAGTAAACTGCAAAGTGAAACAGATTATTTTCTTTTTTAAAATAATTTAAATAGCCGGGTCTAAACTTTCTTTATGAAAAACAGGGATATCCTTCCCCGTATATATAAATATTGTGCTTACCAGGATCGTTCCCGAAAGGAAATTGAAGAAAAATTGATTTCTCTGGAAGCTGAGCCGAAAGATATCCCAGAAATTATGGAGCTTTTAGCTGCTGATCGTATGTGGGATGAAGCTCGATTTGCCCGAAGTTTTACCCGGGGAAAGTTCACCATAAAAAAATGGGGGCGGACAAAAATCCGCTATGAATTGAAAAAGAAGGGAATAAATGATACCCTTATTTCTGAAGCCTTTTCTTCCGAAATCGAAGACGAAGATTATCTAAAGATTTTGGAAAGTCTGGTTAAGAAAAAGCAAAAACAGTGGGCAGCCATTGCTCCATTTGAAAGTAGGCAAAAGATCATTCGATATCTACAAAGTAGAGGTTACGAATGGGATAAAATTATGGAAGTACTACCTTAGCCTGCTGCGGTACCGAAAAGGTAAGGAACCATATAAGCGAGCATCGCCACCATAAGAGATACAATGATGCCGTACATAAAGATGTTGTAAGCAATACGAAGATATTGGAATTTCTTTGCCAGAACTTTCCCCAAAAAGAAAAGGTCCTTCGACATACTGCCATAGAGATATTCAGCATCCTTCATCATTTCTCCTACTCCCCATAAATAATCATCTAAAGGCATTCCATGATAGTTTCCAAAGAATAGCAGATTGGTTTTCTTTTGGATAATATCTTCCCGTGTAAAAACCCCTGAATTTACCTTGGGTCGTGTAGCCAGAATGGCAAAAATAATGGTTGCCATACAGACAATGATTACCGCTACTATGGGAAAGGCAATATTATTGTCCAGTTCTTTCAACTCCCCTATCCCGTTTATCACTTCTGTAAAAATGATACCCATCAATAAGGTGCTGATGGAAAGCAGGATGTTGGCTTTATTATCTGCAATCGAACTCAAAGCAATATGTGTCCGGTAGGTAGTTCGATACATGGTTTCAATCCCACGATCGGGCCGAAGTTGCTCAGTCTTCTTGAGTTTATTTTTAGTCTTATTCAGCTTTTCTTCCAGACTTTTCAACTGGATTTCAAGAGCAGCTCTCGAAAGACGGTTTTTCTTTTCTTTCTCTTTCTGCACTTTGTTTTTAGCCTTTTTGACTTTCTTTTTTAACAGTAAGGTATTCTCGGATTTGTATTGCCCAAATTTCTCATTGGCATATTGGGTGTAGTAGTCGTGGTCGCGATAGAACTTGTAATTTAGTTTGTCCCATGACTCATCTGTATACACCGTATTTTTGAAATGCTCGTATTCATTCCTAAGCTCATCTGTATAAACCAGACCTTTTGGACTTCCCAGATGAAACATATCCGCATCTTTGATGACCTTTTCCAAGAGGGTTTCCGGCATTACCTCCAACTCGGTCACTTCTATCAATCTACTGACGGTCTTGATCAGTTCATCATCCGCATTCTTTGAGCGAAGGTACTCTTCCGCTATTCTGATGCTATCTTTCTCATGGCCGTCATAGCTATGCAAATAACCTACATCATGAAACCAGGCTGCGATTTTCAGTTGATAAATCTCTTCAGCATTTACCTCACTATTTTGAGAAATTTCTTCAACCATCTTTACCACATTTTTCGTGTGGTCAAGATTATGATACGTTAGATTTTCGGACAAATGCTCATCGAGCATCTCAGTTACAAAGGATTCGGCGTTTTTTAGCAATTGCAAGTCCATGCTCATAATGCCGTTAAGTTAATGACTAAAAACTAAGATCAAAAATACCACTCTATACTTTAGCGAAAGCTTATCTTTTACTATTTTGTCGCTTCGATAAGCAGTTTAGTATAAATGTTGCATCGTTTAGCCTTACTGATTTTCCTAACATTCGGATTATTTGCCTGTAAAAGTGAGCATCCGGATAATGCCCATATAAAAACAAGCATAGACAGTGTTTCCTATGCCTTGGGTGCTGATATTGCCCGCCATTATATGGAGCAGGGACTATCTCTCAATTCCAATCTCATTTATCAGGGGTTTCGTGATAAATACCATAAAGATTCTCTAAAGCTGACAGATCAGCAGATCGAAATGATCCTTGATTTTTATGCTGCACAGCTCAATGGAGATAATCAGGAAGCATTAGAACAAAAAGCCCGGGTGAATCAGAATCTCCAAAGAGATTTCCTAAGTCAAAATGAACTAAAGGATGATGTCATGACCCTTGCAAGTGGGCTCCAGTACAAAGTCCTGGAAGAAGGGAAGGGAAATCCTCCACAAATAGACAATACTGTCAAGGTTGACTATCAGGGTAGACTGCTAAATGGAGAAATATTTACTCCTCCGGGCGTTCGGGAGCTGGAACTATCTGAAATGATTCCTGGTCTTCAAGAAGCCCTGACGCTGATGAAACCCGGAGATCATTGGGAACTTTATATCCCCTCTGAGCTTGCCTGGGGAGCAGAGAGTCGATCTCAAATCCCTCCCAATTCTTTGCTTATATTTGACCTGAAAGTTTTGCAAATCCTTTAATAAAAAAGGCTTTTACAGAACAAAAAATCAAGAATACTGCTTTCCTCAAAATGAATTGTTAATATCCTCTTTTATCAGGATATTTAGCCGTCGATTACCATAATCCAAATTATAAAATGCAAAAGTCAATAGCCATATTATGCGCCGGTGGACCTGCTCCTGGGATCAATACTGTGATCAGTACCATTTCCAAGATGTTCCTGAAAGACGGTTACCGCGTCGTAGGAATTCACGATGGTTACAAAAATCTGTTTAATGGTAAAGCAGAAACTGTCCACATCAATTTTCACTATGCAGATAGAATTTTCCCCAGAGGAGGATCTACTCTTCGCATGAGTCGATACAAACCGAAAGATCACGAATTCTCTTCCAATTTTTTCGAAGAAAACAACATCAAACTCCTCGTAACTATCGGAGGAGACGATACTGCTTCCACTGCAACAAGATTAGCAGAATACCTTCAGAAAAATGACCTGAAAGTTCAGAATATACACGTTCCAAAGACCATTGATAATGACCTTCCCTTGCCAGGTCGTACTCCAACCTTTGGATTCAACTCGGCAAAAAATGCAGGAGTGGAAATCGGGAATACCGTATATGAAGATGCACGTACCAGCGGAAACTGGTTTGTAATGTCATCTATGGGTCGCTCAGCCGGACACCTGGCATTTGAAATTGGAGCCAGTTGCCACTTTCCGATCATGATCATCCCGGAGATGTTTAATAAAACGGAAATCACTTTTGATAAGATTACCAAGTTGATCATTTCTGCTATGTTAAAGCGGAGGATTGAAGGGATTGGTCATGGAGTAGCTATGGTAAGTGAAGGAGTATTTCACTTCTTAAGCGATGATCAGATCAGAAATTCTGGTATTGCCTTTACCTATGATGAGCATGGTCACCCAGAGCTTGGAAATGTGAGTAAAGCACACATTTTCAACGTTCTCGTACAAAAACAACTCAAAGAACTCGGAATTTCGATCAAAAGTCGTCCAGTAGAAATGGGATATGAGCTCCGTTGTACTCGTCCTGTAGCTTATGACCTTACGCTTTGTACCCTATTAGGAATGGGCGTAAAACAGCTATTTGACAGAGGTGAAACAGGGTGTATTGTCTCTACTAGTTCTAAAGCAGATATCCAGGCCCTTTATCTGAATGATTTGAAAGATGAGGATGGAAAAATTCCTCCACGCCTGGTTGATATCGATAATGAATTTGCTAAACTGGTATTTAGCGACTTCCACGTACTTTGTGAACCAGATTATGATAAAGCAAAAATTTTGGTTCCCGATCCTGAAGAATATGATTTCTACAAAATTCTAAACTGGGATTTCGATCCAAGTCTTTTGAGACCTCTAGAAAATACCATTGAATCTCACGAAGTCTAGAAATAGAATATTTCACATAAAAAAGCCGCTAGGATTTCTAGCGGTTTTTTTGTTTTGGTGAAATCATACGAAAAGGATTTAATCACTCTTCAAGATCGAGTTGACAAAATGTATTACTGCCCAGCCATAGCTACCATAAGTTTCTCCAATTTTCTTCTCATGGCTCCCGCGCTGCAGCTATAATTATTGGAGATCATGCTAAAAGCCCAGTGCTGGCCACTTTGGGTGCGAACATAGCCCGTATAGCTTCTGACTCCTGCAATATATCCGCTTTTTGCTCTGACTCTTCCTTCAGCTACCGTTCCACGCATCATACTTCTCAGCGAACCAGATTTCCCTGCCATTGGAAGCGACTTTTCAAAGGTTTCAAAATAATTTTGACGAGAAGCATATCGGAGAATACTAGCCATCTGATAAGTAGAAACTGCATTGCCAGGTGAAAGGCCGCTTCCATCTCTCATATTCATTCCTCGGGTATCTATTCCTTTTGCTGCCCAATAATTCATGATTTCATCCACCGCTTCTTCATTTCCTCCAAACTTCCCATTATGAACAGCAATGGCGCGAGCCAAAGCCTCTGCAAAGAGGTTCACGCTTTTCATATTGGTATGGTACACGATATCTGACATGCGGGGAGAGTTATGGCTAAGCAATACGTTCCTCCTACTCTCTCTATATCTCCCCTGCAAACGTTCATATCGCACTGAACTTGCCCCCCCTTCTACTATGATCCCACATTTTTCCAAAGCCATTTTCAAACGCTCGGCTGCAAATTGAGTCGGATCTGGTATAGAACCTTTAATCGTAAAGACAGATCGACCTGCTGGGATAGTACCTCTTATATAGCGAATACGTGTATAAGGAGCCCCAAAGATATAGGCATTATCCCCAGTGCGGGAACCAGCTGTTCGCAATTCATTTTCAAAAGTGATATTCATCGCCGGACGCGTACGAATCACCTGTGTGGCAGAACCGACAGATGGACCAGGTTTTAAGTCGAGGTAGTATAAGTTTTCATGCAGATTTAGGCCGCTAACTCCGGCTCCGTAGTAATTGCCAATATCTTCCCAGGCCCATTCATCCGGAGTAAGTTGAGTGGAAAAAATCTGGGCGTCTCCGATGATCATACCCCTTATCTCCCGAATGCCCATGTCTTTCAGTTTCAAGGCCCATCTGTTCAGGACTTTATCCATCGCCAAATCTTCTCCGAATCTATCTGAACCCAAACTCGGATCTCCTGAGCCTCGGAAATAAAGATTTCCTTCGAGTATGCTTCCTTCTAAGCTCCCATCATGCTCTATAAATGTTTCATAGCGGTAATTAGGTCCCAGTATAGCAAGTGCTGATGCCGTAGTAATGGCTTTTAAACTGGAAGCCGTACTTAAGCTGGAATGAGGATTGTGGCTGGCAATGGTTCTTCCGCTGCTCAGGTCCAAAACCGTAAAGGACCAGTTGGCCGAACGCATGTCCGGATCACGGTTTAAGGTATTGATTGCTGACTGAATAGCAGAATTTTGAGAAAAAAGTAGCGAAGGAATCCAAAATAAAACAAGCGGAATGAGTCGAAGCATAGGATTTTTTCTAGAGAAATATGTGGAATAAGGGCGAATCAGGAGTCTAGATAATAAACCTGAAGCTGTTTGACAAACCCCGGAAAAAAATCCCTTATAGTTTCTTACATAGGGGTGAATAGGGTAAGCTTTGGGAACAAAGTTCTTTTCAATTTACTTGGGAAAATGGGATTTTCGCATCACTAGATTATCCAAATGATTATTCGTGATCTCATTTACCTGGCTTATGGATTGTTGTCAAAAGGATGGAGAGGGTTTAACCGAACCCTCATACACATCCGTAATCGAAACATGAAAGCCATTACGAAAGAAGTAGAGATGGCTTTGAGAAGCCCTGCCTATCGGGAATATCTGAAGAAAAAGGATCGTAACTTCCACCGATTGGCCCTCGGTTCCATGTTTGCCTGCATCACACTTTGGATTTCCTTATTACTAGGAGTTTCCTTTCACAACTTTCCGACAAAACAAGCAACAACTCAAATGAACAGCTCTCAAATCTTTGCGGAGCCGATTCGTCCAAGGCCCCCCCTTCCCAAGCATCGTAATTCCATCCACGAAAAATCCAACAATCGCATCGTGATATGGCATGAGATCAGTTCGGATGTAGATTAATGGCGGTTTCTCCTGAGTGGAATTGATTTGTTCCACTGCAGAAAATGAGAAGCCATGATTATTGCACTCCTTCGGTACTATTGGCAAGTCCTGAAATACGGCAAGCCGCAACCTAGAAAAGAAATTGATCCCGTTTACGGGAGAAAAGAACTCCAGAAAAATCAGATCTGGTATGGCATGACTGCCCTCGCAATTGTCGGGGGTTTAGCCATTTATGTGCCTGTTTTGATCTTAAGCTCTTATGCGGAAGAGAGGGAAAGTAGGTGGGGATGTGGATGGCCTGCTAATCCCTATGAATATCCTGAGCCGATTCCTGCACCTGAAGGTCCCATTTCTCAAGGCACCAAAGTACGTCTCCTGAATTTTCAAATTCCAGCTCCTGAAGTTCGCCGTGAAATCAGGATGGATGGAATAGCAAATGAACAGTATATCCTGGACCTAAAGTCATTACCTTCCATAATTGATATTGAGGAAGATTACATCATTCCTGAGCTTGATACGCTTAAAGAAGTCCTGGATTATCAGGTTCCTGTTAGTTTTGATTTCCCGCTAATATATGGGGAAGAAGTTAATTTTTGTTGCATGTGTTTCCCTTGGGAAAGAGATTATGGGATTGGCGATCCTCCTTACTTTCTGGATGGACTTTTCCAGAAGGTAGATTCTGAGCCTGAACCTGTGAACTTAAAAGAGGTGTTGAAGGGACTAAGATATCCTCAACTTGCCAGAGATGCAGGGATGAGCGGGACAGTCGTATTGAGAGTAGGTGTGGATAAATATGGAAACTACACTTCACACAAGGTCATAAAGGAGGTTCATCCGATCCTTTTGGAAGAGGTAGAAAAAGAGGTTTCGAAGCTTCATTTTGTTCCCGCTATTTGGAAAGGGGAGCCTATTCCTTTTGCCATGAATATTCCTTTCCGATTTGAGTTGAAAAATTAATCTAAAGGTCATCCCGGAATCAATCTGATATCCGGGATCTCTAGCTAAGAAAGGAGGAGCGAGAGATCCCGGCTCTTGGGTTAAGGCCGGGATGACAGATTTTTTAGACCATCGTGTTACCCTGAGCGAAGTCGAAGGGCCTAATTCCCTCCTCTATTTTCTCTTTCTTGATTTCATTGAATAATGAGATCAAAAAATTGAGGTTCCTCTAAAAGGGATGACAAAGGGTTTTTGAATTTCTCATGGGAGATGATAATAATCGTCTTTTAGGACTTTGCAGGGAAAGCGTATAATAAGGCTATTGTCAATAGGCCATTCACCACCAACAACATAAAACCAATACCAAAATCCATACTAGCTGCGGCCATATTGATGAGGTAAGTAAGAACAGGAGCCAAGACACAGACATAAGGAATCGCCCGATCATTTACCTTTCGATCCGTCATCATGCCAAATACAAACATCCCGAGCAGCGGCCCATAGGTATAGCCGGCCAAACGGAAAATTTCATAAACAACCGCATCATTACTCAAGGCATTGAAACCAAGGATGACGAGGAAGAGAATGAAGGCAAAACCGACATGAACGAGATAACGCGTCTTTCTTTTTTGCTCCGTATCGTCCCTTTTCTCAAAATCCAGGATATCCACACAAAAGGAAGTGGTCAAAGCCGTCAAAGCAGAATCAGCACTGGAGTAAGCTGCAGCAATTACAGCCAATACAAAAACGATTCCGGCTACTGGTCCCAAATAATTGAGAGACAGAATGGGAAATAATTGATCGGTTTTTTCCAGACACACCATCGCTCCGCTTGTCGGATCTTTAATCAGCCAGCTACAATCTCCCTCGGCCATTTGCAGAATCCCTGACTCCAAACCGTAGATGTACAGTAAGGCTCCCAGGCCCAAAAAGAAGACATTGGCGATCAGGAACACAGAGGTGAAGCTATAGACATTTTTCTGAGCATCTTTTAGATTGGGACAGGTCAGGTTTTTCTGCATCATGTCCTGATCCAAGCCGACCATGGCAATGGTGATGAATATACCGCTGATAAATTGCTTGAAGAAGTTATTGGCGGGTGCGATATCCCAAAAGAAGGTTTCCGAATACTCACTGGAAGCGACGATAGAAATCATTTCACCTATGCCCATATTTAACTTATCTCCAATGATGTAGACTGTGATACCAGCACCCAAAAGAATGCAAAAGGTCTGAAGAGTATCAGTCCAAACCACTGTTTTTATTCCCCCCCTAAATGTGTAGATATAAATAAGTGCAATAGAGATTAGAACTGTCATCGCAAAAGGAACCCCTAGCTGATCAAAGAGTGCCAATTGAAGAACCAAAGCTACTATATACATGCGTAAACTCGCCCCGATTACCCGACTCAATAGAAAATAAAAAGCGCCCGTCTTGTAGGCATAGAATCCAAAACGTTGTTCCAGATAGCCATAAATGGATGTCAGATTGAGTCGGTAGTATAAAGGAAGTAGCACTAGTGCGATCAAGATAAAGCCAACCACATTCCCTAATACAAACTGCAAATAGGCCCAATGCCCCCCTCCTACTGCTCCCGGTACGGATATAAAGGTGATGCCCGATAGGGTCGCTCCTATCATTCCAAAGGCAACCAGATACCAGGGTGAACTTTTATTAGCGGAGAAAAAGGTGCTGTCATCAGCATTTCGTCCTGTTAGCCAGGAAACCACAAATAGCAATGCAAAATATGCAACTACGATGGATAGGGTGATGTAAACGTCCATTAGGAGGTGTTCAAGTGTTCTTGTGCACTAATGTTTTAGTAGCGAAAGTACAATTTAACTAGAAGGCTGGAACACTTACAAAAAAACGTGTTGGTGTGTTGGAGTTAGGGTATGAGCTTATTGGCGTTAGGCTTGCAGTTTGACAGCCCCAGCCTATTCATGAACACGAGAAAACAAGAATACAAGAACACCTCTTATACCATCGTTTCTGGAAAGAAAAAGAAGAAGAGTAATCTAAAGGAGATGAGGATCATGATTACTCCGAAGGCCTGATTCATCATAGCCAGGCGCTTTCCGCCAAACCAGGACCTCAGTTTGTCAGCCAGATAAGCTTTGATCATATCCAGGAAAAACATAGTTACCAGAGTACTAAGGAAGAATAACATCATTCCCTGTGTTTCGAAACCATGATTAACCTGCATGGTACCTACCATTCCGATCCAAAGCAAAAATGCAGTAGGGCTCAGGATGTTAAGCAGAAAGCCTTTTAAAGGGTAAGTGAGAAAGTGATTCTTTTCAGGGATCAGCTCTTCAGTCGACTCTTTACAATTTCCTGTGGATTTATACTTTAGATAATAAACCCCTATTCCCAGTAATAAAGCCCCTCCGACTATACTAAAAACTCTTCGAAACATCATGCTTTCAAAGAAAGCAGACATCCCAAGAAAAACTGTAAAAAGGATGATTGCATCACTTAAAAAGACTCCAAAGGCGAACAGCGCCCCGTACTGAAATCCTTTTTCTATACTCGTTTTAATAATAATGAAGAATGCAGGCCCTAACATGAGCGCTATAAACATTCCCGCGAGTATACCTTGTATTATGGGTAAAAAATCCATAAGCAGCCGTAAAGAAAGCAGGATATTAGCATCTCTTCAAATTCCAACACCTCTTTTTATTGCGAATATCCTTAAATCTGCATGCTTAACTTCAATAATCCGGCCAGTTAGAATTGACTTTTTGCGAAAACTCTAAAAATAGCTCAGAATGAAACGCATTTTTATTCTTTTTATAACCTACGCGCCTGTTACGAAGCTAATGTTAAATGGGGGTTAAAAATTAGACCTGCAAGTACTTGTCCTTTATTTTGTCCAGACTACTCTTTCGATCTCTACGGAAGATTTCTGAGTGAAAATCATGCAGTTTATGCATGACAGGCAAAAGATCGGCTCTTTCCCTTAGACTTAACTTTCCGGAAAAGATAAAAGCTGCCTGGTCCATTTTCTCCATTACTTCTTCCAAAACCTGACGTCCCATAGGAGTCAGTTTCACCCGTTTTGAGCGTTTATCGTTTGGATCCTGAAATGAAGTCAAATAACCGTACTTACTGAGTCGTTTGATGATCTCGATTCCAGACGTTATCTCCAATAAGTGCATCTGGATCAATTCCGTCTTGGTCAGACTCCCGCTATAACTGAGAGTCGCCAGAAAGGCAAAATCATCAAATGTTGATAAGGGGGTGTCTTCGAGCGCTTTCTTCGAATAGTTCTTCGTGTAGCGATACAGATAGGAAATCAACATCGTAATTGCTGTATCTCCTTGTTCTGCAGCTTCCTTGAGGCGGGCGTCTTTGGTCTCATGTTCCACCTTTGTACTGAGCCAACGACTGAATCCTTCTAATTCACTTGAACTTCCGGAATTCTCATCTTCATAGTTTTCGAGCAGGGAAATTATTTCTTTGAGCAGGCGGTAATTCATACTGTATTAACGAGAAAGTACTACGTAATTGTACCAATATGAAAAAAAAAGCGTTGCGCTGAACATTTTAAGGGTTGTTCTGTTTTGATTGAAGGTTTTTTCGTTAAAAATAAGGTCGTAAATGTTTAGGACAACCAGAGTTAGTTTCAACTCTCTTTTCATATATTTTTGCTTTTGTTTAGTATTCACCTTTTTCGGAGGAAAAACTTTTTCCCAAAATGGAATCATCAAAGGCCGTGTTTTCAATGACCTTAATGGTTCGCCGATTGGCTTTGCCATTGTACAGATACAGGAAAGCAATTTTGGTACCTATACAGACAGTCTCGGAAAATTTGAGATAAAAGGCTTGAAGCCAGGTCTTGTAAATGTCGAAGTCAGAAATAGTGGCTTTAAAACCAAAATTGTCTACGAGGTTCAGGTAAGTAATTCCAAACCCTATGTATTGGAGATTGCCATGGCCGAAGAAATTCTGACAGCAGATTCTATAGATATAGTTGCCTCGCCATTTAAAGTAAAGGAAGAGACTCCCTTATCGCTCCGAACGATAGGGACAAGTGAGATCAAGAGAAATCCGGGAGGGAATCGGGACATCTCTAAAGTGATCCAGTCTCTTCCCGGTGTGGCAAGTACGGTTAGTTTTAGAAATGACATCCTCATCCGAGGAGGTGGTCCCAATGAAAACCGTTTTTATATCGATGGAGTAGAAACCCCCAATATCAATCACTTTGCTACGCAGGGAGCCTCGGGGGGACCTGTAGGTTTGATCAATGTAGATTTTATTGGAGAAGTAGATTTTTATTCCGGAGCCTTTCCTGCCAATAGAGGAAATGCCCTGAGTTCTGTATTTGAATTCCGGCAGAGAGAAGCAAGAGACGATAGAGTTGGATTAACTGCCACCTTAGGTTCGAGTGATTTGGCATTGACGGTTGAAGGCCCGAGTGGAGAGAATTCTTCTTTCCTGTTTTCTGCCAGAAGATCTTATCTGCAATTTTTATTCAGGGTTTTGGGACTTCCTTTCCTCCCCACCTATAATGATTATCAGTACAAGCATAAATTTCGATTTGGACAAAGGCATGAATTAAACATTGTCAGCCTTGGAGCCTTGGATCAATTTTCCCTCAACCTGGAAGCGGACAGTACCGATTTCCAGAAATACACCCTGGCCAATCTTCCGGTTCAGACTCAATGGAACTATACCATAGGAGCTAGCTATAAGTACTATGGGGATCAGGGATTCTGGACTGTGGTTGCGAGTAGAAATATGCTCAATAACCAGAGCTTTAAGTTTATCGACAACAATGAAGACAACGAAAAGATTCTGGACTATACCTCTCAGGAGATCGAAAATAAATTACGGGTTGAGTATACTGGTAGGGCAAAAGGATTCAAATGGAATTATGGAGTAAATTATGAATATGCTAAATACAATAATTCGACCTTCTGGAAAAGACCCTTTTTCACCATCGATTTTGACTCCGAACTCAACCTCTCCAAATATGGAGCTTTCGCCCAGATCAGTAAGAGCTTTATAGAAGATCGATTGACTCTTTCTTTAGGAAGTAGAATTGATGGAAGTAGTTTCAATGAAGAAATGAGAAATCCATTTGAGCAGTTTTCTCCTCGTTTCTCTGCTTCTTTTGCTTTGACTCCACGATTGAGCGCAAATTTCAATACGGGTATTTTCTATCAAATACCACCCTATACGGTTTTGGGATATAGAGATACAGATTCTCAGGAATTACAAAATATCAACCTGACCTACATTCAAAATCGTCAAATCGTAGGAGGGTTTTCCTTTACCACTCCTCAAAACTCTAAAATATCTATAGAAGGATATTATAAACGTTATTCTAATTATCCTTTCTTAACCAATGACTCTATTTCTCTGGCTAATGTAGGAAGTGATTTTGGGGTAGTTGGGAATGAACCAGCCATTTCGACTTCGGAAGGAAGAACCTATGGAATGGAAGTACTCATTCAGCAGAGACTCTTCAAAGGATTCTATGGAATCATCGCTTATACGCTCGGCTGGAGTGAGTTTACGGACAAAAATGGGAATTTTGTTCCATCTTCCTGGGACAGCCGTCATATTGTGGCTCTGACTGCTGGGAAAAAATTCAAGGGGAACTGGGAAGTAGGTGCAAAATGGCGCTTAACTACTGGCCTTCCCTATACACCAGCTAATTTGGAGATCAGTAGTTTGCGGGACGTTTGGGATTTGAATTTAGTAGAGATTCAGGATTTTGACCGTATCAACTCTCTACGGTTGGCGGACTATCATCAGTTGGACATACGCGTTGACAAGAAGTGGTTCTTTAACAAATGGAGTTTCAACCTCTTTCTGGATGTTCAGAATGTATATAGCTATTCTATTCCCGGACCTCCCATCTATTTGCCTGAGCGAGATGCAAATGAACAATTTGTCATAGATCCCAATGATCCAAGCAGATACCAAATGAGATTTCTGGAAGACGATTTGGGGATCTTCCAACCGACCATCGGAATTGTCATCACTTACTAGGACTACAAGCATTTATTCTGGTAAAAGCTAAAATATCCTCATATCGTATATTTTATTTGCTAATAACAAAAGCTTATCCTTAATTTATAGCATTCGTATCAGTCTGTAAGTTTTTGATAATCTGATTCTTAGATGAAGCGGCTTTTTTATCTCGTAATCATCATTACGCTTCCACTTATTGCTTTCTTCGAAATTTGGAGTTTCTATAAGCATAATGTCTCCGCGGATTATGATTATCAGGTCAATGATTCGATCGATCCTAATTATCATAATCCAGAATTGGTGAGCCGCTATTATGTAACGGCCAAAGAAGTGGGCAATTATGCCCGCAATATCTGGAAAGAACATCGGGTGGATGTAACGATGGCAGACATGACTGATCCGGATGAAAAAGAATTCGGTCGGACTTACAATAGCCTGATCGCTTCTGCCAAGCATCTGGAAAGAAAATTGCTAAAATCTGCTGAGTTGAAAGGGCAAGGAATGAGTAATGAGGAAATTGTTCGTTGGGAACAAGGCGTCCAAGCTCCGATACCTAGTCCTGTTCAGAACACTTCCAGTAGTTCTCAGCTTAGTACAGACATCAACCCCATTATTGCGCAGATAGGAGATAATAGTGCGACGGTAAGGGAAATACAGGATCGCCTGTATAAAAAAGGAAGTGAGATTCGGATTGATGGCATCTTCAGAGAAGAAACCAAACAGGCAGTTGCTGCTTTTCAAAAGAAGAAAAAACTACCGGAGACCGGTATTGTAGATATTGAAACCTTTCTAAAACTGATGAAATAAGGTAAAGCGACTTTACCCAAATAAATAAGAACGCGAATATGGATCCCATAGGTCAGTTACAACAGATCAAAGAGATCATCTTCGGAGGGGAGATGAATGACTTGCTTGCTCGCATTGACAGTCTGGAAGAAAGAATTACAGCTCAGGAAAAGAGTTCAGCAGAGGAGATGGCTCAAATGAAGGCCGATTTTAAAGCTGATCTGGAAAAGGCGCAGGCTGACTTTAATGCTCAGATAGAAAAAGTCATGAAGCAATTGGAGCAAAAGACTGAAACGCTGGAATCTACCAAGGTACAGCGCAAAGAACTAGGGAAATTGCTGGCCAATATTGGGGATAAGTTTCTGAAAGAATAAGGAAAAAACGTGTTGGGGTGTTAACGTATTGGTGTGTTGAGGTTACAGTAAACTTCTCATTTCTACATTCCTTGTTCCTTGTTCCTTGTTCTTCAATTCCTCACTCCTTCAACTTCAAAATCGCTTGCTGGCGATTCCCAATCTGATACGAACGAATCTCTTCTACCTGGGTGATTTCCTCGCCCGTTTTCACACTTGTATCCAAAGATCCGGAAAATACGTCGAAGACGATTTCTCCACTTTTAAAGGTATAATTGATCAACAAGAGTGATCGGTTTACAGAGAATCTGGTGATTAGGGTGTTTCCCAGAAAGTAGCCATCCAATAGGATGGAATTCTTTTCATCGATCACATAATGAGATTTTTGGGGATCTTTTAGCTGGAGTTCATACTTGCGTTCGTCTGTAGTCTCACCTTTATAGATGATAGTCCAGCCCCAAGTCCCCTCCCCTTCCTGTTCGGAGATATGTAGCTCCATTTCCAAGCTTTGGAGAACTCCCTGAGGCCCGTAGATTTCCAATTGTCCGGCCCACTCCCCTAACCAGGAATCGGGAAAGGATTTTTCCGATTCCTGGGCAAAGGAGCAAATAGAAATGAACCAGAAGAGTAAAAGTAGTTGTATTCGCATATCGCGAAGATATAAATTAACGTTCAGGATCCTGATTTTTATACTTCTCAAACCACTTCAGGATACGAGGTGAAACTTCCATCAGAAGTTTCGGTTCTCTGGGTCCATGTGGAGTACGAGGTAAAAGGATCATTTCCGTATCGATCCCTCTGCGGGAAAGAGCTACATAAAATTCCTGCCCTTGGGAAGTGGGAACGCGCAAGTCATTTGCGCCATGAATTATCTGTGTAGGCGTTGTCACATTTTTGATGCGATACATGGCTGAATGCTTTTCATAAGTTTCGTAATCATCCCAGAATTCTTTACCTCCCATATGAGCCACCAGGTAATCCGGAATATCCGTGGTACTGGTCATGCTGATGAGGTTGGGTAGACCCGCGCCCATACTGGCAGCTTTGAAGCGTCCAGTTCGAGTAACCAGAAAACTTGTCATATAGCCTCCATAGGACCAACCCATCACAAACATCTGATTTTCATCTCCGATTCCCATTTCGATTACCTTATCCACTCCACTCATCACGTCCTCATAATCACCATAGCCCCAGTCTTTTACATTGGCGTACCTAAAGTCTTTCCCATAGCCGGTACTCCCTCTGGGATTGGGGCGAATGATGGCATATCCTCTTTCGGCAAAAAACTGCGTTGTATATATACTGGCATTTCCCGTAAATGACTCAGAGAAAACCCCCGCAGGCCCTCCATGAATTTGCAGAATAAGTGGATAGGTTTTTCCTTTTTCATAAGCTACCGGATAGGTTAGTATTCCCTCGATCTCCATCCCATCTTTAGACTTCCAGGAAATAACTTCTGTTTTTCCCATAGGCGGAATTTCTACCTCTGCATTTACCTCAGATAATTGCTTGCTGGAATTGTCTTTGCGGTTCATGAGAAATAATTCGCTCGGCTTATCAGGTGTTTCATAGACATAGGCGATTTGCATGGCCTTTTTATCCATTGCCACTGAACCAGCTACTCCTTTGGTAGGTGTATGTTTCAGAGCTGCTCTTTTGCCTCCATTTGCCATGATAGAAAAGAGGGCTCTATTGGTACGATCTGCTTCATTGTAATAGAGTTCCGATCCGTCCGGACTCCAATCGAGGAGGTTTACTCTTCGGTCTCGGCTAATCGGAAGATATTTGATTTTGCCACCTTTTGTAGAAACGGTTGCTAAGTCGGATAAGCCTACTCTTTCTACAGTACCTCCGCTGCTTTGAAAGGCAATGCGACTTCCATCTGGAGAAAATTTGGGATTGCTGTCAACTCCGGGCTGCTTAACAATCGAGCGAACCGCTCCGCTATCAGCAGGCACCATGGAAATGTCAACATCTACAAATCCTGTATTGATGCGAGGATCGGTTTGGTGAGCAAAAACTATCTGATTCCCATCTGGCGACCAGTCAAAAGAACTCACGCTAAATTCTCCATTCGTCAAGCGCTGCACTTCCATTTCTTCCGCATCTTCATCAAAAGTAAGGGAATATAAATGAGAGTACTTAAAGTTCTGATCTACCAGGATCACAGCTCTCTTTTCCTTTTTTGCCTTCTTTTCTTCCTCTGTATCCAAATCTGTCATTCTAAATGCAATGCGCGAACCATCAGGAGCCCATTGGAAAGAAGAAACTCCCTTTTCCATTTTCGTGATGGCCTCTGCTTCCCCTCCCATTAGTCGCATATTCCAGATTTGGGTTTTGTCATCTCTTCCACTCAGGAAAGTCAGGTATTTTCCATCGGGAGAAAAAGCCGGTGCAAAGGAGGAGCTTTCCGAATGGGTGTAAGGGATGTTCATGCTGCCATCAATCGCAGCTAACCAAATCCTTGATCTGTATTCCGATTTCTCTCCTTCCATAACCGGAGTCCTTACGACATAGGCGACATGCTTGCCATCAGGACTGAAGGTAGTTCCTGAAATTCTTCGAAATTTCATTGCATGGTCCAGGGTCCAGGAAGCGGGCTCTGTTTGGCCAGAAAGGATCATGCAGCTACACATGATTAAGGCCCATAGTGGTAGTAGTTTTTTCATGTCTGGTAATTGCTTTTAGAACAAGATACTGAATTTGCGAATGAGCAGCCAGATTTAGGCTGGGAGATTGAGCTCTACTTCTTTCTCACTCAAAATGAGTTCGCTTTGATGACTTGCAGCAGAACAAAACTTTATATTTGACTCCTTGAGGTTCTCTTGAATGGATTGAAGAAATTCCGGATCAAAATCCAGCACATCATCCAGGCAAAAATGAAGAGAAAGTTCTTTTTCGCCTGCCAAGATTTCCTTTAGTAGATATACTGAAAGATAGATCTGAATAGCTCGATTTGTATTTTGAGAAAGTGAGCCAAAGTTTTGAAGGCTTTTCTTTTCTCCAACTTCCCACTCAAGTTCCAACATTTGAAAGGGACGCAATTCCTTATCGGGCAGCGCCTGAACCTGTCGATCCAATTCCTCCAGGATCTCAAATGCCTCACGATTTAGGTCAAGTTTATCTCCCTGATTGAAAAGGGAACTTCCTCCTAACTGGTCTCGATTTTTCAGATAGAATGCTCGTAGTTTTGTGAGGCTTTTGAAGAGGCCTTTGTTTGAATAGCGAATCGCAAATTGCGATTCATCTGCTAAATGGCCCTTGAATTGCTTTTTGAGGTCTTCGCTCAGCCTCCTAAGGCGCTCTTCAGTTTCATCCAGTTCCGGGTGAAGCTTAGAGAAAAGCTCATTTACTGTCGCCAGCAAATCCGATTGTCGTTGGTGGATACCTTGCAGTAGCTCCTCAAACTTGCCCTCCTCTATCAGGAGTCTTAGCTGTTGGAGTTGATTCTCGTCTTTTTCAGGATGATCTGGATCGAAGACTTCCAGTTCAAAGATATTTTCAGGAGGGAAGTATGATAAAGCCTGCCTCAGTTGGGTCCGAAGCATAAGAATTTGACGCTTCTTTTCTTCTTCGACTTTCTGAAGGTGTGGTAATAGATTTTCCAGATCCTCAATCTCCTCTGCCTCTTCGAACTGCTCATCTGCTTTAAGGGAAATGTTTTTTATCCTTTGAGAAGCTTCTTTATCCAGTGCCTGCCATTTCTCCCATGCCTGTTGCGCGGCTTCATATTCTTCTTTCAGCATTTCAAACTTGCGGGCCTTCTCCCCTTCAGACAATTTCTCAATTGCATCTCGATTTGAAATCTTTATTTCAAGCTGGGTCATTTCCATTTCCCACTTATTAATCTGATCGATAAATTGAATTTTATCAGATTCATAATGCTGGATTTCTTTCAGCAAATTTTCCCAAAGCAAGATCTCAGGATCTAGGCTGTCAGCAGTATTTTTTTTAGTCTTGGTATTTTTGAATTCCTCCCAAGCGGAAAGAATTTCTTCTTTTTCTTTAGTCAGGTTAGTTTCCCATTTCTTAAAGGCTTTTAGTTCTTCCTTTTCAAGCAGAGAGTTTTGTTTTTCCCATTTTTCTAAAGCAAGCCGATGAGATTTTACCGCCTCTTTAATCTCCTTCTCCACATCAGCTTCTCGATAGGAAAGCTTAATCAAGGCCGCTTCTTTTTGCTGATCTTTGCGAAGGCTTCCTTTGTCTATCTCAGCCTCACTCTTTTTTATGCTAAGTTCCAACTGCTGTAGTTCATAAGCGTCTTTTTGTAGCTTTCGTTTTAGTTCTCGAGATTTTTGTCGATAATATTTTTCGCGAGTATCAATTTGTTTTGCGTGTTTCTGCTGCGATTCGGCCAGACCTTTTTCTAATCGTCCGATTTCTTTTTCTAGCTGATCTTTATCCTTCTGCAATTGCTCAAGGCTTACGCTGGACTCGGGCAATTCTGATAGTTCAAGATGGATGCCGTAGAAAAGTTCGTTGATGCGTTCGATGCCGGGGCTCAAAAAAGGACTGAGCAAGACCTCATCTTTCAACAACTTCCCCACCGACTGTTGCCAGTCGGGGTAATTCTTTTCCAACCAGCCCATAAAGGCTCTTCCACTATTCGCAATCTGCGATTCGAGTATTTTATATGCTTCTCGCTTCTTTTTAAGGAGATTTAATACCTTTTCTTCTTTCTCCTTTCGATCGATTTCCAGAGCTTCAAATTCCTTATCCTTTCGTTTTTGCAAGCTATTGCTTTTCTCCTCTCTCAATCGAATCTGAAGTTTCAGCTCAATACTTTCCTCTCTCGCTCGCTGAATTTGTCGGGAATATTTTCCAGTAAAAACCTCAAGCTTCTCTCTATTAATTTGAAGTCTTTCTGATTCAATTTCCCGAACTTCCTTTGTAAGCTTTTCGAGATGAGTTTCAAAAGATTTGATGGAAGCCTTTTCAATTTCGAGATCTTCTCTAGCCAACTTCCACTGATTCAATAAAGTTTCTTTTTCCTGAAGGGCTTTCTCCGAAATTTTGGCCAGAGCCTTTTCTTTCTTTAGGCTTGCTTCCCACCAGGCCTGGGTATCATCTATTTCTTTTTTCGGATCCTGATTGAGTTCTTGTAAAAGCTCAGCCCGTTGTTTCCGAAGATTTAGTTCATAGAATTGCTGAATCTTTTGCTGGATTTCACTCGCTTCATAATGAGCTGATTTTTCCTTTGCAAAAGATAGTTTATAGCCAAGCTCTCCTTTTTTTACATATAGCTGCCTGAGTACATCAAGATGTACCTTCTTGCTCAAATCTCTTTCACTTTCCATCTCCTTTAGGGAATTCTTAGCAGCTTCAAAGGAAAACTTTAGGGCTTCCCTTTTCTCTCTGTGTTGGTAAACAGCAAATGGCAATCGGTTATTGAGGTGCTCTTCATTTTCTAAGAGCGATTTTAGATTTTTATGCTGTTTAAGGAGTTCATGAAAATCAGATTCAGCCGCTCTCCAGGACCTAATACTCCGTAAATCTTTTCGAAGCTGCTTGGAGGCTTTATCAATTTCCTCCAAATCAACTTTCGCCTCCTGCACTTCATCAAATGCACAGAGCAATTCCTTTAATAGTCCAAATGAAATTTCCCCTTTGTGGTAAAGATTTATATATAAGCGGGGAAAATGCTGCGCATGCGGGGAAGTAGTCAGTGCGTATCTTCTTAGGTCCGATTTATCCTTACCCGCATAGGTACCATTTAAAATTTGCCAGTATATGCTGTCCAAATCAAAAGGACCTGCCTGATGAAGTTTGCGTTTTTTGTGATTGGCTTTTACCTCTTTCCAGCTTAGGGCTTTCTCTTTTTTGAAAAAATATTCTTTCTCATAATCGCCATTGAGGAAATATGCTTTGGGAATTGCCTCTTCTCTATGGAAAGCCAAAGAAAAAACGCCTTTCGAAGCTGCTACTTCAAAGATGATCCACGAATTGCTATGGGGTAGATAGTAGCTGTTTCCCTTATCCTGGATATGGGGATTTTTCAGGATACCCGTATAAAAACTTGAGATAAGGTGTAAAAGGTCCGTCTTCCCACTTCCATTTGCTCCATAAATATGAGTGGATGTATCCAGTTCGATTTCCGCATAGTCCTGGATACTATTGATCAGAATTATTTTTTTCAGCTCTTTCAAGGATGATTTTCTTCTGGCTTGATCTGTTCTATTAGATTTTTGAGGTACTGTATCGCTGGAAGTACCCGATATATTTTTTCCTGCTCATTTTCTACTTCCAGGAAAACATCTTTACACATAAGGTCTAGGATGCGCTTTAGTTTTTCTGTTTCATGATCTCCTCTGGATTCCAGTTTTCTCAGTTTCCTTTTTAGCAAAATATCCTCCGAAATTTTCACCCCCCAGCCTTCCAATTTTAATCTGGATCCTGTTCCAAAGAAAGGATCAACATCCAGACAGAAATCCAGAATATCAATGTAGCGCGAGAGCTTTTGAAGCTTATCTTCTAGATTGGATTTCGCCTCTTTTCTGCTCAGGTAAAAATAGTTTTTACCTTTTTCCAGTTCGAAACCTATCTGTTTGAAATAACTGTGATAGCGCTCAAAATGCTCCTCCAATACGCTATAATAGCGTTCCTGATCCTCATTCGCACTATGCGAATTAAGGAATTGCCCCTTGCTGAGCCAATCGAATATATGAGGAGTTTCCTTTGGTAGTTCCATCCGTAATTTAGCGGACATTTTTTGCCAATGTATACAGTGCTTCTTCCGCTTCCAAGTCAGTAGATGAGATTCTGGGTTTTATTTGTAAAGTCTGATCCAGAAAAAAGGCATGTTGATTTTTCATCAGTTCCTGAACTTCCTTTTTACTGGTCAGTTCTTTTTGATTTTTAATTGATCTTAGTTTTTGATTAAAAGGAATCTCTATTCCCTGGCTAATCCTATTCATACTCTGCTCAAGCTCTTTCAATCCTTGCCTCAATTCCAGATAGAGTATTTCAACTTCTTCACTTATAATCCCTGCTAATTTTTCGTCCAACAAAATGATTCGCAATTCACGAATTTGCTGTTGGAAGTGATTAACCTCCTTCTGATTCCTTTCTACCGACAGTTCCTCAGCCTTTATTAAAAATACTTCCTCCACTTGATAAAGGCATCTTTTCCATTCAGAAATATGTCGGTCGTTTCCTTGCTGTAGATTTTGTAATCGATCTGAGATCTCCTGAATGTATGCATCCAGAGAAAAAGCGATCTCATTGCTTCCAGAAAATTCTATGAGGACAACAGAGGCGGCAAAGTTTCCTCCTTTTTCCTGAAGGAAATTCTGATCGAGTAGTCGTTGGAATCTTTCGGGATTATTTCGGCAGAATGGAAGTAGTTCCTCCTTGCTAAACAACAGACGTTCTCTTGATTGAAGCAGGATAAAATCAATCAGTTTGCGCTCCTGGTAGAGGAGTCCTATCCAATCAGCTATGCTTTGTTTGTCAGTCAATGGAATTTATTTCCTACTTTGCAAGAAACATAAAAAGCCTCAAAAGGGTTAGAAGATTATGGAAGTTTTAAAGAAAATTTTGGGATACATCACTTTCAGGAAGCAAGAAGAGGGTGATACAACAAACTTCAATTTGAGAGCTATGCATGGGATCAACAAAATCTCGATCCTTGTTTTTCTTCTTGCAGTCGTTTATCTGATCGTGCGGGCTATCCTCAGATAGTTATCCTTTTCCGGCAATATGTTTGAGCTTTTCCAGTAGCCATTGCTTCATCGGAAAATCGATTTCCTGTCCTATATCCGAAGCCAATTTTTCTTTCTTTTTTGCGAATTGAGCTGGCTGAGCAATCTGAACTTGCATCCGTATTTTCAATAGTTTCGAGGAATACTTTTCAAGAAGCTGCCATCCCTCTCGAATTTCTGTAGTCGCTTTCTTTCTTTTTAAGATTTTTTGATAGGATTCAAAGGCTTTCTCCAAAGCCTGATCTTCATATAAGTCATATTTTATTTGCAAATGCAGGAGAAAGACGTCTTCGCCAAAGACTTCATCTTCAAAAGATGCCCCAGCCAAAGCCTTTCCTGCCTCTCTTGATTCTCCGAGATAATCAAACAAATAAGCTGCCTGAAAATAGGGATTAGCAGATTGATAAATTTCAGATTCAGGAACTCCTTCTACTTTGAGGAGAAAGCTATTTAGGCAATCCGTATCTTTTTCCTGTAAAGCCAATTGGAAGATTTGCCGGGAGAAATCTTTATTCAGATGATTACTTTCCCAAATCCAGTTCGTGTCAATCAATTGCTTGTACAAAGCCAGGTATTCTTTCTGTATATTTCCTGCATCCTTTCCGCCAAGTTTCTTTTCTGACCTTCCCAATAAGTGAATCAACTCAGATCGAAAACTGTTAGATAGTTCTGAGCTATACGCTTCCCAATCTTTAGAAAAATCCTGAATATGCCTGGATGTAAAAGGCTCAACCTGCATTCGCAAAATGCGAATCATCATCCGCATCTCCTTTTCTTTCCAGTATAGTTGATAATTGTTGCTGATATATTCTACAAAGAAGCGATGCGGAAGTCTCTTATTTTTATTTTCGATTAAAGGCCCCTGACTCAAGTCTTCGCAAACAGACCTTAGCATGGCCATCACGTAAAAAAGGTGAAGGGATTTAATTTTTTTATCCAGCTGAGCAAGATCTCCCTGATTTTGGTAAGCGAGAGAAGCTGAGGAAAAATGATGCAAAAAATTTTCTTCTGCAGAAACGGATGCTCCGTCCAACGCTTTCTGCAAACGCGTATGACTCTGCCCAAATAGTTTGTTTAAGCCCCGTTCGTTCATGACTTCCATGAGCATCTTCTCCTCCCTTATCGGATCTGCTTTTAATTTCTCCTGCAGGAAAAAGCCTTCAAGGAGTTTTTTCAAATCTGAAATCAGGTTGGTAATTCGGGTATAGGCAAAAGGTTTATAAGGAAATAAAATAGCATCTAAGGCTTCTCTATCTGCCCTCCCTTCTTCT
Source organism: Bacteroidota bacterium (assembly GCA_039819665.1). Classification (GTDB taxonomy): domain Bacteria; phylum Bacteroidota; class Bacteroidia; order J057; family J057; genus JAWPMV01. The sequence goes on from JBCBRM010000029.1 coordinate 48,921, forward strand.
ACCTGTTCGTAAACCGCCTCAAATAATTGCAGGTGTTTCTCATCACTGTTGAAATAAGGCGAAGAAAGGTATTTTCGGAATCGACTCAGCTCACGATTCTCCAACTTTTCCATCATGTTCCAAAGATCGGGGGACTTCATGTTCTATTTATTTTCTCATTTTACTCTAAAATGCACAATAAAAACAAGAAACAATAGATTTAGGATAGTATAAAGATTCATTTAATTCTATTTCTATGACTTTCTTTCATCATTAATGGGTTTTCCATGCTCATTTCAAGTTATCCCCTCCGAAATTTTCGGCCCTGATTTTGCATACATAAAATTCTCTTTCTCATTGACAGAAAAATTGATTTTCGATCGTATTTTTCCCAACGAAAAGAGTAATTTACCCACATAATTTCCGCTTGAATCATTAAGCATAAACCTTAGGATTCGTTTCTTCCTATGGCAAACAAAGACACTGATCCACGAAAAAGAGTCGACCGGGTAAGACGCCTGTTAAAGACTTCCAGCACCCACGTTCGGGCGCTGATCAGTGCTTTGCATCCTACAGAGATTGCTATGCTCCTCGAAGAATCTCCTGAGGACCTCCAAAAACAGATCGTACGTGAGCTTCCCAGGGACCTCATTTCCGAGGCAATTTCTGAGATGGATGAAGAAACCAATCCAGGTAAGCTTCTATCACTATTGCGTCCGCAAGTTGCTTCAGAACTGATCGAAGAACTCGCTCCGGACGATGCTGCTGACCTGCTGGCACAGGTTTCAGAAGAAATCAAGGAGCGCATTTTGTCTTTTGTTCCGGATGAAGAGGAGAATGTGATTACCCAGCTTCTGGAGTATGATGAGGAGAGTGCCGGGGGATTGATGAATCCCGAGGTGGTTTATGTAGGTATAAAAATGTCTAAGCTGGAAGCTTTGAGGCAGGTAGTTGAGCAATCAGAAGACATGGATGATTTCTATACCATCTATGTGGTAGATGACCACCACTGTTTGCAAGGCTATCTTACATTTCGTTCTCTATTTCTGGCGAGAAACCATGAGATCGTAGAAAACGTCATGGACCCAGACATCATTTCTGTTTCGGTGGATACCGATCAGGAAGAGGTCGCTAAGGCCATGTCCCAATATAATCTTCCCACCCTACCAGTAGTTGATACGGAGAAAAGACTGTTAGGCCGCATCACTTTTGATGATGTGATGGATGTAATCGAGGAAGAGAATACAGAGGATACCCTGAAATTTGCCGGAGTATCAGAGGGAGCAAAAATTCGAGGGGGATGGTTTGACTCTGTCAGAAGTAGAATTCCCTGGCTATTAGTCAACCTGGTTACAGCCTCCACAGCCATGCTGGTGGTGGGTTTCTTTTCTGGGACAATCGAAAAGATTGCTTTGGTTGCGTCTCTTATGCCGATCATTGCAGGTGTGGGAGGAAATGGAGCGACGCAAACGCTGGCTGTTACGATTCTGAGGATTTCTAATGATGGGATCCCCCCGAGGAAGGCCTTGCGTGTAATTTTAAAGGAGATTGCGGTAGGCGCCATGAATGGATTTATGATCGGGGCGATAGCCGCTATGGCCGTTGCTTTATATAATGCCAATTTCAATCCCCAACTGGAAGACAATGTTCAGTTGGAAATCATGGTAGGAGTGGTTGTATTCTGTGCGATGTTCGGAAATTTGATCCTGGCAGGCTTTGCGGGTTCCTTTATTCCCATTATGCTGGAGAGACTGGGGGTTGATCCGGCAGTAGCGTCTTCCATTCTGATCACTGCCTTTACTGATATTGTGGGTTATTTACTCCTCTTCGGACTGGCAAGCAAAATCTTGCTACCCTTGGTCAATACCATTAACCAGGCAGGCCTTCCTTTAGCTACTCCGATTCCGGCCTTATAAACTAAGGCTGCGTACGGGTTTCATTATCTTTTATAGATTCAATATTTCCGTCTCGAAGTCGGACGACGGTTTGTGCATAGAGCGCGATATCCTCTTCATGCGTAACTACGATAATCGTATTGCCCTGTTTGTGTAAGCGGTCAAACAATGCCATGATTTCGTAAGATGTCTTGGAATCCAGGTTACCAGTTGGCTCATCCGCGAGAATAATAGAAGGGCTATTTACCAGAGCACGAGCAACAGCTACCCTTTGCCTTTGTCCCCCGGAAAGTTCATTGGGTTTATGATGAACACGATCTCCCAGCCCCACACTTTCCAAGACTTCCTGAGCCCTGGCGGATCTCTTTCCCTTATTTAAGCCTGCATAAACCAGGGGCAAAGCTACATTGTCAAGGGCAGTAGATCGAGGTAGGAGGTTGAAAGTTTGGAATACAAAGCCGATTTCTTTATTTCTAATGTGAGCAAGATCGGCATCATCCATATTACTTACATTGGTGCCATTGAGAAAGTAGTTTCCATCTGATGGGGTATCAAGACAACCCAAAACATTCATTAAGGTTGACTTACCTGAACCAGAGGGCCCCATAATGGCTATGTACTGATTGGGATAAATATCCAGAGATACGTCTCTTAATGCATGAATCTCTATTTGACCCATTTGGTAGGTCTTACGGATATTTTCTAATCGGATGATGGATTCCATGGAGAATGATTATTTCTAAGACTTTAAAGGTAAACAGGATTTTTGGATATGTATTTCTTTGATTTGATCATTTGCAGATAAAGAGAAGAGAAAAGCAGAAAATGAGATTCTTTCTCCTTCTACTTGATTGCTCTGAAGGTAAGGCTCATTCGTCCTTTTTCACTTCCATCTTTGGGGATGGCGTGTTCCCATTCATCCTGTACTTGCTGATTCATATGAAAAAATGAACCAGCATGAAGCAACTGTTCTATTTTTTGTGCTTTATTTTCTTTCTGTCTAAAGGATATACTTCTTTCTGCCCCTAAGGAAATGATACCAATTCCTGTCTCTACTTTTAATTTATCTATCTGATCGGAATGAAAACCCATTTTCGACTTTCCATCCAGGTAATAGTTTATTAGACAATTGTTGGGCTCATACCCAACTTCTTCCTTTATTTTTTCACTTATATTTTTCAACTCATTAGGCATTTTCTGATAGGGATAAGAAATTTGCGAATAATTGTATGCCTTACCGAAACTTGCTGTAAATCGTGATTTCATACGTTTATCCCAGCCAACATTTGCCTGAAGAAAATCAAATAATTCCTGAGAACTTGTGATAAAATCTTTCCTGTAAATAATTCCGCTGATTTTCATTCGTATTAACAATGTGTCATGGTTGAATGTGCTTTGCAATTTTGTTAAAGAAAGCGACAAGGCTTAGCTTTGTTGAGCTTATTCCCAGACCTAAGGGTAATATCCCCGAACCATGAATCGTTCGCTTCAGGAAATCCTGTTACTTGCCATTGTGATTCTAACAGGTTTCATCTACACTTCCTGCAATGAAACCTTTATAAATCAGGCTCCCTTCGAGCTTGTACAGGATACCGTATTTCTGGATGCTAACAATTGGTATCACTTTAGCCCAAATCCCAGTCTGAGGGATAATTCACCTATGTTTCCTTTTTCCTACAATATCTTTGAAGCCAATGGAAGTGGCTTTTTATTAAAAGGAAATACGAAAACCTATTATGTAGAGTTTGGTCAGCAACTACAAAATGCCCATGTATTTCTGGATCCAGAGGCTGAACTAGGAGATACCCTCGTAAAATTTTCTGATCGGCATTATCATTTATTGATTGATAAAAAATACGATAATGTCATAGAAGATGAGATTTATTATGTGCTGAGGAGATCAAAAAAAGGCGTCAGGACCCTTGAAGAAAGAGCCGTATGGGTTTTATCTCAGAAACAGGGCCTTTTGGCTGTCAGCAATTATGAAATTGACTATCGTACAGGGGGAGTCACGCTGGATATCGTCGGAGAGCCCAATTATTTTCGCGAAAGCTCATTTATCCCACGTATTAAATACTACGATTTCGACAGGGCTTATCATGTCGATCGCGAAAGAAATATCATTTACACCTTCGAAAAACATAGCGGTAGATTGAAAAGTAAAAATTTTGAAAGAGGGGAAGAACTTTATCAATATACCTTCCAAAAGGGCAAAATGAGCAAGCTGGTCAACTTTCGAATTGAGACAACTCAGAATACCATCCGATTGGTCGCAGAGGATTCCTGTTTCCTTTTCAATGAAATGTTAGAATTACAGTATAGTCGGCCCTGTGATTGAGGTTTAAGGAATGATTATTGTGCAGTTTTGTATAGCCACCCAGTTCTGTTATTTCCCGTGAAGTCATTTCGAACCTATATAGCGCGCTTCTATTATAAGTATCTCGGTATCATGCCTGAGGATGACTTACTGGAAACAATTGAACATCATGGAGGGAAGATTTTTGCGGATGAATTGGCGGCCGGGTCCTATCTTTCACCTTCTCAGGCAGAAAGGAAACTCCAGAAACTCTATGCGCGAGGGATTTTGGAAAAACATTTTGATTACGAGCGAGGCGTTCCAAGCTACTCGTTAAAATAATTTCTTCAATTCGCATTAATGCGACTATCGCAATAGGGCCAGGTTTTCCTGGCCCTGCGTCTTTCCAGACTTTTCTGAGATTAATTTATCCCTAGCAAGGAGCCGATCTTTCTTGTAGATTTGCGCAATGCTTTATGCATAGAAGCCCAAAGACATGAAGAAATTATTTCTCAGTATATTTATACTGGCCTTTTCCCTAATCAGCTTTGGCCAGGGAAATGAACTCAATAGCTGGACCTCTTACCTCAGTCATACTTCCAGTGTCAAGTCCGTGGATAGAAATGGGATTGTATATGCGATCACCCGCGGAGGTATGTTTAGTTATGACCTGGAAAATCGGGAATCTCAGGTATTTTCAACTATTGAGGGCCTGAGTGGAATCAATCCCACGACCATCTTTTACCATACAGAGGCGGATCAGGTTTTTGTAGGATATGCGGATGGAATGATAGATGTGTTTCGTGAAGCAGGCCAATTTGAATACTTTACTGATATTCAGAGAAACAGCTTTTTCACTCAAAAACGTATCAATGCTTTTGCCGGAAGGTCCGACAAACTATATATCGCCACAGAATTTGGGCTGGTGATTTATGACCTAAATGATGGCCTACCTGAAACGGATGTCGCTCAATTTGCAGACTTACCTTCTCAGATTAATGTAATTGGCGTAAGTGTATTGGAAAATCGTGTTTGGGTTTTGCTCGAAGACTTTGGGCTTTACTCCGCTCCCGCTGATTTCCCCAACCTGAAAGATCCTTCTATCTGGAGAGACGAAAGTAATCGCGACGGATTAAATTCCAGTTTGAATCTCCTACAGATTGAATCCAATAGCAGTGTTATGATGCTCCGGACCCCCAATTCGCTATTGATTCGAGAAAATGGTATTTGGATCCCTTTTGATCCTTCCAATGAAAAAGTGGATGGATTTACCCTTTCTGAAGAAGCCGTTTCCGTTTGGCGAATTACCAGAAGTTCAATATTTGGGTTTGACGGTTCTCGAAGAGACTTTTTCAGCGATGGGCAACAAGTAACGGATGTACATTTTGTTTCACCCGGCAAATACATCACCTGCACCAATGGGCAGGGAGTACTAGGGTTTTTGGATGGGGAAAAATTCAGCCTTTCACCTACAGGACCTGCCACCAATGACTGTATTCGTGTTGCCGTAGGAAATGGGGAAATCTACATTGCCCCAAAAGGCTATAATCAATCCTTTAATACAGATCCGAATCGATTGGGTATATATTATTTTACCCGGGACAATGGATGGGAAAGACTCTCGGGTGAATCCGGTGCACTCGATCCTACAGTAAGTACCAGTTTTGCTCGCGGGATCTATGACTATTCGACGGGGAAAGCAGTGATGGCTTCCTGGGGAACGGGTTTGGTGGAACTAAAAAATGGAGTTCAGGAAACTTTTTACAATTGTGAAAATGCTGAGCTTTCCGTTATCGCTCCTCCTTGTGATATCAGCAAACTCGATAATTCCAGAGTAAGCGGAATGGACTATGACCTAAATGGCAACCTTTGGGTGAGTCTGGATTTCTCTCAAATTCCGCTAATGGTAAAAAGCCCTGAAGGAGAATGGTTCAAGGCCAACCCTAGCCGCATTCCCAATAATGATCATTTTGTAGATATGATTGTAGATGACTTCGGGAGTAAGTGGATCATCAATGAGGATCAAGGCGTTTTGGTTTATAATGATGCGCAAACGCCGCTGGATGTTTCAGATGACTGGACCCTTACCTTAAAATCAGGAATCAACCAGGGAGATCTTCCCAGCAATTCCGTCACTTCTCTTGTCAAAGATCAGGATGGATTCATCTGGGTAGGAACTACGCAAGGAGTTGTGGTATTCTTTGATCCTTTTTCCATTTCTCAAAGACAAATTGTAGACGCCCGACCCCCTGTTTTTGATCGTCGTCCTCTGCTGGGGGAAGCGACTATAAATGCCATTGCGGTAGATGGAGGAAATCGAAAATGGTTGGCAACCAATGATGGAGTTTTTCTGGTTTCGGAGGATGGAGATGAATTGATTGAAACCTTTACTGAAGAAAATAGCCCGTTGCTATCCAATGTCGTCAACGATGTTGAGGTAGATCAAACCACAGGAGAAGTATTCTTCGCAACCTCTCTGGGACTGATTAGCTTTCAAGGAAATGCAACGGCGGGATCCAGGGAGTGCAATGATGTTTTCGTTTATCCCAATCCAGCTTTTACCGATACAGAATCGGGTATAACTATTCGTGGATCTGGAGCTGAATCGATAGTGAAAATCACCACGGTTTCTGGCTTATTGGTACGCGAGATTCAATCTCAGGGGGGAACAGCCGTATGGGATGGCCGGGATGTAAAGGGCGAAAAGGTCCGTTCCGGGATTTATCTAGCACTGATTGCAGATGATAATGGCGATAATGCCTGTATTGGTAAGTTTTCGGTGATTGCCAGATAAGCACTAAACCGTAGTATCCCAATATACCAACTGGTACTTCGTCTCATTTTCAAGTAGAAAAATACGCTGGTTCCATTCATTTTTTAGTTGATACGCTTTGTATGATGGAGCAAGCAGATCTGGAGGGGTAGCGAGATTGGTAAACATCTCGTGCTTTGCTCGAAAGAACCCAGACTGGCTTATTTTCTGAGTTTTAATAATAAACAGATCGGGAGACATAGTTTCCCCTTCCTCTAATACTTCCTCCCAATCCAAAATCTTTTGATAAGCCTTGATCCAGAATAGCCTTATAGAAAGAATCTCAGATTTCATTGCAATTAAACTAGCCAGTGATTCTTCGGATTGCGGCTTATTAAAATCATTTTGTCGAAAGTAGGCTTCGCTTTCAAAGGGAATGCTTTTGGAGGCATATTCTTCAAAATCTTCCTTAATATCTTCTAAGTTGAAAATCATTCCTTTTCTATTTCCTCCAATTCATGTTGCCTTTTCTCTGCATCCGAAAATAGGGCATATTCTTCTTTCTTCCAGATGAAAAAGTACCAGAAAATGGGCAGAGAGATAAAACCGACTAGAATAAAACGAATGATCCAAAGTGTTTTCGATCTTCGACCGATGGTTTCAATTCCCATTACCCGATATATATAATAGGCAAGTAAGAGGAGATAAAAGAAAGTGGTGGACCGAAAGCCATAAAGATCAGGAAAGAGATAGAAGCCCAGAAAATAAGTAAGAATTGAATTGATCCAGGGAAGGACGAGAAGGAGGGTAATGATACCCAAAGCGATCCTTAATACGTAGGTGGTTCCTTTGTTTTGTTCTATATGGCTCATAGAGCAAAGTTTTGACTAAGAAGCCAAGGTATACATTTATTCAGGAAATCGGCGGTTCATCTTCATTTGTCCTCTAAAATCCCTAATTTCGTTTACACTTAAAATCCCATTTCCTTTTGAAGCTCCTCTATCTCACAGAAGACAACCTCAAAGATCGTATGTTAATTCGCGATCTGGTTCACAATTTCAAATTTGAAGAAAAAGCAATCCTCATTCATGATCAATTTGGAAGAAAGGTCAATGATACTCGATTTGTCAATAAACGGATTTCGGCTCTTTTGAGTGAGTCTATGGTGTACAACAATGCCTTTTCTGCCGATCAACGAAAGTTTTTCTTAGAGGAAGCTGGCAAACTCATCCCAAATAAAGCCTTAATCGAAAAGCTCCTCCACCCTATTCAATTATTGATTCTGGCTCCTATTCTAAAGCAGGGAGAGGAAAGCGTTTTGATAAATCCTCTCGATCTTTTGGGAAGTGTAAGAGAAGCGTATAAAATTGAAGAAGTCATCCTTTTCCCCAAAAATGCCCTTTCTCCTATGGTCAGCAAAGTAAAAGCGATCAATACGGAAGAAGATCGCGACAAACTGTTGGGAATTTATGAAGAGGAAAAAGATATCCTTGATTTGGCCTATAAGCTCCGTCCCAGCCTGATTGCGTCGGGGGCTAATTATAGCTTGAAGAAACCCTCTAGCTAAAGAGGAGTCCAAGTGAGCTGGATTTTTGTTATTTTTAAATACCCCGTATTAACTGATTTTCCAACTTGATAAGTAAGACTGAAGGAATCGTATTACGAACGCTCAAGCATCAGGACGCCAACCTGATCACCACCGTCTATACCAAAGATTATGGGATCAAGAGTTTTCTGATCAAAGGCTATCGTTCGACCCGAGCCAAGAGTCGGCATAGCTATTTCCAACCCCTTTCCATCATCGAATGCGTCTTTATCAATAAGGAAAATCGGAGCCTACACAAGATCACGGAAAGTAAAATTTCGGTCTACTTAAATGAGGTTCAGACTCAACCCGTCAAACTTTCCCTGGGGCTGGCTATGTTGGAAATCTTCTACGACACCGTAAAAGAAGAGGAGAAAAATGAAGCGCTCTACAATTTCCTACACAATATCATCACGAAACTGGACCAATCTGAAAAACGTTTGATTCAAATTTTCATATACTTTCTCCTCCACCATACCCGCCATTTGGGCTTCTTTCCGCATGACCAAAGCAATGGAGCAAGTCGATTGAGCTTTAATATTCGCGACGGTATATTCTCTCAAGCCAAACAGACCGAAGATGCAGTAGCTCCCTATCTCTATCGTTTCATGCACAGCAATCTCGACGAACTTCCCTCACCACATTCCTGCCAGCAGATTACTTTCGACAGTAATATGAAACGCTTTATCATCAAGACACTCTTTGATTATTACAAGTATCATATTGATGGCTTCAAATATCCTCAGACCATGAAAGTCTTCGCAGAAGTATTTGGAGAATAAGTAATTTTTGGTAGATTTTTTGCATACCAAAAGGTATGGTCTTATTTTACTGATTATGGATACCCGGATGAGAATATTAGAGCGCGTCTATGAGGATATGCGCGTTAAAGGCTTTCAAGGATTAAGAGCTGATGTAGTGATGACAAGTATGGATGTCACCAAAGGTGCCCTTTATTACCACTTCAAAAATAAGACCGTTCTGGGTTATGCCATCCTCGAAGAAGTAATTCAACCTGAATATCTCAAGCCATATCTTCCGCTGCTGGAGTATGAAGGCAACCCTGTAAGCTTTCTACAGTCTATTTTAAGTGGAATTAAGCTCACAACTGAGGCAAAAGATTTGATGTTTGGTGATCCTGTGCATAACCTGGCGTTAGAGATGTCTCCGCTGGATGAAGGCTTTCGAAAAAGACTGGAAATCATGCAAGACAGTGTAAAAGATATCATTTCTGATGCTTTGTATCGTGGACAAGTTCGCGGATTTGTCGTCGATAGGGCAAAACCTGTCCAGATTGCTTCTTTTTTTCAGGCTATGTTGGCAGGAAACTATGGAATGGCAAAGGCGCATTTAAATAAACGCGTTTTTGATAACAATCTCGATATGCTCGGCGAATACCTGGATGAGTTTCGGGTAGGAGTTTAGGAGAAATCTGGATAAGCGTGTATAATTATTGAAAAAGTGGTTTGGCCTGCAGCCGATTCTCCATTATTTTCGTTACTATTGAAATACCCTGATTAAACGTTTAGGATTTTTGCTAGTCAAATAGTTGAAAATCTTCTGATCTATATCTTTTATGCGGCATTCTTCCATTTTGAGTCTGGTACTTAGTTCGCTTCTTTTTATGATAGCTTGTGAAAGTGATCCCGGCCCAGCTCCCGGCCCAGTATATGAAGTACCTGACCTCATCCAACCCTATGTAGATGCATTTGAATTAGAGGCTAGCAAAAGAGGGCTGGATATCAACATTGAAAATTTACGTGTTGATTTTAGAGAAAATTTGAATAATGGGCAAGCCGCAGGCATATGTATCTCTCCGATAAATAATGCTAATGTCTTTGTTCCACATATAGAACTGGATACAACTTCCGCCAACTGGCAAAACAATATTTATCATCGGGAGATTCTCGTTTTCCATGAATTGGGTCATTGTATACTGGATCGACTTTCGCACCGGGATGACTTTCTCCCCAATAATAATATCTCCAGTATGATGCGCTCAACTGGAGAGCAGGTTTATGGATCTCTTCTAACTGGCTTCAAGCGAGATTATTATTTGGACGAACTATTTCTGGCTGAACAAGCTGAAGTTCCCGAATGGGCAAAGAATCCTCCCACCTACAGTGGCCCAACAGCTACAGCCAACGTTTTGGACGAAAGCTTTGATAATAACGTCAATAATTGGACTGTTGGAAATAATGCACAATCTAGAGCAGAAATTCGGGATGGATTATACATATTTGAGTCCAAATCTCCAGAATCAGGTATTTTTGTCCAAAGAAATCAATTTATAGACCAAGATCGTGATTTTGAAATAGAAACCAATATTAAAATCGTGTCTGGTACAGGAACCAGTATGTTTCAATGGGGCGGGAATAATAGTAGCAATTTTTATTTCCTTGGATTCAATAGAGAAAGCAATGGTGTAATTGGAAACTGGACTGTAGGTGTTTCTGCTGGAAGTAAAATCTTAAGCCTGGATCCCAGCGATTTTAATAAAATCACCATCCGTAAAACAGGGGATTTCTATCACCTTTATGTAAATGAAGTCTATTACGATATTCTCGAATTCGAGCCTTTTTTGGGTAACTCTATCGGCTTCCTAGTCGGTCCAAGTACAGAGATGCATATCGATGATATTAAGATTAATTATCTGGATTAATCTTTGAAACTCTCCACTCGAACAAAGCTCCCCTTTTTTCATAAAAAATGGGAGGGGCGCAATCCACTATCTTTCAAATTGCCCCATGTGTGTTCTTTCCACTTTTCTAAGCAAAAAGAGAATCAGGGCTTCGCGTGGAAGGGTTCCCCGCTCTCAAAATATTATTCGTATTTTTATCGGAGCAAGCGAAACCGGCTTTTCACATGAACGAACCTGGCTTTTCTCCATACCTCATAGCTGCCCTCGGAATTTTTCTTTTCTACCTGGGCTTACGTGCTGTGAGGCAAAAAAAGATGGTGGGATCTGAAGGAAAAGATCAGGGACTTCGCAATCCTGAGTATTATATAAAACTCCTGGGAAGCTTTATCGGTGCTGGCCTTGTTTTCTTTTGGGCGGGTACAGAATTTCATAAAATAGGGGGCTGGCTGTATAGCTCTTTGTTTAGCCTACTTATTGTTGGCATACTTTGGTGGCTCATTCGATTTAACAAGATTCGAAATTCAGCCAAAGCAGGATTAAAAAGTACTATGCTTCCTCGAAGGTACAGCAAAGCCAAAGACAATAGCCCAAATATGTGGAGCATGGCTGCCTTGGCACTACTTTATCGAGTTCAAAATCGTAAACTCTATGTACTCGGCGGTGCGGAGATGAGTAATAGCTCCATGAAATATGCCCGAAAGCGACTGAAAAAAGAATGGGACATACAGGATCAGGAGGACTTTGATGAAGTTCAGGATTGGCTGATTACAGAAGGGCATAGAACGGAGTTTCTTGAATTGATCCAACGCATTATGAATAGCTCACAAAGTGATATTCAGGATTATATCGCAGAGGTAAACCGAGGAGAGCATCCGATGTCTACGAAAACAGAGATGGCCGAAGAAAGAGCACGGGTAGCAATGATTGAAGAAGAAGGCAGCAAACTTAAAAATCAGGGCTTTATGGCCTGGGATCAATTGAGATACATGGAAAACTGTGGACTGGGTTACCTTGCAGGCTACCTGGATGAAGAAACAGCCTGGGAAAACCTAAATTCAGTGGCGACAGCCCTACAAAGTCGATATGATTCCTGGAAAGACATGGGAGAAGCTTACCTCATGGGCCGTGAATTTTGGTCTTCGATCGATTATCGCAAAAAGGGCAGACTTTATGAAAAGACCCTCAATCGCCTACTTTCTGATAAAAGGAGTCCCTGGAACCAAATCAAATGGGACATGCCCTTGCTAAAGCAATAAATTCGCCCCTTATTTAGAGCTGAATACTAGCTATGCTCCAAAACCTATATCAAAAGTATCCAAAAGAAATTCAATGGGCTTTTTTAGCTCTCTTTTGTGTATTGGAATTTGGACTGGTGAGTTGGTGGAAACCGGGGAAAGAAGCCGATGCGAACTTAATTCATTCGTGCCTGATTTTTTTCGCTGGAATAGGAATGGGAATCTATGCGATAAGGAAAAGCTTTCAAACTGAAATCGAAGTCAGCAACTATTCAAACGCTAAGCAGGCACCTCTTTGGGTAAAAATCATCCAATACGCTCTCCCATTTGTAGGAATCATAATTTTACTTCCAATCCTTTTTCCTCTCTTTGAAAAATATGCCATAGCTCCACAAAACTCGGACATCATTCCACAAATTGAAGTCATGGCTCGGAGGTTTATAAATGGCGAATTTCCCTATGCACCTATTCATGACTTTGGTTATGAGCTGCGGTCCCCTTATATGCCACTTCATTGGGCCCCCTTTGTGGTACCTGAGGCCATGGGATTTGATGACAGATGGTGGGTAATAGGACTTTGGTTAGCCTCTAGTTTATTTTTCACCCATATCGCTATTCAAAAGGGAAGGAGCATCTTCCAAAGTAGCATACTAGCTGTCCTTCCCGGATTATTTATCTACCTTTTGCTCCGAAATAATTTCGTCATTTTCAGCCATACAGTCGAACTCCTTATTCTAAGCTATTACATCTTTCTGGTAGTTGCCTTAACGACCGGAAATATCTGGCTCATGGGAATCGCGCTCCTGGCTTGTTTACTTTCCAGATACAGCCTCCTCTTTTGGGCTCCCCTCCTCTTTCTACTTTTCCTTCTTAAGAAGCCGAAAAAGGAATTATTCAAATTAGGAGGAATCGTACTGACTGGTATGTTGATTTTATATATAATTCCCTTTTTGAGTAAAGACTGGACAATGCCTTTACAAGGATTGGAACACCATGGGATCGTAACAATGAAGAATTGGACTTTTGAGCCCTGGTTTGGTCCCAATGGTAAGCCGGGAGCTTTATACAGAGGGACAGGATTAGCAGCCTTGTTTTATGAGTTTTGGCCAGGAGATGCAGAGGCTCAGGCAGGAGCTGTTCAGAATCTACAATTCATTGGCTCAGCTATCTTGCTGATATTATTTGCATTCCTCTACTATCGAAAAAAAGATCAAATACGCGACCGCCTTTATCTGTTAGGGAGCCTGAAACTTATGTTGACCTTTTTCTATAGTTTTCTAGCACTTCCCATCGATTACTACTTTATCGTACCAGTTATGCTGAGCCTGGGCATACTCTTGTACCAGGGGATAGACCTGAAAGGCAAAAATAGCCTATTTACGTAGGATTACTTCTTTAGCATTTCCAGCATCTCAATTTCTTTCTGAGAAATTTCATCGAATCGTTTTGTCACCTCATTCCATTGCCGACAGATTTCTTCAAATTTTTGTCGGGGATAGATAGAATTGGTTTGTACCGAAATGTTCTGGACATTTCTCAGGTAAAACTGTCTGGCAGCTTCGGCCAAGGATTTACGTTCCCTGATCGCTTTCAATTCATAATTTCTGAGTCGGGTTTGTCGCCTTTCTCTTAGGCTATTTCTGAATGCTTTTCCATCTCTTTTATTGCGCTGCCACAATTTTCTGTCCATCCGTTTCAACTCTCGAGAAACATCAAAATTTCTATCTACCCAGTTTTCAAGCAGCTCCTGAATCAAGCGGGATAAACGGTAATCATCCTTATCGAGGTAAAGTTTTTCTTTGGTACTCTTTTGCGATTGGATGAAAGCAAGGATATGTACACATAATTCGCCAAATAGTCTGGTCTGTGGTGAGCGCACATCAAAGCCCCCGATATTGTGATCGAAGACCATATTGAAAAAGCCTAATTGCTCTTTCAATTCATCTTTTGAAAAGCTATGGAAGTGTTTCAAATTAATAAACTCCAATACGATCCTGTAAAGAATTGCATCCCTGGCATCGTCTATGGCTCGATCTGTTTCCAAAAAGCCTGGCTTTCCAGCCAGAAACTCCTGCAGCATTTCCTTAAACTCCCAATTGCTCAGACTCAAATAAAGGAAAAAGCCCAGACTAGGAGTTGTTTTATCATGGGTCTCTTCATAGATACTCCTTTCCAAATGCCAGGCGAGCATATTGGCTCCATGGACTTTATGTGGACCTTGTTTTACCTCTATCTTTCCCCAAAATCCCTCTATAGTCTCTTTATTGTATTCATAAATGAAGAAGAATTGCTCTTTTGGAAAACGGCTCTCCATTTCTCGGGCAAGATGCCGACACACCACGCGCAGGGTTTCATCCGAATAATGACTCAGGTACTTGCGAGGCAATTCCTCTTTTTTGATCAGGATTTCATAGGACCGATGAGATATATTGTCTTCTGGAAAAGCCAACATACCTAAGGGTCTTTTCAAAAAGCCATCGCTTCCATCTCCTAATTCATGCTGACGATTATCCAAGAAGCTTAGAAAATCCTGAACGGATCTGTATCTATTATAAATTTTTCGGGGAAGTGTTGGAAGATTGAACCACTGAACAAAAGTCGCCTGCCGCCACTGAGATTCCCCAATGATAAGGAACTCGATTCCAAACTCATTTACTGCGCGATGAAATTGAGCTGGTTTAAGGAAAAAGGAGGGAAGGACTTCTTCTCTTTGGTAATTGAGGAAAGGGAAATTCAGGATTAGAATGGTTTTGCCTTCAAAAGCCTCTAGAATGGATCGCCCATCCTCCATCCTCTTTTCCAAATCAAGAAAACCATAATATGAAAGATCCCAGTAGTCTATAGTTGAACCAATAGCTTTATAGAAACTTTTGATCTCTTGTAAACTTGGTACATCTATATCGTGATGAAAAACCAGCAACACATCTGATGCCTCTGTTTTTTTATACGTCTGGGTAATGCGAACATGGAAGGGTATGATTTGGATAGGCTTCGCTTTTAGCGGACTATCTACAGCCCCTAATTCTAATGCCAGTTCAGCTTTTACATCCTGCAATTCACCTGCTTCTCCTTCCACTTGCAGAAAAAATTCAGAATCCTTGTATTCTGCCTCCCTATCTACCTCAAAGAGCCTAAAGTCAATGATAGACATGGGTTTAAGCAGTGGGTCCAACAAACGAAGTGGCTGTTCCTGAGCGAGATTTTCTTTCCACTCCCCCAGTTTAAATCTTGCCTGCATTCTTCTCTGCCTATGGATCGCCAGGTCAATTTCCGGACCGATGAGATTGAGGGTTCGCCAGGATATACGTCCTCGTTCTCCGGGAGCCAAACTTTTAA
The DNA here is from genome assembly GCA_039819665.1 of Bacteroidota bacterium. Taxonomy (GTDB): domain Bacteria; phylum Bacteroidota; class Bacteroidia; order J057; family J057; genus JAWPMV01. The sequence goes on from JBCBRM010000029.1 coordinate 64,640, forward strand.
TCACCCGAAAGTATTTCAGCCTGACCGGATACTGGACTTTAATTGTGTGCTGAATTCTAGCTAGAGGAAATTCCAGATCGGATCCTGGGTGAAAGGCTTCCATCTCCAGAGATACTTCTTTGATCAGGGCATCTTCCTGAATCAAATGGGGATCAACATGTCGGAGCTGGAAGGAGATTGGATCAAAGAAGTTTTTTCGTTCTCTTTCTTTCATACCGGGGGGGATGATGAGATAGGCCTTACTGGGCTTGATCCACTCATTTTCTTTGATTCTGAGGCAAATAGGTACTTCTTCGGGGGTCGGCATATCTGAGAGATTCTTTATACCGATATGCCGGATCATGACCTCTTCTCCAAATTCATAGATACCATCCGGAAAAGCTTCTTGAAATTCAAAACGTTCAATTTCTATATCATGGAGCTTTTTATATATCTCAGGACTATTTATTTTCTTAGATGTAAGTTGATATTCTACTTTCCCCTCTCTCCCTTTAAATCCATTGGTTCCATTTTTGCCCCTTTTTCCTCTTCTATTCCAGCCGCTAAGCTGATTCACATTTCTATATTCGCCCCCTTTTCCTCCAAATCCTTTTTTTCCTCCTTCCCCTCCGGAAACATCATAAACAAAATAAGAAAGCAAGTAGCTCTGCGACTCCGGAACTTCTATTCGAATATGTCCCCCGTCTCCTCCATTGCCTCCTGAACCAGCATCTCCACCAAAAGTAGGATAAATTCGTGGAGTCCGCGTATTTAAACCATAGCCTCCATCGCCTCCTTTTCCTCCATTCCCTCCACGAGCAAGAATCTCGATCTTATCGCCCACGCCAAGCTCCAGAAAAACTTTTTTCCGATCCAAAGGTATCTCTCCATTAAAAAAATGGATGGTAAGTTTAATGGGGAGCTTTGATCCTGGGTTGGGGTCAAATTCTTTTTGCCAGACTTCTGCACTGATGAAGACATTTTTTGCATGAGCTCCTGGTTCTCCATGAAAACCCGGATCTCCATGGAATTTGGCTTTAGAACTTTCCTCACGATAATGGTTGGAGGGGAAATCCCGGCCATCGAGACCTCTCCGACCATTTTTGCCGGAAGCTTTTATTAGGTATATGACTTTATAGGCCTTCTTTTCAGGGCTTTGGGGCATTGTGTTTTAGATCAAGAACAATGATTGTGCTTAATTTAGATATCTTTTGAGAATGTCCAACATTTTCTCGGGAGGTACATCCGTATTTACATGCTCACGAATCAACTTAATCATGGCATTTACCATTTCCGGTCTGAAGCCTAGCTTAAGCCCGATCTGATTGATGAGCTTTGATTCATCATCTGAAACCTCGCCATCCATCTTCATCATAAACAAAAGGTGATACAAAATCTTTACCCTATCTTGTTCAGACTTAGGAGGATCGAGGGGATATGCGCTGGGATTGTTTTCAATTTCTGTGATTTCAGAAGTACCTAGTCCTAGCTGTGTGCCTACATCCATGATGAAGCGAGCTTCATTGGTGTGAATTTTTTCATCAGATTTTGACAGGCGGATGAGCAGGGATACAAGAGATCTCTTATCTATAGACATGGTTGATACGATTAAATTAGACGCTATTAAAGTAGTATTATATCACTGTGAGAAAAAGTCAAAAAGATCATTTATATATTGTACGAGGATTTAGGAAAAACATTTCAAGAATTTCGATTTTTCCTCCTAATCTGCTTTCCCTAGCAATTTGAGAATCTTTTCCAGCTCCTTTTCTTTATCCAACCAATAATTTCTTGCCCAAACCCGATGGACTTTCCAGGATTTAGAAGCCAGTAAAACTGGACGATAGACTTCTCTTTCTTTTGCACTTTCTCCACTGAAATATTGACTTCCCTCACATTCAATACCGAGTAGATATTCTCCTTCTTTATCAGGATCAAGTACAGCTATATCTAACTTAAACGAAGTCTCTCCCAAATTTCGGCTAATTTGATATCCTTGCTTCTCTAGCTCTTCAGAAATAAAGTCAGCTATCGGATTGGGGGAAAGCTGATATAGATCTGTTGAGTTTTGAGCGTCTAATAAGGAAAGCGCCACTTCATCTTGCTTATCACTTATGGCTCTCACATATTGCAGATATTGTTTGAGGTAACGAGGGCCTTCGTGTTTGGCCTGCTCTACATTTAGCTCATGGGGAAGGAAAGAACAAATAACATAATTCATTTTACGGGCCCGACTTATGGCTACGTTCAATCGATTTTCACCTCCTGCCTGATTAAGTAAGCCAAAATTGCTGACCAGCTTACCTTTCTTATTTTTTGCATAGCCGATAGAGAAAATGATGATATCCCTTTCGTCTCCCTGCACATTTTCGATATTCTTCACAAAAAGGCCCTGGTATTCCTCAGCCTCACTCTTTTGCATACTGGCCTGGAGCAGATTGAAGAGCCTTTTATCCTCCTGAGAAAGAAACTCTAATTCTCGATCTAGCAGGTCCTTGATTAATTCTTGCTGATGGAAGTTGAAGGTAACGATCCCGATAGAAGGCTTGTCGGGTCGCTGAATAAGCTTCAGAACCAACTCAATCACTCGCCTTGCTTCGACTTCATTTCGATTGCTTTCCCATAAACCTTCTACTGATATCCATTGAAGGGGGGGCTGTGAAAGGGCATCATGTTCTGCCGGAGGAATGACCTGAAGCTTGCCTTCATAGAATGCCTGATTAGAAAAATTGATCAAGGCCTCTTCTCTCGATCGATAATGCCAGTTCAATTGGGTTTCGGGCAAAGAGGTTTTCGCCAAATCAAGAATACTTTCCACTTCCAGGGCAATTTCATCCTCTACAAATTCGGCTTCAGCATCTTCATATTTCACCTTATACAAATCTAAAGGTTGGAGCTGCTTATCATCTCCAGCGATGACGGATTGCTTTGCTCGCAGCATCACTGGAATAGCCCTTTCCACAAAACATTGGGAAGCCTCATCAAAAACTACGACATCAAAAAAATCAGCTTTCATCGGGAAAATAGCAGCTACTGATTCGGGCGATGCCATCCAACAGGGCATGAGCTTCTGTAGTCCACTTTCCCAAGTTTCACTCACCAGTTTACGGACCGACCACAATCGTCTTTTCTTGCTAACCTGGTGATGAATTTGTCGATAGGTAATGGGATTTTTCAGGCGATTGAACTCTAGGATGCTGATAATATTTTCCTTGATCCTTCTTTGGATGAGTTCGGTTACCTTCTGCCTTCTCTGTTCAAGTTTCTTTTGATAATCTTTCGTTTTTCTGTTCCAGCCTCTGCCACTGACTTCGCTCAGGATGGGATGAATCCGTTCTGCATGTTCGATCCAATAATAATAAAAGGATTGTCGGATTTGATTCAAGAAACTTTTTTCCTCAAGCCCACTATGTAACTGAGGACGAATGATTTCCAATACCTGATTTTCAGTAGGCCTAAAGCTGGCCAAATGCGTATCCAGATTTTTCAGGTCATTGAAATCTTTATTGAAATGATTCAGCAATGATTTGAAATAAGGCTTAAGCTCATCCGGAGATTTGATTCCGTCCTGGATCTTTTCGATCTGATCTGCATGAAGGTAACTCTGCCAATCTCTGCCAAAATTGCTAAGAGATTTATTGAAATTTTCCAGGGACTGAATCTGCAACATGCTCTGGCTCCAATCTTCTTGCTCAAATTTCCCAAAATTGAATTTCGGTTTGTGTTTTGGGAAATAATTGATGTCTCGGGTAAAGGTGTAAGCCCTTACATGCTGCTCCTTCGACTTCAACCATTTTCTTTTTTCGGCTTGAGTATCCAGTAGGGGAAAGTCCCCCAAAAAGGCGTCATCGATGTATTTTGCATATAATTTATGGAGCCTTTTGAAATGCCCTACTTCTTTGTAGAGTTTTTTAAAAGTCAACTCTTCGAGCTTGATCTCATTTCTTTTACAGATCCGTTTCCAGAACCAGCGGGCACGGAGGAAATCAAAATTTAACAGACGAAAGGATTTCTTCTGAAGCTTCTTAAAATTATCTGCATGTTTGACGAGCTCAGCATATAATTTCCAATCTCCATCATCGAGAAATTTTCTATCCTCGAGTTTATCTATGGCTTCCTCAAATTTGACCAGTATTTTCTTGAGCGACTCCGGTTTGTGCTTTTCTTTATGAATAGCCTCCATCTCCTCCCTGATCCGATGATTATTTACAAAAACATCTACCTGCCGAAAAGCTTTTATCCGATCAGCATTTAATTCAGCTTCCAAAAGTCGGGTTCCTAATTGCTGACTCAAACGGAGGTATTCCACATGAAGTTGGTTGACATGAAACGGGATTTTTTCGATTAAATCCGCAATGCGTTCTCGGTCTTCATATCCATAGTGGCGAAAGGAAATCCGTTTGGACCAGGGGTGTTCCTCTTCAAAAAACTCCGCATAATCAATGAGCTGCCCAAACTTCTCCAGCAGGACTTCCAATTGGTCCAGATTCAAACGACGGGCAAGTTCTTCGAAGGGAAAATATTTTCCTCCTGATTGAGATCGAAGGTAGAGTTCGTGGGTTGAAAGGCCACAATCCTGCCGGCGAGTCAAGGCATTAAAGAGGTCTTCAAAATCCCGACTTGCCTGATCGGTTTGGCGAGAAATGAGCTTGTATTCATGTTCCCATTGGGTGATATTCAAATCGCGAATCTCCTTTTGGAAACTTTCGAGCTCATCGATCTGCTTTTTGATTTTACGATAAATGTCGGCTCTGTCGTGGCGATAATCATGGACTAAAACAGCAAATCTAGACAAGCCCAGATTGTGCATTCGTTTATACACCACATCCAAGGCTGCTCGTTTTTGAGAAACCAATAAAACCTTCTTTCCATGAGCCATCGCATCGGCCAGGATATTGACAATCACCTGCGATTTTCCGGTTCCAGGTGGGCCGTGGATCACCAGAGATTCTCCTTGCTTGATTCGGAGTAAAGCCGATTCTTGAGATTGATCGACTTGAGTTACAAAGTATCGTTCTTCTTCTTTTATGTAATTCGATTTTTTATCTGCTTTCGCTATCCCCTCCCCTCTTCCAAATAACTCATCCAATTTGAAATCATCCATGTGTTCCTCGAGATGGTTATAATCTTGTAGGAGAGCAGAATCTGATTGAGGGAAAATGCCAAGTACTGCTTGAGATTGGAAGGTCAGTACGCCCGATCGAAAAGCTTCCATTTTCTCCTTGAGGTAGTCAGGGAAAGAATCCAGTAGCTGGTCAAAAAGTCGAGAATTGAAATTTACTTCCAATTCGTAGGATTTAACTTTTTGATATAATTCATTGATCCAGGAAAGCCAATCATTGTTCGGATCGATTTCCTCTTCCCAAAACTCATCTTTCAGTCGGATTTGTTGATACTGCTCATACGCCAGAAAAAGGGTTTTATTGAATTGAACACTTTCCTCCTCCACACATTCCAATCTCCAACGAGGTCTTCCCTGCAAATTTCGAATCAGTCTTACTGGGAAAAGGAGGACCGGGCTTCTGACGATACTTCCATCTATAAATTTCCCCTCTACAAAAGGATAGCCAACAAAAAGGTCATAAGTCCCCGTCTCTTCAAAAAGGGTATTTACAGATCGATAAATATTATTTAGGCGACGATCAGCGAGATTGGTAGACTCATGACGAGGATCCAGCTTTTTGATCAGATTCACACTTTTCCCCGCTATGATCTTTTTTAACAGTTCTTCCGCAGATTGCGAATCGAGAAAACCCAGATCTTTGAGGTCGATGTCTCGCCTTCTACTCAATCTCCCCAATTTCAGGGATCTATTTCCCTGGCTGAGATTGGTGAGGCGAAGTTTATAAGTGTGTATGATTTGACGCATGCGGATCTTGCTGCCTCAAATGTACAAAATGACAGGAAATAAATATGGCGGCAAGCCAGTGCTTGCCGCCATTCCCATTTAAAGGTTTCTAATCTTATACTTTAGAAGTGTATCACATTGATACCAGCAGTGAATGTTTGTGTACTAGGGCCTTGTCCATCTTCAAACATTTCACTCAAGTTGTAATTGAAGTAGAGGTCAAACCATCTGAAGTCGATACGTCCGGTCAATCCGTAGCGGAAAGGGTTCAGGTAGAAATCTCCATTGATTTTCACTTTACCATTCTCATCACTTACCTGCTTGGTGCGGGCTTTCCACAATACACCACCATATACTCCAAAGGATACTCTCAAGCCATCATCTGAACCCGGAATGGTGTTGAAGTTCAATAGGAGTGGAATCTGGAAGTAGCGAGCCATAAGATTGTTCTTTTCGAAAGAGACATTAGAAGCTTCAAAAGCGATTTCTTCCTGTCCTTCGAGAATGGTTACATCATTAATGAAGTGGTAGTAAGACCAGTCCACTGTCAACGCAGTCTTCAGGTTTACTGCTCCTCTTCCGATCAAGCTTACAGTTGTAGGGAAGATGTGAAGGGCTACGTGAGATGCTGGACGGAAATCTCTCAACTCGAAGTTGTCATTAGGTACAGCATTTACTCCATAGTTTCCATTTGCCCAATAGTTGGTGATACCGATGTCAAGTCCCAGACCATCTACATGAGATCCTTTTCGACGGCGACGAGTTTTATGCTCATATTCTTCGTCATAATCATCATCGTAATCATCGGTTTCTACTACTACTCTTCTGTTTTCGTCATCATCATCAATGATGATGATCTTCTTGTTTCCAACTCTAATTTCTGTTGAAGAATCATCTTCTGATTCTTGCTCGGTCTTTTCATCCTTCTTCTCCTTGTCCTGGGCCGCTACATTGCTCATCCCGAGAAACACACACATGATGATGCTCATCAATACGGTGATATAAATGTTGTTGATTTTCATAATCTTACTTTTTTGTTTCTACGCTTTTGCGTCTTGTGACTGACTGAAAATTTGAAAAGGTTGAGTTCATAAACTTTGGATTCTCCTTTTTCTGTCTTCTCTTCATACACCTTTACGGGGGATGCATTTTTGATCTTGTCTATCCCATTTGAGGCCAGACTGACGATCTTGTTGAAAGAGAGATCCTTTAAGTTTAGACTTCTGTCGGTATTCACTTCTGACGGTTCGGCCGGTTTGTCAAGAGCTCTACTGACGGGTATTTGGGCTACTTCGGGTTGACGTACATCTGAAGTACTCATAGCAATGAGTGATTTATCGATGGGCGCCACTTTCAAAGCGATATCTTGTTCTTTTATTTCAATTGTTTCCGCTTTAGGCAATTCATCAGAAGAAGCATATGAATTTTCAATAAGCTCCTGTTTTTTGATGAAAGGTTGTGGCTTAAAATCTACTTTATAAGCCGTATTGTTTTCCTCAACTTCTCTTAGCTGGTTTTGATTTTCTTGTTTGATAGTATTGGGGGTGATCTTTTCTTCAGCTAATTGCGGAACTTCCTCTCTACTTATCAATTCTGTTTCTTCATTTGCAGCTGGTATTTCTTTTCCTAATGGAGTGGAAATTTGTTCTTCAGCGAAACCACTTCCTGGATCTAGTTCTGTTTCTGCTGGTGTGCTTAAGTAAAACCAGGCAAAGATCAGGATGGTAATGGAAGCTGCTATGGAGAAATAGGGCCACAGTTTGCGGTTCTTATTTTTATTAGGGTAAAGCTCCGCCTCGATTCCTTTCCAAAGATCGATCTGTGGCTCCGCTTCAAAATTCTGGAAGCGTTCACTGAGCAATCCCTGTATGTCATCTTTTCTCGGCATAACTCTTTATCTTTTGGTTATTCATTTGACGCGATTTCTTTACAGCTAAGCGAGGTCTCCATTTCCTACTTTGCGATTATCTTCCTCGTTCATTAGCGTGATTTTTTCTTGTAAAATTCGTTTGGCTCTGGATAATTGAGACTTTGACGTTCCGACTGATATTTGCAGCATATCTGCGATTTCCTGATGTGGATAACCTTCTACCACGTACAAGTTGAAAACGGTTCGATATCCCACGGGCAATTGCTGGATGATGTCTAGTATTTCATTTCTACTCATATTACTCAACACATCCGCATTGAAATGAAGGCTTCTTGCTTCTTCGATATCAACCATAAAGTAGCGGGAGTTTCTCCGATAATGCTCTATGGATGTATGAACCATAATCCTGCGCACCCAGCCCTCAAAGGATCCCTGCCTTCTGAAGGATTGGATGTTTTTAAACACCTTGATAAATCCTTCCTGCAAAATATCCTGTGCATCTTCCTGGTTGTCTGTGTAGCGCAAGCATACTCCGAACATCAAACGATAAAATCGCTGATATAAGGCTTTCTGATACTTTGCCTCCCCTCGACAGCATCCTTCAATAAGCTCTACTTCAGAAAAGGTAGCAGTTTGCATGCAAATTGATTCTTGTGTTAGGTTTCTAATTATTTATAGTATCTCTTTTAAGAGCGTTTCATAAAAGATACATGGGTTAGAAGAAAATGTTTGACAAAAGGTTGCATAGACATTTAAAAAAATTTGATTATTCTTTTATCAGGTCTTTCTAAACATAAACTTAACATTTGCCTAAGCAATTCTTTACACGCCCTCTCTACTTTTACAGCCTCAATGAACAAGCACTTTATGAAAGGAAATTTCCTGCTGAGTTGCCTATTACTGATACTTATCAGTTTCCTGCTTCAACCTCGTAATTTGTCCATGGAAAAATTTGAAGAGAAAGAGGATACTGATAGTCAAGAGCTGTTTCTACCCGAACAGCCTTCCCCCTCAATTTTAAATGAAGTATATCTCAGAGATGGAATCTATTTCCATGTAGATTCTCTTGAAATGGAAAGCTAAACACTTATTTCATATTAAGTTAATGTGAAATAATTGTAAGGAATGTGCTAATAGGGGCCTAAAACGGGGCTTTGTGAAGTATTTCCCTTTTGAGATTGCTTAAAGTAAAAAGCTGCATAATGCAGGTATTTCATTTCCCTGAAGTGGATTGTATCTTGAGGTTCTTTCTGAATAGATGAGTTTTTCTGCTACTAATTTTACATCTAAATATAAAACGGTACTTATTAGGTAGGTACTCTCTAAAGCCCATACCCCAAAATCACTCACTATGGATTTCTCTCTTTTTGTCATGTATGCTGGATTCATCATGGCGGCTTATTCTGTTGTCGGAAATGATGTGATCCAAACCCTGGGAACTTTCCTTAGTTCCAATGAAAGACGCCCCTGGTATATCCTCTGGCTGTATGCCGGTAGTATTTTAACTTTCGCACTGGTTTATGGATGGATGATAAATGATGGAGATGTTTCCTACGGCAGATTGTTGGGATCTGGAGGTTTTGAGAACCCTGCATATCCTATGCCTGAGCCACTTTCCTGGTGGTACTTACTCCCTCCAGTTGTGCTTTTGACTATTACCCGTTTTGGTATTCCGGTAAGTACAACTTTCCTAATCCTTTCATTCTTTGGAACGGCTGGCGTAGATTTCAGTGAAGCGAATGGAATTTTTGATATGCTTTATACTTTCTTTCAAGCCCCTGCCTTTAGTAAGATGCTTGTTAAATCTCTTCTGGGTTATGCAGTAGCCTTCGGAGCTGCAGCTGTGATATATATCATCATTTCTCGCAGCCTGGAAAAGCGCTTCGCAAGTTCCGAATTGAATCTCAGTAGTAGGGAGGCTCGGATCTGGACAGCTGCTCAGTGGGTTTCTACTGGTTTTCTTTGGTCTCAGTGGTTGATTCAAGACTTTGCAAATATCTATGCCTATCTTCCCCGTCAGGTGAGTGCTACAGAGATGATCATTTCTCTTGGAATCATCCTGGGGCTGCTTGGATATATCTTTTATCAAAGAGGAGGAGCTATTCAGGGAATCGTTTTATCTAAGAGTAATACTACAGATATTCGTTCGGCGACTATCATTGACTTTATTTATGGGATTGTTCTCTTCTTCTTTAAAGAACTAAATGATGTTCCCATGAGTACTACCTGGGTATTCATTGGATTGCTTGCAGGTCGTGAATTGGCGATCAGATATCGTCTGGACGATAAACTGTCCAAAAAGACTACCCTGAATTTGGCAGGAGATGCAGGAAAGGCAAGCCTTGGTTTAGTAGTAAGTATCTTCCTGGTTATTCTGATTCAGGTAATAAGAACGAGCTAATCGAAATAGATATAAAAAAGGGAGAGCTGATTGGCTCTCCCTTTTTTATATCACTTAATTTTTTTATGCTTTCTCTTTAAAGCTTTCGCTATGCTCCAATTGCCTTTCCACCCGGCGAATCAGGATACCAAATTGCTCTTCTCGATCTGAATCCTTCATTCTGGGACCTTCTATTCCCAATTCCATCCATTGAGGATATTTAGCATCAAAGGTATCCCACTGAGCCTCACCTTCCAGATTAGGATTGCCCGTCTTTGCAAATTGCGTCCAATACTTAATCATCGATCGGGATAATTTTTTATCCTTTTCATCCATGGGTAAAAGAGGTGAATCCGTACCGTGTACGAATGAGATTTCTGCAGCATGAAAAGAGCCTGCTGTCTGTTTTGGAGAAGGTGGAACCCGTTTGAACATATAGAAGTAGGAAGCAGGACCAGATTGTGCTGCTTTCTCCGCATAATAGCGAGCTTTGGAACCGAACATCACATGGCCCAGCAATTCCTGCTCGGACTCAAACTTTCTATTCTCTATGCCTGGATATAATTCCAGCAAACGAGAAACATCCTCCTGAAATTCTGTTTCCAAACAGGCCATCATTTTATCCCCACTCAAATCTTCATACCGGTACTCAGGTACTGGTCCTGGTAGTAAGAAATGGATCAAGGTCCCTTCGTCCCTATTACTTCCTATAATAAGAGGAACTTTTGCCTGAGCTCCGCGCTTGAATGCAGCTAAAGGACTCTCGGGTAAAACGTATCCATCTATAGTTGGATAAAAGCTCCCCCACTCAGTCATAGATGAACAGATTCTTTGGAGATCTTTGGCAGGCATGGCTCGAAGTTTTGCAAGCTGATTTGCTCCCGTAATTCCGACCGTTTTTGCAAAATGCTGCCCTTGATCCTCAGAACTCATGTAGTTGGAAAATTTGTGTTTGAGGTGGGTCATCTGTCCTCCGTTGGAAGGACTTTGCATAATGGCTCGATGAAACAGTCCCTGCGCCAAAGGCGAGCTCATCATATGGGCGACAGATTCTCCCCCGGCGGATTCGCCAAAGATGGTGACATTATCCGGATCTCCTCCAAAATTAGCAATATGGTCTTTTACCCATTGAAGAGCTGCGATCTGATCCAGGGTTCCATAATTTCCAGATACCCCCTGCTCGGATTCTTCACTCAAAGCGGGGTGCGCGAAGTAGCCCATAAGTCCCAGACGATAATTGATGGAAACGTAAACAGTTCCTTCTTTCGCCAGAGCCTCTCCTACATAAAAGGGCTCGGCACTTCCACCGTCCTGATGATCTCCTCCATGTATCCAAACCATAACAGGAAGCTTCCTTTCACTTGAGGGCTCAGGCGTTTTTATATTGAGGTAAAGACAGTCCTCATTTTGTTTGGGAGCGGGTACAATTCTCAGGAGCGTTTTCAATAGCCAGGTTTTGACTGAATTCCAGCCTTGACCCTCCATGAGTGCAAACATAAACTCGAACATTTCGACCCTTCTTTGCCAGGCAAAATTGCCAAACTTGTGAGCGGGCCGAATTCCTTCCCAGGAGTCTAACGCCTGGGGAGCCTTCCATCTGAGATTGCCAATCGGTGCTTTTGCGAAGGGTACACCATTGAAACTGGCGATACTTCCCTTTTTATTCCATTTTCCTTCCAGTTTCCCCAGAGAGGTAGAAACAACAGGATTCTGTTTTGAAGCCATGTGCAGAGTAGTTTTAGGTAAATCCTTTTTTCAAGATACAAAAAAATCCCCGGCTAAAACGGGGATTTTTGATTTGCATATTGCGATTTCTCTTATTTTGCCTGGAGGATATATTGATACTCAAGCAATTCCGTATTCTCCTCTATTTCGCTAAAACCAGCCTCCTTCAATTCCTTCATAACCACTTCTTTGGCAATCTTATGATTAACAGGTGGTCCAACAGGCGTATCACGCTTGTAAAAATCAATGATAACCAGCTCTCCATCTTCAGCTATTCCTTCCAAAACCTGCTTGAAATAAGCTACCCGATTCTCGATATGGTGATAAGTATTTACAATGAATACCATGTCCACTTCGCCTTTTTCCAAAGAAGGACTGTCATAGGGAAGTTTTCGCAATTCTATGCCCAGATTTTCCAGTCCATTTTCTTCGATGCGCTTTTTGATGTAAGCTTGAAATTTGTCATCCACATCTGCAGCAATAACTTTGGCTCCAGCTTTTGCAAGAGGAACTGAGAAGTAGCCAGAACCCGCACCGATATCCATGATCTTTTTCCCTTCCAAATCTCCAAGCAATTTGAGGACTTCGTCTGGCTTTTGATAAGCATTTCTTTCCTCCGATTCAAATCTTTCTATCAGCTTCTCGGTGGATGATTGGTGCATATATTCATTGGCTCCTCCGTGGTGCGCCTGATCATGATGCGATGGGCTATGTTGTTCCTTAGGTTGGTGTTGGTGGTCCTGCTTTTCCTGTGTTGGATTACAGGCAATGTTTATGGCAATAAGCAAATTCAGCAAAAGAAATCTGTATTTTATCATAAAAAAAGTGTTTTGAGCTCGAGCTGAATTTACAGAAAATAAAATCAGCTTTAGTAACCGAGGTTACCTAAGGCTGATTTGGCCAATTCAAATTCAGGATTGAGTTGAAGCGCTTTTTCAAATTCTTCGCGAGCTTGACTCTTTTGTCCCAAAGCTTCTAATAACTGCCCTTTCCTTAAATGAATATATTCTCTTTCAATACCTATCGAAGAATCGTATTTCTCTTCAAAAATATGTAAGTGCTTTAGACCCAACTCCATTTTAATCTGATGCTTGGCCGCTACTTTCGCCAGCTGGTAATGAAGCTGTATATCTATCTCTTTCGCTATTCCCATTTCTGCTACTTCTATCGCGAGTGCAGCTTCTTTTAATTTTCGGTCGAGGATATCTATTAGTCGAAAGTGGCTGAAGTATCCGGCATCTACATTAATTTGCAAATTGCGAAGATAGCTTTCTTTGGCTTTCTGGAGGCTTTCCATAGATTCGTATACCTGGCCTTCGATGAAATACATGGATTTGTCATCTGGGTTTTCCCGATTGTATTTTTGGGTGATCTCAGCAACCGAAGTTTCATCTCTTTGAACCGAAGCCATCTCATAGGCAAAGAAATAGTCATTGATATTCCACTTCATTTGCAGACCAAATATTTTCCCTACTCTCTCCAATTCTCTATCAACAAAAGGAATGGCTTTCTCATCAGCTGCTCTTGCAATAGCCGTAGCCTTAGATTCATCCATGTGCTGAAAATCTTTGTATAAGCCTTCGAGGGCAAATGGGATGGCCTGTGCTGCCATCGTCAAATGATCTGCTCTGGGTAGGATCAAATGCTCAAAAGAAATTTTAGGGGCCAGCTTACCAAACAGCCGTTCATGATCTATACCGGATTGAAGACGAAAAGGAGCATCTTTTTCCGCAGATGTTAAAAAGTAATACAGAGATTTATCCTGCCTGTGTTTGGGAAGCCATTTAGCTATCTCGCTGCTATCTGTCGGAAGGAGGTATTGACTGATCGGTGCATAGGCAGTAAAGGTCGGATCTTCCTGAAAGAGAAAATAATTGAGAAAAGTAGAAGAATTAGAGTGGCCGAAAATACTGCTAAAGCCAGAGGTCGAATAATGGGATTCCACATAGGGAATAAGTTCTTTTTCCACATAGGATTTAAACTTCTGCCCTTGCTCATCCAAACCTTCTTTATCCCAGCCAATCCCCATGTCTTCATTCCTGTCTTTGAAATGAATGCCGATGACGATACTGGGAGGAATTTTCTCCACCCCTTCTCCACTATAATACGCTACCATACCGGTTAAAAGCCCGAACATCCATTCCGCATCAAAGGTATAGATGGTGCTGTATTTTTCCTCGGGGGAATAATCAGCCGGCTTCCAAATTGTTAGCAATCTTTCCTCTCCCAAATGAGTAGAGAAATATGGGATGGAGTCAATTTGCTGGGAGAAGATAGGAAGAGAAATAAATAAAAATGCGAGTGATATAATTCCTGATTTCATGTCTTTATTTTTCCCACAAATACAGCATCCTATCGGAATTCAGGTGCAATTCTATCGGTGGAAAAAGGTACTAGACCCCGGTGGATTTTTTCAAAATCTCCTTTAATTCTGCCCTATTCGCGATTCGCAATTTGGCGTAAATGTTGTTTACATGCGTTTTAATGGTGCTATGGGAGACCGAAAGCTCATCGGCGATTTCTTTATTGCTTTTGCCTTCCGAAATCAGCTTCACTATCTTCTCCTCCTGATTGCTTAATTTGGAAAGATCTATTACAGGAGAAATGACAGTCTCCAATTCCTGCTGAAGTTTGCGAAGTCTCCAGGCCATAAATAATAAAAGCAGAATCAAAGCACCTATCAACCCCCATACCCAAATTGGAAGGGAGTCGGATTTGTCGTTTTTCCCCAACAACTTTTCCGCGAAATCCAGTTCCTCTTTATAGACTTTCAACATATCACTCTGCGGATAGGATTGCTGAAGTCGATCCATGAGGCTTTGGTAAAAGTCTTTGTCCTGTTTAAAGTCTTCGAGGAAATATCGATACTCTTCCCGATCTCTTTGGATAAGGTGCTCAATACTCATCATGGCCGCCATGGCATCGCGGGAGGTATTCGCAAAGGCTTTCAACTTTTGAGTCAGGTTCTTACGAAAGCGTTTTTCATTAGCATCGCTGGAAACAGAAGAAAATGACTCATAGGCATTTAGTCTTAACGCTTCCAGTTCCAGCCATTTACCAGCCTGTTCATTTGTAGTTGATTCAATTTTACCAAACCTTCTTTCTGTCCCAGAGTCTAGGAAGCTAATGCTGTCCTGATTGTTAGCGATGAAGAGGATAAAATTGGGGCCTTCTTCGTAGAGACTGTAGATATAAGAATCGATCTCATCAGGGCTTCTACTTACATGCAGGCGAAAGATCGCATTTTGCGAAGAGAGTGTATTGCCAGCAAAGCGAAACTTTCCCTTCTCATCTATCTCCGCCTTGTCAATCACCGCATCCCGATCTATTACGTAGAGATCGCTATAGCTGTAAACCTGAGACAAATATATCACACGGTCCCAGGTAGAATCCAGATTTACCCTTCCCTCAAATAGGTATTGAGCAGACATACTTCTCCATCCTAAAATAAGGAGGAGGCCCAGCAGGAATCCGATCTTTTTCCTCAGCAATAACATGAAATAAAAGTAGCAAAATTTCAGTCGAATGCTGGATAAGAATTCTACCACCTCCCTGATTTTTTCCATCAAGCTCAAATCTTTATTCAGGCATTAATCCTAACTTCTCAAAATCCTAAACCTTTCTGGCCATGCAAAAAGTTGGAGTTGCTCTTTCGACAATCAAGCAACATAAATTTCTCAGATATGCCTACCTCTTTTTGGGAGTTGCATTCATTCTTATGATGATACAAAATGCTATCCGCTATGGGTCCTATGATCATTATAGCCCCTTACGATCCTTCTTTTATCTGTTCAACTCTATGCTGCTCTTTTTTCCGCTTCTGCCTCTGAGCTTGTATTTGGCCAAAAGATATCTAACAAAAAAGAAGAGCCTGTATATTATCAGCGGGCTAATCTTCATTCCTCTGTTGATCACGGGATTTTATGTTTGCTCAAGTGCATGCCTATATACCTTTGGATATTATGAGGAGATATTTAGCTCTCAATATGCACGCAACTACTTTAGCAGAGAAGCTCTCTTACATATTATAGTCCTGGTTGGAATCTGGATCTATGCCCAAAGTCAAAAAGCCAGTGTAGCTAAACGCACTTTGATTCAAGGGAGCTTAGGGAGGAAGAAGATGCAGGTACCTCAGGCTTCTATTCACTGGATAGAAGCAGATGATCACTATTTGAGATTATTTCGAAAGGGAGATATGCTTATCAAACGAAGCAGTATGAAGGAGATGGAACAACAATTGGCTCCAGATTTCCTTCGCATTCATAGAAAGTATCTGGTCAATCGATCCGAAATCGAAGGCCATATGAAGGAAAAGCAAGGGCATTATCTAATTCTTCGTTCAGGGCATCAACTAAAAATCGGAGGTTCATATCTACACATTCTCGTAACGCTGGGCTTTCACGACAAATAGATTCTCATTCACGAAATCACAGCTATATTTCATCTGATCTTAAAAAGCTTTTGCCATTTTGGGTGAAAGTAATTTCAGATGGAAAGAAAAACATTTCTCAAAAAAGGCCTACTTGGAGCAGGTATGTTAGTCGGTGGGCATACCGTTTTTACTCAGGACAAAGCTTCAGATAATTTCTCTTTAGAAGAGATCAGGGAGTTTGTATTTGCCGCTCATAAAGATTTCGAAAAAGTAAAAAAGATAATCACGGAAAAACCGCTAATTCTAAATTGTGCTAATCAATCCAGAAAAGGAGACTTTGAAACCGCTATGGGTGGAGCTTCTCATATGGGTAGAAAAGACATCGCAGATCTATTGGTCGAAAGAGGGGCACGTCTGGATATTTTTAATCATACCTTTTTAGGGCATATTGATCTAGTCAAAACCATGATCAAGGATTACCCACAATACCTGACTTCTTATGGACCACATGGTTTTACCCTCCTTCACCATGCTAAAGCAGGAAAACATGAATATTTTGCTAAATGGCTGATAGATCAGGGACTTACAGAAAGCCACTTCAAGGATGTCTTCAAATAATTGCTTAAGGTTTTTCCACTCGCAACTTCCGAGCAAAATACCCCATGGCCAGAAGGGTACCTATTCCTCCTACCCAAGCCAATGCATAGCTGGACTGGGTAAAAAATTCTACCCAACTCAAATCTCGGGCACCGAAATCTTTATATAAAAGGACAGATACGCTACCCAGGTAACCAAAGGCATCTGCCAGGTATATGAGGAAACCCACATTGCTTGCCTCTCGATTGGTGGCGATCATGCGGTCAAAGAGGATGGTATTGAAAGGAATATATGCTACATAGGTGGCAATGCCAGTCATCAATATCCAAAGGTAGGCGCTGATCATCTCTTGCTGGAAAGCCCAGGTGGAAAGTCCCGCCATCACAAAACCCAGGAAAATGGCGACATGATTATACATGAGTGCCTTGAAGTTGTCCTTTACTAGTACAAGTAACATAAGCAATAATAGGACAATGATAGATGCCGGGGTTTCTGTTTGGGAGAAATTATAGTCGCTACCACTAAGTTCGCCCCAGATGTCAGCGAGGAAATTGTCACGGAAATCCCGATAGGCAGATAAAGCAGTATATGCAACAATTAAGAGAATAAGGCCCACAGCGAACTTCCTGAAAAAGGCTTTGCGTTCGGCTCCAGACATAGGTACTCTTTTGGTACGAGCAGCCTCATCTTCCAGGGAAGGTGGCGGTACCTGATTGAGCAAATAAACAACTATGATGATCGGTAGGCTAAAAACAAGGCCTGTGGTAAATGGCATCCAGTATTCACTTACCCCAGCCTCCATCAACAATTTTCCCACATCCTTTACAAAGCCCGAACCGAAAATAAAACTCGCGCAGAGCCCTAATCCAATCACCTCGGTTTGCTTTCGACCCTCAACATATGAAAAGGTCAATCCCCAGATTATCCCTAGCGGGAGTCCATTTAAAAAGAGAAAAACAAAGCTATAAGGAGGAGGTACCAGCGCAAATCCCAAAAGGGCCAATTCGGCAAGTCCAATCAAAAGTAGAAGTATACGTGCTCTTCTTCCACTATCCATTTCCGATACTACCTTGATCCCGATAAACTTGGATAAGGCATAACCAGCAACTTGTGAGATGACCAATATCTCTTTAAATCCCAGTCCCCAAAATCCAGGTGCATCAGCAAAAGTGGCGGCAGTATAGGGTTTTCTGAAGGCATACATGAAGGTGTAAGTAGAAAATGCCATCAGCATGGTAAAAAGGGAAAGCCAGTTTGGATTCAATTTCTCAAGCCTTTCCCGAATTCGAGTATTGGTCATAGAGCTTTAGGATAAATGATCAATAAGGTGCCTATTTATGTAGTCTTTATCAAAAAAATCTCAGAGCGAAAGAGCTCGCACTCAAAATTTCATCTGATATTCACTGTCTTTTCACCGATAGGAAAAGGTAACTTGAAAAGCCTATATTTTGGAAGCTCGCCAAGATATCCTAAGTTTACACTTAGCCCTGAGACATATTAAAGCTATTTCCAGATCTATCACGAAGTATGAAACTCAGGATTTGTCCCAGAACACATCTAAAGCTACAATGTCAACGAATCAAAATCCCGAGCTAAAGGAATCAGATTTTACGGCTTATAATCTGAGTTTCAAGATTGGCCAACTACTCCTTATACTTTTCGTTTTTCTGGTTTCACTCAATATGATGAGTGGCAGCTTCAAATTATTTGGTGCAGGCTTCGCAGAGCAATTGGTAAGCCTTACCAGCAATCCCTTTGTTTCCCTTTTTATAGGAATGTTGGCGACAGCCATTATACAGAGCTCATCTACTACCACTACCCTGATTGTGGCCTTGGTAGCTTCGGGAGAAGTTAGCCTGATTGATGCAGTGCCTATGATTATGGGAGCCAATATTGGGACCTCTGTAACAAGCACCATTGTTTCTTTGGGTCATATCGGAAATCGGGAAGAATACAAACGAGCGGTAGCAGGCGCCAGTGTGCATGACTTTTTCAATATCCTGACGGTTATCGTTGTCTTTACCATAGAAATGCTGACTGGAGCCTTAAGTTCCTCGGCTTTATGGTTGGCGGAAGCGATTGGCCCACAGGAGGGCGAAAAGGTGGGGAGTCTGATCTTTTTTGTAAAAGACACTGCGAAAGGCATCATTAAACTTACGGGAGACAATCCCTACATCTCCTTACCAATCGGCTTGATGGCTCTGTTCTTTTCACTTCAGTATCTAAGTAAAATCCTGCGTAGTCTCTTGGTCGGAAAAATTCAGGAAAATATGAATAAGTACATATTCGGCAAACCCATCAATTCTTTATTGACAGGTTTGATTAGTACTACTGCTGTTCAATCCAGTTCGGTTACCTCATCTCTCATGGTACCTCTGGTCGCGACAGATAAAATTACCCTGGAAAATGCTTTCCCTTTCCTGATGGGAGCCAATATAGGAACCACAACAACTGCCCTTATGGCTGCCCTCTTTTTGGATGGAGATGCCGCCAATGCAGCATTGGCTTGTGCTTTCGCCCACCTCCTATTCAATCTTTTTGGTGTGTTTATTTTATTTCCCATCAAACAAGTCAGGCGCATCCCAATTTTTCTGGCTGAGGGTCTAGGGAATTTAACGCTCAAAAATCGTTTATACGGAGTGGGATATGTAGTTATTTTCTTTTTTATTATTCCTTTTGTTCTAATATCTCTGACCACCTAGCTTAAAAATAATCCATGTACACCGAGATCATCCGCCTGTTTTTCAAATTGGGGATAAGTGCTTTTGGAGGCCCCGCCGCACATATCGCCATGATGGAAGAAGAATTTGTGAGTAAAAGAAAATGGATGAGTCGTGAGCATTTTCTCGATTTGATGGGTGCAACCAATCTCATTCCGGGTCCTAATTCGACAGAGATGGTCATGCATCTGGGTTTACATAGAGCGGGTCTGGCAGGAATGATTCTGGCTGGAGCTTCCTTTATTTTACCCGCTGCATTTCTCACCCTTCTCCTAGCAGTATTTTATGTGGCCTATGGAGATTTGCCAGAAGTCGAGCCTTTTCTTAGGGGAATAAAGCCAGCGGTTCTGGTTATTATTTTAGCTGCCCTGATCAAGTTGGGGAAAAAGGCCTTAAAGAAGCAAGCCTATATTGTTCTGGGGATAGCAGTTACAGCAGCAGGTCTTTGGGGATTAAATGAAGTTTTTGCTATCCTTTTTGGGGGACTTATTGGAATGATTGCCATACAGACAGCGAATAAACTCAATTCTGTAGCTTTGTTTACTCTGCCAATTCTGAGTATTACTCAGGTTTCTGATGAAAAGCTTCTGACTTTATTTCTCAGCTTTTTGAAAATTGGAGCGATCCTGTTTGGCAGTGGCTATGTACTGGTCGCCTATCTGGAAGGTGAGTTAATCGAAAATCTCGGATGGCTCACCCAACAACAATTACTGGATGCTATAGCAGCAGGACAATTCACCCCCGGACCCGTACTTACTACGGCAACCTTTGTTGGCTATCAGGTAGGAAGTTATTGGGGTGCCCTATTGGCTACTTTGGGAATCTTTTTGCCTTCCTTTTGTTTTGTTTACGTATTAAATCCTTTGATCCCAAAACTGAGAAGTTCGGAATGGTCCGCCGCTTTTCTGGATGCAGTCAATGTAAGTGCTCTGGGGATTATGGCCGCTGTCCTAATCTCCCTGACTCAGCAAAGCATTTTTACTCCTTTTGATTGGAGGGCTTTATTGATTCTTGCTGTTGGGGCCATTATGCAATTTGGGCCAAAGAAAATTGGAGCACCTTATATCGTTTTTACAGGAGCTGTTTTGGGTTGGTTTCTCACTTTTATTTAGCCCTCCCCTTTTACGTTAGATACCTCAGAGATTTGCTGTAAACTTCCTTAATAATTCTCTGGTGAAAGGAAAGTCAGCACATTATCCAATCGCCTCCTACTTGTCTATCTACCTCCAGTATTAAACTAAGCCTGTATTCCGGGCTTTCCCAATAGTTAATCCCATGTTTCCGAAATCTTTACATCTAAAGATCGAACAAGCTCAGAAGATCGTTCCCGAGAATAGGTAAAAAAGAAAGGCCAGCCCGTAGCGGGCTGACCTCAAGTGATTATTGTCCCAGATCTAAACCAAAACCTTATTGCAGGATTAGCCTTCCGGTAGCAAGTTTTTGTCCTTGCTGTACTTTCACGAAGTACATTCCGGCAGGTTCTGCAGTCAGATTAATTCTTGTATTGATTTCGCCACCAAATGGATCTAATTCACTAGTGTGAACCAGACGACCAGAGATGTCAAATACATTTATTTTTACAGTTTCAATAGTCAATTCAGTAGCTGAAACTGTGAAGATTCCACGAGTTGGGTTAGGATAGAGCTTGATGTTTTGGATCAATTCTTCCTCTCTGATGCTTGTCAAAGTACCCAATGGTTTTGGGAAGTAATCCAACTGATCCATATACGTCCACTCATCAGCCCAGAAATCATCAGCTTCGATGCTGAATGCTCCCAGATAGTCAACCTGAGTGAAGAAAGGATCATTAGGAAGAGCAGTCAACGTAGGACTAAAGATAGCTGCAGCAGACTGAGGACGTGGGTCCAATCCGTTGTTACCAGCTTCTCTATCCAATCCACCGAAACCAGGATCAGCCACTACCTGACCAGTTCTAAGTAGACGCGCTCTTACAGAGTCAGTACCAGCAGCCAATACAGCTGTAGAGTCAGCTACATTTCCACCGAATTTCTGAAGAGAAACAGTCCAGATATTGTTAGGATCGTTGTCAGCAACGTTCCACCACAGGTTGTTTTCAAGTACCAGATCACCAGCTTCCAAGCGATCGAAAGAATGCTCAGAACCGTTTCCTAGGATCTCAAAGTCAACTCCTCTGTCTTGCTCAGCGAAGATAGAGTTGTGGTATTCACCACCTGCGTTATCACGGAAAGTCAACATGCGGTCTCCGTCATCATCTCCACGTCCGATATACGTAACGTTAAAGAATTTAGGAGTAGCGAATGGAGTTCCAGTTTCAGGGCTAGTACCACCATCATGCTCACCTATACGGTCAGAACCAGCAGCAGCAGATTGGATAGCGAAAGCAAACTGAACGTTTCCTCTCCAGCCCATGTCGTAGTCGTAAGAGTCATCACCACAGAATGCAGCGATCAGGTGAGAACAGTTTACAGTTCCACCGAACCATTCGAAACCGTCATCTTGGTTGAAGATTACCTCAATGTGGTCAATAGTTGTTCCGCTACCAACACCACCCATGGTAAATCCATTGATCTCGTTTCCAGCACCGATGTTAGTACCACCGTGGCGGATAGAGATATACGTCATGATACCTGAGTTGTC
>JBCBRM010000029.1:86847-109417 GCA_039819665.1 Bacteroidota bacterium
GATCTATAGTTCCGAAAAGACCACGAGCCTCAGTAGTAGGAATACCTTCGATTGCCTGCTCAGGAGGAACAGTGTTAGTAGTTGCGTTACCCAGTACGATTACACCACCCCAAAGACCTTGAGTGTTAGGAGCGATATCAATTGGGTTGTCAGTGTCGTCAGAAGCAGCAGTGAAGATGATAGGCTCAGCTCTTGTACCTTGCGCGTCGAGGTAACCACCACGAGCAACGATCAAAGCAGAAGCATCAGCTCCCTGTCCAGGAAGACCTTTGATGATTGTTCCTGCTTGAATAATCAGGGTATCGCCACCATTTACAAATACGAATCCATCAAGGATATAAGTAGTATCTTTTGACCAAGTAGTAGTTCCTGTTCCTGCAGGAGTACCTAAAACTACTCTTTCAGGTCTGGCTCCACTAGTGATAGTAGCCAACTGATCAGGGAAGTATCCCAATTGCTCCATGTATGTCCATCTTCTCAACCAGAACTCAGAAACCTCAGGGCTGAAAGCTCCTTTGTAGCTAACAGAAGTGAAGAAAGGATCATTAGGAAGAGCAGTTGAAGTTCCAGGCATAAGAGCTTCCATAGCACGTGGGCGTGGGTCAAGACCTTTTGCGAAAGCATCGCGGTCAAGTAGGAAACCTGGGTCAGCAACTTCTTGACCTGTAGCAAGAAGACGAGCTTGTACGTCAGAAGTACCAGCAGCTAAATCATTCAAAGAGTCTTGTCTAGCCTGAAGAGAGTCAGGACCATTAGTACCATATTTTCCTAATGATACAGTCCAGATATCGTTTACATCATTATCAGCAACATTGTACCAGATGTTGTTCTCGATATTTAGATCACCTGCAACCAAACGGTCATAAGAGTCAGTAGAACCATTTCCTAGGATCTCGAAGTCAACTCCTCTGTCTTGCTCAACGAAGATAGAGTTGTGGTAATCACCACCCGCATTGTCACGGAAAGTCAACATACGGTCTCCGTCAGTATCTCCACGTCCGATATACGTAACGTTGAAAAATTGAGGAGTAGCAAGAGGAGTTCCAGTTTCAGGGCTAGTACCACCATCATGCTCACCGATACGGTCAGAACCTGCAGCAGGAGATTGGATTGCGAAAGCAAACTGAACGTTTCCTCTCCATCCCATGTCGTAGTCATAAGAGTCATCACCACAGAAAGCTGCAGCAAGGTGAGAACAGTTTACAGTTCCACCGAACCACTCAAATCCGTCATCCTGGTTGAAGATAACCTCAATGTGGTCGATAGTTGTTCCGCTACCAACACCCCCCATAGTGAATCCGTTGATCTCGTTTCCAGCACCGATGTTAGTACCACCGTGGCGAACAGAGATATACGTCATGATACCTGAGTTATCAGTATCATCAGATACACCGTCAGAGTAATCTCCATCTCCATTCGGGTCAATAGTACCGAATAGACCACGTGGCTCAGTGGTAGGAATACCTTCGATAGCCTGCTCTGGAGGAACAGTGTTAGTTGTTGCGTTACCCAAAACGATAACACCACCCCATAGACCTGTTTGGTTAGGAGCAACGTCAATTGGGTTGTCAGTGTCATCAGATGACGCTGTGAAAATAATTGGATTTGCTCTTTGTCCCTGAGCATCCAAATAGCCACCACGGGCTACGATAAAAGCTGATGCATTAGCACCTTGACCCGGAAGACCTTTAATAATGGTCCCTGGCTCAATTGTTAATGTATCACCAGAATTTACGAATACAAAGCCATCCAGGATATACGTCGTATCACTGGACCATGTCGTTGTACCCGTTCCTGCAGCAGTACCCATAATCGTCTTGGTCGGGTTTGTTTGCCCGAACGCAAAGCCGACGAGGCCTAGCAGTAAGAGGGTAGAAAGAATGTTCTTCATTAGTCGATAGTTTTAGTGAGAAAGAATTCTTTGATTTTCCCTATAAGGAAGGTTTAGATATATTTTTGTGTTTGTTGGTTGACGTGCTTGCTGGTAAAAAATAGTCTCCAGAAATTTTTCATTCTGGAGACTTTATGTTTTATAATTTGAATGACACTCCTAATGAGAAGGTTCTACCCAAATTGTATTTTCTAAAAATGAAAGGATCATTATTTGAGCCCTCTGGGTTGTATTCCTGAGTAAACAGGAAGTCAGGATCTAGAATATTTCTTGCTCTAAAGGTTACTGTAAATTGCTTGAAGGTCTTGGATAAGGTAAAGTTCATCAAGCCTCTAGGCTGTTCAAAAATGTTAGGATCAGTACCACCGACAACTGCAATTCTTTCTCCAAAAATATTGTAGTTCAAACTTGCCTTGATTCCTGTTTCTTCCGGATCGACGAAAGCGATTTCAGCATTGATTGAGTAGGGAGACTGCCCAAACATAGGTCTTCTTGAATCTCTGGTAGGATCGATTGCCAAAAGACCTTCTAATTCTTGCTGAGCGATGTCAATTCTGGAATTGATAAGAGCAATATTACCTCCTACTTCCAGTTTTCTCAGATTTTCTGAGATAAAGGAAAAGTTCTTTCTCACTTCGAGCTCCAATCCATAAGCAACCCCATTGTCAACATTTCTGAATTCAAACTGCGGGTTTTGAGATCTCAGGTCCAATACTCTTTCAATAGGATTGCTGAAGTTTTTATAGAATAAACTGAATGATACCAGTTCATTGAAAGTAGGATACCATTCCCAACGAAGGTCAGCATTGTCGATCAATGTTCTTTCGAGATTAGGATTACCTACTAAAAGTGCATCGTTTACGAAGTCGAAAGAAGCAAAGGGAGCAAACTCACGGAATGTTGGTCTCGCCAATGTGCGGCTGAATCCTCCACGTAAGTTCATTTGATCATTCAGTGCATACACAAGGCTGATCGCAGGAAGAATATCATTTTCTTCGATTGTACCGGTTGAATCATTTCCAGCTATTGTCTGAATGAACGTAGACTCAAGACGAGCACCAACAGTAGCTTTCAATCTGTTAGTCAAACCAAGGACTCCCATAAGGTAAGCAGCAGTTATGTTTTGCTCACCGGTGTATCTGTTTCTGGCTTCAGAAGCATCCTGGTAGAAGAGGCCCATGTCCAGACGCGTGAATTGACCGAAAGTAACTGAGTCAATGACTCCTACATTACTTGGATCAAAATATGAAACTACATCTCCTTCGAAATCAGCAGCTGCCGTACCGATAGAGATATTGTAGCGGTTTTCGTTAAAGTTCCTGTCTTTAAAAGTATAGGCTCCTCCAAATTTGATCTTACTATCGTTTTCATTGAGTTTGAAAGGAATTTCAAAATTCAATTTGAAGTCTCCATTTGTCTCATCCATTTCTCTCCAGAAGCGGTTAGGCTCAGGATAAATCGAGATATCAAGATCGTAGATAAGCTCACCATCTTCATCTATTTCCAAACTGTTTGAGAAGAATCTGAGATCTGGTTCATTTTGAAGTGAAGTAGTATAAGAAGCACTCCAGTCAGCTTTGAATTTTCCTTCTGCGAAAGCATGCTCTCCTTGAAGTTGGCTTACATTGATTGCACGTTCTCTGAAACCCACTACACTGGTTTCGAAGGTAATCGCAGGATCATCCTTTGGAATACCTCCACTTAGGAATCTTCCCGTATTAGTACCACTCTGGTTTCTCATGAAGTTGAATGAGATTTTGTGGCTTTCGCTAGGTTTAAAGGAAAGCTTTACGAGTCCCCCCCATAAAACTTCCTGCTGTGCTGAAGGTCCGGCTAAATTGATCTCCGCATTTAAGGAGTTGGCAATGTTTCCGATTGCTGCATTACTGGTGTTTCTCCAGCGGTTTTCTATTTGATTTTCTCTGTACTGGAATGAATTGTTGTAAGAAAGGCTGGCAATGAAACCGAAGGCTCTGTTCTTTTCTCCAAATAGAAACTGATTTCCAACAGAGATTCTATATGACTGATTCAAACCAGATGACATGGTTTGAGGAGCCCAGTTGTTACTATCAAAAGATCTTGAAATTCTGCTGATTTCTCTTTTGACCTCATTATCTGTATCAAAGTCAGGAATACTTACCAACTTCCCATCTTCATTAACGGGAAATGGGCGATCTCTTCCCCCATCATCAATTCCTAACCAATCCGTACTTCCTTGCTCGTCTCCAATGAATTCATCGTTAAGGTTGGCATTAGGGTTATATCCCGCAGAAGCAGAAACATTGACAGTAAATTTATCAGGGAAATCTTTGGTCTTTACATCAACCAATCCCCCAGTAAAACTACCCGGAAGGTCAGGAGTAAATGTCTTATAGACAATGATGTTGTCTATGAGGTTAGCGGGGAAAAGGTCCATCTGTACAGTATTCCTGTTTGGATCCAATCCAGGAATTTCCGCCCCATTCAAGATGGTTTTACTGTAGCGGTCTCCCAAGCCCCTTACGTATACATATTTTCCTCCCTCAACCGTAACACCCGTAACCTGTGCAACAGCTGCTGCTGCGTCATTGGCTCCAATACGTTGAAAGAGTTCAGAGGTAACTCCATCCATGGTCTGAATGGCGTTTCTTTTCTTGTTAAATAGCGTGACGTTGCTTGCCTGATTCTTCCTTGCAACAATTTCGACAGCGAAGTCTTCATTTGCGGAAGTTTCAGGTAGCATCAGAACATCCATAACCTTAGTCTCCCCATCAGCCAAGGTAACGACTTCAGAGGTATCGGTTACATAAGAAATAAAGCGTGTTTGAATTTGATAACTTCCTGCCGGAAGCTTGAGGTTATATTTACCCTCAAGGTCGGTGTAAGCCCCACCTTTTTGTTGGCCGTCCTGGTACACCACAACTGTGGCTCCAAGTAACGCATCACCAGATTCGCCGTCGGTTACCGTTCCTCGAATGATACCGTTCTGTGCCCTTAAGGAAAAGGACAATAGAAGTAGCGCACTAGTAAATAGTATTAGTTTTTTCAGGTACATTGTTAGTTTTTAATCTTTCGGACAATAATCAGTGCAAAGGTTCAATTAGGGAGTAAAGAAATGATAGTGCGCTTATTAAGTGATTATTAAGTATAGGAGGCTTAAGTCAAGCAATTATGAACCGAATGTTAATCTCATATTAACGCGCAGTTACGAATTTATAACCAACGCCTTTTACAGTATCTATGTACCCATTTCCGAGCAATTTTCGCAATTTGCGAATGTGTACATCTACGGTGCGCTGTAGGACGATTGTATTGTCCCAAACGGAGGACAATAATTGTGATCGGTTGAATACTTTCCCCGGATGTGAAGCCATGAAATATAAGAGATCAAACTCCAGTTTTGAAAGAGAAATCTCTTCGCCCGCTTGTGTGACTGTATAAGAGTCGGGGCTAATCTTCAAGTCAAAAATTTCCAGGTCTGATTGAGAAGGCAGGTTTTCGTTAAAACGCTTGATGAGGGTGGCAATTCTGGCGATCAACGCCCGAGGTTTGATGGGTTTCAGAATAAAATCATCTGCTCCCGCTTCAAAGGCTGCAACTTCCACATATTCCTCTAGTTTAGCAGTAAGAAAGGCAATAACGCTGCTTTGATGAGGGGCCATATCTCTGAGTTGATAACAGAGTTGAATCCCATCGATGTCCGGCATACCAATATCAAGAAGGAAGAGGTCAGGATTGTGATCTTTCACTAACTCCAAGACTTCACTTCCATTATTTGCCCTAAGAATC
Organism: Bacteroidota bacterium; assembly: GCA_039819665.1. Classification (GTDB taxonomy): domain Bacteria; phylum Bacteroidota; class Bacteroidia; order J057; family J057; genus JAWPMV01. The sequence goes on from JBCBRM010000029.1 coordinate 92,507, forward strand.
TCATATCCGGCTTTCTCCAGATTGTATTCGAGCAAATCCAGGATGTCTTTTTCGTCATCCGCTATCAATATTTTTTGAGCACTCATTGGCGTGTATAGGATCTTAATTTAGTGTCCTAATACAAGCAAATGAGAGGCAAAGATTCAAAGAGGGATAATAAGGTAGGAAAAACGGAGGGATTGAATAGGCAAAAAAATCGCCCTAGAAAACCAACAGAGGGAATCCTTAATACCTGCGTAATATTGAATTCCCTCTGTTTTAACGAAATGTTAATCTAAAAATAACCTATGGGACGACACGATCCACATCATAAATGAAGTATTTGGTATCTCCCCAAAAAGGGATTTTAACAAATCGCTCATTATATTTTACGTTTACCTCGTAGCCTTTTTCCATGGCATCCTGAAGTTCTGACTGGATATCATCGGATCCAGGATAAACGGAAAATTCCCACATACCTCCAGCAAAATCTCCGGTGTTGATCTCTCCTTCATAGGTCTTAAAGACTACTCCTTTTTTACTGAATTTTATTACTTTTCCTGAACGTGCTCCACTACTGAAATTGGCCCAGCGAGCGAAAGATAAATAGCCCGCTCCACCTACTACAAGTACAATCAGACTCCATAACAAAAGTTTACGAAAAAATCCTTTCACACCTTTCTTAACTTTTGTTATAGTTGTTGGCTCCTCTGGAGTTTCAACATTTTCGATATTATAGTCTTTTTCCTCCATTTCTATTGATTAGATTGTTTTTTTGACTGTGGCTTATTACAAAAGTAACTTTTAATTGAAAGCTTTTCCAGAATTGTTGAAAGTTCCCAGGAAATGCTTCCTAATAATACTTCCTTTTCCTTAGATTCGCGGGAAAATACCCCTATGAAATATAGCATCGGTATCCGAAGAGAAGATCTCAGTAAAAAAGGAGAAGAGAGGGTTGCGATCTCTCCTTCCCTCTTGCAAAAGATCAGCCAGAAAGGAAATATTTGCCTGGTACAATCTGCTGTACATCCAAAGACGGGAGAAAGGAAAAGAAGGTTTAAAGATCAAGCCTTTAAAGAAGCCGGAGCAAGTATACAGGAAGACCTTTCAGATGCCGATTTTATTTTTGGATTAAAGGAAATTGAAATTGACCAACTCCTGGAGGAAAAAACATATTTCATTTTTAGCCATACTCACAAAGGTCAGATCAAAAACAGACCCATGCTTCAGGCACTGGTTGATAAGAAATGTAGCCTGGTCGACTACGAATTGATTACACATCTAAATGGTCCACGAGTATTGACAGCCTTCACCTATTTTGCCGGTTATGCTGGGATGGCAGATAGTCTTTGGACCCTGGATAAGCGCAGCGACTATCTTCCGCCCAATCAACTAAAACAATCGGTAGACTATGAGGATATGGGAGAGTTGTATGAAACGTTGGATGATCTGGCTTCGCAAATTGAGAAAGAAGGGACAAATGATTCCAGGCCTCCTTTAATCATAGCCTTTTTAGGGAATGGGAAAACCAGTACAGGTGCACAAGAAATTATCGATCGCTTACCAAGCAAAGAAATTTCGCTGGCAGAATTGCAGGATTCCTTTGAAAATGGATCGAGAAAGTATGTCTATAAACTGGTGCTTGATATCCCAGACATGTATCGTTTGAAAGCGTCTCATCAATCGCTTCATGGCAAACTCAGCCAAAAAGATCTCTTTCATTTATACCTCCAGCAACCCGAGCTTTTCGAAAGTAATATGGACCAAGTCTATCCCTATTGCAGCATGTGGATGAACTGCATCATTTGGTCCAACAAGTACCCTCGACTGATTAGCAGAGAGCAAGCAAAAGATTGGTATCGGCAATCCCAGGTCCTTGAAGTAATCGGAGATATTACCTGTGATCCAGAAGGGGCCATTCAGTTTTCGGCTGAAACCTGGATTGATGAGCCAGTCTTTATCTATAATCCTCTTACAAATGAAAGTAACAGAGGCTTTGACGGAACGGGATTTGCTGTAATGGCTGTGACCAATCTTCCTTGTGAATTTCCAGCTGACGCCTCTACCCAGTTCTCCGAAAATTTTGAACCTTTAGTTGAACCTTTGCTTAAGGCAAATTTTCACGTTGCCGAATTCGAGCAAGCGAATCTTCCACCCGAAATTGCGAATGCCTGCATATTGTGGAAGGGGAAATTTACCCCTAAATATGCGTACATGCAGGAATATTTAGGCTGATTTCATGGGACAATTCTGCATTAGGTTCTTTTTTCTGTAATTTACTTTTAGAAACCTAAACCAAGCTTTACTCATGAGGACCTATTTCCTAAGCGTACTGATTCTTTCTTTTTGTCTATTTTCCTGCAAAAGCAACAAGAGCATGTCGGATGCGCCTGATACTGCTAGCGCGATTACCTTTACTGATATCATAAAGGCTTCTTACTCTGGATTGGAGAAAGAGGAAAATCTATTGATAAACAATGCTTCCGATTGGGCAGAATTCTGGAGCAAAGCAAATAGCAACCAAAGCCCCACTCCGGAAAGACCGGATATCAACTTCAATGTGCATTCTGTTTTGGCTGCCTGTATGGGAACCAAAAATACGGGTGGACACTCGATTCAAATCGCTGAAACAAAAATTGCTGGCGAGACTGTTTATGCTTCCATCATAAAAAGTTCTCCTGGCCCTGGCTGTATGTCTACTATGGCCATAACTTACCCTTACCACGTAATTCAGATTGAAAAAGGAAACATCAAAAAAGCCGTATTCAACGTAGAAGAGCGTGTAGATGATTGTAAATAAGCCCGGATACTCTTCCTCCATTTGCTCAGGTAAATATAATCGCAGTTCGCGATGGGCTCTTTCTTTGGCTTTTTTCTTTCTCTGTTCAGTTGTTTCAGCTCAAAACACCTACCAGCGGCTCCAGTCTTCTGGCCAGATTCCGGATGACTTTCTGTATTCCTCACGGGAAAAATACGAGCGACAACTCAATGAAATCTCAGATAATAAAGCGAGTGTACGAAACGCAAAAAAGCAATTCTACCAGGGTAGTTATTATTATGTAAATGAATTACTCCTCAGTGGAAAAATTCTCTATAATGATCCTGTTTCTCAATACCTCAATGAGGTAGTAGATATCCTCCTGAAAGAGGATCCGGATTTGAGGAAGCAGTTTAAGATTTATACCGTAAAATCTCCCAGTGTCAATGCTTTTACTTCGACAGATGGGAAAATATTTGTCAATCTGGGACTGCTAGCTCAATTGGGAAATGAAGCCCAACTTGCCTATATCCTGACGCATGAGATCAGTCACTTTACCCGCCAGCACGCTCTGGATATTTTTCTCCGAAAAAAAGGAGTTCAGCTAAAAAAAGATCAACCCATCAAAAGGAGTGATATTGCCGACATCCTAGAGAATAATAATTATTCACAGGAAAAAGAGAGTGAGGCCGATATGGTAGGGCTGGAATTATTTCTACGCTCACCCTATAAAAAAGAGGAAGCCATAGAGGTATTTGATATTCTCAAGAATGCCGAAATGCCTTTTGCAGATATTCCTTTCGACCGAAACTTCCTGGAAAGAAAAACCCTAATTTTTCCAGATGAATATTATTTGAGTGAAGATTCGCTCAAGTCCTCGAGTCAGGAAGAGGAGCTTGAGTTTGCCTATTTCGGTACTCATCCTAGCCCCCAAAAAAGACAGAGAGTTATCCGGGAGGCTTTGGAAAATAGCGAAGTTAAAGAGGGCAAACTATGGGTATTGGAAAAAGAGCGCTTCACAGAAATCCAAAAAATTTCCCGTTTTGAAAGCTGTTACCTTTATCTTCAACGCCAGCAATATGAGAAGGCCATTTATTGTGCCTATAGTTTATTGAAAGATTTTCCAGGTGATCCTTTTTTGGAGAAGATTGTTGTGCAGTCTTTGTATGGATTGGCGAAATATGCCAGCGTGGGCCGGCTATGGGATGTTCACGTAGATCATGAAGAGATAAAAGGAGAAAGCCGCCAAGTCAATCACATCATCAATAAGATGCCGGATCAGGAACTCTGTATTCTGGCGAGTCTGCATACCTGGCAGCAACATATCAAGTATCCACAAGACGAGGAATTGATCCTGATGGGAAGAGACCTTTTGCAGGATTTGGGTCAATTTTTTGTGGATAGCATTTCCTGGTTTCAAATAGCGGGAGATGGCCTGTATCCGGAAAGCAATAATTACATCCGATTTGCCTTTAGTGATCTGATGAAAGAGCGTTTATTTCGGAAGGAGCTAGGGGAAAACCTGAGAATGGGTAAGGCTCGGAGTGGTGAAGGATATAGTCGAAAGAAAGCGCACAGCGAAAAGAAAGCCGAACTAAAAGGGTTTCGTTTGGGCTTACAAGATGTGGTTTTTGTTAACCCAAGTTTTCAGCGCATAGATGAAAGGAAGGAAAAAACGGTACGCTACCTTTCCTCAGAAAAAGCCGAAATCATTTACATCGAACTCCTGGAAAAACATGCGAAAAAGCTCGGTCTTAAGCATCGGATTCTAAGCAAGCATTCCTTGAAAAAAGAGGATGAAGCTATCTTCAATGATTTGAGTTTGCTGACCGAATGGGTGGAAGAAAAAAATCGATACGACCAACTTTCTTTAGTGAGTATCAATCACAACCATATGCAAAGCCTGAGTAAAAAATACGGTACCAAATATTTTGTTTGGACGGGAGGTATTTCCATTGCTCAAAAACGAAAGGACAAAACTCTCTTCCTTGGGGGTGGAATTTTATTTCCCCCTGCCCTTCCTTATTCCCTATATTACAACTTTAGTCCTCAACATGATACGTTCTTTTATACGGTGATCTATGATATTGAGCAAGGAAGCTCTAAACTCAATTTCCCAAAATGGATCAAAATGAAAGACGAGTTTGATGTGTTGAATTCCATAAGTTATGATCTCATCTTCCAAATCAGCAGGCGTGGAAAAAGGAAATAAAGTTCCTATCCTTTTGGGATCGGTGCTTATCATAGCTATTTGCGGAATTTTATATGAACTGCTGATCAGTACCATTTCCAGTTATTTTCAGGGCAGCAGTATCCTCCACTTTTCCATTGTAATAGGACTCTTCCTTTCTTTTATGGGGATAGGCTCATTCCTCTCCAAATATTTCAAAAGGAATTTGCTGGACTGGTTTATCCGCTTCGAAATTTTGCTGGCTGTAGTCGGAGGTTTTTCCTCCTTATTACTATATATGGTCTATTCTCTCAGTCCCTATTTCTATTTAGTCGCATTTATCATCATAGGTTTACTAGGGAGTTTGATTGGATTAGAGATACCTTTGCTGACTCGAATTGTGCGTCAGTATGAGAGTTTAAAAGATGCCATGGCCAAGGTACTTTCCTTCGACTATTTAGGTTCGCTGATTGCCTCACTGGCTTTTCCCTTGATTTTACTTCCCTTACTGGGGGTAATGAGAACGGCTTTTGTAATCGGACTTCTCAATATTGCTGTTGCGATTTTGAACATTTATCTCTTCCAGGAAGAACTAAAACATAGCAAATTATTGGGCGGGATATGTATAGGCATAGTCACCATGCTCATTACTGGTTTTTCCTATTCTCTACAACTCACTGGATTCTTTGAGCAATTTCTCTATCGCGATCCCATTATGATGAGCGAACAATCGGCTTATCAGCGCATCGTCATCACCCAAAGAAATCAGGATACCCGACTCTTTATAGATGGAAATATTCAATTTTCTTCACGGGATGAGTATCGGTATCACGAACCTTTGGTACATATTCCAGCAGCTTTAACGCTCAATCTCAAAAAAGTCCTGATCCTGGGGGGTGGAGATGGTTTGGCTACAAGGGAATTGCTCAAGCATGAAGGGATCGATAGTATTTTGGTGATAGACCTTGATCCGGAGATCACTCGTTTAGGCAAGCGGCATCCCATTTTCCGCAAACTCAATGAGAATGCCTTTGACGATCCACGGGTAAAAATCTACAATCGGGATGCATATAAATATTTGGAGCAAAGTTCGGAGATCTACGACCTCATTTTGATTGACCTGCCTGATCCGAATAATACCGATTTAGGTAAGCTTTATAGCCGAGAGTTTTATGAGATTATCCAGAGTAGACTGAGTGCGGGAGGTGTAGTAGTTACTCAATCGACTTCGCCCTATTTCGCCAGGCCAGCTTTCTGGTGTATCAATAAAACGATGGAGGCGGTTTTTCCCGTCGTTCTCCCCTACTCTGCAAATGTACCTTCCTTTGGGCAATGGGGATTTAATCTGGGGATGAAGACTCCGGGCAAATTGAAAAATGGAGGAGAGTTAAAGGACAGTTTGAAGCAGCAGGCGGAGAAAGAGATTGGAAAGGTATTATTTAAAGGAAAGACCGACTTTCAGCTAAAGTATCTTAAAGAAGGCATGCTGCTCAATCTTTTCGAATTCGCAGAGGATACTTCACCTTTGGAAGTTGAGATCAATCAGATTCACAATCAGAAATTGGTACAGTATTATGAGTCGAGCTGGAGTCAGTGGGAGTGATTGCTTGTGCTGACACAAGGTTTATCTTATTCAACAAGTCTAGTCATCTCGACCTTGCGGAGAGACCTCAAATAGGTGCCAACAATTATAAATTCCATTTAAAAGCTGGCGAAGCCATGGGCAAGTATGTTAGACCCTTCCATTTCAGTCAGGGTGACAGCTGCGCTTACAATATAGCTTGTCATCCCGAGCCCCGTCGAGGGACCTACATACCTTACCACCTTTTTTCCATTTCCTTAAAAAGAGCAAGGGAAAGGAAATAGGTTGAAGGCTTAGGTCCTTCGCAAGCTCAGGATGACACGGTGGTCAAAGGCAGTCAATCTGGCATACCGGAATCTATCAGATATCCGGGATCTCTAGCTAATAATGTGCAAGCCAGAGATCCCGGCTCTTGGACTAAGGCCGGGATGACATATCTTTAAACGATGGCAAGTATGCGCTTTTTATCGATATCAAGCTTTTATAGTATCTTTAGCTGGATTTCGACATCTAAACAATATGGAACCAGGACCTAACGTACAGATCATTATTATTTCGGCAATAGTGATCCTTTCTTTCCTCTTCAATTCCTTTTCAGAAAGAACCAATATCCCTGCAGTACTTTTACTGATTTTCGCGGGCATTGGATTAAAATTCGGGGCGGACCAGCTTGGAATTCCTATCCCTGATTTAAATGGAATCCTAAGTGTGATGGGGACGATCGGGCTGATTATGATTGTGCTGGAAGCAGCCCTGGAGCTGGAATTAACACGAGATAAGCTACCGACCATTTGGAAATCATTGCTAGGAGCCTTTGTGGGGCTATTGGCCTCCACCTTTGCGGCAGCAGCTATCATCCATTATTTCGTCGAAGGCATCGATTGGATGACTTCTTTATTGTATGCAACCCCTCTTTCCATCTTGAGTAGCGCCATCATCATTCCTAGTGTGGGAAGTCTGGTGCAGGATAAAAAGGAGTTTCATATATATGAGAGTACCTTTTCGGACATCCTGGGCATCATGCTCTTCTATTTTATAGAAGCTTTGATTCATGCTCAGCATGATCCTCAGAGTGGAAATTCAGATGCAATCTTCAATTTCGGTGCGAGCTTTCTGATTACAATCGGAATTTCCCTTTTGGCCAGTTACCTCCTGATTTTCCTTTTCCAAAACATAAAATCTCACGTTAAGCTCTTTCTCCTCATTTTCATACTTACACTCTTATACGGAATTGGAAAGACTTATCACCTTTCTCCACTAATCATGATTCTGGTATTTGGCCTATTCATGAGTAATAGCCATTTATTCTTCAGGGGAAGGTTGAGCAAATGGTTGGACAAGGAAACGATCCATAAAGTTGAAGGAGATTTCCATACAGTTACAGTCGAAACAGCTTTTGTTGTACGGACGTTCTTCTTTGTGATCTTTGGTATCACCATCAGTTTGGGATCTCTCCTGAGTATGGAAGTCCTGAAGATCGGCGGAACTATCCTACTTTCTATTTATATAGTCAGATGGATCATTTTCCGCTTGATGGGGATTAAAGATACTTTTCCACAGCTATTCATTGCACCTCGTGGATTGATTACGGTTTTACTCTTTATCTCCATTCCAGAGGACATTGCCATCGATAATTTCAATGACGGCATATTACTATTTGTGATCATGGCGACCAGTATCATTATGGCTATTGCTCTGATTGTAAATGGAAGGAATAGTGCAAAAGTTCCACTTTCTGAGCAAGAAGATCCTTTGGTGATTCCAGCTGATCGGATTTATAAGGGCTTTCAATCGAAACTCATTGAGGAGAAGTATTCTCAGGATAATTAATATGGGGGTTTCTGCCACTTTTTAGAAAAGTGGCGTAAAAGCGGAACGACAAGAGCCGGCTTGCCCGCTATTCCATCCCCTAAGTTCTCGTTCCATCTCCAACACGCCTATTTAAAATAGGGATCGCCAGATTCGTAGGCGGCGCATCGTGATCACCGCCGATAAACCTGAAAAAATCTTTTGATCGATATAGCGTAGATAGCAATCGACGCCCACGGGGGAATCATTAATTATGAAACCTCTCCATCCTTTTTTCTCACATAATGTGCAATGATATCTAGGGTCGCTTCGATGGCTTTGGGATCAACGGCATCAATGGTATCCTTCAAAGTATGGTAAGCATCTGATTTGGTTTCGGGGGTCCAGCCCATGCCGAAGATGGTAGTAGCTTCTATGCCTTCTTTGGCAAATTCAGCAGCATCGGTTCCTCCTGCTGCAAAGACAATGGGTTTCAAATCCGTAACATAGCCCAATTCCGTAGAAACATCCCTACATTCCTGGGCCATTTTCGAAGATAATTGTACGAAGCCGTTGATATCAGTGGTCAAAAAGAAGAGTTGATTAGAATCATAGAGGCATTCAATGTTGAAGTTATAGCTAGGAATCGCTTTCAACATATCTTTATGTTCCCCCACATAGGCACGTGCTCCTCTCAATCCCGCTTCCTCTGAATCCCAACTTCCCAAAATCAGGCGGGTGTGCTTGAGCCCTTTTCCCCCATCCTTCAGATCCTTGAAATACCTACCCGCTTCCATAGCTGTTGCAGTAGAGGCCATATTATCTCCTGCACCGGGGGTACCTTTTGAGGAATAAAAAAACCACATCTGGAATACGAAGATGGCAAGTACGCCAAATAGAATTTTAGCTGTCAGGATCATGCTATGCGGAATTTCGCCCGCCAAATCCCACAGAAAAAACACTATACCAAAAATTGCCAGTAGAAAGGTCCCCGACATACTACCGAGTACGCGCAGTGCATATAATTTAGGCTGGTGGACAAAAAAGTTGAAGATATGGGCTGAATCATGATGGCCGCTGATAATTATTTGCTGCTTGACTTCGCCTTCCGGTTCTAATATGCCCATAACATTTTTACCCGTCTTTTTCGGGAAGAAAGGATCGACAAATTCTTTATAGATGAAAAACTCGGCAACTACGAGGAGAACTGAAAAGATCCCCAGCAACATCAACAGGAGGTAATAGCCTTTCCACAATGCAAAAAGAGAAATAGGATAAAGGGCCACCAAAATCCTGATATATCCAAGAAAGGCTCCTGGATGAACCTCAAACTTTTGTGTTTCGACTCTATCGCTACATTTGGCCATTTCCACCTCAATGAAATCTGCGCTTTCGAGGCAATCCTGGCTTCCGGTCAATCGACTGGTCCAGGTTTGGCAAACATGAGTAGTAAGAGAAATAGCGCCTTCTACATAGGCTGCATAGGATTTTTTCATAGTAGTAGTATGGGGAGAAAAAGGGTCAGACCTCTTTTCTCAATTTTTCCTCCATTAAAGGGAAGTATTTTTCACTCAAGGCATATAATACAACTCGATAGCGACGCGAATCCCCCACAGATATTTTTTCTAAAAAGGGATCTTTAGCAGCTACTGACCAGGGTAAACTCAGGATTTTATTTCTAAGGTATGCTTTAGGATCGGGATGCTTCAGTTTTTCAGGCAAGTCCAACTCAAAGGCATAACTCAGGACTTTTTCTGACTGAGATTCTCTTAATAAAGATGTATTGGCCAGCTTATTATAGGGCATGATAAGTAGCTCCCCATTTTCCACCTCTATTTCTACCGCCAATCTCCCCAAATGCTTGATCACTCCACTTTGCTCGCCAACTTTGATGCGATGGCCCGGATGAAAATTATCTGCAAAGCGAAACAGAAGGCCAGAAAAATAGTCCTTCAAAAATCCCCAGGTGCCTGCAATGATAATCCCCAGTATGATCAATCCCAATAAAGGATAGGGTAAAACCAGGTAGAAAATACTGATGATCGAGAATATGACGGCTGTAATAGCCTCCACAACCGGAAGAGCTCGTTCAAAAGCAGATTTTATACTTCTTCTCTTGATCAAAGGGATGACCATTTTTCGCACCAAAAAGAATATGGCGAAAAGAAGAGCCCCTAAAAACAGTAGATTGATATAGGTCAAAGTTGAAACTTTACCGGGATTATACAAAAGTGTATCCACCCAGGGATAAGCTTTCGTCAAATATATATGGGTGGCCGAATCTATTGGTATTACTTGCTCATTCATATTCCTGGCCCTTTATATCAATTTATTTTCAGAAAGCTGTCTTACCAAATAAGGATAAATGTACGGACTGAGGGTATAGGCATTGTTTTGGTGAATGCGAATCAATCCGGCTCTCAGGAGTCTTTCCAACAAACTTTCTATTTCTGTGAAACTTTTGGTTCGGTAAATACGCTTGACTTGCTCTTTCGTAAGACGTTGATGAATCAGAATTTGGTACATCATCATCAACCAATCCGGATCGTACAAGGTGGGCATATCCAGATATTTAGGTTCTTTGATGGTCAGGCTTTCCTGTTTGAAACTCTCTATATTTGCCAACCACATTAAAAAAGCATATCCGACATTTCCGGCTGAAATATCTGCGTACCGGCGAAAGAGCCTGTTCAATTTCCGATTGCTCAGCAAGCTTTCGTCCTGCCCTTTGTATATAAACTTCAGGCTACTTGAATAATGTCGGGAAAGCAGAATTCTTTGGATATTTTCTCTCGACATAGGTGCTAACCTGATGCTGGTAATGAAGCGTTCAGATAAATTTCCCATGCGAGAAATGAGGTTGAAAGTGTGGATATTGCTATTGATGATGAAGTAATATTCATCTCCATAGGTATCGATAAGATGGGCCAGTTTATCCAAAACCGTAAAACCTTTAGGGCTTCTCTCCCACCAACGCTCCAGATCATTGAGAATAAATACGCTTCCGTGTATTGTTGACTCGATTAGCTGCTCAATTTTTCCACTTCCCTGTACTGCTTGTTTAAAGGCATGGGTAAAATCCTTGAGGAGAATAGAACCATTCAAAGGAGGATTGATACGATAAACTTTGCCTTCGAATAAATACTCAGCAGTATGTTCACAAAAGGTGGTCTTACCTGTTAGTGGTTCTCCTAAAACCATCATTGCGCCCCCCGTTTTGTTTTTCATTCTTCTGGCAGCATCCCGGGCTTGCTCCATTTCCCGATCTCTACCTGGAAGAAAAGACCGACTCACACTCGGCCTTCCCAAAAATAATTGGCGATAATAATAGGGAATGAGTTTTTCCAATTCTTCAACCGGGCTCACTTCCTCCACAAAGCTTCGCAGACGTGCATATATATTTTCACGAGGAGTGGCTGCGGATTCTCTTTCTACCGAATCCAACTCATCTTGTGTGCTGGTCCAAAGTGCTCGCAACAATTTGTATTGCTTATTAAACCAGGCGCCAATTACATTGAGCAACCAAAGTAACCCTTCATATCGCTCCTCTCCTTTTATTTCCCGATCAAACTGCGCCGCATGTTCTACCAGTTCTCTGGAAGTGAGTTCGCTTCGGGTTTTCGATTCGCTTTCTTCTATAAAAGTTCTAGTTTCTTCCTCAATCTCATCTAGTAATTTCTGAGCATTTTCCAATTTCTGGTTGGCGCGCCTGAGGACAGAATTAAGACGCTTCTTATCATAAAGATCTTTCTCAGAATCGGCCTCATCTACCAAATTGAGGGAAATCAGGTTGATACTATTCTGAACCTGATAGCCTACCCGCTTTAGCCTATCCGGTAATTTCTGCAGATAGTTGGCAATGGGGTTGATATAGAAAGTCCGGACCACAAAACTGACAATACTAGAAAGTGCAATTGGGAGGGTTTCTATTTTATTGACTCTACCCAACTTGAAAGCTTCCAGGTTCTCCATGGGAATGAGCTCAATCGAGGAAGGCATACGTTCTGAAACATACCGAAGAGAAGCCATAGGTTCCTCTATCATACCCTCATGCTGAAAGAAGACCATATCTTCGATATGGGTTCCCCATTGATTCAGTTTCTCCCACTCTTCTTTTTGGATGACTTCTTCCACCCGTTTGATCGTCGCCCGATTTTTCTGGATGCTCTGATCACATATTTCTAAAAAGCTCTTTTTTACCCCAGCTTCTATTTGATCACTTACTCGTCCCAGATGAAGTTGAATCCTCCAGAGTTCCATAGAACCACTGATATGGTTATGGAAGACATTCTGGTTGTACTTCCAGTTTTCCGGATAGCTTTTGATTTCAGATTCCCAGAGCCTCGCTTCTTTTCCTTCGAGATCCACAAATTTGCTCAGGCCCGGTTTACGGATATCTGAATTGAAGCGCAATTGGAAAATGGAATGAAACTCCTCTAGCCAATTGTAATATCCTTTTTGAAAATCCTCGAGCATCTTAAAGAGGCTGGAGAAATTGGCCGAAATTTTGGAGCGCGCCTCATTGAGCATATTCTCTTCTCCCTCTTTCGCCTCGTAAAGTAATTCTATTTGATGAAAATTATCCTGCACTTTTTGGATAAACGCATCGCAGATTTCTTCTGAACTGGTACCAATGGCTTTAAGGTAGGAAAGAAAGTTTTTGAGGTAGACTTGATTAATCTCTGCTTTTAGCAAAACCTGATACAGGACCTCCTCTTTGGGGGAAATGCCAATGCTCTTTTTGACATTTTTCCAGCGCTTGTTCCATTTGATACGCCCCGGGTCAGCCTCATGAATACGCAGATCATCTTCTGAGAAGGTTAGCTGTACATGTTCCGGGACTTTTCGAACAAGCTCATCCAGCCCTTTCATATAATGAGCAATTCCAACCTGTATATATTGCTCAATTACGGAGATTTGTAGTTCTTTGAATTCCTGGGCAACCGCTTCTAAATCTTCTAGGATTCTAAAAGCAATTTTTCTGATTCTCCCGGTACCTAGAGAGGTAAAAGACTTAGGAATGCTGTCATAGTTACTTTCAAAAATGGTTTGAGCATTTTTAAAGAAACCTTTGTAACTATCCAGCAATACAAAAAGACTTTCCTCCACCCATTTCTGGGCCAGGGAATTCAACTCTTGCTCCAATCCATGGCCTTCCGGCAAGAGATCTGTGAGCTTCTCACTTACTTGTTCTTCTGCAATCATGCTGCTCCAATTTACATAAGGATGAGGACTTGGGAAAAGCTTATATGCTTTTGATGTAATTTTGCAAAAAAAGATACAGGCAGCTTTTAAAGAAAAACAGGGATCACATATTTCCCGTATACCTTGAAATTGTGGGAAAATAATGCTGCATTATTCCTACAATTCCCCTTATTTTGTGTGGCAGATTTGTGATGGATATTCAAACTTACGAACTCGACAACGGACTACGGGTCCTCTATAAATACATACCGTATACGCGCACGGTCCACTGCGGATATGTGATCAATACGGGTAGCAGGGATGATACAGAAGGTAGAATGGGCATCGCTCATTTTATCGAACACATGATTTTTAAAGGAACTGCTAAGCGTAAAACCTTCCATATCCTCAATTATCTGGAATCAGTAGGAGGCGACCTCAATGCTTACACCAGCAAAGAAAAGATATGCCTTTATGCTTCCCTGATGTCTGATTATTTTGATCGGGCCTGTGAATTGCTGACGGATATTACCTTTCATTCCACTTTCCCCGAAAAAGAGATCAATAAAGAAAAGCAGGTCATTTCAGAGGAAATTGATATGTATAGAAATTCTCCGGATGAAGCCATATTTGAGGATTTCGATGAGTTGATTTTCCCCAAGCATACGCTGGGTCATCCGATTTTGGGAACCAAAAATAGCATCCGCTCTTTTACCCAAGATGTTCTTAAAGATCATCTAAGAAATTCCTTTGTGCAGGGACAGGTTATTTTTGGGATCGTAGGTAATGTGAAACCAAAGCAAGTGGAGCGGATGATCGATAAATATCTTCGTCCCTTGGAATTGCCAAGTGGAGAGGTAAAAAGATTAAGCCCCATTCTCGCTCCGATCCGCGAAAAGAAAGTAAAGATTGAGACTGACCAGGCACATACCATTATTGGTGGGAGAGCCTATGCGTTGCGTAAAGAACTCTACGTTCCTTTCCTCTTGCTCAATAATATGCTCGGTGGACCTGCGATGAACTCTCGACTCAATTTGAATATCCGGGAGAAATACGGACTGAGCTATAATATCAATTCTTTTTATTCTCCTTATCTGGACTCTGGCATGTGGGGAATTTATTTCGCCTGTGAAGACAAAAATATTCAGCGGATCCGAAAAATGGTCTTCAAAGAATTGAAACAATCGCGGGAAACTCCTTTAGGAAGCTTGCGATTGAGTCAGGCGAAAAAACAATTGGCCGGGCAATTGACCCTGGGATATGAAAATCTGCTGACCCAAATGCTGGGAATGTCCAATGATTTACTAGACTTTGGCAAGCTTACTTCTTTCTCCGATTTTCTCAAAACCATCAATGAAGTAAGCGCAAGAGAAATCATGGATGCAGCTAATGAAGTCTTCCAGGAAGATAGCCTGAGTGAAATCAGTTATAGGAAGCTGGCATAGTTCTTTCCTGTGAAATTATTCCGAAGGTAACTTATCCACATTTTTTTCCACAGGCATCTTTGGAAAATGGCATTTAGCTATTTTGCTGTATGAAAATATTGCATACGGCAGATTGGCACTTGGGAAAACGGCTCGATCATGTGTCCCGGCTAGAGGAACAAAAAGAAGTTCTGAAAGAAATTTGTGAGATCGCAGAACGCGAAGAAGTGGATGCAGTGCTCATTGCAGGGGATCTTTTCGATCAAATCAATCCCTCTATAGAGGCCCTTGAACTTTTCTATCGAAGCCTCAAACGCCTGGCAAATGATGGGCAGCGAGCAGTTGTAGGTATTGCTGGAAACCATGATTCTCCAGATCGGATCGAAGCGCCCGTTCCTTTGGCCCAGGAGTGCGGCATCATCCTGACCGGCTATCCCAATAGTAAAATTCGACCCTTTGCCTTGCCCGATGGAATCGAAATATTGCAAAGTGATAAAGGATTCATAGAATTAAAGCTTCCCAAGCAGGAACGTCCTCTCCGTTTGTTACTCACTCCCTATGCAAATGAAGTCCGACTGAAAAAATATCTGGGCCATGAAAAGGCAGAGGATAGCCTTCGACAAATTCTTTCGGAACACTGGGCAGAACTAGCAAAAAAATACTGTGACGATCAGGGAATAAATATCCTGATGACACATTTATTTATGATTCGCAAAGGTCAGGAAAAACCCGAGGAACCTGACGATGAAAAACCAATCCTAACGATTGGAGGTGCACAGGAAATCTTTACAGCCAATCTTCCCAAAGAAATTCAGTACGTCGCTTTGGGGCATTTGCACCGTCAACAATATGTCCAGAAGGAACCTTATCCAGTAGTCTATTCCAGCAGTCCCCTCGCCTACTCCATGAGTGAAGCTGGGCAGGAAAAATACGTGATGTTGGTGGATTTTGATGATAAGGGAATTGCAAACTGCGAACGCATCGCTTTGACTAAAGGAAGAACACTCCTCAGGCATACTTCAGAGAGTACAGAAGCAGCAATAGAATGGCTTCAAGAACATCCGAATAGCTGGGTAGAATTGACCCTGATTTCGGATGAATATTTGAATGCAGATCAGCGAAAGGCCCTTCATGCCAGCCACGATGGGATTATCTCCATTATTCCCCGAATCGCAAATCCCGAATTGGGAATGAACAAAGGTATAGAGGTCGATTTGTCTAAAGATATCAAGGAGCTTTTCACAGACTATTTTCAATACAAGCACGATCAGGCACCCAATGAACGCATCCTCGGTTTGTTGAAAGAAGTGTTGGCAGAGGACGAAGAATAATTCTAATTGATATGGTTCCCATTCATCTAAAAATAGAAGGCCTTTACTCCTATCAGGGCATGCAGGAAGTTGACTTCACTCAACTTACCCAGGCACAGATATTCGGAATATTTGGTGCGACAGGTTCCGGTAAATCGTCCATACTAGAAGCCATCACCTTTGCCCTGTATGGTCAATCCAGTCGCCTCAACCAGCAGGACAAAAGAGGCTACAATATGATGAACCTGAAATCAAAAAGACTATACATAGAATTTGATTTCAGTCATGGAGAAAAGCGCTATAAATTTTCCGTAGAAGGCAAGAGAAATTCCAAACGATTTGAGCAAGTCGGAACCATGGAACGCAAGGTATATGAGTATGCAGGCAAACAGCTCATTCCCTCTAAGCATGTAAATGCCGAAGAGATTACTGGCCTTTCTTACGAAAACTTTTGCCGGACCATCATCATTCCACAAGGAAAGTTTCAGGAGTTTCTACAATTGACAGAAACCGAACGGACCCGCATGCTCAAAGAGATTTTCAAGTTGGAAAAGTTTGAGCTGTACCGGAAAACAGTCTCTTTAGACAGTAAAAATAAAGAGAACATCACTCGGCAGGAAACCCTCTTATTACAATTGGAAAATATCACAGATGAAGCTCTTCGCAATTTGCAAACGCAAACAAAAGAGCTTGAAGATCAGTTACAAAGAGAAAAA
>JBCBRM010000030.1:0-105509 GCA_039819665.1 Bacteroidota bacterium
CAACTCATCCAATTGATCAGGGCTTTTGCTCAGGAAGATTATTCCAATACTTCTTTGTTTCCCGCGCTTTGGTCAGATCGATATGCCAGGAATAGTGGCATCCGATTTTGTTTGGCGAATAGAGATCCTAAAGGAAATCCGACCAAAGGCATTACGCGCCGCTTTAATGCAGTCCCAACTTACACTTATCAGAATGGAATAGCAGATGATGCAATGAAATATAGCAATCAGCGAGGACAGGATGCTTGGCCAAAAGAGGATTATCTCAATGTATGGGTGGTGGTTCTTGCGAATAATTCCGAAGCACTCGGATGGGCAACCTATCCGATCGACGGCTATGATGAGGATGAATACGGGATTGTGGTCGGCTACCGGAATTTTGGGCCGGGGGGAACAGCGACTCCGCCTTTTGAATTAGGAAGGACTCTGGTTCATGAAGTTGGGCATTATCTGGGGCTCATGCATACCTGGGGCATGTATGAGAATGACTGCATCTATGATGATTTGATTACTGATACCCCGGAGCAGGCTTCTCCGAATTTTAGCTGCGATTATACTGTAACAACAAGTGGTGGCTTAGCCCCTCCCTGGACGACCACCTGCGATGGCGAAAGGGACATGCTCCAAAATTTCATGAATGCTTCCGCTGATGTCTGTAATACCTTTTTTACCCAGGAACAAGTAAGCCAAATGAAATCGACTTTACAGGCAGGCGGTTATTGGTATAGTCTTTTTCTCTCGACTGCGGGCTGTAATTAAGCAAAAGGCATGTCATTGGAGATCAAAATTGGACGAAGCAATCTCCTTAAAGCGAATAGTTTATCGGTATTAAGGAAATTGCTTCGCCTGTTATACAGGCTCAATGACATGAATTATGTTTATTTAATCACCAATCTCTTATGGGTGATTTGATCTTCAGCTTCAACTTGAACTGTATAGATGGCCTTAGCCCAGTCACTCACATCCAAGTTGAGATTTCTCTCGGAGGAGCTCATTTCTTTTTGGAACATTAGCCTTCCATTCATAGAAAGGATTTTGACAAGTTTATTTCCATCTCCGTATTGGATAGAAAGAGTGAGCTTGTCTTTTGCAGGATTGGGATAGATGCGTAAGGACATACTTTGGCCCTGGCTTAACAATTCTACCACTTTGGAAAACTCAAACTTTCCATCGATGTCTATCTGTTTGAGTCGGTAGAAAATTTTAGTCCCATTTTTTAAACCAGAAAGGTCCCTATCTCTGAACTCATAGCTTTGAATGGTTGTCGAATTGCCTTCCGCATCTACTTTCCCCAAAGCCTCGAAAGTTCCAGTATTTTCGATCATACGTTGAATCTGGAAATGACTCGCGTTGATCTCAAGTGCAGTCTCCCAGCTCAGCAGCCCTTCATTTCCCTGCCACACTGCATCAAAGCCTACCCATTCGACGGGTAGGAAGACCTGAGCTCTCCAGTCTCTGTCCGAACCTCCATCATAAATTGGATGGCTAGAAGGAGAAAGTCCTCCATTGGTAGCATCTGTGGATGCGGTATTGTTATCAAAGCCATCGTCCAAACCGTCTCCATCTGAATCAACGCCGGTAGCCTGGCCTGTGTTTGCAGGCGAAGATGCATCTGCATTATTATCCCCATCGGTATCATGGCCTTCTACTACATCTAATTGCTTGTCGCCATCCGCATCTGTATCCAGATAATCTGCTCCTCCATCGGTATCTGTATTAACCGGATCAATACCATTTCCACCGAAAGAAGTGCTATTGTCATAAGTATTGTCTATTCCATCAGAATCGGTATCTGAATTGGCGGGTGCCTGATAGCTTGAGGTGGCCTGGGCCTCTGTATTATCTACGATTCCATCATTATCAGCGTCTATATCCAAAAAGTTTGGATTGCCATCTAAATCTGTATCTCCCGAAGGATATCCACTATCAGGACTGCCATTATTATCTGCGTCTGAGGAGCTGACAATTAAGGCATTGACGGTATTTTCGGCTGTGCCATCATTTCCTACATCTCCATCTACGCCATCTGCAAATCCATCAATATCTGTATCTGTGCTAGCATTATCTATGATGCCATTGGCATCATTATCAGTTCCTCCGGCTTCTATTACATCTGTGATCCCATCTCCATCTGCATCCAGATCCAGCCAATTCGGGAGGTTGTCCTGATCAAAATCTCCATCAGAATTATTTGTCCCATCACCATCAGTATCTAAGAGGATGGTTGTACTGCCTTCTGCCGTCTCAAATCCGTCCAGCAATCCATCATTATCTGTATCCGTGCTGTAATCCCCTCTACCATCTCCATCATCATCTGCCCCTCCAGCTTCCACCAAATCGGGAATTCCATCATTATCTGCATCCAGGTCAAGAAAGTCAGGAATCCCATCACTGTCTTTATCCAGAGACGAACAAACTCCCTGTGCATTAAGGCTACAAAAATCTGAATCTGCGTAATTTACCGTTCCATCACCGTCGCTGTCAAGAGAGGGGTCAGCACTTACACAATTCATTTCTCTTCCTGATATGGTCAAGGTATGTGTGGCACTACTTCCAAAGTTGCCGTTAACAGGACCAATGATGATATTTCCATCTAGTTTTAGCTGGTAGTACCCTGAGCTTGAGCAGCATACCCCATCCCCATAAGAATCGAGGATATTGAAGGTGTAGGTATCTGCTGGAGCTGAGACCAAAGAATCTTTATCCAGGGTATTATTATCTCCACTACTGTAAGCGCTACTACTCAAAACCGTTGTTCCTGCACTATTTTTAAGGGTCCAGGATACTTCATTAGCATACCCATCCAATTGGACATCTATATTGATTTTACCAGTAGGTGTTCCAGTTTGTATTCCGCATACTTCCTCAATATCAGTAATTCCGTCATTGTCATCATCTATATCAGCTACATCCAGAATGCCATCACCATCTGTATCAACAACACTCATACAAAAATCAATATTACCCATACCAATACCATGAACTCCTCCACCACAGATATCACATTCAGTCCATTCTATTACGATTTGGTTTATATACGTAGCTTCAGCGAAATGGACTCCTACATAGGCATTATTTCCATCTGTGCTTCCCCCTGTTGCGTCAACCACTCCATTACCTTCGTCTTCCCAACTTGGCGAACCATTATCCGTAAAATAGGGGATTATATTTGCTCCTCCTGCCTCTGGAACAGCATAAATTGTCAATTTATCCCCACTGTAAGAGGAGCCATTTACATGGTAAATGTCAAAAGCTACATTGGCGGGAATGGCAGGACTGATATCTATTGCCAGGACAATTTTTTCACTTCCACTAAAACCTGAGGTTATGTATTGGCTCAAAGCATCAACCGTTTCGCTTGGGAAAAAGTCCTGAATGTTTGGAGTTGCACCTGAACCGATACTTCCAAATTTTGAGGTATTGCCTGTGTAGGTAAAGCTAAATTCAACTCCGGAGCCATCTACATTCGAATAGGAATTGCTCAAACTCCCATCCGTCCAGGAAACTGCACTCCAATCGAAAGTATATGCACCCGAACCTCCTGCACATACAGGAGTATTGTGGATATCCAGACTTGCATTGATTTTATACACTTTAACGATCCCTACAATACCTGCTGTGATTACAGCAGAGATAAGGATCCGAAAGATCAACTTTTGTCTGTTTTTTAGAGAAGTGGTTTGCTTTAAAGAACCTTGCTTACTTTCCATTGTCTAATTGCTCGCATCCAAAGGTGGTTTTTCAACTCTGGCTATAATACTTTAGACCCTTTGCAAACACTCTTCTATTATAAAGATTTCAACAGATTGGATCATTTCCGGTAGCGTAATTTTGGAAAAGAATCAAGAGTGTTTTTTGGGATATAAAATCTATTGGTGAAAATATTTAATTACCCGTTTTATTTTCTTTTTATTTTAATTCGTGCCTTACATCTTGATTCAGTGGCAATTGCGAAAAAAGCTTCCCCCTCTATTCTGGACAGAATAGAGGGGGAAGAAGAATTAATTCAATTTATTATTCAGTCTTAATAAAACTTACAGTTTGAGAACCCGTTTCCGTTTCGATTGAAAGGACATAAGTGCCAGCGGGGAAGCTCTGAATGTTTATTTGCATATCAATGATTCCAGAATTTTCAATTTTTTCATTATAAACTACTGTTCCCCCTGTATTTAGTATACGAAGTTCATAAGAACTTTCTGTTCCACCTCTAATTTCCAGATTTACGAAATCTTTAGCTGGATTAGGATAGGCTTTCAACTGTAAGGGAGTAGCTTCAAGGCTTAATTCCACTATATGAGAGTATTCAAAGGCTCCATCTATATCTATCTGCTTTAATCTGTAAAAGTATCGGGTATCTGTGGGCTTCTTGTTTAAAAGCATATCCCTAAATTCATAATGTTTTACCTCCTGGGAAGAGCCTGCAGCCTCTATTGAACCTATGGTTTCGAAGAGTCGCTGGCCATTACGGCTTCTTTGGATTTGAAAATGACTGCTATTGATTTCCTGAGCAGTAGACCAGCTCAACAAGCTGTAGGAATTCATCCATTTCGCATCAAAAGAAAGCCATTCGACCGGGAAGAATACCTGTACTCTCCAGTCTCTGTCAGCGCCTCCGTCATTAGCAGGGTGACTCATGGGCTCCAGGCTGGCATTGGTTGGGTCGGTAGAGCCAGTATTGTTGTCGTACCCATCGTCTAGGCCATCGCCATCAATATCATTTCCAGTGGGGACTCCAGTATTAGCAGGACTTCCCGAATCAGCCGTGTTGTTAAGATCAGAATCATGCCCTTCTATGTTATCGGGTCTTAGGTCTCCATCGGAATCATCGTCGAGGTAGTCAGGTGTCGAATCTACATCCGTATCCTCAGGATCTACTCCACTGCCACCGAAGTTTGCATCATCGTCATCATACGCATTGTCTATACCATCTCTATCGTCATCAGATCCGCTTGGAGCTTCATATTTATCTGTTTTTTGCGCTTCGGAATTATCTACGATTCCATCTCCATCTGCATCTATGTCCAGGTGATCTGGTTTGCCATCATTATCTGAATCCTCATTTGGGTACCCTCCATCTGGAAGTCCATCTGAATTGGTATCTGCAGAAGTCAATAAAATGGCATTGGCAGAGTTTTCGGCTGCTCCATCATTTCCTACATCTCCATCTACGCCATCTCCAAATCCGTCCCCATCACTGTCCGTAGTATAGCTATCCACCAAACCATCTTCATTACTATCTGGCCCTCCGGCTTCTCTTATATCCACGATTCCGTCTCCATCTGCATCCAAATCTGCCCAATTGGGGAAACCATCACCGTCCAGATCTCCATCATTTTCATTTGCTCCATTTCCATCCTTATCAAACATGCTTGAGGTATTTCCTGCAGCTGTTTCGAAGATATCTACCAGCCCATCACCATCGGATTCGGTTCTATCGTCAGCCAATCCATCTCCATTTACATCTGCTCCACCTGCTTCTACAATATCTGGGATGCCGTCATTGTCGGAATCTAGGTCCAGGTGATTGTAAATTCCATCTCCATCAGAATCACATTCAAGGTAAATCCCAAATCCAATTGCTTGCCCACCTTGGCTTTTAATCTCAACTGAGAAGACAGTTGCATTTTCTACATAAAAAACACTATTACCCGAACTTCCGGTTTCTGTATCAGTGATATTGAGGGTTTGAGTGCCCGCTCCTGAAAAAATCGCTCCAGGTCCATAATTCTCCAAAACTTTCCAATTTCCCTGATTTGTGACAACCTTAATGTACTCACCGGCACCATCGGTCGATTCTCCATCAACCATAATATAGTCTGGATAAACGGTCTTGCTATTTTTGCTTGCTTGGAAGGTAATGGCGAAAGAAACGTTGTCAGAATTAGAGCCTGGTGAATGAAATACCTCAGCGCTTCCATCTGTATTGTATAGATTATACATTCTGGCCCCACTCCAGGTATTCATATCATCAGGTACATAACGATCTCCTCCCTGATTTCCCAAATTTACCACATTACTAATAGTAGCAGTAATTTGGGTGCCATCCGCCAGATTGAAGGTCTGACTATCTCCATCATCCAATCCATCACTAAAGTCTGCATCTGTCCAGTTAAACCAGTAAATGTTATCCTGATAAATTCCGCTACCACTAGTAGAGTTTGCTAGCGCAGGATTTTCGCAATATTGCTCAACTGCATCCGGAATTCCATCATCATCATCGTCTATGTCATCATTGTCAAGTATATTATCTTTATCTGCGTCCTGACAAGCCGAATAAAGGGATGCATCCGTATCGTAAATAATAACAGTTTGATTGCTAAAATCAGAAGGGGTCATACTCCTTTCTATGATCTTCCGAGTACCATTTACTGTTACGAATCTTACCTCAATATTATAGGTCGTATCCGGTCCAAAGGGTAGCCCAAAGTGGACAAGGTCCGGTGCGTCTGTTCCATGCCCGGATGTGGTGGGTACTTCTCGGATACCACTGATTACATTTCCCTGACAGTCCTTCAAAATTACATTTGCTCCAACTGCTGCTCTATAAATTCCTCCTGTCAAGTTAATTCTTGCATCTACCTTTAGGTAGTTGTCATCGTCCAGAGCGTTTCTCCAGAGCTGGTTGCTTTTGTTTTTTACATTAACGTAGAGGTCGAGGTCTCCATCATTGTCATAGTCCGCAAATCCTACGCCTTCTCCATTCCCGTTAATGTCTATCCCACTATTTTCTCTACTAAAGGAAAGACTGCCTCCATCGGGTGTATAATTAAGAAAGAGATAGCCATCTCCGCTATCATCAGAAAGGAAAAGGTCGACTTTTCCGTCATTATTTACATCTCCAACTGCTGCTCCATCTATGCCAGAAGCAGGTGCAGTGATTAAGGCGGAAGCCCAGGGTTCGCCGTCTCCGCTACCTCCATTGCTGGGCGCTAAAGTGCCACTACCATCATTTAGCCATATTTGATTGACATCATTATCAGTCCAATAGAGGTCAAAATCTCCGTCATTGTCAAAATCTGCAAATACAACTCCTCCTTTATTTCCGTTTAATGCATCCCCTATATCCTGTCCCATCGTGAAGGTTCCTCCTCCATTTACGAAAAAGTCATTTTCATCTCTTTTACGAGCAATAATATCAATGTCCCCATCATCATCAAAGTCTACACAAGTTCCGTAGTCGCCATCTGTTGCTGAGGTTGGCAAACCGATAGTTGTAGGATCAATGTAGGTAAATCCTGCACTTCCATCTGCCGGATTTTGATAAATGTCTATTCCGTAATTGTGGTTCTCTATGATAATATCCAGCCAACCATCATTATCGAAGTCGGCCAGAAAAACTCCTTCAGTATTCATACCTCCCGGAATATCTGCATCAACAACATTGCTTGTAGCGGGAGTACTAAGTTCAAAATTGGGCGTTTGGTTTGTTCCCACGCCAAATGCATAGCCATTTGCAGAACCCTGATTCAGATAAACTTCTATTCGCTTGGCGGTATTCCTGATAAGATCCAGAGCGCCATCATGATTGATGTCTGCCAGCATAAGACAGCGCTCGGTTTTATTATCTCTACAGCCTTTGCAGAGCGTTTCGGTCTCATCGGTGAAAGTTGGATTAGCTGGATCTGTAGGATCACTTATAAATATACGAGTTCTGTATGTAGCGCTATTGTTATTGGTATTTACCGCTAAATCCAGATATCCGTCCTGGTTAATATCTCCCCATGCAAATCCGCCATCTTTATTGCTTCCAATTGCGATAGCAGTCCCTGCGTTGCCACTACCACTGATAGCCACGTTACTGAAACTGAGACCTGCATCTACGGAATTAATGCTATTTATCTGGTATATACCCACGATGCCTGCAAGGGCGATCAGAAAGGAAATCCCAATGGAAAATCTGGTATTTAAGGTGAGCCCGGTTCTTGTTTTCTGTTTGTTTGGTTGCTGTTCAGGCATGTTGATCTTTTTACTTTGTGCGAATTAATGCCTGATACGCTATTTCTTAATGATGAAAGCTGCTATTTTTATACATATGTAATAATTTCCTGTAATTCGCAATTAACAGAGGTTGGATAAATGAACTGGGTAGTTAAATCAGCGTAGATCATTGTATAATAATCTTCCTGCTATTCTTTTGGAGCTTGAATCGTGTCTGTAATAAATATATGCCTGGTCGTAAATGTTGCGTGTTCAAACGAAAACTCTTATTTCTGCTCCGGTTAAAAGATTTTTGATAGACGATATTTCCTTTTGAATCTAAAAGTGTAAATGTGTGATGGCTAAGGTTTACGCCTTGTGGCTGAATCGTAATCTGTGTGCTCCCGGGATTGGGATAAATATCAAGCTTGACCTCATGTCTGGGAATAAGAAGCTCGATGATATCTGAGCGTTCTTCTTTGCCATTTGGCAAAATTCTTTTCAATTGGTAAAGAACCTTTTGCTTGACTGCATCTGGGGGGAGCCTTCTGTCCATGAATTCATAGCTTGGATCTGATTGAGAACTAATCCTACCTATAGACTCAAAAACACTTTGCCTGGATGTTTTTCTTAAGATGTGGAATTTGCAAGCAGGAAGATCTCTTTCCAGTTCCCAGCTTAGGGAAGCGTACCTCCCCGTCCAGTTTGCTTCAAAGTACAAAAATTCCATGCTCAAGGTTTGCTGAGCTCGCCAGTCTTGATCCAGGCCCGCATTATATTTAGGATGGCTGCTGGGGGAAAGTCCAGAATTGCTCGGATTCCAGGAAGCAGTATTGTTATCGAATCCATCGTCCAGGCCATCTTCGTCTACATCTACCCCCAGACTTTCGCCAGAACCAGAAGGAGAACCCATATCGGCTATATGATCCCCGTCTGAATCATGCCCTTCAATTATGTCTAGAATTGTATCCTCATCTGAATCCGTATCCTTATAATCTGCATTATTATCGCCATCCGTATCTACAGCCAGTATGCCATTTCCCCCGAAAGAACTATCGTCATCATCATATGCATTATCTATCCCATCTCCATCATCATCGCTACCAGATGCTGATACGTAGCTGCTGGTGCTTTGGCCTTCTGTATTATCTACTATTCCATCTCCATCCGTATCTATATCCATGAAATCCGGCTTTCCGGAATTGTCTGCATTTGCATTAGGATACCCACTATCTGGCTTTCCATCATTATCAGAATCTGAAGAAGTTAGAATAAGGGCGTTTGAAAAATTTTCGGCTGTTCCGTCATTTCCTACGTCTCCATCTACTCCATCTGCAAAACCATCCCCATCAGTGTCTGTACTGCTATAGTCAATTTGGCCATTTTGATCTACATCAGCTCCACCAGCTTCAATTACATCAACAATTCCATCCCCATCACTATCCAGGTCCCTCCAGTTCGGATAACCATCAGAGTCCAGGTCCCCATCCAATTCGTTTACTCCATCTCCATTAGCATCCAGAAGACTGGAAGTAGAGCCGTTTGAAGTTTCAAATATATCGGCAAGGCCATCGCCATCTGTATCAGTATCATCATGAGCAACGCCATTTCCATTGCTATTTGCTCCACCTGCTTCAACGATATCAGGAATCCCGTCATTATCCGAATCCAGGTCAAAGGAATTTGCAATTCCATCAGAATCGGTATCATTGCCTGGATAGGTGGTCAAATATGCAAAGGAGTCCATTCCGTGAAAATCAATGGCTGAAATATTGCCATAAGTGGCCACGATAGAAACCTGGCTCACGGGAAGGCGACTGATAAATCCCATAAAGTCTTCAGTATTTTGACCTACCAAATAGTTTCCTTTTAGGTTGTTATCTCCATCATATACATTTTGATATGCGGTATTTGATGCACCTATATTATATCCCTCTATTTTTAAGGCTAAAGCTGTATCCGCATATAATTCATAACTGATGATATCATCATTTGCATTATCTGAATCAAAGACATCAATAAGGTCGAATCCAAATGCATATATGGCTTGGGTGAAGGTTAAGGTGATGGTATGAGAACCTGCACCGCTGGCAGGGTCTATACGGATAGCAGATCCACTACTACCAGAGATGAATGCATTGCTCGACGAGCTACTAATGCTTGCTGAACCAGAAGTTTGGCTTACAGTTCCATAGTTAAAACTTGAGGTCCCCGGACTGTTATCAAAGCTCAGGCTTTTGTTAAAGTTTAAAATAGCTTTTTCAAACCCCGACTCCTGATATCCCATTCCATTTGAATTTGTTCCAATAGTGAATACCTCCAAATGTCCGTCTTCCCAGGTAAGAGCATCAGATGCTGGCTCTACTGCCAACGGATTACTAATGAGATTCTCGACAATATCCGGTATCCCATCATTATCATCATCGATATCATATAAATCTGCCACTCCGTCATTGTCTGTATCAGGCAATGAAAGAAGCTTCCATGCGCCCATTGCCGGGATAAGCAAAAGCAATATACCCAGTAAGTAGATGTGTATAAGTCTGTAGTCTGATCGGCTAAGGTTCTTTACAAGGGGAATCTTCATATGTGCGCCTTAATCGTTGTATACAAGAAGGCAGATTCCCTATTGAAATGAAGGGGAAATTGGAGAGAGAATATAACAGATGAAAGATTTACGAGAAATCGGTTTTTCCGAAATATCGTAAATAAGCTTTGGTCTGCTAAATGTTTTGATTATAAAAAATGAACCATTTGCAGAATGGGATTTTTCTGCGAATGGTTCGGGTAAGTATTAAGTCTTGTATGAGGAAATGTCTAATTGCCCAGGCGACGGACTTTTATGCTGCGAAAATGAACCTCATCTCCGTGCTCCTGAAGAAGGATATGCCCACTTTGCCAGCGTCCAAATCCCTCCCATTTGCTATATTTACTTCTGGCTACAATCGCTTGAAAAGCTTGCGTACCTCTTTCATATTCAAGGACTTTACGATAATTGAGCCAGTGTTCTACATGAGCTCCCTTGAACATTTCTCTAGCTGAACGGTTTCCTCCGCTGATCCATTCTTCCATTCGCTCACCTGAAACTATGAGACGAGCATGATTCCACTCTCCGGGTTTTTTTACAATCTTTTTTTCGTGAGCCGGGATCATATCATAAAGGGAAGCAACCGTTCTGTTTCCTGCAGCTCCTTTTTTTGCATCCGGATGTTTTTTATCGTCAAGTATCTGATATTCGAGGCCGATGGCGGAGGCTTTCCCTGTCTGATTTGTCAGGTATTCTTCTGTAATGAAATACTTGATTCCACTATTTGCGCCTTCAGATAACATGAATTCTACCTGAAATTCAAACATTCCAAACTCCTCTTTGGTAACGATATCACCCGCTCCCTGAGATTCTCCCCCTCCTTGAGACTCTACTATCAGTTCTCCATTTTCTACACGCCAGCCCTTTGAAGGAAAGTTTTCTTTATGAGCATTTCTCCATTGATCAGTACTTTTTCCATCAAATAAAAGCTCCCATCCCTGGGCGCGTTCTTGAGGAGAAAGGTTATTGGGAATAAGATTAACTACGGGAATAGACGTCCAGGGACTAGGAACGAGATTTTCCGTTTGAATATGAATATTTCTCCAGCGAATTTCTCTTCCGGATTCTTCTTCTTTTCCTATGCTGTGAACTTGTAAAGCGATAAAGCCTTCTGCTGTCATGTCATCTACGAGATCAGTTGCGGGTACGCCATTTATCCAGGTTCGGATCGAGTTTCCGATAGCTTCGATTCTGTAATGGTTCCACCCGTTTTGTTTAAAGGCTTTACGTGCCTTTGGGTTCATGTCGAGGGGGTACAACCAACCTCTACGAGCTTCGTCATATACGCCACAGCTCCAGGCTCTTTCGGAGGGATCTATTTCCACTTGATATCCATGTACCCGGCCATCTTTGTAATCAGGTAAGCTATTGCTTCGAATCTGGATACCGCTGTTCATGCGCGGGTCTACTTTATATTCCAGTTCTAGAATAAAGTCGCCATACATTTTTTCAGTAGCGAGGAAGGTGTTGGGAGTTTTCATTTTGGTAACTCCGACGATCTCATTGCCTTCAATATGATACTCAGCCGTACCGTTTAGTTTTTTCCAGCCATTGAAGTCTTTTCCGTTGAAAAGGTTGGTCCAATTTTGTGCTGAAATATTTAGGGAGGCAAAGAGGAAACCGAACAAGATAAGGGATCTCATAGGTAGTAGTTTTTATAAGTGAATTTTTGCTTTCTCAAATCTACAAAATATGTAGGAGGAGGCAATTTTTTCCCAAAGAAAGAGGCGTTTACTCCTTGTGGAATAAACGCCGTCCCCTTCGCAATTAATTATGTTGAAACAGGGGCGAGACTTAGCTCGCCACCAGATTATTTCGAGTCGTCAACTTCTTCATACTCTACGTCTGTTACTTCTGGTTCGCCTTCAGGTGCTGCTTGCTCTGCACCTGTAGGTCCTCCTGCAGCTTGCTCAGACTGGTACATTTCTGTAGAAGCTGCCTGCCATGCTGCATTCAGAGCAGCGGTAGCAGCATCAATACGTCCGAAGTCTTTTTCTCCATGTGCTTCTTTCAATTCTTTGAGTGCATCGCCGATGGCAGTTTTATGATTGTCAGACAGTTTTTCGTCCAACTCTCCCAACTGCTTCTCAGTACTGAAGATCAAGGCATCTGCTGCATTAAGTTTGTCAACTTCCTCTCTTCTAGCCTGATCCGCTTCTTCGTTTTCGGCAGCCTCTCTCTTCATTCTGTCAATCTCCGCATCGCTAAGACCAGTAGAAGCTTCGATACGAATCTTCTGCTCTTTACCGGTGGCTTTATCTCTTGCACTCACGTTGAGGATACCATTGGCATCAATATCGAAGGATACCTCAACCTGAGGAATACCTCTAGGAGCAGGAGGAATGCCATCCAGGTGGAACTTACCGAGGGTGCGGTTATCAGCAGCCATAGGTCTTTCTCCCTGAAGGATATGGATTTCAACAGAAGTTTGATTATCAGCTGCTGTTGAGAATACTTCTGATTTCTGCGTAGGGATGGTGGTGTTAGCTTCGATCAGTTTGGTGAATACACCTCCCATGGTTTCGATACCCAAAGAAAGAGGAGTTACGTCCAGGAGCAATACTCCTTTTACATCTCCACTCAAAACACCTCCCTGAATAGCTGCTCCAATCGCAACAACTTCGTCAGGGTTTACGCTCTTATTAGGCTCACGCTTGAAGAATCCTTTTACAATCTCCTGAACCTTAGGAATACGGGTAGAACCTCCTACGAGGATTACTTCGTCTACATCATCCACAGTCAGTTTAGCTGCTTTAAGGGCTTCTCTACAAGGAGTCAGACAGCGATCGAAAAGTTTATCAGCAAGCTGCTCGAATTTTGCACGGCTGAGGCTACGCTCAAGGTGCTTGGGTCCGTCAGCATCCATAGCCAGGTAAGGAAGGTTGATTTCTGCCTGGTTGGTAGAAGAAAGCTCAATTTTCGCTGTTTCTGCAGCTTCTTTCAGACGTTGCAGGGCTTTAGGATCTTTTCTCAGGTCCTGTCCATGCTCTTTCTCAAATTCTTCTGCCAGCCAGTTGATGATGATTTGGTCAAAATTATCACCACCTAAGAGAGTATCACCATTGGTAGACAATACTTCAAATACTCCATCTCCCAATTCGAGGATAGAGATATCAAAAGTACCCCCACCGAGGTCAAATACGGCTACTTTTACATTTTTATCCTGCTTATCAAGCCCATAAGCCAAAGCTGCTGCAGTTGGCTCATTGATGATCCTTTTTACAGTCAATCCAGCAATCTCACCAGCTTCTTTGGTCGCGTTTCTCTGCGCATCGTTAAAATAAGCAGGTACAGTGATCACCGCTTCTTTCACTTCATAGCCCAATTTGTCTTCAGCGGTCTTCTTCATTTTCTGAAGGACCATAGCTGAAATCTCCTGAGGAGTATAGGTGCGGTCATCGATCTGAGCTACTGCCAAATCATTTCTTCCACTAACTACTTTATAAGACATTTCACTGATTTCCTTTTTGGACTCAGTGAATTTGCGTCCCATAAAACGCTTGATAGAGCGTATGGTTTTTATAGGATTAGCCAGGGCCTGACGTTTGGCCTGCTCTCCAACTACCCGCTCACCGTCTTTTGTAAATGCTACAACAGAAGGAGTTGTTCTTTTTCCTTCGGAATTGGTAATTACTTCGGGCTCATTCCCCTCCATGACAGCAACGCAGGAGTTGGTAGTCCCTAAGTCTATGCCTATAATTTTGCTCATATAAATTTGTTATGCTTAGTGATCTATTTTATGTGATTGCCACAATTTCTTGTGGACTTAGTTGATTTCTATATCCTTATCATTCTTCTTTTTTCCACCAGCCCAGGGGAGTCTGATTGTCAAAACGCCTCCATCGTATTTGGCTTTGATATTTTCCATCTCTACATCGAGCGGCAAAGTGAAATTGAGGAAAAAAGTACCGTATCTTCTTTCTCTTTTTGTGTAGTCAAAGTTCTCTGCATCATCGTGCATACGCTTGACGCCTTTAACTGTCAGAACTCCCTCGTGTATATGAAGATTTGTTTCTTCCTTTTTTACACCGGGTAGTTCAACTTCTACTACATATTGATCAGTTGTGAAGAACACATCTGAACGGGGAGTAAATTCGCCGGATTCGCCAAAGCCTTCTCCACTGAAAACATCCTCCATAAATCCGCCCACCTTTTTACTAAATGAACTCAAGTTGTCCATCAGGCCATCGGTGAAATTTTTAAGCGTATCGTCGTTCTTTTGTTCTGACATAAGCTATTTTTTTATTAATGGTAAACAATCAAAGTGCCATTGCTATTTTTTGCCTTTTTGACGCAGAAATCAGGTGCCAAAATGTCAGGTTGTCAGGTATGCCTTTCTTTTATCTGACGAATATGTACCTTCGGGCTGCCAAATTGAATCTATGGAAATCAAAAACAGCATCATGTGGATCACAGGGGCTTCATCCGGGATCGGTGAAACTTTGGTCTATGAAGCA
Source organism: Bacteroidota bacterium (assembly GCA_039819665.1). Classification (GTDB taxonomy): domain Bacteria; phylum Bacteroidota; class Bacteroidia; order J057; family J057; genus JAWPMV01. The sequence goes on from JBCBRM010000030.1 coordinate 14,962, forward strand.
CTTAAGCAGGGCGCTCAAAAGATCATTATTTCTGCCAGAAGGTTGAAAGAACTGGAACGGGTGAAGGCTAATTGTGGAGATAAGGCGGAAAAAATAGAAATATCTACCCTTGATCTTAGTCAAACAGAAAAGGTCCATGAACTCGCGGATTTCTGGGCAGAAAAACTGGGTCGTATTGATATTCTGGTTAACAATGGCGGCATAAGTCAGCGTTCGAAAGCCGGAGAGACCAGCCTGGAAGTGGATCGACGGATCATGGAGGTGAATTATTTTGGACAGATCGCTTTAACCAAGGCTGTATTGCCGCATATGGTAAAGCAGGGGGGAGGGCATATCGTAGCGGTAAGTAGTGTAAGTGGAAAATTCGGTTTTCATTTACGGTCAGCCTATGCTGCTTCTAAACATGCCTTGCACGGTTTCTTTGAGTCTGTTTACCTCGAGTATTATGAGGAAAAAGTTCGCACGACCTTGGTAAATCCCGGGCGAGTGCATACCCAAATCTCAGTAAATTCTTTGACAGGGGATGGAAGTAAACATGGAGAAATGGACCCTGGACAGGCCAGAGGAATGCCTGCGGATGTCTGCGCACGTCATATTCTAAAAGCCATTCGCAAAGAAAAGCCTGAGATTAACCTGGTATGGCCGGATATCGTATTGGTGTATTTGAAAAGGTATGTCCCTTTTTTGTTTCGGAAAATGGCGTTGAGGGTGAAGCCGAAATAAGGAGTGTTCTCATGTTCTGGTTTTTTAGACGGCCCATAGACTTTATAAGCGGTTTGGGTTTGGTAGGTTAACTCGAATCATCAACTCCCGCATACTAACACACTAAAACGCTAACACCCCAACACGTCTAAAAAAAAAAAGCGCAAAGCACGCAGATCCAAGATCTTTGTGCCTTGCACATCCTCGTCCTTAATTCTTAATGTATTTTCTAATACTCTTTAGGCTGTTTAAGGATCTTAACACTCATTTAGGTACGTCATTGATCGTAATTTTTTGTGTCTTCATAGCTGTGCATATGATTCTCAAGGTCGCGAGGATTTGTTTGTTTGTTGTACCCAAAGATGATGGATAGTAGGGAGCTCCTGAAACTGATTTTTACAGATGTCGAAAAGGGATTTGTGATATTTCCCAAAAAAAGGAAGAGACCTTTCAATCTTTGGGATTTATTGCAAAAAAGCCTTAAAAAAGTGCCGACAGCCCTATTTTACCATAAGGACTCCCTAATTTATTAAGGGAATCAATAGAAATGATTTGTACTTTTTTCTGCTTTCGGCATTTTTTGAAACGATATTTCGAGATTTCAAAGGACTTCGGGGCCGGGTGCTAAAGTGAGTATTTAACGAAATGCATATATTTGAACTCGAATAACATCTAATCCTCGTTCATGAAACCCGTAATTAGTGGTATACAACAAATAGGTATCGGAATTCCCGATGTGCATGCTGCCTTTAAATGGTACAGAGAAAATTTGGGTATGGATATCCCGATCTTTGAAGAAGCTGCCGAAGCAAATTTGATGCTTCCTTATACAGGTGGAAAACCCCACGAGCGACATGCCATCCTGGCGATTAATATCCAGGGCGGCGGCGGCTTTGAGATTTGGCAATATACCAGCCGGACTCCGGAAGCTCCGAAATTTGAGCCCAAACTTGGGGATTATGGAATTTATGCTGCACGGATCAAATCCCGCAATGTCAATAAGGCCTATGAAGTGATGAAGGCTAAAGGCGAAAATTTGCAAGGAGAAGTACAAACAGGACCCGATGGAACTCCCCACTTTTTTGTAAAAGATCCTTATGGAAATCTCTTCCAGATTGTAGAAGGTAAAGATTTCTTTGGGGAGTCTGATTCCGCCACCGGTGGACCTGCAGGAGCTATTATCGCAGTTTCAGATATGGATAAGAGTATAGAATTCTACAAGGATATACTCGGTTATGATAAAGTATTATATGATGAGTCTGGAAAGTTTGGGGATTTAACACAAATCCCCGGCGGTGAGGGGGAGTTTAGAAGGGTATTGCTGACACATAGCCAGACAAGAGAGGGCGGATTCAGCCGCATGTTTGGCAGTAGCCAGATTGAGCTTTTTCAACTAAAAGGCGGAAGTCCAAAAAAGATCTTCGAAAATCGCTTTTGGGGAGATTTGGGCTATATCCATCTTTGCTTCGACATCAGAGGCATGGAAGAACTACGGAAGCTATGCGCCGAAAAAGGGCATCCCTTTACCGTAGACAGCCAGGCTGCAATGGGAACTTCTTTCGATATGGGCGAAGCAGCTGGGCTTTTTTCCTATATCGAAGACCCGGATGGTACCCTCATCGAATTTGTAGAAACCCACAAAGTACCAATCATGAAGAAATTCAATTGGTACATCAATATGCTCAAACGAGACGCCCGCAAGCCTCTTCCTAATTGGATGTTGAAGGCTTTGAGATTTAACAGGGTAAAATAAAAACGTGTTGGGGTTGGTGTGTGTTAGTGTTGTGTTTTAAACACAGCTACACAAAACGCCAACACCCTAAAACCCCAACACACTAACACGTTTTCATGTGCAAGGAACTCGACATAGTACGATTGAACTTTTCAGAACAGGGTCTGATGATCCTGGACATGACCCTCTTTTTTATCATGTATGGGGTCGCGTTGAATCTGAAAATCGATGATTTTAAAGCAGTTGTAAAGCGGCCGAAATCTCCCATCATAGGCTTGATTTCGCAGTTTCTTTTATTGCCCATATTAACACTCATACTTGTCCTGATTTTGCAGCCTTGTGCGAGTATTGCGCTAGGGATGTTTATGGTAGCTGCTTGTCCGGGGGGAAATATTTCCAATTTTATGGCATTGCTGGCGAAAGGGAATGTGGCCTTGTCCGTAAGTCTTTCTGCTATATCGACTATGCTGTCAATCGTAATGACTCCCCTGAATTTTGTCTTCTGGTCGGGTTTTTATCAGCCTGCAGCAGACATTTTGCAGGAGATTGCTATGGATCCTGTTTCTATTTTTCTCAAGATTCTAATCATTTTGGCTGTTCCTCTAGCATTGGGAATGTGGACAGCACAGAAATTTCCGAAATTTACGGCCCGTGCCATAGAACCAGTTAGATGGGCCTCGATCGTTATATTTGGGGGCTATGTTGTAGCCGCCCTCTCTATCAATTTTCAGTTTTTCCTTGACTATGTCCCAGTCATCGTAGGCTATGTTTTTTTGCACAACCTCATAGCACTCTCCAGCGGATATTTTTTCGCCTGGATCAACAAACTTCCCCTTGCAGATCGTCGAAGTATTTCCATCGAAACCGGAATACAAAATTCGGGAATCGCTTTGGTCCTCATTTTTGGGCCTATTTTTGACGGATTGGGAGGTATGGCTTTGATTGCAGCACTTTGGGGAATTTGGCACATACTGGCAGGCCTAAGCTTGTCGGGGATATGGTCTAGACTTTCCGTTTCACCCGCTAAAACAAACACAGTAGAAGATTATGCATAAACAGATTGCCCGAGAAGGATTTAGAAGAAATTATGCAGTAGTAAAAGGATACAACAACTTCATTCTTCGCAATTTTTACAGCAGATTTGAAGTACAGGGCTATGATAAAAATATGGTGCCGGGAGCACCGATTATCATGGCTGGAAACCATCAGAATGCCCTGATTGATGCCCTCAATATGGTGGGCTCAACCAAGATCAATCGCCAGCCTACTTTTATTACTCGTTCGGATGTATTTGGACATGCGCTTACCGGCGCGCTTTATTCCCTCAAACTCCTGCCTATCTATCGGGAGCGGGATAATATGCCAATAGAAGAAAGAATTAAGAAAAATGGGGAGATATTTGATATAACTGTACACAGACTTGCTTTAAAGGAGTGTGTACTCATTTTCCCTGAAGGCAACCACAATCGTAAACTCCGGATACGAAACCTCCAAAAGGGCTTCGCGCGCATGGCCTTTAAAGCGGAGGAAGAGAACAACTTTGAACTAGGGACTTTGATTGTTCCTATGGGACTCAATTATAGGGACCACCTGAAATTTCACAGCGACATGCTGGTTATTTATGGGGATCCAATTCCAGTAGCTGATTATATAGAACAGTATAAAGAAAATCCTGGCAAAGCTTTGATCGCAATCCGGAATGATTTACGGCAGGCTATGCGAAAAATTGTCTGGGACATTCAGAATGATGAGTACTATGAGTTTATTAGAGATTTTACTCGCATAGCTGCACCAGAACTGGCAAGAAAGGAGCATGGCCCCAAATTTCGTTTACTAGATCAGTTTCATAAAGGCAAGGCCATAATTGAAACTCTGGAAACCAAAGCGAAAGAAGAAAATGAAGATATGCCTGAACTCAAAGCTCAAATGGAAGAGTACCAGGCAAGCCTAAAAGAATTTAAAATCAGGGACCATACGGTGCTAAATGGGCCTTATTCTTTGGGGGATCGACTTACGCATAGTTTAGGTCTTATTTTGAGCTCACCTCTTTATTTACTAGGGTTGATATTCAACTATATTCCTTATAAACTGGCCGAACGAATTGCCGTAAAAAATTTTAAAGACGACCATTTTCACACCTCCATCATGATGGTCTCTAGTATGGTTTTGTATCCGTTAACTTATCTCATCCAGGCAGGTCTTGTTTGGGGTATAAGTGGAGATTGGCGCATTGCTTTGGCCGCGCTCATCGGAATGCCCTTCGCAGGCAAGTTTGCCATCTACTTTTCTGAGCAAGTGAAAAAATGCTGGTCGAAAATAAAATTCACTTCTCTTTACAAAAAAGGCAATAAACAAGCCCTCAAAATCAAGGACTTACGGAAAAACTTCTCAAAATTTGCGGAATCCATGACGACAAAACGTGAAAAAGTCACAACCTGAGTGAGTATTTCCCCGTATATATAGGTGTTCCAAAAGTATTTTTACTACTTAATAAAAGCGATGATGGGCATTCCGTTAGCGGGACTTTTCGTGATATTATTTCTTGTCTTGTTCCATGTATGTTTAGCAAAAATTTTTGATAAAGCCGGCGAAGGTGGATGGAAAGCCTTTGTTCCGTTTTACAATATGTATACTTATGCTAAAGTGGCAGGCTATCAAGGTGCATCTATCGTCTTACTTTTGGTACCATTCCTGAACATCTTTTATTACATCGCGACAAATGTAAAATTGGCTAAGCGTTTTGGTCTGCCGGGGATCTTTGGATTCTTCCTTGCACTGTCTCCCGGTCTCTTTTTGCCATTCGTTGCTTTTGGCGATAATACCTATCAGGCTGTCGAGAAAAAGTCAAATTCTGTGGCTGAAAAGCAACCTTTACACGAAAAAAACAGTACTTCCAATGTATTCATTGATGAAAATGGAGACCATGTCGAGCGCATTCGCCTCGAAGATTGGTAAAAAATATAAAGATATTTTGATAGTTGCTTTCGAGTGATCTTAGGCTGACCCAAGGGTCGGCCTTTCTTTTTTTAGGAAACGTGTTGGAGTGTTAGGGTATTAGCGTGTTAGCGTATTTGGAATTCAAAAAGACATATCCAGAATAGATCTGTCCCCCCGGACTTAAGTTAAGTTCCGGGGTCCCTAGCTTTCATACATCTCGCCGAATTACTAAATTCCAAAATGATCCATGAATACGCATATGTCTATCTCTTAGGCAATTTCAATCGAAAAGTTTTATACACAGGACTCACTACTGGCCTGAAGCAAAGAATTACCGATCATAAAAACGGAATTGGTTCTTCTTTTACCCACAAGTATAATATTCATATACTTCTCTGGTACAAGGGCTTCCAAAGAATTGAAGATGCTATATTAAAGGAGAAACAAATCAAACGTTGGAGGCGCGAATGGAAAGAGAACCTGATTCGAGACTTTAATCCTGATTTCAGGGACCTCTACTTTGATATTTTGGAGCTACATTAAGGAGTTTGCTTGGGATCCCGGATATCTAATAGATTCCGGGATGACAGATTGTTTGACTTTGCCATTCACCCGCTGTCGTCCCGGCCTTAATCCAAGAGCCGGGATCTCTAGCCTTCAATCTCTATCACCCTAATACCCAAACACACTAACACTTTTTTTCTCCGTAACTTTCCTCCCTTCTTCCATTAAGCATAAAAACACAATGCGCTACCTCATCTTGCTCTTCTTCCTCCTATCCATCGCTCATGCCCAAATCGCGGGTGACTGCATAGACGCCATTTACCTAAAACTAAGCCGGGACAGTACAACTTTTAACATTCCTGAAGCACCTTCAGGATTTGGACAAACACAGGAAATCTCAGCACCAGCCAAAGACCTACATTTCTTTCGCAAAGAACATCACACCGCCTGGTACAAATTTCGCTCCCCCTTTAGCGGCATATTGAGCCTTGAGATCATCCCATTTGACAATAAGAATGATTATGACTTTCTCCTCTTTCAGGACACGACGGGAAACTTTTGTGAGGACCTAAAAGCAAAAAAGATACTTCCGCTCCGCAGCGTCATCTCCAGAAATGATCCCGGCATCGATAGCAAAACCGGACTCTCAGCTTATTCAGGAGAGCTTCATATCAAAGAAGGGCCGGGAAGTTCCTATGGAGAGAGCATAAAAGTGAAAAAAGGAGGTCGCTATTACCTGGTGCTGGACAATGTATACGGTGGGGGAGAAGGCCATCAAATAGATTTCCATTATTACTATCCCGCTAAGTTATTCGGGAATATATCGGAAATGGGTTCCGGAAAAGCCCTGGAAGGACAGGTTGCAATTATCGATGCGGAAAGTGGGATAAAAATTGATTCGGTGGAAGTAATACCTTCAGACAAAGGAAAATTTCGCCTGAATCCTCCCCTTGAATATGGAAAAACCTACAAAGTACAGATTGAAAGCCCTGACTACTTCAAAGCTGATTTGCCTTTTAAACGGAGTAAAACTGCTTTGAAAATCACCTTGCTTCCTCAAAAAAGAAATGTCAACATCGTTTTTAAGGATATCAATTTCTATGGGAATTCCGACCGCTTTCTCCCTAGAGCAACAGAACCCCTCAAAGAGTTACTCAAGGTGATGAAATCTTATCCCACTTTGGTCATACAGGTAGACGGACACGTAAATGGAGCCGGATTTTCCAGAAGTTTTGATGAACGTGATTTACAGAGCCATCAGGATTTATCTGATCGAAGAGCCAATGCAGTACGGGTATTTCTGATAAATGCCGGAATCCAGGATGATAGAATCAAAACCAAAGGTTTCGGAGCCAGGCGTATGCTCTTTCCTAATACCCTAGACGATATCGAAATGATGAAAAACCGCAGGGTAGAAATAAAGATTCTGGATTTCTGATTCGGCTTTGCTCAAATATGTTTATTTTGTCGCCTGATTATGTTTTTACCCCACCCATTCAAACGTATAGGGCTACTGATCTATCTATACCTGGGAATGCTTCCGTGGAGTTTTGCGGAATTACCTTCCAACTATGAGGATTATGACGTAAACTTCTACGAACTGGAGATCAAACTCGATTCCAAATACCAACGCATTGCCGGAACTAGTCAAATTCAATTTAAAGCCCTTCGGAATATAGGATTCATCCAACTGGATCTGGAACCATTTATGGAGGTTGCCTCCGTTCGCTACAAAGGCAAGAATTTACGATTTGATCATAGAGAAGGCAGACTACATCTGAGTTTTGGACGGCAACTGAGCGCAAATTCCGAACATGAGGTCAGCATAGTGTTTTATGGGGCACCGGGAATCAGTGAAAGTGTAATGTATTCAGGAGGAATACTTTGGGATAAAGATCCTATCGGAAAAGACCTCATCGTTACAAGAAAAGGCAGTAAAGGCACCGGAATTTGGTGGCCACATAAATACGACCCTCGTGATCCTGCAGAGGGGATGAATTTCTCAATTATTTATCCAAGAGAAGTAGCAGTTACCGTTCCGGGAAGATTGAAAAATGTTCGAATACTGCCGGGTGAGTTTAAGCGTTGGACCTATGCTTATGATCATGAAGTGCATTGTGGGTCCGTAGAGTTTGGTATTGGAAATATCCTCCGCGCCCGAAGCAATTATCAGGGGCAATCCGGAAATCATGAACTGATAGCTTATACTGTACCAGGTCAGTACAATCTTGCTTTGGGAAGACTGAGAAAGGTGCAGGAGATTCTCGCTTTTATGGAGAATTATTTTGGAGAATATCCCTATTGGGATCGGGGGTTCCACCTATTTGAGGCGAGTTTCTTTTCTGCGAGAAGCCAGGAAGTCTACGGAGGTTATCAGAATATTCAACAAACGGAGGCCTGGTTATTTGATGTGATTATTACAGATTGGTTAGGTCGATCTTTGATGGAGGAGGGGGAAAAAGATCTCTGGATGCTCAATATGTTTAAGCGTTATTGTGAAAGTTTATATGTGAGCCATTTGGAGGGAGAAAGTGAAGGCATAAAATATTTACAGGCAAAAAAAGGGGAAATTCGATACCAAAGAGCCTGGATGTTTCATGGGTTAAGGAGAACCCTGGACGATGAGCAATTATGGTGGGAGATGTTACGCTCGCTCTTTTCCAATTACAGCAGCAATCTCATCAATTCTGAAGACCTCTACGCTCATCTCTATGCGACCCTGGGTCCCGAAAATCAATATTACTGGACGCAATATTTCCAACTCAATCAAGTCCCGGTACTAGAGCTGAAGACCAAACGCAAAGGTAAAAAAATGACCATCAGTTATCGATGGGATAGTGGTGTGCCGGGCTTTGAGCTGCCCATAAATCTCTGGATATTCGATGAGAAACATCGACTTTCCCCCAATGAGACCTGGCAGGTATTCAATAGTAAGAAGGTATCGGAGAAACACATCAATGTCGAAAATCCGCTTGGGCTATTTGAAGTGAGAAGAGGGAAGATGTAAATACAACAAAATTCGTGTCATTCCACGTCGAGGAACCTACATTTTTTCAGCTAGCTGTTTTCTACAGCTCAAAAGGAGTTTGGGAAAGCGGCTTGAGTTAGGGCTTAGGCCCTTCACAAGCTCAGGATGACACCTGCGCTTAGTCTTTTAAGTTAGGAGAGGGAAGGCTCATTAACCTATTGCAAAATCTGTATGGGCCCTGTGGCCTTCGGAAAAATAGGCAAGCACAATCTTTGATTTATCAACGCCTAGATCAAGGAGAAAAGTAGCAATCCCTTCTTCGGTATTATCCTCCTGAACCCATATTTTATCTGTTTTGATCTCTAAATGCGCGATTATTTTGTAGACCCTTTTCCCTTTGTACCAACCCAAACGGATAAGTTGAAAGTGTTGACCGTTATTTGCTATTAAGGTTTCATAACGCATTTTAGTACCAGAAAGGGAATAACTGTCCTTGTAATTATCAAAGGATCCAAGAATAATTCCTTGTATGTCAATTAATTTTCCCATCTAGAAATCGATCGGGTATCTGGATTAAAGATAAGCAATTTTACTTTATACTTCTCCAGTGAAAGACGGATCAACTTCCGTTCTTTAAAGCGTGCAAAAATCTCCTCGCTTATAGCAAGAAACAACCCCCTCGATTCCTGGGACTGTTCGAGTGCCAGCAGGTAATTCAAATACTGCCCAATAGCCGCATGAAAGGAATATAATAGAGACGGCTGGGTAAAGCTCTTTACTTCAATGGCAATTTTTCGATTTCCTTTTTCTGCGGTAATTGGTTTTTGTGCTCCAAGATCTACGGCAACTCCATCTTCATCAGGCATAAGAATCAAAGGATCATGGGTGATGATCCAGCCATCTTTAAGGAGGGCTTCTTTTACATGAATATGATAAACGTCTCTTGCCAATTCTCTGGGGTGTTTATATTAGCTTAGTCCCCAATTCGTTGGGCGATGTCAACATCCATGAATTATTCCGCCCTTTTCCCATTTACATATTCCCCCTTATTTCCTATCCTTGCATCTGGCATAACACAAGCTAAATTTTGGCAAAACTTTTTCACATGGGCTCCGAATTCTGGAAGCAGGTGCTAACCCTCCTGAGCGGTTCCCTATTGGCACAGATCATAAGTGTTGCCTTTTTGCCGATCCTCTCTCGTTTGTATATGCCCGAAGCCTTTGGGGTTTTTGGATTCTTCATTGCGGTAGTGGCAGTGATTGTCGTAATCATCAATGGGGGCTATGAATTGACGATCATGTTGCCGGAAAAGGAAGCGGAAGCTGATCTGCTGACGAGCCTGAGTTTTCGTTTGGCGCATGTCATCAGTGGCATTCTTCTATTGCTCCTGCTTCTATTTGGGGGCAAAATACTGAGCTGGGCTGATTTGGAAAGCCTGAATTTCTGGCATTTACTCCTTCCCTTGAGTATTTGGATGGAAGGGATGGCTCAGGCCCTGAGTTTTCGGCTAAACCGCGCAAAAGCCTATAAGGCATTATCCATTGCAAAGCTCATCCGTTCGATCCTGACGGCTTTGCTGAGTCTGGGGTTGGCTTTCGTCTTCGAAGGTTTTGAAGGTTTACTTATGGGGTTTCTTGCAGGACAGGCAGGTATGCTTATATATTCTTTTATATACTTTCGTCAGAAAATTTTTAAGCACAAAAAGGAGAAAGATACTTCAAGTCTAAAAGATATCGCTACCCAATACGTTGACTTCCCTCGCTATTCAGTTGTAAGTGCATTGATGAATACGGCCAGTAAGCATTTGCCTTTCTTCCTTTTGCCCCGCCTTTTCAATACCAATGTAAGCGGCCAATTCACCAAGTCCGATCGTGTTCTGAATCTTCCAGCGGTTTTAGTGAGTATGTCAATAGGTCGGATTTATTTTGAGAAAGCAAGTCGTGCTGCGGAAAGTAGCCCAAAGGAACTGGCGCAACTGACCAAGGACACCTTCCTACGCCTTTTTCTACTTGCTATTCCTTTTCTGTGTGTAATTATGCTCTGGGGACCTGAACTCTTCAGCTTTGTCCTGGGAGAGCCATGGAAACTGGCTGGTGAGTATGCACGATGTATAATGCCCTGGATGTTTATGGTATTTATCGCTTCTCCTTTGTCCTATCTCATAGACATCAAAAGAAAGCTTCAACTCTTTCTCTACTTCAATTTGATGCTATTTTGGGTACGTCTGGTAGCTCTTCTGTTAGGAGCGCAATATCTGGATGATCTGGGCACTATGTGGGCTTTTGGTTTGAGTGGAGCCTTTATGGTATTTCTGCAGTTGATCTACCTTTTGTATTTGGGAGGAGTATTTAGCCGAAAGGCCTCCTAAGGTGCCAGTCTTCCCAATTTCCAGCTTTCTCCTTTCTTTTTGTAGATGATGCGGTCATGCAACCGACTTTTCCTTCCTTGCCAAAACTCAAAATAATCAGGCACTAATTTATATCCGCCCCAATAATCAGGACGGGGAAATCTCTCGCTTTCAGAGAACTTTTCTTCAAATGACTTTACCCTTTCCTCTAAAACCGATCGATCAGCTATCTCCTGACTTTGAGGAGAAGCCCAGGCACCTATTCGACTGCCTCTGCCTCTTTGTTGAAAATAGGTGTCAGAATTTTCTGCACTCGCCTTTTCCACTTTTCCCTCTATCCGAATCTGCCGTTCCATACTGTCCCAGAAGAAGGTAATAGCCGCATGAGGATTTTCGGCCAATTCTTTTCCCTTCCGGCTCTCATAATTGGTGTAAAAGTACAGGCCTTCTTTGCCAAATCCCTTAAGCAAAACCACTCGTTGAGAAGGTCGACCTTCGGAAACTGTAGCCAGGATCATCGCATTGGCTTCCTTTATATCGCCTTCATCGGCTTCTTTAAACCAATGCTCAAATTGTTGAAATGGATCAGGATTGAGCATAGATTCGTCCAATTGATCTTTGCCATAATCCAGGCGCATATCGGAAAGCTTATTACTGATTGACATAGGAAATTATTTATATTGCTCCAATGGAAGCTCGTTTTATTTACATTACCTGCAAAGATAAAACAGAAGCCTTAAGTATCGGAAGACTTTTGTTAGGTGAGAACCTGATTGCCTGTGCAAATGTTATAGACGGAATGACCTCTGTCTACCGCTGGGAGGGCAAAGTCGTGGAAGACATTGAAACCGTTTTAATTGCTAAATCAGTTGCTTCCAAAGTTCCCGAACTCATCAAAACAGTAAAAAGCATACATTCATATTCTATTCCATGTGTCGTCTCTTTGCCAATAAAAGAGGGTAATCCTGACTACATTGGCTGGATTGGAGACGAATTGCAGATCGAAAGCAAATAATACCTATGATACAAATCAGAAAAGGAGGCCCTGAGGATATTCCCGCCGCCTTTAAGCTGGTCAAAGAACTGGCCATTTTTGAAAAAGCCCCAGAACAGGTAATTACTTCTGAAAAGATATATACCGAAGATGCCTTCGGGGGAGATAATCCCTGGTTTGAGTTTTTTGTAGCTGAGGATGAAAATGCCGGAATTGTAGGCGTTTCCATTTTCTATTTTGGATACTCAACCTGGAAGGGCCGAATGCTCTATCTGGATGATCTCGTCATCAATGAAGCCCATCGGCGAAAAGGGATTGGTAAGATGCTACTGGATCGTTTGGTTGCTTATGGAAAGGAAAAAGGGGTAAACCAAATGCGTTGGCAGGTATTGGACTGGAATACACCCGCCATTAAACTTTACGAGAAAGTCGGCGCCTCCATTGAAGATGAATGGCTGGATTGTAAGCTTTCGAAGGAGCAGCTAGAAGGGTGGAGATAATAGGGTGTTTGGGTCTTAGGGTGCCAGTGTTTTACCTATCTGCTAACATACTAAAACTCAAATACACTAACACTTTTGGCAATAGGCCGTAATCTACGGGCTATTGGCAGAAAACCATAGACCTGTGCCCATTCTTTTTGTATCTTCGGCAGATTTTATCGTCTAATTATATAAAAGAGAGCAACTTAACCTTAAGCGCATTGCTCGCGTCAATAAACACAGATAAACAAATCTTTAAACTTATGATGAAAAAGTTCTTAGTCGGCATTTTTGTTTTGAGCCTGATCATGGGTCAATCCATTTTTGCCCAGGAAAATCCCAATCAACTTCGTACACAGTCTGATAATGACGGAATGTGGTTGCCGTTGAAGGCTGCTGAGTTGAACTTCGAGGATATGAAGAAGATTGGGTTTGCACTACCTGCAGATGAAATATACAATGAAAATAAAGCGAGTCTGGAAGACGGGATCGTTAAGCTGAATGGCGGAAGTTGTACTGCAGAAATGATTTCCTCCAAAGGTCTTATGTTGACCAATCACCACTGTGCTTATGATGCTATCGCAGCTTTGAGTAGCGAAAGCGATGACTATCTTACAGATGGATTTTGGGCCTATAAAATAGAAGAAGAATTACCTGTTGAAGGAGGTTCAGCTTCTTTTCTGATCCATTCAGCAGATGTTACCGCCCAATTGATTGGTGAAGATGGCGAGCCTGTTGATGATATCGAAACCAAAATGGAAGAAATCATCGCAGAAGCCATGGATGGAAAGGATCCTGAATTTTATGAAGCTAGTGTAGAAGAGATGTTTCACGGAAGTGAGATGTATCTCTTCGTTTACAAAACGTATAAAGATATTCGTTTGGTTGGAGCTCCTCCCTCTTCTATTGGAAAATTCGGTGGAGATACTGACAACTGGATGTGGCCCCGTCAAACGGGAGATTTCTCTTTACTTCGTGTATATGCGAGTGCAGATGGAGAAAATAATCCTGCAGAATATTCCAGAGACAATGTTCCTTACAAACCAGATCATCATTTCCCTATCTCTTTGAAAGGAGTTGATGAGTTTGATTATTCAATGATCATGGGATATCCAGGCTCAACGTCCCGTTACCTGACTTCTTCTGCTGTTCAGATGGCCCTGGACCAAAGTAATGCAGATATGTCTCGTCTCTTGGGCATCAGAGCGAAAGCAATGAAAGCTGAGATGGATAAGAGTGATGCGGTTCGAATTGCTATGGCTTCAGATTATGCCAGCATCATGAACTATTATAAATACTTGCTGGGACAAACTACCATGATGAATCGCTACGACGTGGTAAGTGAAAAGAAAGCCGAAGAAGCTGAGTTCCAAAAGTGGGTAGAAGCTGATGCTGATAGAAAGAACAAGTATGGAGGAGTCCTCAACGAAATCGATGAGCTCCATGAAGGATACAAAGACGCTGAGCGCTTCATGAATTACCTAAACTATGGTGCCTTTCAGTCTCCAGTTGTAATATATGCTTACCAGTTCAATCCTGTTTTGGGAGCAATTATGTCAGGAGATGAAGCTGCTAAAGGAGAAGCCATTGAAAATACAAAAGCAGGAATGGACGATCACTTCAGTTCGATCAACGAAACCCTGGAGAAAAGAGCTATGACAGAGACCCTGATTAGCTTTTACCGCGATATGCCAGAAAATCTCCAACCTGAATTTATCGCTCAGATTGCTTCTACTCCGGTTGAAATGAAGATTGAAGATTTGCCTCCTCCTCCGCCGATGGACTTTGAGGAAGAAGAACCCAAAAAGAAGAAAAAGAAAAAGAAGAAAAAGAAGAAGAAAAAAGGCAAGACAGCTGTAGCTAGCGCAGATGTTCCCAAACCAGTAAAAGATATGGCTCCGGAACCTGTTAAGGCCATGGTAGAAAAGACCCCAGAAGAGAATATCGCTAATTGGGTGGAAGATGCTTTTGCTACTTCAGTATTCGCTGATAAAGATCGCTTTTCAGCATTCCTCGATAATCCAGATGTTGAAGTGGTTCAAAATGATCCCTTCATGAGCATGTTAGGTGAAATGATCGGAACTTTCCGTAATAAATTTGCCCTGCCTTATCAGAGCTTCGAATTCAAAATCAATGAGCTCCGTAAAACCTATGTAGAAGGTTTGAGAGAGAAGGATGCTGAAATGGCTTATTATCCAGATGCTAACTCTACTATGCGTATGACCTATGGTCGTATCCTCGCATATGAGCCTCGTGACGGAGTATTCTACAACTATTACACTACTCTGGATGGGGTAATGGAAAAAGAAGATCCTACAAATGAGGAGTTTATCGTTCCTGCAAAACTGAAAGAGTTGTGGGAGAAAAAGGATTACGGTCAGTATGCCAACGCAGATGGTGAATTGGTAACTTGTATCCTGAGTAACAATGATATCACAGGTGGGAACTCTGGTTCTCCGCTGCTAAATGCCAATGGAGAAATGATTGGAGTAGCTTTTGATGGTAACTGGGAATCTATGTCTAGCGACATCTACATCTTCCCTCAATTCAACCGTACAATTTCTGTAGATATTCGTTACGTATTGTTCATCATTGACAAGTTTGCAGGGGCTAGTCGCCTGATCGAAGAAATGGATATCCGTAAATAATCGGATAGCACATAAAAGAATTTCAAAAAGGCACAAGGCACACCCCTTGTGTCTTTTTGTATATAAGAAATTGACTGGTCTCTTACCAAAAAAAAGACTACTTTCGCAGCTTAAATATACGGCTATCAGGCCGTGAATCTGAGTACGTTACAAAAATCATTTTACCTATAGAGATGGCAAAAATTATTTATACAAAAACAGACGAAGCACCCGCACTCGCCACCTATTCATTTCTACCGATCATACAGGCTTTTCTTGCGCCCGCAGACATAGCCATTGAAACAAGAGATATATCACTTGCCGGTCGTGTACTGGCAAAATTTCCTGAGTATTTAGAGGAAAGTCAGCGCATTCCTGATGCCCTAGCTGAGTTGGGAGAATTGGCCAAGACTCCGGAAGCCAATATCATCAAGCTTCCAAATATCAGTGCATCCATCCCTCAGCTAAAGGCTACCATCAAGGAGCTACAAGCAAAAGGATACAAACTTCCGGACTATCCGGAAGAGCCTGAGACGGATGAAGAAAAGAAAATCAAAGCTACCTATGATACGGTAAAGGGTAGTGCTGTAAACCCCGTACTCAGAGAAGGGAATTCAGACAGAAGAGCTCCCAAAGCAGTAAAGGAATATGCGCGCAAGAATCCACACTCCATGGGTGCATGGTCTTCTTCCTCTAAAACTCATGTTGCAACCATGGGTAAGGATGATTTTCGTTCCAATGAAAAGTCAGTAACTATCTCTGAAGCTGGACATGTACGTATTGAGCATGTTGCTGCGGATGGTTCTATAAGTGTGTTGAAGGAAAAAGTTGCACTTCAGGCAGGTGAAGTGATTGATGCGACCTTCATGAGCAAAAAAGCCTTGATGGCTTTCCTCGAAAAAGAGATCGCTGATGCCAAAGAACAAGATGTTTTGCTTTCTCTTCACATGAAAGCTACTATGATGAAGGTTTCTGACCCGATTATCTTTGGACATGCTGTTACGGTATTTTTTAAGGATGTTTTTGAAAAGCATGCTGTTGTGTTGGAAGAATTGGGCGTGGAAGTAAATAATGGATTTGGAGACCTGGTTTCTAAAATTCAAAGCCTTCCTGCTGATAAGAAAGCAGAAATCGAAGCGGACATTCAAGCAGCTTATGCCAACGGACCTGCTTTGTCTATGGTAAATTCAGATAAAGGAATTACCAACCTGCATGTACCCAGTGATGTCATCATCGATGCATCTATGCCAGCTATGATCAGAAACTCAGGCCAACTTTGGGACAGCAATGGAGATACTCAGGATACCAAAGCCATCATTCCAGATAGCAGCTATGCAGATTTGTATCAGCAGACTGTTGCTTTCTGTAGAGATAATGGAGCTTTTGATCCTACCACTATGGGTACAGTTCCCAATGTAGGTTTGATGGCTCAGAAGGCTGAAGAGTATGGCTCTCATGACAAAACCTTTGAATTAGCAGCAGA
Organism: Bacteroidota bacterium; assembly: GCA_039819665.1. Classification (GTDB taxonomy): domain Bacteria; phylum Bacteroidota; class Bacteroidia; order J057; family J057; genus JAWPMV01. Next base: position 31,735 of record JBCBRM010000030.1, read on the forward strand.
TGGATCGGTAAGAGTTGTAGACCAAAATGGAAATACGCTTATTGAACATTCAGTTGAAGCTGGAGATATCTGGAGAATGTGTCAGGTGAAAGATGCACCGATACAGGATTGGGTGAAACTGGCAATCAGTCGCGCAAGAGCTACCAGTACTCCCGCAGTATTCTGGTTAGATAAAAATCGTGGGCATGATGCTGAGTTGATCAAAAAAGTAAACGCTTATCTGCCAAATCACGATACAAGTGGATTGGAAATTCATATCATGTCTGTTGCTGAAGCAACTGCCTTTACCCTGCAAAGAACCAAAGAAGGAAAGGACACCATCTCTGTAACTGGAAATGTGCTTAGAGATTACCTGACTGACCTTTTCCCTATCCTCGAGTTAGGAACCAGTGCAAAAATGCTTTCTATCGTTCCTTTGATGAATGGTGGAGGACTTTTTGAAACGGGAGCGGGAGGGTCTGCTCCCAAGCACGTACAGCAGTTCAACAAAGAAAATCACTTGCGTTGGGATTCTTTGGGTGAATTCCTGGCACTGGCTGTTTCTCTGGAGCACCTAAGCACTAGCAGCAACAATCCAAGAGCACAAGTGATCGCTGATGCCCTGGATTCGGCAACGGGTAAGGTACTTCTTAACAGGAAATCTCCTTCCAGAAAAGTCAATGAACTCGACAACAGAGGAAGTCATTTCTACCTGGCCATGTATTGGGCGCAGGCCTTAGCGGCTCAGGATTCTGATGCTGACTTAAAAGCTGCTTTCTCTCCTATTGCGGCCTCTCTATCTGAAAACGAAGAGAAAATCGTAGATGAGCTGAATGGAGCTCAGGGAGTTGCTATGGACATTGATGGGTATTATTTCCCAGATGAAAAGCTTGCCTCAGCTGCTATGAGACCAAGTCCTACCCTCAATGCGATCCTTGAGGGTCAAAAGATATAAATAAATTAAAAGGAAGATCCGGCAGACGAGTTTTTCGGCCTGCCGGATTTTTTCATAGAAATTTTGTCTTTGGAACCCATTTATTTACCAAAATGGAGGGCAAATTCGTTAATCGGGAAGGCTTTGTAATAAAGAGAAGCGTAAATCGACCTATTTAAGGGTTTACTATCCCGATGGAATTTTTAACTTTGCATACTCTCATCATTATCAACTAAAATACATGGATACAGGTGCAATTATCTGGATTGTGGTGCTAGGGGCACTCTGGCTTGCGACGACGATCGGACAATGGAAATTATTTGAGAAGGCAAACCAGCCAGGTTGGGCTGCCCTCGTTCCTATCTATGGATGGATCGTTTGGCTCAAGATAATTGGAAAACCCGTATGGTGGGTGGTTCTGATGCTGATCCCAGTAGTTGGGACGCTGGTCTCTGTTGCGATGGTGATCGAGCTTGCCAAGTCTTATGGTAAATACAAATTAAAAGAACATGCAGGCTTTTTGATCCTGCCCTTCTATACCTGGCCCAAAGCCGGTTTCTCTGAAGCTGTCAAATATCTTGGACCACCTGATACACACAAGCGAGTACCCAAGAAATCACAATTGAGAGAATGGGGAGATGCCCTCTTGTTTGCAGGGGTTGCGGCCCTGATTATCCGTACTTTCTTTATCGAAGCCTTTATGATCCCTACCAGCTCTATGGAACGGACACTCATGGCTGGCGATTTTCTTTTTGTGAGCAAGTTTCACTATGGAGCACGGATGCCTATGACCCCCTTGTCCATTCCGTTCATTCATAACAAAATTAAGGTAGGAAACTTCATCGCACCTTCTTATTCTGATTTGCTTACCCTTCCTTATATGAGGATTCCTGGTATCGAAGAGGTCGAAAGAAATGACATTGTCGTATTTAATTTCCCCGCCCATGATATTCAGGACCTGGGAGATGGAGCAGGACTGGTTGATATCGTGAGTATGAAGGAAAACTACATCAAAAGATGCGTAGGAGTCCCGGGAGATGTTTTGGAAGTAAAGCGCCAGCAAATTTATATAAATGGAGAAAAAGGCTGGAATCCCCCCAATATGCAATATGAGTACCTGGTAGAGACAAATGGTCAGTCTTTTAACCAGAAAAGACTCAATGAACTGGGATTCCGGAAGTATGTGCCAGGGAATCCTGAAAGAAATCGGAACGCCAACTTCATCCCGGCCAATAGCCCGCGTCTCAGTGGACACAATGGCTATGTAGTGTTGATGCCGGATTCTGTTGCACAGATTTTGGAGGGATTTCCAAATGTGATCAAAGTAGATACCGTTACTGCCAAATCTGGTAGATTTAATAATAACCGTCCGATTTATCCGAAAAAGAACAATCTGAGTGGTGAACTCTATCCGTTCAATATGGATAACTATGGACCTATTACCATTCCTGCCAAAGGAATGACCGTTGATCTTACAGACAAAAACCTCTCTCTCTACTGGAGAATTATTGATGTTTATGAAGAACATGACATTGAGCAAAAAGGAGGAAAGGTCTACATCGATGGTACTGAAGCCACCACCTACACCTTTGAAATGAACTATTACTGGATGATGGGAGACAATCGCCATAATTCCGAGGATAGCAGGGTTTGGGGATTTGTTCCAGAGAACCACATAGTCGGTCGTCCTTTATTCGTATTCTTCTCCTATGAGCCTGATTTTGGGGTCAGATGGAATAGAATAGGAACTAAATATGTACATTGAGTAGAAATTCAATAAGAAAGCAACTACCCAATACATGGATTTAGACGTTAATAGTCGCTGGGCACTCTTTGAGGAGCAGGTCCAGGAACATTTCGGTAAACAGATGAATCTAGAGGCAATTCTCTTCTTCATAGGGGTAAGAGAATTGGGAGAAAGGCCCCGTCCCTTTACCAAAGAAGAAAAGGTGGACCTCATGCACATCGCCATCTGCCGACTTTTATCTCAATCAGGTTACTATAAACTCTCTCACCTCGACCAGGATGGATGGCCCCACTGGGACCTGCTTAAACCCCTGCCGCATCAGGACATTTTTTCTCAGGAATATTTGCTTCGGGAACACATTTTGGCCTATGCTGATGAAGAGTCTTTATTCCAGGAATAGACAGATAACCTATGGTATGATTAATAATCCTGCATGATAGCACGATGAAAATTAAACTAGATATGCAGTGTTTATGAATTTTAAAGAAAAAACTACTATTTTAGTAGCGCCTCATCTGTGCAGCTACCTTAAGATCAAGACCTAAGTACACACTGAATTCTTTCGGGGATAGAATCCGTTTTGATAACGGAATCTCGTACACTGATATCCTTAGAAACTATGAAAGCATCTGAATCTCATGTCTAATGAGGTCAGTAAGAATTATTTAGCTTTTCCCATAGGAGTCGGATCGTTTTGACCGGCTCCTTTTCTATTTCGGGAGAAAGGCTACAGCAGCCAGATGTTTTCCATCTGGACTAACAGCTAGCCGATAGAAGTCTCCAATTCCCAGATCGCCCAGATCCAGCCAACCTTTATCCGGATTTTCAGGATCAAATACAAAAAGATGTCCTTCTTTGCCCATGAATATTTTTCCATCAGGCGTCCAGCAATAATCTTCTTTACTACTGAGTGTTTCCGTCAAGGTCTTCAACTCCCCACTATCGCTGTCCCAGGATCGGATCAACCAGCTATCCTCTTTGCTTTTGTCTACAAAACTGACATTTTCGGTACCGGGTATGGTATGAATGCTTCGTCCTAGATTAAAATTGAATCCGTCTAATTTTTGGGATTTGAGAGAAGTATATTTTAACGTATTGGGGCTGCCAAGAATAAACATGGCGAGGTAGTTTTTTTTATACCAGGTATAATACCCCACGGGCTGTACTTTTGACATCAATAATTTGCCTTTACCGTTTTTGAGTGAAAACTTCCACAATCGCTGCGTTTTCCCATCTTCTTCTACACGAACGACAGAAAAGGCTTTCCCATCAGGCATAATTTTGGGAGAATATTCACTGCTAGCAGGAGTATTGCAGATTTGCTTTACTTCTTTGTTCTCAATAAAATATCGAAATATATCTGCCTGCCCTCCTCTAATAGATGTATATAAAATGCTTTTGCTGTCTGGGCTAAAAGAAGCCTGGTTATCATAACCTTTTCTGTCTGTGATATTGCGAGGATTTTCTATTTGGGGCCTTTTTTTAGAGAGGTCCAGATCAAGAAGGTATATATCTGTATCAGTTTGAGAAAATAGCTTCATAGAAAGGCACATAAGAAGGAAGAAACTGATGTAAATCTTGAATTTCATACGTTTAATTTATGTAGGTTCAGAGGCAAAAAATAGGTGAAAGAATAACAATAGTAATTTTTTTCAAAAACCTTTTCATTCTTACACCGTAAATAGAATTTGTTCTTTGAATTTTCGAATTATCCCCATTTTTGCAAAATGGGAGAAATAGTTCTAACGTGCTGAATATTATATAATTAGCCATATTTCTTTAATGTTTAACAAACCTCTTACGTACGAATTTGAACAGCTAAGACTTCGATTTGGGGAATTTACTCACATTGCCTTTAGCGCTTAAAGAATTCTTTATACTTTCGTACGTTGAATTTTTGGGAACAATAAGCTATTCGTTTTATTCCAGATTTCAGAAAAAAGTTCGATCAAGTATCATCGAATTTTTCGGAGGTTTAAACAGTTTTATATGAAAAACTACCTAATGAGTGTTACAGTGCTAGCCATCAGCGTATTTTTCATCGTAACTGGGAATTTGAAAGCGTCTTTCTTTAACACTTTTTCCAAAAACAGCCTTGCACATGAACACGAGCAAGTTGTACAAATGAAAGTACAACAGGCACATTTAAGAACAATCGATCCCTTTGACATAGACATTGTCCCAACAAGCCGTCCCATACCTGACGGTTTCCCCCTGGCCAGTGTATATGGCATGAGAAAGCATCCTATCTTAAAAGTACATAGAATGCACGCGGGAATCGATTTCGCAGCACCAGCAGGTACTCCCGTATTAGCGACTGCAACCGGAAAAGTAGGAAAAGCAATTTTCAATCCGGATAGAAGTAATTACGGCAAACACATTGTGATAGATCATGATGAGGAGTACAGTACATTATATGCGCATCTGTCCGGACTGGTAGTTGAAATCGGTCAGATCGTTGAAGAAGGTGATACCATCGGATTTGTAGGGAGTACAGGTATGAGTACAAGCGCTCACCTTCATTACGAAGTTATTTTTGACGGTCTAAGGGTAGATCCAGAAGATTACTTCTAAGGAAAAAAAACACACCAGCTACGATGAGCTGATGGCAAAAAGCACAAAAAGAGGCTGTCTCATTTAAGAGGCAGCCTTCTTTTTTATCCCTAAGCTCCTTGATCTCTTCAAATCCTAAGTTTTTGATGCCGATTAAGTGTCTCTAGCCAGGGTATATTTAGCTTAGGAATCTTTCCCCTGCCTAAATCATAAATTTTCTTAGCTTTGCCCTGTGAGGGCGAAAAGAAATATAGGTACGATTTGTATCCTCCTCTTACTATGGGTTATGAGTTCCTGTGGATTCCAGGAAGCAACCCGGGGAGAATCAGAGGAGCTAAACCTGCCTCCTATTCCTGCACCCAAATTAGATCGTCTAAAGAGTTTGCACCTGCTCCCCCTGGAGCCCTTTCAGCAAAAAGTTCCGAAAAAATATACAGATGTTTTTCGCCTCCTGAAAAAGGCTGCTGAGGAGATGAATACCATTTTCTGGATACAGGCATATGGAGATCGGGAAAAATTGCTCTCTCAAGTTGAGGATGAGAACCTGAAAAAGTTGATAGAGTTGAACTATGGTCCTTATGACCGCATGGATGATAATGAGCCTATCTTGCCGGCTATCTCCCCTAAAGCCGCTGGGGCAAATTTTTACCCTCCCAACCTGAGTGCGAATGAATTAAAACAACTTCCCGAGGCGTACAGTAAGCTTACCCTAATAAGGAGGGATGAAAACCGGAAACTGATTGCAATTCCCTATGCAGATGCATTTGAGCAGGCTTTGAAATCCGCTGCTGCTGCCTTGAGAGAAGCTGCAGGATTACTTAAGGAAAAAGAGTTTAAAACTTTTCTCAAGGAGCGGGCACGTTCTCTGGAGTCAGACCATTATGAATACAGCGATGTGCTCTGGTTGGATCAGTGGAAGCAAGAACTTGACATTCTGATCGGGCCAATTGAAAGCTATGAAGATGCCTTATATGGAATAAAATCTGCCTATCAGGCTTGCATAGTTTTGAAAGATTTAGAGGAAAGTAAAAAGGTAGGAGAGTGGGTGAAATTGCTGCCCAAGCTGAATCTGGACTTAGGTAGAGAATTGCGTTATGAGAAAAATCACCTTCCAGAGCTAAATAGTGTAGGGGTTTATGATGCACTCTATTTTTCGGGTTTATTCAATGCAGGTTCGAAAAGTATGGGGCTAAATGCTCCTCATTTTACCCTGCCAGCTGAGGTAGATAAAAGAGGAAAGAGAAGGTTGATCCTGAAAAATATTGTTGAAGCCAAGTATCAGCACATTGCTTTACCCATAGCAGAAAAGCTACTGAAAAAAGAGCAGATTCCTATGCTTAGTGAAGAGGCGTTTTTCCAGTATGTACTTTTTCATGAACTCTCTCATGGCTGGGAGCTTCCTGCTTTTGAACGTAGTAATAAGGACCGGAGCATACAGGAAAATCTATTAGAATATGCTTCTTTGATGGAAGAAGGAAAAGGAGATATCCTGGGACTTTATACGATCATCCAGGCATACAAACAAGGACTGATCAAAGATGGTAAATTAGAACAGCATTATATCACTTCTTTGGTTAATACATTAAGAGCCATACGTTTTGGGCGAAATAGTGATCATGCCATCGCCAATGTTATACGCTTTAATTTCTTTTTGGAAAAAGGCGCTTACTATTTTGATGAAAATAGTAAGAGGTTTGGAGTAAATACGGAATTGATGGAAAGTGCTACGACGAATCTGGTAAATGAAATCCTGGATATACAGGCTGAGGGCATATCAAATTCTGCCATGCTGTTTAAGCAAAGGTATGGCAGACTGCTCTACCAGTATGAGAAGATCATTGACCTTCATCAGGATATTCCGATAGATCTAAGATTTGAATAAATTCCTCTAGAGCGGGATATTCCCATGCTTTTTTTGTGGCAATTGCTCAGCTTTGTTTTCCAACATTTCAAAAGCTCTTACCAACTTTTTGCGGGTATTTTCCGGTAAGATCACCTCATCCACAAAACCCCGCGCTGCTGCTCTGTAAGGATTTGCAAACTTTTCGGTGTATTCTTCTACCTTTTCATCCAGTTTCGCTGCTGGATCATCTGCATTTTTGATCTCCTTGCGGAAAATGATCTCAGCAGCTCCTTTGGGACCCATGACGGCAATCTCCGCACTTGGCCAGGCATAATTCATATCGGCTCCAATATGCTTGGAGTTCATTACATCATAGGCCCCACCGTAAGCTTTGCGGGTAATGACGGTAACTCGAGGAACTGTAGCTTCTGAAAATGCATAAAGCAACTTGGCCCCATTGGTAATGATGGCATTCCATTCCTGATCTGTTCCCGGAAGAAAACCTGGCACATCTTCAAATACGAGAAGAGGGATATTAAAGGCATCGCAAAAGCGAACAAAACGGGCTCCTTTGGTGGATGAGTTGATATCCAGAACGCCAGCTAGAACCGCCGGCTGATTAGCGATGATTCCGATACTTCTTCCTGCAAGTCTGGCAAATCCTGTAAGGATGTTTTCGGCAAAATCTTTATGTACCTCAAAGAAGGAATCCTTATCACAGACAAGCTTGATTACCTCTCGCATATCATAGGGCTGATTAGCCTTCTCGGGTACGATAGAATTGAGTTCCGGAATTAGCTTTTCTACATCTCCATCATAAGGAATCGATAAGGGGATTTCTTCACAGTTCTGAGGAATATAGCTGAGTAGCCTTTTTATATTTTGGATAGCTTCCCACTCATTTGCACAGGTAAAATGACTAACGCCACTCTTGCTACCATGGGTCATAGCTCCGCCTAATTCTTCGGAAGTAACCTCCTCGTGAGTTACAGTCTTTACTACATTGGGGCCTGTTACAAACATGTAGGAGGTGTTTTCTACCATCATTACAAAGTCCGTGATTGCTGGGCTGTATACGGCTCCTCCAGCACAAGGTCCCATGATAGCAGAAATCTGAGGAATAACTCCTGAAGCACGGGTATTTCTGTAAAATATATCTGCATAACCTGCGAGAGAAACCACTCCTTCCTGAATACGGGCACCTCCAGAATCATTCAAGCCAATAACGGGAGCCCCGTTTTTCATGGCTAAGTCCATGATTTTACAAATCTTCTCAGCATAGGTTTCTGAAAGCGAACCTCCCATAACAGTAAAATCCTGACTGAAAATATACACCAGTCTACCATGGATTTTCCCATACCCGGTTACGACTCCATCTCCTAATATCTTTTGCTTTTCCAGACCAAACTCTGAGGAACGGTGGGTTACAAATTTCCCGATTTCTTCGAAACTGCCTTCATCGAGTAGCAGGTCTATTCTTTCGCGGGCGGTGAGTTTACCTTTAGCGTGTTGCTTTTCAATACGATCCGCTCCTCCGCCGAGGAGTGCTTCTTCATTCTTCTGTTGGAGGATGTCTTCCTGCTTGATCATGCTCAAAATAAATTAGATCATGCAAAGATAGGGCTTCGAGAGAAATCTCCCGCTTGCTTTGTTTAATTTATTTCTAGTGTGCTTAGATCATTTTGAGAAAAGCGACCTCCTTATCGCTCAAGGTCCTGAATTTTCCTCTCGGAAGGTTCTTTTTGGTCAGATGGGCAATTGATACCCGATCTAGTGCAACAACCTGATAGCCCATGTGTTCAAACATACGGCGGACGATACGATTTCTACCGATATGTATTTCTACTCCTACCTCATCTCGATCCTTCCCAATTACATAATCGATTTTATCCACTTGTGCAGATCCGTCTTCCAGCTCAATTCCTGTAAGAAGTCTTTCCATATCTTCTTCAGAGACTTCTTTATTGAGACGGACATGGTAGATCTTCTTGACCTTATGAGAAGGATGGGTCATTTTCTTTGCCAATGCGCCATCATTGGAGAGGAGTAAAAGGCCGGTTGTATTTCTATCTAGTCTTCCTACTGGAAAAATTCTTTCTTCCGTTGAGTTTTTGACTATATCGAGTACAGTTTTTCTCCCCTGTGGATCATCTGTTGTCGTAATCGTATTTTTAGGCTTATTGAGGAGGATGTAAACGAATTTTTCGACCCGGAGTCGCTTCCCTTTGTATTCGATGACATCATTGAAGGGATGTACCCGCAATCCCATTTCGGTATTTACCGTTCCATTCACTTTGATATCACCAGCCTCTATCAATTTGTCCGCGTCTCTTCTTGAGCAAACCCCTGCTTGTGCGATAAAGCGGTTTAGGCGAATCGGCTCAACGGGCTTTTTATCCTTTTTGGGTCCAGGTTTTTTCTCTGTCTTTTTGGGAGGAAATTTGTTCTTTGGACTGTCAATCACCTGCTTGTTCTTCCGGGGCTTGCGTTTCTTCTGGCCCACCTCCTTCCAAAAGGGTTTCTCCGTTTTCTTCTGCTTCTGATTCTTGTCCTGTTTCGGCTGATTTCGCTTGCTCATTTGATTCTTCCTTCTTTTCTAATTGATGCTGACGGAAAAGCTCCAGATGTTCTTCTTCCAATTCTTCAAACTCTTTGAGTTTGGGAAGGTCAGACATATCTTTCATCCCAAAATACTGCATAAAGTAGGGACTGCACCCATAAAGTAAGGGCCGCCCGGGAGCATCGGCACGTCCAAGAATACTCAGGAGCTGTTTCTCCAGAAGTTTTTGGACTGCATAATCACAATTTACCCCACGGATAAATTCTAATTCTGACTTTGTGATAGGCTGGCGATAGGCAACAATGGAAAGAGTTTCCAACGCAGCTTTGGACAGTCGCTTTTTATTTTTTTGAAGGCTGGCTTTTTTGACGAAAGGGAAATAGGTCTTTTTGGTAAAGAACTGATACCCCTCGGCAATGTGCCTGATTTCGAAGGGATAGCGGTCGTCTTTATACTTTTCAATCAGAGCATCAAGAATTTCCTGCAATTGCTCCTTTGTCAGTACAAGACTGGCAGCTTTATCTTCTGCATTTCCATCCTCTCTTGGTTTTAGACTTGTCAGGAGAAAGTCTGGTTTTACCGGATGTTCGGCAGTAAAGATGATGGATTCTATGATATTACTTATGTGCGGGTCCAAGGACAATAATTTTCACAAAAGTAATAGCTTGAAGGATACGCTACAATAAAAAAAACTTGTGCATCCGAAAATGCACAAGTTTTTGTATGTTTTGTGTTAATGCTTACTGAGCAGTGTTAACTTCACCTTTTAGTCTCAGGTTGATTGGTTGAAACTCGTCTCCGAAGCGAACAGTGATAGACTTGCTGAATACTCCAGGGCTGGCAGCATTGTAAGTAGCTTCTACAAAACCTTTTTGTCCAGGAAGAACAGAACCAGTTGTGTAGTTAGCAGCAGTACATCCGCAGCTAGGCTTAACATTAGATATTGTCAAAGGAGTATCTCCGTTGTTAGTAAATTCAAAACGGTGAGTTGCAGGCACAGACTGAGGAATTTGTCCAAAGTCATGCAAGTCTCCATCAGCTTCCCAACTAACTGCAGGAGCAGGAGCGGTAGCAGGAGGAGTAACAGGTGCTGCATTTACTGGCGCAGGAGGAGTTGCAGTTGTATTTGTGCTGGTTGCCGCAGCGGCAGAAGATGTATCAGCAGCTTTTTCCTGCGTACAAGCAGAGAAAAGAACAAAGCTTGCAAGAGTGATTAAAACAATGAGATTTCGCATAAGAATTAACATTAAAGCTCGTTTTCTAAATTTCTAATTTTAATGAATTGATATAATGAAAACGAGATAATTTCTGTTGTGTTTCAAAAATACGGCTGAAAACTGTATCGATGCAAGTTTATTTCACGCAATATCCCTTTCCCCCTGCAAGCTTTGCAGGAAAATCTTCAAGTTTAAACATTGAATCCGGTTTTAGGGCAGGAAATAAATTTTTGAATCAAGGATTCAAAAATACAGAAAGGCGAGGCTGTAAATGCCTTTTCTGATGTTAGGCAAAAAGTCCACTCAATACATCTTTAAGAACTTCTGCTCTTTTATCGGCATTATCTCCTTCTGGTTTGAGATTGTAGTAAAAATTATAGCCTTCTATGATTGATACCATTTTTTCAGCAGCCTGACTAGGATTTTCGACCGTAATAACTCCGGCTTTTGACGCCTGGCCGATCTCATCAGTGAGAGTTTTGATAATGCCTTCATAAAGGACATTGAATCTTTGTTTGATTTCGGGCATCCTTAGTGCTAGAGTATAGAAACTAAAGAACACTGTACTGTTCATGATTCGGTCCCATTGAATTCGGGAACTCACATCAATGACATCTTCCCATCTTTCTGCTGGATCAATAACTTTGGAAAAGTCCGGAAAAAGTTGAGCCGAATAGGTAGACACAATATGGTCCATCAATCCTACTACCATCGCATCTTTCGTAGAAAAATAGTGGATCAGCAAACTTGGATTTACATCCATTCGCTTTGCGATCTTTGCTATGGAGGCCCCTTCAAAACCTTCATCTATGATAACGTCATAGAAATGAGACAGAATTTCCTTTTGCCTGACTTTTGCCTTGCTTTTTCTTCCCATGTAGCTTGTGCTTTATGTATGATCAGTCATACACCTCATTTAAACAACCATTCAGTATTTCAATTGATAACTTTCAGTTATTCAATTAGTTGCAACATAGGTTTTTTTGATAAAAATGAAAAAAATGATTTATAAATAAGCCTTTCATATATTCGGATTTTTATAAAATTGTTTCTTTTTACAAGTATCAAAAAATACCTTGAGTTCAGGTTTATGCTGAATTTTACGTAAATTAAAGCCTATATCTTTTAAATTCCTCTTTACTAGCAAAATATTTTTTCTCCTCAGAAGAGTTTTTTAAATAATTTTCCAAAATGAAAATATACCTATTACTACTCATTTCTTTTTTCGGTATTTTCTCGATTTCGTTAGGTCAGAATGCAGTGGAAAAAGAAATTCAAACTCGTTTGATCCTGGCTGAAGATGGCGAGCGTATTCAAATTCCTGAAGGTATCCACTCTATCTCAAAAACCCTCAGCCTTGATGAAAAGTCCAATGTGGTTATAGAAGGACAAGGTATGGACAAGAGTATCCTGACCTTTAAAGCTCAGAAAGAAGGAGCCGAAGGGCTGCGTATTACAAACTCAAAAAATATTACCATCCGAAATCTGACTATACAAGACGCCTCGGGAGACAATATTAAAGCCATGAATGTGGATGGAATTACCTTTGAAAATGTAAAGGTAGAGTGGACTGGAAAACCCAAAAAGACCAATGGCGCTTACGGCATATATCCCGTTAGTTGTAATAAGGTTTTGATAGAAGGCTGTGAAGCTATTGGAGCCAGCGATGCAGGGATATATGTGGGGCAGTCGCACGATATTGTAGTAAGAAACTCCAGAGCTTATCGAAATGTAGCAGGAATAGAAATTGAAAACTCTACCCTGGCTGATGTATATAATTGCGAGGCTACTGAGAATACAGGTGGTATTCTGGTATTTGATCTTCCTGACCTTCCCAAGAAAAAAGGGGGGAATGTACGCGTGTATAAAAACAAGGTATATAACAACAATTATAAAAACTTCGCCCCTAAAGGAAACATAGTAGGTACTGTACCTCCTGGTACAGGCATCATGATCCTGGCTACCAATAATGTGGAGATTTATGATAATGAGATAACCAATAATCGTACAGCTGGTACTTCCATTGTAAGTTATTTTATGTCTGAAAGGAAAATCAATGATAAGGATTACTATCCCTATCCAACCGGGATCTATGTTCACGATAATACTTATCAAAGAGAGAGAAAGCGTCCTACTTTTAAAAACAAAATCGGACTCCTCCTATTTTCAAAATTCAAGAAAGATGTTCCGGATATCCTCTATGACGGCATTATTGATCCTGAAACCCTCAATGCAGACGGCAGCGTCAAAGATGAATTTAAAATCTGTATTGTAAATAATAAAGGAGCAAAATTTGCCAACCTGGATGCAGAAAATGACTTCAAAGGTATTAGTAAGGATATGGCGCCGCATAATTGCGATTGTCAGCCTTTGAAGGCTCCGACGGTGGTGAGTAGATAAAGAAAGTGCTTGCGTGTTAGGGTGTTTGTGTATTAGCGTAATGGTCTGATCGCTAACACCCTAATACCCAAACACACTAATATGTCTTTTCCTCCCCAAAAAAACAATGCCTGCACCGTGGCTCGTAGGAGTCTTTTTCTCCTAATACCACCGTATCCTTTTCTTCTGTAAGTCGATAAGAAAAATTTGCAAGGCTCCCACAGACCTGGCAAATTGCATGTACCTTGGTTACAAATTCGGCCATGGCCAATAATTGAGGCATAGGACCAAATGGTTGTGCCCGAAAGTCCATATCAAGGCCAGCGATGATTACTCGTATGCCCTGATTTGCAAGATCGCGGCTTACCTGAATGATTCCTTCGTCGAAGAATTGAGCTTCATCTATTCCTACTACATCCATACCCGCTGCCAGCAAAGGGATCTGCTGAGAGGAATTAACCGATCTGGAGGGAATGGAGTTTTGGTTATGGGAAACAATGTACTCATCACTATAGCGGGTATCTATAGCAGGTTTGAAAATTTCTACTTTTTGATTGGCGATCTGGGCTCTGCGCATACGACGTATCAGTTCTTCTGTCTTACCGGAAAACATACTCCCGCAAATGACCTCCAGCCAACCTGTACGCCTGTTAGCAGAATTTACTTCTATAAACATCCTGTGAAAATAAGCAAAGTATAGTCATAGCATAGAACGAATTATGATTCTTTTATTGGATAAAAAGAAAGTTAATTTTTTACAATCTCTAATTCCTATATCTGATGAATTGCAAGGCCTCTTTTGCCTCTGTATATTTATGCTGGAAAAATATTAATTCGAAAAATGGAAAAGAAAACCTGGCACGATAAATACCCCGCAGGAGTCCCTGTGGAAGTAGATGTTACCCGCTATCAGTCTGTAGCCCAAATTCTGGATGAATGTTTCGAGAAATATGCGAAACAGACAGCTTACATAAATATGGGGGCAAGCCTGACTTTTGGAGAAGTTGATAAACTCTCGCGAGATTTTGCAGCTTACCTGCAAAATCTTGGCCTGGAAAAAGGAGACCGCATTGCCCTGCAAATGCCCAATATTCTTCAATACCCCATCGCCCTCTTTGGAGCAGTTCGTGCTGGTTTGATCGTAGTGAATACCAATCCCTTGTACACCGCCAGGGAGATGAAGCACCAATTCAAAGATTCTGGAGTGAAAGCTATTGTCATCCTGGACAATTTTGCTTCTAAGCTGGATGAAATCATCGCTGATACTAATATAGAGCATGTAGTCCTCACTCGTTTAGGCGATTTGCTGGGGGGCTTAAAGGGCTTTATAACCAATTTTGTGGTAAAGTATGTAAAGAAAATGGTGCCTGCCTATAGTTTACCATCTGCAGTTCCTTTCAAACAGGCCCTGGCTATAGGATCAGACTGCCGTTATTTACAACCAGAGATAAAATCTGATGATGTAGGCTTTCTGCAATATACAGGAGGAACAACTGGAGTTTCTAAAGGTGCCACGCTTTCACATGGAAACCTCGTAGCAAATATGTTGGTGATGGAAGAATGGAATGGAGGACTGCTTAAAGAAAGAGAAGAGACCATCATTACTGCCCTTCCTCTCTATCACATTTTCGCCTTTACCATCAACTGTCTGGCAATGGTAAGTATTGGTGGAACTAATGTACTGATCACCAATCCTCGAGATATGAAGGGATTCCTGAAGGAAATTAGTAAATATAAATTCACGGTGATTACAGGAGTAAATACCTTATTTAATGGTATGCTCAATCACCCGGGAATAGAGGAAGTTGATTTTTCCAATTTGAAAATTGCTGCTGGTGGAGGAATGGCGGTTCAGGTTGCTGTAAATGATGCATGGAAAGCTAGGACTGGTAAACCGATTCTTGAAGGATACGGCCTGAGTGAAACTTCCCCGGTACTGAGTACCAATCCTAATGACGGTACCGATCAAATCGGTACCATTGGAGTACCCATTCCCAATACAGACATGAAGATTATGGATGATCAGGGAAATGAAGTAGCAACGGGAGAGAGAGGGGAAATTTGTGCTAAAGGTCCTCAGGTAATGAGAGGTTATTGGAACAAACTGGATGAAAATGATAAATACTTCTTTCCGGGGGGCTGGTTCAGAACTGGAGACATTGGGATCATGCGGGAGGATGGATTTTTCAAGATTGTAGATCGTAAGAAAGATATGATTCTGGTTTCGGGCTTCAATGTATTCCCAAATGAAATCGAGGATGTAGTAGCGCATCATCCGGGAGTTCTCGAAGTAGCTGCAATCGGGGTTCCAGATACAAAATCAACAGAAGCGGTAAAGATTTTTGTAGTGAAAAAAGATCCTGCTGTAACGGTTGAAGATTTGCGGACTTATTGTAAAGAAAACCTGACCGGATATAAAGTTCCCAAGCATGTGGAGTTTCGGGATGAGCTTCCTAAATCAAATGTCGGCAAGATCATTCGCAGGAAGCTGAAAGAAGAGTAAAAGAAAAAGGGCAGGCCACACATCTACCTGCCCTCGATCATTCCCCAAGATGAAAAAGGGATCAAACTGTTAAAAAGCTAAGCTAGGCCTTAGTCCTGGCTGCAGCTATCCTTGAGCGCTTGCAGCTCAGTTCTGTCATTTACCGTTTGAGTAGTACCGTCTTCTAGTTCTACAGTGATTGGGAACACCAGACTCGGACGATCCGTCGAAGTCGGATTATCTGCTTTCCACTGACGAAGTTCCTGCTTCAATTCCTGACGGTCAGCTACACTTACTACGGTAGAATCCGGGAATTCAATGCTTAATGGGAAAGTCAGGCTAAAGCAACGATCTGCACGGTGGTTACGACGGTGACGTCTTCCGATGAAATCTCTAACACAACTGAGGATGAGTCTTCTCAATTCTGATCTTTCAGTGATGGTGATCATGGAGCCATCATCAGTTATTACATCGAATGGGAAGTTTAAGGAAGGACGCTCCAGCGAATCAGCTGGATTGTTCTGAATATAATTTCTTAGTTCAGTCCTCAGTTCATCATAGTCATTTACGCTAATAGTATTGCCTCCGAGTGTGATATCAATTGGGAATACAAATTCAAAGCAACCAAAGCGTCCACATGCGCTGGAATCGTGTAGAGCAGTAACTCCATCCGTAACATAGTTTTCAACAACAGACTCGTTAAGTACTACGTCTTCTTCACAAGCTACAAAAAGACCCATCGCAGCGATGAGGATAAGCAAATAGGTTTTTTGAAGGAGATTAGTCATAATTTTTTTTGTTATTTGTTGTCAGTAAAGAATTACACTGAGTTAAGGAAGCGGGCATCGAATTTGTACTCACTTTTCTTGAAAAAAATCAAAAAAACTTTTTAATCCATTGATTTTCAGTTGAATAATTTTTGAAAAAAATCAATGAAAGATCAGGAACTTTGGAGTAAACTGAAGGCAGGAGACAAAAAATCCCTGCGGGAGATCTATGATCTTCACCTGGAGTATTTGCTCCAGTATGCCCTTCGTTTTTCCCGAAATGAGGACCTGATTCAGGATTGTATCCATGATCTATTTGTAGAAATATGGAACCGACGCGAAAGACTGGGAGAGACAAATGCCATCCGGCCCTACCTAATTGTTTCCCTGAGGCGAAAGCTAATCAGGCAACTGCAGAAAGGTCAGAAGAAAGAAGAACTGTCTGAGGTCGCTGGTTTTGGTATGGAGGAAGGAGTTGAAGCACTCCATATAAAGGGGGAAGAATCTTCAATTCGGGCAGAAAAGCTAAAAAATGCTATGCAACAGCTTTCCAGCAGGCAACGCGAAGCCATATTTCTCAAGTTTTATGAAGAGATGGACTATCATGAGGTCGCAGCAACCATGGACATAAATTACCAGTCTGTGCGCAATTTGATCTTTAATGGGATCAAGAAACTACGGGATATCCTTGTAGCAATCCTGACCTTTATAATTTTTTTTCAAAAACTATGAGTACAAAAACAAAGCCCGCAGCTTATATGATAAAAAGATTTATGAATCTACGCTCATATTTGCTTATCGCCTTTCTTAGTGTCTCTCTCCTTTATGCCTGTGAGCCTAATGAGGTACTCGTGATTGATAGCAGACTAAAGCCCTACTTCGATCGCTTTGAAGAAGAAGCAACTTTGAGAGGATTGGATCTTGATTTCACAGATTTAGAAGGGAGAATAGAAGAGTTGGATGGATTGGGAGGACAGTGTGTGAGAAATACAGCTTTGCCTGATCAGGTCTTGATTGATTTTGTTTTCTGGACACAGGCAAGTGAGTTTGAAAAAGAATTTATTGTCTTCCATGAGCTTGGCCACTGTGTATTAAACCGCAGTCATTTGGAAACTAAGAATCCAGATGGATCATGTTTGAGTATTATGCACAGTGGTTCGTCAGGATGTAGATTTATTTATAATGAAGGTAATCGGGAAGAATATTTAGAAGAATTGTTTTATCGCTAGATCCCAGGATTTGCTTGAATGATCTTTGCCTATGAAAAATGAATACCTATCCTTTGATGCGCTCCAGTTGGCAGCTGAAAACTCCTTCATCCAATGGGTGAAAGAGCAAGCAGGCCCGCATGCGTCTTCCTGGGAGGTCTGGCTAAAAGAGCATCCGCAGATGGAGGACATTGTGCTAGAAGCCAGGGGGATCGTAGGAGAACAATTGAAATTATTTTCGCCTATTCCCCATAAAATAGATACCCGAGATCTATGGGACCGTATAGATACGAGTATTGGAGAGAAAGTACCCACAAAAGAGACAAAAGTAAGAAGGCTGAGACCTTTATTTATAGGAATTGCTATTGCGGCTGCTATTGCGATTCTCTTATTAATCTTCCCAAGCTTTCCTTCAGAGACTCAATTAAGAAGTCCAAATGGAGAACACCTGGCGTTTGTCTTGCCTGATTCTTCTTCTATTGAACTTAATGCAGCCAGCTCTCTTCGTTTTTCTGAAAGAAGCTTTAGCAAAAAGAGAGAAGTATATTTGGATGGCGAAGCTTTCTTTGAAGTGGAAAAGGGAGATAATTTCTTAGTTAAAACCGAGCTGGGAACGGTCCGGGTTTTGGGAACCAGTTTTAATGTATACGAAAGGGAAGGAAACTTTGAGGTACAATGTCTAACGGGTAAAGTAGAGGTAAGCAATCAGGACCAATCTGAGAAAGTAATCCTTGAACCTGGTGAGGTCGTGAGCCTGAATCAGCAAGGAAAATTGTCCAAACAGGAATCTGAGATTCCAACTTTCGCTACCTGGAGAGATTATAAATTTACCTACGAAAAAACTCCTTTAATAGAAGTTTTAGAAGAAATAAAGCGTCAATATAATGTGGAGATAGACTTTCGAGCAGAAAATTTATATGAAGAATATGAGGGAGAATTTGAAGGAAGGAATCTCGAAAAAGCACTAGAAGATGTACTATGGCCCCTAAAACTTGCCTTTGAAATAAATGGTAACAGAGTCATAGTAACCGAAGAATAACACACCGTTTCGGGATCTAAAAAGCAAGCTATGCTTTACTCGCATAAACCTGTAAACGCTCCATTTGCATCGCTTTTAAGGAAAGTGTTGTTGAGAGAGTTGGGGCCGAAGCTACGGAGCCTCGGTCTTGTCTTGTTTTTATCTTCAGCCATCCCACTATTTTCGCAAAGCCCCTATCAGATAGCTCTTTCCAAAGAAAAATCCCTGCCTGAAATTTTGGGAAGTCTAGAATCCCAATTTGACATGCAGTTTGCTTATTCTTATACAGATTTCAAGCAAATCTTTGTGCAACCAGGCGAATACAAGGGCAATACCCGAGAAAGCTTTTTGTTCAAATTACTGGAGCCTTATGAAATTATTTTTAAAAGGTCAGGTAAACGAAAATTTCTTCTAAGATTACATGATAATCGGAAGCAGGGCTTTGAAGATTGGGATATGTATTTGGAAGGTTCAATCTATGATAGGGAAAATCGCAGTCCCCTTTCTCAGGTTGCGGTTTATATAGAAAACTCAGGAATAGGTACCCTTAGTGATGATAGAGGAAACTTTCAGTTGAGGATTCCTCGCAAGTATCAGGATGCTACCTTAAATTTCAGACTTTTCGCCTATAAGCAGTTGAAAATAAAAGTTGGGAGTGCTTCTCTTCAATCTGTTTTTCAACTAAAAGCGGAACCTCTCAATGTCGATCCGATTAAAATCCAGGCGAATAATGCAGACCATCCTGACCTAAATGCTTTAGCTGGGCTTCCTCCTGATTTTGAACGAATAGCTCAAGCTTCTAATCTTGCCGGACCGGATGTGGTGAGAACCCTCCAGCTTTTACCCGGAGTAAATGCTTTCGATGATCTCAATTCTGAACTCAAAATCAGAGGTAGTGGCGGGGACGAAACCCTCATCGTATTGGATGGGATTCCTATTTATCGCTCGGATCATTATTTCGGGATCTTTTCCTCGATAAGTTCAGATTATTTAGATAAGGTGGAGTTGTACAAAAATATTTTGCCTTTAGAATATGGAGGAAAAACGGGAGGAATGATCCTTATGGAAGCGCCTGACAAGCTGGATGAATTTTCGGCTAAAATTGACCTTAATTTACTCAGCAGTTCCGCAAATCTCAGGATTCCTTTGGGGAAGGGAAGCAGCCTGATCCTTAATGGCAGGACAACCCTTGGCAATGCAGCAGACACGGACTTTTTTGAATCAGTAGGGCGAAAGCTAGACTTAAATGAATTACTCGATATTGATTTTACCCGCCTAAACGTGGTCGTAACAGATCCCGATTTCAGGTTTTACGATACCAATGCAAAGCTAAATCTGGCTTTGGGCAAAAGTTCTGGTTTGCGACTTAACTTCTTTCGGAGCCATGATAAACTAGTAAACACCTATCAGTTGAATTTCAAAAGTCGGAACAATGATTTCGCTGTACAAAATCAGGAGACCTTTACTGATACCCAAAACTGGAGTAGTACAGGTACTTCTCTGCAGTTCTATTCCCTGCTTTCCCCTAACTTAAGACTGGAAGCAAATCTATTCAGCAGTGACTACCAGGAAAATACTTCCATAAAGACCACACTTGTTCGCATGAACCGCTTCAATACACGTCAATTTGAGCGAATCAATGAGAGAAACAACTCCATTTCAGATTTTGGGGGAGGAGTGAATCTAAAAAGGTATTTTGATCAGGATATTTTAGAGTTGGGGGTAAATTCCGTTCAACATAGTACAGAGGTAGATTTTGAGCAGAGCGCTACTTCAGTATTGGCAGGAGATGCAGAAAGTTCAGAAATAAATCTTTATGCGAATTACCGCATAAATAGAGGACCTTGGCTGTTGGATCTGGGGCATAGAGTAAATTATTATGGATTAAATGGAGAATTTTATTTTTCGCCCAGATTGCAGGCTAGCTATAAACCATCTGAAGAATTTAAGCTAAAAGCTGCCTGGGGAATTAGCAATCAATTTGTGCGAGAAGTACAGCACGAAAACCAGTGGGGAAGGGTTGTCAATTATTTTATCGCAGCTGATGAAGTAAACTATCCTGTAGGACGGTCTGAAAATTATATGCTTGGGTTTACCTATGCAAAAGGTCCCTGGACCCTGGATGTAGAAGGATTTTACCGAAATTTGGATGGAGTAGTGGAACATGCCCTGGTAAGCCCGGGTTTGGATAGCCTGAATACAACTCTGGTCAGCAAAGATTATCGACTTTATGTCGGAGAAGGGGTATCTAAAGGGATTGACTTTTTTCTTGGATATGATAGCAAGCGATATTCTTCCTGGATTTCCTATACTTTAAGCAAAACTACGCATCAGTTTGACGATGTATTCAGAGGGCAGCCCTTTGCCTCGCAGGATGACAGGAGACATCAGGTCAAATGGGTGAATTCACTTAACATAGGACGCTTTACCCTTTCAGCCAATTACATATATAGCAGTGGAAGAGCCTATTTGGATATATCCTCCCTCAACAGGCTTGCCAGTCGAAATGAACTGGATCCATCCTCTCTCATCAAGCGCCTTCCTTTTTATGGGAGGATTGATCTTGGCCTGAATTACGGATTTAGTTTTGGAAAAAGTAGTGGTTCGGTGGGTTTCTCAGTATTTAATCTGGCGAATCGGGAAAATGTTGATTATTTACAATATGTATTTGCAGTACCGGTGAGTCCCGATGGTAATAATTTTCGGTCAGAAGTAATTGGTAATCAGTCTGGTCTATTGGATCGGACCCTCAATTTGAATCTTCGTCTGGATTTAAAGTAAACCGATTAATCTATTCTTCCCCCATTCTAATTTTCACCCAAAAAAATCATATTTAAGCAAGCAGGTTTTTTTTAATAAAAAAAGTCCTATATTTGACTATTCATGGCTTATGGTAACTTGGACCATAAAGGTTTAGGGCAAGTTGATAAGTTAGGAAATATGGAGGAAGAAAAAAATCATGACTTGATTTTTCACTGTTAGGAAATCCAGGACTACTATTATTTATTCCTATTTTTCATACTGAATACTACTACGTATTAAAGTCTTGCGGGCTTTCCCGCTGACCTATATTTGATTTATTACTATTATTTAACCTAACCTCAAAATTACTGACGTATGAGAAAATCATACCTTTCCATGCTAAGTAGAGCCTTTTTCCTGGGTCTCTGTTTTTGCATGATGTCGATGCAGGTTATCGCTCAGAATGTATCCGGTACGGTTACCGATAAAGATTCTGGTGAGCCGCTTGTCGGGGCTACTGTGGTTGTGAAAGGAACTACTACTGGTGTCCTCACAAATGAACAAGGTAGATACGGCATTGCTGCGAATGCAGGCGACGTTCTCTTGTTTTCTTTCGCTACGTATGCTACTCAGGAAATTACCGTTGGAGATCAATCTACAATCAATGTGGCGCTGATTACCGACCTCTCACTGGATGAAGTGGTCGTAACAGGCTATTCCAGCCAGCGTAAACGGGACATTACAGGTGCAGTATCTGTAGTGGATACCGAAGAGCTGAACGAAGTAGCTGCTTCCAGCTTTATTCAAAAACTTGAAGGTAGAGCCGCTGGTTTGACTACTTCTACTTCTGGTGCTCCAGGTGCAGGAACAGTAGTTCGTATTCGTGGTATCGGATCATTCCAAAACAATGACCCGCTGTACGTAATTGATGGAGTTCCGGTAAAGGACAATTTCAATAACCAGCTTAACCCTAGTGACATTGAGTCTATCCAGGTTTTGAAGGACGCTTCTGCAGCTTCTATCTATGGTACACGTGCAAACAATGGGGTAATCATTGTAACTACTAAAAAAGGAAAAGCGGGTAAGACCAAAGTTTCCTATGATAGTTACGTAGGCATTCAAAACCCTGTTGGACAATACGACCTGATCGTAGATCCTGCGGATTACTCTGAAGTTGTTTGGAGATCATTTGAAAATGCTGGATTAGAGATTCCTTCCGGTGTGCCTTATTCTGCGGGAAGAGGAGTTATCCCAACCTATTACTATGACTGGAATGCTAGTGGCTACGGAGGTACAGGATCAGTGGACGAAAGCACTTATGCTTTCCCTAATCAATTGATCATGGCTTCTAATCAAAGCGGTACAGACTGGTGGGACGAAACCTTCGATCCTGCTTTGATGACAGAGCACACAGTTGGTGTATCTGGAGGAACAGACAGATCAAATTTCTACATCTCTGCTGGTTACCTAAGGCAAGATGGAACCATGATCTACACAGACTTTGAAAGGGCTTCGCTTCGTGCAAACTCAACCTTCAAAGCAGGTAGATTTACCTTTGGTGAAAACTTTGCAGTTTCCCGTGCAAATAGCGTAGGACAGCAAGGAGGAAACCAGAGTGAGCAGAATACCATGACCAATCTTCTGAAGTCTCAGTCTATGATTCCTGTTTATGATGTTTCTGGTGAGAATTTTGCCGGAGGTAAATCAAACGGAATGAGTAATGGTATTACACCAGTTGCAAGGCAGTTCCGTAACAAAGACAATAGAGGAGTATTCTATAAAGCTTTGGGTAATGCCTTTGTTTCTGTTGATATCATCGATGGACTTACTGCAAGATCCAGTTTGGGTATCGACTTCTTCAACAACTTTAATGGAGGTTTCAGCTTCCCAAGTTGGGAAGAATCTGAGCCAAGTACCGTAAACGGCTGGAGTGAGAACTTCTCTACAGGTTTCAACTGGACCTGGACAAACACCCTGAGATACGACAATACCTTCAATGATGTACACAATCTGCAAGTATTGGCAGGTTATGAGTCAATCAGAAGAACTTTCCGTCAAATAGGTGGTGGATTGAACAACTACTTTACCGATGGTAGAGATGGCTGGTATTTGAACACAGGTCTCGCTGACCCTGAAACTCGTCAGGTAAATAGCTTTGGTGGATTCAGTACCATTGCTTCTATTTTTGCAAAAGCTGATTATTCATTTGATGACAAGTATATCGTTTCTGCTACTGTACGTAGAGATGGTTCTTCAAACTTTGGTACAGAGAAATACGGTACTTTCCCTGCATTCAGTTTGGGATGGCGTCTGAGTAATGAATCATTCATGCAGGATGTTTCCTGGATTGAGGATTTGAAACTGAGATTTGGATGGGGTAAGACTGGTAAGGATGAAATTCCTTCTGGTAATGCTTTTGACCGTTTCGGTGGTGGACCTGCAAACTCATTCTATGATATCACAGGTTCTGGTTCAATCGCTACTGGATATGCCCTTGTAAACAGAGGTAACGCTGGTACCAAGTGGGAGGAAAATATCTCAACTAACATCGGTTTGGATGCATCTTTATTCGCAGGAAAGATCAATGTAGTATTGGACTTGTATCAAAGAGATGTACAGGATCTCCTGTTTAACCCTGCTAACCCAGGAACAGCTGGATTCGCATCACCTGCCTTTATCAATGTAGGGGATATGCAAAACAGAGGTATCGACCTTTCGATTACCTATAATGATGCCTATGCTAATGGGTTTGCATTTGATGCAACACTTGCATTGGGCGCCTTCGAAAATGAGATTATCTCGATTGATGGAAACTCTGAGTCTTTCTTCTCTAACAATGGTGGTCGTATTGGTAATACCCAGATCAACCAATTAGGTTTCCCGATTGCTTCTTTCTACGGATTTACAGCAGACGGTATCTTTAGAAGCCAGGAGGAAGTAAATGCACATGCTCAGCAAGATGGAGCAGCTCCTGGACGTCTGAGATTTAAAGACCTCAATGGCGACAACGTAATCAATGATGATGACCTCGGTGTAATTGGTTCTCCATGGGCTGATTTTACTGCAGGTTTAAATCTCGGTATGAGCTATAAGAACTGGGACGCTTCTATCTTCTTCTTTGCTTCCGTAGGAAACGAAATTATGAACTACAACAAGCTCTTCGAAGTATTCCGTTTCTTTAACACCAACGTAAGAAAAGAGGTGCTTGAGAGATCATGGCACCCAACACTCAATCCTGAGGGAGATTTCCCAATTTTGGATGAAAATGATACCTTTAGTGAAAGACCAAGTAGCTTCTATGTAGAGGACGGTTCTTATCTGAGACTCAGAAATCTTCAAATTGGTTATACACTTCCAAGAATCACTGGAATTGATAAACTGAGAATTTACGTTCAGGCTCAAAATGCTTTCACACTCACTAATTATAGTGGAATTGATCCAGCTTTGTCTAACTTTGGTGTAAGGGGTAACCCTGACCAGTCTGCGGGACAAGACTTTGGAAACTATCCGGGTTCTAGAATATTTATGGTAGGGGTAAACCTTGGATTCTAATAAGTGGAATTAAAAACGAATATCATTACTATGAAAAATAGACTATTAAAAATATTTGCAGCTGTATGTGTACTGGGAATCTTTGCTGCTTGTGCAGACGAATTTCTGGATATACCCGCACAGGGAGCACTTGATGAGGGACTCCTCCAGAATCAAGAGGGGGTAGAGGCTTCTCTGGTCTCGGCCTACTCTATGCTTGATGGATGGGCAAATCAGTGGGGACAGGGTGCTCCATGGCCAACGGCCGGTTCTAATTGGATCTGGGGATCCGTTGCTTCCGATGATGCTTACAAAGGTTCGGAGCCTGGGGACCAGGGCGAAACGTCTCAGATTGAGCTCTTTCAGTGGACGCCGGGTAATCCGTACTTTCAGGCCAAGTTTGTGGCCTTATATGAGGGTATAGCCCGTGCGAATGCAACTAAAAAGCTTCTCTTATCTGCAGCTGAGGGAATTAGCGCAGAGGATCAGTCCAGAATAGACGGAGAGATTCGCTTTCTGCGTGCTCACTTCCATTTTGATGGAGTTAAATTGTGGGGAAATATTCCTTACTATGATGAAACAGACGAAGACTTCCGTAAGCCTAATGATGCAAGCATTATTCCTCAGATTACGGCTGATTTGGAAGCTGCGGTAGGTCTATTGCCTGCAACTACTTCTGATAAAGGGCGTGCTACCAAAGGTGCTGCTCAGGCTTATCTGGGAAAAGTACATTTGTACCAGCAAAACTGGGCAGAAGCCAAGGCTTTGTTTGATCAGGTAGTAAATAGTGGAAACTATTCTTTGAATCCTTGTTTCAAGGATATGTTTACGACGGCTAATGAGAATGCAAATGAGATGATATTCTCAATTCAGGCAACTGTAAATGATGGAACCGGTGGCGGTGATAATGGAAACTTTGCAGATCGTCTTAACTTCCCTCATGGGGGTAGTCCATTCGGTTGCTGTGGATTCCATCAGCCTTCTCAAAATCTGGTAAATGCGCATAAAGTAGATGCCAATGGTCTTCCATTGTTTGATACCTTCAACGATTCTGATGTAGATCTTGCTACTCCTGTAGATCCTCGTTTGGACTGGACAGTCGGTCGCGATGACGTTCCATTCCTTGCTTGGGGTATTCACGAGCCTACCTGGATTCGTTCTCGTGCATGGGCCGGACCTTATAGTGCCAAAAAATTCATTTATGATCCCGGTCAAGAAAGTACGGTGGGTTGGTCTAACCTTCAGTTGAACCCGGTTAATATGCCGATCATCCGTTATGCTGACGTTCTATTGATGCTAGCTGAAGCTGAAGTTGAATTAGGTAACCTGGAAAGAGGTCGTGAATTGGTGAATCTGATTCGCGCTCGTGCTGCAAACTGTGCTCAAGGAGCTGATGGTGGTTCTACTACTATCGATGATGCTGGAATTACCTGGGCTACTTATGCCGTAGGTACCTATGATGATGCATGGACCGATCAGTCTGTAGCACGTACTGCAGTAAGAATGGAAAGAAGAATTGAGTTGGCCCTTGAGGGACACAGGTTCTTTGACCTCAGAAGATGGGGAATTGCCCAACAAGTAATGAATGCTTACATGGATGTTGAGCAAACAAAGAGATCTTATATTACGGCTGCTACTCGCTTTGAGGACAGACATAATTTGTTCCCATTGCCATCAGTTCAAATCGAATTGAGTAAAGTAGATGGAACTGCCCAGCTGATCCAAAATTCAGGTTGGTAGAATTGATCTACCTTTAACAAATATAAAAGAAGAGGCAAAAACTGCCTCTTCTTTTTATTTTTCTAGTGTCTTGGTAATTTTATATAAGGCCTAAGCCGAAAAAAAGATATATGCGCTACTATTCCTTTCTCTTAATACTCATATTTCTTTGGGCACTCCCTGCCTGTGATTCGGTTGTTGAGAATCCAATTCAAGATGATAAGCTTCGCCTCTTCTCTCGTCTGGATAGCGTTAATACTGGCCTGAATTTCATCAATGAAGTAAAAGATCAAAAAGACTTCAATGTCCTTACCTACCGCAATTTCTACAATGGGGGAGGAGTTGCCATTGGAGATATCAATAATGACGGCTTACCGGATATTTATTTTACTGCCAATATGGCTTCCAATAGGCTTTACCTGAATAAGGGAAATTGGCAGTTTGAGGATATTAGCGATAAAGCGGGAATAGCTGGTGAAAAGGCCTGGAGTACCGGGGTAAGTATGGTTGATATAAATGCAGATGGTTTCCTCGATATTTATGTCTGTAATTCTGGGGATATCAAAGGAGATAATAAGGAAAACGAATTATTCATCAATCAGGGAGATATGACCTTTATGGAGAAGGCTGCTGAGTATGGCCTCAATGACAAAGGTTTTTCTACCCATGCTTCCTTTTTCGACTATGACCAAGATGGCGACCTCGATTGTTATGTCTTGAACAATAGCTTCAAAGACCCCAACCGAATTGACCTTTACAAAAAAGCAAGGGAAGAAACAGACGAAGAAGGAGGGGATAAACTCTTTAGAAATGATGGGGATACCTTCACAGATGTGACCCTTGAAGCGGGTATATATAATAGCCAAATAGGTTTTGGATTAGGGGTGTCGGTAAGTGACCTGAATGGAGATATGTTGCCAGATATTTATGTTAGCAATGATTTTTGGGAAAGAGATTATCTCTACATAAATCAGGGAAATGGGAAGTTCTCTGAGGAATTACCTGAACGGATCAGCCAAACTTCTGTCTCATCTATGGGGGCAGATATTGCTGACATCAACAATGATGGTTCACCAGAAGTTTTCAGTACAGATATGCTAGCCGGGGATAATTATCGATTAAAGGCCATGACGGTTTTTGACCCTTATCATCTCGAGGACCTAAAGTACCGTGCTAATTACCATTACCAAATTCTCCAAAACTGTCTCCAGCTCAATGACGGAAATGCAAACTTTCAGGAAATTGGTTTCATGGCGGGTATTTCTGCTACGGACTGGAGTTGGGGGGCTTTGATGTTTGACTTCGAAAATGATGGTTGGAAAGATATTTTTGTCGCGAATGGCATTTATCATGATATCATGTACATGGATTTTACGGCCTTTATTTCCGATCAGGCGAATGTTGAAAAAATAGTCAGGGAATCAGGTAGAGCAGATTTTCGCGATTTCCTTCCCTATCTTCCTTCAAATCCTTTGGCCAATTTCGCTTTTGTCAATAATAGGAAACTCCAGTTTAGTAGTGAGGCAGAGGAGTTGGGGTTGGGGGAAGTTTCCTTTAGCAATGGTGCGGCTTATGGCGATCTGGATCAGGATGGTGATATGGATCTGATCGTCAACAACGTAAATATGCCAGCCTTCATTTATCGTAATAATAGCGATAGCCTCAAAAAGAATCATTTCCTAAAAATCAATTTTTCGGGAAGTAATGAAAATCCACAAGGTATAGGAGCAAGGGTGAGAATCAAATACGGTGATCAGGAACAGGAATTACAACATTATACAGCCAGAGGATTTGAAAGTTCGGTAGAACCTGGTCTTCTGTTTGGTCTGGGACAAGAAACTGAAATCAAGGAATTGGAAGTGATTTGGCCAGATAGAAAGAAAGAGATCCTGACAAAGCTTAGCTCCGATCAGACGATTTTGCTCCAATATGAAAACGCGAGAGAGAATTTTTCTCCAGAAACAAAGCCTCGTCAACGCCTATTCACAGAGAATAGCAGTATGACATTCCCCGAAAAAGCCTTACACACAGAAAATACCTACAATGACTTCAATCACGAGCTCTTGCTTCCTCATATGCTATCTACCGAAGGACCCCAACTACTTAAAGGGGATGTCAATGGAGATGGAAAAGAGGATGCGCTTCTATTAGGAGCTGCGGGTGATCCAGATAAACTTTTTATCCAAAACTCAGCAGCTACCTTCAATTTGAGTCCTCAGGAAGCCTTTGAGCAAGATAAAGATATTGAGAGTACTGGTGGAGCCCTGGCAGATATGGATCAGGATGGTGATCTTGATTTATTGGTAGGCGCCGGAGGAAATGAGTACACGAAGGGAATTCAAAACTTCCTTTTGCGCTACTATGAAAACGATGGCAAAGGAAATTTCAGCAAACAACAGGAAAAAACCCCACCAGCAGGAGGGAATACATCTTGTATTGAGGTGGCAGATTTTGATGCAGATGGAGATATGGATGTTTTTATCGGCGGAAGAGTAGTTCCCGGAAATTATGGACTCAAACCTCGCAGCTTTTTATTGAGGAAAGACCCCAATGGCTGGACGGATATTACCACAGAGTTTTTGGGAGGATTGGGCATGATTACGGATGCAGTTTGGGTAGATCAGGACAATGATAATGACCTTGATTTGGTGGTTGTTGGAGAATGGTTGGGAGTTACCTTACTAAAAAATGAAGGAGGGGAATTGCAAGCGCCAGCTATGATTCCCAATAGTTTTGGCTGGTGGAATTGCATAGAAAAAGCTGACCTCGATGGCGATGGAGATGAGGACTTTGTATTGGGTAATTGGGGGCTAAATAGTAAATTTCAAGCAAGTGTTGAGCGGCCCTTGAGCATGTATGTCAAAGACTTTGACCAAAATGGTAAAAGCGAATTTGTCATCAATTGGTTTCCTCCATTGGATAATAAAGCCTATCCCTTTGCTACAAAAGGAGACATTACCACCCAGCTGCCGCATTTGAAAAGATCGAACCTCAAATTTGAAGAGTATGCGCATAAGACTTTCTCTGATCTTTTCACAGAGGAAGAAGTAAGAGGTGGTCTTGCCTACAAAGCTGAGTATTTGCAATCTGCCATCCTTTGGAACGAAGCCGGAGGAAATCCCACATTGCAAGCGCTGCCCATAGAAGCTCAGGTTTCGCCTGTGTTTGGAATTGCCATTGCGGATATGGATGGAGATACACATATGGATATTGTACTGGGCGGCAATTTTTATGCACTGAAACCAGAAGTCGGAAGGCAGGATGCAAATTTTGGGGTCTTTCTAAAGGGAAATAGTTCTAAAAACTTTCAATACCTGAGTCCTGAAGAAAGCGGAATTTATCTAAGAGGAGAAGTTCGGGATATGAAGGTCTTTGAAGGAAAGGATAGCAAGCCCTTGTTGATGGTAGCCCGAAATAATGAATCAGTACTTTCATTTAAACGAAACTAATTAAAGAACTATGAATAGATGTTGGGGCATACTGAGCCTTTGTGGCTTATTGTTGATGCAATCATGCGGAGAGGATTCGAACACACTATTCAGATTGGTTCCTCCTGCTGAGTCGGGTATACATTTTTCCAATCGTATCATCGAGTCAGATTCAATCAATGTCCTGGAAAATGAGTATGTCTACAATGGGGGGGGAGTGGCCTTGGCAGATTTTAACCAGGATGGCCTACTCGATGTATATATGAGTGGGAATATGGTGGAAAATGCGCTTTACCTCAATAAAGGCAATTTCCAATTTGAAGACATAACAGAAGTTGCGGGAGTAGGTAATGGCAAAAGATGGTCATCAGGCGTTACTATGGTTGATGTAAACCAGGACGGTTGGACTGATATTCATGTAGCGGCTACCAATCGCCCTACCACCTCGCAAAGGAAAAACACCCTCTTTATTCATCAAGGCCTAAATGAAGCAGGTTTACCGACTTTCAAGGACATGGCTGCCGAATATGGACTGGCAGACACTTCCCATACCACCCATGCTGCTTTCTTTGATTATGACAATGATGGCGATTTAGATGTATTTTTGGCGGTTGATGCTATGATTGCCAACAAGCAACCCAACAAATACAAAGAAAAGAACCTCGACGGAAGCACCAATCGCTATGATCGTCTGTATCGTAATGATTTCAGCGATTCATTGGGACATCCCCTCTTTACTGAAGTATCCCGAGAAGCAGGTATATTGATTGAAGGCTATAGTTTGGGCCTGAACATTACAGACATCAATCGCGATGGCTGGAAAGACATCTTTGTTACTAATGATTATGTGAGCAATGACCTCATGTACATCAACAATGGGGACGGGACTTTCACCGATAAGGCCAGCAACTATTTCAAGCATACTTCTCATTCGGCTATGGGTAATGATATCATAGATATCAATTCTGATGGTCGAGTAGATATTGTATGCCTGGATATGTTGCCTGAGGATAACTATCGGAGGAAAACCATGCTGGGAGGTAACAATTATACCAGCTATCTGAACAACAAGAACTTTGGTTATGACTTCCAGTACGTACGCAACACCTTTCAGCTAAATCAAGGAAGCTTGCCAGAATCCTCTGAACCTATCTTTTCAGATGTAGCTATGTACGCAGGTATTTCTGCTACGGACTGGAGTTGGACACCTTTGGTCGCCGATTTTGATAATGACGGTTATCGCGATATGATCATTACCAATGGCTTCCCCAAGGACGTAACAGATCGGGATTTTATTGATTATTGGTCCAGTGTTGGGGCTTATGCCCCTCAATCTTTACTTCTGAGTAAAATTCCTTCAGTCAAGATCAGCAATTACGCCTACCGAAATAAGGGAGGAATTACTTTCGAAGATGCTACCGATAATTGGGGCATTCGCATGACTTCCTTTTCCAATGGAGCTGCTTATGGCGATTTGGACAATGATGGAGACCTGGATTATATCGTAAATAATATCGATGATTCTGCTTTCGTCTTCCAAAACCGGCTAAATGATGGAGAAGGGCAAAAGAATCATTGGTTAAGGGTAGGATTTGAGGGAAGCGAGAATAATCAGCAAGGTACAGGTGTGATTCTGGAAATTCAGCATGGAGGCATCAAGCAACATTGGGAGCATAATGTATCACGGGGATATATCTCTAGTGTGGAGCCTTTCGCTCACTTTGGATTAGGAACAGATCAAAAAGTAGATAAGCTGAAAGTGATTTGGCCGGATGGGAAAGTAGAATTGAAAGAAGGAATAGCTGCAGATCAAATTTTGACCCTAAAGTACACGGATGCAGAGGTCGAAAAAGTAGAGTACAGCCTGGACGAAACTTCGACTCTATTCTCGGATATAACAGATCAAACAGGCCTAGATTTTATCCATCCCGAATCAGATTACATAGACTTCAATGTCCAGCCCATGTTGCCCCACAAACTCACTCAATACGGGCCGGCTTTGGCTGTAAGCGATGTAAATGGAGACGGTTTGCAGGATGTCTATATAGCAGGTTCGCATTTCAATAAAGGGCGTTTTGCTATTCAGCAAGAAGATGGGACCTTTTCGATAGAAGACTTACTGCCCGGACCTGAGGGAGACAAGAAGCGACAGGAAGAATTGGGAGCTTTGTTTTTTGATGCGGATAAAGATGGAGACGATGATTTGTACCTGGTGAGTGGCGGTTATGAATTTAAAGGAGAAGATCCCTCTTATCAGGATCGATTTTTTAGGAATGATGGAGGAAAATTTTCTTTGGTGAAAGAAGCCCTACCTGCTTTTTTGAGTAGTGGCTCTGCGGTGAAAGCTGCGGATTATGATGGCGATGGGGATTTGGATCTCTTTGTAGGAGGCAGGGTAAAGCCTTTTCATTATCCCATCCCGGTTTCCAGCTATTTACTCAAAAATGAAAGTGAAGCTGGAAATATAAAGTTCACCATAGATGAAGAAGCGGCTCCCATGCTCAAAGATATAGGCCTGGCGTGTGATGCGCTATGGACAGATTTTGATAATAATGGGACTTTTGATCTCTTATTGGCGGGTGAATGGATGCCCTTGACTTTCCTGAAAAATGAGGGAGGGATATTTTCAGATATGACGGATGCTGCTGGATTTGGGGGAAAGAAAGGATGGTGGAACAGCCTGGCTGCCGGAGACTTTGATCGGGATGGAGACATTGATTACATCGCCTCCAACCAGGGAAATAATACCCTCTTTAAAACAAATGAAAACTATCCTATAAAAGCCTTTGGGGCTGATTTTGATGGGAATAAAGGTTTTGATTTTGTACAAGGAAGCTGGTTTCCTAAAGATGGAAATAATAAAGAGTTGATAGAGGTGCCTTACTTCAGTCGGATAGATTTCCAAAAACAGATGATTAAGGTTCGTCAGGATTTTCCCTACCATGCCGAATTTGGTTATGCGAGTCTTTCGGATATTTTGCCCGAAGCTGAAAAAGCAGAGGATTATGTGGAGGTAAAAGCAAATTACCTTAAGAGTAGTTTTGTGGAGAATTTGGGGAATGGAAAATTTGAAATTCGCCCTTTACCAATGGAAGCTCAACTGGCACCTGTATTTGCTATGCTAGTGGAGGATTTTGATGGAGATGCCTTGCTGGATGTGCTAATGGCAGGAAATGATTTTGGTACCGAGGTAGCCATGGGGCGCTCGGATGCCTTTAATGGACTTATGCTGAAAGGGGATGGAAAAGGAGGATTCAAAGCGCTGGAATTAGGTGAAAGCGGATTTTATCTACCCGGAGATGCCAAAGCCCTGGTTAGGTTCAGAGATGCTGAGGGAAATACCCGCATCATGGCCAGCCAGAATTCCGATAAACTCAAAGTCTTTGCCCAAAGA
Source organism: Bacteroidota bacterium (assembly GCA_039819665.1). GTDB lineage: Bacteria > Bacteroidota > Bacteroidia > J057 > J057 > JAWPMV01. Next base: position 65,236 of record JBCBRM010000030.1, read on the forward strand.
GTGGCCGTCGATTATGTCGAACTTGAGCCTTTCGAGTTTTCCGGTTACTTTCATTTTCCAGATGGTTCAAAGCAAGTTTGGGAGCTGGGCTATGGGACGAGTTTCCTCAGCCAATCTTCACGGGCTATACAGGTTCCTGAAGGGGTAAAGAGTGTGGAAGTGCATGATACGGAGGGGAATATCAGGAGGGTGGAATAGTCTTTAATTAGGGATAGAAAAATTCTGGAAAATCTATAGGAGAAAACTATTCTTATTAAATACTTTGAAAATTAAGGCATTCACTCAAAGTCTTGAAGTCCTTTAATTTTTGTAACTTAAGTCTTTGATTTTGGTACAATAAGTTATGAGTGAAGTTCAATTATTAAAGCGGATAAGCATTGAAGCAGGAATTTGTCATGGTAAACCTGTAATAAGAGGCTTAAGATATCCAGTAGAAAGTATATTGGAATATTTGACTGCCGGAGATTCTATTCAGGATATTCTAGATGAATTTGAGGATTTAAAAGAAGCAGATATCTTGGCTTGCCTTGCATATGCGACAGCTTCAATTAAGAGTAAAGAGACTGTAACGATCCCATTTGCAGCATGAACTTTATAATAGACGCGCATCTTCCAAAACTAATTTGCAGGATTTTAGAGGAGGCAGGATACAAAACTACTCATACCTCACAACTCCCCGAAGGAAATAGTACCTCCGATTCAGTTATTCTCGATATTGCGGCTCAATCCAAAGCGGTAATTATCTCTAAAGATTTAGATTTTTATCATTCCTTTTTACTTCACAGAAGACCAACTAAGCTTGTATTAGTATAGGTTGGAAATTTGAGATTAAGAGAAATTCGAAGCTTATTTCAGATGCAGACGAGTAAAATCATTGAGCTATTGGAGACATATGACTTAATTGAAGTTTACTCCGATAAATTGGTAGCTGTACAATAGAAAAACAATATTAATACTAAAAATAAAAAAGCCTCTCCCATGCAGAAGAGGCTTTTCTTTTGGTGTTGTTTGCAATGCTTATCCCAGGTGTGGCAAGCGCAATACTTGTCCCGGATAGATCTTGTTTGGATCGCTCAACATAGGTTTGTTAGCTTCAAAGATCTCTGGGTATTTCATCGCATCTCCATAATGCCTTTTAGCGATCTTGGAAAGAGAGTCTCCACTAACTACTGTGTAGAATTGAGCTTCTGGCTCAGGTACTACAACTTCCATGCGGTCATCAACTCTGGCAATTCCTTCGATATTTCCTACTGCGAGGATCAGTTTTTCTTTAGCTTCCTGAGACTGGACAGTTCCTCCGAGAATAACTGTGTCGTCATCGTCTCCAGTAAATTCGATAGTGAAGTCTTCGATACCGAGATCGAATTCTGCTACAAAATTGCGGATTGCTTGTTCTTTTTCTTCGCGTTTTTCTTCGTCAGTTTTTAGACCAAAGAGAGACGCACCAGCGTTTTTGACAAAATCAAAAAGTCCCATTAATTGAGGTGTTTTAATTAATTAGTGATTGGTAAATTTCGAATCACGAATTATCGGATTCACTTATGTGACTAAACATTCATTCAGAGGTCACCTGAAAAAAAATAAAAAAGCAAAAAGCCGTGCCAAGGCACGGCTGCTTGCTTTCAATAATCAGGGTTCTGTAATCTTGAGCCCGTTCTTATTTTCTCGCGGGCTTAATTTCTACTTTGAGCATCATTCTTCTGGCGGCGGATGCTTTTGCTGGCGCGATTCTGCTTTCTGGAAATTACTTTGCGCTCCGCTGGAGTAACTACTCCATCAGCTTTGGCGCGCTTTTTCGTGCGATTGATATGTCTTTGTTGGGCGCGAAGAGCTTTTGTTTCCTTGCGAGTAAGCTCGCCGCTTCTCACGCCTTGTTTGATTCTTACTTGTTGTTTTACCTGTCTTTTACCTACTCTTAGAGTTGATTGAGCGAAAGAAGATTGGCTGCTGAATACAAGTCCAAAGAAAAGCAGGGAGGTGAAAATGATCTTAAACTTCATGATACGTTCTGTGTTTGATGTAATTGATATTATTTGTTGTTGTTGGTAGTTGGACTATGGGGAGGAGCGAAGGTTTAAAGGAGGTTTAAGAAAAATATCAAAAAAAACTCGCGATTTCGTCTAAGGTATTGATTGTCAGGGAAATTAAATTTGTAAAAAAAATAAAAAAACCGGAGACTAAGCTCCGGTTTTCTGTCTGTATATATTTTGATTTCTACCTTTAGGGTACCTCAACCACATCCAGAATCTTGGAAATGATTTGCTCGGTACTGATATTTTCTGCTTCCGCCTCATAGGTCAATCCGATTCTGTGTCGGAGTACATCATAACAAACTGCTCTTACATCTTCGGGGATTACATAGCCTCTTCTTTTAAGGAATGCATACGCCTTGGATGCCAAAGCCAGGTTGATGGAAGCACGAGGAGAACCACCATAGCTAGTCAGGTTTGCCAACTCTTCCAGTTTGTTATTTTTCGGATCACGGGTCGCAAAGACGATATCGAGAATGTATTGCTCGATCTTTTCGTCCATGTATACTTCCGCCACTGCCTTGCGGGCTTCCATGATTTCAGAAATCTTTACTACAGGATTGATTTCTGTAGAACCCGGATTCACGTTTTGGCGAATGATTAGCCTTTCTTCTTCTTTGCTTGGGTAGCTAATCACACATTTTAGCATGAAACGGTCTACCTGTGCTTCTGGAAGAGGATACGTACCTTCTTGCTCAATGGGGTTTTGAGTAGCCAATACAAGGAAAGGTCTTTCAAGTACAAAGGTTTCTTCACCTATCGTAACTTGCTTCTCCTGCATAGCTTCCAACAAGGCACTCTGTACTTTGGCTGGGGAACGGTTAATCTCATCTGCCAAAACAAAATTGGCGAAAATAGGTCCCTTTTTAACCGAAAACTCATTGGTTTTCTGGTTATAAATCATAGTACCTAAAACATCTGCAGGGAGTAGATCCGGAGTAAACTGAATACGACTGAATTTGCCTGCAACAGTTTTTGAAAGAGATTTGATCGCCAGGGTCTTTGCAAGTCCGGGAACACCCTCCAACAAGATATGCCCTCCCGATAAAAGTCCCAACAGAAGTCTTTCGATCATATAAGACTGACCAATAATGGCCTTCTTAACCTCCATGTTGAGCAAGTCTACGAATGCACTTTTTTCCTGAATTTTCTCGTTAATGGCTCGGATGTCCGCTTGCATATATTGTTGTTGATTTTTGCTATCGAAAATTTTTGCGGAGCAAAAATAAAAGATTTTCTGCAATGAAGCGAATGGCCAAATGTTAATATTGCGTTAAAGCAAGAGACTCAATTTCATCCAGTAAAGCCACCAAATCAGACTCTTGGGTCAAAGGATTCATCAAGGCGGTACGCAGGTATTTTTTCCCGCCTATTGTCGTTGAGACAATGTAAAATTCTCCCTTTTCCATGAGTGAAAGGCGAAGAGAAGCATTGAGCTCATTAAGATCAGCGTGAGTATTGGCTACAAATCTGAAATTGACAATGTTTGCTTCTGGCTCTATTGCCAATTCAAAGTACTCACGTTCTCTGATCAGAGCTGCAAAGCTCCTCGCCAAATAAAAGCATCTATCTATGTTTTCTTCGAATATCTCTTCTCCATAGGTCCGCATAATGATATAAGGCTTGATGGACATCATCAGTTTGGTACACTCGAAGCTTCTTTTGCCGGAGTGATACCATTCAGGACTTTGCTGAGAATCCCAGAGATATTGCGCTTTTTGTTGAAAGGTTTTGTAGGAGTCTTCTCCTCTTTGAAAAATGAGTGCTGTATTGAGAGAAGGCGTCATCATCATTTTGTGGAAATCGATCACGACTGAATCGGCCAGTTCGATTCCTTTCGCCAAATGCCGATACTTTTTTGATACTACCACCGAACCTCCATGCGCTCCATCTACGTGGAACCATAAATCATGAGCCTTGGCAAATGCGCCCATGCTTTCTAAATCGTCATAGGAACCCGTTGCTGTCGATGAAGCGCAGCCTATTAGTGCAATGACGGTAAATCCTTTTTGCTGAGCTTTTTTCAGGTATTGCTCGAGAAGATCCGTTCTGATTTTAAAGTCTGCATCCACAGGCACTTTAATAATGCCTTCGCTACCCATTCCCAGTATCCTTGCTGCACGGTCAATACAGTAATGGGCTTCTTCTGAGACTAGTACTGCCAGTTTAGACGAATGACCAGCTTCCCAGACATTGGTATCTGCCTTAGCCTTACGGGCAGCTAAAAGGGCCGTTAGATTCGCCAGGGAGCCTCCGGAAGTCAAAAATCCTGCTGAATCTGGAGAATATCCAATCTTCTTAGCCAAAAACTCAATCATGATCCGCTCAATGGCATTGGAAGCCATACCCATTTCGTAGACTCCAGTCCCGTTGCTAGAAATATCAGTGAGAAATCCTGCCAGACTGGAAATAAGAGCAGGTACTGCTACCTGATGGCCGAGGTAACGAGGTTGATGAACTTTTATGGAATGGTCCAATACCTTCTGAAAAAACTCCAATGGATCATTGCCTTCCTCCTTATCCGATTCCCAGAACTTCAGTTCATCTTCCGGCTTCTGATAGGGGAGAACCACAGCATCCTTCTGGGAAATACTTTCCTCCAATTGATCAGCGATCATATCTACCACCTGATGGCTAAGCTTGCGAAAACTTGCTACATCATAAGCCTCTGCGATACGGGAAGATGTTTGAAGAGATTTCATCTGTTTATCTGCTTTTAGGATAAAAGTAGGCGAGAGTTTTTATAATAAAAAATAGTTAATTAGTATTTATTAATAACGAAATTGCATTAATGAATATCGCTCAACTCAAAAATGCTTTGGTCCTTGCCCGGACCCTTCATTTCACCAAAGCCGCAGAAGAAGTCAATATTGTTCAGCCGGCCTTGAGTCGACAGATCCAACAATTGGAAGAAGACTTAAACGCAGATTTGTTTCGCCGAAATAAACGAAACGTAGAATTGACGGCTGCAGGAAGCTATTTTTTTACAGAGGTGGAAAAGATTCTCAATGAATTTGAGCGTGTAGCTAAACGAGCTTCTCAAATATGCAAAGGAGAGGCTGGAGAAATTCGTATAGGCTATACCCACTCGGTCATGCAATCCATTTTGCCAGAATTTCTCAAAGAGATTCCGTTAAAGTTTCCCGGAATGAAAGCCATCCTGAAAGAAATGAATAATCGGGATCAATATCTGGCGCTTAACATGAACGAATTAGAATTGGGTTTTGCTACCAATCCTCTGGTCCCTTCTCACCTGAAAAGTAAGGTCATGCATGTGGACCCTTTCGTTGTACTTTTGCCTCCCGACCATCCCATAGATCAGCGAAATTATACCGATTTCACCATGTTTACGGATGAGCCCTTTATTTTTCCCTCAACCGAAGACGGTCCCAACTATGTGCGTATCATCGAATCGATTTGTATGGATGCCGGTTTTCAACCCAATATCATCCATGAAACGGATTCTGCGAGTACCAGTTTTCGCTTAGTAGAGTCTGGTATGGGGGTTGCGATTGAACCTTTAAGTTCTTTGAGGAGACAGGCTTTGCACATTAAGCATATTGTTCTAAATGACATTCCTCAAAGAGCTAATCTGACCATGATGTGGCAGCCTGCTTTTGAAACAGAATATCCTGGGGTATTTGAATTGTTGAGGAATCTGCCTGTTTGACCAGGGAAACCTTCCGAACCCCTACGAGCGAGCAAACCTCCCCTTTTTCGTCGAAAAATGGGAGGGGCACAGGCCAATAAAGTAATTATTGCCGCATGTGCGGAAGGGTTCAAAATAATCCACTTGGCCAGCGGGCGCATTCCTCTTTCAAGGGGAAGGGGGACTGAGCGAAGGGGTTACCGACGAAACCTCCTTATAAAGGCATTCATCTCCTTAAAATCCACCTTTCCACTAGCTCCTTTAAGGTATTCCGTTATGGCCAGGGCTTTGTTTAAGCGTATAGCAGAAGTTTTAGGTTTGCCGATCATGAAAAGAAGGCTTCTTTGTTTTCCGGGAGTCAAGGCATGAAAGAGTTTATCTGCTTCGGGATCTTGTTGCAGCAGTACCTCCATCTCCTCAGGCATGGGCAGACCGTATTTGCTTTCGTCGGGCCAAAGTTCCATCTGGACTTTATCGCCAATTTCTAAGTGAAATTTTGTCCGAATCTCCTTATTGATGTTGATGAAATAGAGGCCATCTCCTTTGGGCATGAGGGCACAGGAAAATTCATGTTCTCCATTGATATTGCAGACCAATCGTTTGATGTCTTTCCCCAGAAAAAATTCACTTACCTCCTCTGGGACCATACAGTGAAATCCCCATAAGGGAGAATTGAATTTGTTGAGCACCGATTCGAAGGATTTTTTCATCATAAAGGATTTGAAATACAAATCTACAAATAAGAAGACTACCCAGGCCACTCCTTCTTTTGCAGAATAATCGGAGTTTGTGGGTAGTCAGCCTAATACCCGGATTTATATCCGAAAGCATGAGCATTTACATAATTGAACACAATTTTTTAGCGGGCGACTTTTACTTTGCCTTTGAGTCGGGCGCGAATATCAGAGAGTTTTTCATCTAGCAAAATCTTCCCATCTTCGTAGACTTTTCGCATGGCACCTCCTTCTTCCTCCCAGCTCACTTGCTCTTTTAGGATAAATCCCCCGGCAGTTTCTTCCACCCGCAATAGGCCTTTGGCGGACTTCTTTGTACCGTTATCGGTTATGGGGTCTTTGAAGATTTCCCTGCCTTTGCCTGCTACTTCTCCATAGGTGGCTTTCATGGCAAAACCGAAGGTATCACGGGTATTGTATTGGTAGGTGAAAGAACCGATGCCCAGTACAACATTAGTGGAGGCGAAACCCTTGGCTTTTAGTCGGGCGCAGATATGTTCGGCACGCTCCAGGGTAATGGAGTCTCCGTAAATGGCTCCGATATGTGGATCAAGTTCTTTGAAGCCTTTTTCATTGACTGTCCCGCCAAATATGTCCCAGAGCCTTTCGATTACCCCTTTCTTTTCACTTTCGTAGCTCCCTTCCGGATTTCCGCAAAGAATATCTGCAGGATCACCGCTATCGGGACGTATGACTAGTTTTCCTTCTCTGGCCAGGACTTCATGTTTCAGGGCAGGTAAATATTCGTCCAATACTTTCCATAAATCCCATGTGTCAGAAACTACCGAAACCATACCTCCTGGATAAACATCCGTGATCAATCGCCTGAAGGTTTCCTGTTCTCCTGCATGACTTCCCATGGACATGACCGAATGCTCAGTTGCTGCGATTGATCCACCCACGATATCCAATTCACTATCTGCCTGATAGTATTTCTCCAAAAAGTCTATGGCAGGAAGGGTATCAGTTCCGGTGAAAGAAAGTAAATGTCCTGCTGCACTCATCATGGCCGCTTCCAGGCCTGCCATTCCTCGCATGGAGAAATCATGTCCCTGCCAATCGACGAATTCGGGAACAGAAGATGTCTCAGCTGCGTAACGGTCAAGGATCTCTCTATACTTCTTGGCCAGGGTGGCTGAAGTACAAGGCAACCAAACCGTGGTAGAGAGCAAAGTCTCGAAGTAGTTGGTCAGCCAGAAGAACTCTGGCAAGGTATTGTAGAGAACGAACATAGGCACCTTCACGGGCACAGAACTTCCTTCTGGCAAAGCTTTGATGCAGATAGGGAGGTATCCCAGATCGTGCAAAGCGGCAATATGTTCTATTCCTACCTGATTCTCGCCCAAATAATTATTTACCCTTCTGGCGTAGGTGTATAGGATTTCATGTTTAGGCTTTTTGAAGAAGTTGTGCTCAAATTCCTCCAGTAGGTACTTTTTGATAAAGTATTGCAGGCCAAAGAATACTACTTCCTGTATATCATTTCTGCGACTCTTTCGGGCGGTCCAGTTAGAATAGACAACTTCCGTATGAGCAGGGTATTGTCTTCTGTGGTCGAGTTTATATCCGTCGGTAAGTGTAAGTGGATTCATGTCTTTTGGATTAAAATGATAGCTTGATTTGTTGTAGAAAAGGGCCTTCCTGAAAGTCTCTGATAGAATTGGTGGTAAAGACCTGTTTGAATTGTGTTTTCAAGGGAGCGAGGCCTTTGCTAAAGATTCCATGGGAAACTGCGAGATAAAGATTGCCTGCTTGTTTCTCTTTGAGTTTTTCGGCCAGGCCTAGAAAGGTTCCTCCTCCGTCGCAGATGTCATCCACAATCAGACAGGCTTTGTGTTGAAGGTCTTCTGCATAGACGATGAAATCTGATAATTTTCCGGTGCGCGGATCTCGTTTCTTGGAACATTCGACTACCGGAAGTCCTCCGAGTTTGGCTGCCAGTTTGTGGATCTTTTTAGAAGCACCTGCATCCGGAGCGATTAGGATCACTTCTTCCTTGATTCGATTCAGCACTCCCTGTACAAAAGAACTATTGTCAATACTTTTGCAATTGTCTATAAGTGCCGGAGTAACTTCAGAATGCGGATCGAATATGATGACGCGGTTGAGCTGTAGGGAATTGAGGATGTCTGCGTAGACTTTCACAGAAAGAGCTTCTCCTCTTATCATTACCCGGTCTTGTCTTGCTCCGGGAAAATAAGGAATGAAGAGATCGATGGCAGGAACATCCATTCGTTTCAATGCATCAATAGCCATAAGCAAGAGTCCGAAATCCTCAAAGGAATTGACTCGATGACTGATTAAAACCGATTCTTTCATAGAAAGGGGAGCATGGATTTTTATGTGGGGTTCACCTCCAGAGAAGGTCAGAGCATCAAAATCAAGTAAGCTTGTGTTTTGATCCTGAAAGGGGCTAAAGTTTTGAGATAGATTTAAATACATTTGCGTATTATTTACACAAATATACGAGACGGAAGCTGGTGGGTTGTGATAATTGTGTAAAAAATACATAAAATAGATTTATGTGATTGATAATCAGAGAGGAAAATTTTCAAATAGAATAGAAATAAACTTAGAAGTAGGCTGGAAAGGAAGGTTCGCTCAACAAAATACACATATCCGTGTCATCCTGAGCTTGCGAAGGACCTAAGGTTTTACTTACCTCCTTTCTATGTTCCTTTTGAGATAGAGGAAAAAAGGTGGCGAGGGGAATGAGGTCCCTCGACGGGGCTCGGGATGACACTAGGTATTGTTCTTTATGAAGCTGTCACCCTGACCGCAGCGGAAGGGTCTACATTTCTCATCTATGCTTTGGCTTATCTCCCCTGAGCCATTTTGATATCAAAATGGAAGCCTTTAGACTCAAATTCTTTGTATTTCTTTTTGTCGAATTTGTAAAGTTTTCCGGGGCGCCCTCTTCCTTCGCTGATGATTTTGTCTGTCTCTTCTACAAATTTGAAACTCAGTATCTTTTTGCGAAAGTTTCTGCGATCGATCTCATTTCCAAGAATGGTCATGTAGAGGTTTTCGAGATCGGAAAATGGAAATTCTTTTTTGAGGAGGTTGAAACCAATAGGCTGGTAGTGAATTTTGGCTCGGAGACGGTCCAAAGCTACTTGCATGATTTTCTTGTGATCGTAAGCGAGTTCGGGAAGCTTATTTATACTAAACCATTGGGCATCGGAGGCATCTGTAGAAGCTTTAAGACGAAGTCCTTTGGGATTTACCAATGCAAAATAGGAAACACTAATTACTCGACCTCTGGGGTCGCGGTCAAGTTGATCTCCAAAGGTATATAGCTGTTCAAGATAATCGACTTTTATCCCACTTTCCTCTTTAATCTCCCTTTGTATAGCATCCATGAGAGATTCTTCCGGTAACATAAACCCACCGGGCAAAGACCAGGTATCCTTAAAGGGACCAAATTTTTGCTTAATAAGAAGTACGAATAATTCTTTTGACTCATAGCCAAAAACGACTCCATCAACAGCTACATTGATTTTGTGCCATAAGGTATTTCCGTTCTTCTGCATTAGCTACAAATATATGTGCATTCCTGCAAAGAACAAGATAATGGCCAATTATGGGGCGGGTTGGATGAAATTTTAACTGGATACGGCAAAGTTTTTCTCCCACTGAGCCCTGTTTTTGTAAAATATGAAGCCGCCTATGCCCATTACTATTCCGGTACCTATACCTACCATCCCGAAAAAAGGAGTCTCAGGGATTCGCACCATACTTTCTGCAACAAAAGCTCCATACAATCCCATTACCGACCAGTACATAAAGCCGATATGTAAATTGATCCATCCGGGATTGTGCCTGAAGAAAAAGGCTGGGATCATACCGGCCAACAGGGTAAGGCTACTTACAACAGCAGCAATATGAAAGAGACCGAATCCTCCAAAAAGCCGATATATCATAAAAGCTGTTACTATTACCCCCAGCATAGACAGGCAATATACATAACCTATTTGCTTGTGTCGTTTTGTCCCTTTTTTCATGGCAAAAACCATGGTACCAGTGATTACGGAAATTAGGGATACCATCAAATGTATTAAACCAATATTGTCGTGGGTTAGGTTTGATAACATAGCAATCAGGACTTTGACTTTTTTCTCAATTTTTCCAGTTGAAGAAATAGTATACCAATTATTGCGGAGATTACAGCATAAAATAGAATGATCATGCTCAGATCTTCAGCAGGAACCTGCATGCAGAGGAAAAATCCAATCAAAAAACTGAATCCGGCAACAATACCAATAAAAACATAAAGGGGGGTGAGTTTTTGGATATTCTTCATGAGACTTTATGATATGTGTAAAAGAGTTTCTTCTACTCCAGAGGGTTGGAAGAAAAGAAAAAAGAAATATTTTTTGGACTTGAAATTGTAAAAGAAGTCCTTATAAAAGGAGATGTAGATTTTCCGTAATTTGGAAGAATAAAGCCAAAAAAAATGGATCAATTCAGATCATTTGTGGAGCAAGTACTAATTAGCTACGAAGGTTATGAACTCAAAGTCATTCAGGTACTTTGGGTAATTGGGATCTTCTTGGGTACCTGGATTTTGTTACGTTTTGGTAAATGGTTTATGAAAGGCCGCTTTTTCCTGCTTCGGAAATTGGCTGCTTCGCCTAAAGCAAGGCATAGAGGATTATGGGCTTATCGCATATTATTGGTAGGCGGAGCTATCTTGATGGGATTGGAGGTGCTGGGGATCAAACTCAGCGAACTGTTAAACTTTACGGTGCTACCCCTTGGTAATGAGAAAAGCATACGGGTAGGAAATGTAATTTTCGGGATTGTGTTACTTTTGCTTACCCGTTATTTGATTGCCAATTTTCATCGATTCTTTATTGAGCAGGGGAAAGCAAAACGCCTGACTATGGACCAGGGGCGTCGAATGGCTATCTACCAGATTTTTCAATACCTGGCCTATCTGTTGGCTATCATCGTCATTATTTCTTCTCTGGATGTAGACCTTAGAGCGATTCTGGTAGGTTCTGCAGCTTTATTTGTAGGTCTTGGACTTGCGTTGCAAAATACTTTCGCAGATATCCTGAGTGGAGTTCTGATTCTTTTTGACGGAACCATAGAAGTAGGGGATTGGTTAGTGGTAAAAGGAAGAAATATCGAAGGCGAGGTAAAGGAAATTCGCCTGCGAACGACCATCATAGAAACCCTGGATTCTTCCAGCATAATTGTACCCAATCGCATGTTTTCCGATTCTGATATTCTGAACTGGAGCTATAATGACAGAGAAACGCGTTTTTCTGTGGAAGTAGGAGTTGCTTATGGTTCTAATCTACAACAAGTCCGAAAAGTCCTCAAATCCTGTGCAGAAAATCACGGCCGGGTCATGAAAAGTCCGGAGCCTAAAGTTCTCTTCACCAATTTCGGCGAGTCTTCTCTCGATTTTCAATTGGTCTACTGGCTCGAAGATTTCAAGGATCACCAAAGCGTCGAAAGTGATATCCGCTTTATGATCGATTCTGATTTCCGCAAAAACAATATTAGCATACCTTTCCCACAAAGAGATCTGCACATTATTACGGATGCGACCTTGCCGGAGGAATTGATAGAGGTGCAGGAAGAGGAGGAGCGGAAGCTGCCGTAATGTAATGGGGGAGGCGTATTGGTGTGTTGGTGTATTGGAGTTGTCTTTGAACTGATAAACCAACGCTAACACATTCCCACGCCAACACTCCAACACGTCACAAAAAAACTCCCCATCTTAGAAAGGGAGTTTAGGGCATTATAGACATCATGGTGTTTGCAGTGGGCTTACGCCCTGGATTACATATGCTTGTTTGTAAATTCTTCCGCTTGGAGGGGAAAGGATGGAGATAGCTAGAAGCTATCTCCTATAGGGTCCTCCAAATCAAAATCCAATTCTTCCAGATCAACCGAGTAGAGTGTATCTACTTCCAGGAGATCGACCTCAAAGGCTTCTGCAAAGTCTTGCTGCAGTGCCTCCTTAAGGCTTTTTGTCTTTTTCGTCTTTTGGTCTTGATCTTTCATAAGAGCAGAGCTAAGATTGTTTAGAGCTTAGGCTAATGGCGGTGTTTGTTTGTTGCAAGGACCGAAGTCTGTGTTTGTTGAGTTTGTTAATAAGGGCTTGTGTGTGTTTGCATTCATTTGTGTGTACGCCCACACTCTAAACGCGTTACCCTGAAATGCATAAGCGTGTAAACTGGCTGAGTATGTGTGGGAAATGGATGAGTGATTGTGTAGGGAAAAAGTGTTAGTGTATTAGGGTGTTAGCGTGTTTGAGTTTTGGTTTTTAGGGGAAAATGGTAATTTTTAATATTGTATAATCATCGCTAACACACTAATACTCACAAACTCTAATACGGTTTTATGATCCATCGCTTCCAAGCCGAAATGCTCACTGATCCCAAGTATAAGAACTCTGCCTATGTGGAGATTCCTTTTGATGTGTATGAGGTATTTGGGGAAAAGAACCTGGTGAAGGTAAAGGCGACCTTTGATGGGATTCCGTATCGAGGCTCATTGGCGAAAATGGGAAGTCCCTGCCATATTCTGATTATTCGAAAGGATATCCGTGCGCAGCTCAACAAGGATGTTGGGGATTTTGTTGAGGTGACGGTAGAAAAGGATTTAGAGGAAAGGATCGTGGAGGTGCCCGAAGAGTTACAGAAGTTACTAGACGAAAATCCTAAGGCCAAGGAATTTTATGATGGGCTAGCGTATACCTATCGCAAGGAATATGCGCGCTGGATAAGCTCCGCCAAACGGGAAGCCACGAAGCTGTCCCGTCTGGAGAAGACTTTGGATAAATTGCTAAATGGAGTGAAAGCTCCCTAGCTTTCCAATAACATTACCGTTCCCAAACCTCCATCAGCGCATACACTAACAATCGCTTTTTTGCCCGGTCCCATAGCCGCCAATTCCTTGACAGCCTGACTCAAGATGCGCGCACCTGTTGCACCAAAGGGATGCCCAATCGAAATACTGCCTCCGTTTGGATTCAGTCGATCCCAGGGGAAATCTCCAAATTCAAAATTCGTCCCTACTTTTTGTAAATGTTCTTTCGATTCAATCAATTGAACATTGGCAAGAATCTGCGATCCGAATGCTTCATGAATTTCCCATAAATCCACCTCGTCAAATCTCAGCTGATGACGTTCCAAAATACGCGGGATGGCATAGGTCGTAGCCATAAGCAGACCGTCTTCTTCGATATTGACCGCAGAGGTCTCCCAATCCAGCACTTTCACTGCATACTGATTTTTCCCCATTCGCCCTACGCCTTCTTTCCCTGCTACCCACAATCCCGCAGCACCATCTGTCAACAGAGAAGAGTTTCCTGCCGTCAGCGTTCCTGTTTCACTGCGATCAAATACGGGTCTTAGCTTAGCCAGCTTTTCCAGGTTGGTGGTTGAGCGAGGGATCTTGTCCTCCTTTACTCCTTCTAACTCAATCAAGAGATCATCGAAAAAGCCCGCTTCTTTGCCTTTGAAATAATTCTGATGGCTTTTTAAGGCAATTTCATCCTGGGGCGCTCTTTGAATACCCAGTCTTTTAGCAGTTATTTCTGAATGCTCGCCCATACTTAATCCGGTGGTGCGATTGGAAACACTGGGGATATGGAGCTTGACATCTCCCAATCTCAATTGTCCCAACTGATTTACCCGATCCGAAAAGGTTCGAGCCTGAAATAAGCGACGCAACCAGTCGGACAGATTTTGATTCAGACCCAACTGAACCCTACTCATACTTTCTACTCCACCTATCAAAGCTAGGCCATCTTCATCAATCATTGAAGCGGCCTCAATGGCTGCCAGCATACTGGTGCTACAGGCCATGACTGTACTAAACGCTGGGATACGTTGATCCAGACCGGCATCCATAATAATCTCGCGTCCGAGATTGCTGTATCCTAGATTAGGGGCTACAGTACCCCAGATGAGAAAATCAGGATCTACTCCCTGCTCCTGTATCATTTGCTGAACTACAGGAACAGAGAGGGCTATTGCCCCAATTTCCTTAAACTCACGGTCGATTTTTACAAAAGGAGTCCTGAGACCCGAAACCAACCAAACTTCTTTTGAAGATCTTTTCATAATGGATCATTTATTAAGTCTTTACAAAATTAAGTGCTTGGGCAAGAGGGATTTGTCTGCAAGACGTCTTTCTCAGAGCAGTCGGATTTCTCCAATAAAGATGAAAGGATAGTTGGTCTTTTGTTTTGTCCAGATAAATATTTTATCAAAATGTACTAATAGTGCTATCGCTTAATCCCTATTCTTTCCATTTTGTTTTGCTTCTACATAAATGAATAGGGCATATGCGTATCCGAATTTTTCCCATCGGATACACGCTCTTTCGTTAAACCTTGCTCAATATTTTCCTTTTATGCTTTGCAGAAACCTCCTTCTGTTGAAGGCTATTTGTATTTTCTTTTCCCATGAGTCCTTCGGAAACTTCTATATAAGTTTCTCCGAAAGGTTTTTTGTTTTTACTGTTTTCTGCAAGCACTAAGGGAAGATTTAATTCTAATTCATTCCCTCTCATGAAAATTAACCTTGCTAAAGTCAGTTTTGGAAAATCCTCTGCTGAGAAAGAACGGGATACTTTACCCGATTACTTTGTACCCACTCAGGCCTATAAAAATGCACGAAATACAGGCCGAAAGAAGCTCTTCTACATTGGATATCGAGGCTCCGGAAAAAGTGCCCTTTTTAATCAACTCGCTCATGAGTACTCAGACAATAATAACAACATTGTCCTGCAAATTACGCCCACGGATTATTCCTATGATGCCTTCAAGCGATTGAAACACGATATCTATGATATCAAAGCAGCTTATAGTGTAGCCTGGAATTATACCTTGCTCATTCAAATATTTATTGAGATTCTGGATCACTTTCAACGGCAGGGAGTTCCTCGAAAGCATGAGAAGAATTTAGAGGAGATCAAAAATTATCTGAAGGATAATGAGTACATAGATTATGAAGGTCGCCTGGAAATATTCCTTCATTTTCTCAAACGGATCGCTGTTTCCAAGATAAATTTCAAGATAGATAGTAAGCTCACAGTTTCCGGAGAGATTGGAGAACGGACACGGGAAATTAGCTCCCTGTTTAATATGGGGGAAATTAGAAAAGCTCAAAAGGCCCTGGAAAATATTCTGCGAAGCTATTCAGTGCATATTTTCATCGATGAACTAGATACCGGTTGGAACAATACCAAAGAAGCTGTAAACTTTATTAGCGGTCTGATTTCTGCCACCATCAAACTCAATGGGATGTCTGGTCTGAATATTTATGTCTCACTTCGACAAGATATGTACAAGAATTTATCAGAAATATTCAGAGATACTGAAAAGCTGAGAGATGATATAGAGGTATTGAAATGGGACTACAAAAGTTTGGAAAACCTGATTTGTCAGCGGATTAAAAGCTGTAAAGAGGTAAAGGAGAAAAGAAAGCACTACAAGTTTATGCGAAATGAACAGGTTGTTGAATGTGTTTTTGAACCGGGAGCTTTTGAGTATCTGGTTCAGCATACGTTGAACAGGCCGCGAGAGGTTATTCATTTTTGTTCCTTATCACTAGATAGTTTTATAGAATCGGCTGTCGAGGAGGATTATATTCGGTATCGCCTGGATTTGGATATTATTAAAGGGGTAGAAAAGCGGTTTTCGACTGAAAGGTTGGAGGATTTTTGTAAAGAATATGAAGACGAACTTCCCGGAATCAAAGAACTTCTCAGTGCTTTCGAAGGAGGAAAAAAGATATTTAATAAAGCAGATTTTATTCTTGCTGTGGAGGAAATTTTATTTGAAATGCATGAAAGCCATCCGGAAATCGACTGGATTACTGATTTTCTGGATAAACCTGAAAAGTTCTTCGAAAAACTATTTCACATTGGCTTTGTCAAAATTTCTATAAATGGAGATGGAGTTTTTTATGCCTACTACGATCACATTCCACTTAGTTTTAGAAATGTAAAAAAGGTGCAGATCAACAATATGTTTTTGCCTGCCTTACAATGCTTATAAAAAAAGGGACAGCCTATATAAGCTGTCCCTCGTCCTAAATAAATATCAACTTATTTTCTCAAGGTGATTTTCTTGATAAATCTTTTTCTGCCTGCTTGGACGTTGAGGAAATAGATTCCCTCAGGATTGCCACTTAGATCGATCTGTTCTTTGGTTTTGGATGAAAGAGAGTTCACTTCTTTATCCAGCACCAATCGCCCTCTGATATCATTTACCTGGATCTTCAACTGATCAGTTCTTGCATCCTCAATATCGAGGAAGAAGATACCCTGACTTGGATTGGGGTAAACGGAGACTGCCAGTAACTGATCAGGAGAAATACTGGTTGCTGAACTTACTTCTATTTCTAGCCCAATGGTATCCGTACCACAAATGGTAGAAGCCTCCAGGCTTACGAAATAGGTCCCCGCACTATCGAAGGTATGTACGGGCTCAAAGTCTTTGGAGGTATTGCCATCTCCAAAGTCCCAATTATACTCCGCATTCGCACTGGAATTATTGAACAATGTTAAATTAAACCCATCCAGATCGTAGCTAAAGGAAGCCTGAGGTCCCGGACAGGAAACTACTACGCTTTGACACA
Organism: Bacteroidota bacterium; assembly: GCA_039819665.1. Classification (GTDB taxonomy): domain Bacteria; phylum Bacteroidota; class Bacteroidia; order J057; family J057; genus JAWPMV01. The sequence goes on from JBCBRM010000030.1 coordinate 82,259, forward strand.
TGCTGTCCTGTCCGCATTCGTTGATGACCGTTTGACAAACTGTATAAGTACCAGGAAGATCATAACTATGGAAAGGACGGGGGAGATTGGAGCTGTTTCCGTCCCCGAAATCCCACGCATATGCAGTAGAAAAGCTACTTTGATTCAAGAAAATTATATTCAAATTAGAAGCATCATGCCCAAATCCTGCTATTGGAAGGGGACAATCGACTTCAACCGTCTGACAAATTGTATCATTTCCACAAATATTACTCGCAATCATACAGACTTCATAGGTGCCTACGCTATCATAGCTGTGGACAGGATTAGCCAATGTTGATGTAGCTCCATCCCCAAAGTCCCAACTAAAACTTTCGGCTTCTACAGATTGATCGCTGAAAGTTACCTCCCGGTTCGTTGCCTCATAACTAAAATCGGCTGCTGGCCCCGGACAACTAACTGTGATATCCTGACAGAATGTATCTGTCCCACATATGCTGATGGCTACTAAACAAACAGTATAAGTGCCGGGTAGGACATAGGTATGATTAGGATCTGCATCTGTCGAAGTATTACCATCTCCAAAGTCCCAGCTAAATGAAGTGGATCTGATACTACCTTCCTGAAAGCTCACTTGAAGCTCATTTACACTATAGGTATAGCCTGCATCCGGCTTTAGACAATTTAAGGTAATGTCTCTACACAGGGTATCCGTTCCACAATCATTGGTTGCTAATAGGCAGACCCTATAGGTGCCTGGTGCTGTATACGTATGATTAGGATTGGTATCTGTTGAAGAATTTCCATCTCCAAAATCCCAGCTAAAGCTCATGTTAGTGCTACTTGTGCTAGTATTGCTGATGGTCATATCTAACTCTGAGCTAAAGAAATTGAATCCAGCAGTGGGTAGACTTCCTGAATTGTTGATGTTTACCTGTGCAGTATCTTTACATCCGTTCGCATCTTCAACGATTACCTGATAACTCCCCGCAGTCAGACCTGTGGCAGTGGCGGTTGTCTGTGCCGTTTGGCTATTCCAGCTATAAGTATAAGGTGCTGTTCCATCAGCGACCTGAACTGTCGCAGTACCATCGGCATTGCCACAAGTTTCGTCAGTAGAACCGATGCTCAACTCCAATCCATTACAGGTCGCTGCTGCAGTTCCCTTTACACAAATATTATCCAGGTAAAGGTTTTGTGCATAATAAGCCTGGATATTGGTCCTGAATCTAATCAAGACATTTCCTCCCACATAAGCGCTTAAGTCCAGGCTATCAGCTGCCCAGTCGGCGCAGGAGCTTGGTTCCCATGTAAGGCTATACTCAAAGCCTGAAGAAGTGGCCAGCTGTGAATTGCTATAGCTTTTAATGGTACTAAAGCTTTGCCCACAATCTGTCGATACAGCAACTTCCATAGAAAGTTGTCGATTTGAATAAGAGACTTTGTAGGATCGAGTATAAAATAGTTTGGCATCCTGTAGACCGTTAAGATCCATACTGTTCAGGAATAGGTCTAAGGAAGCACCTGTTCCTGGATAAAAGGCATTCCAGTTATCCAGATAATAAGCGGTATTTCCTAAATCAACACTACATCCGGTTCCACCCGTGAAGCTGCTCCAAAGATTGCCTCCGCTTATATTTTCTTCACTCCAGTTTGTAGGTGCACCAGAAAGCGATTCAAAATCCTGACAATAAGGAAAAGAGTTGGCGGGATTGTAGATTTCAAAACAGATACTGGAAGTATCATTTTGGGCATATCCATCTCCAATACTTCCATTTACATTCTGTAAATAAATTCTGATGTTATGAGAACCAACTCCTGTTGAAAGGCTATTGAGGTTGATCGTTTCAGTAGCACCTGCGCTTATACTTCCATTCCAGGTAAGGGAGTGATCATATACATCGTCCAGGAAAACTGCCAGCTGAGCAGAAGTTATAGTACTACTACCCTGGTTTTTAAGGGCAACAGCAGGAACAAAGCTCTCACAACCCGAAGAAGCTCCAGGGCTAACTATTTCAGCAATTTCTGCATCAACTGCACTTACGGGTAGGGCTCCTGTTGAAGTTAGGAGGGAAGCTCTCGTTGTGGTAAGCGCAATTCGCATACGCTCCTTCTGGCCTGGGGTAAATGTATTCTGACAGCTTTGATAGCCATAATCCATGTAATTCTCATACATATCATTTACATCACTGGTAAAAGGATTATTGCTACTTGTATCATCCGCATCTGTGGTACAGCTATTAGCCGTTCCATTGCTATTACAATTAACAGCGGAAGATGAATTGTCAGGAGGAGTATCACATACATAATCTCCATTACTCAAGCAGTCTCCATTCTCACAAGGACTTTTAGAGCCGCTTCCATCAGGATCATTGAAGGTGTGATAAAGATTAAGATAGTGCCCAAACTCATGTATATGAACCTTGCTGGCATTTTGAGACGACCCCCAATACCTTGCTTCATTCACAATTCCATCATAACTGGCCCCATGTGCACCTGCTAAATATGCATAGCCTGCAACTCCGCAAATAGAGTCAGGCTCAAATCTACAGATCTCATTTACTAACCAGACATTTGCATAATCATTAGAGTTCCAAAAGGAAAGACTTTTGAGATATGCATCCTGACTGGAAAATCCAGCAGGACCATCCTCAGCATAAGCGAGGTTAGAATAATCCGTTGAAATACGATTTATCCCATCTGTACTATTACCATTGGGGTCTCTTTTTGCCAAAGTGAACTCGATCTTAACATCTGAACTCTGAATACCAAAAGCACTGGCATTGGAAAAGTAAGGACCTCCGGCATAATCTCCCTGATCTCTAAAGGCCTCATTCAGGTGGTCTATACCTGCCTGAACTACCGCGTCGCTTATATTGGAACCCATTCCCGGAATGCTATCTGAAGGAAGGTGCATCACATGAACGACTACCGGAATGGTATAGATTTTTTCATTATCGTTTCCACAAGCATTGTTTTTGGCCCTATTTCTGACAGTGGGCCATTTTAGTTTCATATGCTCGTAGATATCAGTATCGGTTTTTTTCTGTTTTTTTTGAAAGGCAGGATCCTTTTTCATGAGGATATCATTGACCTCATCAGTGGCACAAGAAGAAATCTGTGCTTGAAGGGACCGGGACGGAATCAATAAAACAAAGAGTAAGAGAGCGCTGACAACTATGGGGAGTTTTCTTGTGAGCTTCATACTCCCAATATCTGATATTGGGAAATCTTATATATATGAAAAAGAGGTAATATTTTTCATGTGAAATATTTGGGAATAAAGAGTAGTTGTTTTGATCTATAGGGTCTTGAGGTATTCAATTACAGCTCTGCGTTCAATGGCGCTTAATTCATCTCCGAAATCATGGCCCTGATTTCCATACCCTGGCTGACTGGTGTCAAAGGTTCCCTTATCCTTGTGATCTTCTTTCACCACATACTCCAGACCAATTTTGTCATCTATTTCATAGGCAAGGCCTTGTGGAGTTTTTTCGACTGACCAATAAGTCGGTCTTTGACTAGTATCTAGCAAATCTTCCAGAGTAGGAATAGAAGCATTATGTAAATAAGGTGCTGTAGCCCAAACACCATCCAGGGGGGGAGCCATATAACCGGCTGATACCTTCAATTCGGATTGAGGAGGACTTTGGGCGAACCAGCTGGAGTTATACCATTGGGCAAGATTGGATTGTTGAGCGAAATACTGGGCATACAAGGGATCGGTTTTTATCTCATCCAGTGGAACAATTTTATTGGGATAATAGGGGAGACGGCCATAGGTTCCATGGCATTTTTCACAACTGGAAGTAAATATTTCTTCTCCTCTTCGGGCTAGTTGTTTGTCTATTTCTCCGGGAAATTTGGGGGGCTCCAATGAATATAGCCATGCAATTACATCTTTGAAATTCTGTTGAACGGCCCTAGCTGTAGTACTATCAACCGTTCCTTGGGTGGAGGCTTGCATAAGTACTTTAGAATAATCTCCCCTGCCCATCCCATTGTAATACAAAGCCTTTTTCTTTTTGAGGTTCCAAAGCGGGGGAACATCTGAAGCGATATTAAAGGCATTCATCTCAAATTGTGGTTCGGCTGAATAAGTCAGGTCCACAGGATTTCGATGCATAGCATATGCTTCTTCTAGGCGAAAGGCAGGATTTACGAGAGGATTTGTCGTTTGAACATAATCCAGGGCAGGCTGAAACCATTGATTATAATGGGCGAAAGCTTCCTTTTCGAGGGGAGACTTTCTGCTTGCTCGATTGGCGATTACCTTCAACAATTTCCATTGGCGAGGAAGGTTTGCCTGGAAATTGGTACCTGGCCCTCCCAAACCAAAAATAACCTTTCCATCCAAACTATAAGCAGCCGAAGAATGGCAGGAGAAACAACTTCCACTTACTACCTCCGCACCATTGAACGCCCTAAATGCTATATTTTCATGGACGATATGCTTATTGCTCCCTTCACGATCCAGAATGGTATCCGTAAACTTTTCCATGCTTTTTTTGAAAAGGGAGATAGGGATTCCTGAACCAATATAATCACCCGTCGTCAGGTATTTGAACCCTTTTTCTGCATCTCCAGTCAGGTCCTGTGGATTTTCCATCACCCGATAAACTCCTGTTGGGCGTTCATTAGGATTGGGGGCATCGACCATAAGATTTTTACTACATGCTAAGAGGAGGAAGGCTATAGATAAGGAATAAAGGTAGGCGGATCTCATATATTAGGAATATCTGGAAAATTTAGGAAGCTTTTCTTGGATTACAAGCTTTTTAGGTATTCAATCACTGCCTTCCTTTCTCCAGGACTAAATTCATCCCCAAAGGTATGACCGTAATTTCCATACCCCAGCATATTTGTATCATAGGTTTTCTTTCCCTGTCCATTGTTTTCTTCTTTATATTTCCAACCTACTGCTTCTAAGTCATAATCTGTTGAGTTAAAACTTCGTGACCAATACGTGGGCCTTTTAGAACTCTCCAGTAAGGTCTCAAGATTGGGTACAGATCCATTGTGGAGATAAGGAGCAGTAGCCCAGACGCCATCCAAAGGAGGGGCCATATAGCCAAAGGAGGGAATGAGTTGTGCGGGATCGGCTGATTTTCCAAACCAACTTTCATTGTACCAGTCGAATATCTCGCTATTCATTGCATATTGAGCATAGACGGAATCTGTCTTTACCTCATCGATGGGAATTATTTTATTGGGATAATAGGGGCGGTCTCCATAGGTCCCATGGCATTTCTCACAATTGTCTATAAAGAGTTGTTTTCCTTGTAAAGCGAGTTTCTGATCTATATGTCCTGGGTATTTGGGAGCTTCCAAGGACTCCAGCCATGCGAGTACATCCTTAAAATTCTGTTGTACTTCTCGGGCGGCTGTGCTGTCATGTATACCTAGTACAGAAACCTGCATCAGTAATTTTGTGAAATCTCCTCTGCCACTTCCATTGAAATAGAGGGCATTTTTCTTTTTTACATGCCAAAGGGGCGGGACATCGGTACCTATGGCAAGTTTGGGTATTTCATAATTTGCTTCTTCTTTAAAACTCAAGTCATCCGGATTTCTGAAAGCAAGGGAAGCTTCTTCTATGCGAAAAGCAGGATTAATTCCCAGTTTAGGCATTACAATGGCGGGCAATACCTGCTGATACCATTTGTGCTGCTCTTCATAGTTTTGCCAGACTTCAGAATCTTTGCCGTATTTCCGCTTGATCATCCAGGCAATTACATCAAAAGGGGGCTTCATATTTCGGGTAAAGTCTCCCAGGCTATTTCCAAGTCCCAATACAACTTCTCCATTGAGTTCTCCCGCATGACAAGTAAAGCAATTGCCACTAACCAGCATCTCTTTACTCCCGCCTTCAAAGGCAGTAAAGAAATAGGGCAGTTGAGCATTATCTCCTTCTCGATTTAATACAGTATCCTGAGTCTGTCCGAAAAAACGGTTAAAGATATTCAGAGGGACTCCATTTCCTACAGCATCCCCATAACTGATATAATCCAAGCCTCTTTGAGCGTCTCCTCCTTTTTGTTGTTGAGAGGGAAATACACGATATACATTTTTGCTTTGAGGACTTGCTATGGGACCTTTAAGGCTACTTTTGCAGGCAAATAGGAAAATAAGGCCCAGAATTACGGACATGTATTTTTTAGGCATGAGAAGGCATTTATGTTGTAAAACGCTTAAAGCTAAAAATTGTTGGTTGTCAATTAAAGGTTAAAATGCTGGGTTTTTACCCATTAAATCATTATAATTATCTAAGCACTAAATACTTAACAAGCATTTTTTTTTCAATTAGCAGCCTCCCTTACCCTTATCCCAAAGGGTGATCTACATTTTGTCTCTCACATAATTCTTAGTCATGAACAGAAGTCTACTTTTGCTTTGCTTACTATTCCTGGGTTTTGCAGAACTTATTGCACAAGCACCTCAAGGCATCAATTATCAAGCGGTAGTGCGGGGAAATTCTGGAAACCTGCAAATCAATCAGACGCTCGGGGTACGCTTTAGTATAGAAGATGGTACCAATGTCGTTTACCAAGAGCTCCATAATACGAACAGCAATGGTTTTGGTCTAGTGGAGCTGGTAATTGGAAAAGGAACTCCACTCACAGGAACTTTCAATGCAGTTCCCTGGTCCCAGGGGCCTTATTTTCTCAAAGTTGAAATTGATGATGGTACTGGTTTCCAAAACCTAGGTACCACCGAATTAGTAAGTGTACCTTTTGCCCTATATGCAGAAACAGCCTCTACGGTTGAGAACATTGTGCTTACGGATTTAGATGATGTCGCAAACCAGGCTCCCATGATCGGACAGGTCCTGAAATGGGATGGAACGAACTGGGTGCCAGAAGATGATTTGCAAGAAGATGGAGATATCGATCCCACAAATGAAATCCAAAGCCTTTCTATTGCAGGGAATATTATCAGCCTTAATAATGGAGGAGGAAGTGTAGCTCTTCCTTCGCTCAATTTGACGGTAGGGGCAGGACTAGATTATAGTGGAAATGTCTTGACAAACTCAGGGGATATAGATGCCTCGGATGATATTACTATAGGTACTCCAGCAGGAGGAGACCTGGGGGGAGTCTATCCGAATCCTACGGTAGCCGCCTTGCAGGGCTTAGCGATATCAGCAGTACCCCCTGCTGCCGGGCAGGTATTGGCCTTTATCAATGGGCAGTGGGAACCCGCTGATGACAATAACCTATTTGGTGCGACAGCAGGTGGAGATTTAAGTGGGACCTATCCGGACCCTACTGTTTCAGGTATTCAGGGTAATAGTGTTTCCAATAGTGCTCCCGCGACTGGGCAAGTTTTAAAATGGGATGGTTCGCAGTGGACCCCTTCTGATGATCAGTCGGGAAGTTCTGTATGGAATACTAGCGGAACAACTGCCTACTATAATAGCGGGGATGTGGGTATAGGGACTACGGTTCCGGATGCCAGCCTTGAAATAAATCAAAACAGCTCATTGACTGATCCTCATATTTTGCTGCATGAAAATGGGAACGATTACGCTCGACTTAACTTTGATAACAATAATGGGAGTAACTATTGGACGATCGCTGCTTATATCGCTTCAAATAATCAAAATGATCGCCTGAATTTCTGGAATGGTACATCAGGAGATGTTATGACCATTACTGGGGATGGGGAAGTTGGAATAGGTGTAGGAATTTCACCGAAAGTGCCTTTTCATGTAGGGAATGGACGTCGGATACTATTTGGGACGGATACCCTGGGCAATGGAGATAAACTAATGTTCTTGCCTGACTTGCACGCTTTTCGTGTAGGTACGGTAGCAACAGGCGCTGCTTCTACGTATTGGAATCGAGATAGTATCGGACTTTATTCCTTTGCTTCAGGATTAAATACCCGCGCACAGGGATTTGGTGCTACTGCTATGGGAAGAGATACAGAGGCTACCAATAGCTATGCTTTTGCATCGGGATTTTTCACCAATGCTGATGGTCAATATTCGACGGCAATGGGATTTAATACTGATGCCTTTGCACTCGGATCTACTGCACTAGGATATAGTACAGATGCCGAGGAAAACTATTCTTTTGCTGCTGGCTATTTTGCAGAAGCTCAGGCAATTTATTCGGTTGCCATTGGAAATGCTGTACGGGCTCAATCTTTTGCTTCCATGGCAGTAGGGCGCTATAATGTCGGAGGGGGAAGTGCTACTAGTTGGCTTAGCAGTGATCCCATTTTTGAAATAGGCATAGGTACTGGGCCAAGTTCCCGGGCAAATGCAGTTACAGTAAGGAAAAATGGAAATGTTGGGATTGGTACGACAGTACCCTTAGACCGACTTCATGTAAATGGTCGTGTACGACTGCAGACTGTTGAATACTTTGAAGATGGGGGAACCAGTGAAATCGCAGTTAGAGGAGATCTAAGACCCTCTGCTGATAATACCTATGATATTGGGACTTCTACTTTGAGATATGATGATGTGTATGCAACCAGCGGTACAGTCAATACTTCAGATCTTCGCGACAAAGAAAATATCCGTCCAATTCCTTATGGGCTAACAGAGATAATGAAACTAAATCCAGTGATATACAATTGGAAAGATCGTCCTGAAAGTGATCCAAAATTAGGGCTTATTGCTCAAGAGTTATTACCTGTACTAAAAGAAGTGGTGAAAACTCATGACTTTGAGGTGAGTGAAGAGGATGAGAGCCTGACTCGAGTTCAACTGGATCGCCTGGGCGTCTATTATTCTGACATCATTCCGGTATTGATAAAGGCTACTCAGGAGCAGCAGGATATCATCAAAAAGCAACAAAAAGTGATTGAGGAAATGCAGATGCGTCTAGAAAATCTTGAGAAAAAGTAATGAGAATAAAATTTAATAAAATTTTAATGTCTGAACATTAATCCAAAATTGTTCAGGCATTTTGTTTAAATCTCTGCGTGAATGGCTAAATTTTATGATAGTAATACTTGTTTAGATGAAATTTCCTCTATTTGGGAGTTTAGATATGCTTTCGTTTAAAAAATGACAAGAAATTGCTTATGTGGTGGCATAATGTTTGAGCTTTTGCGATCAGATGGGATGTATGGCTGATATATTAGCCGTAGACACACATTTGTTTACCTGGCAACACTTATAATTAATTCAAGGAATAACCAAGGTAAATATGAGCTGCAAAATTGAGTATTATCAGAATCAAGAGGTTCTGGAAATAGCATCAATTGATGAGTATATACTGGAATGGGGAAATCTACTAAGCAAGCAAGTTACATTTTCTGCTTTACAGAATCCCGCTTTTGTATGCACCTGGTATAGACACTATTTTGAGAGCTTTTCACCTCTACTTGTTCTTGCAAAAGATGAAGAAGGCAGAATCGTTGCTGTTCTGCCCCTCGCCGTATGCAGAAAACATAACTACGTGGTATGTGCAGGAAATGAACTTGCAGAATATCACGGATGGGTAGCAAGTCCTGAATATGAGGTAGAATTTGTACTCAAAAGTCTTAAGCTCTTAAAAGAAACTTTAGCATTCAAGGACTGGCAGTTAAACTGGTTGGCTCCTGGTACTGATTTAAGTTGGCTGAATTCAACCGAATTGGCTAAAGAAGGAATCTACTTCCTTACAGAAGAGATCGTTGACCCCCTTTGGAACCTCCAAGACCCTACAAAACTCAAGAAAATCCGGAAACGTGCCAACGTAAAACGATGCTTTAAGCAATACGAGGCGAGAGGGGATTTTAGATATGAGCGCATTCTGGATAAAGAAAGGATGGAGGAATTGCTAGAGGAATTTGCGAAACAAAGCGATTTCAAGAAAGAAGCGATTTTCAACCGTAGGCTATTTGAGGATGATCCCCATATCAAGGACTTTCTGATTGATATGCAGGACTATCCTGATTTGAACCATTTCTCTGTCCTTTGGCTGGATGACAAACCCATTGGATTTAACCATGGAGTAGTGGAGGGGGACCAAATGTGTCTGGCAGGTTATACGAGTTATGATCCTTCAGAGAGTCGCAATTCTCCCGGAAAACTTCACCTGATAGAATTGGCCCGCATCTCTACGGAGGAAGGGTACGAACGAATCGACCTTACTCCTGGTAAGGATGCCTACAAGTCTCGATTTGCCAACGATAGCAGACAGGTTCAAAAAATCCATTTCTATTTTAGCAAAATGGAATTTCAGAAGGCTAGACTAGCTAATAAAATAAAGGAAGCCTCAACTACTTTTCTAGAAAAAGTAGGCATAAGCCCTTATGATCTGAAGTTTTGGAAAATTGACTTTCTTGCCTGGATTGATGAAGTCAAAACCTATGGATTGGGAACGACCTTCAAAAGGATAAATACCTGGTTTAATAGTTCTGAGGAGATTCAGGTGTTTCAGGCTATGGATATGAGGCGCCACTCTGCGCCCGTTGACTTACCAGAAGCATATTCTATTAGGAAGAATGACTACCACTGTTTGTTGGAGTACGAAGGAAGTACCGAATTTATGCTTCGTCGGGAGCTATTTCAGGAGTCTCTCAACCGATTTGCACGAGGAGATGACTACTATGCATTACTAAAAGATAATAAAATCGTTTTTGCTGCCTGGCTGAGAAATGGGAAGTATGCACTTAGGTTTCCCAATACTCTTCAGGATCACCAATTTCCAGAGAGCAGTAGGATCGTTTATGATCCGAAAAGCTATCAGTCCAGCCTCTACAAGGATGCGCTACTTCCTTTCTATGAGTTTATTCTAAAGGATTGCTTGGAACAAGGTTTCGAAAAATTATATTTCGCTTTCCCATCCCAAGAAGCTACCTCCAAAGATTTTATAGAAAAACGGAAATTGAAAAAATACCTTCAAGTTGAGGACAAGCGCGTGCTACGCATTTTTGGACACAGCATGATAAATGATTTTAGCATAAAAGAAGAGCTGCTGACTGATCCCAAACCGGAACTTAAGCAGCATTCATCCAATAGAAAAGGAAAAGGAAGGCGTAGAAGAAAGCTGGAAAAGCAGATCGGCTAATTACTCAATACTTTCTGATAAATATCATAATATCGCTTAGCCATTTTATTGAGGTTAAAGTGCTCAAATACCCTAAGGTGAGCTTTCTTCCCCATTTCTTCACAGAGAGCCGGATTGTCAAGCAATTCGTGAATACGTTCGGCTAATTCAGAAACTTGTGAAGGTTGTACCAAATAGCCCGTTTCCCCATGCACCACAATTTCATCTGTACCTCCCCCCGAAGAAGCAATTACGGGTTTTGACATAGCCATGTATTCCAGGATGGAATTGGAAATCCCTTCTCCATGTACCAGAGAATTGGTACTCAGGATTCCTATATCAATCAGATTGATGGTCTCTTCGATACGACTTTGATGTCCGGGGAAAAGGACATGGTTTTTATGCTTATCGGCTACCAGGGCTTTTACTTCAGGCAAAGTTGGCCCTTCCCCGATAGCGAGGAAACTTACATCATTCCTTTTCTCCAGTACTTCCTGAGCTGCTTTAACATAGGTCGCAAAATCTTTTCGCTCAAAAAAACCGGCAACCATAGCCACCAGTTTTGGGGTTTTTATTCCTAACTGTTCCCTCACGCTACTTTCTTGTGGCAACTTATCAATCCTGCGAAAGTCAAATCCATTATATACGCAATCGGATTTATGCATGGGGGCGTCATAGGCATGTAGGCCTGCTTTAGAATTTGCCAGAACCAAATCAGAAAAAGGGTAGACCAGTTTAGCCCGGAAGTAGCGCGAATCAGACCAGCCCATATCTTTGGGGGCATCGGCAATGATTGCACTTATGATCTTTTTCTTATTTAATATAACGCTGGGCAAAGAATAGATAGAGGACATTGCCCCCCAGCTGTGCACCAGATCCGGTTGGAAATCCCGATAAACTTTATAGAATTGCCTGAAAAGGCTGAGGTCTTTTTTCGTTTTACGCTTGAGGAAAAACAGTTCCACATTCATCTCGAAGACCTGTGGGAAGGCTTTTTTGATTTCAGGATAATCTTCGGGCCGGGCAAAAAGAGTCAAACCCACTTGCACATCCGGATATTCCTGCAAGCCAGTTAGCAATTCGACAAGGCGTCTTTCCTTGCCTCCCATTGTCAAGGTATCGTTGATGATAAGTATGCGCATACGATCAAGATGGGAACATATTCCATACCAAAGTATGTCCTAATCGGGTGAAATTGAATAATATAATCACATAATAGGAGAGGATAACAGAATTCCCACAAAATGTAGGAATTCTGCTATCTTGAAGAGGGATTATCTGCTCATACTATCGCCTCCAATAGGCATATTGTAAGCGAAGCTTACGGCATTGTTTTTATTGAGTCCAAACCAAAAACTGGTATCAGAAATGGAAATATCTGGATTATCAACACTGCTTCTTCGGTTCCAGTTAATGCCTGCAAGGCTTGTTTCGGCACTGATAAAGGCGCCATTCCTCAATCGATAAGCTACGCCTAAATCAAAGTTGAGTCCTACGTTTAACAGATTATCCTTGCTACTTGTCTGGCCATCAAATTCTGATGAAGATCTCCCAAATCCTATAGGAAGACTTATACCTCCTCGCATATCAACATTATCGCTGAAATTACATACCCTATCGATATGAGGGCTTAGCCTTACTTGTGTTGAGTTGCTGGAGAAACTTTCATTGCTGAAACCCCTGTAATGTAAGGCCGCGTCGATTCCTCCTACCAGCTGCTTATTATTTGCGGTTTTACCACCGATAGGCACCTGATATCCGACTCCTACACAAAAACTAAAATCTCCATCCTGAACATAGCCAAGTCCTGCCTTCAGCCTGTAAGCATTTTGGGCATAGAAAAATTCACTGCCATCCAGGGTATCCATGGTGGTATAGTCAGTAGAAAACAGTAAGGCTGTAGAATTGCTTTGGGCGAAAGTGGAAAGAGAGCATAATGCAAAAGCAAGCAAACAGACTAAAAATTTGTAGTGTGTCATGAAAAACGTTTTAGGGTTTTAGAATTTAATAGAAAAGCACCTTCATACCTGTCGTATGAGATTTCGGTATTCATGGCAAAAACAAGAGGCAAAGGAAGGATGAGCGTGTTGTTTGATTCTCGTTAAGATAGTAACGTCAAGAATACATTCGAATTATTTTAACGCTCTGTTTAATATACGAATTGCAGTAGTAATTTACATAGCTTTTTACTTTCGGAGGGCAAATACATTCCCCGCCAGCAAAATAATTATCCCGAGTATGGGCATTAGGGTAATTTTATAATCTTCGAAAATGATAGAGATCAGAATGGCAATCACCGGCACTACGACTAGGGCATAAGCAGCTCTGTCGGCTCCTATTCTGCCAATTAGGGTAAGGTAGGCTGTAAAGGCTACTATAGATCCTATAATAGAGAGATAGACCAGAGAAATGATGTAGGAAGCCGAGCTGTCAAAAGTGGGGGGATTTCCACTCAGGAGAGCCAGACAAAACATGAAAATGCCTCCATACATCATCCCGATGGCTGTGGTAGGGATGACAGGTAAGTTTTGCTTTTGATTATAGGCCGAAGTAATATTTCCAAGAGAAGCCATTACTACCCCTGCTATGCACAGCAACACTCCCAGGCCAGTTTTATCTCCGGTTTCGACTTTTGCCAGTTCCGGCTGAAAGACCAGAAAGGTTCCGATCAACCCCAGGCTGGCGCCAATTAATACCTGTTTTTTTATAGGTGTTTTGAGGAAAATACGCCCGAAAAGGACATTCAAAAATATGACGAGAGAGAATATAATAGCGACGAGACCACTTGCGATATATTGTTCAGAATAGTAGGTGAATAGGTAATTGAAACCAAAAAGGAACAGCGCCTGACCCAGAATCCATCTATGTTGCTTCAGGCTAAATTTTAGCGAAATTCCCCTAAGCAGGCAATAACTTAAAAAGACGACTCCCGCCAGGAGAAATCGGTAACTCACGGAGTAAATGGGGGGAACCTTGCCCAGCTGAAAAGTGATGGCATACCAAGTCGATCCCCAGATCATGGCTGGGATCGCAAATAGGATGAGGTTGCTGGAAACAAGGGCTTTCTTCATCCTGCAATGTTAGGGAAAAAGAGAGGAAATATCAGCCCATTTCCAGAGATGCCGGAAGATTTTTTATGCGTTGACCAGTTGCCTTATAAATGGCATTACAAATGGCCGGAATCACTGGAGGAACAGGGGGCTCTCCGACTCCGGTGGGCTTTTCATCACTCTCTACCAGATGTACATGAACCTCCGAAGGGGCATCCGTCATTCTCGCCAGTAAATAGTCATGGAAATTGCTTTGCTCTACGGCTCCATTTTTTAAGGTAATCGCACTTTTTAAGGCAATGCTGGTTCCGAAAACGGCTCCACCTTCAAATTGGTTTCTCAGAGAATCCGGATTTACTACTGTTCCACAATCCACTGCATAATGGATTTCGGGAATTTCAATATTCCCTTTATCGTCTACCTTCACCTGGGCCACACAAGCAACATAGGTGAGGAAGCTTCTGTGAACGGCAAAGCCCATTCCACTACCAGCAGGAAGTGATTTTCCCCAGCCTGATTTTTCCTTGACCAGTTTGACTACTCCTGCCAGTCGCTCTGTATTCCAGGGATATTCTGTTAAGGACTCTCCATAGTTTTCAAAGGCTTCAAACATGGATTTAACATCTATATTTCGACCCTGACCCAGGAGATCAAGGCTATTTTCTATGGGATCCATGCCACGAGCTTCTGCTATCTCATCCATCATGGTACAGATGGCAAAAGCATGCTGGATATTAGAAACAGAACGTAGCCAGCCAATTCTGACTTGTGCTTCTGATTTTTGAGTTTCAAGACAAATATTGGGAATTTCTAAAGGTAAGTCTATGAATCCCAATCCCAGTTCGCCCGGAGAAGGTTCGGCCAGCTTAGGAACAGATGTACCCCCAATAGATGGGAAGACTGTTCTATGATGCCAGGCTTGCACCTGTTTATCTTCGTCTAAGCCTACTTCTACATGCTGTACAGAAAGAGCGTGGTAAAAGTCATGGCGAATATCATCTTCTCGGCTCCAGACAAGTTTGATGGGGAAGCCGGTTTCTTTGGCGATCATGGCCGCTTCGACCACAAAATCCGGTTTTGACTTTCGCCCGAATCCTCCTCCAACAAGGGTAACATTAACCTTAACCTGATCCAACTCTAATCCCAATGCGCCTGCTACGGCTCCTCGGGCCCACTGCGGATGCTGGGTTGGTGCCCAGATTTCGCAGAAGTTTTTTCCAGAATCAAAATGAACCAGCGCACATGGTGGCTCCATGGTTGCATGCGCCAGATGCGGCACCCGATAGGTAGACTTTAGCACGGTATCTGATTTCCGCAAGGCCTTTTTTACATTGCCACTTTCTCTCTGTACAGTTCCTTTTTTGCGGCTCCGTTTGGTCATTGTCTCCAGATAATCCTGCGAATCATAGGAAGTATTGCTCCCAGAATCCCATTCAATATCCAAAGCCTTACGCGCTTTCATTGCGGCCCAGGTATTATCTGCAACTACGACTACCCCTCCTAATGGCTTCTCTAAACCTGTTGGAAAACCGGGAGCCGGCATGGTATATATTGTATACACCCCATCAATGGCTTTCGCCGCTGTATCATTCAAACTTTTTACGCCTATACCTGCAACCGGACTACGCTCTATCATTGCAATCTTCATCCCATCCATTTTTACATCCATACCATATTCGGCCTGACCCGATACAATATCCTGTAAATCCACAATAGGCATACTCTTGCCAATGTATTTAAAGTCTTTTTTGTCTTTGAGTTTGATATCTTCCTCCTTGGGAATCTCAAGTGTCTTGGCAGACTCAGCCAGTTTCGCAAAACTCATCTTTTTACTACTGCCAGCATGCTTTACATAATGATTTTCTGCCTTGCATTCTGCAACATCTACTTGCCACATATTAGCTGCCGCTTGTTCCAACATCATTCTGGCAGCTGCTCCCGCTTTTCTCATCGGCTCATAAAACATGCGAATACTGAAGGATCCATCTGTATTCTGATTGCCGTATTTATCCTCATCGCCTTCCGCCTGTATAATTTTTACCTTTTCCCAATCGGCTTCTAGTTCATCTGCTACGATCATAGGAAGACTGGTTCGTACACCCTGCCCAAATTCTGACCTGTGGGCAGTGATCAGAATTTCGCCTCGATTGTTGATGTTGAGAAAAACATTGGGAGTAAAATCTACAACAGGCCCAGTAAATTTTTCTTCTTCTTCGCATCCCAAATGGAATCCTATTAATAATCCAGTTGTAGCTAAAGAGCTTACTTTTAGAAAATCCCGTCTTTTGACATGGGTGAGGGGAGAGGTAGTTAATTTGCGCTTTTGCATTGTTTAGGCTTTGATCAGTTACTTTCAAGTTAAAGAATGATGCAGTAAATTCCCATTTATGTCCCTACTTAACGATCACTCAATGAAAACTACGCCTGCCTTATATAAAATGAGCTTTCTAATCTTCCTTTTGTCTGTATTATTAATACTTCCTGTAGAAGGATTTACTCAACAGCGTTCTGAGGCCTTACACAAAATATTTCAGGCTGAGCAGGATTTTAACAGAGAAAGAGGAAAGAAATGGAAAGAGGATTGGCCTTATTATACAGAAGAATTCATAGTAGAGGAACTGTTGAATTTGACCTTCTGGAAACAAGATCTGGCGAAAATCGATAAGAAAAGCCTGAATCAATCAGATCAGATCAATCTTGAACTTTTTCAGCTTACCCTTGAGGATCGCATATTTAATTTGAAGTACCAGTCTTATCTTATGCCTTTGAACTCCGAAGGTGGATTTATCACAGGGATTTTATACAATATCCAGTCTACTCGATTGAAAAATAAGGAAGGGCAGGAATCTTATTTGCGGAAATTGGGCGCACTCCCTGCCTACCTCAAGCGTCAGCAGGCTTTATTGGAGGAAGGACTAGAAAAGAAGATTACTGTACCTAAAATCATTGTAGAGAAATGTCTCAATATTATTGAAGGTTTCTCCGAGACTTCGGCTGACCAGAGCGTCTTTGTAAAACCATTTGATGGTTTTGAAGCCGAGGAGAATGGATATTTGCGAGCGATTGAATTGGTGGAAAGTAAAATCATCCCGGCCTACAAGAAATTTTATGAATATGTAAAAGGGACATACCTGAAAAAAACTAGAGAGAGTATTGCTGCTAGAGACCTTCCCAATGGTGCTGCTTACTATGAGCAAAGGGTTCGCTTTTTCACTACCCTTAATATAAGTCCAGAAGAAGTATTTGAAACAGGCCAATCTGAAGTAGCCCGGATTAGAGCAGAAATGGAGGAAATTATAGAAGAGTTGGACTTTGAGGGTAACTTTGCTGACTTTCTGGAGTTTCTCCGAACCGATCCTCAGTTTTATGCCAAAACTACCAAGGAACTTCTACTCAAAGCTGCTTGGATATCCAAAAGAGCGGAAGCAGTACTACCCAGATACTTTGGCAATTTGCCTCGTATGCCCTTTACCGTAGAGCCCGTGCCTGCCGCTATTGCTCCTAATTATACCGGAGGTCGTTATTCTGAGGGGAATTATAGGACGGGAAAGCCGGGTGCTTTTTGGGTAAATACCTATGCACTCAATACACGGCCTTTATATGTCTTACCTGCTCTTGCCCTTCACGAAAGTGTGCCGGGACACCATACCCAGATCATGTTAGCTGCTGAAATTCAGGAAGTACCCGCTTTTAGGAGGAATACCTATTTGAGTGCGTTTGGAGAAGGCTGGGCTTTATATGCAGAATACCTAGGGAAAGAAGCCGGAATCTATGAAACTGCTTATGAGGATTTTGGCAGACTCACTTATGAAATGTGGAGAGCCTGCAGATTGGTGGTAGATGTAGGTATGCACTATAAAGGCTGGACCCGTCAACAGGCACTGGATTTTATGGCTGAAAATACTGCATTATCACTCCATGAAGTAGAAACAGAAATAGATCGATATATCGGATGGCCAGCTCAGGCTGTATCCTACAAAATGGGAGAAATCAGCATTAGGAAACTCAGAAAAGAGGCAGAAGAAAGTCTGGGGGGAAAATTCAATATCAGGGAGTTTCATGATGAAGTGCTAAAAAATGGCTCAATTCCTATGTTGAGTCTACAAAGAATTATCAGGAAATATATTGAGGAGAATCAAAATTGATTGAATAGTCAGTAAGTTATTCCGAAAAACCGGAATGAATCAGAGTTCGCCGCCCGGGGAACCTATGTAAGTAATATTTGAATTGATACTCATTTACTCACCAACTAATTCCAAAAGTGAAGCTTAAGTCTACCATAAACAGGCCTGGTTGGTAGGAAAGACTTTATTGAATAATTATTCAATAAATATTCTTTGCAAAGCTTTTTTTTGCCTAATGCTCAATTCTGCACCAATAAAGCATTTGTTTACTACGGATTCAGGGAATATTTCAAAGTAAGAACAACTATTAATTTGATTGAATACTCAGTCAATAAATATCTATAATTGTATAACTGTTCAATTAAATGGATGGATAATACAATTTGTTGAACAAACAATAGTCGTTTAATGCATAGCGTTTTTTATAATACCAGAATCCAAAGATCACAAGCTAAGCGAATAATCAAACAGCTAAATTGTTTGCTTGCACTTAGTATCTGCTTGATTTGCCCTTATTTTACTTTTGGACAATCAGGTCCAGGAGGGGTGAATACTGATTTGCTGCTTTGGGTTCGTGCGGATAGTTCTCTTTACTCTGATGCCGGGAGCACGGCAGCCAATCCAGCTGACAATATTCAGGAGTGGCATGATAAAAGCGCAAGTGGCAACCATTTGTATTCTACGGGTAGCAACAGACCCGTTTGGGACTGGACCAATATGATCAATTACCAGCCCGTGGTGAATATGGATGGGATAGATGATCTCCTTTATCGATCAGATATATTTGGGGGAAGCAATTCAGAAATCAATGTTTTTATTGTGGCGCAATGGGATGTGCTAAATGACAATGCAGGCCTTAAATTCACCACTTCCGAACTGGCGGTAAAAAGATATCTTGCCCACTTTCCCTGGAACAATGGAAACTTTTACTGGGACGTAGGAGCCAATTTTGGCTCCTATCGGGTATTTAGTTCCAGTATAGATACTCAGGGCCCTTTTCTGGTAGGCCTGGAGAATTCTGTGAGCAATGGCCACCAAAGTATCAGACTGAAAGGGGCTGTGAGTAAGTCTGATTTGGATGGCCATACCGTAACAACTGATACCTTACTAATTGGAGCTGACTATAATGGAAATGGGGATTATCTTAATGCCAGTATAGCGGAAATTATCATTTATGATGCTGACCTTTCTACTACTGACAAGGAGAAAGTAGAAACCTATCTCGCCCTGAAATATGGGATTCATATTGCTCATGATTTTGTAGCCAGTGATGGGACATTGATCTGGGATGCTTCTGTAATGTCTACTTATCACAATGATATTAGTGGGATTGGTCGTGATGATGATGCGGGACTTCATCAAAAACAATCTGGACAAAATAATAATGAAGATATTTTGAGCATAGGGATGGGCTCAATTGCGGCATCTAATGCTTCAAATTCCAGTACCATAACCATTGATAAGACCTTTTTTATGTGGGGGAATGATAATGATGATGGAAATGGGATTATCGAAGAGACTACTGTAGATCGTCCTGCAAATGTGGGCAAAAGGCTGGATAGAGAATGGAAAATCCTTGAGATGGGGGAATTAGGAGTAATGGATCTTTCTTTTGACCTCAGCTCATTAAATATTTCTGGCACTTCTGTTTCTGATTTCAAACTCCTGGTTGATACAGATGGGGATGGCGATTTCACGGATGGAGGAGTTACCCAAATCGATCCTAGCAGCTATGCAAGCGGAGTCCTTATATTTGATGATATCGATTTAGATAATGGAGATGTAATTACCCTAAAAACGGATGTGCCAACGATAGACTTAAGCATAGAGTTGATGCAGTCAACTTGTCAGGAAGCGTTGGCAGTTTATAACATTTTTCTGATCAACAATGATGGCGTGGAAGCTACTGGTCTTACAGTTTCTGCTACCTTACCTTCAGGCTTTACTTTTTATGGAGACAGTATAGCTTTAGGAGGCTTAGCGACATTTGATTCCACTAGCCTCCCAACATATGGTTCCACTGGAGTAATAAGTTGGAGTAATTTTGGTATCCCGGATCAGGATACAATAGTTCTGAATTTTAGTGCGCTGGTAAACTCTGGAACGGCAGATGGCAATTATACCCTCAATGCCAGTGGAGGAGGTCCTGCGCAATATTCCCCGAGTCTACTGAGTGGAGTTACAGCCGTGGGAGGGGCAAATTGTGTATTCATACCAGAGTTTACTTGCGAACCGGCCTTTTATCAGACCTATAAGAAAAAGAATGGAGCCCCAAAATTTGCCAAACTGAAACCAGCTGATGGATCCTATGAAGAAATCTCAGTCATAGATGCGATGGTAAATGGGATGGGCTATGATGTGAATACGGGTATTGCTTATGGTTCATGTCAAAGTAGATTTGTGAGCCTTTCTGAGGATGGAGTTATTCGAGATTTGGGGCTCCCTCTCGCCAAAAACTCCTTTTGTGGAGATATGGACTTCAATGGATTCTGGTATGGAAAAGTAGGAGGAGATATGGTCAAGATCGATGTGAGTGGACCGACCATTGTTGCTACCTATAGTGGACAAGGAATTGCGGGTTGGGATATGGCTTATAATACGGATGGAAACTTTTACGCAGTTCATAAACGAACGCTCTATAAGTTTGACACGGGTACCAATACGAAATCAACAATAGGATCCATTATAGGAGCGACCATTCCCAATAGCGGTTATGGTGCCCAATGGACCGGGACTGATGGCTACCTATACATTTCCAACAACAGTACCGGCCAGATATATCAAATCAACGTTACGACTCGTGAGGCCAAACTGGTGATGACATCGACTTCGGGATTGAAATTGAATGACGGATTCTCATGCCCACAGGATATTCCGGTAGTATTCGACTATGACTATGGAGACAATATAGGTTTACCGCAAGCTAGAAGCCTTGCCTTTCGCCAGGAAATCGTGAAGGACAATGTACCGGATTATGAGGCTTTCTGGTTGGGGGCTCAGGTAGCAGCTGATACCGTAGCGCTTGCTAACTCTGATGCGAGTACAGATACTTATGATGACGGCCTCACAATACCTTCTGCCTATGTTGCTGGGAGTACCATAGCTGTAGATATCAACCTCAATACTAATATGTCTAATAAAAGAGTTTACTATGGCCTTTGGGTAGATTGGGATGGCGACTTCAGCTTTGATGATTTTTACAATGGAAGCAGGACAATTAGTAGTGCGACTACCGAGACAGTTAATGTGAGCATACCCTCAGAGTTTGGCGATGGTACTGCTAGTTGGAGGGTACGGGTTGCAGAAAAGGAACTGGTACTGGCAGATGGTAGTGGAGACTTAGGATTGGGGGAAACAGAAGACTACGTTTCTTCTTTCACCGTCAGCTACCCTGTCTGTAATACCTTCAGCCGTTCCTCAGGAACCGGACTCGAAAGCGAATCAGAAAATACCTGGGGTGCGTCCTGGGTAGACTATGATGATGATGGAGATGATGACCTCTTTGTCGCTGATTATGCTCACTGGCAAGCTAGTCGCATGTATCAGAACAATGGCTTTGGCATATTTTACAGTGTAGACATTGGTCAGGCAACAACACATACTGGTTCGAATGCCGGGCCTGTTTGGGGAGATTATGACAATGACGGAGATATTGATTTTTACATGGCCAATAACATTCGCGCTTACAATCATCTATATGAAAATATAGCGGGCACCTTTGACTTAGCAGATACCACAGTTCAGGGATACGAAGGATATTCTCATAGTGCTTCCTTTGTGGACTATGACAATGACGGCTACCTCGATATATTCGCAACAGATTTATTCGAAACCCGTTTCAACCAACTTTTTCACAATGATCAGGATGGTACTTTTTCTACTGCCACAGGTGCTCCAATCAATCGGGAAGTAAGTCCTACCCTCAATGGAGTCTGGGGAGATTATGATAATGATGGCCTCCTGGATCTCTTTGTCGCCAATATGTGGGGAAATAACAATACCCTTTATCACAATGATGGCAATGGAAAATTTACGGTTGCCAGTACAGGACTGATCTCAGCTGATGGGGGAAATTCGCAGAGTGGAAGTTGGGTTGATTTTGACAATGACAGGGACCTGGATCTCTTTGTCTCCAATGCCAGCGATCAGGAAGATTTCTTATATGTAAATGATGGAGACGGCACTTTTACCAAGAATACTAGCTCTATCATTTCTACTGAAGCTGGTCATACTATGGGTTCTGTCTGGGGAGATTTTGACAATGATGGCGACCAGGATCTCTACGTAGTGCATGATAATGGAAATACCAATTCCCTTTTCTACAACTACGGAAGTGGAGGATTTAATAAAGTGATCACTTCTGATCCTGCCACAGATACAGAAAATTCGGTTTCCCCCATGATTTCTGACTTCGACAATGATGGGGATATAGACATCTTTGTAACCAACAGAAATGGAGAAACCAATGTCCTTTACGTGAATGATGCTGCATCTTGTGGAAATGCATGGGTGTGTATCAATCTCACAGGTAATGCTTCCAACAAAAGCGCAGTCGGTGCACGTTTGGAACTCAAAGCCAATATTGATGGTGTAGATACCTGGCAGACACGTGTGATCACTACGCGTTCTGGAGGAATTAGTGCTCAAAGCAGTATGAAGGCTCATTTCGGACTGGGAGATGCATCAAGTGTAGATTCTTTGGTCATCTTCTGGCCCTCAGGCAATAAGCAGGTGATTACCAGCCTCACCATAAATCAGTGCAATGACATCAGCGAAACGCAACCTTCTACGGTTACTTTCCACGCCTTTATAGATGCTAATGGAAACTGTAACTATGATGCAGGAGAAAAAATGCTTCCGGACGTAAGCGGAGTGATTTCAGGTATCGGATACCGTATCGCAACCCATGAAAATGGAACATTTACAGCGACTGTGGGCGTAGGTTCCTACACCTTTACCGAAGATGCTGATGCGAGATATACCCATACTTGTTACACGACTCGCGCATTTAGTACGACCTCTGGCCAAAATACAGATGTATATCTGCCACATGAGGAAGTTTGTAGTGATCCTGATCTTTGGGTTGAGTTGGCAAGTACGGCTAAAC
>JBCBRM010000031.1:0-105416 GCA_039819665.1 Bacteroidota bacterium
GCATCTGGAATTCCAGTTTGCCAGAAAAGAGGCCTATTATAATTTTGTGGCAATTTTAAGGAAAATCTTTAGAATAAAGATTGGTGAAAAAGCTAATATTGAAGAAGTACACGAAGAGCTACAAGAAATCCAACCCATAATTGAGAAAGGCTGGTTAAGTCAAAAAATTGCTGAATTTAGCTACGCCTGATTTTTCCCTATTATTTTTCTCTAAAAAGAAAGGGAGCCCTCAATAAAGAGGGTCTCCCTACGCTCAAGGAAATATAGGTTTATATTTTTTTGACGGTTTCTTCGGTCTTTATATCACCTCTGAAACGTAAATCATCCTTAGTTTGTTATGCATTATAATGATTTCGTTCATTCGATGACAATTGTTTTTAAATATTGTTGTTTTTCGTCTCTAAATTTCACCCAATAATAACCAGGGATGAGATCAGGGAGGTCGAAAATAAAGTAATCTTTAGAATAAAAAAGCTCTTTTTTATACTTCCAGTGAACACGTGCATCCAATCCATAGACTTCTACTTCTACAAATTTTTCTGAAGGTTCTTTTAATTCAATTTTTAACTTTTCAGCCCCGGGATTTGGAAATACATTAATCCCAAACTCATCCAGTGGGTGCATTTGTCTGGAATTGTGAGGGATTTCAATTGTGAGGGTTTGGGTCGCTACAGAGGAAACTGAACTTATCTGATTTAAAGGAAGCAATGTGCCATCAGTTTTGATAATAGTAGCGCCCGTAATGCTAATGGAAAAGAATGCTTGCTCTGCAATTTCGTTGTAGTTACCAATATCATCAATAATGACAATTATCTTACCCTTAAGGAAGGTTCCAGCTATTTGTTGGGGAAAACCTCCTTTTCTGAATAAGCCAACGTCCACCTGTCTATTACCTTCATTGTGAACGATAAAGGAATCCGTTTCAGCAGCATCCCAGAACCAGGTATTACTGAAATCAAAAGTTAGAGGTTTACTGAGAGGCATGTCATACTCCAGACGAACTGCAATTCCAGCTACATCCTCGATAAGGTAAGGGGGAATATTGTCCAAATCGACTGTAAAGTCAGTTGTATCTCCTACAATCATTACCTGAGAGCCCATGTTCAGAAATATATCGGCTTGCCCCTGGGCCGTTTGTTCAGGAAAAATCTGCTTACTATAGTTTTTGCGAATGACTTCCGAATCCTCTTCAATTTCAATCACCCCATCACCATCGCCATCTGCATGCATATAATTTACTTGATTGCCCAAGGGATTTAATCCGGGGAAATTTGCGTACCAGGGAGTCGCACTTTGGGCCTGCCACTCGGTCGATGGCCAGGGCCTTGCAGGTCCGGTTTCTGTATCTATTAATCCAGTAAGCAAATAGTCCGTCATATTTACCTCTCCATCCGCATTGGCATCTCCAGGCCAGACACAGCCTTCATTAAGGTCCACATTAAACCATTCGCTGTCTTTTTCTCCACAACCATATACAATTTTTAATTTATACCAGCCCTCTTCATTGATCATGAGGGATTCTTCAAATCCCACAAGATTGTAATAACGATCATACCAGAAGTAACTGTACAGAGGAGATTTATACGGAGATTCCATCACTACGAAAGGGCCGCAATGTACCGTATCCATGTCTGGAAGATTTGGGTCCGGTTGAAGTTCTGCTACTATGGTATAGGTATCCGTACAATTGGTACCCTGAGCTTCTAGCCGGATCTCTACATTGCCTTCATTATCCGGCAGCTTAACTCCAGGATTTTCATCTGTGGATACCAATACGCCATCTATGTACCACTTATATCCTAGCGCATTGCTGGATAGATTTGGGATGTCAATATCTTCATCTTCACAGAGGTATAGATTATCCAGGCTGAAATAGGCAATCGCATCACAATTGCTATGCAATAGCTTGAATACATTTAGCCTGCCACCGCTCTTGGATAGCATAGAGAAAGCAGGAACCGGATCTAAAGACTGGAAGAGTCGATCCTTGATTGCCTGTGGATTGAGGTTTTGCTGTTGAGATATAAGTAAGGCCAGGGCACCTGTAACTACAGGAGCTGCCATGGAAGTTCCGCTATAAAAGCCATAGGAGTCATTGGGTAAGGTACTTAGCATACCCACTCCGGGTGCGAAGAGGTCGACAGAGTTAGCACCAATATTTGAAAAGCTGGCCGGCTCATCGTGATGATCACTGGCGGCTACAGAAATGACATTTTCATGTGGATAGGAAGCTGGATAGAGAGGGGCTACATCATTGTTGTTACCAAAATTATTGCCAGCTGCTGCTACGAACGTATGTCCAGCTTGGCCTGCTTCTGTGATTTTAGCATCTAGTAATTGGCTGGCCAGACCACCTCCCCAGCTATTGTTGCTGAGTTGGGCACCCATATTGAAAGCATAATCAAGCGCAGCAATGGCATCTGAAGCATATCCTCCTCCCGTTTCATTCAGGATTTTTAAGCCCATTAGCTTAGCATTCCAGGCTACCCCGCTTACACCTATACCATTATCCCCACTGGCAGCAATCAAACCTGCCACATGGGTTCCATGGCCTGATTCATGATCATCCATGGGGTCATTGTCACCGTTTACGAAATCCCAACCAATAAAATCATCGGCATAGCCATTTCCATCATCATCAATGCCATTCACGTCGTCCGGATCAAAAATCCAGCGACTACCATTCCATTCCAGTACGCTACCGTCATTGTCGAAATCTTCGGCAAGGTTTTGCCATATGTTGTCTATCAGGTCGGGATGGTTCCAATCAATACCGCTGTCTAGAACGCCTATAACGGCACTGCCATCTCCTGTTTCCAGGTCCCAGGCTCGTTCTGATTCAATGTCGATATCGACGGTGCCGCCGCTTTGACCTTTGTTGTCGTGAAACCACTGATCATCTAGCAGTGGATCATTTGGTAATCCTGTGGCAAAAAAACGCATGTCAGGCTCCGTCAACCTAATGACGTGAGCACCAAGAGAAAGGATGTGTTGCTTTTCTTCGGAGGTAATTTCCCAAACCTCCCAGTTTTGATTGGGTAAGATCTGTTTTATCCGTGTCCCCCCGAAAGAATAGTTCAATATGCTATCGCCTGCCGACACGATCCACCTTTCTGTTTGTTGTGCAAACATATCGGTGGTGCATAGAGCAAGCATGCAATACAGATAGAATAGATTTCGCATATCAAAAAACTAGGGCTATGACTACGGTTACATAGTTCGCCCAAAACTATATTTTATTCAAGATCAAAAAAATCCAATTGTGAGATTTAGTCAATATTCCGACATGAGTAGGGCGAATTGGTATATGAGCTTGCTTTTTAGCCGTTTCTCACAATTGAAAAAAAATGATCCTGTCCTTGATCTATATACTCTCTATCATTGTGATATGGAAAACGCTTCAGTTCTTTGCCACACTTATCAGTCAGTTTGCAGCCTTGATGTTCCTAATATTTTGTTTACCCCTGACTCGGCGATGAACAGAAGGTTTACCTTCCTTCCTAAAAGTACCTTATATGTTTCATGAGCCTGATCGTCAGGCTCATGATTTTTAAGATTCCTCTAGAAATAATTTTATCAACAAGCCGAAATGGAGAGATTTAAATGTTTGATGTTTGTCGATGATAATTACATGACCAATTATTATCACAAAGAAATCTTGATGGAAGCGGAACTTGCTGACAAGCTTTTATTCTTTGATAATCCTAGCGATGCCCTTGACTATTTGGAGAAAAAAGCACCTAAGGACTATGTAAAGCCGGATATTATCTTCTTGGATATACATATGCCAGAAATGAGCGGATGGGAGTTTGTGGATGCCTACCAAGAAAGGGTGAAAGATGAGGAACCCGAGATAGTAATTCTCTCAGACTCCCTCAATCCTTTGGATCCAGAGCGTGCTAGACAGAATCCCCGGATCAAAAGCTTCAGATACAAACCGCTATCTATAGAGTATCTACTGGAGCTTACGGGGGAATTGGAATTGAAAAAAAACTAAAAACTCATTATACACACTAATCATACTTTCAATTGAGAAGGTATTTGCAGCTTATGTTAAAGGGATACTATTTAGGTATCCCTTTTTTAAGAAAAGAGGATTTGAGGGATCACGAAAAAGTATATCGATTCGACTTGTTTATTGACGAAAATGTAAGAAATCCAGCAAAAAGCAAGACTCACAATCCGCTAGTTTTGATGTTTATGGCGTAATATTATCATGCTAATTTTACATTGTAGACTTCGATAAGGGATTTGGAAAAGAAGAAAAAGAGAAAATAGAAATAGTGTAACACAGCCCTTAGCCCTAATGATCTTTACAATATAATCTGCTCATTGCTTTGTAATCGGTATATCGTCTGCATCACATAATCTATTCATCATGCAAGACATCAGTACCCAAGACAGAATTGACCAAATCTTTGCCCAGATCAAAGCACAGGAGGCCGCTAAAAAAGAAAAATACCTGGTCGCTACATTTATAAGTATTTCTGCAATCGTATTCCTTTTTGTTTCATTTGTAGTACTCACAAACAAGCCTGATCCTATAGATATGCGGAAAGAAATGGTGGTGACTTCTACTCCTTCATTAGAAGAAGAAGATGAATTTTTCTCAGAAAAAGGAGTTGTAGGGACAAGCAAAGAATCAGAAAAGATCAATGTTGTAGATTTTCAGAAAGGAGAGGAGATTCTTGTGCCTCCTTACAATGATCAGATTCAATTAGAGGTCAAAGGTGAAAAACTGAGTGAATCAGAACTCAGCTTCGAAATCCTCAATTATGATCCCGGCTACATATATCGGGTAGATTTTGGAAACGGGGAAGGAAAAATTGTAAAAAAATCCTTTACCTATAAGTATAGCAAAGGCGGATCATACAATCTTCGGGTAACTGCTTACGGAAAGAACAACCAGAAAAAGAAATATAACATTCAGTTGGATATCAATCCTTGGGAGAATGCTTTGAACATGCTATTGAAAGCACCCAAAAGTTTAGCTTAGTAGAGACTGCTCATTCTTTCCTGTTAGGTTTAGAATATGGTTTAAGACCAATTTTGGTTAAGAAAGACCGTGTTAGCTGGTATGGGGGTCCAAGTGGCCCCCTTTTTCTATGGGTAAGAATTTAAGTTGAGGTTCAAGTGCCAAGTTCAAAAGCAAAAAGGTCGCAAATGCGTTTTAACTTTGTACTTTATCTCTATTCCTCATTCCTAAATGCATGTTACGTTTTTTCAGAGCCAGAATACAAAGAAGAAAATAATAACCATTAACCCTCTCTGGCAATGAAAAACCTAAAACAACTATCTCTCATAATTTTCTTCGCTTCTATTCTCATATGTTTTCAATCTACCGAAGCTCAAGCACAAAAAGGCTTCAGCAAAGCTAGCCCAGCTATGATGACTGCACTCAAAAAACATTTAAAAGCAAGTCCTCAAAAAGCTCAGAACTATAAAAGCATGGCTCCTCAGGCAAGAGCTATGAGTTTGCAAAACTTTATGAAAGCCTATGATCTAAATCCTAATGACCTTTCTTTCAAAGCAGGCTCAAGTCTGGGAAATGCATTTATCATCATATTTCCAGTCAAAGATGATGTTCGTCCCAGAAATCGTTTGGTGGGGGATAGAGGAACAAGTGAAAAGCTAAAGGCCGCTTTGAATGCTAAAGGTATTTTCCCAAGCAGAAACATTGCTGCCTTTATCATGAGAGAAAATAAACTGGGCAATTTTGAAATTCAGTAATAGATAAAAAGAGATTGCTATAAAGTAGCTGTCGTATGTAAATATGAGGGACCTCCAGGGTCCCTCTTTGCATTTTTACACGCTTATCCAAAAATCGTGCACAGTGAAAAAATCCCACTCGGAATCTTGAAGGATCTCAGTTAATATAGTTATGAGACAAAGTCCCTATGGGACACACTCAAATTGTATTACAAACCTAAATGCGTCGCGATGAAAAAGATTTTTTACACCCTAAGTTTGATCGGCCTTTTCCTGATCCCTTTTCCCCTATCTGCTCAGGATATTCCTAGCGATTGTGATATTTACCTGGACGAACTCGAACTTCAATTTAAAAAAGACATGAAAGACACAGATAAATACTTTCATATCCAACTAGAAGAGGGAAATGAAATCTTTAAAAGAGACCTCGCTCAACTTCATTCCAAAAGAGAAAAGAAGGAACTCAAAAGGCAGTATAAAGATTTTGTCAGGACTCTTGAGAAAGATTATAATGACGAATTGGATAAGCTGGAGGATGAGTACCTGGATGCTATGGAAGATGCCGCAGACCAATGTGGTTCTACAAGGATCAGGCGCAAATTAGCTGCTGTGATGGGAGATGATTACTTTTTCCGAGGAAGGCGTTGGTAAATCTGTTCGAAAAGTATAGTAATTTTCATTTTTTTCTGAAACTTTTGTAATTTTCCTGAGTTAAAGAAAAAGGAAGTATTTATTATATAGGGTAATTCCTATATTTACTTCTTATAGAAAATCGCTTTGTCTTTTCGTTTATGAATAGTTCTGATTTATTAAAGAAAGCCCTGGACTTTGAATTCCTTACTGAAGCAGAAGGAATTCATCTTCACCATCATGCCAGTACTGAAGAATTGATGTACGTGGCGAATGAAATGAGAAAGGTCCACAAAAAAGATACCCTCGGTATCGTAAGTTGGCAGATCGATCGCAATGTCAACACAACCAATGTTTGTGTTGCCAATTGTAAATTCTGTAATTTCTTTGTGCCTCCAACTGATAAATTCAAAGACAAGGCATACATTACAGATGATGAAACCTATAAGCGAAAAGCTGAAGAAACCTTTGCCTTGGGCGGGGACCAGTTTCTTTTGCAAGGAGGCCATCACCCGAAATTGGGAATTGAGTTTTATGAAGAAACCTTTTCTAAACTCAAAGATTGGTTTCCCAAGTTGCGCCTTCATGCTTTGGGGCCACCTGAAATTGTGCACATAGCCGAATTATCTAGCATGACGTATAAAGAAGTTCTCAAGCGTTTGATAAAATCGGGGATGGATAGTATGCCGGGTGCAGGAGCTGAGATTCTGGACGATAGAGTCAGGCGAATCATTTCAAATGGCAAGTGCTCCGGGGAGGAATGGCTTGAAGTTATGCGGGTAGCTCATCAATTAGGGCTGACCACCAGTGCTACGATGATGTTTGGGCATATAGAAACGATAGAAGAAAGATTTGATCATCTGGTGCGAATCAGAGCCGTTCAGGCGCAGAGGCCAGAAGGAGAAAATGGGTTTAAAGCTTTTATCCCCTGGCCTTATCAGGACGATGGCACCCTTTTGAATCGGGTAAAAGGGATAAAAAATACAGTAGGTGCGGATGAATATGTGCGGATGATAGCACTGAGCCGCATCATGCTACCCAACATCGAAAATATTCAGGCCTCCTGGTTAACTGTTGGTCCAGAAGTAGCTCAGGTATGTCTACATGGTGGAGCCAATGATCTGGGATCCATTATGATAGAAGAAAATGTAGTTTCCGCTGCCGGGGCTCCCTATCGAATGAGTGCGGAGGATATTCAGCAAGTAATTATTGAGGCAGGCTTCACGCCTAAACTCAGAAATCAGCTTTATGAGTTCAGAGATATCCCCACACCCTTAGAAGGAAAAATTCTCCAACCTGCTTAAAAATTCATGCAAATCGAATAAAGGCCGGATGGGTTTGGAACCCATTCGGCCTATTGCTTATATTTGCGCAAAAATCCATATATGGCTATCAAATATTTCAGCGACCTAAGTGAGTCAGAAGTAGATCTGCTCCTGAGAACACCTGCTTTAATTACCCTCCTCATCGCAGGAGCCGATAATGATATTGATGACAAAGAGAAATCTTTGGGCGAAAAACTGGTTAATTATAGAACTTTCACCTCTGATACTCGCCTACATGAGTATTATGAAGCGGTAAATGAGGATTTTGAAACCAAATTGAGTGGGATGATCGACTCCTGGACTCCTGAGTCCAAAGAGGCAATCAGCGGAGAACTTTCTCAGCTCAATTCAATTACTCCTAAATTAGAATCCAGTTATGCTGATTTGCTAAAAGATAGCTGGAGAAGCCTGGCAAAGAAAGTTGCCGAAGCAGACGGAGGCTTTGTTGGCTTTGGAAGTATTAGTAAAGAAGAGGCAGCGCTGATAGATTTACCAATGATTGAATAGTTGTTTAGTTATTAAAATATTTAAAAAACAGGAATAAAGCCGTGAGACCCATCTTGCGGCTTTTTATTTTACGGTAAGGATGATTTGGTTTTAGTAATGGAAATTACGAATTGCTGTTTTACTTTTGAGCGTTATGAATTTCCAGCTATCAAAAAAGCTAGTCATTTTTAGTTTTGTCCTTCTCCTGGGACAGGCTCGACTTCTGGGACAACAGGTATTGATCACTGATGATACCCTATATGTTTCTGAGAAACCATACGCTCTCCTCGAGCTATTCAGTAAAGACCACAATAAAGGTATTCTACTTCCACAATTGACCAGTTCCGAACGGATGGGAATGGACGTAAATGAGGAAGGGGCAGGATTATTACTCTATGATACCGATACGGAAAGCTTCTGGTATTGGGATGGTATCGAATGGGGAGAGATCGCTCGTAAAAATGGGGAGAAACTGAGGATAGGAAAAATTCTTGACGAAGATGAGGACACTGGTGTTTATGTGGAAAAGGTAGAAAATGAGAACCAGATTAGATTCGAAGTTCTGGGAGAGGAAGCCTTGAGGATAGACAGCCTGGGAAATATGGTAATTAAACATTCCTTTCGCCAAAAAGAGGGGCCTCTAATAAATGAAATTAGACAAGATAGTTCCCTAGGTTATTCGGATACTAGCCTGGTTACAGAAGGAACGATACGCCGTTATTTGGATGCTAATATTCCGGATAGCGTTGTTTACACAGCTGCAGAATTATACATATCCGTTCAGGAGTTGGGGGTAAAAGGGGATGGCGTGACGGATGACACGGACTCCTTACAGGCAGCCATTAATAATCATCCTGGTGCTACCCTCTTCTTCCCGGATGGAGTGTACAAGGCAAATATTCATATAACCAATCCCATTACACTAGTCAGCTTTTCTGGTAATGTCAGCATCAAATCCTCAGTCCAGGGAGTTCCTGTATTGAAGGTTAGTGCGGCTTGTAAACTTTTAGGGATGAAATTCATCCACCTCGATGGACAGCCGGGCTCAAATGGGATCGTTAATGAAGGAAAAGATATTGAGGCTGAAAATTGCACCTTTCTGGGATACGAGAATCACATCACTCCGGGCTTTTCAACTTCTACCTTCCGCAACTGTACCTTTACCGTAGTAGATGAAGGTCTGGGGAGCCTCGCATGGAGTCCGGATGCAAAATTCTTTGACTGCACATTTGATGGAGTAGTTGGAGTAGATGTAATGGATAGTAAATTTTATAACTGCCAGATGTCGGGGCTATGGGGGGTGCATATGCCAGAAGGAGCGGTAGATAATGCAGGAAATCCTACAGGGTATACGGGGATTGGAGAATTTCATGCTTGTGAAATCAAAGGATCCTTTTACTATGCCATTGGTTTGGGAAATCGGGCACATGCTCGCATGTACAATTGTACCATTATCGGCCATACATCTGGCGCCTATGCCCGGACAGAATCTACCTTTGAAGCCTATAATTGCTATATTGAATGTACCATGCAGGATGGGGGTTCAACTGCTGTAAAATTTGCCAAGTACATAACAGCTGAAAAAGATGGAATAGGATTGATCGATACCGGAGATTCTTATTTCTCCCAATGTACATTTGTGAATTCCGGCTCTGAAAGTGGATATCACCTCATCGTGCCTGATAAATCAGATGCTGGCCAGGTTTACCTCAACAATTGTAATTTCTCTTTGCAAAAAACCTGTACAGAGGATACGGTTATGGTCTGTCAGGGTGATATTTATAGGTATGTAAGCATGCAAGCAGGGGTCAATGAGACTCCCCATGAGATAAAAACAGTTAGTACCGCTGAGGCATTGATACCTAAATTTTCACCGGTAGGAGTCACCTTTTTGGATTTAAGTGGAAATGGGGGACCCGCTAACTTTCTTCGCCTTTCCAAAAACTATGGGAACAATAAAGAGTATCCGGCGGGCTACCGACTCTTGATTCGTTGTTCAAGCAGTAGCAATAATATCACCTTCCGCAATGGATATTATGCTCCTATTGGGACAGGGATTCAAACTTTATCCAACCAGGACCTCACCCTGAATGCTAACGAATATGCTACCTTTGTGTACACAAAAAACTATTGGGTGGAAGTCTCTTCCAACAGTTCTGCGAAAAGAAAAGCCTTGGATCCCACCTCAGACAATGCTTTCCTCTTCCTTACGCAGGAAAATATTCAGGCAAATGGAAAGCTTTCTCTAGAAATTCCTGCAGGCTACAAAATAGCTTCGTTGGTAATGGAAAGCAGGGGGGGAGCAATTCAAAAGATAGGCATAGGTACGCAGCCAGACCTTGGGAATATCTTTCAAGAGAAAAAACTGGAGGAAGGAACTCCAATAGAAGCGGGGCTAAAGAAAAGCCTGTTCAGTCTTCATCAAAAACAAGCGCTTTATCTCAAAGTCAACAACTGGAATCAAGCTACACTCAATATTTACCTAAAACTGGAACGGATTAAATAGAAGGCTTCAGCCAAAGTTTATGGGGAGAAAAACTTTACTCATTCTTTTTATTGTCCTGTTGGCACAGGGATTTTTAGAGGCTCAAACGGGGATTAAAAGTCAGGGAGCTTATATAAAGGTTTCACAAGGAGCCAGTGTATATTGTGCTGGGAATATTGAACTGAAAGATCAGGGGAATCAATCTTCCAAGATGGAGTTGAATGGTGAACTTTTCCTTTCAGGCGATTTCATAAATTCTTCCTACACCAAAGTTTTAGATCCTATTTCCCATACAGGTGGCTGCATTCATTTTAATGGACTTGAGGATATACAAAAAGTACGAGGGGATCATGGTTTTGCCGTTCATAGAGCAATCGTGAGCAATCCATTTGGTTTGAAACTGGAGAGAGATTTGGGTATCTACCAGGATTTGTTTTTGGAAGATGGAAAGCTCTATACCGGATCCCAAATGCTGGTCATATTTAATTCAGATGCTGGTGCGATAAAAAACTTCAATGAAGACCGATATATCGTTGGTAAAATTCGACGCTACCTAAGTGTTGGAGATACGCCCTTTCCAATAGGTAGCGAAACAGCGCTGCAATTTCTTAATCTTCAATTTGACCGTGAGCCTGGATTACTTTTTGTAGATGCATCGTTTTCTGAATTGCCGGAATACTTACAATCTCCTGTAGAACTGGATGGGGGCAGTGTAACTGAACTCTTAGATAATGGAAGTTGGGAACTTTACTCTCCCCAGAATCCATCACAGCCCTTTCAATTAAGTTTAACTTCAAAAGAACACAATAATGGAGGAGAAAATGAAGGCATGCATACTTTTTTGATTGATAAGGGGTATGGTTGGGAAAAAGAAGGAAATTTAAATCGAAACCAAAGTTCGGGATTTGGGGAAAATGAGATAATGGCTACAAGAGATCAGGTACAAAGTTGGGGAAGATTTGCTATAGCAAAATCTGATTATATATTATCTAATAGGGTGGATGTTGTACAGAATTTGGAGATTTTCAACAATGGAAGTCCTGATAAAAAAGTGGGGATAAAGTTCTTCTCCCGGGATATCGGTTTGTATACTCTGGAGATTAGGGACCTAAAAGGAGCCATCCTTTATCGTAAAACTTCCTTTGCCTTGCCTGGAAATAATCGTGCTGAACTCGATTTGCAAAATTATTCTGAAAGCATTTATACCCTGATCCTCAGAAAAGAGGGAAGTTTACTCAGCCATAAAATTTGGTGATTCACGCAACGTTTTCTGACACTTTAGGTCATTTATTTAGCTATTCACCCTTTAACCCTCAAATAAAAACAGTTCATGATTCTGAGCTTGCACTGCGGGTAGAAAATTAGTACTTTAGTTTGAATATTCGTATTACTTAATTATCCAAGCATAACACCTAGCTTCTCTTGATATGAAAATTCATGCGGTGCTCCTGCTGATTTTTGCACAAATAGCTCTAAATCTTTCCTCCATCGCACAACGTCAAGAACCAAAGGTTAGAACCCTTGAATCGCTCATCAACGAGCGACTTGGAGACTATCCCTTAAGTCCGGACAATCGCTTCCGGCTATCCTCCTATTGTGAGTTAAAAGGTCAATTTGAACATAAAAGCAATGCGCTGATCATAGATTTTGGGACCTATGGAAGTATCAGTTTTTATGAGAAGAATTTCATCCTAAAAACTCCTCGAAGTGGTGTGTTTCATATGGATAGAGGCCGGAATAGTAGTAGCCAGGTTCAGGCGATGAATGAAACTCTTGAATCTATTTTCGAACAAGTCATGCTATTGAGTAATCATAAAAGCGATCCTGATTTGGTGGCTTTTGTGGACGAACATCTCAGCCGGAAAAATATGGAGCCTTTCTATAAAATATTTGTTAGGCATATTCTGGTGAAATACGGGAGATATAACGCTCATTCAAATATGGTCGAGTTCCGAACCGAATGGCTCCCAGATCAATTTTACTCTTATTTAGAGCCTGGGGAGAAACAATTGGTTAGAAAAACCATTTCTCCTTTAAGAATGAGGCTGGATAAGCATACGTTGAGAGGCTATTATATAAAGGCTGGAGGAACTGTATATATTGAGAATGTAGGCCGGGATGTCCCATATGCAAGTGGGGAAGAATATGGCCCGAATGTAACGGCTTTTAAAGTCTTTGCCCAAAGATTGTTTGTCCAAACTACCCAATATATAACTACTGCTGAAAGGAGGCGCATCAAAGAGTTTAAGCAAGTAGCTCCCCCGATCTATTTTGCTAATAATGATAAACGAGCTATGCCTAAAGGTTACGCCTCTACTGCCCTTCCACAAAAAAATCTTGGAGCCTTTCAAAGTAGAGGAGGAAGTTATCGTTCCGCAGATAATGGTCAGGTTTCTCTAGCAGGAGTTAGGCCTTTATATCAACCCAAAAACTGGATTCCCATGATGTTGGGTATTTTACGGGCAAAAAAGATTGATATCAGTGATAAGGAGTTGATTCAGTATTTCAAAACCCAACCCTATTATCCAGACCTATACAAGCAGCTTACGAAAGAAGAAAAAGCAGCTGTAGATCGACAAAGGTAAAAAAAGCGGAGCCATAGAGAAATAGATTTGTCCTGAACATGACAGGTATTCCGCATATTTTTTATCAACTTTGGATAAAGCTATTATCATGAAAAGATTCGGAATTCTTATACTCTTCCTCTCGTTTGCCTTCCAGGGGCTCATGGCTCAAAAAACCGAAAAGGATTTTTATTCTATGCTGGATGGTATGTACTCATATACAGTACCTTTGATGACCCCGGCAGAGTTTAACAAAAAAGATGCTTCCAAATACTTGATTCTGGATACCCGAGAGGTAAAAGAATTCAAGGTTTCTCATATCCCCAATGCAAAGTGTGTAGGATATGATCAATTCAATGCGGATGCGCTGAGAGATACGCCTCGCGATCAGCCTATTTTAGTTTATTGTTCTGTTGGCTATAGAAGTGAGCGGATTGGAGAAAAGCTTCAGGAAATGGGATTCTCTCATGTTTACAATCTGTATGGGGGTATTTTCAACTGGAGTAACAAGGGTGAAGGTATGGTTGACGAAAATCAGAGCAATACCGAAAATGTCCACGGCTTTAATCAGGAGTGGAGCCAATGGATCCTCAAAGGCAAAAAAATCCTGAGGTAGCAGGGGTTTCCCAATAAAATATTTTAAGGTAAATCCGCGAAGGAAGCCCTTATTCTTCGTGTAAATATGTGAGTAATCTCTCTTTGA
The DNA here is from genome assembly GCA_039819665.1 of Bacteroidota bacterium. Lineage (GTDB taxonomy): Bacteria > Bacteroidota > Bacteroidia > J057 > J057 > JAWPMV01. The sequence goes on from JBCBRM010000031.1 coordinate 13,903, forward strand.
GCGCCCCTGCAGGTGGCACGGGAAGAAGAATGCCCTGATTTGCCAGTTTTCGTATTTGATAATAATCTTTTTCCGAATCTAGTAGCTCTAAGAGGAGAAAACGCGCCTTGAAGTTGTAGATATTGCTTTTAACGGCTTCCTGCAAAGTAAGCTGCGCCAATTCCGTATTTCCCCTACCTATTTCCAGTTTTGCAGCCGTGAGCAAATATTGACTCTTCTCATAAGGGATACGAGGGAGGTCTTGTCTGCGAAATGATTTTTCTGCAAGTTCAAGTTCTCCAATATCAACCAAAGTTTGTATCCATTGATAAGGATTGCTTCGATTGCGAATTTTCTTTTCAAGGACAGGGGTAAGGATTTTTTTTGCAGCAAGGCTATCCCCTTCTTTGAAATGAATATTTGCCAATTCGATCAGATAATCTGATCTACTGTTTCCCGAAGCTGAAAGGATACGATTTCCTTCTTCCAAAATTTCTTTAGCCTTCTCAAGCTGTTGATTGGCTAGAAGTACACGGGCATATTGGATTCTGTGTTGATAATTTTGGGGTTTCTGGGCAATAAGATTTTTAAAAAACTCCAGAGATTTCTCCTGGTAACCGAGTATGCCTTTCTGTTCATACATAAAAGCTTCCGTTACATCTTTACTATCCCTGAGATAGGTACTAACAGTCGGAGCATCTGAAACATAAGATTCAGCAGTTTCTATGGCTTCTGCAATGAGGCCAAAAGATAGATAAAATTGACGGATTTCCCGATTGAGCCTGGGGCGCAAACCAATATCCGTTTCCAGTTCTTCTGCTCTTTTATAATAGGCTTTTTGGGATTTAACCGTCTGCAATTGTTCAGTGATCCCTTTTTGAAATCGACTCATTTCCCAACGCGCATAAGCTTGCTGGGCAGGGGCAAAATCGGGAGAAAGCTCAATGGCCTTGTCCAGATAGATCCTTGCGCTATCAAAGTCTTGCTTTCTCTCAAATGCTTGTGCGTAAGCCAGATAAGTAGGTACATAGGTGCTATCCCAGGACAAAGCTGTCTCCAGATGTTGAATTTCGAGAGAATTTAGCCCCATAATACTAGCCCTTTGGGAAAGCTGAATGTACACATGGGCCCAATTGCTTGCCATAGCGTTTTTATCTCCATTGAGATAAGCTTTATGTTTTTTGACCAGCCGATCTACAAATTCGAACATTAACGGATCTTTTGATTGCAGATCTCCCCGGGTATTCATGGATTTGTGATTGAGAGGGTGAACTTTTATCGGGATAAAGTAGGCAGGAAAGGCCTGAGCCAGATATTCAAACTCATTATTTGCCCCATAATAATCGAGAGTACAATCATTTTCCATGGCGTAGTAATAGCGCTTTCTCACCTCACGCATTTCAGTATCACTAAAAATACTTCCATGAAAGAGGTGGACATATTCATGCAAGGTAACGTTTCGTTCTAAATGTGCGCCCCTTTCGACGTACTCTATTCCAGTTGCTCCACTACCTACACCGCGTATATCCATCCATTGGCGGTTGTCGAACGTAGTTCCTCCCCGGAAAAAGGAATTTCCCATAGCCTCTGCCAAATCTACATGTAAAGGAGGGATGACAAATTTCCGATTGAGCTTTTCGAGAAATGGAAGGTAAACTACCCCTGTGTATAGTTGCTGATAAACCATTTGGCTTACTCGGTCTCCGGGATAGAAAGCCAGGTCCGGAAAAATCTTGTAGAATTGGGCTTCATTTTCAATTCGACTTTGCTTGATTTCTTTTTCCAAAGAGTCGCTGTACTGCAAATAGGGGAAACGTCTCTGCTTGATGACTGCTGCCAATCCATTATGTGCAGGGCCATAATTCTTTTTTCTTCTCAGGATGCGAAGGAAGATACTTTCTGCCGAATCTGAGTTCTGCAACTGATAATAGGCTGAGGCTTTGAACATATCTGGTAGGACTGATTCGGGAAAATCCCTGCCAACCCCATTTGCCAGCTTAAGCGCGAGTTTTGAATTGTCATCCCCCAGAGCTGAATTGGCTTTTTTCAGGGCCTTGCGTACCTCCTTATCTTCCTTTTGAGCATAATCTGCATAGGTTAGTTGTGTATGACCATTTCCCCAATGCCAGTGAGTAAGGTAGTGCAAAGGATGTATTTCCAAAGCCAATTTCCACTGAGCAGCCATATCTGGCAATTGGGTAGCATCTACTCTCCTCCAAATTGCATAACCATAGTAAAAGCGAGCATCTGGATTGAAAGGATCAAGTTCCAGGCATTTTCTTAGCGCCTCCTCAGCTGGAGCTTGCTCTCTTTTCCAAAGGAGTGCTTCAGCCGCAAGTAGGTAGGCTCCTGAATTTTCGGGATTCCATTCCTGGACCTGTTTAGCTAGTGCTAAAGCTTTATCAAAATTCTTTTGGAGGACATATATACTTCCCAATTGAAGAACGGTTGCCTCAGATCGGGGAGAATTTTTAAGAATATTTATGCAAGATTGTTCAGCTTTTTTGAGCTCCCATGCTTCAGTTTGGAGACGTATATTTAGGAGTTGAATGGCTTCCCGCGAAGCAGGACCTGGTTTAATTTTTCGTAGTATTTGCTCTGCCTCTTCATATCTGTTCTTCAATATGAGAAAATGAGCTTTTTCCAGGAGAACATCTTCTGGAAGATTTCTTTTCTTTACTTCTGCTTCGATTTCCTCCCACATACCCAGTTTAAGCATTTCTGCGATCAGAGAAGCTGAGTGTGGACCTTCTGCTTTGCTGATAGCTTCTCTACGTTCTAAAAGCAAACGCAAAGCTCCTTCTGTGTCATCTGGAGAAAGTAATTGCGCCTGAAGGGGAGCAAGGCCGATATAGCATATGAGTAGTAGGATAAGTCTCTTCATTATTTGGATGTTTGAGAACTAAAGAACAGTTGAAAGATCAATTTTCCCTTTTAAAAAAGTTATGGCATTTCCCCCCAAAGAGATTTGCTCTCCCAGGTCTTCACAATGCAGTTCACCATATCTGGCTGAAAGTTGCTCGGCATACAGTTTTTTCTTGCCAAGTTTCTCCGACCAGTATGGAACAAGATTACAATGTGCGGAACCTGTTACCGGATCTTCATTGACCTGCGCACGCGGGGCAAAGAAGCGAGAAACAAAGTCCGCTTTTTCCCCTACTGCTGTTACTGTTACCCCTACGACTTCTTCCCATTTATAAATTAGGTCGAGATTGGGTTTCATGTCCCGAATCTGCTGCTCGGATTCGAATACAAAAAAATAATCTCTGCTCAAGCGAATGTCGACGGGTTTTATGCCGAGGGCTGCTTCTATATTGGCAGGGCCGGAATCTTCTTTAGGAGGTCTGCTGGGAAGCTTCATGTAGTATTTCTCTCCCTGCTGCTCTACATATAAAGCTCCGCTACGGGTATGAAAAACGATAGGACCTTTGTGTCCCAGATGCTGATATAAGACATGGGCACTGGCGAGAGTTGCATGCCCACAAAGATCAATTTCAAAGGCGGGGGTAAACCACCTCAATCGAAATTCATTTCCATCCTTTATAAAAAAGGCAGTTTCTGAAAGCTGATTTTCCAGGGCTATGGATTGCATGACTTCATCAGGGATCCATTCGTCAAGGGGACAGACTGCAGCGGGATTCCCTCCAAACACTTTCTTGCTGAAGGCATCTACCTGGTACATATCGAGCATCATAGATTGCTGGGATTATAATTTTGCCTAAAAGATAAAATTAATCAAAATCGGAGAAGCTTGCATAAAAAACGAAGGGCGGCATGTAATCATGCCGCCCTTTGATATGTAAATTTTTTCTTTTTAGTTTCTGCTGCTCTGACGTTGTACCAGCCATTCATAAGCTGCGCGGGTGTCCTTTACATCAGCAATGTCAACCAAACCAGGTCCAACCTTGTTTTGGATACCAAATCCTCCTTGCTGTGCGGAGCTGGACTTAAGCCCTGCCAAAGCAGTTGCGTCCGGAGCAGCAGGCTCATTGATTTTGGTAACTTGAATAACAAAGATTCCATTTTCTCCCTCAACCAATTTGGTGCTTCCTTCAGCCAATCCCAAAGCCGTACCGATAAGCAAAGGCTCATTACCTACCCCCGCTACGCTATTACTTTCAAAGCTGATACCATTAGCTGTTGATACTACCGCAGCAGCACCATAAGCTGTTTTGAGGCTATTCAAGTCTTTCCCACTGATATCTCCCAATGTCTGCTTGATTTGAGCAGCTTTCTTCTCATTTCTCACTTCTCTTCTTACAAGCTCTCTTGTAGTAACTTCTGCTGAAGACTTCAAGCCTTCGTCATACTTTCTTACTACCTGAGCAACTACGTACTTTTCATCCTGGTTGATTTTAAGTACAGAGGAGATTTCACCTATATCACTATTTAAAGCCCAAACAGCAAGATTTCTACCTCCATTTAAGCCGGGAATATTATAAGTTTTTGCAGAAAGACCAGCAGTTTCTCTAGCACTATTTCCATTTTCAATTGCAGCAGCATTTAGATCGCCATTTTCTTTGGCTTTCTTCACAAACTGGTTCGCTGCCAGGTAAACCTGCTTTTTAGTGGCAGAAGAAGGAGTGATTTCTTCTTCAATCTCAGCAATATTGTAAGACTTAGTAGTTTTGTTGGTGATCTTTACAACGTGGAATCCTCCTGGACCTTTGAGCGGCCCTACAATGCTACCAACTGAAGCACCTTCGATAGCGCTGTTGAAGTCTTCATCAAATCTGGATTTGTTATACCATCCTAATTTTCCTCCCGTATTCTTTGTGCTGGGATCATTAGAATTTTCCAGCGCCAGTTCCGCGAAATCAGCTCCGGAACGAGCTTGTCTGGCAATATCTGCTGCTTTGCTTCTTGCTTCAGCCGTATCAGCAGCGGTATTTCCACTCGCTGTGATTAGGATGTGATCGACAGCAGCAGATGGCTTTTCAGCCGTTTCAGTTCCCACTAGCTTATACAGTTTGTAGTATCCGCCATCCTGAATTGGTCCAAATACTTTTTTGTCTTCGGCATCCAACACTAAATCCTGAATTGCAGCAGGAATATTGCTAATGTCTTTAAAGGTATTGGAATAAGGCGCTCTTACTCTACCGCGGGTATAAATACTATCATTTCCAGCATTAGAGAAAGATGTCGCGATTTTGGCGATTCGATTCTCTGCACTGGCACTATCCTCAGCACTTGGGTTTACATCAAAATTGACATAGCGTACATATGCTTCTTCTTCTTGCTCAAATCTTGCCGCATTGTCAGAGATGTAGTTGTCGATATCAGAGGTACTCACATTGACGGTAGAGTCAATGATGCTGGAATACGGAATACTCAGGTAGCTGATATCAACAGTTTTGTTTTGATCGTAGTATTGCTGCTCTGCCATTTTATTTGAACCAACAAAGCTTCTACGAACCATAGTTGTATATCTTTCCTGTGGACGGCTTCTCAAAAGGAAGTCTTCCAGGCTTTTTAGGGCTGCAAGTCCATTAGGACTTTCTTTGAGCTGCTTAAGCCCCTGGCGAATGAACCCCATATTAGGATTGTTGGGGTCCTGTCCAAAAAATCCGGAAATAACTGTTGGAGGAATGTGATTCCCAGCCATCATATCGATCAACTCATCATCTGTGATGACCAATCCAATTTTATCAAACTCTTGCTCGAAAACTTTTTCCTGAACGATCTGGTTCCAAACATTATCCCGAATCTGACCATTGAATGCGTCATTATAGGCAGCTCCCTGATACTGTTGCATCGCCTCGGAAACTCTTTGTTCGAACTCCTGATTGGTAATTTCCTCACCGGCTACAACAGCCGCTGGAGGAGGAGTATTGAAGATACTGGTTATACCAGACAAAAAGTCTGTCAAAATGAATGCAGCCAGGGCCACAAAGATCACCACCGCTACCAGACCAATGTTATTTCTAATCCTACTCAGTGCAGACATCGATATACGTTTTTTATTTAATGCTTTTAGGTTTATGTAAAAAAATCTTCCCGTAAGGTAGATTTTTAGCCCTGCAAATTACGGGGATTCCGACTTAATTTCAAAATTGAAGGCCGCTTAATCCCTAGAACTTTTTCAATATCCTGAGGCTTGACTATCAAGCGGTTCATTTACCAATTAAGTGAATGCTCGAGCAGATTTTCTCTTGAAACGTTTGAGGTATTAAATAGGTAGCTTGTGTCGGGGAAATATTACAGTTGAGAGGAGATCCTGAACAACTTTTTGATGATCAAGAATCTTAGCGCTTTGTACTTGACATTTAATCTGCCTTCTTTCGAAGTAATAGGGAAATAACACGTGTACTTGAGGACTCTTCGACCGTAAGCACATAGACTCCTACCTCTATATTGGCCTCTGCTTCGGGTATTTCTTCGGCTATATATGTAACGAGACCTCCCAGGGTGGTATAGTATTCTTCTTCCGGAAGTTCGAGCTCAAATTCTTCATTGATATCATCGATTTCTAACCTTCCTCCCAGCCTATAGGAACCATCATCCAACAATTCTTTTACCAGATCAGGTTCGTCTGGGGTTTGAGCTTCTGAATCGTGTTCATCTTCAATTTCCCCAAAAACCTCTTCTACCAAATCTTCCATAGTAACCATTCCTGAGGTCCCTCCAAATTCATCCACTACGATGGCAATGCTCTTTTTCTCATTGGTAAATTCTAGGAGCAATACATCAGCTGACATTGTTTCCGGAACAATGATGACAGATTGGAGGACCTTTTTTACTGTTTCTGGTTTGCTGAATAGAGTATTACTGTGAACATAGCCTACTACCTGATCCAAACTTTCCTCATAAACCACAATTTTGGAGAGTGAAGACTCAATGAACTGATCAATGAGTTCACCAATCGGAGTATCTATAGAGACAGCTACTATTTCTGTACGAGGAATCATGAATTCTCGTGCTTTGGTGTCTTTGAAAGCCAAAGCATTGCTGAGCATCTCCGTATCTAAATCCTCTACGGGCAAGGTTTCACTGGCAGCTACCAATTCCTGGACATAATGATCCAGGTCTTTTTTCCCCAGCTCAACAATGCGATCATCCGTAGTTACATTGAAAAAAACCCTTAGAAGAATTTTCGACACCTGATTAACGACCCAAACCGGTATATAAAAAAAGATGTAGAAGAAATTGAGGACGAAAGCCAGAGGAAAGATCAGTCGATCCGCATTTCTTCGGAATATGGCTTTAGGAATATATTCAGCAAAAACGAGAATAATCAGGGTGGCGATCAGGGATTGGATCAGGGTAAAAGTGAGGTAGAACTTCTCCGGATCAATTTCAAGCGAGTTTTGAATAAAGGGATCACTGATGTTATCCACCATCAGGGTGAAAATCACCAGGGCAAAATTATTCCCGATCAGAATGGTAATCAGGATTTGCGAACTTTTCTTTTTGAAGTTGGAGAGCAACTGTGCAGCTTGGTCTCCCTGTGCAGTTTTGAGCTCGATTTTTAGCAGGCTGGAAGAAATAAAGGCAATTTCCATCCCTGAAAAAAAGAAGGAGAGCATTAGCATGAGAAACGCTATGGTAAATGCAAGTATCAAATTTCTTTCTCGGTTTCGTCAGCTTCTTCTTCAATCGCTTGCATTTCTGCTTCCCAGGCTTTTTCGGCTCTAATCCTTTGTGTACGTCTGAATGAGAACATAAAAGCGAATATACCTGTAACTACACATAACATGATCCGACTTTGGCCGGGTAAGGTTTCCCACTCCTTTGAAAGGAAAACCAGTGCCATGACCATAAGGATCAGGTAGACATATTCGAAGTATTTCATATAGCAATGTTACGTTATTACGGGCATAAGCGCAATTATTTGATCAAGCTAGGCCTAAGAGTAGGTTTTGGTTTAGGGGGCTCCTTCTTTTCCTCTGCCGCATTTAAACTAACCTCCCCATAAGTTCCAAAAATTACATAGCTGTCAAAAGAAGTCGTAGAGCGCATGCCTCCGCTACCAGTTATGATCTTGTCCGGAGTCGTGATCTTGACCGGTGTATGTGTATAGACTGAGTCAATTTCTTTATCCCAAAACAATTGTATGGTTTCCAGACGTTCTCCTTTCTCATTTTTGAGGATCACATCTTCGATCAATACGGCCCATTCATCATCCTGGTTATAAATTCCGCTTTTGGATTCGATAAAACTGTGTGGCTGCCCGAAGCGATCCAGAAAATCGATATGGACACTATCCTCCATATACTGGAGAGTTTTGGGTTTGTTGGGACTAACCGGGCTATTAATGGTTTTCTTCTTTTTCTTGTCTTCATCTTCCTCTCCTTCGTCCAGTTCTTCTGGTTTTTCCTTAGGCTTAGGCATAAGACGAAGGGCCTCTTGCATGACCAAAGCTGTGAAATCTTCTGCCCCACTGTCTGTACTCAGGATATGATCAACTGCTCGTGCTATATTTTTCTTAAATAGCGCATCTTCTTTAGCATCTTTGAAATCCAGGGTGTTTTGAACCTCCATAACATGGGAGGCATAAAGCTCGGCTGTAACCTTAGCAGAATCAGAAAAAAGGAAGCGTACCCCAAATGATTCGACAGCCACACTATCTTCTGTACGCAAAGGCAAATTTTTCCTAAGCTCTTCTTTATCTGAATTACAGGCGATTAAACAGAAAAGGGTATAAATAGTTATCAAATACCGCATACTGCAAATGTACAAACAATGAAAAAATAATAGTATATTGGATTATACTCTTTATAAAGCAATGTGGCATTATTTGAAGAAAAGGTTGTGAACAGCAACTTAGCTTGCTTATTTTACATTTTAAATGAATCTAAAGGACCCAAAATTATACTTTAATCGGGAACTGAGTTGGCTTGGATTTAATGACAGAGTTATTGAAGAAGCTGAAGATGCCGATCATCCCCTATTGGAAAGACTGAAATTTGTGGCCATTTTTTTCTCTAACCTTGATGAGTTTTTCATGATTCGGGTTGCAGGATTAAAAGAGCAGATTGCAGCTGGAGTAAGAGATATACCTGCCGATGGCCTGGGGCCTGAGCAACAGCTGAAAAGAATTTCGCAACACGTACATACAAGTGTAGCAAGGGTCTATAAAGTGCTTAATCATGATATCCTTCCCAAACTGAGTAAGAAAGGATTTCGGATTCGAAAGTTGAGCAGCCTACGCAAGCACCACAAACATTTCCTAACAGAATATTTCAGAGAAAGTGTATACCCGGTTCTTACCCCTTTGGCGGTAGACCCGACCCATCCTTTTCCCCAACTTAAAAGTTTGGGCTTAAATCTAATGGTAGAGTTGAGGACTCCTTATCGCAAAGACAATAAAATTGCGGTAGTACATATTCCCTCTACTTTACCTCGCTTTATCGAATTGCCTTCTGAAAACGGGCGGAGAGATTTTGTCATGTTGGAAGATTTGATCCACAATCATGCTCGCATGCTTTTCCCTAATATGAAAATCCTCAATGTCTCCGAATTCAGAATTACCAGAAATGCGGATTTGGATTTGGCGGAAGCAGAAGCAGACGATTTATTGAAACTGGTTGAGAGAGAACTTAGGAAAAGGAGATTGGGTACCATCATTCGCCTTGAGATTGGATCGAAAATGAGCAATGCCAATCGGAAATTCCTGAGAAAGATCACGGAATTGAAAGAGGATGAGATTTATGAAATACCTACTTATCTGGATGCCTCTGCTTTTATGCGAATGATGGGATTGGATTTCCCCGACCTCAAAGATCGACCTTTCAATCCTGCCCTCAATCCTAGTGTGATCAAGGGGGCCAATATATTCGATGCATTGGCGGAAGGTGATGTATTGCTTCACCATCCCTATGACTCTTTCCAGCATGTGGTGGATTTCGTGAGAGAAGCTGCTGAGGATCCTCAGGTATTAGCCATCAAGCAAACTCTATATAGAACTAGTGGGGATTCTTCCATAGTAAAAGCCCTTAAAGCGGGTGTGAGGAACGGGAAACAGGTAACTGCCCTGATAGAATTGAAGGCTCGATTTGATGAGCAAAATAATATTGAATGGGCCAAAGACCTGGATCGCTCCGGTGTAAATGTGGTTTATGGAGTTTTGGGATTAAAAACCCATTGTAAGATATGCATGGTGGTACGGAAAGAAGGCGATCAAATCAGACGCTATCTCCATTTGAGTACGGGCAACTATAACGAGAAAACTGCTCGGATTTATACAGACCTTTCCCTTATGACTTGTGATAAGGATATGGGAGAAGATGCTTCAGGTCTTTTTAATCTCCTGACGGGTTATTCCATGCAGAAAAACTGGAATAAATTCCTCATCGCTCCTTCCAGTCTGAGAGAAGGCTTGCGAAATATGATCCAGGAAACCCGTAAATACCATTCTGAAAAGTCTCCTTCTCGCATCATTATGGTGATGAACTCCCTGGTGGATCCAGATATGATACGAGAGCTCTATAAATGCTCTATGTTGGGGATTAAAGTGGACCTCATCATTCGAGGCATTTGTTGTTTGAAGCCTGGGGTGAAAGGAGTGAGTGAAAACATTCGGGTGAAAAGTATTGTAGGTCGCTTCCTCGAACATACCCGTGTCTTTTACTTCAAATCTCAGGAAGGGGTAAATATCTACATGGGGAGTGCAGATCTTATGCAGCGGAACCTCAATCGTCGGGTTGAGTTGGTTTTTCCGGTTGAAGACGAGGAATTGAAATCTCGTGTTCAGGGAATTTTAAGAGAGATGATAAAAGATGATGCTAAATCGCGCTATCTGCAGAAAGATGGAAGCTATATTCGGACCAAAGTAAAAGGCAACTTCAATGTGCAGGATTACCTGATCGAGGAGTCAGAGGAGCGGCAGAAGCATGTGGATACAATCAGTACCTTGCTCCGATAAATTTCTTTTCCACTTTTTCTCTCAAAAAGTTGGATGGCGAAGTCGGAGCGAGAAAAGCATGCCAGTGCTCATTTCCATCCCCTAAGTTCTCGTTCCATTTCCAAAGCGCGTTTTTTGTGCCTTCTTTTATTCGCTTACCCACTCAACTTTTGTCTCCCAGCCCGATTGTCTGTGAGGCTTTATCCAGCCATTGGCGGGAATACCCAGGTAAAAGAATCCCAGGCATTTGTCCTCTGCACCTAATCCGAGCCAGTCGCGCATTTCATCTTTATAGGTAACGCCTCCGCTAGACCAGTATCCGGCCAACCCCATAGAAGTAGCGCTTAACCAAAGATTTTGAACCGCTGCAGCTACTGCCTCGATTTCTTCCAGTTCGGGAATTTTAGGATTGCTACCGCGCTTCATACAAATGGCAATGACATGGGAAGCTTGTAAAGGACGATTGGCGAGTTTGTTGAACTTCTTTTCTTCGAAATTCTCTCCACTCAACTCTTTGTAGATACGAGATTGGGCTTCGGCCAATTTCTTCAAACCTTCTCCTGCAAAGACCTTAAAGAACCAGGGCTCTGTCTTCCCATGAGTAGGCGCCCAATGGGCATTTTTCAAAAGAGTTTCAATTTTCTCTTTAGGGATGATTTCCCCTGAATAATCTTTGGGAAAAATAGAGCGACGATTCTCGATCAAAGCATTTACCTGATCTATATTAAAATCGGGGAGTTGTACGTCCTCTTTTTGAATCTCTGCATTTGAAACGGAAACTTTATCGCTTCCCTTCTTTCTTCCTACGATCTTGGCCATATTGGGTGAGTTTGAGGCAAAAATACGTGATTTTTGCTTGTGTTCAAGTCTTCTGGCGTTCATGTGCGCAAGAGAGGTGGAATTTTTCGCAAATCACCTTCTATCCTCAACTTTCGAGCATACTAACACTAACTACATTCACTATGATCTGCCTGATCCTTCGATCATATGGAATCGCACCACAAAATGCCAAACTCCCTGTTTGGAAAATCATGCCTCCTCCAGGATGAATATAATAGCCCAAATCAGCTCCCAGGGGTTCTTTGCCTAATTTCTGAATATCTTCTTTAGAAAGAACGATGCCTGCTCCATCTTTTTGCTGGTTCCATCCCCGGGCAAGAGTAATCCAGTTTGTAGGTGTCCCGGGATATAATTTGTCGATTTCCATGCCGGCAGCTGCACCTTTTCGCCCCTTTCGGAAGAGGGATAAAAGTAGCTCCCACTTTCCTTCATAAGCATAAGCATAATCATAAGTCTCACTTATTTCGCCAAAAAGATCCCCTTTTTTTAAGCCTGTATTCTCCCACACAAAAGACGTATCCTCCAGCACCTCATAGGGCCCAAATGAATGAAATCCCCAGGCGGTCTCCTGTAGGCCAAAAGGTCTTAGTCCTTTACTATCATTCTCCCGCCAATACGCATCAGCTCCTTTATGGACTTTCAATTTTCTTTCTCCTATATCCAATTCGCTGTACCATGCGGCTGTGTTTCCTCCCAGATTAATAAGGTTTGATCCTGAGTCGAGACAAATATTCAAATTGACAAGCATCTCTTCGCTCCAGTATTCTGGATGGGTGCTCAATACAATACTCTCATATTGAATCAACTTTTCTGCTGAGCGATGAAGTTCTTCGATCGCATAAACATCAAACTCAATCCCAACAGAATCCAATAGCATTGCCAAAGGAAGATCTATATTGGCAGCTTGGTAATAGAGCTGTTGATTAGGATAAGTATTTTCGATAAAGGGATCGGCCAGCAATTGAGGTCGCAGAAAACTTACCTCTGGAGTATAATTGGCGCTGTACAAGGATTGGCCCCCCCAGTGGTTATAAGCATTCCAGGTATTGGTAGAAAGCAGAAGCGCGACTGATTTTTTTACTTGTTCAGGCTTTGGGCTAATGAAGACAGAGGTAGTTCGCCTAAATCGGCTGTTCCTTAATTGGATGAGGTACCATCCCGTAGAAACTTCTGAGGGAATAGGTACCTCAAGGTTTTTTTCCCAGCCGGTACCTGCAATGGAAACTCTGCCTGCCAATTCTTGAAAAGGGAGGATTACTTCTTTCGAAAGTAAGGTGTCATTTCCGGTGGGATTAAAGCAAAACAACTGTGCTTTCTTTTCTCCTGCAGCACTTGCGAAAATGCTGATCTTCTCACCTGCCTCATAATTCCATTTGTCAGTATAAAACTCGAGGTGCTGGAAATGATTATGTCGGATTTGAAAGAGGCTATGGCTGTTGGGGAAAAGGTAGTAGAAATGGTAGGCAATGCTAAAGCCTATGATACTAGCGCTGATAAGGGAAATCAGCAAAAAAGCGATGAAGTATCGATTTTTGAGTGCTTTTAGCATGTGTTTTGGCTTCCACAATCCGTGTCATCCCGACCAAAGTGGAGGGACCCATATCTTCCCTTTCTCCTTTCCTAATCAATCACTGGGTTGAGGGAAAAAATGTGAGAGAGGAATTAGGTCCCTCGACGGGGCTCGGGATGACACCGGATGGTTTAAAAAACGTAGGGGGCGATTGCTATCGCCCCCATATCGATTTACAATATATCAATTCACCATAGAACCCGACTCAATATCTTTGATGGGGTTCAACAGGTGGAGTTCTTCGGAACTGTCTTCTGCAAAGAGGATCATGCCCTGAGAGACAACGCCTCTGATTTTGCGGGGAGCAAGATTTACCAAAACAGGCACTTGCTTTCCGACTAAATCTTCCGGCTTAAAGTATTTGGCTACTCCGGATACGATGGTACGTACATCAATACCTGTATCCACTTTAAACTGAAGCAGTTTATCAGCTTTGGGTACTTTTTGCGCTTCAAGAATGGTCCCCATGCGAATGTCCATTTTCTGGAAGTCGTCAAAGCTAATTTCCTCTTTGGAAGGAGGGAAATTAGAAGCTGCAACATTTTTGGCATCCTCCAGCTTTTTGAGCTGGGCTTCGACTACCTCATCTTCAATACGAGAAAATAGAATCTCGGCTTTCCCTTTGAAAATCTGATGACCACCTGCAATCAAGTCGCCTCGTCCCAAATCGCTCCAAGCAAAAGCATCTTTATCTACATTCAGTAGGCTAAAGATTTTATCCGCGCTTTCCGGTAAGAAAACTTTAGAAAGAATTCCCAACTTGGCAATGATCTGAAGAGAAGCCGCTAAAATGGGAGCTACTTCTTCCGGATTTGCCTTCCACTTTTTCCAGGGCTCCTGGTCTGTGAGAAATTTATTCCCGACCCGAGCCACATTCATGAATTCAGCCAAAGCCTCTCTGAAGCGATAGCTTTCAATGGATTTCTCCAGCTGGGCGATATGTTGATCGATTTGCTTGAATGCTTCTGCGATTGCAGGGTTTCCATTATAATCTATATCTGCTGGCAATACTGCCTCATAGTATTTATTGGTCAATACAATGATGCGGTTGACGAAATTACCAAGAATGGCAGCCAGCTCATTATTATTTCTTGCCTGAAAGTCTTTCCAGGTAAAATCGCTGTCTTTATTCTCTGGTAAGATGGAACAAAGTGCATATCTCAGCACATCATTCTTTCCGGGAAATTCGTCGATGAATTCATGTACCCAAACCGCATGATTGCGGGAAGTACTCATCTTGTCGCCTTCCAGGTTGAGGAACTCATTGGCCGGAACATTTTCCGGAAGCAGGTATCCTTCGTGGAAGTGGAGGATGCTTGGGAAGATGATACAGTGGAAAACGATATTATCTTTTCCGATGAAGTGGATCAACGTCCGGTCATCTTCGGGATTATCCTGGCTTTTCCAATAAGGTTCCCAGTCTTTTCCATTATCGATTGCCCATTGTTTGGTAGCCGAAATGTAGCCAATGGGTGCATCCAGCCAAACGTAGAGCTTTTTGCCTACAGCTTCTTCCAGGGGTACATCTACGCCCCAATCCAGATCACGAGTCATACTTCTGGGTTGGAGACCTTCTTTGAGCCAGGAGGAACATTGGCCGTAGACATTGTTCTTCCACTTTCCTTTCTTCCCTTCCAGCAACCACTCTTCCAACCAGGGCTGGGCTTTGTCGAGTTGTAGGTACCAGTGGGTCGTCTCGCGTAGAACCGGAGTTTTTCCACTGAGGGTAGAAAGAGGATTGATCAATTCAGTTGGACTCAGGGAAGTACCGCAGTTTTCACATTGGTCTCCATAAGCAGAATCATAGCTACAATTAGGGCAGGTGCCTTTGATGTAGCGGTCAGCCAGGAATTGATTGTATTCTTCATCATAGTATTGCTCGGAGGTTTTCTTGACGAAAGCTTCCTTTTCATAAAGGACCGAAAAGAAATCCTGAGAGGTTTTATGATGAAGGGGCTCGGTGGTTCTGTGGTATATGTCAAAATCAATCCCAAAACGCTCAAAGGTTTCTTTGATTTGCGTGTGGTATTGATCGACGATGGCTTTTGGTGTGGTCCCCTCCTTTTTGGCTCGCAAAGTAACAGCAGCTCCGTGTTCATCACTTCCACACACCCAAAGCACATCATTCCCCCGCATGCGCAAGTACCTGACAAAAATATCGGCAGGTAGGTAGGCCCCAGCAAGGTGGCCTATGTGCAATGGCCCATTCGCATAGGGCAAAGCAGAGGTAATGGTATACGCTTTTGTGTTCATGGCGGCAAAGGTAATAAAAAATGAAATTGATTGAGAAAGAGGAGAGGTGTTGGCACTTACTTACGGGCAGTAAGTAAGAAGGTTTTAGGGTGTTAGTGTCTTAGGGTGTTAGCGTTCATGAGATTCTTTAGCTCTCGAAAACACTAACACCCTAACACAGATCTACGCTAATATGTCCTTTACTCCACCACCAACTTCTCCGAATGACTCAAGCCATTCTGGTCCCTGACTTTGACGATGTATACGCCGGAAGTCAGATTATTGGCATCAATGCGCACCTCCTGATGGTTGAGACGGGAAATGTATTTGACTCGCTTGCCGGTGATGTCAAACATTTCCAAAGCAACTATATTGACCCGCATATCGGCATCCTCGGTAGATACTACCCGGATGAAGGATTCGGTTACCATCGGGTTGGGAGCTATTTCCATTTTGAGTTTGTTGTCGAAGGCCAGGCTTTTGGTATCAAATACCCGGGTCTTGACGGTATTCGTGATAATAAACTCATTGTAGTCAAACTGGATAGCAGCTCGATTCAGGATTTTGCTCTTCATCGGTGTCAATTCGTCCACCATGATTTTATATTGGACAAAACCGTGACTCTTAGGCTCATTGGAAACACTATCTGGCAGATAGATATGATCGAAAATGAAGCTAAGTACCCGATCTTCAGATAACTCGTATCTGTAGGGGTGGCTGGCCGTTTCCACATGTAGGGTATTTAGATCAAAATGCTTAGAAAGTGTATCGAGAATAAGCACCCTTTGGGCGAATTTGGTCCCCACATTCTGGAACCGGATCTTATAGGTCAGGGTATCTTTATGGAGAATGTTTCCGTCCGGGAATACCAGGATATCATTCGGGTCAATGGAACCTACTACTTCATTATAATCTATGCTGGTATTATTGCTTGGATCACAATCTTCTTGGGCCATGCTGAAGGCAGATTTGACCCGAGTCATTTTCCCCATTTCTGCCTCCGTAGATACAGAGTCTGTAATCATGATGGAAGCTTGCTGCATAGGGCTAAGCGTATCGAGGGTCCATGAATATACGGTCGTGCTGTCTCCCATTACCATAGAATCCCAATCCGTATCAGCTGTCAATGGGATAATCTCATTGTCAAACTCGACGGATAGATTCACATTGTATGCGGAAAGGCTACCTCTATTGAGGTAAGAGATCGCATAGCTATTTCTAAACCCTCTCCTCAGAGCGGTACTCGATAGATAACTTACCAAATCTGGTTTTGCACAATCCGGCTGCATCGCAAAGTCTTTTCCACAGAATGAATTGGAAGAAGTACGATTCGCACTTTCGTAAACGATACTGTACTCTTCATCACAGGAATTTGCCATACTCCAGCCGTCTGCCTGAGCAATCTTGACTGTATAGGTTCCGTATTGACGATAAATCTTGTATTCTCCTGAATTATTGGTGGTTACATATTTTGGCCCAGGCAGAATTTCGAGCAGTACATTGGGTACTCCATTTTCGCCCGGATCTTGTGTACAGTTTCCATTCATATCATAGAAGACGGTTCCACAAATTTCTGCTCCTTCTTCTTCCACGATGGTTTGGCAATCATTGGTGTAAACATTGGTGAGATGTTGCTCAAAGCCGGAAGGCCAGTCGATGACTACAGAATCAATATTGGTCGCATCTCCTAATCCGAAATAGGCCCTCAGCGTACTTTGGCTACTGGAACCACCCCCTGATTGCGAACTGATCTCGCGGGTTTGCCATATTACTTGTCCATCTATAGTGGCTTTTACACGAATCTTTGCACCTATGGCTGACTTGTTTGATCTTTCCCCTTGCAGAATAAAGCATTTCCAATTATTACACTGGCCACTTGAGTTCAGGTAAAAGGTATTGTTTTGATTGCCTTTATTTGCTACAAAAATATCCAGGTCTCCATCATTGTCAGTATCGGAGAATGCGAGACCCATGGTATTTTCCTCATCATCTGTAAAAGTATTGGATTGCTTGGTAAAAGTACCGTCCCCATTATTGGTATATAGAAAATTCGGATTATCGGCATCATTCCCTACGATCAAATCTAGGTCCCCATCATTTTCTAAATCCAACCATCCCGATCCGTGAGATTGTCCTTGTTCAGAGGAAATGATGGAGGAGGTATTTTTCGTGAAAGTTCCATCACCATTATTTACATAAAAGAAATTCTTCTGATTACTGGCATTGGTTACATAGAGATCCATGTCACCGTCATTGTCAAAATCTGCCCAGCTACTACCTGTCGAGTTTCCCCCATCAGAAACAATATCTCCTTGTGTTACTTTGGTGAATTTTCCATTTCCATCATTGTGATAAAGGGAATTATTATCATTCCTGCCATTTGGAACGAAAACATCCAAAAGCCCATCGTTATCATAATCTGCCCAGGTAGCTCCCATGGAGAATTTGGCTTCCAGGGAAAGCTCTGTTCCAGTCTGGGTAGTAAAGGTGCCGTCGCCGTTGTTTTTGTAGAGCATATTGAATTTAGTCGGCATATAATCCGAAACGAATAAATCCAGCCAGCCATCATTGTCATAATCAATAAATGCTGCATTATGACAATAGCCTCCGTAGTCAGAAACATCTCCGGCATTTACCCGGGTGAAAGTTCCGTCTCCATTATTTTGGTAAAGGTGGTTTACTGCCCGAACATTGTTGGATACGAAAAGGTCAATATCTCCATCATTATCATAATCTCCCCAAGTGCTCCCCGCAGCTGCCCCTCTGTCGTTCACCATATCCCCCACAGTGATTCTTTCGAAGCTACCATCTCCTTTATTTTTGTAAAGATAGTTTCCTTTCCAGTGCATAAATTCAGTAACATAAAGGTCTTCATATCCATCATTGTTATAGTCAGCCCAAGAGGCACTCCAACTATGTCCCTGGTTATCTGTGAGACCGGTTGCTTCTGGTTTGGATAATTTGATACTGGGATCGTAGGCTAGATTTATGGTTGCGAGGTCCTGATCGCATGGAGATTCTGAGAAGGCACTTATTTGCACCAATTCACCTGGTGAGTAGTTATTTCCTACTTCCAAATAGAATCGTATGCTGACTCTATTGTTGTCTAGATCAGTTACGCCTGGCATGCCATTTTCTGCTATAGTGGAATTGATTTCCCAGGTATTGATCTCAAATTTATTGCTGCTTACTGTTGGATCAACAAAATTGAAATAGGAGCCTGAAAGTGGGTACTTCAAACTGGATGATGAAGGTTTGAGCGTCATGCTACCCGAAGAAGGTAATTGTACTTCTAGCTTCATACTATCCACATGAGCAATCTGTACACTTGCCAATTCCAGGGTAAGCTCTATTTCTTTACCACACTCATCGCCGGTGTATTGCCCGCTGAGTGTCATTTGTAGCTCAGCAGTTTTTGGCTCCATATATAAGTTCATCTGAGAATAGGAGCAGGTGAAATTTGCAAAAGAGTCTGGATAGGCAGAACATTCGTAGCCAGAATAGACTTCGATGTTGTCTGGACTACAAGCTGAATATGAAGCAGTAATATAGTAACTACTGGTATTTCCTTTGTTAATAGAACCAACCTGATAGATGTCTCCGTTAAGACTTAGGGTATCTCCACTACTTGCATCAATTACGTGTTCTATATCTACTTCTCCACTTGGAGTTTTAATGTGGAACCATGCATTGTTAGAATTTGAAGAAGATGAGGTATTCTTAATATTCAGGGTCCAGCTTACTGTTTTTCCAATGCCATCGATAGTTGGATTAGGAGAAGATAAGGCCAAAGATGGAGGAGACCATTTTACTCGATCAGGATCAGAGGTGTACCAATCCGTTTCTGCTCCACTTAACATATCTGATTCGACGAAGGTAAATTTCCAGGGCATATCCTGGAATGTATTTGGTGTTACATCACAACTTGGAGCGATTTCGATATACAAGCTACCTGAGAATCCATCATCAGAATACAAAAGAGAACCCCCAAATTCTGAGTAGTATTGCTCCAAATCAAAGATCAGGGTATCATTACTATTATAGGTTGGGATTATATCATTGACCGTCTGGGTCGCTGAGCTATTGGTGGATTTGGTCCTTCTTTGTTTTACATACATCCTGAGCACTTCATAGTTGTCAGGGATCACTGTAAAGGCACGTTTGACGTGTGCCCAGTTTCTGTACTCGTATGGAAAAAGATTGCCTCCTTCGAAGTTGGAGCAGCAGTCCCCTATACTCAATTTGAAATTCTGCTGAATAACTTTTGAACAACCTTTGATCGTTACATTTGTACCAGAATTATTAACAAAGTAATAGCCAATTAGAGTAAATCGACCTCCCCATGTATCGCATTGATATTTGTCAGAGGAAGAAGATGGATTCACTACATCACTGACATAGTAGTTATTGTCAATATCAATTTCCTCTAATGCTCCTCCTATGTTTCCTGTTACTTTATAATCAGTATATAGCCATACTGAGTCCCCATCACCAAAAGTAAATGCGTTGAAATCACTACATCCGCTGGAAAGGGTGGAAGGACTGAAATCATAAGTGAAAGTACGTTTACTTCCATTATCACTGCTACTGACACTAACGCCGTTACACGTGATATAGGTACCAGCAGAAACATCAAATACTTTGATAGTGGCTCCCGCAGAGCTCAGGTTGGTTCCTTTTTCTATTTCAGAATCTGCATATCCCTGAGCCCAGGATGGATGGTTCCCGGAAGTTTTTACTACACCCGTAAAAGTTCCTCTTAGGGTGTCGCCCACCATGGCGCGATTGGTTTTGATTTTACTTAGGTCCACAGAACCGCTGCCGTCTGCTTTTCCATCCTGATTATCGTCAGGGGATCCAAAGCTAATCCTGGCTATGTCATATTGTTTGAAAGCCATCCCTTCATCACATGGACCTGGACAGTGGAGGGCTACGGTTGCAATTTCATTGCATAGGAAAGGAAGACTACAATTGCTGGTACAGCTAGTGTCCGGGACATAAGAAATATCCAGTCCTAAGGCGATATCTTCTGTACTATTGCTAATTCCGCTACAGTCTCCGGTCAGTTTAACCGCGAGTTCTGATTTTGGAATGTCAAAGGCTTCAGGTAGGAAATATTTTGCCGAAAGTATGCGTGTATTGCTATCATAGTTTATATCCTGTCCTGTCCAGACATTGGTTCCGCTGATGAAGGTAAGAGCGCTTGAGTTCCCGCTCCAGCTTAAGCCTTGTGGTATACTAAATTCAACGAGATAATGTGCTCCATTTCCTTCTGGGTATTCATTGGAGTGGCTGGAAATGGTAAAGTCAAAGCTTTCCGTTTGCCCATTTTGGATATCAGAAGGTGTTTCCGGTAAGACAGACATGGTGCCTGAACGGGTATCTTCTCCTTTTTTAGTCGAGGAAGTAGGGCTTTGGCCGCAAGCATCAGTATAGCTTACTTTATACTTCCATCCTGTGTTTTGCTCATTGCTACATACATTTACGCAACAACTGTATGTATTCCAATTAATATAAATGGTTTCATCCGGATCAATATTGGGAAGATTAATAACTACTTTTCCTATTGCGCCATTTCCCAAACAAGAATAATTGCCATCGATTCTGGTGTTGCTTACAGTGCTAGGGGAAATGTGAATAGGGCTTCCATTCAAACCTACTTTATAGGTAATGCTTGCTGTATCTATTCTGGAGAAAAGATCCTCATTATAAGAACCACCAGAAGATTTATAAATTTCTATCTCTACATCCATTGCAATTCCCTGTCCTTTGTTTTCGATTTTGATTTCCTGAGCATTAGGAACTCCGGCTCCAAAACAGGATTCGAGGTTGCTGGTAGAACTCAAAGATAAATTAGGTTCTTTGAGGCTTACATTTACATGGGCATTGGTGGTGGAATTTGTGGTGTATTGTCCGCTACATCCCCAGGAAGCGCTTATTACGGAAGAAACTGTAGCATCACTACAACCCGTTGCCAGCAGGCTTTCTGTCAAACTAAAAGATTCATTCGTATCAAAATACTCATCATTGTCTCCGATTTGCTGGAAATCACTTGCTCCAAAGAAGATGGTGTCTTTGCTGGTATTTACTGTACCATAATTGGTGCTTACCAGATCCACTCCTTCCCCATGAATATCTGTTACAAAGAAACTACTCAAGCGTCCATTGCCTGCATTAATGATGGTCATGGATCGGGTCGCTGTATCGCCCGAGACTACTGATTGAGAACTTGGACTCAGATTTAGAATACTTAAAGAAGGATATAAAACATTGTAAGGGCCCGAACTACTTTCCGCTATCCCTTCATTTGTTACAAGCTTAATTACATTATCTGGAGTATTTCCGGCGAGAATGTAGGCCATTGCTGCTGGATCTGCCTGAAATTTTATGGAGAATGGGAGGGCTTCTCCATCCGGCAAATCATCCATTGTAAGTATCGGATTGGAAAGATCTGAAATGTCCTCCTCAATCACATTATATCCACTGGTATCGCTAA
Source organism: Bacteroidota bacterium (assembly GCA_039819665.1). GTDB lineage: Bacteria > Bacteroidota > Bacteroidia > J057 > J057 > JAWPMV01. Next base: position 35,863 of record JBCBRM010000031.1, read on the forward strand.
TACTCCCAGCTACATAAGTAATGCCTGAAGGAAACTCTACTGTGATTTCCTGCCCTGTCAAAGCAAAACCTGAAGTATTGAGATATTCCAGTTCTATTGTGCCCTGGTCTATGCAAACATCGATTTCCTGGGTAACAGAGGTGGAGAAAAAGACGTCATCCAATGGTTGCTCACTGGATGCATAATTGAAAAGCAAGGCACACAATAAAACCGCTCCAGCTGTGGTGGTCTGAAAAGTGGTCTTTTGCTTGGGACTTAGGCTAAACCTCGTCTTAGGGGGTTGCGAATCTCTTTGTGCCGACATTTATTTTCTTATATGGAATATTTATACAATGAATTAATTATATCCCATCAAGAATCCCTCGAAAACTTTGTGTGCTTCCTTACATACTTTGCTTAAAGTTTATGCTCATAATTAGAAGAATTTATAACGCAAAAAACAGGGCCGAAGCCCTGCCTTTTACACACATTACCTTGAAAACAAAGTTCTTTTTGGATTTGGGTTTAGAAAGAGAATCCCAGACTTGCAGAGAGTTGCGCTCCCTGATCGGTCAGTTCGTGTGTTTGACCGAAGAGGCTAATCTCGTCGCGGTTGTCAGACAGGTTGAATCCATAGTTGATATCCAACACCATCTTTCTACCGATATCCAGACCTACACCTGCTTGCAGGGATACAGTTGACTCTCTGAACCCACGACCAAATCCATTAATGGAAAGGAAGTCAGAGTTGTTGTCCAGATTGATTCGGTAAACTGGGCCACCATGTGCGCGGAAAGGGCCTAATTTGATACCCGCCATAATGGGAATTTCTACATTATAGTACTGCTCGCGGAGAATTTCGCTACCACCGTTTACCAGATCGGAAACGAGGAAATTACCGGAAGAAGTCGTGAAGAGAAATTCTGGCTGTACGTACAGACCTAAAAGTTGCAAGCGGGCAAATACACCGGCTTTGTACTCTGCACTACCGTCCTGGAAAGAAATATCAAAGTCATCGAAATTGAAATCACTTCCATTTAAAGGAGAAGTAGCTACTCCGATCCTGGGACCGAATTTAAACTTTTGGGCTTGCACCTGGCTACCAAAGAAAATGAAGCTTAGGGAGAAAATAGCGAAGATCTTCGCCAGTTTTGTTTTGTTTGTTGTAATTACACGCATATTCATAGGGCTAAAAGATGATTTTAAATTTGATCTAATATACCTGATACTTAGGGGCTTAGTTGCCTAAAAAAGAGTGGAAACGAATAATGGTGGTGTGAAACTGAATATTCGTGGAGTGAATCAGATCAAATGGTTTCTTTGCAAAATGAATTCTCATTGAGCATCTTAGGAAAGCAATTTTCAATGACCCTATCTTATTATGCGACTTCTAGTTACCTCCCTTTTACTTTCATTTCTCTTCATTTTTTCTTGCACGGAAAAACTTGCTTCAGAGGAAGTAGAAAAAGACCAACGGGATCCCTATGTTTCTATTCAAGATGCTGAGGCGAAAGCACTTCTTATAAAAGCAATGGAGGGGGCTGGGGGATTGGAGAGCTGGGAGAAGCTTTCTGAGATAAGTTTTGATAAACATTTTGTCCTTTTCAAAGAGGATGGTTCTGTTGACATGGATCGAAACCAAACCTATACCCAACGAAATAGAAAGACTGAGAAAGGTCTGGGATTGGATAAGGAGAAAGATATAGTCTACCAGTTGGGGCCGGATTTGATTCAGATTTCCGGAGAGGTAAATCCAAAGGCTGACTCTCAGGCAATTGAAAATAGTGTCCTGAGTGCTTCCTTTGTAATCAGCATTCCATTTAAACTATTGGATGAAGGTGCCGAATTGTCATATGATGGAAAGGATACCCTCGAAAATGGTAAAGAAGTAGAAGTACTTAGAGTGGTTTACAAACCCGATGAATATGCCAATCTCAGTACTGCAGATATTTGGTGGCATTATTTCGATGCAAACAACTACGAGCATCTGGCATATATGGTAAAACATGCAGATCATGTCAGCTATGTTGAAAATACAGGCTTGACTCGGGCTGCCGGGATTGTTTTTCCTCTGACTAGAAAAAGTTGGCGGGTAGATGAAAATCGGGAGAAACTTTGGTTAAGGGCAGATTATGAATACTCTAACTATACAGTTAATTGATATTAATATTACAACTCTTCACTATTGGCCCAGAGTTTGTTGAGGATTTATGCAAAGGAGCCAGAAATTATAACTAGCTTTAAGGGTAGGTGAAATTTCCCCCAATAACCTAAGACCAATGCGCAACCCTTTAAACCTTGAAAAACATGAGCCAGGGAATTCCCATCTTCTTCATGCACAACGGAAATAGCGATTACCTGAAATACTCACTACACCAGGCGCCCATTTCCAATCCTTCCTCTGACGTTTATCTAATCGGTGATGAGAGCAATAATATGTATCCCGGGATAAACCATATGGTCATTAAAAATCATTTCGGCGAAGCCGCTGAATTTGAAAAAATTTATAAACACCTTTCGACGAATACCCGAGGATTCGAATTGTTCTGCTTTCAACGCTGGTTTGTTCTCCTCGAAATTATGAAGGTGAAAAATCTGGATCTAGTTTTTTTCTCTGATTCAGATTTGATGGTCTATGGAGACCTGAATGAAGTACATGCAAATTTAGGTATGGAAAACATTGCCTTTTGTATACCCGATAGGCAAACCAAATTTCGCTGGACTGCTTCTGGGCATTCCTCTTTCTGGACCCAAAAAGGGTTGGAAGAATTTTGTGCGTTTACCATGGAGATATATGCAGGAGATGGATTACAGAAGTTGGAAGCCAAATGGGATTGGCAGCAGGAACATAATCTTTCCGGAGGGGTATGTGATATGACTCTGCTTTACCTTTTTTATGAAGCTCACCCGGATAAAGTGGTAAACCTTCTGGAAGAAAGAAATGGCTCTGCTTTTGACCTTTCTGTCAATGTTTCGGAGAATTTGAAAGCGGATGAGTATAAGATGAAAGGGAAATTCAAATCCTTCAGTTGGAAAGGAAACCAGCCTTTCGCCCACAAGTCTGAGAATGATGCAGCTGTAGCTTTCAATACTATCCATTTTCAGGAAAGAGCCAAACTTCTGATGCATAGATTTTACAGAGGTTCCGATCTTAAGTACTCAAAAGGAGTATCTGAGTTTAAAAGGTTTTCCCTTACTACCGCCCGAAAACTGAAGGCTAAATTGAACGGTTAAGCAGATTAGACCCATGTTCGCTTTTGATTCAAAACCGAACAAAGGGTTCGATATCGAACATTAGGCTCTCAATTGCTTCGTTGTAAGTGATTGTAATTCAGTTGTTTATTTTATGGCACACCCCTTGGATTCGTCTATGGAAAATAAATTCCCATGGACAGAGCCATTTCAAAGGAACGTATTCAACAACAATGGATCAGGCGCATCCTGACCGTTGCTGGCATTTTGGCATTTATTAGCTTGGCCTATTACCTGACACGTAGGGGCCTGGCTTTGAGTATAGATGGGGACAGAATCCTCATTTCTACTGCAGAGATTGGAAGAGTAGCCCATACCCTTACCGCAAGCGGACTGGTAAGTCCAGCTTTCGAAGAAGTCATCTCAAGTCCTATCCAGGCCAATATCAAAGAAGTTCTGCTGCCTTTGGGTACCGAGATCAAACCCGGTCAATCCATTCTTGCGTTGGATAAATCCTTTGCCCAATTGGATTATGAGAAACAAATGCAGGAGTTGAAGCTAAGTGCCAATAGCATCAAAAAGACACGACTCGAATTAAAGAAGAGTCTTTTTAACCTCAAGATTACAGATTCTACCCAGGCATTAAACATTTCTCAGTTAGAAGCCGAACTGGAAGATGCCAAGCGTCTGGAGAAAATTGGAGGAGGAACCCGCGAGGAAGTAAGTCTGACTGAGACCAAACTCAAGATCGCCAAACTGGAAAAGCAGAAATTGGAATTTGATCTCAGTATAGAACGTCAGCAGACAGAGGCTAGCCTGGAAGATCTACAGATCCAGTACAATATTCAGCAAAACAATGTAAAGACAATCAAGGAGAAGTTGGATCGGGCAGATATTGCTGCTTCCCGCGCAGGTATCCTTACCTGGGCCAATGAAAATATCGGTACCAGCATCCAGGAAGGGGAAATGCTTGCTCGGGTAGCTGATCTTAGTAGCTATAAAGTCATAGCGAATTGCTCTGACGTTTTTATGGATCGTCTGCAAATGGGCATGGAGGTAATTGTTGAGATCAATGATGAGGAAAGAACTCCCGGTAGGATCGCAAATATCCGTCCGAGTGTAGAGAATAATATCATGACTTTTGAGGTGGAATTGGAAGAAAGAGACCATAAACTTCTGCGCCCCAATATGAAAGTCGATGTCTATGTGGTTACTGCTTCCAAATTAGAGGTAGTTCGAGTTGCTAACGGTCCTGCATTCAATGGGCGGAGTACCAAATATGTATATGTAGTTGAGGGTGATAAAGCGATAAGAAGAGACATCCTCGTAGGTCTGAACAGCTTCGATTTTGTAGAAATTGAGAAAAATCTGAGCCCCGGAGAAAGAGTCATCATAAGTGATATGTCCCGTTACGAAAACCGCAGAGAAATCAGCATAGACTAGTTATGAAAAAGATTATCCTCATAAACCTCGCTTTTTCTATGCTCTTTTCTTCGGGAATTTGGGCACAGAGAAGCCATAGCCTCGAAGAGATTATCCTCATGGGACAGTCTCAAGCCATTGCAGCTCGCAAAGCTGCAACTTTGAAAACTACGAGTTTTTGGGAATGGAAGTCTTATCAAGCCAACTTAAAGCCGCAGGTGACCCTGAGTGGTCGTCTGCCGGGCTTTTCCAGGATTTCTCAGGAAGTTTTACAACCGGATGGTAGTATTCTTTTTCAATCTATTTCCCAAAGCAATATCAGTACGCAGGTATCACTAAGTCAACCCATTGTAGCAACAGGAGCTACTGTTTTCGTAGGGACCGACCTACAGCGCTTTGATGATTTCACAACCGATAATTCTCTATACAATGCGACTCCCTTTCAATTGGGATTGATGCAGCCGCTTTTTGCCTTTAATCAGTTGAAATGGGATAAAAAGATTGAGCCGCTTCGCTATCAGGAATCCCAACAGGAATTCCTCGCCAATATGGAGAATATCGCTGTTGAAGTTCTGGACTATTTCTTTATACAATTGATTGCCCAAATCGATTATGAGATTGCGAAAGTAAATCTTAGTAATACGGATACGATTTTTAAGATTACGGAAGAAAAATTTGAAATGGGGAAAGCCTCCAGAAATGATGTGCTCCAGTTAAAACTTGAAAAACTCAAGGCCGCAAAATCTGTAGCCCTTGCCGAGCAGGACATGGAGACCGCTAACCTCCAATTGGGTTCCTTTATAAATTATCGAGGAGATGTGTCCCTTTTTCTCCAACTCCCTGAGCAATTACCCATACTCGAGATTTCCACTGAAAAAGCACTACAGCAGGCGCATAAAAATAGACCCAATTCAATTGCCTTCAAAAGAAGAGCGCTTGAGGCAGAAATGGGAATTTCAGAGGCCAAAGGATCCAGGGGATTCTCGGCAAATCTGGTGGGAAGCATTGGTTTCAATAAAAGTGATAAGCGCTTTTCAGAAGCCTACCGAAACCCCATTGAGCAGCAAACCATCTCATTGGAGTTTTCCTTGCCGATCATGGATTGGGGGAGAGCAAAATCCCGGGTAGAGACTGCGAAAGCCAATCGCCAATTGGTACTCTATGAAATTGAGCAGGACAGCATCAATTTCGACCAAATCCTCCTGACTGAATTAACCCTCTTGAGGCGCTATGCCAAGCAAGTAGAACTCAATAAAGAGGTAGATGAATTGGCACAGATGCGTTACCAGATCGCCCAAGATAGATTTCTTATCAACAAACTAAGCATAACAGACCTCAGCATAGCTTTACAGGAAAAGGACCAGGCGAAAAGAGACTATGTCCAATCGCTTTGGGACTACTGGAAGAGCTATTATCGAATTCGCGAATTAACCTTATTTGACTTTACTTTAAATCAGCACATAACGCACTAAAGATATGATTGCATTATCCAACATCGAAAAGGTTTACCAGACAAAGACCATCGAAACAGTGGCACTGAACCAGATCAATATAAACATTGACAAAGGAGAGTTCCTTTCTGTAATGGGACCTTCGGGTTGTGGAAAAAGTACCCTGCTCAATATCATGGGTTTATTGGATGAGCCCAGTAATGGAGATATGAGTATTGACGGCGAAAACTTTAGCGATTATACCGATAAAGAGCTGGCCCGGTTCCGCAACCAGAATATCGGCTTTATTTTCCAAAGCTATCACCTCATCAATGACTTGCAGGTGATCGACAATGTAGAATTGCCCCTGCTGTATCGGAAAATGTCTGCTAAGGAAAGGAAAAGAAGAGCGGTTGAAGCCCTGAACAAAGTAGGCTTGAGCAATCGGATGCAGCATTTTCCCAGCCAGCTTTCGGGTGGACAAAGACAAAGGGTAGCCATTGCACGCGCAATTGTTGGAAATCCTTCTATCATACTGGCAGATGAGCCTACCGGAAACCTGGATAGCGTGATGGGAAATGAGGTCATGGATATCCTGATCAAGCTCAACGAAGAAGATGAAACGACCATTGTCATGGTTACGCACGACGAAAGTATGGCTATGCGCACCCACCGTTTGGTTCGCTTATTTGATGGAAGTCAGGTTGTATAAATCTTTTAAGCCTAAAATTATGTTACGCAATTATATAAAGATCGCCTGGAAGGTTTTGGCTCGAAACAAGTTCTTCACCTTCGTTAGCCTCTTTGGAATTAGCCTCACCATCGGTATTCTTTTGGTTCTTGCTACCCTCTTTGATCAGATCGTAGGAAAGCATTATCCAGTAGGACCGGATGATCATTTAATCTATGTAGCCACCGTTTCTCAGGAGGATGGAAAAGGATCGGGATGGAATGGAGGAGTCGGATATTATTTGTATAAAAATTTTATCCAAAAGATGAAGTCGCCAAAAAATATAGCCGTCATCTCTCAGCCAAAAAGTACCAATTCCTTTGTAGGCGATCGCAAAATCACCTTAAGTCTTAATTATACGGATGAAGATTACTGGGATATGCATTCTTATAGCTTTATTGAAGGTAAGCCTTACAATGCAGAGCATATGAGGGATAAAGCTCGAGTGGTTGTTATCACACGTGCGACCCGTGATTCCTATTTCGGAGAGGGAGTTTCCGCAGTAGGAAAAAGTATAGAAACAGATAATGTGGTGTATAAAGTGCTGGGAGTAGTGGAAAATGTATCCGAGGCTTCTATTTATCAATACAGCGATTTCTATGTTCCTCTCACCCTTGCTACTCAACAGCTGCAAAATCCGGATTTGATTGGACAGTTTATTGTAATTCTCCAAGGGGAAACAGAGAATGATATTCCTACGATCAAGGAAGAATACAAAGACCTCGTTGCAAGATTAACGGTCCCTGCAGCTAGTCAGGGTTGGAAACAAAATTATAAGATAATCAGCTCCTATGCCATGAGCAAAATAGAGCGAATTTCTTCTGGTTTTGTCATTGGGCAAGAACCTCAAATGGGACTTCTCACGACCATCCTGACAGCTGCTATGTTATTGTTTATGCTTTTGCCGGCATTGAACCTGATTAATTTGAATTCCAGCAGGATCAGTGAACGTTCGTCGGAGATAGGTGTTCGCAAAGCTTTTGGTGCCAATTCTATGACGCTGGCATGGCAATTTATTGTTGAGAATATTTTAGTTACCCTCATTGGAGGAGGAATCGGTCTTCTCTTGGCATTAGGTGCACTCGAGATTATAGAGAGCTCAGAGCTCATTACGCATGCAGAGCTTGGCCTACAATTCAATGTCTTCCTATTCGCAGTGTTTCTCTGCTTGGTATTTGGGCTGCTTTCGGGCGTGCTCCCCGCTTACAGGATGTCAAAAATTCAGGTTGTCAACGCTTTAAAAGGATTAAACTCATGATACGTCAGGCATTTAAACTTATTTGGAACCAAAAAGGTAAACACTTGGGTCTATTTATTGAAATTTTCTTCTCTTTCATGGTACTCTTCCTGGTTTTCAGCTTTGGGATATACAATCTGCAGGAATTTTTCAGCCCTCTGGGATATAGCTATGAGGATGTATGGACCATTTCTTTTAATCGAGAAGGTCTGGAGCAGGAAGCTGCTTTGCTAGTGGATGAGCAAATAGAAGATGCCCTTAGGTCTTATCCAGAAATCCAGGAATTTAGCTGGACTCAGGGCAATGTTCCTTTCGCCAATACCTCTAATACTTCCGCTATGAGTCGGGGAAATGGCAATGTTCAAGCCCAAAGATTTACAGTTGATGATAATTATGATGAAACACTTGAGGTCAAACTAACAGAAGGTCGCTGGTTTGAAGAACAGGATGAAGTATTCGAAAAATCTCCCTTTATAATCACTCAAAACATGGCTGAGGAACTTTTTCCGGAAGGTTCAGCTTTGGGCCAAAAACTTAAATGGGGAGATACTGAAGAAGATTATCGAGAGATAATTGGGGTAGTAGAAGATTTTCGCTATCGGGGGGGGATTATGGAAAGTGGCTATAGTTTCTTTATTCGGAAAAATAATGATCATTTACTATCTGATATGCTGATCAAAGTCACCGAAGAGGCTGACGCGGCTTTTGAGGCGCAGTTGATCAAGCAATTGCATCAGATAGCCCCGGGATACTCTCTGGAAATTCGATACATCGATGAAATGAGGTCAAACTTTTTACTAGTATCATTTATCCCCATGTTAATATTGGGAATTATCGGAGCATTCCTCATCTTTAATGTAGCGCTGGGATTATTTGGCGTACTTTGGCAAAATATCAGTCGGAGAAAGCAGGAGATAGGTGTAAGAAGGGCTATGGGGTCGAGTAAGGCAGAGATTACTATCCAATTTATTTTGGAAATCATGGTGCTCGCTACGATCAGTTTGATCCTGGGAATTTTCTTTGCCTCTCAATTCCCACTCCTGGATGTATTTGGTGTAAATGCCGGTATCTATATCGTCGCTATCGTGTTCGCCGCGATTTGCATTTACTTGTTAGTCTTTGTTTGCGCATTGATCCCGAGTACACAGGCTGCTGAACTTCATCCTGCCATCGCCTTGCGAGAAGAATAATAGAAAACAGCCCTTTATGATCCTTATCATAGATGACGACCAGGCGGTTTTAGCCTCCTTAAAATTACTCCTGAAAAATCAGGGCTGGGATTGCGCGGCTGTAAAAAAGCCCCATACAGCTCTGGATTTTATTCGGGAGAATAAGGTAGACCTGATTATCCTGGATATGAATTTCTCCCTGGAAACAAGTGGAGAAGAAGGGATGGCGCTACTAAAAAAAATCCTCGCTTATGATCCTTCTATGCCAGTAATATTGATAACAGGTTGGGCGACCATCCAACTGGCTATAGCGGGTATGCGGGCAGGTGCGAGAGACTTTATTAGCAAGCCCTGGTCAAATGATCAGATGATTGCCTCTATAAAGACAGCTCTGGCTTTAAAAGGATTTCAGGCGCAAAGCAGTAGCCGAAAGGAGTTAGATGAAAAGTATGACTTTGGCCATATCGTTGGAGAGGATCCAGGCTTCATGAAGATTCTGGAAACCGTGGGGAGAGTAGCTAATACGGAGGCCTCTATTTTGATTTTAGGGGAAAGTGGAACCGGCAAGGAATTGATCGCAGAAGCTGTCCACCAGAATAGCAAGAGACAAGGCGAGGCCTTTGTGAAAGTGAATCTGGGAGGAATTTCAACTACTTTATTTGAAAGTGAGCTTTTTGGTCATAAAAAAGGAGCATTTACAGATGCCCGCTATGATCGCAAAGGCCGATTTGAAATGGCAGATGGAGGCACCATCTTTTTGGATGAAATTGGAGAATTGGATTTAGCCAGTCAGGTGAAATTACTTAGGGTTTTGCAGGATCGTAGTTTTGAAGTGTTGGGAAGTAGTGTAAATCAAAAAGTAAATGTTCGAATTATCAGCGCCACAAATCGAAATCTGGCTGAAATGGTTTCAGATGGTTTGTTTCGGGAGGACCTTTTCTATCGCATCAATCTCATTACCATTCGGCTCCCAGCTCTTCGTGAAAGAGCCTCCGATATCCCATTATTGGTAGAATATTATTTGAAAAACCTTCGTCAGATTTACCAAAGACCTGGACTTCAAGTAAGTGAAGCTGCCATGAATTGGTTGGAGCAGTACTCTTTCCCCGGCAACATCCGCCAACTCAAAAATCTGGTAGAACGAACCGTCCTCATGAGTCCGGAAGATCACCTGGAAGTCGATGATTTTAAGGACCAGTTAGGGGATCCGGCTCGTAGAAAAAATGAAGGCGACCTACCAGAAGTAGGCAGTATGTCTTTGGAGGAAATGGAAAAGGAAATGATCCTGAAAGCCATGGCTCATCATAGTGGAAAGATCAGCAAAGTGGCGCAGGCTCTAGGCTTGAGCAGAAATGCATTGTATCGTAGATTAGAGAAATATCAAATACCACATGAGTAATGTGTTCAGGTGTTCTCGTATTCATGTGTTTTAGGAATTGATTATTTTCTGCAACTATAACACAAGAACACGGGCGCACTATAACACTTCCCCTTTATGAAGCTCCGCATCAAATACATCCTCTTTATAGGCCTGATTCACGGGATTGCCCTGGTGATGTCCTATTTCATATTTGAGGATTTCAAGTGGTTGTTTATTGCTTCGGAGGTAATTGTGCTGATTTCACTTTATTTTTCTTATCGACTCTATCAATCGCTGGTCACTCCCATTGAACTCATCAATCGGGGCACCTATGCGATCAAGGAGAGAGATTTTACGGTGAAATTTCAGGGAGTGGGGCAGAAAGATATGGATCATCTGATAGAGGTATACAACAGTATGATCGATGAATTAAGAGAGGAGCGAACCCAAAAGGCACAAAAGCATTTCTTTTTAGAAAAACTTATTCAAAACTCACCTACCGGTATTATTATTCTCAATCTGGATGGAGAAATATCCAGCTGTAATCCTAAAGGGGAAGATTACCTAGACATGGATATATCGGAATTGTTGGAGAAAAAGACAGAAGAGCTGGACCACCCTCTGATGAGGAAAATCAGCGAATTAGAGGTTGGAAAGACAGAAGTAGTAGCGGTAAATGGGGTGGAAACTTTTAAATGCCATAAAGCACAATTTATTGACAGAGGTTTTGCCAATTACTTCATCATGATTGAGGAGTTGACGGCAGAGAAACTGGAGATTGAAAAAGCTGCCTATGGGAAAGTGATACGCATGATGGCTCATGAAGTCAATAATTCGATTGGTCCCATCAATTCCATCCTGGAATCTCTGGATATGTATACGAAACATATGCCGGAAGCTGATCAGCAGGAATATCAGGAAATTCTGAAAATTGCCCGTCAAAGAAATGATAAGCTCAACGATTTTATGGTTAATTTTGCCAAGGTGGTAAAGTTGCCTGAGCCTATTTTGGAAAAGATTGATCTCAGGGATTTGGTCGAGAGAATGGTGAATTTTATGCGGTTCCAGAAAGGTATCAAAGAAATTGCTTTTTACACAGATTTGCCAGATCAGGAAGTTTGGGTTCAGGTTGATGTAAAACAGATGGAGCAGGTATTGATTAATCTGATCAAGAATGCCATCGAAGCCATCGACAGCAAAGGTAATATCAAACTGCGATTGGAGATGGATCCCATCATCCTTCGCATAGAGGACGACGGACAGGGTATCTCAGAAGAACTCGCACAAAAGGTGTTTTCTCCTTTTTATAGCAGTAAAAAAAATGGTCAGGGTATTGGACTTACCCTGACCAGGGAGATTTTATTAAAACACAAAATACATTTCTCCCTGAAATCTGCAGGGCAGAAGGGAGCTATATTCGAGATGAAGTTTTAGCTTATTTAACGAGCTTTACATTGATAGCTCTCAGGCCTTTGGGACCTTCACTAATTTCGAAACTCACAATGTCGTATGCATCGATAGGAGATTCAAGGCTTTCTGCGTGTACATAGTAACTCTCCTGAGTTTCTTTATCTATGATAAAGCCATACCCTTTTTCTGTATTGAAGAATTTAACTTTTCCCTGACGTATGGGATCAAATTCAACATCCTCTTTCTTGGGGATACTGATCTCAATGGTACTCGGATCAATCTTCTTCTTTTTTCTGGTTGGATCTGGAGGGGTTGATGTCAAATTACCATCCTCGTCGAGGTACATAAACTCCTCGGACTTGACACCCTCTTCCTTTCGTCTTTTCTTACGTTCAGCTTTTTCCTTCTTTCTTTTTTGTCGTTTTTTTTCTCTTTCTTTTTTACCGAAACTATCTGCCATTTATAATGATTAAAAGCCGATAGGTAATGGACCCGGTACCTTACCGGTATTCCCTTATTTCCTATCGTGTTGAAATAATGATTTATACAAAGATAAGGATTAATTACGCAAGATGCTGTGAAGATTGGTTGAATTGTTCTCCTTTGTTTACAAACAGCCTTTGATTGATGATAAATCTCTCCATATGAGATTTTTTTTATAATTATTTGTGACTATTCAGAAAATAAAGATTATAACAATCATGAATCTGATGTAGTTAGGAAAATTAGGTTGAGATTATCTAATAATTCCCTTAACTTATTTTTTGTCATATAAGTTCAATTACACCTAGTAAATCGAATTACAGCCTAAGATTTACCCCTAGATCTATCTGTTTTGAGCCTAAAAAACAGCCCTAATACGAATACATCTCCCTTGCCATCCCCGCCTGATCCCAATTTGCCCGAAAAGCAATTACTCAAATATGTAGAAAGCTTTTCGCCCACTGAACCTTTATTCAAAACCCTGATAGAAATGTTGCCGGTTGGACTCTCTCTGAGTGTAAGCGGAAGAATTCTGGCATATGCGAACAAGGCTTATGCTGAAATTGTAGGGTATACACAGGAAGAATTAGAGGGTATTGACTGGAGTGAATTGACTTACGAAGAAGACCGTGCAAGCAATCTGGAAATTTTTGAGAAACTCCTGAAGAGGGAAGTGGCTTCTTTTGAGTATGAGAAGCGCTATAAGCACAAAAAAGGTCATTTGGTATGGTGTAAAGTAAAGGTAACCCTGATTGAAGATAGTAAAACAGGAGCCAAAATGACGCTGGCTATGGTTGAAGATATCAGTCAGGAAAAGCAGTTGTCGGAAGAACTTGGAAGACAGAAAGCCATCATTCAGATGGGGGAAAAAGTAGCGGGCCTGGGTACATTCATCTGGAATATGGAAACTCAGGAAGTAGATGCAAGTCCGGAATTGCTGCGAATCTATGAATTGGATCCTTCAACAACTACCAAGGAGAATCTTTTTGAAAGAACTATGAGGCTAGTGCATCCGGAAGATGTCGAAGGTCTTAGAAAGGATGTAATGCGTTCTATTTCAGATAGAGAACTTATCCAATCAGAATTCAGGATTTTGCTAAAAGAGGGTCGTATCAAATGGTTAAAATCCGTACCAGGAGCTTTTCTGAGTGATCAGCATATGCTTAGAACGGTTCAGGACATCACAGAAGAGGTAAAAAGGCGAAACCTGCTTGAAAGTCAGACAGAAATGATCCAGATGGGGGAAGAGGTTTCTTCCATTGGTACTTTTATCTGGGACGTAGAAACCCGCGAATTGGAAGTTAGTCAGGGGATTTTTCAAATATTTGGCTTAGAACTGCCTATCGATAAAAATAAGGTATCTTTTGAACTCTTTTTTGACTTTATTTTCCCTGAAGATATCCACAAAGTAGTTGGGATGCTCAATACAGTCTCTGAAACGAATAAAGGCGAATCAGTTGAGTTTCGCATAAAAACACCAAAGGGTCAGGTAAAGTGGATTAAATCTTATGAAGGAAAATTCCTGGATAAGAGAAGACGCCTGGCTACGATTCAGGATGTTACCCTCAATGTTGAAAAAGCCCGACTCCTGAAAAGGCAAAAAGAAATGATTGAGATGGGAGAAGGGATAGCCGGCTTTGGAACTTTTGTTTGGAATATAAAAACCAGGGAGGTAATCATAAGTCCTGGCTTGTATCTGATTCTGGGCATAGAGTATAAAGGAGAGGAAAGAAAAGAATCCATGAATAGTTTCTTTTCAATGATTCATCTAGAAGATGTGGACAAGGTTCATAATGCATTACAGCTAGTGACAGATAAAAAAGAAACCCAGGCTTTTTTATTTAGGATATATACTGCCCAGGGAGAACTAAAATGGGTCAAGGCACATAAGGGGAAATTTCTGAGTGTTCATGAAAGGCTAAGTAGCATTGAGGATGTTACGGAAGATGTCAAAAAAACCCAGCTTCTGGAGCGTCAGAAAGAGATGATCGAGATCGGGGAAAAAATATCTGGATTGGGAACCTTTATCTGGAATGTAGAAACTCGCGAGATAGATGTGAGTTCTGGGCTTTTTCATCTGGCGGGCTTGGAGGATAATGGAGGCCTTTCTCCCAAAGAATTACTTGTAAAATTGATCTCCATGGCTCATCCAGAAGATGCAGATGCTTTGCGGGCAAATATGGACGTGATAGCTGAGAAAAAAGTCCTTAGCCCTATCGAATTCAGAATTATCACTGCCTCTGGAGAGGTTAAATGGCTACGAACTTCCCCTGGTAGATTTCTGAGTGAAACAGAAAAACTAGGCACCTTACTGGATGTAACCGAGGAAAAACGGCGAATAGAAAAAATTGAAAGGCAATCCAGAACGATCAGGGTAGGTGAGTTAACTGCCAGGGTAGGGACCTTTGTCTGGGATATCCACTCTCGTGAGATTCAAGCCTCTCCTGGCTTTTATAAATGTTATGAACTTGAACCGCAAGCCGGGGATGAACATAGCTTATTTGATAGAGCCTGGGCAAAGGTACATCCTGATGATCTGGAGAAGATGACTGAGCGCCATAAATCGATTTCAGCTGGGGAATTGGAGGAAAGTACAGATTTCAGGATAGTACTATCTAATGGGGAAACCAGATGGTTGAGAAATTATCCGGGAGAGTTTATAAGAGAAAGCCTGAAACTGGGAACCATACAAGATATCAGTCAAGAGAAAGAGAGAGCCTTGTTGCTTGAAAGGCAGGAAGAACTTATTAGGTTGGGAGAAGAAGTCGGAAATATTGGGGTGGATATCTATGACCATAAAACAGGAGAGCTATATTATTCTCCTCATCTCCTCAAAATGTTTGAAATCTCCCCTGAGGAAGCTACTTCTGGCAATATACTGGAACTAATTGCTGAGCGCTTCCACCCGGAGGATAAAAAGCGCGTAGATGCTTTTACCCAAAAAATCCTACAAAACCCACTCAAAAGATTAGAAATTAAACATCGAATCCTTACAAAAGCAGGAGCAATTAAATGGGTGCAAGTGATTTCTCAGCCCTATCCATCAACCAATTCAAGGATTACGATCAATAAAGATATTACAGATTTTATTCACCAGAGCGAGAAATTAATTGAAGCGCAGAAGGAGATGGAGCAATTGCTTTACACAGTTTCTCATGATCTAAGGGCTCCTTTGAGGCATGTGATTAGTTATGCCAGTATGGTGAAAAGGTCTACGGAAGGCAAACTTGAGGAAGACGAAAGCAGGTATCTCACAAATGTAATCAACGCATCAGCCCGTCTTGGGACAATGATTGATGAACTACTTCAATTTTTCCGGAACAGGAATATTGAAATGAGCAAGGTTCCAGTTGATATGAAGGCAATCATAAATCAGACAAAAGAATTGTTTTCTGCGGATACTGAAAGCCGAGGAATCAAGTGGGAAATAGGCCATATTCCGAAAGTTAAAGGTGATCCCCTGATGTTGGAGAAAGTCATGCTAAACCTTCTTTCAAATGCAGTTAAGTTCACTTCTAAAACGGAAGAAGCCTGTATTCGGATTTCTGCGAAAGAATTGGGAGATATGGTAATTATCCAGGTTGCAGATAATGGCGCTGGATTCAAAATGAAATATATCGATAAGCTCTTCGCTGTTTTTCAGCGACTACATAAACGAAATGATTTTGAAGGCACGGGTATTGGCTTATCCAATGTGAAACGCATTATTGAGCGTCATGGAGGAGAAATTTGGGCAGAAGGGGAAATTGGTAAAGGAGCAAAATTTTATTTTACTTTACCGCTGCCCTAAGAAACTACCTAATTCTACTTTCCATGAGTACTGTTCCCAAGATTCTTCTTGTTGAAGATGATGAACTGGATGCAGAAATGACCCAGAAAACACTAAAGGAGATTCCACTGCTGAATGAGATCATCTGGTTGGAAAACGGTGAAGAACTCATTGATTACCTGGATGATTACGGAAGTAGTGATATCGCCTTGTGCATCCTTGATCTTAAAATGCCTATAATGTCTGGCCTAGAGGCTTTGGAGGAGATCAAAAGTGAGGATAAAACCTATGAAAATTTCCCCATTGTTGTCCTTACTTCTTCTCAGGAAACCCCTGAAATTCAAAGATGCTATGAATTGGGTATTAATGCTTTTGTTACCAAACCTGTCCAGCAGGAAGAGTTTTCCAGATCCGTAAGAATTTTGGGATTATTTTGGGGCCTGTTTAATATCCTCCCTAAAAAGTAATTCTCTATCTATAATGATCTTCATATGTAAGAACTCTTGAGGAGTGGTCCTGAAAAAGAGTTTTTCCTTCTCTTGTACTCGAGTAGGAGTAAGGCTGAGGATAAAGCGGATAGTTTTTCTCTGTAATATTTAACTCATAATGGGTATGGTTGACTTATTGTAGCTTTTTAACTTAAGCTTAGATTTGTTGGTCATACTTCAAATACCCAAGGAACGAGATGAGTTATCAGATGTTAGATTATACGATTCCTTGCTTTATTCTCATAGACGATAACCTGGGAGACCTGCACTTATTAGAAGTTGCTTTGAAACAGCTGTTTCCCGAAGCGATCATTCACAGTTATGAATCCGGCGAAGCTTTCATTGAAGCCTGGGAAGACGGAAATCTAAGAGCTCTAAATATTTACAGCTTCTTTATTGACTATAATATGCCGAGTATGTCAGGTCGAGATGTACTGAAATACTTAAATGAGAATACTAGCTTAAGTTGCCCTAAATATATATTCTCCGGTGCATTATTGCCTGTTTTAAAGGTAGAAATGCTGGAGTTGGGAGCTGCTGACTTTTTGGAGAAACCTTTTGATTTTGATGCACTTATTGCATTGGTAGAAATGCTATTCAAGCATGACTTACCAGCTGCTTAATTTCTTCGGATTTTTTTGAATCCTATTCCGGCCTTACTCCTAAATTTTAAAAGATAGTTCCCTTTAGGCAATCCTTTAAGCGAAAGAACTGATTTCATCCCAATTCTAATCGGGCTTTCTTTTTGAAGGACTTCTCCCATTGATGAATACAGGCTTAGATATAACACGTTTTCCTTACCCCCATTAAAGCCAACCGTCAAAAATTCCTTTGCAGGATTAGGATATACATCTATATCGAATTGATCTTCAAAATCATCAATAATTCCATTGGCTCCCTCACTAATGGCCTGTATCGGTATGCTGATTTGCTCCTGACCGGGAACATTAGTTTCAAAACTGAGACTGGATTGTAGATTGCTATTGGCCGGGGCACGCAAGCGGATTTTAAGGCGGTGCGATTCTCCTGGTGCAAGACTAAGGCTTTCCCCACTATTGTCCATAAAATCCAGGTAGCTATCTGCCAGGCTAAATTTGCTCAATTGAAGGTCCTGATTCCCATCATTGATAATGACATAATGGTAAACCTCATTGTTTTGTGCAAATACCGTATCGTAATCAATGAGATTTTCTGAGAGATATACACTCAGATTATTTGGAGCTGTTGAGCTACTGTGAATGGAAGAAATCCTCTCTAGAAGCTGGGGATAATCGATGAAAGGATTTCGATTTCCCTGAACGTTAAAAATATCTTCATTTCTTTTTTTATCTATATCATCCGGGGGGAAATTCTTGTGCCATTGTCGGAGTACGCTTTCTTCAGCCGCAGTCATGTGTCCCTGATAATTTTGGTAGCGCACAACAAAATAAAACATCGCCCTTGCATTCCTGCCTTTCTGATCATCCCGGGGTTCAAATACCCCATTTCCTCTTTTTGAACCTCCATTTTCCCAATCAGAATTACTTACATTTCCGAAATTAAGGTTGCCGCGCGTACTATTTGCACTGTTCCAGGTGGTTGCCAGATGGAAAATATCTGAACGCATAGGAAGGTTCTGCCCAAAACGTCCTTGCGGAAATATATGTTCGGTGTCGAACTGGAAATTGATCTGAGCCTGCGAACGCGTACTATAGGGACTGGCGACCCTTCCTGTATAAGCCCCAACGGTTTTATTTTGGGTCGAACCTCTTCCATTTTGTTTCCAATTGTCAATCACCATGTACATATTATCCCTTGCCTGGTTGTAAGAGAGTTGTATATAGCCCTGAGCTAATCGACTTTTGAGGGCAGATTTTAGTGCTTCTTCTTCCTTGTCTCTTGTGCTTGAGTAATAGGGATTGGAATAAATACCCTGACCCCTGAGATCTATGCTTATGCTACCTCGATCTGAGTCGGTGAGAATTAACATCTCGGAATTATGAGCCACATTATGGCTTACCTGAAAATAGACCTTGATTTTTTGGCTATCTCCTTCGGCTATGCTAAATGTTTTGGTGGGAGTGGAAAAGGCTGGATTTTCGTAGGTATCAAAAAATATAATGTCCGTTACCTTTACTGGAAGTTTGAGGGGATTGCGAATGACGACCTCCAGACTATCGGTATTCAGTTCGTTTACTTGTCCAAAATCGAGTTGCGAAAGATTACTTGTTATGGTTTGTCCGTGGGTAGAAAGTAAGCAGTAAAGAAGGGAAAAAAGGAGCAAAAAGCTATTTCTCATATTTCATTTTCAGATTTAACGACGCAAGTTAGTGAGTATTTTTAGTAAAGACGTAATTTTGCGGAAAACAGAGCGTTTTGTCTCTTTTTTGTATAAATCGGGAAACCCCAGCTAATTATGAACAAAGTTTTAGGCCTAATCTTTTTATTGCTGACTGTTAGTTCAATTAAACTGGAAGCACAATCTCCTCCGGACTCCTTGGGAGAAGGTGCGCTGTATAATCTTAGCAGCCCTTACCAAAGTATCAGCAGACATTTATACTATCTCCAGAATGATAGTTATGATCCAGAAAAGGCGGCGGATGTGATTGGGGGGGATTTGGATAAAGAAGAACGGATAAAATCCGCAATCCAGCTATTGGAAATCTACAATGCAAAAGGAGATTATATCAACCTGGATTTGGTACCTGATGAGTCTGATTATATAGATACTCTCAATAATTTGCCCCGTTACTATATTCTTCCCAAGAAGTATCCTCAGATTTATTTGGAAAAGTATGAGGGAGAATGGCTGTATTCGGTGAATACGATTCGAAATCTTCCCGCTATTTATCAATCTACTATTCCTTCAGCAGCCCAGACATTTAAATCTATAGTTCCCGAAATTGGAGAAAGAAGTTTTCTGGGCCTGAAGATTTGGAAATGGATAGGTTTCTTGATTATTGCGGGTCTTTCTGTACTCCTGTATATGATCATGGACCGAAGCTTTAACTGGGGTATACGAAAAATTATCCCTCGGATATTCAGCTCTGATATTCTCAATCTGGATCGAGTCCCTCCTGCTGCCCATGTATTTGGTTATTTACTGATAAGTATTCTCTTGCGGAATTTCTTTATGCCTATGTTGATTTTGCCAATTTCAGTTAGTAGGCCTTTATACATCATACTGAGCATACTGATTTCCGTTTTTGGTATCTTATTTTTATTCAGAATCATCGATATACTGGCTGATATTTTTGATAGTTTGGCTGAGCGTACCTCTACTACCATGGACAATCAACTGGTACCTCTGATCTCGCGGATTGCCAAAATGCTAGTGGCTGTATTCGGGATTATATTCATTCTGGATAATCTGGAGATAAACGTTACTGCATTATTAGCCGGAGTTTCTATTGGAGGACTTGCCTTGGCTTTAGCTGCTCAGGATACCGTGCGAAATTTTATCGGTTCTATAACCATCTTTATTGATCGTCCATTTACGATTGGAGATTTTATTGAAGTTGGAGGTGTCAGTGGTACGGTTAAAGAAGTTGGGGTACGCTCTACGCGCATTACGGCTTCAGATGGAGCCCTTATTAGTATGCCCAATGGAGATCTTGCAAATAAGACCATTCTGAACCACAGTCTTCGCGATTACCGCCGCTATTCAACAGCAATAACCGTCTCTTACAATACCCTTCCCGATACGCTTGCAGAATTTGTAAATGGAGTCCGTGAGATCGTGATGAAGCACCCAAAAGTTCGCAAGAATTCGGTAGGGGTCCAGTTTCATGAAATGTCAGCCTCCTCCCTGGATATCTTTTATGCAGCAATTTTTGAAGAGACAAACTATACAGCCTGGTTGGAGGCACGACAGGAGATTTTTCTAGACATCATGAAGTTGGCGGAGGACATGAAAGTTGGATTCGCTTTCCCAAGTACTTCCATTTATGTAGAAAGTTTACCAAAGCAGGAAGAATAAGATGGAAGAAAACAAAGAAATCAAGCATGTGATTAGCAAAGATGGTTCATCTACCCTTTTTGCGCCTCATTTTGATGAACATTATCATTCCATACATGGAGCTATTCAGGAGTCCATGCATGTTTTTATTGAGGCAGGTCTACGGGCACAGAAGAAGCAGGATATTCGGATTTTTGAAATGGGCCTGGGTACGGGCCTGAATGCAGTCCTTACAGCTATACACATGGAGGAACGTCGCATTCATTACACGGGGATTGAAGCCTTTCCAGTAGCGGATGACTTATTGGCTCAATTGAATTATACGAAGGAGCTGGGAGAAGAAGCAGAGATGATTTTCAAAAAGCTTCATGCCCTGCCATGGGAGGAAATCGGAGAACTGCTTCCCTCCTTTTCTTTGGAGAAAGTCCGCATTACGCTTGAGAAGTTTAGCTCAGAATCTGCCTATGATTTGATTTATTTTGATGCCTTCGCTCCTTCTGCCCAGCTTGAGTTGTGGAGCCTGGAGATTTTTCAAAAGATGTTTAGGTTAATGAATGCAGGGGCAGTATTAGTTACTTATTGTGCCAAAGGAGATGTGCGTCGAGCCATGATAGCAGCCGGATTGAGGGTAGAGAAAATACCTGGCCCTCCTGGTAAAAGAGAAATGCTACGAGCCTGGAAAGATTGATTATTTCGCCCAGCTTTTATTGCGATTGATTTCCCACTCAGACTTAAAGGGAATTTTTGGGAAATCATTTACCAGGAATCCTACTCCCATTGCTTGTACATGTTGGGCTTTGCGGTCAAAGGAGAGAGTATAAGGCATGAGAAAGGCGTGCCCCTTGATGAGTCTTTTGCTAAGGATAATACTGTTGCTAGTAAAGCCCAGATACCCCAGGCCCTTATAAGAGTTGAAAGCCAGTGATTCCATCAGGTAGCGGGTCATAGCCAGATGGCAATTATGCTCATTCTCCCAATCCTCTACTTTTTCTAGCATTTCATAGGAGCTTTCGCAAATTTCTCTTAGCGAACCTGCTTTACGATATGCTTTCACTTCTTTTAGCCATGTATCCATCTCTTGCTGAATGGGTAAGCTTTCTTTTTTGGAAAGGACATTTGTATAGGTGGGTATAGTTTCCGGAGCAGGTAAGTTTTCAAGTGGAATCAAATCTTCCTGTAAAATGGGGATTCCCTGCCGGTTTAGTTTTCTGGCTGATTTATCAAGTCTTCGGGCGAAAGGCATGATGAATTTTCCAGCTCTGATCAGATTTTTGGATAGGGGAAGTGACTTTCCATTACTCATTTCACCGTACACGGGCATACGGTTAAGATTTAAGGAGATGGCGTCAGTTAGATGGGTTTGTAGGGCTCCCATAGCGTCTGTTTAGGCAAACAATTGGAGGGCATAAAGCTATATCTATGCCCATGGCATTATATAAAAGTAAAATAATTATTGAATTTTCGGAAATGGTATAATTTCGCAGCTGAGTGGACCCACAGCCTCGGGCCCACACTCTCTTGCCTTTTCAACGCCATAGAGTTCGCTGCAGTCCATTAATCCAGGTTTAGCTAGTGGCTTGATTCCTTCATGAAGGAAAAAGGGCTACGCGGAATGTGCTATTTCCTGTACTTCAAGCAAATCGCTTTTATTATTGAAATAGATGTGAATGAATCCCTTCCTACTATTTATAATCCATTTCACCCGCCAAAACCGGAATATCTATATGGTTTTCTCTAGGGGGAATAGGACAAGAGGAAGTCGGGTTGTAGGCACAGTCCGGACTATAGGCCGTATTAAAATCTACAAGAAAAGGCTCTGAATCATGCGGTATATCCATATACCTTCCTGCTCCATAACTTTCTTCTCCAGAGGTCTCATCCGTAAAGGGAATGAAGAGAGAATTTTCTAAAACACCCAGTACTTCAAAAGCACTGAGTTCATAGGATTTCCCTTTTAATTCGAAGTTTACTTTTCCAGCATTTATCATCAAGCGTTCCTCACCGGTATTGGTCATAAGGCGAAGGGTATCTCTGAAAACTGCGGGTGAAAATTGGGCCTCCGGTGCGAAAGATTTATCAACCGGAAAGTACTTGAGTCCGGCGAAGGTAGCTCTTTCTTCCTGAGGCACAGGGCTTCTCGGATTGTTTTTAAAGTTGAGATCTTTAGCCTCTCTTTGCTTTAAAATACGGGTTTCATAATTGGACAGGTTGTTAGAAA
The DNA here is from genome assembly GCA_039819665.1 of Bacteroidota bacterium. Classification (GTDB taxonomy): domain Bacteria; phylum Bacteroidota; class Bacteroidia; order J057; family J057; genus JAWPMV01. The sequence continues at coordinate 58,687 of JBCBRM010000031.1, forward strand.
ACTGATTGAAAAGGATCAGGATTATGAAAATTATGCCAATTACGATAAATATGCGGGTACTGTTTTTCCGACTATTCAGTTTTTCCATGTAATGTAGGGGCTTCTATTAGCTAGGGATTGTAAGGAGGAAGATGTTCCTTAAGAATATCTACTTCCTTTTTCAGGGAGTCCAGTTCTTGACGAAGGCTTTTATCTTCTACGCCTTCACAAAAAAGCTCCTTTGGAGTGATCCCGGTGACGCTTAGGATACCTTCTAATAAACGGGTTTCCATTGAATCGCCTCCCAGTTTCTTGGTGATAAATGTACGATGCTTGCCCATTTTTTCTGCAATGGAAGCGTGAGAGATGTTTTTTTCCCGGATGAGCCGTTTTAATTTGTGAACAATAGGTTCCATTTTCGTCACTTTGTGTACGATTTAATTGCTTGAAAGAAATTATTTCGTTACCTTTGTGATACACCAGATAAATATACTCAAATTCAAAATAAGCCCCTTGAATTTGCAATAGCTGAATATCGTGAAGACAGTTCAAATCTTATACCGAAAAGCACCCGACTTGCCAATTTACTACAGAATAGACCTGAGAAAAGGCTTAATTGAGAGTTTAAAGGACTGGACAGCCAAAAATAAGTCAATTGACATCTACAATTACTCCGAAGAGTTTGCGGAAAATATCTGTGAGATTTACAAGCCCATTTCAGCTTCCACCTACGCCACAGTGAGAGCGGGTATTAAAATGATCTCAGAGGTGCCAAGATCATTACGAGATTGCACGGAGGAACCAGGACAATACGTAGGTGCATAATTATGCACCTGCGGTCCTAATCTCATCTCCAATTCTGATGACTCCATTTGCTTTATGTAGCAGGTTCATTCCAAAGAGAACCTTTGGGCCTTCCTTCCGATAGGTGCTAAGCGTGCTTAAGGGCTCTTTCCCTTTAGCAGCTGTTTCCTGATCAATGGTTATCAATTGGCAGCGGGCGCAGGGCTTTACTGCTGCGAAAGGAACATCCCCAATTTGAATTTCTGACCAACTATCCTCTATATGTGAATTCCCACCTTTGAAAACCATATTAGGTCGAAAGCGACTCATCGGGACATTCTCTCCTCCATTTTCAATCAACTTTTCATTTAAATTTGTCAGACTTGCCTCTCCAATGATGAGGTAGGGATATCCATCTGCCCCACTTACTATTTCACCTGCTTTAGCATACCTGGGATCAACGGGCCTCCTACTTTCCTTATGCATAAATACTACATGACAGTTTTGACCTAAAACCCCCGAAAACCAGGCATCTGTCTCATTGTTATGTCTGCTTGCAAGAAATTGATCTCCCCAAAGGCTTATTTCCATTGTAGATTGCATGCTTATTTCAAGGGGTATTTCCAGTGGGGTAATTTTTTTGAGTTGATGCCAAATCCGAAGTTTGCCGCCCTCAATTGCTGTTCTAATCAGGGCCATTTGGACATTATCTCTCTGGGTGAGGCAGTTTCCTTCTGGGTCAACAATCATCCAGCGACGGTCATACAAAAGTCCTCGATCACTCAGTTGTGCCTGTTCCAGAGATATTCCGCCACAAGATTTAATAGGATATATGGAAATTTGGGTTAAGTGCATCATAATTCAGAAAAACGTGAAAGCCTATGAATGAAATCTTCTGATAATCTGTTAATAGAAATAGCAAATTAATTTCTTCTTTCAACACTAAAGTAAGGAAGAGTTTTTATTTGGCTACTACCTATAGGAAATAGATGATCAGTTTAGAGGAATAGTTTTACTTAAACCTTTGAAGGATAGATAATTGGCATTGGAACGCTGATAATGACAATTGATACAATACGAGACTACTATTTTAGCCAAAAGCCTTTACTTGATTATAGATAGTCTTGAAAGCAGCCTACAATACGCAAAGCATATTACTACTTTTAAACCCACCAAACACGCTAGTTCACCAATACCCTATTATATAGAGTATATTAAAAAGCTTTTCCCATTTTTTAGCTTACTATCGCCAATAAAGGCTCACATCCAGGAGATCAATTTAAAGCTAAGGTAAATGAAATTTGCCCGCACATGCTTGATTTAGCCTGTCTATAGTTTGGGGTGATACCAAAATATCTGGATAATCTCTCCTATATAACAGATCTATGATTCCTTTTTGTAAGAAAGGAAGCTGGAGAGGTATTTCAATTTCTTTTGAAAGTAGATTGAAATATGAGGCGGTTAAGCATTGATCAATTACACAGCACAAATCACAATGAATCAATCCTATTTGCAATTAGACTTGCCAGGGAATACTAAGAAACTTGAGGGAAAAATTTCCGTTTGGGTTAAACGAGATTTCCTACTTGAAGGAGAGAGACTTTGTCCTTTGCTTTCTTTTCTTTCCGATTATGATAACAAACCGGAGTTAAATTTCTGGAATCCTCTTCGGGAACTGAGCAAGAAAAATATTGAAGTTCATTTAATTGACCGCCTGGAAGAAGCAGGTGATTTAGTTGTGACCCCTCACAGCATGAGAATATTTGGTTTGAAGAACAGACTCAAAGAAGTCGTGAAATTCAATCAGGAGGTCATCGCTTCTGGTAGAAAGCTTATCTCTTTTGCACTTGCATGGGAATACAAGCCTTTAAAAGGTGAAATTCTATTTGCCAGTGGGACTTATGCTTCCAAAGAAGATTCAATTCCCTGCCCATTGTGGCTCTATGATTGGGCGCATGTTACGGAAGAAATAGACAAACCGGATAAGGTTAGCATCGGCTTTATAGGAAATATTGAGTATCCAAACAGGCTTAATAATATGGTGAAGCATTTACCGGTTCCCAATTATATTCAAAATATGTTGGTCCAATCCCCAGCTTTTAGGAGTCAGTCAAAAATATCTGAAAACATGGTTTTTAGACAGGTTTTTGGCCGTTGGGTAAGAAAGAATACAGCCGAAATACTGAGGAGAGACAAGGGCCTTGAATTTCACTATATAGGCAATAAGCGGGCATTCTTTGAAATGAGTAAAGAAGAACAGAAGCAGGCCCGAATCAATTATTTAAACAACCTTAAATCGGTCCCATACAGATTGATTATGCGCGGGGATGAAAATTCTGCTTTCTCTTTGTACGAAGCTATGTCTGCAGGTAGGATACCTGTCATTGTCCATACGGGTATGCGACTTCCATTGATCGACGGAATAAAATGGGAAGACTTTGCCATTATCCATCCTTTTGAGAGACTCTCGAGCCTGACAGCAAGAATCAAGGCAATCCATAGGGATTTGAGCAATGAGGAATTCAAGGAAAGATGTAAGCTTTCCAGAAAGGCATTTGAGGCCCTCAGCCCTGAATCCTTTTTTAGACAGGTAATTTTGCCATTATTGAAAACTTTGAACTATCAATCTACTTATAAAATACCCATAAGTCTCCTCGCATAGGATTTTCCCTTTACAAACTAAAATTGATGGATGGTGTGGCGAAATTAGCAATTGAAGAAAAATCATTCAAAACTCTTAAGGAAAATTTAGTTCTTCACCATGTTCAAGCTTACAAGATTAACAGCTTGATTGCGTTCTTTTATTGTAGCATGATGAAAGTGCTCAAAACTGACACACATTAATCCTATTTTTAAGTATTGATTCGCTATATTTTATCCCGTAAATGAAGCATAAACTCTATAAAGGGAATTGGCGTGACCTAGGTTCAACTTACTGAATCCTGATTATGTGCCAAGATGCGACTGAACGAATCATACTTTGACATTAAAAATAATGCTAACGGCATATGCTGTTTAACTCACTAGAGTTTCTCTGGTTTTTTCCTACCGTAATCCTGCTTTATTTTATTATGCGCCCACAGTATCGATGGGCTCTGTTACTGGTTGCCAGCTATTACTTTTACATGGCCTGGAAACCAGAGTATATATTGCTGATCGTAATATCTACGGTGATTGATTATTATTGTGGGAGAAAGATGGGGGAAATCGAGGAAAAGAAAAAGAGGAGGCCTTATCTCTATGCCAGCCTATTATCTAATCTGGGCATTCTTTTCACCTTTAAGTACTTCGGATTTTTCAATGATTCGCTTCGGACGGTCGTCGAATCTTTTGGAGCTACCTATCATGGGCCTACCTTCGACCTCATTCTCCCAATGGGGATTTCTTTCTACACTTTTCAAACACTCAGCTATTCGGTAGATGTCTACAACGGTAATTTAAAACCGGAAAAGCATTTTGGAATTTTTGCACTATTCGTTTCTTTCTTTCCTCAATTGGTAGCAGGGCCCATAGAAAGGGCAAGCAACTTACTCCCTCAATTTCATAAGGTATTCAGATTTGAGTCTGCAAGGGTAAATTCTGGCCTTCGTCAAATGCTTTGGGGAATGTTCAAGAAAGTTGTTGTGGCTGATAGGCTAGCTGTTCTGGTAAATTCAGTCTATAATGATCCTACAGAGTTTGGAGGAATTAGTCTGATGCTGGCAACCTTCTTTTTCGCTTTTCAGATTTACTGTGATTTCTCCGGATACTCTGATATTGCAATAGGTGCTGCGCGGGTTATGGGCTATGATCTCATGACAAATTTCCGAACCCCTTATTTCTCTAAAAGTATTTCAGAATTTTGGAAACGTTGGCATATTTCACTCTCTACCTGGTTTAGAGATTATGTCTATATTCCGATGGGAGGTAACCGGGTAGTAAAATGGAGATGGTATTATAATCTACTCATCACCTTTCTGGTAAGTGGTCTATGGCATGGTGCCAACTGGACCTTCGTAATTTGGGGTGGCTTACATGGCTTCTATCTGGTCGCCTCTATTCTATTGGCACCCTTAAGAGCAAAAACAAATAAGTTGATTGGATTGAAAGAGGGGAGCGGCCTGATGAAAACAGTAGATGTCCTTATGGTATTTAGCCTCGTTTGTTTGGGATGGATATTCTTCAGGGCAAATACAGTTCAGGATGCATTCTATATTTGCTCTCATTTATTTAGTGGAATAGGAGCGGAAATGGCTGCCTATTGGGAAGTACTGAAAGTGGCGCAGATTTCTCTATATCTCGAATCTACGACGGGTGCAAGCCTGGGTATGACAATCTGGGATCTCTTCCTGGCCTTTTCAGGGATAGGATTTATTTGTGTAGTTGAGTACATCATGTCTAAAAATGAGGTAATGCAACGTTTCAATCGTTTACCCGTTTGGATTAAGTGGAGTTTTTATTGGGTACTCATTTACAGCATCATATTCTTTAGATCATTTAGCAGCAGCGAATTCATTTATTTTCAGTTTTAAGCATGAAGACCTATCTAAAAAAGTTTGGATTATTTGCCTTAATGGGAGCTATTCCCTTAGTAGGTTTATATTTGTTATTAAATATGACAGGTATAAAACCACTCCTTACGGATAGCGTGAGTTTTGATTATAAGGCTGATCTTGTTGCTCAATCAAATCTGGATAAAGTAGATGTACTCTGTGTCGGTTCCTCAATCGCACTTAATAATATTGGATCCCGAGCTATGCAGGAGTATTTGGGGAAAGATTATACGTATTATAATTTCTCTTCCTGGGGCTTAACTATGCAGGATTTAAATATCATGCTTCCTGTTCTGTTGGAGAAATATCAACCCAAAGTTGTGTTGATTGCTTCAGGGCCGATGGATTTTGAAAAGCAGAAAGTCGGTATGTGTACCAAAGAGGAATTTTCCTGGTATATCAATAATGAGCGAAGACCCTATTTTTATTTCAAAAACTCCGACTTGTATAGCCTGGTTCAAAGAAAAAGAACTCGGAACAAGTATACCAAGTTTGCCAGACCTGAAATGAGAATCCACCTTTTGATGGATGAGTGGGGAGGATCTAATTTGGTAACGAAAAAGGAAAATTTTCAATGGTTCCGCTATGATGAAAACCTCATCAAAGAAACCGAGGACTACCAGTATGACGAGCTCCAAAAACTTTGTGAATACAGCACCTCTCAATCGACTCCTTTGATCTTTATTGCTTCACCTATGAAAAAGAAGCCCAACTGCGAAGATGAAGCGTGTAGGCAATTTATTCAGAAGCACACACAAAGGACCCGGGAAATCGTTGAAGCAAACGGACAAATTTTTGTGGATATGCATAGCAATCATACCTATGCAGACTCACTTTTTTGTGATGAATCTCATTTGGTATACGGTGGGCCGGATAGCCTGAGTAATGATATTTTGAAGGAGATATCGCTTAAATCTATACTTGAAGCAAATCCCAATGCGACTGCTGGCAAATAATTAGATCTGTTTTACAAATTCTTGTAAATCTTCAATCTTCTTTTCATTTGGAGTTTTGATCCCTACCGCCCGCAGGAACTTCCCTCCAATTATATACGGATACCTATTGATATAGAAGTTTTTCAGAACCCCTAGAAAAGCCTGATATGCAAGCATAGACCGTTTAGGTCTACTGAGACTTTGATAGACAGGGTATTTGTGCTTGACTACTTCCAGCGTATCCAGGGCAATTTTTATAAAAGGAGCATAGCCCCAGATCTCATTAACCCCCATAATCTGCGCATAGCGTTTGTAGCTGGCAGAATTCCCTCCTAAAACTTTATTGTAACTGATGAAATCAAGTTGCTTAATCTTTCCCTGGAAAGCCATAGCAGCCACAAAATGCCAGTCTGGTCCTATCCCATTTTCCTGTTCGATTCGTTTCGCTAAATCTGCTCTGCAGAGGCCGTAAACCATGGCTCCATCTATGACTTTTCCATAATAACTGCTGCTTCGGGAAACAGGATTGCCATCTTCCTGGCTGAGGCCTTTTTCCAGGCGTACACATTTTCCTTCCTGCCAATACAAAATTTCACCACTTACAAGGGAAAATTCTGGATTCGCTTCCAGAAAATTAACATAGGTCTTAATGGTATCGGGCTCAAGCCAATCATCATCTCCCAGCCACATAAAATACTTTCCACTAGATGCATGCAGAGAATAATTCCAATTAGGAATCAGCCCCAGATTTTTTTCATGTCGAATGTATTTCACCCTTGAATCATATTCTGCCAAATTCCGGCAAAATTCAGGCGTGTCATCTGTGGAGCCATTATCAGAAATGATCAGCTCAATATTCTGGTAATTTTGGCTTAGAACAGAATCAATGGAAGTCGGTAGGTCATGCCTCCGATTCATCGTAGGGATTGCTATTGAAACCAGCGCCTTTTCTTGCGTCTGGAGGTCTGTACTCATTACTGTCGCGCTTTCTTTAACTAGTTTGCCTTGCATAGGGTTCGCTGCAAAATACCTGCCAATATTATGATATCTCGTCTTTAAAATAAAATGTTTAATTAGCTGCCATTATTTGAATTTTATTATTCAATTAGCATGAATATTGATTCATTACCTTAAATAACTTACAATCTGAATAGCGGACCTATGCACAAAGAATTAGAGATAATTGGATTGATACCTGCTTCCGGAAAGGCAAGTAGAATTCAGCCGATTCCTTGCAGCAAAGAAGTAATGCCAATTGCTTTTCAAACGATGGATAGTGGGCAGGAAGCCCCTCGTGTCATTTCTCAAAATACCGTGGATGCTTATCTAAAAGCAGGTGCCTCCAAAATCTTTTTTATCATTCGAAAAGGAAAATGGGATATCCCCAATTATTATGGAGATGGCTCTCTGTTTGGGACTCAAATGGCTTACCTGATTATGAATCGTCCTTATGGTATTCCCTATACCCTTGATCAGGCAAATACCTATGTCCAAAATGCAATTACTCTCCTGGGATTTCCGGATATGCTTGTAGATCCAGATGACGCTTACAAGCATTTGGTAGATCACCTCAAAGCTGTAGATGCGGATGTAGTATTGGGACTTTTCCCAATTCTGGATGAAGTACAGAAAACCAAAAGCGATATGGTGGAAATAGATGAGAAAGGGGCAGTGCTGGATATACAGGTCAAACCTGAATCAACAAGCCTGCACTATTCATGGGGAATGGCTGCCTGGAAACCCAGTTTCGCCAATTTTATGCATGAATACATTCAAGAAGATGAAAAGAAATTTATCGCTGATCCTGAGGCACCTGAGACCTATCCTGGGCATGTGATTCTTGAAGCGGCAAAGGCGGGAATGAAAGTCTCCAGCGTTTGCTTTGACGAAGGTTCCTTTGTCGATTTAGGAACCCCCGTCAAATTGAAAAATATGTTTCGGTCAAATTAGTTGATTTGAATTCTTTGGCTTTGAATCAAGCCTTTAGGAGAAAAAAAGCTGAGCTGATATATTCCCCCCTTCAATGCGAGGGGGAATATTTGTTGAGGACTTTGTGAATTTAAAGCCTGGCTCATTACATTTCGGCCCATGATATCATATATCTCCAGTCGTAAGGGACCTGACCAATCTTCTAATAGCTCAATTTGTAACTTCTCTGAAGAAAGGAGGTAGCTGCGAATAAAGCTTGATTCCATTTTTACCTCCAGACTTTTGCTATACTCAAAGCTTCCGTCTATATCAATCATTTTCAGGCGAAAGAGATAGCGTTTAGCATCCAGATCTTCACTGATAAAGCTGTAGTCTCTGATCGAGTTGCTTTGCCCGGCAGCAGCTACTTTACCGATGGGCTGAAAGGCTGAGATATCACTGGACCTTATTTGTATTTCGAATTCTTTGCTGTTAAGTTCGTTTGCCGTTGACCAATCCAATCTTACTTTTTTCTCATTTATACTAGCAGAAAAAGATTGTAGAGTAACCGGGAGCGTATTGGCGTTGATGGCATCGAACCAGGCTTGGGCCATGATTTGCTCGCCGGTAGTATTGGGATGTGCACGATCATACAGGTGGATAGAAGGGTCAATGAGCGCATTCATATCCACTACGCTTACTGGGCTGTTCGCTGTATTTTTTGAGCTCGCCAATCCGGGGATCAGGGCATTTATTGCGTCAATTCGAGTATTCCAATCTGAGCGCGTTGAGTAAATGATCTTTGCGAGATATACCTCTACATTGGGATTGTCTACTCGGAGAGCGTCTATGATACTGCCTATTTCTGTAATGGTAGAATTAGCTGTTTGACTTGCAATAGCGTCATTGGTTCCTAAATGGATCAAGGCTACGTCTGGTGTGTATCCTCCCAACCAACTGGCTATGTTTCCTTGCCCGGGTCTTCCATTGAGAATTTCATCTGCACGCCATCCCCAATGCCCTTCATGATCCCAATCAAAGTCATTATTGGGAGGATCGACATTGTTGAAAGCTTTGGTCATCGAACCTACAAAGTCCACATTAGTTCCTGCATTTTGAAAGAGAATCCAAAGAGGTCTGCGATAACTATTGTATTGATTGCTGCCACCATTGTTTTCTGCCTGAGTGATAGAGTTACCCAGAGGCAAAATTCTGGTTTGGCCAAATGAAGTCAACGAAAATACACTGGCAAGAAAAGAGAGAAGAACGATTTTTCTAAAAAATTCCATGTTTACCTAGGCGTTTTACTGGCAATGAAATGAATGTTGAGCATTATAAGCCCCAATTACTCCTGTGCAGCTAGAAGTTTGTTTTTAGCAAAAGCGCTTGTTATTACGGGTAACGGTAAAGATGAGTTTGGAATGTTAAAGTTACGGATTTTTGAAAGGGATTGGAAAGTGAAATCTACCCGTTCATGGCTAATTATGAACAGTTTAGGCTATCTAGAAGTATAAAAAAAGCTTGTCTGAATTTCAGACAAGCTTTAATATCTTAGTAGCAATCTTTAGGCAGGTTGTCCAGCTTTAAAGAAGGCTTGATCTTGTTCTTTACGCAGTTTTGCACTTAGGCTTTCTTCGGGCAAAATTACGTCCGCATAAGTCAGAACCTGATCTTTGAGAATGTCTCTTTTCAGAACAGCTCCTTCAGCAATACCTAATGGCAAAAGATTTTCTGCGATAGTCGTATCTGCATTCTCACAAAGTCCATATGTGTGATAATGTCCAATACCATCAAGTGTCTGACCAGCTTTCAGATCAGTCTTTGCGGTAGCGACAACATCTACATAAGGCTTGTCTTTTGGGGCCAAAGTTGCATCATTGAAAAGTACAGCTCTTCCGATGCTACTTGGCACTTCAAAGTGGCAGAGGTGATAAGGCGTAAAGAAACAGTAAAGAGGACCTTCGCCCAATTTATACAGCTTAAGGTAATGCTGCATTTTTGGATGCTCATGTGTACCAAAGATGAAGATACCAGGTGCAGGAACAGCTCCTACTACATAATCAACGATTCCCGGGCCTTCCAGCAATTTCTCAAGTGGATACTCCCCACCGATTTGTTCGATGGGAGTCCCTCTTTCAACTTCAGGACCAAACATCCCTCTCTGTCCTACCAGCATACCTGTAGCATTCGCTACACTGGCTTGTTCGAAAGAGATTTTACTGCCATCAGCAAAAGAAGTTACCATGCTGGGATTTTGTCCCCATTTTTTTGCAAATGCTTCCTGAGTGGTAGGATTTCTATATGGATCGTGAAGTCCTTTAATATTTCCGCAAAGCACAGGATTAACCCCCAGGCCTTTAACGAAGCGGTACAGATTCATCTGAACTCCTGGTTGGTCTCCATCGGCGATAGTCATTACGATCCCGGCTTTATCAGCATAGGTTTTCAAAATCGGTCCAATGGTAGCGTCGACCTCTACATTCATAGAGACGATATGTTTTCCATTGTTGATGCACTCCATGGCCAGACGGGTACCAAATTCTACTGCACCGGTTACATCAACAATCACATCTACATTTCCGGCATTACAGAGAATGAATGGATCTTCGGTAATGACCGCTTTCCCAGAATTGATAGCTTCTTCAGCAGCTTTTTGTGAATCTACGGAAACAAAATCTTCGATTCCGGCTTCCGTCCACGCTTGTTTCGCTTTTTCTATATTACGATTGCTGATAGCAACAAGCTCAATGCCTTTGGTATACTGGGCAATTTGGAGAGCAACTCCTCGTCCCATGAAACCGGCACCGATCATCGCTACCTTTATAGATTTATTTTCAGAAGCAAGTTTCTCTAGTGCTGTATCTACAATGATCATAGTTTAGATAATAATTAGTTCAGAAGTGTAATCAGGCCAATTTGCGTCTTTGTCAGAAAGAACAGTAGGCTCCAGGGGCCACTCTATATTAAAAGCTGGATCATTATATCTCACGCCCCCTTCATAATCAGGAGAATAAAATTGAGATACCTGATAGGTAGCTTCGGTATGATCTTCAAGTGTGATAAATCCGTGAGCAAATCCTTCTGGTAGGAATAGCATTTTGTCATTATCCTGAGTCAATTCAACCCCATACCATTTCATGTAGGAGGGAGAATCTTGTCTAAGGTCAATGATGACATCATAGAGGCTTCCACGGGTGCAGCGAACAAGTTTACATTCTCCATAAGGGGCCTTTTGAAAGTGCATACCTCTCAACGTTCCTTTATATCTGCTACGAGACATATTGGTGTTTACCACCGTAGGATTGATACCATGTTCTTCAAATTCACGTTTGCAGAAAACTCGGGCAAACATGCCTCTTTCGTCTTTTCTTGCTTCGAGCTCGATTAGAAAGGCGCCTTTTAAGGGAGTTTCAGTAAATTTCATTAGCGTATTTCAAAAATATAATGTTAAAACTGATTGGCTGGTTTACCATACTTTCCAGGGGGCTTCTCCCTGTACCCAATACTTCTCTAAGTGATTTTTGTCTCGTAGGGTGTCCATGGCTTGCCAAAAACCATTATGGCGGAAAGCTGAAAGCTCACCATTAGCTGCAAGTTGCTCGAGTGGGGCTCTTTCCCAAATTGTACTGTCTCCTTCAATCAGGTCAAAAACACTAGGTTCGCAGACAAAAAATCCACCATTGATCATAGCGCCTTCTGTACCATCACCTTGGGGTTTTTCTCTGAACTGAGGAACTCGATTCTGTCCTTCTCCCAAAGTAAAAGCTCCAAATCGACCTGGCTGCATTACTGCTGTCAAGGTGGCTTTTGTTCCCTGTTCTTTATGGAAAGCAATCAATTCTTTGATATTTACATTTGAAACGCCATCTCCATAAGTCAGGCAGAAGGTCTCATTGTTTACATAGTCTTTGACTCGCTTAAGGCGTCCTCCGGTCATGGTGTTTTCTCCTGTATCAACCAAAGTAACCTTCCAGGGCTCCGCGCTTCCACGGTGAACTTCCATATTGTTGTTGGACATATCAAAAGTTACGTCTGACATATGTAAGAAGTAGTTAGAGAAGTACTCTTTAATCACGTAGCCTTTGTAGCCACAGCAAATAACGAATTCATTTATTCCATGGTGAGAATAGATTTTCATGATATGCCAGAGAATCGGCTTACCTCCTATTTCTACCATTGGTTTTGGTCTGATACCACTTTCTTCAGAAATCCTGGTACCAAATCCACCAGCGAAAATTACAACTTTCATGTTTTAGGGGTCTATATTAATAGTTAATGCAAAATTGTGAGTTTCAAAACAGTTTAGAGACGGGAACAATATTCAATAGTTGTGTGCATAGATCTAGCTTGCTAAAGTGCTAATTTATAAAATTAGCCTGAAGCAAGTCGCGTAGTCATGAAGTAAACGGGTTGAAAAGGTTTTTTTACAATACCCCAAGCAAGTATCAACCTGATAGTATTGCAATACTAACAAGCAATATGATAATCTCAAAAATATGAGCTAGAAAGATTACTTTTTTAGTGATGGAAATATTTTGTCTTTTAAACTGGTAGTACTTCCATACTGGGCGCTATAGCCATAGCTGTTTTTGCCATAACCGTAAGAAGCTCCTTCCCCGTAATTGTACCCTCCAACATCTTTTACTCCATTAATGAGTATTCCCATATTACCCAGTGTCTTCTCTTCATAGAGCTGGTTTACTCTACCAAGCGCCTGACTACTGGTCAGATTATGTCGTACCACATATATAGTAAAATCTACGGTGTCTTTGATAATGTAGTAATCCGAAGTATGTCCAATAGGAGGAGTATCGAGAATGATGTGATCAAATCTCTTTCTTAAATTAGTGATGAGCCTATTGAACTTCTTAGAATCCAGCAAATCCAAAGAATTGTGGGTAGAAGGACCAGAAGGGAAAACCCATAGATTATCTATGTTCTCAATCTTGGTCATAATATCAGTATATCGATATTTTCCGGTAAGGTAGCCGTGAAGACCTACTGAGTTATCGTAAGTGAAGTATTCTTTCTGGTCAGGTTTTCTGAGGTCAAGGTCCATCAACAGGGTCTTCTTGCCGCTGAGAGCAAGGGTACTTGCAAAGTTGGCAGCACAGAATGATTTACCTTCGTTTGGACTGGAAGAGGTTACCCCGATGATTTTGTCGCCTGCTTCCGGATCCTTTTTAAGTAAATATTGGAACTGAACCCGTGAAGACCTAAAACTCTCAGCTAGACGAGTATGTGCTGTTTGATCAGAAATAACTTTGTTCCATTGATCTGACTTCACAATGATCCCCAAAACCGGAATATCGGTACTTAGCTCTAGGTCCTGTCTACTGCCTATACGGTCATTGAATATTTCAAAAGCAACTAGTCCGATAAGGGGCAATCCCAATCCCAGAGTCAAAGCAAATAGGAGAATAAAAGTCTTTCTGGGAGAAACCGGGTCTGGGCTACTCAATCTTGCCTCATCCAATATATAGGATTCACTTTTATTACTGGCTAGGGCTATGCCCGCTTCTGCTTTCTTCTCAAATAGATACTTATACTGTTCTTCACTAAAGTCATAATCCCGCTCAATTTTGGCGAGTTTCTTTTGTGCAGCTGGCAATCTGTCTATATCGCCCTCAATGCGGGAAATTCGGACACGAACATCATTTAATGCGATTTTCGCATTGTTGAGGTTGTTGTTTATATGCTCCTTAATGGCCTTTTTCTGACTTTTAATCTGCGCATCATAAATAGCCAGTTGAGGATTGCTATCAACTGCAGTAAGACCAATCCTTGCTTTTTCTCTCTGAAGCTCTGACAACTGGATCAATAAGCTACTTAGTACTGGATCTTGTTTGTCCAAAGAAGCTGGAGCCAGTACTTCGGAATCCAGATTGGAAGAACTAATGCGGTCGTATATGGCCTGATAATTATTTACCGCCAGTTTTCTCTCTGTCAAGTCTTCTTCCAGTTTATTTCTTTGCTCAATCAGAATTCTTGCAGATGACTGAACATCTATCACCTGGCCTGTTTCCTGAAAATTTTCGAGTACGTTCTCTACTTCTCGTAAAGAGTCAGAGGCGCCGCTTATCTGACTTTCAATAAAAGCAATGGTATTTTCGCCTTTCTGATTTTTCTTCTCTATATCCTCTTTGATATAGGTGTCCATCAGGATGTTGAGGAATTTGATACCCTCGTCTATTACTGCACCTTTATAAGAGAGGCCCAGAATATTTGATTCATCTCCTACAGGAGCTACTTCCAGGTCTTCTTTAAAACTTTCTGAAAGGCTACTAACGCTTCTTACTGCGAAGAGATAGCTTCCTTCTTCATCTATAGCTTCAGGATTTTTCTTAATGGTACCTGAGAAGAATTTGCTATTTATGGGTGATCCTAAACTCCCCTCAATAGCTATATCCACCTCTTCTAGGGTGGTGATCACCTCCTGAGTTTTGGGATCAAAAAGAAAGCCTTTTTCTACTTCTCCCTCAATATTCAGACTACCATCAGATTTTTCTCTTATCATTAATCTGGTATCTCCGACTTGCGGACGGGTAGAGTCTATCTCAATAATATAGGGGAAAGCCCTTTTACTGATCCTTTTGGGAAATAAGTCTTTCTGGTAAAAAGAAATCCCTGCATCCAGCTTTTGTACAGTTTTGGAAATAAGAGAATAGGATTTCAGAATACCTATCTCATCTTCCAACGCGCCGCCGCTTTCAAGTAATCCCATCTCCTTCATCAGCTTATTGTTCTGATTTCCAGAGCTCATCTTGTCTTCCAATAGAAGACTGGAATCTACCTGGTAGATGTTTTCAGACTTTTTAATTTGTAAGTAAGCAAAGCCAAGGGCAATCATTCCGGATAAAACAAAAACATACCAGCGCTGCTGTATGAACCTGAAAATGGTTTTTAACGGAAGTTGAATTTGGTTTTGGGGGTTTCCCTGCATGGTTGAATTATATAGAAGGTAGAGCTACTATTATTTACAAAGATACGTGCAAGCCTGTATATAATGTTTAAAAAAAAACAAAAAGGCTAAGATCGTGCCAATACAGTGTTTAATATTCATTGAACCGTTACACAGTATTCTTTATTGGAAAACGGAGTTCCCAAAACTAGCGTGAAAAATAGAACAATGATTAAAATTAAATACCTCTTTAAAGCAAGTAACGCAATTTAGAAAAACTTATTGAATGATATAGATCATCTGCTGAAAATACTCTATGATTGGTGAAAAAATGATCCTGATTTGGTTCAAAGACTTTAGTCAACGGTTAATCGCAAAAAGAAGAGTTATGGTGATTTTTCTAATTTTACTAGGAGATTTAGTATATTTTACTTGTAAATAAAATAAAGTTTGACTGAATTAGTTAGCTAACAGAGAAGACATATTGCAATTTACCTACGCTTTAATCCCGGCCAACAATAAAATTTTCCCGAACAGACATTTTTTTGAGAAGCTACATTTGTATTGTGCAAATTTGCTTCAAGAAAGGTTGATAATTTAAATATCAATTCAATTAAACCGTTGGTTGATATACATTATTACCATATCTTTGTCAAGGTCAGTATAATAATACTGACACGCTAAAGAGATCTATTTTCGGCACAACCGTAGGATTGGGGAATCCAGAGAAGAAATTCTGCTTTGTAAAATAGGTTGCTTGCAATTTTGAAGGGCTGTTACTCGAGAGAACTATTTGGTTAAACGGTCAATTTGCACAAATAACCTAGAATCAACCGTGGAGAAGTATACAAATAATCACGTCTTTCTGGCTTTCAAGAGCGTCATGTTCTTGTTGGAAGGATTGCTGATGTTCCTTGCCTCTTGGATAGCATATCAGATGGTAAGAGATTGGGGAGTCTTATTCCCTGACTATTATCTATCTTGGAGTATGATTTTCTGTCTGTCATGGGCTGGGATTTCATCTATTACCGGACAATACGAAACGGACCCTCTATTTGATAGGAGGACCATGCTCATCAAAATGGGCTATGCATTCTTTTTGCATATCCTCTTTATCTTGATTTGTATCTCACTGTTCTCCGAAGTTGAAATTACAAATTCCGAGATCTTTGTAACCTATGCGTTTGCATTCGCAGCTATTTTTAGCTTGCGCATCCTGGTAAACATTGCCTATAAGTATAGAAGGCTGTTCTACAAAGACTATAAAGTCGTAATAGTTGGTTCTGGGACAACAGCTAATGCCCTATATAACTTTTTTACAGGAAAGATGACCAAAGTATATAGACTTTGGGAAAATATGGATCCTTATACCCTCACAGATAAAAAAAATAATGATGAAGTAGCCAAGCAGGTGAGGAAGGTTAAGGAATTTTGTAAAAGAAATGAGGTGAAGGAGATATATTGTACCCTCCCAATCAGCTCACAACATATTATTGAGGAAATATCTGAATTTGCTGATAATAACTATATTCAGTTTAAGTTGGCCAATGATTTCAATCTTCTAAATCAAAAAGACATCACTGTATATTTTTACGATCAAACGCCAATTATCACCCTCCGAAAAGATCCTTTATCTTCTCTCGCTAATCGGGTGATAAAGCGAATTTTCGATATTATTTTCTCTTCCCTGGTATTATTATTCATTTTTCCTCCTATGCTTTTGATCATAGGAATTGCTATAAAATTAAGTTCCCCAGGGCCTTTGTTTTTCCTACAAGAACGTTCTGGAAGACAAAACCGAAGCTTCAAATGCTTCAAATTCAGAACTATGGTGCATGGAGCTGATAAGGCAAATAATAAATATGTCCAGGCCACCAAAGGAGACCCCCGTATCACCCGTATTGGTGCCTTCCTTCGGAAAACCAGCTTGGATGAATTTCCGCAGTTTATCAATGTTTTCCTGGGGCATATGTCCGTTGTCGGACCTCGCCCTCACCCACTTCCGCTTAATGATATTTACGCAAAGAAGATTCAGAACTACTTCTTCCGCTATTATATCACACCTGGGATCACTGGCTTCGCCCAGATTCAGGGCTATAGAGGCGAAACTACTTCTGACCCGGATTTGATGAAGAGAAGGGTTGAACTTGATTCCTGGTACATTCAGAACTGGAGTCTTCTCCTTGATATTAAAATTATCATTAAAACCTTTGCAAGCGTCTTTAAAGGAGACGAAAATGCCTATTAATTCATCTGGATAATTTATGCAACAAGTACAATTGCTTGCCTCTCAGGTGAATTCCGGAAGCTTTTCCGAGTTTATCGAAAAGATTTGTTCACTTGCCTCCCAAAAAGATTCTTCTTACGTATGCTTTGCCAATGTACACATGTTGGTAGAAGCCTATGATGATCCCTCCTTCAACCAGGTACTTCAAAAAGCAGCTTTGGTAACGCCAGACGGTATGCCATTAGCGAAACTGATGAAATGGAGACATAAATTGGATCAGGAAAGAGTGGCAGGCATGGATGTTGTTCCTGTATTATTTAAAGAAGCCTCTGAACGAGGCTTGCGTATTTTTATGCTTGGGGATACCGAAGAATTGCTGGAAGAGCTGGAAAATCAACTTGCCATAGACTTTCCCCGATTAGTTGTAGCGGGTAGTTATTCACCTCCCTTCAGAAATTTAAGTGATTCTGAAAAAGAAGAAGTGATACACATGGTCAATGAGGCAAAACCTGATCTCCTTCTCGTAGCCCTTGGTTGTCCTAAACAAGAAAAATGGATGGCCGAGCATACAGGGAAAATTCAAGCAACTATGCTGGGGATTGGAAATGCTTTACGTACATATTTAGGAAAAGAGAAACGGGCCCCTATATGGATGCAAAAGATGGCATTGGAGTGGCTTTATAGATTATTGCAGAATCCAGGTAGACTTTGGAAGCGGTATTTTATTACAAATGGGAAATTTATCTTACTCAACCTGGGTCTTATGTTGTCTGGTAAATCCTGATAATTTCCAGGCAATTAATAAAGTTTAAGGTAAAGGCTGTATATGTTTCAGAAGTGAAATTTAACCTTTTCTGATTTTCCTCTTCTAAGCCCATATTAGGGTTAACTTAGTGTTTTGGACTAAGGATAAGAAGCTATGTTAGCGTTGGATTTAAAGGATAATAAAAATCCTGCTGAAAAATGGAAATGAAAAATATAGACTCGAGCCCGATTAAGGCGAATGATCTGGAGTTGATGAGATAAAAACGGAATTTAAGAGACGATAGGCAAAAAATATTTCTGACGGAAAGAAAATTGAGTAAGATTCAAGAGATAAATAAACGGATAAGGGAGGTCGTTAGCAAAGAAGGCTTTCAGAAGTATTTCAAAAATACTTCCTGGCTCTTTATAGAGAAGATCATCATAATGGGGATCTCCTTCGTTGTGGGAGCCCTTGTGGCAAGGTATCTGGATACAGACGAAATGGGATTGCTGAGCTTCAGTCAAAGTCTTGTCGGATTCCTTTATATTTTCTCAGAGCTTGGCCTTAATAATGTGCTCACCCGTGATTTGGTGAACAAACCCGAAGAAAGAGATCGCCTATTGGGAAGTGCTTTATTCTTAAGGATGTTAGGCTCGGTGTTCTCCTGGGTATTGGTCTTTATCATTCTTTTCTTTTCAGAAGAAACCCGCAATAGTACAGAATTGATCATTGTACTGTCTGCAGGCTATGTTTTCCGGGCCTTCGAAGTCATAAAGTCTGAGTTTGAGGCAAGGGTAGAAAGTTATTTGCTTGTAAAACTACGACTGATTCAGACTTTGATTGTTGGGGGATTCAAAGTGACCATGATTATTATTGGGGCTCCCCTGATTTGGTTTGCAGTGGCCCAACTTCTTGAATGGGCGATTATCGCTTTCTGGTATTCTCATAAATATCAGGGCCATATCGGGAAAGTATGGGATTGGAAGAAAGATGTGAAATTGGCAAAAAGACTGATTAGCGATTCCTGGCCTTTCATCTTATCGACGCTGGCCATTGTGGTTTATATGCGTAGTGATCAGTTGATGATTAAATACCTTTTGGGGGATACAGAAAATGGATACTATGCGGTGGCTCTAAAGCTATCAGAAATGTGGTATTTCTTCCCGGCCTTAATCATCGACTCTTTATATCCGGCGATAGTTAATGCCAAGAATACCAATGAAGCCCTCTATAAAGAGCGAATGGAAAATCTCCTTTCGGGTATGTTTGTTCTGGGTTTACTCATCGCAATATTCATAACCATTTTTGGCCCCACTTTACTGGAACTCATTTACAGTTCTAGGTACAATCCATCAAAATCAGTTCTGGTAATACATATTTGGTCCATACTATTTGGATACCTTGGTGTTGCTTCGGGGAAATGGTTGCTAACTGAGAATTTGCAGAAATATACCTTTTATCGAACGATTCTGGGGGCAGTTGCCAATGTGGGACTGAATCTGATCTGGATTCCTAAATATGGAATTAATGGAGCAGCAATGGCAACCTTAGTATCTCAAGTAATAGCCGCCTATATTGGGCACTTACTTTCTCCAAAGACCTGGCCATTATTTATTATGGTGACCCGGACACTTTTAGGTATAAATATTGTAAAAAGCATTAGAGGATTTTTAAAATAGGGAAATACGTCTATGAGTAAAAAAACACCGGTATTATTTCTGATCTTCAACCGCCCGGAGCCTACAGCAAAGGTGTTTGAAGCAATCCGCCAATATCGGCCCACTCACTTATACATTGCCGCTGATGGTCCCAGAAAAAATAAAAAAGGTGAAGCCGAGCTGTGTAAAAAGACACGTGAAATCGCTTTAGAAGTAGACTGGGAATGTGAAGTGAATACTTTGCTGCGAGAAGATAACCTGGGATGCAAATGGGCGGTGAGTTCAGGCATCAACTGGTTTTTTGAAAATGTAGAAGCAGGAATTGTACTTGAAGATGATTGTGTTCCCACTTTAGGTTTCTTTGATTTTTGTACGGAATTGCTGGAACGCTATAAAGATGATGAGCAGGTCATGCACATTGCGGGCTGTAACCATCATCCAGAGTACACCCGACATGCACCACGCTCCTATTACTTTTCCTATTACGGACATATGTGGGGCTGGGCGAGTTGGAGAAGAGCCTGGGAACGTTACGATATAGAAATGAAAGACTTCGAAAAGATTGTTGAAGAAAAATACCTGGAAAATCTGATGGGAAAATTCCAGGGGAAATATTTAATTAGGAAGTTGAAGGAAGTCTACTATGATGGGATGGATACCTGGGATTACCAGTGGGATTATTCAAAGGCACTTCATAAAGGCCTGACCATTATCCCAAGAAATAATCTGGTTGAAAATATAGGTTTTGGAGAGGATGCTACCCATACCTTTAGTTCCAAAAACCAGTTTTCAGAGGTAGGAGTAAAGGAATTGGAATTTCCCCTGCAACACCCAGATAAAGTTGAAAGGGATAGTAGTGCTGATTTGTTCCATTTTCGTAAACTAATTCTTTGGATAATCAAAAGAAAATTGTTTGCTGCCCTCAAGATTAACGGATACGATTCAAGGGGGTAATTTGCTTTAGGATTATGATCATCATTAGTAACAAAACTGGCCAGCTCGCCAATCGCCTATTTGCGTTTAGCCATGTCATAGCTAATTCAATTGAGCATGACATTGCTGTACTGAACTTAAATTTTGATGAATATAAACCTTATTTCGAAGCTACTCGACAAAATGATTTTGGTACCTATAAAATCAGGACTCAGTATTTTAAAAATGACTTTCTGGATTACGTCTTCAATCTTCTGATTACAACTCTTGTAATGTTTTTGGGTCCCATTTTAGGTAAAGGCCTAGGCTATGAGATGATGCTTATAAAAGAAGACTCAGGAAATGAAGTGGACCTTAATAGTCCAACAATTTTGAAAAAATCTCAAAAGAAGTATGTTTTCCTAAGAGGCTGGGGATTTTGGGACCAAAATAATCTTAGTAAACATGGAGATGAGATCCGGGAGTTGTTTCAACTGGTTTCTCCGTATAAGGACAATGTAGAAAGATTAATACGAGACTGTAAAGAAGAAGTGGATGTGCTGATCGGATTACATATTCGGGCCGGAGATTATAGACACTGGCAAGGAGGGAAATATTTTTATGAAACAGAGCATTATGTAGCAAAAGCAAGAGAGCTTGATGCAGAAATGAGTAAAGAAGGTAAGCGTGTAGGATTCGTTATTTGCTCAAATGAAGCACAGGACCTTTCACTATTTGAAGGCTTGCAGGTTTTTTCCTCTACCGATCATTTCATTGAAGATTTATATACCCTGTCTAATTGTGATTATATTCTTGGACCTCCCAGTACTTATTCACTTTGGGCTTCATTTCATGGTAAAACACCTTATTTACACATGGAAACGGCTGATCAGGAAGTAAAAATTGAGAATTTTAAAATAAAAGCTAATTAAGTTCCTTTGAATATTAGGATATTAAACCCAATAAAAACGCGATTTTGTACATTTTTGTCATCGTATTTCTAAGCTTGTTTATAAGCAGACCTCTGTCTGAGGTGCTGGAAATCGAACCATTACGCTTTTTGCCACTCTTTACTTTCCTGGCCGGTACTATCCGGTATACCTTCTCCAAGCGTGGAGTTCTTAGCTTTGGAGTTCCTTTTGAGAAAAGAGGCTATCTCCTCTTTTTGACTGTAATTGCCCTTTATGGCTTGAGTATCTTTCGGGTTTCCGGTGGAGGATTTACCTACATGGCTGTGGTCAATTACATAGCTCAGTTTATCCTGATTTTTACTTTCTTATATACTTTTATCAATTACTACTTTAGTACACTGGATAGCATTAAAGAACTCAATATCTTTATGATGAGAGCTATTCTTTGGGTGCTGAATATATTCCTCCTGTTAAATTTTGTGGTATATCTGGGAGGAATGGGGGCGAAAGAAGTTGGAGCCTTCTTGGTAGATGAAAACTCTACCATGGCTGGCATCTTTGGGATCGACCTGGTAAGAGATGGATATTTCCTGACGGGACACCCCAATAGTTTTGGAGGGTTTTTAGGGATGATTTCAGGCCTGAATTTCCTGGGCTTCTTTTACATGGATCTGAAGAAGCGCGAACGTATAGGTTTACTTTTTATGATGGCAATTTGTGTGTTCTCATTTTTGCTGATAGACTCGAGAGGAGCTTTAGGAGCTACCATACTAGGGATAGCGGGAATCATTGGACTGCAGAAGATAAGGGCTCTATGGATCGTGCCTCGAGCGACGATCTTTATACCTCTCCTTTCTTTGGTAGTAATTAGCCTTTTGCAGGTTTTTGCTGAAACGGATATCGCCAAACAAATCTCCCGTGATCCAGAAGAGCTAGCCTCAGGAAATAACCGGAGTGTCATCTGGAAATATTGCATGGAAGAGCTACAGGATTTTAAGGTGGATCATCTTACCGGTTATGGTCAATTGGGACACATAAAATCTGGAGTTGCTAATAAGTGGAGCCGGGCGATGAAAGGCTGGAAGACCTATACTCACAATTTTCTTTTTCAGACCGTACTGGATTTAGGTTATCTCGGGCTGATCGCTATTTTGGCAGTCATATTTATAGGAGCGAGGTACAGCCTGGCCATTTACAATAAAGGCCACCCTTATATGATGGTTTTTCTGGGTGCGCCAATACTCTATATGTTGTCTGGTATCACGGAGGCACCATTTGGTGTTTCTAACTTCCTGTATACCAACCTCTTTTTTGTATTATTCCTGATGCCTATCCTCATGTATGATATGTACCAGAAGGCTGCCCCATCTGAAAAAGAAGAAATTGTTCCTGAAGAGGAACTCACTGAAGTGGTAAAACAAAAAACGAGAAGCGGCTTCTAATTAAACACATGATCTACGTAGTCATACCCGTACACAACCGAAGGGAATTCACCAGAAATTGTCTCTTATCTCTTCAAAAACAGACCTTCTCTGACTTTGAAATCATTATTGTGGATGATGGTTCGACCGATGGTACAGCTGAAATGCTGGATCAGGAATTCTCAGCATTGACAGTCCTGAAAGGAGATGGAAATCTTTGGTGGACAGGCTCTGTAAATGTAGGAATGAAGCAAGCAATGAAAGCGGGTGCGACCTACATCATGACCCTAAATGATGATACCTTGCATGCCGAAGATTTTATGGAAAAGACTCACTATTGGAGTCAGAAACATCCAGAGGCAGTTATCGGAGGCATTGAGTATGACCAGGCGAATGATAAAATCATTTATGGAGGAGAAAGACTCAATGAGTTTACCGCAGTTTTTCATCCCTTATTGGATGAGATTCCCGAAGATAAAAGGCAAGGCTTAGTTGAAGTGACACATCTGCCCGGTAGGGGATTATTGATTCCCCGAAAGGTGATTGAAACAATTGGCTATTTCGACTTTGATCGCTTTCCTCACTATTATGCTGATTACGACTATACGTATAGTGCTTATAAAAAGGGCTTTAAGGTTTATTGTAACTATGATGCACGAATTTATACCTATCCTGAAGAAAGCGGGATGGTAGAATTTCGGGCGAAAAAAAGCCTGAAAGCCTATAAAAACCACCTATTTAGCATAAGAGGAGGAGCAAATCTCAAAGACTTTACTCGTTTTGCAGTCAAAAACTGCTCTCCGGTAAATCTAATTCCCCATCTATTTTTGGGATATACTCGCAGGTTAGTAGGATATTGGATTCATTGATCTACCGACCAAATAGCTTTTTGATTTTTGCGTAGGTTTCAGGGGGAATTACTTCCTGAAGAGCCAGTTTAAAACGCGTGGAAAAAGACAGGATCAGGAATTTCTCATAAAAGAATTTATCTGCTTGTTTGTCCCATAGCATGAGCTTAGGATGATTCAGGGGAAAACGCATGGCATTGCGGGGAAAGTTTTCCAGAGGATCACCTTTAGCCGATGTATGAGTTGAATCAACTCCAAATCCTACATTGCTGACCATATTGATGCGTGGAATGACGGTTAATCCGGAGTTTGCACGTAAGGCATACTGCCATCTATATGCCCAGGAATCCAGTTTTCCGCTACGGGTCATTTCCCAGGCTTTCCAGTAGTGCTTTTCCTCTCCTTCTACTGCGAAAGATGCTGATAGTAATCCATTCTCTTTGACAATCTCATATTCAGTCATTTCCAGCGTAAAGTGTTTCCAGGCTCGTCTCCAGGTGGCCCAGCCCCATACATGTGTATATCTGGAAAAGAAGTAGGAGTATTCTTGTTGGGTGAAATTGTCTCCGATGAAATTACTCCCGGAAATTTTCATTACCCGATCATCGTCTTTGTAGTATTCCAGCATTTCATGGCAGAATTGGAAAAAGCTCTGATCAGGAACACAATCGTCTTCCAATATGACACCAGATTCTTCTGATTCAAAAAACCAGTCAATCGCTCCACTAACTGCCATTTTGCAGCCCAGGTTCTCCTCTCTAAAGAGTGTCTTTACTTCACACTCCCAATCTACTGTAGTTGCAAGTTTCCTTACTTCTGCAGCCTTCTCTGCTTCCCCTGCTTTATGAGGACGGGCACCATCCGCAGCAACATATAGCCTGGGGGGCTTAGCTTTTCTGATTTCTTCGAATACGAGGGCACTTACATCGGGTCGGTTAAAGACAAGGAAAAGAACAGGAGGACATTTAGAGGCTTGAGACATGGCTCGTAATGGGATTATCGGTATGAGTAAGCTCGTTTTCCTTTTTCTCCCGGAGCAACTCCAGAAGAGGTACATGTTTGATCAAATCCTGGCTGAATTGCTCGGGACCCTTATGGATCAGGTGAGACTCATCGCAGAATAGAGAATCCGGATAATTATGGATTTTATGCAAGTTAAAAAAGATCTGATCTTTTGATTCGACCAGAGCCCTTACCTTTTTGTGATGATTTGAAATAAACTCCTGACAAATGGGATCATCGCAATTAGGACTTTTTTTCATTGGGCTTGCAATAAAAATCAATTTCGTTTTATGTTCTTTTATCAGTTCCAGGATTTTTTCCAACTCTTGGTACTGTTCCTCATCAGTAACTTTGATTAGCGACTTATTATATCGCTCCAATTCAAAGTTCTCTTTATCAGTAACAAGATTTATGCCTCCCCACTCATCAAACAATAAATGTTTGCGATCTCTGAAGCTGGCAAATTCAGTTAATTCAAGTGTCCGCTTCCTCCTCTGGATAATGGAAAATATATCAGTATTCTTTGCAAAGAAATATCCATTTGGAGCAGCATTAATAAATTGGTCAAACTCAACTTCTGAACAGATGGAAATTTTTGCCTGCTCAAAATCCATGGGACCTGAAGCCAGGAGGATCAAATCGGGATTATACTTCTTCAAGAGTGGAAGTAGCATAAGTCGAAGGTCTGACATGGTCAAGCCCCAGGAAGCTGCATTATAATAGCTGTAATCCTCCCCCAGATATTCATCCAAAGTTTTTGAACCAATATTATTGAGGGTTATAGATGAACCCAGCGCAAGGATAGAAATATCTTCTTTTGGCTGCTCTGCAAGTAGTTCTGCTTTTGCGTCAAAGCTAATACTATCTGTCAACAGGGGTTGGATTCCTTCCGCTTGAAAAAATAGATACACCCCTATAATGGGAACCAGCCCCAAGAGGAAAAACAAGAATATTTGTGTCCAAAATCGTTTCATATCCTAGAACTGGAAATAAATAAATTCGCTTGACTCAAATGATCTAAAAAATAGGATGCTATATATAAGTACATAATAAATGGCCCATTTCACCACTACCGGAAGTCCATAATAACGGTGCTTAATAGTAGGTAGAGAAATTAGATATTCAGTAGTACACATAAATACGATTCCTGATACTGCCAGAATAAATTGCCATAAATTCAATCCTAAACCAGCACCTGATGCAGTCGTGATTTCAACGGATAACTGGAGCTGGCTAATGGAATCCCAAATGGCAAAGAGGTCTGCCCCAACTCCTGTTCCCATGTGTCCAATGATGTAGAAGGCGTCGGAGATACTATTGGCACGAAAAAAGATCCAGGCAAAACATACCAAAGTAAATACAATAGCAATATCTACAGTTTTCATCCAAAGACTTCCGGGCTTAAGGCCGATAAGAGTATTGAATTTCTGTCGATAAGCTGCCGTCCAAATAGAGCACACCAGATAGAAACCATGTAACGCTCCCCACATAACAAAAGTCCAGTTCGCCCCATGCCAAAGCCCACTTACCAGAAAGGTAATGATCAGGTTGTAGTACCATCTCCATTTTATCACCCGATTTCCTCCCATTGGAATGTAGACGTAATCTCTAAACCATGTGGATAAGGATATGTGCCAGCGCTTCCAAAATTCTGAGACGCTTTTTGAGTAATAGGGAGTCCTGAAATTGATCATTAGATCAAAGCCCAGAATTCTGGCAGCCCCAATTGCAATATCAGAATAACCTGAGAAATCACAGTAAATCTGAAAGGCAAAGAATACGGTCGCAAGTATCAAACTGAAGCCTCCATATTCTGTTGGATTATTGTATACAGCATCAACTAAAAATGCCAGGCGATCCGCCACTACTACCTTTTTAAACATCCCCCAAAGCATCAATCGTAAGCCTGACTTTATCTTGTCTATATCAAAAGGGTGCTCTTTATGAAACTGGGGTAAAAGGCTTTTTGCCCGTTCTATAGGTCCAGCTACAAGTTGGGGGAAGAAGGTGACAAAAAGGGCAAATATGCCAAAATGTTTTTCCGGTTTTAAATCCCCTTTGTAAATATCGATTGAATAGCTTAAGGTCTGAAAAGTATAGAAGGAAATCCCCATCGGAAGGATAAGGTCGAAGGTAGGACCATGATAAGTGGCCCCAAAATATTCAACTACACTTTGAAGAGAATCATTGAAAAAGCCAAAATATTTGAAGGTAAAGAGGATACCCAGATTGGAAAAAAGACTTAGATATAGATAAGGTAATCTTTTCTTTTTTTCTGCAATACTCCCCATTTTTAGTCCACAGTAATAATCGATCACTGTAGAAAGCATAATCAGCAGGATATATTCCGGCTTCCATGCCATATAAAAATAGTAACTGGCAGCAAGTAATAGTATCCACCTGAGGTTTGGCCTCAGTAAAAAGTAAAGAAGTAAGACGCTTGGAAAGAATACTAAAAACTCCAGTGAATTGAAGAGCATCTGTGGTTAAGTTATACTGTGTTTTCTAATAGGTGTTTTCGGTGCTATCAGGTTGTGTCAGTCCGTATTATCTACTAATATAAACTAGTCCAAACTACTTTTATTGAATGCAAATAAGCATATTTTAGTGTGTGCAACAAGATTAAAACAAATTCATTAACGAAATTCTAATAAATCTTAAATTCTGCGAGAATTATTGTAAAAATTCCCCAGTTTGCGTTGTATATAAATAAACGAGCAAGGCTCATTTTTTACACTACGGTTTACTCATAGCTGCTATCACAATGACTGAAAATAGTACAGGAACCCCCCTGATTTCTATTGGTATTCCTACCATGAATCGGAGAAAGGATCTCCCCACTTCTATTAATTCTGTATTAGCCCAGGATTTCAAGGAGTATGAGATATTGATTTCGGATAATGTTTCGACGGATGATACACAGGCTTATTGCGAAGCCCTGGTGAAAGAACATGGTTTTGTTCGCTATTTCAGGCAAGAAGAAAATATTGGCATGATGGCTAATTGGAATTTTCTTGTTCAGCAGGCGAAAGGGAAATATTTTATGTGGTTGGGGGATGATGACTGGATTGAAAAGGGAACCTTATCCCGATATGTGAAATTTCTTGAAAAACATGAAGACTTTTCCCTGGTAAGTGGAGGAATCCGCTATTGGCAAGGCAAACAAATTGTGAGACAGGAAAGTGGCATCAACGTTGGTATGGATAATGCAAGAAAGCGGGTTTCTAATTATTATGGTAGGGTAAAAGATGGAGCGATGGTGCATGGATTGCTGAGGGCTGAGCATGCTCGAAATATTACCCAAAAAGATACTATAGGCCCCGACTGGCATTTCGTTGCAGCGATGGCTTTTCAGGGGAAAGTAAGACAGCTTGACTTTTGGACCTACAACAAGGTGCTGGGGGGAAATTCTTCAGACTTTAAAAAATATGCACGAGTGATGAAATTGCATCCCTTTTGGGGGTATGCACCTTATATAAGAATAGCTGTTGACGCTTGGAAGGAAATTTTCAGTGGCTTTAAGGTCTATCAATCATTAACTGGCACTTCGCGCTTTTTCCTGGCTAGTCATTCTTCAACAGCTATCTTGTTCAATTTCTACATTCGCCGATATCCTCGCATAATTGCAGGGAAAATCTTGCGCGTATTAGGAATTAAAACCCCTACTGAGAGGAAAAGAGAGAAGCAAGAGGCTGCTCAAACTAGTTAATTTTGAATTCTCAATGAGTTGTGGGTTCTTTTTCCGCGATTATCTTTTATTTCCAGAAAGTAGCTGCCCTCAGGAAGATGGAAAGGCTGTAGGGAGAAATTTGAAGCTGTACCATCCTGTTTCCCTTCCCAGACCAACTGGCCCTGGATATTTCTCAATTCCAGCTTGAGGGGAAGGGCCCAATCTCCAATTACTTCCAGTTGAAACTGATCCTTCGCAGGATTAGGATAAACAATACTGCTATAGGATTGACCCGGGGTAATTTGAACTTCCAGGACTCTGCTGTAATCAAATTTCCCATCGTAATCTATTTGCTTGAGACGAAAGCTGTGTTGCCCGACCGAAAATCGACCCGCATCAAATCGATAGGGATTTTGCTCATCGCTGGTTCCCACTCCATTTACAAATCCTATTTTCTGGAATTCCTCAGTATTTCCCCTCCTATATTCTATTTCAAATCCTTGATTGTTCAATTCCCATTCGGTTTCCCACTTAAGTTGAATATTTTGGCCCTCATTATATACGTTGAAAGAGCTTAAGCCAACTGGAAAAGTAGAAACGACGGCGTCATACCACTTCTGGGCCATTTTCTGCTCGCCGCTATCATCTGGGTGTGTACCATCATAGGTATCATTATTCGCATCAAATCCTGTATTTTGATCAACAAGAGTTACGGGTGATGCAACGGTATTTTTACTAGCTACTAATCCGGGAATTAGTGCATTGAGGCTATTGATACTGGTATTATAGGATCCAATTGCATTTGGAATCAGAGTTGCGAGGTAGATTTTTATATTTGGATTAGAAGCACGTAATATATCGATCACCTGCCCTATTTCTGTAATTGTACTAGCTGGCGGATCATTATTTATTGCATCATTAGTTCCTAAGTGAATCAGTGCTATATCAGGGCTGAGGCCTGTTAACCAATCGCTCAGGTCATTTCCCAGTACGTCAACCCTACAATTCCAGGGTCCGCCAGGGCCATTCCCATTTAGAATATGATCTACTTTCCATCCCCAGTGCCCTTCATGGTCCTGATCAAAAGCTGGATCAGGCCAGCTTCCGCAACCATTGGGCTGATTAAGGCTCCCTACAAAATCAACGCTTATCCCGTTTGTCTGAAAAAGATCCCAAAGCGCTTTTCTATAAGAGCCCTGTGTGGAGTTTCCCTGAGTAACTGAATTTCCCAGAGGAAGTATGGTGAGTTGTGGATAGGCATAGAAAGAGCAAAGGCAAAGAAATCCGAGAATCAGAATTAAGGTTTTTTTCATGGACGTATTTTTAGGCGTTTCGAATTATTTCGGGAAAAGTTCTTTTTTTCTTGCTGATCTTATGCGAAAATGAGTGCAAAGCTTTTGCAAACCTTACATTTAGACTCATCTTAATTGCCAATCAAATGTTTTTTTGTTTATGAGTGGCAGGGCTTGAAATAGATCAGCAAGAAAAATAGAATTTGAGCAGGGGGATGGGCTACTTCTATTTTCCCCAAACGATATAAATGGAAAAATTACAGCAATATTGCAGTATTTTTTGTGTTAGGATTTATCAAAACTGCAGGACAAATATACGCCTTTACTCAATTTTTAGTGTTTTTTGAAATAGATTTTTTACAGAATTGTTCAGCAATTATTGTAATTATATCCTCCTTCTTTGAGACATAAAGAGCACAAGTGTTACATCTGCATCGTTTGGAAATTATTCTAAGCCCCTCATATATTTACTCCCGACAAACGACTGCTTACCAATTACGCTAGAGAGCCAGGTTTTAGCTGCAGATAAGAACCCGGCCAAATTAGAAAAGGGGTTTATAAAATTTAATTATTCATTTTTGGCATCGGAAAGCCCGGTGCAGACCTCTCAGTTTGGGACATGTAATCTGTTATGTATTTGAAACACCTTGAGAAACTTGCTATTCCCTCGTTTTCTCGTTCATTCTTGTTCATTCGCATTCTTTCATTTACAGTTCTTTTCGTTTGTACAATTTTACTTCCTGTTTCCTTTCAAAAACTTATTGCTCAAAATCATCCTAATGGGATTGATTTTATTGGACCAGATGGGTTGACTTATCCAGACTTTACCCATGCGGGTATAGAAGGTGGAATTCCCAACGTCCAAAATGTCGTAGCACGTGTTGAACGCAATACAGGCAACGACAGGCAGGCATTTATGAACGCTATCCAGACAGCAGAAAATGCTGGAGGAGGAGTTGTTTTTGTGCCTAATGGAACCTATAATCTTTCTGATCATGTTATGGTCAGAAGTAGCAATATTGTGATTCGGGGAGAGAGCCGCGATGGGGTTATAATTAACCTCAACAATAACACTGAAGAAGATGGAGCCGCTATTTACTTTAAAGGAAACTTCGGCTTTTCTTCTACCCCTATGTCTGCAGACCTTCGCAGAGGCGAAACGCGGGTATATGTTCAGAATATTTCCATGTTTGAAGGAGCAAGTCTTGTCTTTCTAAGACGAAATGATGCGCCTGACTTTCATGAAGGAAATAATGGACAAAATCCCGGAGTATATGCCTTGCAGGTAGTAAAGGTCAAAAGAATTGGTTCTAACTATATTGAATTTGACCTACCCGCTCGTGAGGATTACCTCACTAGCCAGGGCTCAAAAGTATATAGAGTCGATCCAATTCGCAGAGTAGGGATTGAGAACCTGAGTATCCGTCATCCAAATGAGATTAACGGTAAAAGGAGCCACGGAGTCAATTTCTATTTCACCTATGAATTCTGGGCCAAGAATGTAGCCTTTTATGATATTACCAATCATTATATTGACTACAACCTGGCGAAAAATGGAGAAATCAGAGATTGCTACTTTGAAGGTAGCCCTAATCGTACTGAAGGAGGAGGAAATGCATATGTAGGCTTCTGGCATGCAACAGACTGCCTGATGGAGAATGTCCGCACCAAGGACACCCGACACATCGCATTTCAGATATTTGCCTCTGGAAACGTAATCCGTAAATCTTACTTTGAAAATGCTGGAGACCTTAACTATCACAATCTTTTTCCCGGTCATAATCTATTTGAGCAAAACTATCTCAATGATTTTAACAATACCGGGGGAAGAACGGTAGTCAGTTGGGGAGTAGTAACTATCCCAACTACCTCAGGCCAGCATACGCCTGTAGGCCTCAATAATGTGATCTACAACAATCACTTTGATACCAAAGAGTTTGGTGGGGGATTACACTTGGGAGGACTAGAAAGAAATCTCCTCTATGTGTACAATTTGATGGAATTTAAAGGGGATGGTTGGTATAACCGCCCATATGGAAATCGCGCTGAGCCAGCCATTGGCTTTGGTAACGAATCCAGAAATACCCTGATTAAAGGCAACACCTTTTCATTGATTCCTGGAGGAGAGAAGAATACCTGGGCAGTAGCGAGAATGGGAACTTATAGTTCAAGCACCTACGATGAATACATCATGGAGGACAATAAGTTCTACGGATTTAGAAGTGATCGTCAGGTAAAGGAGCAACCCAATACCTTTACCAATAATCAATTTCTTCCGGAAACCAATTCTCCCGATGCTCCACAGCCACCAGTACCTTCAATTTATGAATGGCAACTTTCACAAACCGGTGGAAGCAATACGTTCCCAGTCGAACTTGTTGACTTCTACCTCGAATTGGAAGAGCTTGAGATTGAATTGAGATGGCAGACGGGTACAGAACTCAATAGCTCTCACTTTGAAATAGAAAGGAGTCTTGATGAGCGTATTTTTTCCAGAATTGGGGAAGTTGCAGCATCAGGAGCTGAAAATGTATCAACCAATTATAGTTTTTCTGATACAGAAGCAGTCAGAAACAGAAAATACTATTATAGACTAAAGATGGTTGATCTGGATGGGAGTTTTGAGTATTCCCAAACCTTAGAAGGAAGACTGGAAAATGTAACGGGCCTGGAAATGACTCTGTTTCCAAATCCAGCTAAAGATGTCTTAAATCTTGATCTGAAATTATTGGAGGCTATGCCATATCAGATCCGTGTTAGCGATGCAAGAGGGGTTGAGGTTATGCTCTCCCAGTATGGAGAGGCAGAAGGTAGAAAGATGCATGAGCTTGATATCAGCAGCCTTCCCCCCGGTATTTACCATGTAAGTGTTGCCGGTGAATATAAAGTTTTGGGAAAAAGCTTTATCAAATTTTAACCGTATTGTTTAGCATAGATTTACCTCCATCTCTACACAGGGGTGGAGGTTCTTCTTTTCTTCCAATTTATATTTTGAGAATCTTATTCCTGCATGTAGCTTTGCGGCATTATGGCATATAAGATTTTGGTCTTGTGTAGCAAATTTCCCTATCCCCCAAAAGATGGAGGTACAAGAGCTATGCAGGCCATGATTCAGGGATTTCATAAGGCGGGTCATGAAGTAACGGTTCTGACCATGAATACCCCTAAACATTATGTCATTTTAAGAACCCTGCCTGAGGCTGTAAGAATGTCAGCCGAATTTTTTGCTGTAGATGTAGATACCAATGTGAAGCTGACAGATATGTTGGCAAACTTCCTTTTCAGCAAGGAGTCTTACCATGTGCAGCGATTCAATTCTCGCCGATTTCGGGAAGAGCTTCAAAAGCTCCTGCGATCGAATAAATATGATATCGTACAGTTGGAGACCTTATTCATGGCTCCCTATATCAATACGGTACGTGAGATGAATCCCAACGCTTTTGTATCCCTAAGGATTCACAATATTGAGCACATCATTTGGCAAAGAAGAGCTGAAAATGAGGATAATCCGCTTAAGAAGTTACTTTTCGAAGTTACCTCTAGCCGGATGAAAGCTTATGAGAACTTGGTTTTTAAAGGCAAGAAGTATGATGCGCTCGTTCCTATTACTAATGTGGATCTGGGAAAAGCAAAGGAACTGGGAGCCAAAGAACCTTTCATGTTTATCAACACAGGGGTCGACCTGGATGCAATTGATAGGACAGAAACAGATTTCGATTTTCCCTCTATCTTCTATATAGGTGCCCTTGATTGGGGGCCCAATGTTGAAGGCTTGAGATGGTTCCTCAAGTACGTATGGCCGTTGATTCATGCAAATTATCCTGAGGTGAAATTCTATATTGCCGGTCGAAGAATGGCTCCAGATTTCTTGAAAAAGCCCATGGATAATGTTGTCTTGATGGGGGAAGTGGATGAGTCTGAACCCTTTATCAAATCTCATGCAGTTATGGTAGTTCCCCTGCTCTCAGGTAGTGGACTGCGAATCAAAATAGTCGAAGCCATGGCTTATGGAAAAGCAGTTGTGGCTACCCGTATAGCAGCTGAAGGTCTAGGGGCTTTTCATGGGAATCAGATTCTCATCGCTGACAAGGCAAAAGATTTCGCTGATTGTGTATCTGTATTGCTGGAGAAAAGGAGCTTTTTTGATACTATTTCTACCCACGCCAAGAAGTTTGTTGAAAGCCGTTTTGACAACAACAAACTTACACGACGTCTGCTTGATTTCTATGGAAGAGAAATCAAAAATAAAAAAGCAGCAAAGGCAGAAAAGGAAAAGAAAGACTAGTTCCTATGCATCCATTTCAGCCTTCACCAATTCCACTACCTTGGCCAATTCCTCCGCTATTGGATCGACTTTTTCGATAAACTCCGGGGCAGGATTTTCCTTTTTTAACTCCAATTCCAACTCCTTTAATCTACCAACCAACTCATACATGCCGAGATGGCGGCAAGGAGGAATAATTTTGTGAAACTTTTGGGAAACTTCCTTCCAATCTCTGTTTGCTTTTGCTTCCTTAACACCCTGAAGGTTTTCTCGAGTCCCATTCACAAAAATTCCCAGCATGTTTTGCATGAAGGCTTTGTTCTGGTTAGAAAGGCGAGCGAGTTTTTCCAAATCAAAAGGTGCATCTGAAGGATTCATATCTTCTTGCCGTATATCTGTTTTTTGCTCAGTAATTTCAAAATCTATATCAAGGAGATTACACATCATTTCAAAGAGTTTTCCTTCCTCGAAAGGCTTAATAAGGTGCGCCTGCATGCCGGCTTTCATGGCTCGGTTGATCTCATCAGGGGTTGAGGTAGCCGTAAGGGCGATAATGGGAATATCTACTTGCAGTTTGCTTCGAATTTGGTGGGTTGTTACAATTCCATCCATTTCTGGCATCTGTAAATCCATCAAGATCAGGCTATAGGAATCTTTTTCCAATTCCTTCAACAAATCCCGACCATTTTCACATAAAGTCAATTCTAGTCCCCATTTCCCCAAAATACTCTTTATTAATAGTCGATTATAGGGTTCATCATCCGCGGCCAGAATTTTATGCCCCTTTAGAAGCTCTGGTTGTATGGAAGTAAACTGTTTTTCTTCAATTATATCTTCCTCTGTACCTACCTTGTATCCTAAATGAAGGACTGCACGTGTACCTTTACCTTCTTCACTATGCAACTGGATATTTCCTCCATGCATCAGGGCCAGTTTTCGTGTAATAGAAAGCCCCAAACCTGTGCCTCCATAACGTCTGCTAATACTGGTATCTGCCTGACTAAATTCTGAGAATATCTCTGAAAGCTTTTCCTGTGGAATGCCAATACCTGTATCTTCTACGATAAAGTCCATCCAGATTGAACCGTTTTTTAGTTCCGCCATTTCCAATTTTACCTCTACATGTCCTTTTTCGGTAAATTTGAGGGAATTACTGACCAAATTGAAGAGCATTTGTTTCAATCTGATAGGGTCCCCGATCAAAACTTCAGGACTGTCTTTATCAAGTTTGAATTTAAGCTCAATTCCTTTTTTAGCAGCAACTCTTTCAAAGGTAGCATGAACGTCATTCAATATCTTTCTCGGCTTGAAGCCAATTTTCTCCAGACTAAATTGTTGAGATTCCAGCTTAGAATAGTCCAGGACATCGTTTAGCAAAGCCAATAAGTATTTCGCCGAATTTTGAATCGGTTGAAGAAGTTTCACTTGTCTTTGATTCAAAGGCGTTTCAGCTAATTGACCAGCAAATCCCATGAGGGCATTCATAGGGGTTCGGATTTCATGACTCATATTTGCCAGGAAGTCCTCTTTCACCCGAGCCAGCTTCTCTGCCCTCCTCTTCTCTCTCCGTAATCGATCCTGTAATTCTCTATTTCGATTTAGATCATTGAATATAACTGATAGCAGGATGGTAGAAATCGTCAGAACAAATAAGGAGAATAAGGCTGTAAAACGTAGGGCACCAGAAGTCTCCTGTTCTGCTTGTTGTATGCGTTCTTCCCTTTCTATGCGGTAGCGTTTTTCCATATTCTCAAGTCGGCCCCGCATTTTTCGCATAATCAGGACGTTATCATTTAGTAGAAAACCAAGGGCAAATAGGGAATCCTTTTCTACTTCTTGTACCCCGAGACCTTTGAAGCGAGTAAATTGCGAGGCTACCTTGGAAAAATCTGCAGAAAGACTAGAGTCTCCGACAATTCGGATAATTCGGGTATGATTCCAAAGCATTTGCCCAAAGTACCCTTCGATCCGTTCTCTTCGTTCATTATCTAGGTCACTAGGAGGTGGTAAAGTATCCAGTTTTGCGAGAGCATTTGAAATGTTTTGAATATTCGGGAAATAATTATTCATGAGACGGGCACTACTTTTCCGTATCAGATAATTGAGGATCAGATTATCCGCTTCCTCCTGTGCGCCGATGGCAATACTGAGTTGCTCTACGTAGCCGTAAGGCTTTGAGGCCTCTTTTAAAGAGTTGCTGAGTTCCCGTACATTGGAGTAGGCGAAATAGCCCATAATTCCAAGTGAGAGGATAACAATAGCAAAAGCTACGAGGATCAGGGTCTGTAGGGGGCGTCTTGATTTGAGTGATGGAAAGGATTGCTCCAACCAGCTCAATAATTTCTCTATCCTAAAATTTTTCCAGTCCATTGGTAATTTCATCAAAGGCGTCTATATTTGGGAAATATAACCCACCTGAATTTGGGGCGGTATTAACGCCATGTTGTAAAGCTATTAAGAATCATGAAGTATGTCATATTATACATGATTCCGCACTCGTTGTTATTGGCATAATTATTAATTATACATTAGATATATCACCATTAATCACAAAGTAAAAACGCACAATGAAGGTACTCATTACAGGAAACCAAGGATATGTAGGACCCGGGCTCATTAAAGAATTTCGTAAATATCATCCAGAAGCTACACTTGTCGGTTTTGATTCTGGTTACTTTGCTAAGCATTTGACAAGTACCAAAATTGCTCCTGAAGCATATTTGGACGTCCAACATTTTGGTGATGTACGTCAATTTCCCGAGCATTTGCTCGAAGGAGTTGATACTGTCGTAAGCCTTGCTGCTATCTCCAATGACCCCATTGGTAACCGCTTTGAGAAACCCACTATGGATATAAACTACAAAGCTAATGTAGAAATTGCCAAAATGGCTAAAAGAAATGGGGTCAAAAAGTTTATTTTCGCTTCCAGCTGTAGTGTTTATGGAGCAGCAGAAGATGCACCCAGAACGGAGTCTTCTACTTTGAATCCTCTCACGGCTTATGCGAAATCAAAAATTCAATCTGAAATTGATCTTGAGCCACTGGCAAGCGATGATTTCCAGATTACCTGCCACAGATTTGCTACCGCTTGTGGAATGAGTGAAAGAACTCGTCTCGACCTGGTAGTAAATGACTTCGTTGCTGGAGCCCTTACTTCAGGCAAAATTGACATTCTTAGTGATGGTACTCCCTGGAGACCACTGATCAATGTATTGGACATGGCTAGAGCTATCCGCTGGTCCAATGGAAGAAGCAATGAAAACGGAGGGAATTTCCTCGTAGTAAATACAGGTAGTAACGAATGGAACTACCAGGTAAAAGAATTGGCCTATGAGGTACAGCGCCTTTTGCCAAATATTGAAGTTTCTGTTAATGAAAATGCCGAGCCTGACAAACGATCTTATAGAGTTAATTTCGACCTCTTTAAAGAGCTGGCTCCAGATCACCAACCTGAGTTCACCCTCAAAACTTCTATCGAAGGGTTGATCAAAGGCCTGAGTGATATTGGTTTTGAAGACGCCGATTTCAGAAAATCCAGATTGATGAGATTGGTAGTGGTTAATGACTTGCTCGACAACAAAGAGATCGATGAGTCATTAAGCCTGGTCTAAATGATATTTACTGAAACTAAGCTCAAGGATGCGTATATAATTGATTTGGAGCCTTTCAAAGATGAAAGGGGCCTCTTCGCACGCACCTATTGCAAAAATGAATTTGAGAGAATTGGACATTCGAAAGAGTTTGTCCAATTCAATCACTCTGAAACCCGGACCAAAGCCAGTATTCGGGGTGTTCACTATCAAAATCCCCCTTTTGCGGAGGTCAAGCTGATCCGATGTATAAAGGGAAAAGTCTTTGATATTCTGGTAGATATCCGAAAAGATTCTCCCACCTTCCTCCAATGGGTAGGCGTGGAATTATCTGCCGAAAATCAACGAATGATATATATACCAGAAGGTTTTGCTCACGGCTTCCAAACCCTGGAAGAGGATACACATTTAATTTACCATCATACTGCCTTTTATACTCCCGGTCATGAGGGAGGGATCAGATATGATGATCCTCGAATAGGCATTGAATGGCCACTCGAAGCAACGATCCTTTCTGAAAAAGATCAAAACTATCCGTACTTAACCGATTCTTTTACTGGAATAACTCCCTAGGTTATTCCAAAACATTTCTCTTATGGCTAATCAATCCTATAACACTATCGTATCTACCCAGGATCGTTGTTGTAGATTTTGCAACTCAACAAATTTGAGGAGCATGGTAAATCTGGGTATGTCCCCGCTCTGTGAAAGCTACATTTACCCCGAAAAAATGAACTCCATGGAGCCATTTTATCCTCTTCATACCTTTGTTTGTGAAGATTGCTGGCTCGTACAGTTGGATGAATATGTGAGTGGAGAAGAAATCTTCGGCGGTGAATATGCATACTTCTCTTCTTATTCTACCAGTTGGGTTCAACATGCCAAGGATTATACAGATTTGATGGTTGAGCGTTTTGGCTTCAATCAGGACAATCTGATGGTAGAAATTGCCAGTAATGATGGATATCTTCTCCAATGGTTTGTCGAAAAAGGAATCCCTGTATTGGGAGTAGAACCTTCTGAAAACTGCTCGGCAGTAGCTATCGAGAAAGGAGTTCGGACAGAAGTCGTTTATTTTGGGGTAGAATCAGCCAAAAAACTCAAAGAACAATATGGAACGGCTGATCTTCTACTAGGAAACAATGTACTGGCTCATGTTCCCGATATCAATGATTTTGTGGCAGGGATGAAAATTATGCTGGGAGAGAAAGGGGTGATCACCATGGAATTTCCTCATTTACAGCGCCTGGTTCAAGAAAATCAATTTGATACCATTTATCATGAGCACTTCTGCTACTTATCTTTTTTGGCTGTAACCCAAATATTTGCCAAAGCTGGTTTGACCTTATTTGATGTAGAAGAAATTCCTACTCATGGAGGTTCTCTTCGAATCTATGGAAGACACACCGAAAATACTGATCTCCCAATCACAGAGCGTGCCCAAGCTTTGCTACAAAGGGAAAAAGATCTGGGTATGAATAGTCTTGAGTTCTATGCTTCTTTCGAAGAAAAAGTAAAAGAGACTAAGCGAAAACTATTGAGCTTTCTGATAGATGCAAAAAGAGAAGGGAAAACGGTAGTTGGATATGGAGCACCTGGAAAAGGAAATACCCTACTCAACTATTGTGGTATACGCGAAGATTTCCTGGATTATGTAGTAGATAGAAGTGATTATAAACAGGGTAAATTTTTGCCTGGAACTCATATCCCGATTTATCATCCGGATAAGATTGCAGAAACCAAACCTGATTATGTATTGATTCTCCCCTGGAACATCAAAGATGAAATTATAAAGCAAATGGCCTTTATCGGAGATTGGGGAGCTAAATTTGTTGTTCCGATTCCTGAGACCATTGTTTTTGATCCGCCAGTACTAACACCTTAATATACTTAACCTTTAATTACCCATTTAATGAAAGTTGTACTTTTCTGCGGTGGCCTTGGAACCCGTTTGCGAGACTACTCTGAAACCATTCCTAAACCCATGGTGAGAGTTGGCTATAGACCAATTCTGTGGAATGTGATGAAATACTATGCGCATTTCGGCCACAAAGATTTTATTCTGGCCTTAGGATACAGAGGAGACTATATCAAAGATTATTTTGTTAACTACGACGAGACCATTTCTAATGACTTTGTTTATTCAAAAGGGGGGAAGAATATAGACCTCATCAACTCTGATATAGAAGACTGGAATATCACTTTTGTAGATACTGGGATCAATTCTAATATCGGGATGCGTCTGATGAAAGTAAGGCCGTATCTCGAAGGCGAAGAAATGTTTCTGGCAAAC
This sequence comes from Bacteroidota bacterium, assembly GCA_039819665.1. Taxonomy (GTDB): domain Bacteria; phylum Bacteroidota; class Bacteroidia; order J057; family J057; genus JAWPMV01. Next base: position 98,558 of record JBCBRM010000031.1, read on the forward strand.
TACTCTGATGGTTTGTCTGATATGCACCTTCCTTCCCTAATTGAGCATTTTCAGGAACAGCCGGACAAGGTCGCTAGTTTCGCCAGCTACAAACCGACAGCTAGCTTCCATGTCGTAAAATCTGAAGATGATGGTTTGGTTACTTCAATTTCTCCTATTTCCAATGCAAAATTATGGTTAAATGTAGGCTATTTCGCATTCAGGCCTCAGATTTTTGATTATATGGAGTATGGGGATGAACTGGTTGCTGAGCCTTTCCAAAGATTAATAGAAAATAAAAAACTGACAACTTACCACCATCATGGATTCTGGGAGGCTATGGATACCTTCAAGGATAAAATGAAACTGGATGATATGCAGGCAAAAGGAAATACTCCCTGGACTGTCTGGAAAGAAAAAGATATCAATCCAAAAGAGTTGTTGCAGTTGTAAAAAAAGAATATGCAGTTTTTGACCTTTGATAAATCCGAAGGCCTGAACATCTTGTGTTTGGGAGCCCATAGCGACGACATAGAGATAGGGGCTGGAGGTACCTTGCTTCATTTATTTAGAAATTATAAAATCGCCAAAGTTCGTTGGGTAGTTTTCGCATCCAATGAAACGCGAAAAAATGAGGCTGAGGCAAGTGCTGCCAAATTCCTGGAAGGCGTTCCTTCTGAAGTTAGTGTATTTAGCTTCAGGGACGCCTTCCTCCAATTTTCCGCGCTGGAGATAAAGGAAAAATTTGAAGAAATCAAGCGCGGATTTGAACCGGATGTAGTTTTTACACATTACCGATCAGATCGTCATCAGGATCATAGACTTCTTTCCGATTTGGCCTGGAATACCTTTCGAAATCACATGATCCTCGAATACGAAATCCCTAAATATGACGGAGATTTGGGAATTCCCAATTGTTTCTTTCATATAGAGGAGCAGGATGCCGAAAGGAAAATTGAAATCCTGCTAGAGTCATTCCCCACTCAGGCTGGAAAGCACTGGTTTGATCGGGAAACCTTCATTTCTTTGATGCGGGTACGAGGCCTAGAATCTGCCAGTCCCAGCCGATATGCTGAAGCTTTCCATGCAAGAAAAATGGTCTTCTCACGTTAGGTGAAAAGACTCATATCTTATAATGGATATATTTTCGCCATTCAATGGACAAATACATCCATTCAGTAGCTTTTCCTTTAGATAACGCTTCCTTTTCTTTTTCTTAATGTCGTAGAAGCTAAACTACAGGCAGGCACACATGATATGATACTTTTTTAACTTTTCATGGATAAGATTACAGATTTTAGCAACTCCTTAGCACTACAACCCAAATTTCATGAACTAATTCCAGGCGGTGCTCATACATACGCCAAGGGGGATGACCAGTATCCTGAATTTATGCCTCCTATTATTGAGCGCGGGAAAGGATCTCATGTTTGGGATGTGGATGGTAATGAGTTTATCGAGTATGGGATGGGTTTGCGTGCGATTAGTCTTGGACATGGATATGAACCACCCATTGAAGCTGCTTACAAGCAAATGCAGTGGGGAAATAATTACGCAAGACCTGCACACATAGAGCTGAAAGCTGCAGAAACGTTCCTGGAAGTTACTCCAGGAATGGAGATGGTGAAATTTTGCAAAAACGGCTCTGACGCTACTACAGCAGCGATTAAACTGTCTCGTGCCTATACAGGGAGGGATATGATAGCCATTTGCGGAGATCAGCCTTTCTTCTCAATAGATGACTGGTTCATTGGAGCCACTGCTATCAATGCAGGTATTCCCCAAAACGTGATCAGCCAGACAATCAAATTTAAGTTCAATGACATCGAATCCGTGCGGGCGATGTTTGAGACCTATCCGGATGATATTGCCTGTGTGATCATGGAAACGGAAAAGTATACACCGGTAGATCAACATTTCCTGTGCGAATTTATGTCAATTTGTAAAGCACATGGAACTGTATTTATTCTGGATGAAATGATTACGGGTTACCGTTGGCATATAGGAGGTGCACAAACCAAATATGGAGTTGTACCGGATTTGACAACTTTTGGGAAAGCGATGGGCAATGGATTTGCCGTTTCAGCTTTGGCAGGGAAGAGAGAGTTGATGGAGTTAGGGGGGTTACATCATGACAAAGAGCGAGTATTTTTGCTCTCGACTACTCATGGTGCCGAAAATCATGCCCTCGCCGCTTATATGTCAATTGTTGATGAATATAAAAAGCATAATGTAATTGAATACCTCGATTATCAGGGAGAAAGACTTCGCGCGGGTATTCAAAAATCTATAGACGAATATGGGATCGGAGATTATTTCTCCATCATAGGCCATCCCTCTTGTTTGGTATTTGGTACCAAAGGACAGGATAAATTGCCTTCACAACCGTATCGTACGCTCTTTCTACAAGAGATTATGAAGGGGGGAATAATAGCTCCCAATCTCGTCAATAGTTTCTCTCACACAGATCAAGATACTGACCACACTGTGGAAGTATTTCATGAAGCCTTAAATGTCTATAAAAAAGCCATTGAGGAAGGGGTAGAAAAATACCTAATTGGACGATCTGTACAACCAGTTTACCGGAAACAAAACCGGATGTTGAAAACCATTTAATCAGCCGATGCCATGTCGGAAAACCCTAGACCGCTAGTAAGTGTTGGAATTCCTACTTTTAACGGAGCCAACCGAATTGAAAAAGCCTTGTCTTCTTTACTTGCCCAGGATTATCCTAATTTAGAGATTATCATATCTGATAATGCCTCGATTGATGGAACTCGAGAATTGTGTGAAAGTTATGCGCGCACTGATCATCGCATCAATTACCATAGACAGGCGCGAAATTTGGGACTTATGCCCAACTTCGAATACCTGCTTCATGTCGCTAATGGGAAATATTTTATTTTCCTCTCGGATGATGATGCTATGGCAGAAAACATATTGACTGATTATGTTGATTTTCTGGAAAGCAATCCCGATCACGCGATGGTTTGTGGGAAAGTCAATTATTATCTGGATGATAAACTCTATGAATGTGAAGAAGGAGTCAGTCTACAGGATAATAATCCTATGATCCGCTCCCTCAAACTCTATCAATCAGCAAAAATGGCGGGTTTGATCCATGGGATGTTTAGAAGAGATTGGGGAAACAAGTTGAGACTCAAATCTATTTTGGGCAATGACTGGCACTTTATTGCAGCTTTGGCATTTAAAGGAAAAATCCACCAAATCGATAAAGTAGGTTATCACAAAGGTATGGATGGTACTTCAAGTAACTTTCATAAATACGTGAGAACGATGGGAGAGAACTTTATTTGGGGCTATATGCCATTTGGTAAAATAAGCCTGGATGCATTTAGAGAGATATTTTACAAAGAAAAAGTATATCGATCTGTAAGTTTGCCTCTCAGGCTCTTATCAGCTATTTACGCTTCCTTATCGATTTTGATTAATTATTTCCTCATAATTAAGCCTAAAGTTTGGGCAGGTAGCCTACTGAGAAGTTTGAATATTCAGACTCCCAGAGAGAAAAAGATGGCAGCAAGAGAGTCCGAGTTCTTTCAACTGGAGAAAGAAACGGTATAATTGGTTTTCCTTATTTCAAGCAGGAAAATTTGGGGGAATTAGCCTAACTTTAGGTTTTTAGGTCAAGAACATGATAAAAGAATTCAGCATTGGCGAAAGCATGCATCAGCTTGCTCAACGCCTCTATCCAATATGCCGAAGTATCACTGGAAATGGAGTGAGGGATAGTCTTCGTATCCTCCAGGAAATCATTCCATTGGAAATATTTGAAGTTCCCAGTGGAAAACAAGTTTTTGACTGGACCGTTCCTAAGGAATGGAATATCAGAGATGCCTGGGTAAAAGATGCGCAGGGCAATAAAGTCATTGATTTCACACAGCATAATCTTCATATTCTTAACTACAGTACGCCCATTCATCAAAAAATGGGGCTGGAGGAACTAAAAAAGCATATTTACAGTCTGCCAGACCAGCCAGAGCTTATTCCATATCGGACGAGTTATTATCGAGAGCAGTGGGGATTTTGTATGCGACACCATGATTTGCAACAGCTGCAAGACGGGGAGTATGAAGTTTTTATAGATTCAAGCCTGGAAGCGGGTTCTCTAACCTATGGAGAATTATTTATCCCCGGCGAAAGTAGCGAAGAAGTGATTTTTTCAGCACATATATGTCACCCCTCTTTAGCAAATGATAACCTGGCAGGTAATGCAGTAGTGGCTGAGTTGGCCAAAGGATTGCTGCACACTCAAAACCGTTACTCTTATCGTTTCCTCTTTATCCCCGGTACCATTGGTTCGATTACATGGTTGGCGGAGAATGAGGAGAAAATTCCGAATATAAAACATGGACTGGTCGCTTCTTTATTGGGAGATCCGGGCAACTTTACCTACAAGCGAAGTCGAAGGGGAAATGCAGAGATTGACCAGATTGTAGCGTATACACTTGAGCAATCAGGCAAAGAACATAAGGTTATAGACTTTTTCCCTTATGGATATGATGAACGTCAGTTTTGCTCTCCTGCATTTAACTTAGCAGTTGGCAACTTCACCCGAACCCAATTTGGGCAATATCCAGAGTATCATACATCGGGAGATAATCTCGAACTGGTACGTCCGGAATATATGGAGGAATCTCTTGAAATGTATCGGAAAGTCGTCGAGATATTGGAGGCGAATAAGACCTATGTCAACCTTTCTCCCAAATGCGAACCTCAGTTGGGTAAACGCGGCCTCTATGATGCTATCGGCGGGAATAGCGATAGCAAAGCTCTGCAAATGGCTATGCTTTGGGTCTTGAATCTTGCGGATGGAGAATATTCTTTGTTGGATATAGCTAAAAGATCCGGGATTTCTTTTGAATTAATTGCTAAGATTGCTGATACCCTGATAGAGAAAGAGTTATTAACTGAAAAAAAGTAATCAATTACTTTTGGGGTGTCTCGTCATAGAGCTTATTTCCTTCAAATTCCAGAATAGAAACATGTATCCTTTGCTTGAAAGGATCCAAAGGAGTCCAATGTTCGGGATATTTCAAGCTGATCTCTTTCCCCAATAACTCTTTTTTCAATTCTTTCATATTCAGGTTTTGTTCCAAGCCTCCATTAATATAAAATCTCCTGGGATCATCTACTAATTTAAGAACAAGGTCTTGGCCTGGACCTTCAGGAAGATTTTCCAGCTCACCTCATGCCTCCTTAGATTTCTTTTCGTTAAGGATAGGTATAGGTCTGAGGGCACGGAGGAAGAGAATGCCAAGGAGCCGGCCGATTGCCAGGAATATTTTTCGTATAATTCAAGCTATACTTTTATTTTTGAAATTCCATTTGGCAAGAATCATTAGACTTGCAGCAGAAAGGTGGACTTGAGCGTTATGTAAAAAAGATCTATCTGATATTCATGCTTGAAAAAGACGCGAAATGTCTGATAATGGATTGATTTTTTATTCGTTATTCAAGAAAATTGCAGAAAATTGGTAATGATGATTCACAATAAACATAGCTGGTTTTGGAAAATTAGCCTGGCGGTTTTTCTGATTTTGGGTCTGGCATCTTGTGCTGAGGAGATTGAGCCTAATATTACCCCGCAGGCGGAGCTGATTTTTTTTGTAGAAGATGAGGCGGGAAATCCTGTAGCTGATGCCACGGTCATTCTATTCCCTTTCCAAAGTTCCTACAATGAATACATAGACAATAACCGTGATGGGCTATATACCGGTTCGCCCAATGTAGCCAACAACAATATAGCGAGTACAGATGCAAATGGAAGACTGAGCTTTCCTGCCATGGATCTTCAGGGCAATGGATTTGTCAGTGGAACTGACTGGATTTATCGTCCCAATCCTATCTACGTTCGGGTAGAAGCTTTCAATCAAAACAACTTCCTGACCAATGATGCTCATGCTGAATCTACTCGTATAGCCTTTGATGAACTAGGATCCGGTGATTTCGTTACGATTACCACGGAGGTGGTTGTGAAGTGAGAAAGCCTTCCGCCGCAAGCCCGTTTCCTTTTTGAAGGAATCAACCCACAGATGGCAGCATAGAGACAATGGGAGTGGCTCTTGTCCAAACACTACAATTTATAGTTATGTATTAAATTGCCCGCACACGCTCCATGATTTAGAATTTCAAGGGGGGCGAGAGCATGAGGCGGTGGGCCTAACTGGGTTCTTAACTCCCAATCCTCTTGGCTAGCTCTTTTCTAATTCTCTTCAGATTAGATTTTTCCAGCAGGCTCAGACGTCTATGAAGTTTGCGTCTGTTAGCGGTTTTATCAGGAATTGCCTGATACCAATCCAAATTCTCGAACCTCTTTTGAGCCTTAGGGGTGGGGAATATATATCCGTTCCGGGCATAAATCTCCATGCTAATAAGGGTAAGTTCATCATCGCTCATCCGTTTTATGGTCTTTCTTTTTAGCTCGTGGCTGGATCCCTGTGGAAATTGTCCAGCACCAATAGCACTTGGAGGTCTTTCCTCTCTCGGCTCTTCTACAATCATGGGATCGTTGGCGATGCTAGTAGGAGATTGAGTGGGTTTATCTATTTTTCCTGGAGGGGGAGTGGAAGCAATAGGAGGACGTCTGGGGTTTCTGTCTTTTCCTTTCCAAACTCTGCGTCCATTAGAGTACCTTTTGGTCCAGTATTTTTCATTGAGTCGTGATTTCATTACCCCCCTGGAAGAAGAAGTATGAATAAACTCGACATCATTGCCAATACGTCTGGTGACAAGCCCTGTATGGCTGATTTTTACTCCATTGATCTTGAAAAAAACTAAATCGCCTCTCTTAAGATCCCTACGCCTTACAGCTTTTCCAACGGTAGCCTGTGCACGAGAATTTCGGGGAAGTTCAATT
>JBCBRM010000032.1:0-99503 GCA_039819665.1 Bacteroidota bacterium
AAGCCTATTTCTTTTTGACTTGCCGAAGGAAGAACACAGTAGCAATAGCAATCTTGTAGTAAGCATTCCACTCCTTACAGAGTGAGAACACTGGAAGAAAATCTATCGGGTAATTAGTACGGCTCAGCTGAACATGTTACCATGCGTACACTTACCGCCTATCAACGTAGTCATCTTCTACGACCCTCAAGGGAAAATTCATCTCATGGTGGGCTTCGCGCTTAGATGCTTTCAGCGCTTATCCCTTCCCGACATAGCTACCCTGCAATGCAACTGGCGTCACAACAGGTACACTAGCGGTCGGTCCAACTCGGTCCTCTCGTACTAGAGTCAGCTCCATTCAATTTTCCTACGCCCGCTACAGATAGAGACCGAACTGTCTCACGACGTTCTGAACCCAGCTCGCGTGCCACTTTAATGGGCGAACAGCCCAACCCTTGGGACCTTCTCCAGCCCCAGGATGTGACGAGCCGACATCGAGGTGCCAAACCTCCCCGTCGATGTGAGCTCTTGGGGGAGATCAGCCTGTTATCCCCGGAGTACCTTTTATCCTTTGAGCGACGGCCCTTCCATACAGAACCGCCGGATCACTATACCCAACTTTCGTTCCTGGTCGACTTGTCTGTCTCTCAGTCAAGCACACTTCTGCTATTGCGCTCTACGTATGATTACCAACCATACTGAGTGTACCTTTGGAAGCCTCCGTTACACTTTTGGAGGCGACCACCCCAGTCAAACTACCCACCACACAATGTCCTTCCGTAGAAGTTAGGCAACTATTAAAGAAAGGGTGGTATTTCAACAACGGCTCCCCGAACACTGGCGTGCCCGGTTCATAGCCTCCCACCTATCCTACACATCCTTTAACCATTGTCAATGTGAAGCTGTAGTAAAGGTTCACGGGGTCTTTTCGTCCCGTAGCGGGTATCCGGCATCTTCACCGGAACTACAATTTCACCGAGCTCGTGGCCGAGACAGTGCCCAGATCGTTGCACCATTCGTGCAGGTCGGAACTTACCCGACAAGGAATTTCGCTACCTTAGGACCGTTATAGTTACGGCCGCCGTTTACCTGGGCTTCAATTCGGAGCTTGCACTCCTCCTTTTAAAAGGAGGAGTGCAAGCTCCGAATTGAAGCCCAGGTAAACGGCGGCCGTAACTATAACGGTCCTAAGGTAGCGAAATTCCTTGTCGGGTAAGTTCCGACCTGCACGAATGGTGCAACGATCTGGGCACTGTCTCGGCCACGAGCTCGGTGAAATTGTAGTTCCGGTGAAGATGCCGGATACCCGCTACGGGACGAAAAGACCCCGTGAACCTTTACTACAGCTTCACATTGACAATGGTTAAAGGATGTGTAGGATAGGTGGGAGGCTATGAACCGGGCACGCCAGTGTTCGGGGAGCCGTTGTTGAAATACCACCCTTTCTTTAATAGTTGCCTAACTTCTACGGAAGGACATTGTGTGGTGGGTAGTTTGACTGGGGTGGTCGCCTCCAAAAGTGTAACGGAGGCTTCCAAAGGTACACTCAGTATGGTTGGTAATCATACGTAGAGCGCAATAGCAGAAGTGTGCTTGACTGAGAGACAGACAAGTCGACCAGGAACGAAAGTTGGGTATAGTGATCCGGCGGTTCTGTATGGAAGGGCCGTCGCTCAAAGGATAAAAGGTACTCCGGGGATAACAGGCTGATCTCCCCCAAGAGCTCACATCGACGGGGAGGTTTGGCACCTCGATGTCGGCTCGTCACATCCTGGGGCTGGAGAAGGTCCCAAGGGTTGGGCTGTTCGCCCATTAAAGTGGCACGCGAGCTGGGTTCAGAACGTCGTGAGACAGTTCGGTCTCTATCTGTAGCGGGCGTAGGAAAATTGAATGGAGCTGACTCTAGTACGAGAGGACCGAGTTGGACCGACCGCTAGTGTACCTGTTGTGACGCCAGTTGCATTGCAGGGTAGCTATGTCGGGAAGGGATAAGCGCTGAAAGCATCTAAGCGCGAAGCCCACCATGAGATGAATTTTCCCTTGAGGGTCGTAGAAGATGACTACGTTGATAGGCGGTAAGTGTACGCATGGTAACATGTTCAGCTGAGCCGTACTAATTACCCGATAGATTTTCTTCCAGTGTTCTCACTCTGTAAGGAGTGGAATGCTTACTACAAGATTGCTATTGCTACTGTGTTCTTCCTTCGGCAAGTCAAAAAGAAATAGGCTTGTTTAGCTGAGATGAGGGTTCGGGAGCTGCGAAAGCAGTTGGGACGTTATCTAAGAAGATCGAAAGATTGGAAAACAGCAGACAAGTACAAAGAATTGGTGTCCATAGCGCAGGGGTCCACCTCTTCCCATCCCGAACAGAGAAGTTAAGCCCTGCAACGCCGATGGTACTGCGGTAGAACGCGGAAGAGTAGGTAGACGCCTCTTTTTATAAGATAGGCCCTCAGCTAAAGCTGGGGGCTTTGTCGTTTAGGAACTTTTGTAAAGAAGATAGAAAAAAAGACAATCCTAAGTCCAAAAGAAAACCATCAATCAAGTCTGATAAATACCGTAGGGACAGCTCAAAACCTGCCCCTACATAATTTTGTTGTCAATAAAAGTCTAGCTTTAGTTCACTCACGTTCAAGGATCAAACGTAAGGGCAAGTACAAATAAGACCTACACAATCTCCTGCAAGTAAGTATGACAATTGCGCTTGATCTCCACTCCTCTCAAGCATTGTGAATTTTCTTCTACGCTTGTACCTAATAAACACCTTCATGTAAATTTATTCTTTTGTTCGATCCAAATTAGGTTCATCATGCTGTAAACGGCTTGATCTCTCGAATAAAAAAAATAATATATGTCATATTATTGCCAATACTAGAATAAGCTGGATAATAATTGTAACCCCCTGTGTATCTATGCGTAAGTATAATGTGAAAGCATTTTTATGGGTTGAATATTTTTCTTTCTTGTAGCTTTATTGTACATTAAGTCAAATTATTTCCTTCCTCTCCTAACTCATAGCTTCTCCCATACGGGCCTTACGCCCTTTTTTCAATAGACGTTTACCAGGAATATTGCAAAGCCAGGTCAAGGTTGTTATTCGCCAAGGCTTTTCTCCCCCAGGATCTATTTTGATCCCTTTGACGCATTTATTCGTTTACTGCTGATTTACTTTGCTCAATGAAACGTCCAAAAATATTAATTACAACAAACATTCCTTCTTACGTTGAGTGGTTAGGACAGATATTTAAAGAAGGCTATGAAATTTTTTGGGAAGTACCCCAAAATCTCCAACTTAAATTTCACCGCAACCAGGTGGACTTAATTATCTTTATTCCTGGCTCTACAAATCTTAATAATCTGGAGAATATATTTCAGGTTTATAAAGACAAACCGATTTTTCTTATAAAACAGGAAGCAAAATCTCAAGAAGTTGCCTATGCTTTTAGAAAGGGAGTAGAGGATTTTTTAATAAACCCTGACCAAAATCAGATTCTGGAACTGGTTGAAAAACTCATTATAAAAGCTGCGAAAAAGCCAGTATATAGCCTGAAAGCCACTCTTAAATATTTGGCGAAATATTTTAGTTTATCAACTGAACATGCCCGGCGTCCTTCGATGGCAATGACTAACTCTTCTTTGCACTTTAATTCTATGCCTATTAATATTTCCCCCGAAAAAAGACAGGATTGGGAATACAAAGAAGAAAATTCTGCCAGTGTCGAAGTAAAGCTTATGGGAAAGTTTGAGATATTTATTCAGGGAAAAAAAATGACCAGCTTGCCCGGAAAGAAAGGACAGGGCTTATTAAGCTATTTGTTTTATTTCCATCCTCGACCTATTGCTCGGGAGATATTGATGGAAACTTTTTGGCCAAAAGTCGCTACTAGTAGCTCCAGGAATAGTCTGAATGTTGCTCTTCATGGAATTCGAAAATCCTTTGAGAAGTTCTCACCAGATTCTGATATCCTCATTTATAAAAATGGAGCTTATTCCCTCAATCCTGAATGGGAAATCACAGTAGATGTGAAATCGTTTATAAATCACTGGAAAAGAGGGCAATCTATGGAAACAAGTACCGGGATTGTCTCTGCAATATCCTGTTATGAAAAAGCCGCTTCATTCTATACCAATACCTTATTGATGGATGATCTCTATTCCGAGTGGATACAACCGGAGCGGGACAACCTGCAAGAGACTTATCTAGCTATTTTAGAAAGGCTAATTGATTACCGTATAGATATGGAGGAATATAAACTAGCTCATCATTATGGGGAGCAGGCGTTACGAATAGATGCTTGCCGAGAGCATATACACAGGCAGATAATGTTGGCTCATTGTAAAAGTGGGCGACGAAATCAGGCAATACGTCAGTATCAGAGATGTTGTGAGGTTTTGAGAGAGGAGCTGAATATTGGTCCTGCTCCCAGAACACAGGAAATGTTTGAGAAAATTCGATCCAATCAACTCGGCTAGTGAGGGCCATAAAAAACTCATTTAGCCTTAAGAGGCCTTTTTAAGCAATCCTTAAGTAAAATTTAAGTGCAAATTTAGTTTCACTCCTTATCTTCCTTTTCCATTCTAAGGGAAGATAAAGGCTAATTTGCATGGAATTACAACGATTATTTCAAGCGTTAAAACCTCAAATAGAACTAGCCCTTTTAAATCTGGATTCGCTTCCTGAGCAGGATAGCTCTGCTTCCATTTCCGTTATCCAATTTGAACAAGCAATAACGAAAGGTCAAGCGCTGGTCTTTGCGTATTCAGATGATAACCACATGAACCGGCCTTTAAAATCTCTCCCAGCAGGGGATTTAAGTATTGACATATTTTTGGAACGTTCTCCTTCAAAAACTCAGGTAGATCTATCTAATTCCTTCAATAATTCTTATTCCATTAGTTTTTCTAGCCTGGTTCTGGAAACTGATCCTTTCCCATCTGGTACCTATAGTCTGAGTATGCTTGTCTGTTTTTTACCAGAATCCGGAAAAGAGGATGAGTACTTATGTTTTTTTCAAGACTTATCAACTCTTGAACTGTTTACCAGCTCAGGTGTGAGAAACTAATCATCTCTCCCTTCATAAAAATAAATCGAATCTAAATAGTCTTTGTCAAAGAAACCAGGACTTAAAAAACACTTAAATATCTCTTTTTTAGGAAAAATTTACGATGCTTTTCCTTTTGTGAAAAAGGAAATTCCTATGGCTTAGGAATAATTATTTTGATATTAAGTGGTTGATAATTAGGTATTTATATTGTTTAAGTGAATTTAAATTAAAATTTAATCAGAATTAACCCTCAAATAAGTATCCCTTAAGTAGGTCTTTCTAAGTTGGCTTTCGATTCACGCGCTCTAAATTCAAATTATCAACCCGATCGCGTCTGTTTTAAATATTAAACAAAGTGTGAATCCAAAACAGATCCTATCAACAAACATCATAGTTATGTCAAGCCCAAAAATTCCTCAAAACCTCACATTCGAAAACGCTTTTACAGGTTCTTTTTCTATTACTAATGGCACATTTAGCTTGCTTGAAGGTAATGAAGACACTACCGGTTTTCCTGGTGATCCTACGGTAGATGAAATCATTCAAACTGATCAGTCTGCGACTGTAAAAGTCAAATGGGATACAACTGGTACTTTGGTCCCTTTTCTACAAGGAAACTGGAAAGGAGAAGTTTTCCTTGAAAAAATGGGAGGTGGAGAAGTATCTGGTGCCGCACCTTCAACCACTATAGCTTATAACCCTGCAGTCAATTCTTACAGCCTTACGATTGTTATTCCTCCTAACACGGTTGACGCAGGAATCTATCGAGTTGTAGTATGTCTGAGTTTGGAAGGGATAACCGGACAACCTGGTCCTGTTGCCGCATTTGGCGACCTAGGTCTTATCAAATTTTACAAAGGATAGATCTGGTTTCAAATCTTATAGGCTATAAGCTGATTCATTGAACTCATTTTTTGAGGTTACAGTGAAGGATACAGCATAAGGAACCCGGATTAATAATTAGATCCGGGTTTTTCTTCATCTTTTCATCTAAAAAAGGATATCATGGACAACGCCCTAAATAAATCGATAAATAAAATGACCAAAGCAGAATTGGTACAGGAGATAAAGAGGTTAAAATCCGAAATGAAGGATTTAATTGATTCTTCGAAAGGTTTGATTGATCCTCAAAATGCAGTAAGCCCTGAGGAATTACTCAAACTGGAAGCGGAAAAAGACGAGTGGATTGAGAAGTCCATCATCCAGGAAGAAAAATTAGCAGAAACAGAAGAGGATTTACTTAAACAGAAAGCTTTTTACAAAGAATTTGAAGATAAATACAAGGCTGAGAAAAAGTCATGGGAAAAACAGGAGAAGAGTTTGAGAAGTCAATTGGAAAAGTTGAGAACTCAATTTGATGCAGAGGAAGAAGAGTTGGCCGCTCAAATAAATTCAATGCATAAGGTAAGTTTTCGCTTGGATTTTTATAAACAAGACGATGGAGCAGAACTAACAGGAAAAATTGAGCAGCTCACTAGTCGCCAAAAGAAATCTTTTAGCGGATTAGATCAGAAATTGATCAATGACTTTATGGCGAAACATCTGTCGCATTTAATTACAAAGCCTTCTGTTGTAAATCCTGAGAAAATTGCCAGCAAGAAAGCTGAGAAAAAAATTGCCCCAAAGCCTGAAACTCAACCTCCAAAAGAAAAAGGAAAGTTAGAGTTTCAAGTGGAGTCTGGTGAAAATCGAAGATTTTCGAATTTGCTTAGTCGCAAAAAAGATACAATCGTAAGCATTGTGTTAAATCCTGAGCTGATAGATATGCATGAAGGAGATTATCAGTGGCAGGCAAAGCTTTTCTCAAAATCTATGCGAAGCAAAGAGCAAACTGTTCTGCTTGGCAAATTTGAAGGAAAAATGAAGAAAGGAAATCCGATTCAAATCAAGATTGCGGGTATGTATATGCCACAAGGGCCCAATAGAGTCAATGCAAATTTAAATCTCTTTAAAAAAGAAGAAGACATATTTATCCCTCAAGCATCTTACGACTTAAGCGGCCTTGCCTATGTTGAATAGGAGGGAGCAGTAGGTTAATTCTGCGTAGTCAGATCCTGACTCACTCCAAATGGCAAATGAGTACCCATATGTCTTATACTCAAATCATCATCGCCCTTTACGATCATTTTCCTTGTCTTCCAATTATATTTCCGAATGTACCTCGGACATTTTGGACAAGTAAAAATAATCCAATCGCCTTCACGGCGGGAATTACAAACATGATGAGTGGTGGGGGAAATGGGGGGGAAGTTAAGCTCTTGACTATCGTTCATAAGCAATGTTAATGTCAATAATTTTAACAGTATTGACTTCCCGGAATTATAAGTACAGACCTAAAGTACTAATTTTCTGTGAATTAGCTCTTGACTGTGGAAAAGTATTTTTGGGGATTGAAATGATTGGGTGGATAAAATAAAGAAAGAGAATCAAATGAGATTCTCTTTCTTGCAAAAAAAGGGCTATCTGTAAAAATTACTTTTTCTGTCTCCGGTGGTTGTATTCTACCCCTAAACTAATGCGAGTGTATTTCCCAGGGCAGAACCTTCAAGCATTTTGAGCATAAGCAGATGTAGGAAATAAAATCATCAATACCATAAAATAAAGTAGCAAGTTTTTCATCCTTTAATAGCTTAAAGGTTGTAGTTGAGCCCCAAAAGTAAACCTAAAGACCGGATATGGCTGGAAAGAGAATTTTCATCTGGTCTGGTAATAGATTGATCATACCGTAGCGCTCCGATAAAGTCCAACTGTTTACCGATTACAAATTGATGGGACCATTCGGCTACCATCCCCAAGCTAAGAGGTATATAATCCGGCCTGCCTCTGTAAGGATTCGTGAAAATGATTTGTAACTGGGGCCCCAGGTTAACTTTGGTCCGATAGTTATTAACTTCATGAATCTTTACTCCTGCAGTAAAGGGAATTTTCATAAGGTTGATCTTACCTCTCCTTTGCGGGCAGGGATTGGGACCAATACTTGAACAAAAGAAATCATCCGCATTTCCCACTTGATGGGAATAGTAATATCCAATATTCAACTCAACATTTGGGCTAATCCATTTCGAAGCTTCGACTCCAAAGCTAATCCCAGCTAAGCGAGCATTGTCTTCAGGAAAATCATCTTCATATGGACTAAAAAAAGAAGCCTGAGGGGCTATAATTGCTCTTATGGCATGTGTAAAACGCTCTTCATCTTGTGCAAAGCCTATTGAATGAAGGAGTATACTTATAATGAAAGAATAGCGGAAGTAATAATTATTCATGATGAGCAGTATTGCTTTTCTTCAAAACGTGAAGAAAAGCAATACTGCTGCATACAGGAATCAAGGAATATTAAAACTGGATTTCGAATAGTTCTGCCATCATGCCGGAGGGATCATGATGTAAATGACCATCTCCATGTGGTATTTCTGATGAACTAAGAAGAAATTCATAATAATGATCTGGTTCGATCATGATATAAGCATAGTGCCCTAGTTCATGCTTGCAGTCTGGCAAGCTTGCGTCTGTAGCCAGTGTTATTTTTACTGCATTTGCCTGAGGGGGAAGGAGAAGCAATCCTTGCTCAATCTCTAATTGAACAGCTAGCATAGCATCTCCTCTTCGATCTACATACCGGATATGTGTATCTCCAAGGCTTTCATAAGAGGAAAAACGTACCTTTGAGCCAACATAGGCATAAATTCTCCCTTCGGATACTTCCTGCATTTCCTCTAGCCAAATGAGAAGATTTGGGCTGGTCTGCTTGAGCATTTCTATTTTTTTCTCCGTTTCAATCGCTAAATATTTGTATTTGCGATGAAGGTTCTTGGCTGCCTGATATTTCTTTTTAACTTCTTTATATTTTTCAGGCTTCCTTTCTCTTAAGTCATCCAAAGCATTTTTATAAACTTGCATATAAGCTTTAGAATTATCTCTGCGCATAGCGTCAGCATTCACCAAAAAGGTGTTATCGACATACTCTTGCATAGAAGCCGGCTTAATTTGAGAAACCGCCTGCAGAAAAGAAAGAGTAATTGCGCTTAACATTAAGGTTATAAATATACGCATTTTGTAAAATTAATATAATATTGTGTTAACATAAAATTAATATACGAATATTTTCAGAGAAGGTCACTCAGAAAATGGGGTTTTTTATCTGCGGGTTTTCCTGTAGCTTTTTTCAGAAACTGGTGAGGATTAGAAAATAAATTCCTGTAATTTTGCTGGGTGGGGAGATAATACCTCCGACCTGAAGGATTAATAGCTATATGCCAAAATCAAGAAAGAAGCGTAAGATTTACGTATTAGACACCTCCGTCATTCTCCATGATAACAATGCGATAAACAATTTTGAAGAGAATGACATCGCAATTCCCATTACTGTTTTAGAAGAGCTGGATAATTTTAAACAGGGGAATTCCTCCAAGAATTTTGAAGCCCGGGCTTTTATTAGGTTTATCGATAGATTTTCGGGAAAGTTTACCCTACAGGATTGGGTACCTATAGAAGGGGAAAATAAAGGCCGGTTTCGGGTGATTATGCCCAAATCAGAGAGGCAAGTGGATGCTGAGATAATTTTCGATGAAAAGAAACCGGATCATAAAATCCTTAACTCTGCTTTATCACTGAAAGAAGAGGAGCCTGATTGTAAAGTGACTTTGGTTACTAAGGATATAAATTTGAGGCTTAAAGCTAAGGCCTTAAACTTGCCAGCCGAAGATTATGAAACTGGTAAAATTAAAGATGTCAACAACCTTTACACCGGGAATGCCCTTCAGGAACATGTCTCAGCCGAAAATATCAACAAAATATTTGAGAAGGGAAGTATAGGAGCTGATAAGATTCTGGAAGAAAAGCCCTTTGATAACCATTATTTCATCCTGAAAAATGGTACTCAATCTACCCTGGCAGTATATAATCCAGAGAAAGAGAGCCTGGACCGTGTAGAAAAGCAAACTGCTTATGGTATCAAACCTAAAAATGCAGAGCAGACATTTGCTTTGCATGCGATCCTCAATCCGGAGATTAAACTTGTGACGCTTCAGGGGGTAGCTGGAACTGGGAAAACGCTGCTTGCACTGGCAGGTGCTCTGGAACAAAAACAAAACTATCGCCAAATTCTCATTGCAAGGCCTGTTGTTCCATTGAGTAATAAAGATATTGGGTACCTTCCCGGAGATATTACTTCCAAGCTTAATCCGTATATGGAGCCCCTCTGGGACAATCTTAAGTTTATCAAGAATCAATTTTCTCCTTCTGAAAAAAGGTATAAGCAGATTGAAGGGATGGTGGAAAATGAAAAAATTGTAATTACGCCTCTTACCTATATTCGGGGGAGAAGCTTGTCCAAGGTATTCTTTATCATTGATGAGGCCCAAAACCTCACGCCTCATGAAATCAAGACGATTATCACTCGAGCCGGAGAAAATACTAAACTGATCTTCGCAGGAGACATCAAGCAAATTGACACCCCTTATCTGGACGCTCAAAGTAATGGGCTCTCTTATGTGATTGATAAGCTTAAGGGGCAAAGACTTTTTGCGCATATGACGCTTGAGAAAGGGGAACGATCGGAACTAGCCAACCTCGCGACCGAACTATTGTAAACTCTTCATGGAAGCTATTCATGTAATTCCTATGTGCTTCATACGGAGGGGATTTCGTATATTTTGTGGATAAGTATGTGGATAAATTATGGATAAGTCCAGTTTGTCCACAGAGCCATTTAGTCCATTCCATATTAAATGAAGGATATAACCCATAAAGTTGAACTTCTCCTTAAGAAAACCTATGATAACTTTCTAAAAGTAGGGGCTCATTTTGCTGCAAAAGGGGATCTTCTAATGCTTGAGGAGGTTCTTAGGCAAAGGCCTCATTGGTTGAATTATCGGGGATCTCATGGAAGAAGTATGCTTTGGGAGGCGGTAAACCATCGAAGAATTGGGTGCATTCAGTATTTGTTAGATAAAGGAGCTGAAATTGAAGCGCCAGGCTGCCATTTTAGTGAGCATCTGGTTGAAATCAGTCCATTATGTCTAGCGAAGTGGAAAGGAGATATTGGGATTGAGGAAATCCTTTTGCAGTATGGTTCAGGCTATGATATATACAGTGCTGCTTATTTGGGAGATGAGCAAACTTTTCGAGAAAAATTAGAAGAAAATCCCGAAGTTCTGAATCGCATACATCCTTTGGCCTGGACCGAAAAAATGACAGCTTTGATTTTTTATGTAGTTGCCGGAGGAAATCAACAAATCCTACAAGAGATGGGGGAGCAAGGGGCAAAAATTGAACCTTATAGTCATTGGTTGTTGAAGTTTGCCTATTGGAAGGATGATTTTGAGTTGATGGAAATGCTGGTGAAATATGGGGCAGATCCCAAGGCTTTAGTTATATCGGATCCCTTAGAGAAAGCGGAATATGATTTATTGAGAAACCTGGGATTTGAAATAGATATCAATCGTCCTAATAAGATGGGATGGCCCTCGATAGTGTATGCCAGCCGGGGAGATAATGGAGAGCAACCAGAAGAAATACAAAGGCTGATAAATGCCGGGGCAGATGTGGAAGCTGTTAATTTCAAAGGAAAGACAGCCTTGCATACTGCGGCCAAAGCAGGTTTCACAAAAGTAATTGAGGTATTGCTGGAAAATGGAGCAAATATCGAAAGCCGAGATTCTCAGGGAGAAACCCCGCTTTTTAGTGCCTTTAGATCTACCATCCGGAAAAAAGAAAAGCTGCTACAAACTATAAACCAACTCCTAGAAAAAGGAGCCAATATTGAAGCAGAAAACAAAAAAGGAAAAAAGGCAAAAGAAGTATTACTCGCCCGCAAAGATGCAAGAGAACTCTTAAAAAAACTGACGATTAAAGGTTAACTGGCTTTCGATTTCCGCACACGTTTTACCTCAAACTTGGGAAGTGCATAGAGGAAACCAAATGCTTCACTTCCCCGGCGTGTCAAGGTTTTATGATGAATCTTGTGTGCACGGATCAATCGATTAATGTAAGTACTTTTGAAATTATATTTCACCTTGATCCTCCTGTGAATAATCACATCGTGAAAAATGAAATAGAAAACCCCATAAACGGTGATTCCTACTCCCACCGGTAGCATCCAGCTTTGATGTTGGATACCTAAAATGATCAATACAGCTGCGGCAACTCCATATCCAAGAGAAACCAGATCATTCCACTCAAACCAACCAGGATTTACGCTATGGTGAGATTTATGAAGAAACCAAAGCGGGCCATGCAAGATGTATTTATGCATAATCCAGGCCCAGCCTTCCATGGCTATACAGGTAATAACGAAAATGGATATTTGGAGTAAGAGATTCATAGGTTAATAATTCGCTTATAAAACCGAAAATCGTCAGGAATGGTTTTAAGATATGCAGAATTCTATATGACAGATAAGTCTTATTCTCCGAAAAGGACAGCATGGAGGCGCTCTACGGCCTTAGAGGCATGCTTTTGACCTACTACAAATCCTAAATTGATATCGGAGGCACCTTGAGAGATCATTTCTACTGGGATACTTTCTTTTGCCATAACATCAAAAACTTTACCCGCGACTCCTACGCCTTTTCGCATACCTTCTCCTACCAAACAAATAATAGAAAGGTCTTTATCTACTCTTACCTGGGCAAATTCAGATAATTCGTCCACAACCGCCTGAATATTCTGACCAGCATCTACCGTAACTGTAACCGAAACCTCAGAAGTAGAAACCATATCAACTACCACCTGATTTCTTGAGAATATGTCAAAAATTTTGGCCAAAAAGCCATAGGCATCTAGCATCCGCAGACTATAAATGTTAATTAGGGAAACATTCTTTTTTACGGATATCGCTTTGACAGTAGTTGTACTCGTTGGAGAATCAGATAAAATTCGAGTTCCTGCATGTCCAGGATTTGCAGTATTTTTGACGACTACCGGTATGTCCCTATCCATGGCGGGACGAATGGTTTTGGGATGTAGGACTTTGGCCCCAAAATAGGCGAGCTCTGCAGCTTCTTTAAAAGAAACTACGGGCAGATTATGTGCAGATTGTACAATGCGGGGATCTGTGCTTAAAATCCCATTTACATCCGTCCAGATTTGAATTTCTTCTGCTTCTACTGCTGCGCCTATGATTGCAGCAGTGTAGTCACTACCTCCTCTTCCCAGTGTAGTAATTTCAGCCTTATCATTATGACCGATGAAACCAGTAACGATAGGAAGGTGGTCCAGCGCATGAATGTTTTTTCCCAATGCTTCAAAAGCCTTCGGTAAAGGAAGTGCATTTTGGAAATTATTATCTGTGTACATCCCCAGATCATAGGCGAAATGGTGGGCTGCTTTTACTCCTTTATTCCGGAAATGAGCGGCTACTAATTGACAGGAAACTCTTTCTCCAAAAGAAACCAGATAATCTGAAGTCCGTGGACTAATTTCTCTAATCATCATGATTCCCATGAGTAGAGACTCTAGCTCCCGATGCATATCATCGATGATATGCTCATCCAATCCCAGGCCTTGGATGACTGTTTCATGTTTGGCTTTAATCTTACTAATATCGAGGGAGCCTGCCAGGGCTTGTTGACCAGCCTCAATCAGAAGGTCTGTGACACCTCCAACAGCTGATACTACAATAATGGGTTTCTTATCCAGCAAAGGACTAACAATTTGATAGACTTGCTCAATTCTTTCAGGAGATCCGACAGAAGTACCTCCAAATTTCATGACAATCATGGCCTTTGTTTGCTTTTTAATTTAGGCAGCGAATCTACGCAGGAGCCTGCTATTTTCACAATTTCGGAGAATAATGGAGAGAATATTTGCTGCTCATAAATAGAAATGTACCTTTGAAGCTCAATTCTTTGCCCTATGTCCGAGCTATTCCAGACGGATCTTTCGCTTATTCAATGGTTCATTTTTGCTTTCGCAGGTCTGCTTACAGGCGTGATCAATACACTTGCGGGTAGTGGATCGCTCATTACCCTTCCCATTTTTATTTTTATCTGCGGGCTTCCAGCAGATGTCGCAAATGGAACCAATCGAATAGGCGCACTCTTTCAAAGCGCTACTGGTGTTCGGGCCTTTCAAAAACAGGGGGAGCTTCATCTAAAAGGTATTGTATGGATAGCTGTTCCTATTGTTCTGGGAGCAGCATTGGGAGCTCGTATTGCCGTGAGCCTGGATGAACAAATGATGAATTATAGCATAGGAGGCCTAATGGTCTTTATGTTGATCGTTTTATTAATCAATCCAAAGAGATGGATCAGGGAAACTACAGCTGATGTCCAGAAACATAAAAGACCTTTGAACATCCTGGCTTTCTTTTTAATAGGGATCTATGGAGGATTTATCCAGGCAGGGGTAGGGATATTCTTGCTCGCAGGTTTGGTGCTACTTTCAGGTTATAGTTTAAAAGCCTCCAATGGGATAAAATTATTGGTGGTATTTCTCTTTAATATCCCGGCCATATACATTTTCCTCAGAATGAACCAGATTCATTTTGGATATGGGATAGCCATGGCAGTTTTTCAATCGGTTGGCGCATATCTCGGAGTAAAATGGATTTCTCAAATCCCTAACGCCAATGTCTGGATACATAGGCTGCTGATTCTCATTGTCATAGCCTCAGCCTTTAAATTTTTAGGGGTCTATACCTGGATTTATCAACAGTTTTTTATCTAAGCCTCTTTACCTATTCCTCCTACTGGAAAAATGGACAGATAACCTACTAGCATGATTTTGACTTGGGCTTTTGCGAATAGTATGTAGGTTTCAAATCGGATTGGCATTGGATTTGTCCGATAAACTAAAATATTTGGGGTTGCTTTAAGAGCTACATTAATTTTTGTACATGAATATGCGTTTTCTGGGGATTTGCGTCCTCTTTATATCAATTCTTTTTTATGCTTGTGAACCTGATGGGCCCGGTACAGGAGGAGATGATCTGGATTCAAAACTTATCGCTCAGTTATTAATTGCAGGTGAGCAGGAAGGAATCAGGGCCTTCCAACTTCCAGAAGACGGCCTGACCGCACTCATTCCACAAGATCCTCGCAATCCAATTACGCCAGAAAAAGTTGAACTGGGTAAACTGCTTTTCCATGAGACAGGTTTAGGATCTGTTCCTTTAAAAACTCAGGGCGAGTACACCTATTCTTGTGCTAGTTGCCACCACGCCGCTGCGGGTTTTCAAGCTGGTGTTATTCAGGGAATCGGAGAAGGAGGTTCCGGTTTTGGAACTAAAGGAGAGGCTAGGGTTCCAATGGCTGGCTATACAAGTTTAGAATTGGATGTGCAGCCGATCAGATCCCCTGCTTCCCTAAATTTGGGTTGGCAGGAGTTAATGCTTTGGAATGGCCAGTTTGGAGCCACTGGGGATAATATTGGTACCGAGCAAAGTTGGACCTTCAATACACCTAAAGAAGCCAACTTCCTGGGGTACCATGGCATAGAGACTCAGGCGATAGCAGGAATGACAGTACACAGAATGGAGGTTGATAGTAACTTCATCGAGCAGAAAAACTATAAAGCCTTGTTTGATGCTGCTTTTCCTCTGGAAGAAGAGTATAGAAGATATACAAAGATTACAGCCGGCCTTGCCATGGCTGCCTATGAAAGAACTATCATGGCCAATCAATCTCCTTTCCAACAATGGTTATCAGGGGATTTAACAGCTATGAGTAGTAAGCAAAAACAAGGAGCTTTATTATTTTTTGGGGAGGCTAATTGTGTAAGCTGTCATAAAGGACCTGCACTAAATTCTATGGAGTTTTATGCTTTGGGAATGAATGACCTTCCGGAAGAAGGAACTTATGGTGATGGAGTAGATGAAACCACGAAATTGGGGAGAGGAGGATTTACTAATGACCCGCTTGACAATTATAAATTCAAAGTTCCGCAATTATACAATCTAAAAGATTCCAGGTTTTATGGACATGGAGGAAGTTTCACCCGTTTGAGAGATGTAGTTTCTTATAAAAACTCGGGAAGAGCTCAAAATCCAGAAGTTCCAGCTCAGCAATTGGCTATAGAATTTGGGCCATTGGGTTTACTGGAATCTGAAATTGATGCAATCACAGAATTCCTATCTGAAGCCTTGTATGATCCTAATTTGAGTCGCTATGTACCTTCTCAGACTTTATCAGGGCTTTGTTTTCCAAACAATGATTCACAGTCTCAGCAGGATTTAGGCTGCCAATAGAGAAGTATTTTGGTATAAATAGGCGTTAAGTTCTACCAATTTATTGGGTATATTTGTAGCTATGCTCCTTTTATAAAGGACTTGTTATTATATATACCTGCTTATGCAAAGAATTCTATTCTCAATTATTCTTTCCCCCCTATTATTTTTTCTTCCCTCAGAACTCCAAGCGCAATTCAATTGTGATTCTAGCCGCTTTCTCCTGGAAGTTTTTGATTCCGTTGAAGTAAGTAAAAGGATTCATTATGGCCTAAATAGGGATTCCTTATTTATGGATCTGTATGAGCCCAAAGGAGATACGATGTCCGAAAGGCCCTTATTGGTTCTGGCATTTGGTGGTTCCTTCGTTTTTGGAAACCGGGACGATAGTTATATGGTAGAGTTAGGAACTACCTTTGCAAAAATGGGGTATGTGGTTGTCTCCATCGATTATCGGCTTACGGGCACCTTGATCGTTAATCCTTCAGATGCAAATTTCTATAATGCGGTAATAAAGGCTACCCATGATATGCGTGCCTGCGTCCGCTATTTCAGGAAAGACATAATCGAAAATGGAAATAGCTTTCGTATAAATAGCGATCTTATTTATGCCGGAGGAGTCTCTGCGGGAGGAATCGCTGCCATCCATTTGGGATATTTAAACGATCTGAGTGAATTTCCTCCGGAATTGGATACTACGGGTATTGGGGGGATAGAAGGCTTAAGTGGGAATCCTGGATTTTCTTCTGAGGTAGCGGGTATTATCAACTATTGTGGCGCCATTGGGGATTCCAGTTGGATCAATGCAGGAGAGGTGCCTATGATCAGTATGCATGGAAATAATGATGCTGTGATCCCCTATTCGAGTGGAAGAGTCGTTGTATTCAATGCGAATTTAGCCGTAGATGGAAGTGCCAGTATGAATATTAAGATGGCAAATGAAGGAATTGAAAATCCATTTCTTACCTGGGACGGAGCAGGTCATACTCCTTTTCTGACAGGATTTAGCAGTACGCCTGGACTTTATATGGATTCCCTGTTTAATTTTTCCTCTTCTGTTCTTTATGGATGGATTTGTGATTACTACAATACAGCCACCACTATTGAGCCTTCTCTTGCAGCAGAAGTTCAGGTCAGGGTGTTCCCCAATCCAGCGACTGAATTTATTCAAATTGAATGGGATCGCTTTAGATCCCCCAAACTTGAAGTCGGTCTTTATACGATAAATGGGCAAGCACTTTCCATAACTCAGGAAGATTATGGAAACGGCCTTAGAATTTATCGGGAAAGCCTTCCACCCGGATATTATTTGATCTCAATGGAGGACCCAGAGAGCCGCCGTAAATTTTATCAAAACGTTTTGCTCCGATAGTCGTATCTTTGCCAGAGATATATTCGAAATGGCGAGAATTGTAATTGGTCTATCCGGAGGAGTTGATTCCAGTGTTGCAGCCTATTTGCTACAAAAGGAAGGGCATGAGGTTATCGGCCTGTTTATGAAAAACTGGCATGATGATTCTGTGATTATCAGTGATGAATGTCCCTGGATTGAAGATAGCAATGATGCGCTGAGCGTTTCTCAAAAACTGGGTATTCCTTTTCAAACGATAGATTTGAGTGAGCCTTATCGCGAACGTATAGTAGATTATATGTTTGCTGAATATGAAGCAGGTCGGACGCCTAATCCCGACGTACTTTGTAATCGTGAAATCAAGTTTGATATCTTTCTGGAAAGAGCCCTTCAGCTTAACGCAGATTTCGTAGCGACGGGACACTATTGCAGAAAAAAGGAGATAGAAAAAGATGGGGAGACAATTTATCAATTATTGGCTGGCAAAGACGGCAATAAAGACCAATCTTATTTTCTTTGTCAACTCACTCAAAAACAATTGAGTCGTGCCTTATTTCCGATTGGGCATTTGACCAAGCCTGAAGTACGAGAGATCGCTGAATCCCTTGACCTGGTTACAGCAGGTAAAAAAGATTCACAGGGACTTTGCTTTATTGGAAAGGTTCGTCTGCCGGAATTCCTGCAACAACAATTAAAGCCAAAGCAGGGAAAAATCGTTGAGATAGATGCAGACGCTGATCTTTACAAAGAAAAAGTATTGAGTCAGGCAGAGGAAAGTCGCCTTGCATATCTGAAAAGAATTTCTACTCCATATGTTTATGTGCCGTCCGATGGTCAGGTGGTCGGGGAGCATCAGGGAGCCCATTATTTTACCATTGGGCAGAGGAGAGGCTTAAATGTAGGAGGGAAAGCGGAACCATTATTTGTGATTGCGACAGATGTAGAGGAAAATATTATTTATACTGGCATGGGAGCGCAACATCCCGGTCTTAATCGACAAGCCCTTTTTGTACGAAACGAAGATATACATTGGCTAAGGGAAGATCTGGAGTTATCCTTGGGAGAGAATTTGGGACTGGATGTGAGGATTCGATATCGGCAACCTTTACAAAAGGCAAAACTTTATCGGGAGGGAGAAGGTTTATATATAGAATTTGAAGAATTACAAAGAGGAATAACCCCCGGTCAATTTGCTGCCTGGTACCAGGGAGAAGAATTGTTGGGTTCAGGTGTAATCACTCACTAAACCAAAAACTACTACAAGAAATTTCATATGATCAAGAAGATTTTCAAATGGATCGCAATCGCAACTGCGGTCATAATTGCTATTGCAGTAATAGGTATTTGGGCTATGGATAAAAAGGTGCCTGCTGGAGAAGAGGGCCCTGCAGCCGAAGCCTTGGCTGATAAAATGATGGCGGCAGTGAATTGCGCCGCCTGGGATACGATAGGAGCAGTTAGTTGGAATTTTGCCGGAATGAATCAACACCTTTGGGATAAAGACCGTCATTTTGTTCAGGTTGAATGGGGAGACGGAATGCGTGCCCTCGTAAATATTAATGAGCGTTCAGGAAAAGCTTATAAAAACGGAGAGGAGCTCTCTGGGGAAGCTTCAAGTGAAGCCGTAAATGCTGCCTGGAAATTGTGGGTAAATGATGCCTATTGGTTAAATGCTCCCTGTAAAGTTAAAGATCCAGGTACAAGTCGGTATCTGGTGAGAGGAGAGGATGGATCTGAGAGTTTATTGGTGAAATACTCCACAGGTGGAGCTACCCCCGGAGATCAATACTTATGGGAAGTGGATGCCGATGGTATGCCAACTGCTTACAGCATGTGGGTTTCTATCGCTCCTATCGGAGGATTGAAAGTCAGTTGGGATGGATGGCAGGAGCATAGTTTTGCCAAACTATCTGGCAGGCATGAAGGCTTACTAACTCTGGTTTTGGATCAGATTAAAACAGCTGACAGTCCGGCTGAGCTTGCCGGAGGATCAGATCCATTTGCCGCATTAGAAAAATAAACTAGCATTATTTTAAATCGCGGGCGGCGAGAGCTGCCCCGATAATACCTGCATTGTTTAATAAGGTAGCGGGCATTACCTTGACCGGAGCATCAATTTGTTCATCAAATTTGTGGAAGCGCTTACTGGCTCCTCCTCCAATTATGATTCTGTCTGGATAAAAAAGGCGATTGATGTGATGGAGGTATTTGTTAAACCGCTTACCCCAATCATCCCAACTCAAATCAAGCCGCTTCCTTGCAGCATCTGAACAATATTTCTCTGCGATATCCCCTTTGAAGTGAAGGTGCCCCAACTCAGTATTTGGAACCAAAACTCCATTATTGATGATTGCACTTCCGATCCCGGTCCCTACGGTCAGTAACATTGTTACGCCACTTTTCCCTTTTCCTGAGCCAAAGATGGCTTCAGCAAGACCTGCAGCATCAGCATCGTTGACGACTTTGACAGGACATCCGGTCTCTTCAGCAAAAAGCATTTCAATATTTTGCCCGATCCAGCTTTTGTCAATATTGGCAGCAGTTTTGGCAACCCCACTTTGACTAGCAGCGGGGAATCCACAACCGATAGGACCTTTCCAATCAAAATGTTTCACGAGCTTTCCTACTGTTTTTGCAACTGCCTTGGGGGTGGCAGGCTGGGGAGTGTCAATGCGATGTCTTTCTGCCAGGATTTCTCCTGTTTTGAGGTCTACTATATTACCCTTAATACCAGAGCCTCCAACGTCAATACCGAGTACTTTCACCTTGGGTGTTTTTGTTAAATTAAGTTCAAATGTAGGCTAAAAAGAAGAATTAATCCAACTCAATCAAATTGACCTATTACACCAGCTTCGCGGCAGATGTTTTTGAGTTGCAGCCTGAACTTGTAGGGAATGAGGTGTTCGAAGCGTTTATTCTTGTTTTTGAGGGAACGCTGAATAAAAAATTTATACTCACCTTCAGCATCCTGGAGATTTTTCTCCAGTTGAGCCATTTGACGCAAGAGCTCATCTATACTTCGGATGTATTTATCAGTGTTCATTGACTAAATATACGACTTTCAAAGTGAAAAAATAAATTGACTTTTAAGCAATTATTTCTCTCTTTCCATCCCCAATATTTCTTCCGCAAAGCTTATACATTCATCTCGAACTTCCTCCCAGGAGTTTGACCAAATAGATGAGGCTATACAGTGATCTCCGGCTTCTGGAAAGTTTCGAATACGTTTCCATTCCGGATCAGTCCCCAGAGATTCATACATGCTCAAGATATGAGGAACAGATACTGTTTTGTCCTGTTCTTCTTCATTTTTATAGTAATATCCCACAAAACAGGGCTGCTTTACGCCCTTGAAGACTTTGGTTGACATAGTATGTTCAATCATACTTTTCAACTGCACAGCAGCTTCAAGGCGATAAGTATTATCCCAATAGGGGCTTTGCTTTTCTTCTTTTGGTTCGCTCCTTCTATATTTATCTCTTAAAACCATACGAGCAATCTGTAAACCCCAGGGCTTGCTTAATAACCAGGTCTTTTTGTCAAATAGTTCAATATTCGGAGAGAGCAGAATCAAGCCATGAATATTCGGGAAATGGGATGCCAGGTAGAGAGCAAGACTGGCTCCGGTCGAGGTACCCATTAGAATGACTTTCTCTCCAATACGCTTTCCTACGGCAATGGCTTCGACAGCAGAATGCAGAAATTTTTCCTGTTGAAATTCTAACAAAGGTTCATTACTGGACAATCCGTGTGCATGCAGTCTTGGTAGGTAGAGATTGCAGGAAAAATATTCAGCAAATTCTTTATGGACCGGATCGCCATCTCCCATACTTGCCGAAAATCCATGAAGATATACGATGGCGTATGCTGTTTTCTCTGCCTGAACATCTGACCAAATGATTCTGGCCTCATTGTCTGGACGGATATTTTCTATGGCAGACTCTCGGGCGTCTATTTTTTCAGCTATCTCAAATAAATGCTTTGGTAATTCAGGCAGGTCCAACTCATAATGAGGAGTCTCTGGCTTTGGGCCTAGTAAATAAATAATCAGTAAAAAAAGGAAAGGCAAAATAACGCCCAAGAGCCAAATCATGAGTAGGGGTAGATATGTCCCTTCAAAGTAAAAAAATATATTAAGCTGTGAAAGCCCTTAAAGCTTTCTAAGATGGCAAAAAAATCAATAGTGGCTTTTTATGTGGATCGTAAACAAATGCGTACTTTGCAGATACACAAATATCCTGACCATAGAAAAGCATCTATCATTTTGCCCTTTCAATTTTGGGCAAAGTATTCAGGGCTGGATAAAGGAATGACTCCATGAACTACTCACTACGAACCTTATTATTGATCGGTGTAGCCGCCGAGATAGCTATCTTCGCAATTTCTTATGCAATGGGCCCCTCTATAGAGGAAGCCTTTAGGTATTCGGCCCGATTTTCTGGACGCCTTTCTGCTTTTGTGTTCCTGTATACCTTCTATCAATTTGCCCGGCACTATCCTCAGGCAGTAAAGGAAAATACGGGCTTGCGAAATTGGATCACAACTTTTGCGGTCCTACATGTGATACATTGGGGATTCCTGGCAAGCAATGTTTACCTCAATAATATACCGCTGGAAGCTGTAAAGATTGCTGGTGGGGCATTAGGTTATTTAATGATTGTTGCTGCCCCCTTTTATATACATAAGCTGAATCTCAAATTTCAGCTTCCCTATTTCTATTATGTTAGTCTGGTCATGATTCTTACCTATGTGGCTCGGGCGAAAGGAGATTTCGAAGGAGCAGAGCCTTCCTGGTTCCACTTCACAATGCTGGGAATATTTACAGGTGCATGCGCCCTATTTGGATATTGGATATTTAAGAAGTCAAGAAAAGAACTAGCGGGCGGAGCCTGAGTTTTAACCTGGAGAAAGGCTAGGTACATCATAGATTTAGTGGAATGGAAGTAGAAATGAAATAAAAAAGGGAAAGCTCGTTTTTTCCCGGAAATATACCTTAACACCTAAGAATACGCCCATGGAAAAGTCCTATAGGAATCTGGGGTTTATCATGATTGTTTTGATACCCCTGAGTTTTCTGGCCTTCTATCAAACCTATTTCGGCCTGTTTCCTTCATTTGGAGAAAGCACCACTGTCTATATCCATTTACATGCCTTTATAGCGAGCGTTTGGATTTTAATGCTGATTATTCAGCCCATTCTTATCAGAAATCGGAAATACGGACTGCACAGAAAAATCGGCAAAGCCTCTTACCTTGTTTTTCCTTTGCTGATCCTGTCATTTATTCCTCAGATGATTCGAATAGTTCAATCGGATATGCCTGAGGTCCTCTTTTTCCCTTTGAGCGATTGTATATCCTTACTTTTATTTTATTCTCTGGCTATTTACCACAAAAAAAATGTTCCCTACCATATGCGATATATGATAGGAAGCGCATTGGTCTTTTTAGGACCAACGATAGGAAGAATTGGGCCGAATGTATTGGGACTTACTCCCACTTTCACCCAGCACCTTCAATATGGTGTGATTTATTCAATATTGGCAGGCCTGATACTTCTTGACAGAAAAAAGGGAAAGAAATCCCAGGCCTACCTCCTGATTTTAGGTGTGTGGATAATCCATCAAATCGCTTTTGTCTTGATTTTTTAAGATGGCTCCCCTGGAACAAAGCCTAATTTCGTTTGCTCATGTAGGTAGAGCTGGTTTCTTTTTTAGGGTGCATGATAAAGGCGTATTTGACAAAATTGGTAAAGTCTGAATACCTAACCCAAATAAAGCCTTTATTGCCCCAGCGTTTTCCCCAGCTATTCATGATCTGGAAAGCACCTCCGTATTTGTGATCATCGAATGCAACGATGCACATGGCGTGTCCATAATAATTACGGGTGTTGCGAGATTCACGGACTTTCCAGACATCATAGCCATCGGCATGTTCAAAACTGGGAGTACAACGCATGCCTACAATTACCGGCATGCCATCCGCCAATGATTTTTTAATGGCCATCACTTTTTGCTGAGCGGGCTCTTTGTAATAAAATAAACGCTGATAGTCAGCAATTTTGTAACGAGAGGCAGAGGCATAGGCAACTCTGCTCAGAGATTTTGGACAGATTTGTTCGACTGCCGAAAATTTGGCTGCACCCGTTTTTTGCATTACCTGAAGCGCATGTTCTATGGATGTTGGCTCATAACAAGATTGCTTGGGAGCAATGAGTTTGTAAATGAAGCCAGGAGCAAAGGCGTTTTTGTTGATTTTTTCTCGATTCGTCCAGCCCTGTTTTCGGGCTTCCATAATGCTTCGAGCCGCATAAGCACTTGCCCATCCCACACAATTATTGTAGGAGCCTTGATCTTTAGGATCAGGTGCATAGGGCTTCAGGGATACCGAAGAAGCTAGTTTGCTTTGTGTTAAGGTTGAAAGGTAATCTTTAGCGTATGGAACTTGATAATAACTTTCGTCATCAAACAAGAGCCCGCCTTTGAGAGGAATTTGAGCCTGGAGAAATGGGGAAATCGCAAATGCTAATGCAAGGAGTATGCTACCTCTTTTCATAAGAACGTTAAGAAATATTAATCTGGTAGAATAGGCCTATAAGCTGCGATTGTGTATAATGAACTAAAATGATGTACGCTGAGGCAGGAAGAAGGTTCTTAAAAACCTCAAAGCTTATCAAATGGTCAATTTTTTTATCCAATAGATAAGGTGTATGCTTCCTGCATCTATATATTTATCAAAAACTGAAATACCCTATGAAAGCTTTTGTTATTGAAGGTTACGGAGAAATAGATGTGCTCCAGATGAAAGATATTCCTGATCCTAGTCCAAGGGATGGATGGGTACTGATAGACATTAAAGCATTTGGCCTTAACCGAAGTGAATTATATACACGGCAAGGACATTCAGGAGATGCTGTAACAGTACCCCGTGTATTGGGAATAGAGTGTGTGGGTATTGTGTTGGATGGAGGAAATACCGATCTCAAGCCGGGCCAAAAAGTGGCTGCAGCCATGGGAAATATGGGAAGATTGCATGATGGCGGTTATGCAGAAAAGACCCTCATTCCTCGCAGCAATGTTTTTCCTTTTGAGTCTGATTTGGATTGGGAAATATTGGGCGCTTTACCTGAAACCTATCTCACAGCCTGGGGAGTGATTCATGAGGCCATTGGATTACAAAAAAATACTTCTCTTCTGATTCGAGGAGGAACTTCATCTGTGGGACTTGCAGCTGCCTCTATCGCCCGTGATATGGGATGTAAAGTATTTTCTACCACCCGTAAAGAAGCCAAACGAAAAGTATTGGAAGAAGCGGGAGTGGATCATGTACTGATCGATAATGGTACAGTCGAAATGGAAATAAAAGCAATACTTCCGGAAGGCGTGGCTGGGGTAGTAGAGTTAGTAGGTATTGAACATACCATTATGGATTGTCTGAAATCTACTGCTCCGAAAGGAACGGTAGGCATGGTAGGCTTTTTAGGAAATGTCTGGGAGTATAAATTTTTCCCCTGGATGCCATCTACCGTCAAACTTACAATCTACAGCAGTGAAACCCTACATACAGATTATGCAAGTCCAGTTATGCAAACAATCGTAGATAAGGTAGCTTCAGGAGCTTTTTTACCTAATATCCATGAAGTCTATCCTTTTGAAAAACTGAGAGATGCGCATTATACTATGGAGAATAATCTGGCTGCAGGTAAGCTGGTTATCAGGGTTTAGGAAATTCCTGTATTCTTTTCGGGGAGTCTCTAGCTTTCTTTCTAAAAATCTGTAATTTCAGAGCAAATCAAAATCCCTGAATTTATGAAAGCTGCTTCCTTTCAAGCCTTTGGACCTGCATCAGAAGTATTAACTATTGGAGAATGGGAAAAGCCCGAGCCAGGACCTGGAGAGGTGCTTGTTCGGATAAAAGCTTCTGGTGTAAATCCCTCAGACGTGAAGAAGCGAGCAGGTTCTGCGCCAGGACTGCTAGAAAATGGTCCCATAATCCCTCATAGTGATGGGGCCGGTATCATCGAGGCAGTAGGTCAAGGAGTATCTGTGGCTCGGGTAGGGGAAAGGGTATGGACCTATAATGCCCAATATGGTCGGTCACATGGTACTGCATCTGAATACGTGTGTATTCCTGGTAGCACTGCGGTTTGGATGCCAGATAATATTGATTTTGAAACCGGAGCTTGTCTGGGTATTCCAGCTATGACTGCTCATAGATGTGTTTTTGCAGATGGATCGGTTAAAGGAAAGACGGTCCTCGTTACCGGTGGGGCTGGAAGAGTAGGCAATTATGCGATCCAATTGGCAAAAGCAGATGGAGCCATTGTAATTGCAACAGCTGGAAGTGAAACCAGCAGTAAAGCCTGCTTTGATGCCGGAGCCGATCAAGTAATCTCTCATCCCTTTGCAGGAACCCCTGAAGAAATCATGTTGGTAAATGAGGGTGAAAAGGTCGATCGAGTAGTTGAGGGTGAATTTGGGACGAACCTCCCTTTCATTCTGGATTCAATTAAAATGGGCGGAACTATTGCTACTTATGCCTCTATGGAGGATAAAAATCCATCCATACCCTTCTACCAAATTATGTATAATGACATCACGGTCCGTTTTGTGATCGTTTATGCTATGCCGGATCATGCCAAGGAAGAGGCTGCGGATGATATTACTACTCTATTGAATGCTGATAGACTTATTCACCGTGTGGCAGATACCTATCCATTAGATGAAATTGCAGCCGCACATGAAAAAATTGAATCAGGTCTGGTTCGAGGTTGTGTGGTAGTGACCTGCTAAGCTTTCAAATTTGCTATGAAAAATCTACTAATACTCACAGGTGATGGGGGAGAAAGCTATGAAACCCTCTACGCCAAACATCGCTTTGAAGAAGCTGGATATACAGCTACCATAGCGGCTCCCCAAAAGAAATTACTGAATCTGGTTATCCATGACTTTGAGCCAGGTTGGGATACTTATGTGGAACGCAAAGGATATTACGTGGAAAGTGATATCAGTATCGGAGATGCTAAAGCAGAAGACTATACCGCTATTCTCATCATCGGTGGTCGAGCACCTGAATTTCTACGAAATGATCCTCAGGTTGTCGCCTTGGTTCAGGCTTTCAACGAACAGGAAAAGTTCATCTTTGCCATTTGCCATGGGATACAGGTTCTGACAACAGCTGGTTTGGTAAAGGATAAAAAAGTGACCTGCTATGAGCATGTCAAGTTTGAAGTAACCTCTTGTGGAGGCACCTTTATCGGGAAAGACGAAGCAGTCAGGGATGGGCGGGTAGTTACTGGGCAAACCTGGCAATCACATCCCGATTTCTACCGCCTCGTCTTCCAATGTCTTACTGAATAGCCAATTCTGCCTGCGTAGTCTTACGCTTGTATGCCTCTAACTTTGGATTCATTACGCTAAACCATAAAGGAGGAACCAAAGACATTAACATAGAACCCGGATACCCCATAGGTAATTGAGGAGAATCCTCATGATGATCCAGGACCTGGTATTTTTTGCTGGCCATGTAGTGATGGTCAGAGTGGCGCGTCAGCTCATAGAGCATGATCCTGCCCAATTCGTGATTGGAGTTCCAGCTGTGTTTGGATAATACCCGCTCGTATTTTCCTGAAGGAAGTTTTTTCCGCAAAAGCCCATAATGCTCGATATAATTTACCGTTTCAAGTAGCAGGAAGCCATTTATTCCAGCTAGGAAAAGAACTAGGAATGCTGTAAAGCCAAAGAATATCCAAAGAGAGGCCAGGTAGGCCAATTGGATGGCTGTGAAAATGAGCATTTTATTTTTCAGGCTCCAAAAAGGAAGCTTACGTTGCTTTAGACGATCGCTTTCCAATTGCCAGGCACTTAGGTAACTGTCTCTTGTCGATCGAATCCAGAAAGCATAGACATTTTCATTTAAGCGAGAAGTGGCTGGATCTTCCAGGGTTGCCACTCGTTTGTGATGTCCCCGATTATGCTCGATGAAAAAGTGCATATAGTGATTCGGCAGCAAAAGAATTTGAGAAGCGATATGGTTCCACTTTCCCTTTCTATGACCAATCTCATGCGCTACATTGATCCCATTACTACTGAGCAAGGTACCAATAGAGAGTACGAGGCCCCATAATTCGAAATTGCTATAAACTCCTTGTGAGGTATTTACGGCAAAAAGTATAATGATCCCATAAACAATGGGTATGTTTAGGAACAATAAAACATCAAAAAATTGATTAGATAGACGGGAAGATTTTTCCTCTTTGGAGAAATTTTTGGTTGAAGCAGGTAAAACGGGTTCTAAAAGTGGGACCATTACAAATGCATAAAGCACACCTGCAAAAGCCAGCCATCCGCCATAAATCAATCCAATTAAACATAATGCGGGCTCAACATAAGCTCCTAAATATTTTAGATCTTTCATGATGTTTGTAGATTTTCGAACTATTTTGACTAATATAGTTCGATTTTTAATGAAAAGCAAGTATGGGTAGAAAATCCACTGATAAGAAGCGAAAGAAACTAAGCCCCAAAATGCTGATTTGGTTGAAGGAATTATTGCCTTTGGTTCAGGAAATGAACCTCAAGGAAATGAGTATGGATGAATTGGCGAAAGTGGGAAAGAAGAGTAAGTCTACCCTCTATGAATATTTTGTAAGCAAAGAAGAGATTATTGCGGCGGCCGTTCGATTGCTGCTGGTAAACCTTGGAGGTTATCAGCTTTCTAGAGAAAAGGATGCAGACCATATAGTTAAAGATCTTTATACCCTGATTGAATGGATTGCGGGAGGAGTAAAGCATATATCCTTTAGCCTGATTAGCCAGATTAAAGAAGATTTTCCCGAAATTTGGCTAGAAGTCGATAATTACCTCACGGGTGTATTGAAAGAATTGGAAACTTTATATGAGCAGGGAATGGAAGTCAGAGCATTCCGAAAAATGCCCGTTAACTTACTTATTAGTTTGGATCGGTATTTTGTGATGGAATGGATCACCCAGCAGGATAAATCTCAAATGAGTCTGGAGCAGATGATTCATGATTATGTGAACATCCGCATGAAAGGAATATTGCAGGAGTAGGATAAAAATGGGATAAACGTATCTTTGCCGCAATGATGAAATTCGACCTGATAGTCATAGGAGGAGGAGCCGCTGGATTTTTTACAGCCATTCAATGCGGAGAAAGAAATCCAGGTATGCGCATCCTGATTCTGGAGAAATCCAATAAGGTACTGAGTAAAGTCAGGATCAGTGGAGGCGGTCGTTGCAATGTTACCCATGCCTGTTTTGATCCCCGGGAAATGACCTCTTTTTATCCAAGAGGGAATAAAGAACTTCGAGGGCCCTTTCATCGGTTTTTATGCGGAGATATGATGGCCTGGCTAGAAGATAAAGGAGTTGAGACCAAGATTGAAGAGGATGGACGGGTATTTCCTGTAAGTGATAGTTCTGAGACCATCATCGACTGTTTTATGAAGGCTTGTCGTAATCAGGGAGTTCAGATTAAAACGAGTGCTATTGTAGAAGATTTCAGTAAAGAAGGTGCAGAATGGGTCATCCGATCAAAAGGAGATATTTATCGTTCCTCAAAACTCATGTTAGCTACCGGAAGTACACCTGCCATCTGGGACCTCATGGCAAAAAAGGGCCATAGCATCGTTCCTCCAGTACCTTCCCTTTTCACTTTCAATATTAACAGTCCCTTGCTCAAAGATCTCCCGGGTTTATCCATGCCGGAAGCTGGGGTAAAAATCCTATATACCAAGTTTGCGGAAAGTGGCCCGCTCCTGATAACCCATTGGGGATTGAGTGGACCTGGCATCTTAAAACTATCTGCCTGGGCAGCCCGCGAACTTCATCGAATGAATTATAAATTTGAGATCGAGATTGACTGGACGGGGAAGGGGAGGAGCTTTGTAGAAAATGAGATTCAACATCTCAGAAATAGCCAGGGTAAAAAGATGCTTACCAGCCTTTCTCCTATATCCATGCCCAAAAGACTCTGGCACAGGATGCTAGAGCTACTTTCTCTTAAAGAGAAAAATTACGCTAGCCTCAATAAACAAAACCTGGCTGACCTCCTTGATATGCTTTCGGCTCATAAACTTCAGGTTGAAGGAAAAAGTACCTTCAAAGATGAATTCGTAACCTGTGGCGGGATAGATACCAAAGAAGTCCATTTTAAGACCATGGAAAGCAAAATTCTTCCTGACCTGTATATGGCTGGAGAGGTATTGAATATTGATGCAGTAACGGGGGGCTTTAATTTCCAGGCTGCGTGGACGGAGGCTTTTATTGCAGCTGAGGCCATTTGTGAGATTTCTTGAACCCTTCCTAAGCCCTTCCGCTCAGGCCCCGTTTCCCTTTTTCATGACGAAAAATGAAAACAACCCGCATCGCCATTTTTATCTATGGCCTTCAGCGCTCATTTCCATTGTTCTATTCAACAACTGACATCCCAGGTTCCTTCAAATGCGCCATTTAATACTTGATCTTCTACCAGGCTAAAATTTCCAAATTCTTCATTCGGTAATTGTTGTTCTCCCCGGCTAATTAGAAATCCTAGGCTGTATTCTGTATCTTTTTCTATCACATTCCCATCTATGTCTAATAAGTTTGCCGGAAGGCGACGTTCATATTTGGGACCCGAAAGCTCTATCATAAAAAGACGGTCCGGACTAGGATTATCTACATCTTGTCTGCCTAAATTGGACAGGTCCGGACCTTTTCTTAGAAATATCTTTACCTGATCCACATCTCCCAGGGTTTGGATGCAAAATAAAAGCACCAGGTCGCCAGCATTTCCACTGTTTTCAAAATCAATCACCTTTATCCCTTCTACCAGGTCAATATGGGTAAGGGCAGGTTCAGGATTTTCCCCTTCACAAGCGAAAAGAAAGAACAGAGAAAAGAGGCGTAAGTAGATAAATCTGAAATTCATAGAAATAGGCTTTGAGGTAAATTCTTTATCCGAAAACACGAATATGCCTGCAAAGCTGCTCTCAAGGGTTCAGAATTATAAATTTTTTCGCATTATTCAGACTTTCCGCAAAGACCTCTTTCGATACTGGCTAGGCGTCACACCCAATACCTTTTTGAAAGCCTGATTAAAGGTGCTTTTATTATTAAATCCTACCTGATAGGCGATTTGGATTATGTGTTCGTCTTGATTTTCTGGGTGTGATAGTAAAGCTTGAGTTTCCCGGATTCGGAATTCATTTATGTATTTGTTATTGATATAGTAGATCAGGTAGCTAAACACAAAGGCTGGATATAGAGAAAGCAATATCAACAACCAGCGCCACCTGATTAGGATTAATTCAGGTGATTTATCGGATATCAAATCTTCAGATCTAAATCTTAGGTATAGCCTGTTTTTCCAAATGAAATAGACAATCATAAAGCTGCCGAAAACAAAGGGGGAATAGAGGTAGCCAACAAATCTGGGTAAAAAGCCTTTTGGGAAAGGCATTTCTCCTGAAATCATCAGGAGTTCGCTTGTACCATCTGCCAGGTAAAAAGGAGATAAATGTAGAAAAACTAATAGAAGCGGTAAAAAATGTAGATACCAGAATATCTGGAGTTTAGCTTCGTTTCTCTGCTTGTCGAAATAGAGTAGGAGCAAAGGACCAAATACATAATTTAAGGGAGAAATAGCGTGCAATAAAGCCGGGAAATGGTATAAATAATTGGTCCAGTAGCAAAAATTAAAGATGAGCAAATAGCCAAAAAGGAAAAGGAATGCAGATAGATAAAATCTTCCTTTACCCTTCTCCTTATTCAATAAAAGGATCAGAATTGAAATGAAACAGGTCTGAGCTCCGGCTACCAGAAAAAGTATGGCCCAGAAATCCAGGGTTATATCAGGGAGATTCATGGAGAAGCGTGCATGTGGGGTAGCGTAGTAAATCTTAATCGTTCATATAGATAATGTTTATTTGACTTGAAGGGTTGCCTCGAATTGAGATTAGCTCAGTTTGTCAGGGCTTCAATACTTATATTTGTAGCCGCAAAAAAGCCCCTAAGCCTTATGAAATCAGAAATATTGCCTATTGAGGATCGATACAGTTTGATAGAAGAAAAAATCTCTTTCGGATCCCAAGAACTGATTGTTTACCGCATAGCTGATACCGATGCCCTTTTAGACGAACTCATCGAAAAAGGCGAAGAGCATGAAGACGTAGTTGACGAAAGGATTCCCTATTGGGCAGAATTATGGCCTTCAGCTATCGCTATGGGTAGATACCTTTCAGAACATCCAGATTTGGTGGAAGGGAGAACAGTCCTTGAGATTGGTTGTGGGCTTGGACTTTCAGGAATGCTAGCCCATACGTTAGGAGGAAAGGTCATCCTATCTGATTATTTACCGGCTGCTTTAGAACTGGCAGACTTCAATTGGAGGAAAAATTTTGCTGAAGAACCTCAATTGCTTCAACTAGATTGGCGAGAGGTAAAGGAAGACCAGGCTGCGGATGTAATACTTGCTGCGGATGTGGCCTATGAGGAAAGGGCTTTTGATCCCTTGATAAAAGCATTTAAAATTTTGATGCAGCCCAATTCCAAGCTTATCCTTACCGAACCCAATCGACAAATCGCCAAAAAGTTTCTCATAATGCTTGAAGAAAGTGGCTTGTACGTTGAAAAATTAAAAAGGGAAATCAGGTATCGGGATATTACCACAGTGGTCAATTTGTATCTCCTGGAGTATAGATCCTAAGCTATCTTAAATTAACCCAATTGTTTTCAATAGTAGACAATTTGTACGATTTTTGGGATATTTTAATTAATAAATAAAATTATAATTAAAAATCTTACATCTTGCTTATTCGGTTCGATATCTGGATTTGATAAGATTCTATATCCTTGAAGCTAAGCAAAATAGGCTTCTACTTGCGTAAAAGGCACTTTTGAAACAAGCTGGGCAAGCCTTGCAAAAAAGGCCTGCCAAAGATTGAAGCTAGGATTATTACCATACGAAACTATTTTTTAGCCATTCATACTCTCCCATCGGATTTAGCACCATTCTTGCAGTATTTTAGTCGAAGGTTTTGAATACACCAAAGGCTGAGGTGTTTCATTCCTTCAACATTGACTCTCATTATTACCGTCTTACTTGGGGTAGCGGTACGTTCTTATTTAATCATTATTTCAAGAACCCATTACACCGATTATTACCTATGCTTTGTATTATATTTACTAAGAGAAAACTACTTGCGGGGATAAAGACTGATAAAGCGCAACTTCTGGACATCAAAGGAAGAGGCCATTTCAACTATGAGCCTTCCTCTCCGCATGAAGTATTAGCCACTCATTTAGACGCTATTGGTCAAGCATATAAAGATCAGGCCAAAAAAGATGGCAGGAAGCTCGCTGGAGCCATCCCTACTGCTGTCGCCTTCCCGGTTGACATGAAAAACGAGGAAGACAAGAAAAAAATCATTAATACTATTAATAATTCTAAATCTCTCGATTTGGAATATATTCATGGAGATAATATTGTTGTCTCTTTCATGCACGGACTTCCAAATAGCAACAAAATAACGGCTAAGAATGTGATGGTGCTGGAATCCATGGATGATTATACTCACCTCTGCTATCAAAATATTGATAAGCACGCACCTGAACCTAACCTCAAAGAATTAGGAAAAGCGGCACTTTTCAAAGATGAAAGTTTTGAATTTCACCCCTACAAGGACTTCGGTACCCTTTCTGGAAATGACCGCGTACTAACAGAACTGATG
This sequence comes from Bacteroidota bacterium, assembly GCA_039819665.1. Lineage (GTDB taxonomy): Bacteria > Bacteroidota > Bacteroidia > J057 > J057 > JAWPMV01. Next base: position 33,272 of record JBCBRM010000032.1, read on the forward strand.
GCTGAATGTTCAGTAGCAGGTTTGACGGTAGATTTCAAAGGCCAGGCCCAACTGGCTCGTCAGTTGGAAGAACCTAATCCCACACACACCTATGTAGTAAGTAAAACTACAGACTCAGTACAATTAGAAGCGGAAGTAAGTCTGAAACCAGAGAAGTTTGAAGAACTCCTGCTGGTAAACAAAGATAAACTAGCCGAGAAATTCAGTAGTAAGGAGTTAGAGAGTAACAAGGTGGGTAATATCCTGCTGATTGGTAGCTTCCTTCGTACACAGGCATTCAAAAATTATATCAATAATGACCTTAAGATTAGTCATAAGGTTATTGGTTTGGATTTGGAGAATAGCAAGGACGAATTTTCTATTATCTTAAATGGTCTGGCCAACAGAACGGAACAGGTCATGGAAGCTGAGAGAATCCGTTTGGCAGAGGAAGAGAGAAAAAGACTGGAAGCAGAAAAGAGGGCAAAAATTGCTGCTGAACTTAAGGTGAAAGAAGATCGTGATGCATTGCTTCAGGAAATCTCCAAAACCTGCGTGGATCCGTCCAGGCAAGCCGATTATGAAAAAATGTTTAAAGAGCGTGGTGCCAGCCTGGGTATCCCGGAAATGGTTATCAGCTGGAATATTACGGAGGTGCTAAGTAAAATCGAACTCCAGAAAGAAGGCGAGGGGGTAGGCTTGTATACAACACCTACGAAGGCTGATACTTCATATACTCCAGAACCTGCAGAAGATCTTTCTATTTATGATCTGGATCCGAAAGAGGAGCCCGTTATTGAAAAGAAGATTGAAAAAGTAGAGGAGAAAGTTGAGCATGAATTGAGTAATTATTCTGATGAGGAATTGTTAGCTTCTCTTGATGAAGTTTTGGCACAAGATGAAGAGGAAAGAACTTCATTAAGCTCAGAGGAAATCAGCAATATGTCTGACATTGAGGTGGGAAGTGATCTTGATTTAAGTATGGATGAGCTTTCTTCAGTTGAAAATGAGATTGCTGCAGAAGCGAAAGTACAGGATATCCCTGCCAAAGTAGATGTTCTAGACACAGATATTTCTGCAGATTTAACGAAAGATGAGGTTATTCCTGAGATCGATAAATCAATCGTAGAAAAGCCAATTTCTGAAGACATGTTCACTTTGGAAATGGAAAAAATGGACGATTTGGACAAACTTCCCGAAGAGCTTACGCAAGAGCCGCTTTCCAGCAATGGCAATCACGCCAGCGTTGGAAATACTCAGCCCGAAGCAGTTCAAGTAAAGGAAAAAATAGAAGAGAAGGTTGAAGAACAATTAGAGGTGAAGGAAGAGGTTGCAGAGAATATTGCACCCGTTAAGAAAAGCCTGGATGCCTCTATTTCTCTTAGCGACCTCTTTAGTATAAAAGGTACTTTACCAGATGCTGAATTCTCTACCAAAAAAGTAATGATGGTAGGGGATCAGGAATTGAAGTCAGTTCGTGTATTGGCAGCAGCTGATCTTGAGGATTCTGACAAGGTAGCTCGTTTTAAAAAGCTTCATAAAAAGGAATTGAGCTACTACCAGGACATGAGCGAAATCACTGAGGCAAAAGAAGGATTGTTTTATTTCCGTCCTTATATCGAAAGAAACTCCTTGAAGAGCTACGTGAAAAAATCTGGGCTGGACAATAAAATGGATATTGACGAACTCAGCAGTACTGATTTGAAGTTTATCCTTCAGGTGTTCAAAGAAATCCGCGAATTGCCAACCGGACATGCAGATCTCAGTGAAGACAATATCCTGGTGATTTCCAAGAGAAAATGGAACCTCCAGAAGAATATGGAAATCAAGGTAGTAGGCTTTACCTCAGAAGATGCAACTGCAGAGCAAATGCTGGAAAGAACGCATGAGGTGTTTGCAGGTCTACTTGGAGACGCTTTTTACCAAGACTTTAGAGAAAAATTTCAACTTTAATAAAAAGCATCCGCTTCAATAAAATATGGCAAACAAAGGGAATACCAAATTATTGACTTACATTCTTGAGAAAGAGCGTAAGGAAAAGGCAGCCAAGCGTAAAAAACTGATTATTTATACAGCTACTGTATTGGTCATCGCCTTGACAGGGTTTGGTATCTTCCTAAATATAAAAAGTGATCCACTTCCAGTTAAGCCGGTTTACGCAAGTGCCGATCTTAGCCTACAGGGAGTTGCAAAAATGTTGAAAGAAGACCCAAATGGAATTGTGGTTAAGAACTCAGCAAATGGACAGATTGATACCCTCAGGAGTATAGATGAATTTCGCTATATCGCCGGGATCATTTCTGCTCCTTCCACCACCAGAACCCAGATCACCAATATCCCCTCCGAAAATATGGAGTTGGAAACGGTAAGTAGCAATGCTTTTGATCCGGAAATGGATAAGGTGAAAAGAGAGGTGCAAACAACTGCTAGCAGAGTTGATGTTAATGAGCCTGTCGTAAAAGCGGATATCATGCCTTCTTTTCCTGGAGGAGAGGCAGCACTTTATCAATTCCTGTCAAAGCAAATCCGGTATCCAAGGCAAGCTGTCAAAAACAAAACTGAGGGCACCGTATATGTTCGCTTTGTCATTCAGCCAGACGGAGCCATTACTAGCCCGGAAGTAATGAGAGGTATCGGATTTGGATGCGATGAAGAAGCGCTAAGAGTAATTCGTTCCATGCCAGCCTGGAATCCGGGAGAGATTCAGGGACAAAAGGTTCCGGTCTTTTCGAGCTTGGCTGTGAATTTCAAATTTCTGTAAATAATACAAGCATAAAATAATCGGGCACCCTCCTTAAACAGGAGGGTGTTTTTTTTCACTTTTGTATAAATAGAAATGGATGCTCAAATTGGCTATTCAATACCATCTACCATGAAACATCTTCTCAGCTCATTTCTACTATTTACCATTTCCTATTCCCTTTATTCCCAAATCCCTGTCTGGACCCAATCCCCTCATTTTGTTCCCATAAAAAACCAGAATAACCTGGACGATTTTTCTGATTTAATGCCGTTGAAGGAACTCCTAAAGGATAAGCGGCTCATCAGTCTGGGGGAAAATACCCATGGCTTAGGTGATCAGTTTCAACTCAAAGCTCGGTTAGCTGTTTTCTTGCACGAAGAACTAGATTTTGACCTAATCTTATTTGAGGAGGGACTTTCTGATATGGGACTGATCTGGCAGCGTCTGGATAGATTGTCTAAAGAGGAATTGAAAACAAAATTTCTCCATTATTATCAGAATGAGGAAATGGAGGATCTCTATGCGTATTTGAAAAATTCTCATGTTACCTCTGATCCCTTGATTTTACAGGGAATCGATTGCCAGGCCCAACAGGATTATTTTAAATCTGTTTTTTCAGAAATAGCTGCTCCTTATGACAAAATGCTTGCTGACTCCCTGAGATTTGGTTTACACGAAATCAATAATATGTATGCCCACCAAATCACTAATAAGGATCAGAAGGCCTTCTATAAGTCCCGGGAAAAATTTGCTAAAAGCTGTAAAGAGCTGGAAGGATTTCTGAAAAAATATGAAGAGAAGCTTTATGCAGATAAATCCCTAAACCGACAGGAGTTCAAGCTTTTCATGCGTTCGCTCCAGAATTTCAAAGCTTATACGGGGCTTGAATACGGCGATCTATGGTCCTCTGTGGAATTGGAATTAAGGGATTCACTTATGGCTGAAAATATTGCCTGGTTACTGGAAGAGGCTTATCCCGGAAAGAAAGCCTTGATTTGGGCCCACAATTACCACATAGCCAAAGAAAATGTGTATCTGGATTCTACGAAATGGATGGGGGTACATCTGAAGGAGCGCTACAAGGATGCTTACTACTCATTGGGGTCTTTGGTGTATAAAGGAGCCTTTTTCAATCACTTTAGCCGCGAGGTATTTGAATTTGAAAATAAAGGCCCTTTCAATATGGAATATCAACTCAATAAAGCTGGAGAAACGTATTTCCTGCTCAATCTGAAAGGCCTAAAGCAAAATGATGATAATTCCTGGATGTTCAATTGGGGATTGTGGGGGTTTCAGCAAAATGGATTCAGTCAATACATCCTGAGTCAAAGATTTGATGGGCTTTTATTCCTTAGAGAAAGTGGCCCTCCAACTTTCGATGAAAAGTAGTAGGTGATTTATCCTTTTTGATTTATTTAGCAGCTGAAATAAAGAGCTGCCAGAATAGGAGTACTTTGTCTCCTATTCTACAACATTATATGAGAGTTTCTCCTTATTTCGCCTTACCTTCGCCCCGAAGACATTAGCGAAGCATTAATTAGAAAATTCTCAACACAAAATCTTATGAAAATTGGATTCATCGGACTCGGAAAAATGGGTGGAAATATGGTCCACCGCCTTTTGCTAAGTGAGCATGAAGTAGTAGCCTATGACCTTTCTCAGGAAGCAATTGATGAGGCTGTATCCAAAGGGGCATCTGCTGCCACTGGATTCGAAAACATGCTATCCCAACTTCCGGAAAGAAAAGTCATTTGGATCATGGTTCCTTCTGGTAAACCGGTCGACATGACCCTGGAAGGTCTCGCACCTTTACTCAATGAAGGAGATATCATTATTGAAGGTGGAAACTCATTTTGGAGAGACTCGGTTACAAGAGCTGCCTCTTTGAAAGAAAAGGGCATTCATATGATCGATTGTGGAGTAAGTGGTGGAGTATGGGGCCTAACAGAGGGTTATGCCTTGATGTATGGAGGAGAAAAAGAAGCCGCTGATTACATAGAGCCCATTATCAGAACATTAGCCCCTGAAAAAGGATGGCTACACTGTGGTGAAAGTGGAACCGGACATATGGTAAAAATGGTGCACAATGGGATTGAATATGGGATGATGCAGGCTTATGCTGAAGGATTTGAAATCTTGGAAAAAGCACCTCAGGCTTTGGATCTTCAGAAAATTGCGGATATGTGGATGTATGGATCAGTTATCAGAAGCTGGCTTCTAGAATTGGCTGGATTGGCCCTAAAAGACGATCCCAAACTTGAAGAAATCAAAGGATATGTAAATGATAGCGGAGAAGGTCGCTGGACCGTTCAGACGGCTATTGACTTTGATGTGCCTGCCCACGTGATCACTTCTTCTCTTTTTACTCGTTTTGAATCCCGTCAGGACGAATCATTCGCTATGAAAATGTTGGCCGCTTTGAGAAATCAGTTTGGAGGGCATGCTGTAAAAAAAGCTGACTAGGCATATGAAAGCAGATCAAAATCAAATAGTTGTCATTTTCGGGGCATCCGGAGATTTGACAAACAGGAAACTTATACCTTCTCTCTATGACCTGCATGTTCAAAACTTGCTTCCAGATTGCTTTGCAGTTCTGGGGGTTAGTCGTACCAAATTCTCCGATGAAGCATTTAGAGAAAAAGTAAGACAGGGTATAATAGATTTCGCAAAAAAGCCGACCGATGACGAGGCTGTACTTGACACCTTTATTCAAATGCTCTATTATCAGCCGATTGATACCAAATCAGTGGATGATTATGGAGTATTGAATACTCGTTTGGAAGAGCTAAATGCTTCCTGCAATACAGGGGGTAATTATATCTTTTACATGTCCACCCCTCCCAGTTTGTATGAGGTAATTGCTAATAATTTGGCTGCCCATAAACTCAATAAGGAAAAAGGTGGATTTAGAAGGTTAATAGTTGAGAAGCCTTTTGGGTATAATCTTAAAACAGCTCAAGAGCTCAATAAAAAACTCCTCAGGAGATTTAAAGAGCATCAGATATACCGTATCGACCATTACCTGGGAAAAGAAACAGTTCAAAACCTCTTGGTAACTCGATTCTCAAATGGAATTTTTGAGCCCCTTTGGAACAATAAATACATCCACCATGTAGAGATCACCTCAGCTGAAAGTATTGGAGTAGGAGATAGAGGTGGATATTATGATGGCTCCGGAGCGATGCGGGACATGATCCAAAATCACTTGCTTCAAATAGTGGGTATGACTGCGATGGAACCTCCATCTGTGATTGAATCCAATTCTATTCGTAATGAAATCCTGAAAGTTTTTCAGTCCCTACGTCCTATCAAAGAAGAAGAAGTTGCGAATTTCGTTATTCGGGGTCAATACACTTCTTCTACTATAAAAGGAGAGAAGGTCAAAGGATATAGGGAGGAGAAAGGAGTGCCGGAAGAATCTCGAACTCCAACCTTTGTAGGGATGAAATTCTATATCGACAACTGGCGTTGGGGAGGGGTTCCTTTCTACATACGATCCGGGAAAAGATTGCCTACCCGTGTTGCTGAGATTGTCATTCACTTCAAGCGTACCCCTCACAGACTTTTCGAAGGACTTCAAGGTTTTGATGGGCATAATCAACTCATTATACGTATTCAGCCAGACGAAGGCATTTTGCTAAAGTTTGGCCTGAAAGTACCGGGTATGGGATTTGAAGTGGAGAAAGTAAATATGGATTTCCAGTATAAAGATTTGGGCGGTCAATATGTACCGAGTGCCTATGAAAGACTCCTGCTGGATGCCATGTTGGGAGATTCGACCCTGTATGCGCGTGGAGACGCTGTCGAAGCAGCCTGGGAGTTTATTGATCCAATTCTCAATGCCTGGGAAAAGGATGATAGCATTCCAGTTTATGGGTATCCTGCAGGTACCTGGGGACCTGAAGTTGCGGATATGATGATTGAAGGTGAGGGCATGCATTGGAGATATCCATGTGCGAACCTTGCTAATGATGGTGAATTTTGTGAATTGTAATGAAAGTATTTCAAAAAATATATGCCAATCCTGAGCGAGTTGCCGAGCAATTCGCCAGGCATTTGGCTGAATGGATGGCCGAAAGCGAAAAAGAGCAATATCACATTGCCCTTTCTGGAGGGAGTACCCCTCGCTTATTGTTCGATATGCTGGCCAAAGATTATGCGAATAAATTTCCCTGGGAGATCATACATTTCTGGTGGGGGGATGAAAGATGTGTGCCACCGGATGATGCAGATAGCAATTATGGAATGACGCGCCGCCATCTTTTGGATCATATTGATATTTCGGAAGGTAATATTCATAGGGTCCGAGGCGAAAATGATCCCGAAACTGAAGCAATCCGTTATGCAAAGGAGATTCAGGAGTTCCTTCCTATGCAAAATGGATGGCCGGTTTTCGACTTGATTATGTTGGGGCTTGGGACAGATGGGCATACGGCTTCTATTTTTCCTCATCAGATGGAATTGCTTAAAGATCCCAATGTATGTGTAGTTGCTACCCATCCGGATTCAGGGCAACATAGGATTTCCTTGAGCGGAGGGGTGATTAATGAGGGCCAAAGAATTGCCTTTTTAGCTACAGGAGTTTCAAAAGCTGAAAAATATTCCGAAATAGTAGAGCAAAAAGGAAGCTTTGAAAGTTATCCGGCTTCCTATATTAATCCGGAGAAAGGCGAACTGTATTGGTTCATTGACCAGGCAGCCGCCGGTCAATAGATATGCGAATACCCCAGATCATCCATCAAAGTTGGAAAACTACTCATGTGCCGGAAGAGTGGCAGGCCTTTCAACAGAAAGTTCAGGAGCTACATCCGGATTGGAAGTATATTTTGTGGACGGATGTTAGTTCGGACGAATATGTAGCCAAGGAATTCCCAGACTTTTATCCCATTTATCAGGGCTTCTCTCGTAACATTATGCGAGCGGATGTTTTTCGCTACCTCATCATGTATAAAATGGGAGGATTATACCTTGATTTGGATTATGAGATGATTCGACCCTTTGATTTTACTGAAGCAGAGTTAGTATTGCCCTATAATCGGGAAAAAGCTTGTGGAGATGCCTATGATGGGATTGGTAATGCCATTTTTGCCTCGATACCCGGTCATTCCTTTTGGAGAGCTGTAATTGATGAGCTAAAAGAAAATCCACCTCTCGTTAAAGATTTTACCCAAATCGTAGATGCGACAGGGCCTATGTTGCTTACCAGAATTTTTGAAGCGGAAGAATTTTCAGGTATTGTGACACCTTCTCGTAAGGCTTTTCATATGGAGGTGCCCCAAAAATACCGATTGCCGGATTCTTACTTCAGCGATCCTGAGATCTATGGAGCCCATCATTGTGCAGGTACCTGGAGAGAACGTTGGTCCATGGCCTATCTAAAACTAAAGATCAGGAAGATGCTGAAATAAACAGTCCCTCCTGATCTATATTTTTTGTGAAATGTTTGTATTACTCCAAGGTTGATGCGCGTAGTTCAAATTTCGAGCCTGTCAGTTCCGGATTGAAAAAACAATCATAGCCCATCTTTTTATACCGCTCGGCATATGCTTTTGCTTTAGTAGCGCTCTCGAAGGGCTTTACAATATAATAAGCCCCATTCATATCTCTCCCTTTGATATAGGTATCATAGTGAAAGATCAACCAAACAATGCCAATATTGGATGGGCCTTTAATGTTTCTCCAGTCTTTGGAAGGACTGTAAACGGCGAATTGGACAAAATAATACACATCATTGGTATAGAATTTCTTGTTGAACAACTGTCCTTTGCCAGGATCAATGGTTCGACGAGCTCCGTCTCCACGTGGGGGTTGGTAATAAATCTGTGCCTGAATACTGCCAAGGAACAAGAAAAAGGCAACGCTTGACAAAATGATTTTTTTCATGTGATTAATCTAAATATGAAAAATAGACACATGTACTTTCGGAATAATTAAAGACTAACGAAAATCGACCATCAGTATTATTTACTGACTGAATCTTTTAGTATTACTACCAAAAACTCGTCCATAAATTACAGGAAGTAAAGGAATCTAGCAAATAGGGGGAAATAAAACGTGTTGGAGTATTTGCGTGTTAGGGTGTTAGTGTCAATTTTCTATAAGCTTGTCTTTTATTGCCCCAATACCATAGCCGCTGTTTGCTATCAGCGACAATGAATTCCCAATCGGTCCTATCCTCTACCCAGGCGCGATGGCCCTGCAGAGCCCATCGGGAGCCGGGGCGGCTGGTGTGGCTGGCTTTGGGCTCTGCGATTTTGGCTCCACCTTTTCTAAAAAGGTGGAAAAAAGACCCAATCAGAAAAGACAAAAACCAATTCGGAAAAAGACCTGAAATGTCCTAATTTCGCGCCATGAATGAGAAAGTCCTGATCATTGATTTTGGTTCGCAATTCACCCAACTCATTGCCAGAAGAGTGCGCGAAGCAAATGTGTATTGCGAAATTGTTCCTTACAACCGTCCCTTTCCTAATGACCCAAACATAAAAGGAGTAATCCTCTCCGGGGGACCTAGCTCTGTAAATGATGAGGATGCTCCGGATTTCGATCTGGATACCATCATCGGGAAACTGCCAGTTCTGGGAATTTGCTATGGGGCTCAATTGATTGCCAAAAAACAGGGTGGGATCGTAAGCAATTCGTCAAAAAGGGAGTATGGCCGGGCAATATTTGAGCATAGCCGTAGCTCACAATTGCTAGATATGGTGGATGTTCAAAGTCAGGTCTGGATGAGTCATGCAGATACCATTACTCAATTGCCTGAAGGCTTTTTTATTACAGGGAGCACTGATTCTGTGGAAGTCGCCGCTTACCAACATGATGAACTCCCGGTATATTGCTTGCAGTTTCACCCCGAGGTAACTCATTCTCAACAAGGCTTTCGCATCATTCAGAATTTCCTTCAGGAAATTTGCCATTTAAAAGGAGATTGGACTCCCGCTGCATTCATTGAGTCAACGGTTGCTGAGCTTAAAGCTCAATTGGCTGGACAAAAGGTGATATGTGGATTATCTGGAGGGGTAGATTCTACCGTTGCAGCTAGCCTCATTCATCGTGCGATTGGAGATGATCTTTATTGTGTATTTGTTGACAATGGGATTTTGCGGAAGAATGAATTTGAAGATGTCCTTAAGCAATATGAGCAATTAGGCCTCAATATAATTGGAGTAAATGCGAAAGATCAGTTTCTGGGAGAGCTGGAAGGCATCAGTGATCCTGAGAAAAAGCGTAAAACTATCGGCCGTGTATTTATCGAAGTTTTCCAGCAAGAAGCAGAAAAACTGAAAGACGTTCATTTCCTCGCTCAGGGAACCATTTATCCGGATGTGATTGAAAGTGTTTCGGTAAAAGGTCCTTCTGCTACGATTAAGTCTCACCACAATGTGGGCGGTTTACCAGAGAAAATGAATATGAAAGTAGTGGAGCCACTCCGTTATTTATTCAAAGATGAGGTCCGCAAAGTAGGAAGAGATTTGGGATTGAGTGAAGAATTTGTAGGAAGACATCCCTTCCCCGGGCCTGGGCTTGCTATCCGAATACTGGGAGATATTTCTGCGGAAAAAGTATCCTTACTACAGGAAGTGGATCATATATTTATTAGTGAACTCCGAAATCAGGAGTTATACGACAAAGTCTGGCAGGCATTCGCAGTTCTTTTACCTGTTTCCTCCGTAGGAGTAATGGGAGATGAAAGAACCTATGAACAGGTAGTAGCGCTTCGTGCTGTTGGTAGTCGAGATGGAATGACAGCTGACTGGTCCCATCTCCCCTACGAATTTCTGGCCTATGTCTCCAATCGCATCATAAATGAGGTAAAAGGAGTGAACCGAGTAGTATACGACATTAGCTCAAAACCTCCTGCAACCATAGAGTGGGAGTAAAGCCATCTCTACAAAAACATGAAGCTCAAAGACCTGTATACCGACCGGAAATGGCGGGATCGTATCATCCTGACAATCTATGCAATTCTGGCTTATTTACAGGTGCTGCATCATCTGGATTTCTTCCCATTGATTAGTTGGGACGAATCACTGTTTGGGATGCGTATGTTATCAATTGCTGAGGATGGGAAATATCTTCAGAATTTTGATGCCTTTCAGGGGATGGGGCATCCCAACCACAAGCCTCCGTTTATAACTCTCCTGCAGGTTTTCTTTTATAAAATCTTTGGGGAAAACATGGTTGAGCTGGCTATGCGGCTACCTATTGCGTTGGGAACCCTAACCTTACTCTTCTATTTCCCCTATTTCTCGCTGAAAAAGTTTGGAAATATATCCTGGGGAGTCCTGGCAGGTCTGGTATTATTGTCTAGCCGAGGATATCATATGATCCATATTGGCAAAACAGGAGATCACGATGCTCCGCTTGCTGTGATCATGTGTCTGGGGTTATTTGCCTTTTATCATTATTTGGAGGCTGAAAGTATCAAAGAAAGAAATCGCTACTTAGTCCTACTTACTTTAAGCTTTTTGCTAGGGTACTTAACCAAGAGTGTCATGGCTTTCTTCTTTGTCTTTGGCTTTATAGGATATGCGCTGGCGAAAGGGCAATTACTTTCCATTCTAAAAAGGCCATCGACCTACATTGCCTTTGGAGCTTTGGCTTTATCGATTTATTTATATCATCTGCTGCTTAATTCTTTTGCCAGTCCTCATCATAGTACGATGCATTTTCAGGGGCTGCGACAATATGTTAATATCCACCCTTCCCAAACACATGACCATAGTTGGGACTACTATTTATACAGAATAATGGGAAGAAATTTTTATCCCTTTTATTTCTTTCTACCCTTGGGCTTTTCTGTTGGTTTTAACCGAAATTTCCCAAGATTACGCGATTTGACCTTATTGGCCAGCTTCTCTTTATCCAGTTTTTTTCTCATTATAAGCTTTTCGGTCACAAAGCTTGAATGGTATGATGCTGCTATGTATCCAATTCTGGCGATGATCACGGCCTCTGCCTTATATATGCTTTGGTCTGCCGGGAGGGAACTTACGGCACGCTCTCCTTACTTCTCACAATCTTTTAATTACATTTTAATCTTCCTGCTTTTTGCCTTTCCCTACTTCTGGATAAATAATGAATTTCATGTGTATAAATTGCTCTATCCTGAAGAGAAATTTGCGTATATCATGGAACAAATTGACCGTAAACTGGAGGTGAAGGAGTACTACCTGGCAGCACCAATGGGCATACCACATACCTCTTTTTACGCAGCCTACTATAATCGTTCTAAAAAATTCAATATCAGGCTTATAGATAGTGTTACTAGTCTAGAACCTGGCGAATATGTCCTGGCCTGTCATGATGATTTTATCAAAGCCATCAAGGATGACTATGAAATTTATCGGGCAGAAATGTACGATCAATGCAGACTCTATGAAATTAAGGCCCGAAAAGTTAATTCCGCTGAAGAACTAGGCCCCAATAATTCCTCAGAATCACAAGAAAACTAAGTTTTCAAAATCCTTTGTTTTGACTTAGCCGGAAACCTGCTAACTTTGCGCGAAATTTGTTCCAATGCCATTAGACCCATCCATCAAATCCGTGCTCATTATTGGTAGCGGACCCATCATTATCGGACAAGCCTGTGAATTTGATTACTCCGGATCTCAAGCGTCTCTTGCACTCAAAGAAGAGGGCTTGAGAGTTGCTTTGATCAATAGTAATCCGGCGACGATAATGACCGACCCCGTTACCGCTGATGATATATACCTTTTACCCCTTGAAGTTGAATCCATCGAACACATCCTCCAAAAGCAGGAAATAGATGCTGTACTTCCCACCATGGGAGGCCAAACGGCTCTAAACCTTGCGGAGAAATGTGAAAAAGCTGGATTGTGGAAAAAGTACAATGTGAAAATTCTTGGCGCTGACATGGCCGCTATTGAGAAAGCTGAGGACCGAGAGCTTTTCCGGAAAACCATGAATCGAATGGGAATCCCCGTTTGTAAAGCTGAGACTGCCAACTCTTTTTTGAAAGGAAAAGAAATAGCTCAGAGGATTGGATTTCCTTTAGTGCTTAGGCCTTCTTATACCATGGGAGGGTATGGAGGAGCATTTGTCGATGATGAAAAAGACTTTGACACCCTGCTCACCCGCGCTATGCAGGCAAGTCCTATACATGAGGTACTTGTAGAACAGAGTATTTTCGGCTGGAAGGAGTACGAGCTGGAGGTGATGAGGGATTATGCAGGAAATAAACTGGTAATTTGTACGATTGAGAACTTTGATCCTATGGGTATTCATACCGGGGACTCAATCACAGTAGCACCAGCCATGACCCTGCCTGATACCATCTATCAGGAAATGAGAAACATGGCCTTTCGGGTGTTGGATGAGTTGGGAGAGTTTGGAGGAGGATGTAATGTGCAATTCTCGGTCGATCCGGTAACAGATCAAATAATCATCATTGAGATCAACCCAAGAGTATCTAGATCCTCAGCACTTGCCTCTAAGGCAACGGGATATCCTATCGCCAGGATTGCTGCGAAATTAGCTGTGGGATATAGGCTGGATGAGTTGCCAAATCAAATCACAAAAAACACTTCGGCTTTCTTCGAACCTACACTGGACTACGTTATCGTTAAAATCCCAAGATGGAACTTTTCCAAATTCCAGGGAGCAGATCCGCACCTGGGATTGGGAATGAAAGCCGTAGGTGAAGTAATGTCTATAGGTAGGAGCTTTAACGAAGCCCTTCAGAAAGCCTGTCAGTCTCTGGAGAACAATAGGAACGGAATGGGGGCAGATGGCAAGGAATTAAGGAACCTGGAACATATCATGTACAGCCTTAAAAATCCTTCCTCAGATAGGATATTCCACATCAAGGATGCCATGCATTTGGGGGTTCCGCTAAAGGATATCGTAGAAGCTACACGTATTGATCCCTGGTTCCTAAAGCAAATTGAATATCTGGTAATCCTGGAGAAAGAGATTGCAAGGTACACGATAAAAAATATTCCCCGCGAGGTAATGTTAGAAGCCAAGAAAAATGGCTATGCGGATCGCCAAATAGCCCACCTGTTGGGTTGCATGGAGTCCGATGTCTACAAGAAAAGAAAGGAACAAAAAGTAACACGGGTTTATAAACTGGTGGATACCTGCGCAGCTGAATTTAAAGCGGAGACTCCATATTACTATTCCACTTTCGATGAAGAAAATGAATCGGAAGTAAGTGATAAAAAGAAAGTCGTGGTCTTTGGTGCAGGTCCAAACAGGATTGGACAAGGGATTGAGTTTGATTACTGCTGCGTCCACGGAGTCCTTGCAGCCAAAGAGATGGGTTTTGAAACTATCATGATCAACTGTAATCCAGAGACAGTATCTACTGATTTTAACATTGCAGATAAACTCTACTTCGAGCCGGTCTTCTGGGAGCACGTATTTGAGATTATAGAGCATGAAAAGCCTGAAGGTGTAATTGTACAGCTTGGGGGGCAAACGGCTCTTAAACTGGCTGAGAAGCTCCACAGATATGGGATCAAGATTATTGGTACCAGCTTCGACATGATGGATATGGCGGAAGATAGAGGACGCTTCTCACAATTATTGAAAGATTTGGAAATTCCTTATCCTGACTTTGGAGTAGCGGAAAGTGCTGAGGACGCAATCGAAATTGCCAATCGGGTGGGATATCCGGTGTTGGTGAGACCTTCATATGTTCTGGGTGGACAAGATATGCGGATCGTGATCAATGATGACGAGTTGACCAAGCACGTGATCAGTATCCTGAGCCGTAGCCCAGGCAATAAAGTACTTGTTGATCACTTCCTGGATGGTGGACTTGAAGGCGAGGTAGATGCGATTTGTGATGGAGAAGAAGTGCACATCATCGGAATGATGGAACATATCGAACCTGCAGGGATTCACTCTGGAGATTCCATGGCAGTATTACCTCCATTTGACTTGAGCGATAAAGTGCTAAAAGAAATCAAGGCCATCAGCCATAAGCTAGCAATAGCGATGCAGATCAAGGGATTGATCAATATCCAGTTTGCAGTTAAAGATGATAAAGTTTTTATCATCGAGGCAAATCCCAGGGCTTCAAGGACGGTACCATTCATCGCCAAAGCCCATGAGATTCCCTATGTAAACTATGCCACCAAAGTGATGCTGGGAACGCATAAGTTAAAAGACTTCAATTTTAAGCCAAAATTGAAGGGGTATGCGATTAAGGTTCCGGTCTTCTCCTTCCACAAATTCCCGAATGTAGACAAAGCCTTAGGGCCTGAGATGAAATCTACAGGGGAGAAAATATACTTCATCAAAGATTTGAAAGACCCATTCTTTGTGAAGGCCTACAATGAACGAAATATGTATTTGACGAGGTAATCCTTTGTCATATAGAATTAAGGAAGGTGGCTGTTTTGGCCACCTTTTTTGTTAATTGAATTGAGCTTACAAGAAAGGAAGGCCGAAAAGGTTTTACACTTACCCATCGGATTTTAGCAAAATCGTATAATTAGACAGGCAATAGATCGCAATACCAATATTTACTATCCCAATTCGCAGTCTTTTCATCCTCTTTTTTATAATCTCGGAGAATCTTTTCCCCTACTTTCACCTGAATGTCTTCCTGAAAAATCGGCCCACCAAATACATAACTATGAAACTCTCCATTTTCTCCGCAAGGATCGACTCCTTTCGGGAGATTGGATAAAAAATCTTCATCTATGAGGCATCCGACAAAATCCTTTCCCATCAATCGGGCATTACAGCAAACCACGTAGGCCTTAAATCCCAATTCTATAAATTCTTCGACCAATTCCCGTGTATCTTTTTCCCAGATCGGAAAGGCAGCTTTAATCCCTACTTTTTCTAATTCATCCTCTCTATACTTTCGTAAGTCTTCTAAAAATATGTCCCCGAAGATGGCTGTATCGATATCAAGCTCTTTAAGATCAGAAATCTTATCATTGACTAGCTTTCCATACGCCTCCATATCAATTCCTTTTGGAAGGCAAAGGGTATGCAGGGGAATATTCAGTTGTTGGGCTTGCGCTATGAGGAGTTCCTTCCGAACGCCATGCATGGAGATGCGTTCATATTCTTCGCTTATATTGGTAAGAAGTGCCTTTACTTCAAATATGCCTTCTTGTAGAACTTTGTAGAGCGTGTAGGAAGAGTCTTTGCCACCGCTCCAATTGAAGAAACTTTGAATCATGTGCAAAGATGGGATTTATCCCAACTCAATTCCAGTATTTTGTTTGCAAGAATCTCATTTAGGTTTGAGGAACAATTCTTACCTTCCGCATTTCTTCTTCCTCCTTTTTCCTTTCTTTCCCTATATTTGCTCGCCCCACTTAGAATTGTAGATTTATCTTCAACCAATGCCAGAATCTCCCTCTGCCTATCAAGAAGCTTTTCGTCCACAATTTCACTTTAGCCCGCCAAAGGCCTGGATGAATGACCCTAATGGGATGGTTTATCACCAGGGGATTTATCATCTTTTTTATCAGTATTATCCAGATGATATCATTTGGGGACCTATGCATTGGGGGCATGCAGTGAGCAAAGATTTACTCCACTGGAAACATCGCCCTATTGCACTTGAACCGGATGAGAAAGGCTATATTTTTTCAGGTTGCGCAGTTGTGGATGTGAATAATACAAGCAGCCTTGGATCTAAGGAGAATCCTCCATTAGTATCAATATTCACCTATCATGATGAGCAAAGAAAACAAGCAGAAGAAAAATCTTTTCAAAGTCAGGCCCTCGCATTTAGTTTAGACCAGGGGAAAAGCTGGAGTAAGTTTGAGGGGAATCCGGTATTACTAGATGAAAATTTGATCGACTTTCGTGATCCCAAGGTCTTTTGGCATATTGAAATTGAGAAATGGATCATGATAATTGCTTGTGGAGATCATGTTCGAATTTATCACTCCCCCAATCTTATTGAATGGGAATATATATCGTCCTTTGGGCAAGGTCAGGGATGTCATGAAGGAGTATGGGAATGTCCAGATCTATTTGAACTTAGTTTAGGAGAAAGTGGAAGAAGTAAATGGGTCATGCTAGTGAGTTTGGTGAAAGGTGGACCAAATGGTGGATCTGTTACTCAATATTTTATAGGCGAATTTGATGGCTTTTCTTTTAAAAATGAAGGAGTTGAGCAGGAAATCAAATGGCTGGATTTTGGTACAGATAATTATGCGGGAGTAACTTGGTACAATGCCCCAACAGAAAAAGGGGAAAAGGTATTCATCGGATGGATGAGTAATTGGGATTATGCGGCATCTACCCCAACAGAAAACTGGAGAGGAGCCATGACACTTCCTCGAACTTTATTTCTGCTTGACTTAGATGAAGGAATTTATCTGGGTATGAAGCCTTTTTCTTCCATTCTCAATCTTAGGGATAAAGAGATTCAGTTGGAGAGGACCATTAAAAAGAATTCTGTTATTGAATGGATAGCTTCGATTGGGCACAGTCCTTTACTAGCGTTGCTAGTTAAGGCATGGGATAAGGACTTCTTAAAGCTTGAACTGAAATTCACCAGTGAAGGGGGAAAATGTTTGTATGTCCAGCTTGATCCTATAAAAGGCGAACTCCTACTTGATAGAGGAAAGTTGGAGAACGAAGGATTGGGGGATAAGTTTACTCCTCTCTTGAAGGCGCCTTTACTTAAAGGTTCCCAAAAGGAAGGCCTTCATATTTTCCTGGATACTTCTTCCATCGAAATATTTAGTTGTGGAGGAGCTATTAATATTAGTGCACAGATTTTCCCGAAAGAAAACTTTTATAAAATTGAAGTTAGGGGGGAGGGATCTGGATTCGAAGAAGTCGATATTTCTTTATTTGAATTGAAGTCGATATGGAAGTAAAAAATCAAATCCAGGTCGTGTCTTTTCGAAGTAATTTCTGCTTAATTAAAAGCATCCTCCTGAAACCCTCAAAGAAGAAGCTTATTTCTTTTCCCCGGATGTCCTGATTAGCACTTAGGTCAAATCTTCTAGTCAGGTCATAAAAAAAGAATCCCGAATTACTTCAGGATTCTTTTGTTCGAAATTCGAATTATTTGTCAATTCGTATAGACTAGAACTTGACGATACGTTGAACAATATTTTCTCCTGGTAAATCCAGACTTAGGAAATACAGTCCGTTGGCAAGTGTACTAATGTCTATTTGATTTTTATCCATCTCGGATTGGAGAATGGTTCTGCCGGTATTATCGATGATTCTATATCTCAGGTTTTCTACATCGATACCATCAATATTTATCAAAGATTGACTCGGGTTCGGATAAATATTTAGCACCCCTAATCCACTTGAGTAAACTGAAACCATTTCAGAATAATCAAAAGCACCATTTATATCAATTTGCTTTAATCGATAATAATTCTGGCCTTTTTTAGGATTGTTGTGGAGGAAGTTGTAGCTATTAATTTCAGTTACAGCTCCTTTTCCTTCAACAAATCCCAACTCTTCCCAATTATCCAGATCGGTAGAGAATTGTACCTCAAAACCAGAATTGTTGATCTCCTGGGTAGTTTCCCAGTCCAGAGAGATCCCTTCTGAGGTATTAAGGGCTTTGAAAGATAGAAATTCAACAGGTAAGGGAGCATTAGAGGCTACCCAATTGGAAATAGGTCCAGCTAAGCTGAATCCGCTAAGACTCCCATCGAGTCCATTACCTGATACATCTGATAATGAAATGGTACAAGGTACAGTAGGGCAACCACTGCCATTGTCTCCTCCTGCAACTCCTAGATTGAAATTGTAGTATGCAGAGAGATTGGCTTCAGCACCGCTTAGTTCCGTATTAAGCGTGGATTGAATATCGGCCAAACTGCGGCTTACACTCCAAATCCTTACCTCTTCCAACAATCCATCATAAGGTCTTTCTGGGCTAAAGGTTGTTCTTCGCCCCAAATCGATGTTTGTATTGGAAAACACAGTCGCATCAGTTGCTATCATGTTTCCTAAAACTCCATCGATGTAAATTTCCGTGTAATTGGTTCCATCGCTAACGATCGCTATATGATGCCATCCATTGCTGATATCGGTATCTGTAGCTGTGTAATTGTTGCCGCCACTACTTATGATTACTGTTTCATCAACGACTGCACCCGTAACATTATTTAAGGCAATCCAAAAGGAGGCAGAGTTAAAATTGAATAGCAATACGGAGTTTCCACTACCATCTAACACATCGTTAGAATTGATATAGAATTCAATGGTATGAAAACTTCCCGGGATTGTTCCAATGGTAACTACATCATCAATTCCATCAAATGACAAGGCATTTCCTCCCTGAGCAAGGGCATGATTTTGAAAACATAAAAGAATTACAAACGACAGTAAATAGGTAAAGGTTTTTTTCATGATTCGTGAGATAAAGTTGTAAATACAATGATTTGTTCGAATACTAATAGGTATAAATTAAAAAAATGATCATCCCTGTAGGATTAATGGTTTGGGCAATATTTCGACTGCAAAATTATAAAGATACAGGATGCTATCTTTCTGATTTTCATGGTTTATTGGGGTGTTATGCGTGCTTGATATACAATATCAGAAAAATCTATTAAGGCTCATAAAAAAAATCAATTCTTCAGCCAAAATTTCGATTTTGACTTAATCCGCATAAGCTTAGAACAGCTTGATGTGAGAAATTTAGCAGGATGCAGGAAAAAAAGGACAGGTAGAAGACAATTATATAGGTTTTTGTTTAATAAATTTGCACAGAAGTTAAACAAAATATATCTTATAGAGGTTAGCTAATATGTTACAAATAATATTCACAAAGATTTATCTCATACATTCTTGAGATCCCGGGAGGTGAGTCTTGCAATTAGGAAATATTTAATGACACATGTATGGGACTTCAGCGGTTAGACCTGAAATCACAAATGAAACCCTTATTGTACTTAGTATTAGTACCCTCGAGTCCGGGAGCGATCCCGGGCTTTCTATCTATTGGGTATATACTAACTGACAAAATTCTTATCCAATTTTCCTTTACTTTTGGCCTTAATTTTACCTCGGTATTCGCAGGCTAATTGATCTTTTAAAAGGTAATAGGGGAATGCTGAAATATTTATCCGACTGGCAGTGTTAACCGCGTCGCCAAAAAGATCATAGGTGATTTTATTTTTTCCAACTACTCTTGTAGGAATAGGACCCGAATAAATACCGATTCCCACTGTTTATATGATAGCATTGCTTTTATTTCGATCGTTTAAGTATTCTAATACTTTTTGAGCAGCAATCACACACTTTAGGCATTTTAAGTTGGATTATTTGATCCTATTTCTCGGCAGCGTGTAGGGCCCAGTCTGTTTCTAGCCCGTCTATACTTTTCATGTTTTTTTCAAGGATATAGGCTTTCATCCCCTCTTCTCCTTTCCGATCAGTCCACTTATCGAATTGATCTCTTCCTCCCTTGTATTCATAAACCGGAACCCCATATCCGCAGGAAGTTTGAACAGATTCTACATCGATTACGATAATTTGTCGGGTATTCCTTGCTAACTCAAAGTGAGATGCATAAACTTCCCAATCTTTTGTACCGGGTATAACTGCCCTCCCTTTGCCATAAATCCTTAAAATATTCGGCACTTTGTCAAAAGAACAGAACATAATGGTGATCCGTGAATTTTGAAGGGTATGGGCGGAAGTTTCATTTCCACTCCCAATTAAATCCATATAGGCCACTTCTTTTTCCGATATCACACTAAATGAATCCAGTCCTTTTGGGGAAATATTGATCCGTGAATCAGCCTCGAGAGCTGCAGTTCCCGTAAAGAATAATTTCTGATTTTCAATGAATTTTTGGTGAGCTTCTGTTAGGATGTCTGTGAATTTTGCCATAGGGAGTATCTTTCGTTAAGTAAGCTTTATTGTACGATCCTCGATTAATTTTGGCTGGAATTTTTTGAGAATTCTTCTGACCAGAAATTGCTATTGATTCCAAAATATTGCTTTAGGTATTTTTTGACTTCTTCTTCATTTATAATGCTGATCTCTTCCGTTTTCTCCCCATTACGAATTTTTAATCTATCATTTAAAAGACTGATTCTACCCTTTGGGGTAGCGAGGGTACATAGCCTTTTTTGGGTGAAAGGTGAATCTTTAGACTTTTGGTGAAACTGGCACATTCTTTCAAATTCTTCGAATGCTCTATGTGCTAGACTCATGAGGTATTGAGGCTTCCATTCATTTTCGACTTTCTGGCTTAGCAGAAATTGCTGTTCGGCATAAGCTTCAAAACGAAATATTCCTCGGGGATCTTCAATTTCTTGATCTGATTGGAAGGCTAGGGGATAAAGTGAAAACTCACCGAAGCCTACATCTACCAAAAATACTCCTTCTGCAAGATCACAAAGAATGGCTAAGTGATCATATTCCTGACCAAATTGTTCATTAGAGCCATATACACGTGCCGAAATTCGCCTCAGACGATAGCCAAGTTTTTCCAGAAGAAAGTAGAACAATCCATTAAGTTCATAACAAAATCCTCCCCTCTGTTCTTCCATGACCTTCTGAAAAATCTTTTCCTTATCCAGAATAATCTCACGACCATAATGGATGTCTAAATTCTCAAATGGGATTTGATAGATATGCTGACTTTGCAACTCTCTTAAAAGTCTGAGGTTAGGTTCCAGGTTTCCCTCATAGCCGATCCTGTTCAGATATGCCTGTATATCCATGATTTTAATTCGTTGAAATCCTTTTTCAGTTTCAAAATTAAAAGGATGTTTCCCCTAAAATTATTGACAATGAAAGACCCATTAAATTTAGGTATACATCCTATCAGCTTTCCATGAAATTATGATTGAGTGAAGTATATATTAATTAAAAATGAAAGAGAAAAAG
This sequence comes from Bacteroidota bacterium, assembly GCA_039819665.1. Lineage (GTDB taxonomy): Bacteria > Bacteroidota > Bacteroidia > J057 > J057 > JAWPMV01. The sequence goes on from JBCBRM010000032.1 coordinate 54,810, forward strand.
ATACCATTAAATCTACTTTGTAAAATTGGAATGTTTACAGCTAGCTGCTAATTTTTTATTCCATATAAACTCGACCCTTCAGGTTCGGGAATTAAAATTCAAATTCAAGCATTCACATCCCCATTCAAGCATTGATTACTAAATCAAAGCCTAATAATCTATGTCTAATTTTCACTTAACATATACTTTATGATGAACCCCTCGACTCAGACTTTTGTAGTAAAGACACGCTTACTCCTTTTTGCTCTACTATTCCTTTCGATTTCACAACTTTCAGCACAATCGGGTATTCAACTAAGTCCTTTAGGAACCTATAGTTCTGGTATTTTCGATGATGCCGGTGCAGAAATCAGTGCCTATGATTTCCTTTCCCGAAGACTTTTTGTGGTAAATGGTGGTGATGGTGCCATAGATGTATTGGATATACGCAATCCTCAGAATCCAACGAAATTATTTTCTATTGATACTTCCCCTTATGGTGCAGCTCCCAATAGCGTAGCGGTATGGTTTGGCTTGGTAGCAGTTGCTGTTGAGAATGATGATAAACAATTGCCGGGAAAAGTGGTCTTTTTCAATAGAAACGGCCAATATTTAAAAGATGTAACTGTTGGTGCGCTACCAGATATGCTTACTTTCACCTGGAATGGCCAATATGTACTGGTTGCAAATGAAGGTGAACCCAATGATGATTATACCATTGATCCTGAGGGTTCAGTTAGTATCATTAGCTTGAAAAGAGGCATCCAAAATCTCACGCAGCATGATGTAAAAACTGCTGATTTTCGCCGTTTTAACAATGCTCATATCGACCCTCGTATCAGAATTTTTGGTCCTAATGCTTCTGTGGCTCAGGATCTGGAGCCTGAATATATCACAGTAGATTATTTTTCGCGTAAGGCCTGGGTAAGTCTTCAGGACAACAATGCCATAGCTGAAATTGACATCCGCCGTGGGAAGATCACAAAACTCTTTGCTTTAGGAACCAAGGATCATAGCCTTCCAGGAAATGGTCTGGACGCGAGCAATCGCGATGCTGGCATCAATATTCAAAATTGGCCCGTAAAAGGTATGTATCAACCAGACGCAATTGCTTTTTACAGAGCTTATGGAAAAAAATTATTGGTAACTGCCAATGAAGGTGACTCTCGTGAGTACGAGGGGAATCCTGGCTTTGTAGATGAAGATAGAATCGATGACTTCAATTTAGATCCAACTGCATTTCCGAATGCCTCTGTCTTACAGGAAGATGAGAATCTTGGCCGATTAAAAGCAACCATCACAGAAGGAGACATTGACAACGATGGAGATTACGACGAACTGTATAGTTATGGTGCTCGCTCCTTTTCTATTTGGGATACACGCGGAAATCAATTGTTTGACAGTGGCGACGATTTCGAACAAATAACTGCTGCTGCGTATCCAGATGATTTCAACTCTACCAACGATGAAAATGATTCTTTTGACAATAGAAGTGATGATAAAGGACCCGAACCGGAGGGAGTAGCTATTGGCTATGTAAATGGCCGCCAGTATGCTTTCATTGGTCTGGAAAGAATGGGAGGAATCATGGTATATGATATCAGTAATCCTTACAGACCAAATTTCATTCAGTATATCAACAACAGAGACTTTGCAGGTGATGCTGAAGCGGGAACTGCCGGAGACCTCGCCCCCGAGGGAATTCTCTTTATTCCAAGATGGCTGAGCCCCAATTTCAAACCTCTCCTGGTTGTTGCCAATGAGGTGAGTGGTACTACAACCATTTATGAAATCAATGATGCAAGTAGTTCTGCAAACAATTCATCAAGTAAAGTAGCAGAAGTTCCTTCCCTTCGTCTAAATAATTACCCTAACCCTTTCTCAGATAAAACGCTCATTGAGTTTGAACTTCCGGAAGCAGGTCAAACAAGCCTGGAAATTTATGATTTGCAAGGAAGGAAACTTAAGTCTTTAATCAATGCTGAACTTACAGCAGGTCAACATCAAGTAAAATGGTCCGGAACGGATGAAGCCGGAAATGCATTGCCTTCTGGCGCTTACCTGTACAGACTTCAGTCTAATGGTTTCATTCAACTAAAGAAGCTAATCATTGCCAGATAATTCTGGACAGCTATTAATACGCCTAATAGCCCTCCATCATCCATGGAGGGTTTTTTTCTTACCAGGCTTTTCTGAAGCCTATACTGTCCAGAATAAGCAGGCCTTTTTCTGTTTTGTTAAATACAAACCTAATGCTTTGAATCGATTGAAAATCAAAGTCCGGATGGTGGGTGAGATAGGATTCTAAAGGAAAAACAAAGCTTTGAAAGATACTTTCTGATTGGGAATCTCCAAAGATGAAATCATCCTTCATAACTTTAACTTTGAGGATTTTATGTAAAGGGCTAAAATCGCTTAGTGGAAATTCCAAAACAGCGCCCTTCTCGTCCTTAAGTTGGATTGTTAGGTCAATTCCTTCTGCTTTTTTCTCCTCCTCATCTTCATTTTCACCCTCATCAGTTTCATTCTCATCATCTTCCTCTTTATCCTTTTCGGATTCATTATTCTCCTCATCCTTGACCCATTTTCCTTTAGACTTGGGATTGGTTGAGCCTTTGACATGAGACATGCTGAAAACCAATTGGCTACTTGAGTCTACATGTATCTCGGATCCCTTTAGATCCATGTGAAAGAAAGCTGTATCTGTTTGATCTTCATCTCTATGCCAACCTAAATAAACCGCCCGAGTTTCCTTTACCCCATATTTCATCTTAACATTGGCCTCTTTCCATACTGTTACATTGGAGGCTGAAAAGGCATTTAGATTATAGGGGCTACTAAGTAAATCAAGGTCCTCATCAAACTTGCTTAGGAATTGCATTTCCGTATCCTCAAATTGATTCAGATATACATTTTCGGGAAGAAAATCGGCTCCTATACGAGCATCAGTAAATAGGGGTAGATATTCTGTTTTTCCTTTCAATGAAGCATCCAGAAACGCACTGATATAGACCTTGGCAATTTGTTCCTGATCCGTTGCAGGCATCAATTGTTTGAGGTTGAGTAAGCGGGTGAAAGAAACGCCTCCCCGATCATTGTCGCCCCAGGAGGTGTTGAATTGGCCGTGATTTGCTCCATAGATGTAAAGACCGGCCTTGAAATGGTAGAGAGAATCGGTATAGTTAATTCTCTCATATATGCGTGAACCTGCAAAGCTTGTTACGTCAGCATCCTGAGCTCCATGTAAGGAGAAATAGTTTACATTGTTAAAATAGGTACGGGTTCTACCGGGTTGGTATTGCCCATCTACAGGAGCGATGGCACATACGGCTTTTATATTAAAGTCATAGTCAAACTTTACACTTCCATCATCTGGATAGGCAGATAATTGATTGAAAGCAGCAGCATGGGACATGGCTTCTCCTCCTCTTGAATGCCCTATTAGTGCAATATTTGCTGTATCTAACTTTCCAAAGAAAGGATGCTCTGCTTCTTCATTCCATTGATGCCAAAGTTTTAAGTGCTCCAATAATATCCATGCACGTGCATCATTCTCCTTTTCCAGACCTCCAAAAATATCGGACCATGATCCATTGAGGAAATTTTCATCTACCGTTGCAAAAATATAACCTCGGCTTGCCAGCATTTCCCCTAAATATCCATAACCCACATCAGAATAATCCTGCATGCCATGATTTCCATGGGTAATGAGAACAAGGGGAAAAGGACCTTCCCCTTCCGGATACCAAACCTGGGCATTTAAAGGAAGTTTCCGATAGTCATGACCCCAATACCAAGTCCGATACCAACCTGCAAAGCCTTCCCATTCATCCAGAAAGGCAGTCCCATCAACCGTAGGGCTTATATAATCAGCATCTGGCCCAAATCCTTTTCGGTGTTTGTCCTTCCCACTTCCATAAAAGAATTCTCTAACGGTATACCCTCCCCTTTCACTGGGATCTGCCAGAACAGGATGGGACCATTTAGCTTTGCTAAGTTCTGGTAAAGGATCCTCAAGATCAAAGCCTCTGGGTGCAAAATAAAGGATGGCTGCTATGAGCATGCTACTTCCCAGACCCAGTCCAAGAAAGGTGGTGATTTTATGTGCTCTGGGTTTTGTCTTGAAAGTTTTTGAACTCAAAACGGCAATGGAAGCTCCCAAAAGAGAAGCCATTAGTATCATGTAGATCAGATGCTTTTCTGAAAATCCTCCAGCGATTAAGAGCAAAGGAACAGAAGCAAAAAGCGTCCAGTGATATTTTTCAGGGAGTTTGCTTAGTTTTTTTGATAGACTGGAAAGCAACATTCCTCCTAAGATGCTGCTTGCTATAAATAATATTAGAAATAAGATAATTCGCCAATCATTGGAAGAGAGAGTTGTGAGAAAACCGGATATAACGAAGAGGGTGAGAGAAGAATAGAGCAGGCCCTTTTGAGCTCCCATAAAAGCCCGCTTCCCAGGCTGGATGCTCTCTTGTTTTTCTCTTATCCAACGTATTAGTCTTAGGTAGTAATGGCGCATTCTGTGGTGTTTAGAAGGAAAGACAGCAATATTGAGCAGGAGGTTGGCTAACCTCCTCTCATTCCCTCGATTTATTTCAATATATAATAGTAAATCTAATCCCTAAGCAAAAGGATGAAGCTACTATGGGTAAAATATATGGGTTTTATCCTTTATAAAGATTTAAGCAAGAAGAATTAGGCTCTTTATTCGGATTCTCCATAAACTCAAGCATGACTTTTTCCCGACAATCTTCATTTCCCCCTCCATGTCCCCCTTCATCCAGGATATAGAGATAGGAATTACTTAGACGTTTTTGAAAAATATGACCATTTTCTGGAGGGGTAACCGGATCATATTGATTGACCATGATGAGGGTAGGCACGGCTGATTGTTTGAAGTCCCGTTCAGACAAAGGCAAAATGGATTGATGCCAGTAATTCATAGTAGCAGTATAGACCGAAGTGAAAATCCCTAATCTTGCGGGAAGTAGCTCCATATCCTGATAAACCTCATCTATTTTCACCGGAGTGTTTTCTTCATGAAACATCTCATAACGTTCTACCGAAATCCACATAGAAGAGTTATAAAAATTGGTGAAAAGGATTTCGTTTGCCAATACTGCTTCAATAGGATCTGTGTCTCCTGTTTTATAAGCCATGATCAATTCAGGAGCTTTTTCTCTGGATGCATTTCCATACAAGAGCCTCCTAAGTAAATAAACTGCATCCTGTGCATTCACATAAAAGTCTTCCCCCTTGACACTTGCTTTTATGGGCTTCGCTTTAAGCTTCTTTATAGCAGCTATATATTCTTCTTTCAGATTTGGGTATTTGGACCTGCAAGCATTGCTACCCTCACAATAGTCAAAAATCCTGCTCAGGGCCAGGCTATAACTTTTCATTCTGTTTATGAGGAAATCCTCTCCCAGGGGATTGGGCGAATTGATCAAACTACAATTGACTTTCTCCGGAAACATATCCTGAACTACCCTGGCCAAACGGGTGCCATAAGAACCTCCGGAAATGTTGTATTTCTCATATCCCAGATGATCCATAAGCACACCCACATCTCTGGCATTTTGGAAGGTATTATAATGCTCCAAACCGATACCTTGCTCATCACACATTTTCTTATATTTTTTGATCAGCTCGTTCATCAGGTCCTGCTCTTTGTCTTCATCCGCATTTTTTGACATAAGGGTGAAGAAATCTGCTTCCATATTCGGCAAAGCGGATGAGTATCCGATGCCTCTTTGGTCAAACATAATTATATCATGATCCTGGTTTGTGATACCTTTAGCTTCTGCTTGCACAATCATCGGATGAATGGAGGCTCCTCCCGGACCTCCTGAGAAGTAAATCAAGGGATAAGCTTTGGAAGCTTTATTTCTGGCTTTTAGCACCACATAGGCAATTTCAATTTTTCTGCCTGTTTTATCCTCATGATTCTCGGGTACCTCTAACAGGCCACATTGTACATCTTCCAACTCACTCATACCAGGAATGAATTCACAGGATTGAGCTCCTAAATTTGTATCCAAGCTAGCAAAAAGACAAAGGAAGAGAATCTGGAAGCAGTTATATCTATTCATTACTAAGGATTTAGGCTAATTATACATAAGATTCCTTGGAGTTAAGGAAAAATTGCAGATCTCTGAGATCAATTTGCAGAAAACGGCATTGGGGGCATTTAGAAGCATGCTAGTAAAAAAACTCTTACCTTCAAATGGCACATAAGAGTTGTTCTAGGAGTCTTAATCATTAAAAATAAAGAAGCCATATCCTCCCGGATCACGGATAATCACATTGTCCACTATTCCTTCTTTATTGAAGACGGTTATACTTTCAGTGATGGGAATACCCGCTTTTTTGATCTTGGCGATCACTGGTAGATTCTTCCCTCCATTAAAATAGGTCATAGAAGGATTGAAAAATAGATGGGGACATGCATTGGGTTTCATAAGGCTGATTCCTATTCCACTTGCATGTTGGTAAGCGGCCCAACCTTGCTCTGGTCCTCCCATCGTTTTGCTGAATCCCAGAATTTCATATATCTCAGCCGCTGCAGCAATATCAATAGTTTCAAAACTCAATCCGGCAAAATTCCCCAGATGGGAAAAACTATTTTCTTCCGCTTTTATTTCCAGCCCAGTCTCTCCTTCGATCAGGTAAATCCAGACCCCACTTCGATCTGCAATTAAAGCTCCTTCCTCTGTCTCTAAGACTGGCAGGATCATTTTGAGTTTCTCGATTTCCTCTTTCCAGCCATCCTTATAAATTTTCAATCCCGCTCTGGCAAAACGATCTGCATTGATCTCGATAAAAGCTTTACCATCTGAAACGATACAGGGTTTTTCTTGAGAAATAATCTTGAATCCGAGGCGGGTATAAAAGGAAAGACTTTCTTCCAGAGAAGGGCAAGGAGTTTGGATGATTGCCTGCATGTGATAGATTTTAGTGTTGTAAAGCTGGTGAATTTGCTTTTTGAAAATAAGAGAATTTCGAAAATAGCCCAAGCATCTCTCTAAAATCCGTAGATTCAAATTTCTTTCAAACATGGATTTATGAAAACTAGAAGCAGACGCAATTTCCTACGAGCCGGGCTTTTGGGGCTGGCGGGATTACCGATACTTTCAGAAGCACGTCAGAAGGATCTCTTTCAGAGCTGGGAGCAGTTGGGGAAATCTCTTTCGACCAAAGAAGATGAGGCTTACTGGGAGGAAATAAGTGATCAATTTAGCTTTGAGGATGGCTTTACCTATTTCAATACAGGTTCTTTAGGGCCTTGTCCCAAATTTATCGTGAAAGCTACCAATGGATTTCGTGCTACACTGGATGGCTTTCCCTCCAAGTATATGTGGGGAGGCTGGCAGGAAGAAAAAGAAAAAGTCCGTACAAAGGTAGCCCAACTGATGAAAGCTGATGAAGAGGAAATTGCTTTGATCCATAATACAACTGAAGGGATGAACCTCATTGCTTCAAGTATGGACTTGAAAAAAGGAGATGAAGTTATTCTCTGCGATCACGAACATATGAGTGCCGTGGCTCCCTGGCGATTTCATCAGGAAAGTAAGGGTATAAAGCTGGTCAGGCCGAAACTACCTATTTTGCCAGAGTCAAAGGAAGAATTGGTTGAGGTTTTTAGAAAAGCGATAACAAAAAAGACCAAGGTCATATCCGTTGTTCATCTCACCAATACAAATGGCATGATTCTGCCTATTAAGGAAATTTCAGAAATGGCACATGAAAAAGGCATACTGGTAGCAGTAGATGGTGCCCAGTCTTCCTGTTCTATAGATTTTGGTTTGCAAGACCTGGGATGTGATTTTTATGCAAACAGTGCACATAAATGGCTGTTTTCTCCTAAAGGCATGGGTATTTTTTATGCGAAAAAGAAAGCTCAGAAACTATTGACCCCGATGATTGTAGCCAGGGGATACAAGGATAAGAGTATTCGACGTTTTGAAAATTATAATACCCGCAATTTGCCTGAATACTTAGGCGTGGGAGCGGCCGTGGATTATCGAAATGAGATTGGGCATGAAAGAATTGTTGGAAGGCATTATGAGTTGAAAAGATATTTTCGGGATAAAGTCTCGAATATTGAGGGGCTGAAATTAAAAAGTCCTGCAGCAGATGATCTTTCAGGCCCTATTCAGGCGGTGGAAGTGCTTGGGAAAGATGTTTGGAAAGTAAAGAGAGCCTTAGCAGAAGAATATAAAATTGACTGCCGACCCATGAGTACTCATGGCCTCAATGCATTGAGGATTTCATTGTCTTTATGCACGTCGAAGAAGGATGTGGACTATTTACTAAAGGCTTTAGAAGAGCAGACGGCTTAATTGATAATAAAAAGAGCGCAGGGGCAACTCAGTACGCTGCCCTTATATTCATTTTGCCTTTCCTTTCAACATATACCCCACTATTTGCATACCAGCATTTAGTAAACTGACTTTGGAAGCAGGATTGGAAATATTGCATCTGGCAGCTGGTATCTTAGCAGCAGCATAGCAGCATTTCTTGATCTCTTGTAAGATATATGCACCATATCCCTTGCCCCGAAAATCTTTGGCTACTTCCATATAAAGGTCCACAAAAGGATGATTGTAGTGGGTGAGAAAACCACCATCAGCGATGACCTTCCCCCCAAATTCAAGCACATATGCACCTTTGTCAGAATCTTTCTTGCCAAATACTTCTTCTCCTTTTCTTATGGGGCGAAAAGTTACTTCCTCCTTTGCTATTTGGCTGCTATGACTTTCCCCAAAAAGTATGACTTCACTTTCAATCTCTTTTCCAAATTCATACATCATAGGGGAAAGGATCAAATCATTACTTTGGCATTCCAGGAAAGCTGCCTGACTTCTTTTCAAAAGTTCAGCAAAAAATATAGAGGATTTATTGCTGAATTGAGGCAAAAGATAGAATTCGAAAATGGAATCTCGATCTGCTAGCTTCTCTAATCCTTTTACAGATCCATAGCCCACTTTTTCACCTGACAGGAAAATGAGATAAGAATCTGACCAATTTCTAATGTGGCAGGAGTGATATCGAATCTGAAAATTGCATTCCTGTAGATATAGATCACGCAATGGTAAGATATCTGTTAACTCTACTTTTTGAATGTCAATTTTCAGTTCTTTCATCAATCCTGGATTTTATGCTTTAACAGCCATTTATAAAATTCAACACTCTCATACATAGGAGACCAGGCATCATGTCCTTCTGCAGGTATTGAGCTGAAAATTCGGCTATGTTCCAGATAATCGCTTCCGGCTCCCGTAGGACTATCAAGCTTCAAAAACTTTTCTCCCGTCAACTGCTCCAGCTTTTTCACAATCTTTTTGGTATCACCATCGCCGACTGTATTATCTCCCGTATTGTGAACCGTCCAAATGGGGAGTTTTAACATCTTATCATAGCCTTCTACTCCGTGAGTTTCTCCAGCAATAGGAACTGCAGCCGCAAATTGGTCACCCATTTTAGACATCAAGCCCCAACTTCCATGTCCTCCTCTACTAAGGCCTGTCAAATAAACCCTGGAAGGATCAGCCATATATTTATCAAATACTTCTGATAATATACTCTTGATAGCCAATTCATTTTGATACCATTGACGATCCCGAAAGGGACCTCCTTTCATGTGTGGAGAGACTACAATAAAAGAATCCAGGGCATACTGATTTCTTTCCAGACTCATATCGGTCTCTTCAACAAGCAATTTGGGGATGGGCCAGCGTTTTACCACATCAATTTCTCCCCCAACCGAACTCCCACCGCAGAGATAAACTAAAACCGGGTAATTTTTTTTACTGGAGTCATAGCTCTTGGGTAAATAGAGGTTATAACCATCAATGACTTTGCGAGGGTAATTTCCTTCAATAACTACCATTTCTCCAGCTTTAGCTGCACTATGTTGAGCCTTAGCATAGAAAAATGAACTGCAGAGGAGGAGGATAAACAGTAATTTCTTCATGGGTATTGTAGGTGTATTGAGTATAAAATAAAAAATGGAAGGAAAAGCTCCTCCCATTCTTATATTTCTCTATCAGACTTTAGGCCTAATTAATTGTTTTTTGATGCCGCTATTTTTGGGAATGCTTTTAATACTTCTCGCGTCAGGTCCCAGCGATTGAACCCCTGTCGCCCATAGTCAAGTCCTCTTCTTACGATAACCAGATCATGCTCAGGAACTACAATTACATACTGGCCTCTATTTCCTGCAGTTGAATATGCTGTTTTGGGAACATCATCTCTATTATCTGGAACCAACCACCATTGGCCTCCATACATATTTCCAATTTTTGCAGTTGATGGTGCAGGAGTGCGCACAAATTCAATCCATTCCTCTGAAATCAATCTTTCCCCTCTCCAAACACCTCCTTGCAAATACAATTGACCAAATCTAGCCAAATCTCTAGCATTGGTATAAACCTGGCTACTCAGAATAAAGTCTCCAAAGCGGTCGGTACTCAGAAAGGTATTTCTCATACCTAGTTTATCTAAAAGGGCTTTGCGAGGGAATTCAATATAGGTTTTTGAATCTCCGCCGAGGGCTTTTTTCATCGCGAGAACTCCCAGGATGGTATCATAGTTCTCATAGTCCCAGTGGCTTCCTGGCTCGCGGATAAGACCACGATTTCTAGCTCCATTGATGGAGCTTGCTCCCGCCCAATATGACAGACCCGAGCCGGTCGCATATTCCATTCTACTATTATCAACGGTGTACAGACCACTTGACATATTGAGCACATGACGAAGGGTAATTTTATTTCTTGGGTCTGTTTCCGGATCCCTTCCTTTTGGGAGCCATTCCAGTCCCAGAGGTTCGTCAAGTTTCATTTTTCCCTGATCTACCATCATCCCTATGAGGGTAACTGCTATACTTTTTGCTGTAGACCAGGTTCGCGTTTTTGTAGACATATTTACCCCATCTGCATAACGCTCATGAATGATTTTGCCTTTGTGCATGACAATCAGACTCAGAGTTACCTGCTCAGAACTTTCTCTTTTGAAAGCCCATTCAGAGGCAGCAGCTAGAGCTTCTTTGTCCACTATATTGGGAATATCCTTTTGGGCATTTTTATCACCCATAGGCCAGTCAATTTCAGCCGGATCACCCGTAAGGAGAGGAAGACTTTGTTCAGGTAAGTCGGGAATGGCTTCGAAAGTTTGGTCAGGGGCGAGGATCACACAGCCAATCCCTTCTCTAAAAACTGCTCGCATCACCGGGGTACCTCCAGGAATACCAATAGACACAGTCTTTCTTTCCCAGTCCACTTGATAATCACCCCCCCTTGCTGTGCCGACAGGCTGAGGGAGATAAGCCAGTTCTTGAGAAAATACTTGTTCGAGACTACGTTCTGAAGTGAAAAGTCCATTACACATGAGGATAGCCTGCACTCCATAGCTGACCATGTCTCGATTTGCACGTGTATAGTCGAAGCTTTCTTTTTGTTGGGCGAATGAACTGCTAAACAGCAGCATTGCTACAAGAATAGTAGATAGTTGTTTCATATTTTTGGGTTCTCTAATTCTAGGGGTATAATTTCTTGTTATTCTCCAAGGAGGCAACACAAATTTTATAGAGGATATCCATGTCTACATCTGCGAGTTTATTGATGTATAAACAGCCTTTCCCCATTTTATATTTACCTATTTTTTCCAATAATTCTTCTTGCTTTTCGAATTGATTCAGGACATAAAAGACATGGCGTGCCTTGCGAGGAGAAAATCCCAGACGAGGAGCATCGCCCTCATGGCCACTTTCATATTTGTAATGATACCTGTCAAAGCCGATGATAGAAGGCCCCCACATACGAGGCTCCATTCCTGTGATTTCCTTCATCATATCCAGGATTTCAAAGGCTTCTGCTTTCTTACGCGCATGATCGATCGCCTCTACATATTCGATCACATCCTGATTCGTTACATGTGTCTTTAATTTTGCCATACTGAATTCTTTTTCGAACTTCCTGATTGCTAGCATTAAATCTCCTAAAAAACTCAAGCAGAGACAAATTCGGAGAAGGAATCTATGCAAACTAGGGAATTCTATCTGTCACGTTTTTCCCTACCAGGTGTCATACAAACATATTAACAGAAACTCCTATTTAATACCTGAAAATGGCTGAAACACTAGAAGCTAAGAAAACCGAAACAAAGAAGGAAAACCCCAGAAGTAATCTAAAAGCTGCATTTTTAACTTATGTTTGGCCTCGAAGAAGGCTTTTAGGCTTTGGACTTTTGTTGGTACTCATAAGTCGGGCTGCAGGTTTTGTGTTACCTATAGCTCCCAAATATATTATTGATGAAGTAGTCGGTCAGGGAAATACAGACCTGCTTTACCCTTTATTAGCTGTAATTTTAATAGCTATTTCTATTCAAGCTATTACCTCTTATTATTTGGTAAAACTCCTAAGTGTAGAAGCGCAGTATTTGATTGCTGAACTTCGCTCTCGAGTACAACAACACATCATCAAACTCCCGACAAAATTTTATGACAATACCCAGTCTGGAAGTTTGGTTTCCCGGGTGATGACAGATGTGGAGGGGGTTCGAAATTTGGTGGGAACTGGTTTTACTCAGTTAATTGGAGGCAGTATAACAGCTGTTGGTGCCTTTGTTGTCCTGATTTATATTAATGCGAAGGTAACTTTTGTGGCTCTGGTCCCCCTGATCATTTTTGGAGTTATTTCCTTTCGAGCATTTGGGCGAATACGGCCTATTTTTCGTGAAAGGGGGAAGATACAAGCAGAGGTTACCGGACGTCTTACAGAGTCCATGGGAGGCATACGGGTGATCAAAGGATTTCATGCAGAGGCTCAGGAGATTCAGGTCTTTAAATCAGGAGTACTCAGAATTTATGAAAATATCAAGAGCTCTCTGACTACGACCAGCTTTGTGACCAGTATGGCTACTTTCCTGATTGGATTGGCAACTGTTTTAATTCTGCTTTTGGCAACGCCTGATTTGATCGCCGAGAATATGACTGAAGGAGATTTGTTGGCTTATATGGGAATACTTGCACTTATGGTTTTTCCTATAGTTCAGATTGGAAATATAGGGAGTCAGTTGACGGATGCACTCGCAGGATTGGATCGTACGGAAGAGTTGTTACAAATGAAAACGGAAGATGATGACCCTAATCGTACCCATAAAATAGGGGAGATAAAAGGAGATATTATCTTTGCTAATGTTCACTTTTCCTATGAAGAGGGGAAAGAGGTATTAACAGATATAAATTTGGATGCTCCTGCAGGCGCGACAATTGCCCTGGTAGGGACTTCAGGCTCTGGAAAGACAACTATAGCCGGATTAGCAGCATCTTTCTTAAATCCTGATTCTGGGACTATCACGGTAGATGGAATTGATCTTTCAACTATCAACCTGGAATCTTATCGCTCTCAACTAGGTGTGGTCTTGCAAGATGATTTCCTTTTTGAGGGAACGATTCGAGAGAATATCCTTTTCTCTCGGCCTTCTGCAAAGGAAGAAGAACTGGAAAATGCAGTCAAAGCCGCCTACGTAAATGAATTTGCAGATCGTTTTGAAGAAGGACTTGAGACTTTGATTGGAGAAAGGGGCGTAAAGCTTTCCGGAGGGCAGCGACAAAGGATTACCATCGCACGTGCAATCCTGGCAAAACCTCGAATCCTCATTCTGGATGAGGCAACGTCAAATCTGGATAATCAAAGCGAGAAGTTTATTCAGCAAAGTTTGACAGAATTGTTGAAAGGGCGTACCACCTTTGTGATTGCCCACCGCTTAAGTACGATTAGAAAGGCCGATCAGATATTGGTGATTGAGGAAGGTAAAATTGCCGAAAGAGGGACCCATGATGAATTGATGGCTAAGCAGGGACGATATTTCGACCTCCATACCTATCAGTCTCGTATTTAATCCTTTGCCTGGTTTTACCTTGAAAATTCATCAAATTGAATAAAACTACCACCTTTATATTGCTAATTTTTTTCTTTTATGCCTGCCAAAATCCGGAAAGGGGTAAGGAGAAACCCAATATGGAAAATCTTCCCCAGATGAAATTCAAAGAAATGCCTGCCTTTGATAATTTATTGAAGGAGCGGAAGGTATTTGGAGGAATCCTCATTTATGATCCTGCTGAAGATATGTATTATGGCAATGATAAAGCTTATAGCGAGGCTGGCTATCTTCCGGCTTCCACCTTCAAAATTGCCAATACGTTGGTAGGCTTGAGTACAGGAGTGATTACTGATGAGAAAAGCATGTTTTATTGGGATGGAGAAGAAAAGGCCCTGGAGGTTTGGGAGCAAGATATGAATCTCGGGAGGGCATTTCAGGTTTCTTGTGTGCCTTGCTATCAACATTTGGCCATAGAAGTAGGAGTGGAACAAATGAGGCATTGGCTAGATCAAATGGATTATAAAGAGATGATCTTTGGTGAGGAAAATCTGGATATGTTCTGGCTAATGGGGAAATCTCGTATCACCCCTTTCCAACAGGTGGATTTCCTTCAGCGGATTTTCAAAGGAGAGGTAAATATAGAACAAAAGAATGTCGAAATTCTCAAAAAGATCATGCGAGTGGAAGGGAAATCAGAACACCCGCTTTATGCAAAAAGTGGCTGGTCTATGGATGGAGGAGTAAATATGGGTTGGTACGTAGGCAGAATGGAGAAAGGCAAAAGAGTTTTATACTTTGCTACCCATATTCAACCGATGGACCAGGAAAATATCGGTGACTTTGTAAATCACCGAATTGAGTTGAGTCTGGAAGCCCTGAAACTTATGTAAAAAAGGGGATAGATGATTATCTGTCCCCCTTTTTATGCTAAACTAGAAATTCTAGCCTAATCTCGTATCTCTTCTCTTTTTTTATTAGAACCAAACATTCCTCCCCTTTTCCTGCTATTTGAGGGAAAGTAATTGTTTTTGCGATCAATATCGGCTACCCTGAAGCTAGGATCGATCACAATGCTTTCAATTTCTTTAGGGCTTTTATCCAAGGTAAAGCTATATTCCTTATTTGTCCAGGGCCAGTCTTCCTTTATGCTTCTTTCTACATCCCCGTACCAGGCTTCTGCGCCTTTCCCTCCTCGCATCATAACCATAGGAATATAAACCAACTCCTGACTTCCATCTGAATAGGTAATCAAAATATCCAAGGGCATAGGCATTTTCCCCAGTCTTTGTAAACTTACCTTGCTACCCTTTTTGAACGCAACAACATCACTTATTTCATAGTCGATATTATGGGTGCTGTTGATCCAGTATTCAAAGAACCAATCCAGTTCCAATCCGGATTCTTTTTCCATTACCCGTTTAAAATCTGTTGCATTAGGGTGCTTGAACTTCCAGGTATTATAGTAGCGGAGCATAGCAGGATAAAATTTCTCCTCACCCATAATATAACTCAATTGATTGAGGGCAATAGCTCCTCGGGAGTAAGCAGATACGCTATAAGATCTGTTGAGGCTATAATGATCCGAATGTATGCTCATAGGCTCGACGGCATCGGCCATAACCAGGCTCTGATAGCCGAAATAGGAGCCAGCATAAGGATTCAAACTATTCTTTTCATTAATTTTATCAAGTACATAGCTTGAGGCAAAGCTGGTAAACCCTTCATCCATCCAGGGATAGAGGGATTCATTGCTGCCCAGGACCATTTGAAACCAACTATGGATCGCCTCATGTACAGTTACGCCTAAAAGACTTCCATACGAACGTGCACCTGTAATCAGGGTAGCCATGGGGTATTCCATGCCTCCATCTCCTCCCTGAATAACCGAATATTGTTTGTACGGATACTTGCCAAAGGTCTTATTGAGAATTTGGAAGGCTTTTGAGGCATCCTCAGGAAGTTTCTTCCAGTTATTTCGTGTAGAGTCCACCTGAAAAAAGAAGTGTAGCATGGGCCCATCAGGTACCTGATGCTTGGTATGGCGATAGTCGGGATCAGCTGCCCAAAGAAAATCATGCACATTTGGAGCAATGAAACGCCAGCTTAATTTATCTCCTTCAATTTTGGGAACTTCAACCCCTTCATCTTCATATCCATGCCCGATTTTGTTGGGATTTTGTAAATAGCCAGAGGCGGCGACGGTATATTTTTTATCTATGTTGATGGTTACATCGAAATCTCCCCAAACCCCATAAAACTCACGAGCGATATAGGGATTGGCATGCCAACCTTCGTAATCATATTCACAGAGTTTGGGATACCATTGAGACATGGAGTACTCTATCCCTTCACGATTGTCCCTTCCAGTTCTGCGAATCTGGAGGGGAACCTGAGCTTCAAATTCCATATCCAATTTGACCGTTTCCCCAGGTAGAATAGGAGAGGGGAGCGCTACTTCCAGAATCGTTCCCTGCATTTCAAACTCTATGGCTTCTCCCCGGTATTTGAGGGATTTTATTTTTTGATAGCCTATCTCATCTTCATCCAGGTGAAATATGCGATCTCTTACTCTTCCATCTGGGTCAGGGATACTTCTCGAACGCACATCCATCATACTACCCGGTTGAAAAGCATTGAAGTAGAGGTGGTAGAAAACAGAGTTGAGGGTATCTGGGGAATTATTGGTGTATGCTAGATTCTGGATACCATTTAGGCGATCTGTTTTTACATCCATATCGACTTCCATTTTGTAGGAGGCTCTTTGCTGCCAGCGTTCATCGGCTCTAGGAGTTTTAGACGCTGTTGCTCGCTCTGATGCCAATACCCGGCCTTTCTCTGCATTTTCCATTTCCTCACTCAGGTGATCCGTAAAAACGATTCCATCAAGGTGATCTATTTCATGTTGAAAAATTACGGCTGTAAAATCTTCAACCATTTCATAATGATGGGAGCCGTCAAGTTTATCATATTCAATCAGAATGGCATAACCTCGATTTACCGTATCTCTTAGGTCAGGAATACTAAGGCATCCTTCCATGCCTTCTTGCCTTAAACTGGTGTATTGTACAATTTTAGGGTTGAGGTAAACTTCAAAAGGAAAACCTTCTTTATCGAATCTCTGGACCCAGATAATCCTTCTGGAAAGCCCTACTTGCGGGGCGGCAATTCCCACCCCCATAGATTTGGGATCCGTAACGGTTTTATATAATCTTCTGATAAAGTACTGGAGTACTTCATCCTCTTTATCAACTTTTATATCTGCCGATTCTTTTCTTAATAAAATTGAATCCTCTGTATGGGTGATAAGGTATAAGCGCATGGGACTTTCTTTCTCACCAGAAAGGATAAATTCTTTTTCAGCCTCGGTAAAAGAGTCTTGAGAAAGAAGTGGAAAATACAGGAAAAGTGATACTACGGTAAACAGGATTGTTCTTTTCATCCTCAAATATATACAAAAAGAAAAGACACCGAACCGTTTTGCACAGTCGATGTCTTTGTTCACACCACACTTCACTAATTATTTTTATTGAAACAAACCAATAGCTCTTTGTGTTTTCATTTTTCTCTTTTTTTACCGAAAAACTTCCGGGTTTGGATAAAAGGCTGCCAAAGCGAACCAATATCCGATGGTTTGTTTCCTCTTGGGTAATCTGCTTCCTTTTCGGGCTCCACTCACTGCCTCCCCGAATACATCCCATTTATTTCCTTCCTGATCTTTCATAACTACAGGCAATTCGTTTTGGACAGCAGTTAAATTCAGTTCCGTTCCATCTTCCAATTTGCGCTCATAAGCCACCAGGAAATTTTTACTTTCGCTACCAACCACCACAAGGGGAACTCCAGCAAAAAAATCGGGTCTCACTTCTATGGGGGAATGATTTACTGCACTAAATCTGTAGGCTTTCATAAATTGTCCTACCAACACTCCCAGGAATCTTTCTTTTTTATGATAAAGATCGTTTAAGGGATTAACCGGAAATACAAGTGAATTGTTTGTCAGATAATCTCCATAAGGATAAAGACCATATCTCCGCTCAAATCCTGTATTCGTATTCAATACCCGCGTATTGGGATACATTGCTTTCCAACTTTTCCAACTAGTTTCAAGCACCTGGATCAAGGTAGCCTCTTCTCCTTTATTGCTTCCATGTATGGATGTCAGGAGTAATTGAGACCACTCACTATCAGTTTCCCGATCATAGGGAATAAGATTGGAGTTATACAATAGACCCGAAACTCCGAAAGTGGTTACATTTCCATTGATATTTCTATCCCAGGCAAAAGCAGTACCTGTTAATGGGCAATAATTGAGGGAGAAATATCGGCCCCCAAGGCTGTCATTCACAATCTCATGCCAATCCAGAATCAGGTGAGGATATGC
Source organism: Bacteroidota bacterium (assembly GCA_039819665.1). Taxonomy (GTDB): domain Bacteria; phylum Bacteroidota; class Bacteroidia; order J057; family J057; genus JAWPMV01. The sequence continues at coordinate 73,057 of JBCBRM010000032.1, forward strand.
TTTGGTCTGATTCCCAATTTTAATTCCTACCACTAAGTCATTATCTCCCAGAAATGTACTGGCGCTTAAAGCATCAGTAAACTGAGGATTATCTATGGAGGGTATCCCATCTTTCCCCGGTCCCCCATCCAGAACTTCTTCCAACGGAACTAACCAATCAGGATTTGTTGGAGTGGGATTGGGGTTTGGATTTCCATTGCCATTTCCTGTTCCTTGATTTGTACTGGGATCAGGAACATCTGAAGATTCTTCGCAGGCCATAAAAGCCAGTAGAATCGTTACAAAAAATATGTAGGCAATTGCTTTCATACCAAACAAGACAATCAAAAATAGATTCTTGTCTTGCTTGGGTATGTCTTAAAGATGACAGAAATTCAATCAAGCAGGATTTTTTATCCGCTCAAAGCTGATGAGGTCTCCCGCTTCAAGTCCATATTTATCCGAAAATCCTCCAATCACCTCCAGGACATATTGAGCAGGAGCTGTACTTGGAAGGGATTTATCAGACATTGGAGACGCATTCTTTTGGATATTGACTATTCTTTGCTCAGAATCTATAAAAATCAAATCGAGAGAAATGTAGGTGTTACGCATCCAGAAGGAACGAGGTTCAGAGCCGGGAAAAATAAATAGCATACCCTGACTATCGCTCATGTTGCGACGGTACATCATGCCAATTTCTATACTTTCCGGGTCATCAGCGATTTCAATATTGATCTGATGAATACTTTCCCGAGTCTCTTTATCTATAAGGGTTAAGCTCCCTTCTTTTACAAATTTAGGTTCCAAGGGTTGGGAAAAACTAGAATTATTCTTGCCTCCGGATTGGCAGCATACGAGTAATAAACTAGCAAGCGCTATACCTAAAAGACTAAGACCTGATGTTAAAAAATATTTCCTCATACCAGAATTGTCGTTACACTTGACATATTCTTACAGTTTTATTCATTTCCTACCTGAATCAGCGGGATATCTTTTGCTTTGATTGCCTGATTAAATGCGGAGAGCTTTTCGCCCAGCAATTGGTCTATTCTTGCGGAAACTTCCTGCCAGTCCTCCAATACATCAGCTAATCGATCTTTTTGCCCCTGGGTTACCGGAGGTGGCGATCCATTGATAGATCCCATGATGTAAACCAGATTTGCATCCAGTTTATTTTCAAAATTGATGACATCCTGGAAAGTTTTTTGTTTAGGTTGGATCAATAAAGCTTCAATTTCCTTAATCTCTTTCTGAAGGGCTTTGCCTTCTTCTTTCAAGTCTTCATGATCATCTCCCAACAGTCCCATGAAAGAGCTTATCTGCTTATCAGCAGCCCTTAAATCTCTGACGGAAGAATACAGATCAGAAACAGCATCATAAGCTTTTATCATACCGCTCTCTTTTTCCTGATATTCACGAAGAGATGCACCAAAGCGTGGATCAGGCAAAACCTTGAATGTTCTGCTCAGGGTATCCTCTCCCACCATCATTTCTATTCGATAGTTCCCGGGGCCTTTTTCAAAACCACTCAGGCCTCCGATTACCATGATCCCTTTAATCCCTTCAATCTTTTCAGTCTGCATATTCCATACCCATTTATTCATCCCTTCTTTGGCAGGCATTTTTTTGATTTCACGAATCAAATTGCCGGCTTCGTCGTAGATGTTGGCGCTGGGTTTGAGTGTGTCGCTTGCCAGAGTATAAAAGAATACCGTACCATTATCTGGATTTACTCCCAGGGTTTTAGAACGATCATTTCTTCCTCCGCCATAGAGATAAGGATTGCGGGGTTGAAAGAGGTGAGCACTGGCTTTTTCCATGCCTTCTTCCAATTGATGTAAAGGAGTTAGATCATCCAAGACCCAGAAAGCACGTCCCTGCGTAGCAGCCAGCAGATCATTGTGGTGAACCTTAAGATCGGTAATGGGTACGATGGGAAGATTCAATTGGAATTTTTTCCAGCTATTTCCCTCATCAAAAGAAATATAAATTCCCGTTTCAGTACCTGCATACAACAAACCCTTTCTCTTTGGATCTTCTCTAACAACTCTTACATGAGCTTCTTCTTCTATGCCAGAAACTTTTCTTTCCCAGGTATTCCCAAAATCTTTAGTGATAAAGATATGAGGGGTGAAATCATTGAATTTGTATCTGTTAACAGCTACATAAGCGGTACCTTCTTCATGAGAAGAGGTTTCAATGGCATTGATCATGGCTTCCCCAATATCCGGAGGGGTAATATTCGTCCAACTGGTTCCTCCGTCTCTGGTAATGTGGAGTAAACCATCATCCGTACCAGCCCAAATGGTTTGGGCATCTGTTTGTGATTCTGCGATATAATAAATGGTATGGTAAACCTCGCCACCTGCGCCTTCACTGGTTATAGGGCCTCCGCCAAATCCCAGATGCTCTTCTACATTGCGGGTCAGGTCTCCACTTACAGCTTCCCAGCTAAGTCCTTTATTGGTGGATTTGAGTAAAACATTTCCTGCATGGTAAATGACATCCGTATTGTGTTTGGATACCAAAATAGGAGCATTCCAATTAAAGCGGTATTTCTGATCTTTAGGTTGTGTACCTAGGCCGAGGAAGGAATAAGCCATGACATCTTTTCCTGTACGGGTTTCTGTATTGTAGGCCTCAATGATTCCCTGATAACAACCGGCATACACAACGGTTGGGTCATTGGGGTCAAAAGCTGTATAAGCACTTTCACAGCCTCCTACGGGATAAAAATCATTAACAGAAATTCCTCCGCGAGGGGTACGACTCGGTACAGCCATGCTACTGTTATCCTGTTGTCCACCGTATATATAATAAGGAATACGATTATCGGCGTTTATGCGGTAAAACTGGGCCGTAGGCTGATTGCTTTGGGTACTCCAGGTTTTTCCTCCATTGAAGGTGATATTTGAACCTCCGTCATTGGCATTGATTTGTATATCTGGATTGGTGGGATTGTACCAAAGGTCATGGTTGTCTCCATGTCTCGTTCTTACCGGACTAAAGCTCTTGCCTCCATCTTTGGAACGAAGATAAGGGGCATTTAAGACCACCACCTGATCAGCATCAACAGGATTGGCAAAAACGTGCATATAATACCAGCTTCTCGCGTGTAAAACTCGATCCCCATTGACAAGTCTCCAGGATTCTCCTGCATTATCTGAGCGATATAAACCTCCTTTGTGAGATTCTACAATAGCGTAAACCCGATTGGGATCTGCCGGCGAGACCGAAACGCCTATCTTTCCCATTAAACCAGGCAATCCTTTGCTTAATTCTTCCCAATTTTCTCCTCCATCTGTACTTTTATATATACCACTACCCGGTCCACCACTAACTACTTTCCAGGGGTGTCTGATATGTTCCCAAAATGCTGCATAGAGAACCCTTGGATTATGAGCATCCATGCTTAAATCAGAAGCGCCTGCTTTTTCACTTACATACAATACCTTCTCCCAATTTTCCCCTCCGTCGGTACTTTTATAAATACCTCTGTCTTCTGTATATCCATAGGGACTTCCCTGAGCCGCTACATAAATCAAATCCGGATCTTTTGGATGAATTCTGATACGGGATATTTGACGAACCTTATCAAGTCCCATATGTTTCCAGGTCTTTCCTGCATCGGTCGACTTATAAACGCCATCTCCATGAGAAGTCATTACTCCTCTTACCGGAGCTTCTCCCATACCTACCATGATCACATTGGGGTCAGCATCTGCGATCGCTATAGCACCTACCGAACCTGTTTTAAAAAAACCATCGGAAATATTACTCCAGCTCGCTCCCGCATCTGTGGTTTTCCATAGTCCTCCTCCTGTGGTACCCATATAATAGGTAAAAGGATCATGAGGCAATCCAGCAACTGTGGTAGATCGTCCACCGCGATGCGGACCTACATTCCTCCAGCTCATAGCCTGATACATGCTTTCTGGATAAGTAAGAGTGGGAACCTCTTTAGCTATGCTTGACTTATCCTTTTTCCTCTTTTTCTTTTGCGCCTGTATTTCAGGACTAAAGAGGAAAATCAGAAGGAGAAAAAAAATTGTATAAACGCTAATAGTGCGAGACATAGTAGTTTCGTTTTATTTGCATCAATATAGTACCTCAGCTGCGGAATCGCAATTTAGATGCGGCTACTTTTTTGAATGATTAACTTGCGAAAATTTAGGATGTGGGCAGTAATCAAGAGGATGGAGGCAGCATACACAATGTAATCAAAGACTGGGCTGCTGTGGTGAAACATTATGCTAAAAAATAGGGAAAGGTAGGTAGTCCAAAGAAGGATCTTTAAGAAAGTACTTTCATTATGCTTACTGGAGAAGTAAACAGCAATAAAGCCCAGAATCAGGAAAAAGAAATCCCAAAATTCATGCAGGAAGATGGACGAATGATGCTCATGCAAACCTGATCCCAATCCAAGAAGGGCTGGCGCTGCAATACAGTGTATCAAGCAAAGGAATGCACTTCCAATTCCCAATACATCGGACATATTTTTATTGTCTCTGTTTTTTCTGTGGAGGTTCATCATAGGGGGGGCAAATATACGGCTAAATGCAACAGAGTTGCAAAATTATTTTCTTTTTATTTGATTAGATATTGAAAGTGTCGATTGGATACATTATTAGCTCTCATTTAGAGAGCATTTGTCAACTGAGAGGCTAGATTGGCAGAGTAATATTCTTTACTCTGGAAAGATGGGCGTATATTTAAAAAGAAAATTTTTACTCAAGCTACATTCACTGTCAACTTCATTTTTATGTTGGAAACGCGGGCTTTAACATTTTCCTATTCAAGCAAACAATCCTTTAGTTTTCCTGATCTACATGTAAAACAAGGAGAAAGCCTTTTGGTTTTAGGGGAATCGGGAAAAGGGAAAACTACCTTCCTGAATTTACTTGCAGGCTTTATACGGCCTAGTGGAGGGAAAATTGAAATTGATGACTATGATATCACACAGATGCCTGATGCTACCCTTGACCAATTCAGGGGCAAGTTTATTGGTATGGTATTTCAAACTGCCCATTTCGTCAAAGCCCTGAATGTAGAAGAAAATCTAAAGATGGCTCAACTTTTTGCTCGATCTGACCAAAAAGGAAGTGGAATTATTCAGGATACTTTATCACGTTTAAATCTTGAATCAAAGTTAAAGGATTATCCTCACAGGCTCAGTATTGGGGAGCAACAAAGGGTAGCAATTGCACGGGCGGTAATTAACCAGCCCAAATTGATCCTGGCAGATGAACCTACCAGTGCGCTGGATGATTATAATTGCCAAGGGGTATTGGATCTTTTAAGGGAGCAGGCAGAAATCGCCGGTGCTTCCTTGATCATTGTCACACATGACAACCGCTTGAAAGATAAAATTGAAAATCGGGTAGAACTCTAATCATTAAGAAATTGAATTTATTAAAGATAAGTTGGAAAAATCTCTGGGCAAGGCCCTGGCCAACCTCCATGAGTCTCTTACTTTTTGCCATGGGAGTAGGGATAATTTCTCTTCTTCTGATTATGAGAGAGAGCTTAGATGAGAACTTTAGAAAAAACATCAGAGGTATAGATATGGTAGTGGGGGCAAAAGGAAGTCCCCTGCAATTGATACTTAGCAGTGTATACCATATTGATAATCCTACGGGTAATATTTCACTAGCCGAAGCAAATAAATTGAAAAAACACCCTTTGATTGAGCAGGGGATACCTTTGGCTTATGGAGATAATTATAAGGGCTACAAAATTCTGGGAACGAGCCATGAATATTTAGATTTATATGAAGGGAAACTCTTGGAAGGAGAGCTTTGGGAACATGAATTAGAGGTAGTTGTTGGAGGAAGCTTAAAGGAAATTTTAGGACTAAATATTGGAGATGAATTTTACAGTAGCCATGGTTTAGTCGGGGATATCAATACTCATGAAGAACATGCCTTTAAAGTAGTAGGAGTCCTTGAAAAAACAGGGACGGTCCTGGATCAATTACTTCTTACAGGAATAGAAAGCCTATGGAAAGTTCATGAAGGGCATGACCATGCTCATGATGGTGAGCATGAAGAGGAAGAGGGACATAAACACGAAGAAGGAGAAGAACATGATCATGAACACGAAGAGGGGCATAAACACGAAGAAGGAGAAGAACATGATCACGATCATGAAGAGGGGCATAAACACGAAGAGGGAGAAGAACATGATCACGATCATGAAGAGGGACATAAACACGAAGAGGGAGAAGAACATGATCACGATCATGAAGAGGGGCATAAACACGAAGAGGGAGAAGAGCATGATCACGATCATGAAGAGGGGCATAAACACGAAGAGGGAGAAGAACATGATCACGATCATGAAGAAGGGCATAAACACGAGGAAGGAGAAGAACATGATCACGATCATGGAGAAGGAGAGGAAAAGGAAATAACTGCAATGCTCATTAAGTTTCGCAGTCCTATGGGTATGATGCAGTTGCCTCGCATGATCAATAAGGACACCCCTATGCAAGCGGCATTACCAGCACTTGAGGTAAACCGTCTGTTTGATCTCTTTGCAGTCGGAATTCAATTGATTCGAGGGATAGCCATAGCAATTATGATTATTTCAGGAATCAGCATATTTATTTCTCTATATAATAACCTGCTGGATCGTAAATATGAACTTGCCTTGATGAGAAGCCTTGGAGCGAGTCGAAGAGAGCTCTTTATTATGGTGGTTTTAGAAGGATTGATTATTTCAATTATAGGATACATTTTAGGTATTTTTATGAGTCGTTTAGGGATTCGGATCCTCGACTCTATAATCCAAACCAACTACCGATACGATCTTGACGTATTATCAGGTATGCAAGAAGAAGGTTATCTGTTGATTGCCAGTTTGATTCTAGGAGTTTTAGCTGCATTTTTACCAGCACTTAATGCCTGGAGAACTGACATCGCGGAAACCCTCAGCTCCTGATTTATGAGAGAAACCCTTTTTATTCTTCTATTACTAGTTTCCACAAGAATCTCAGCTCAATTGGATTTGAGCTGGGAAACCTTGGCGGAAATTGAGTACTCCTATGTACAGAATTATGAGGCAAATTTTTGGTATGGAGTCCCTAGTTTTAGTGAAACGGTAAAAGGTATGGAAGGGAAAGCAGTAAAAATCAAAGGCTATGTACTTCCGATGGATGTTAGCGGTGAGCAGTACGTCTTGTCTGCCTTCCCTTTTGCTTCCTGCTTTTTTTGTGGAGGGGCAGGGCAGGAGTCTGTGATTGAGTTACGACTCAAGGATTATAACCGGACATTTCAGACAGATGAATACCTGGAATTTAGCGGTATTTTTAAATTAAATGATGCAGAATTGGAGTTAAATTATATTTTAGATAAAGCCCAGGTTTTGAATGATTAAATACTTGGACTCATGAAAAAAACTACTCCCTACTTTCTGCTTTTTATATTGCCTTTTCTGATAGCTTTCCATAGTACTCTGATCCATATCGATTGGTCCAACCTCAGGGACGTTATTTTCAAGGATAAGTATTATGAAGAATTTGACCAATATCTTTTGCATCCAACTTTCGGCCAAAGTGTAAAAGATCTGGAAAATAAAGAAGTTCAGATCAGCGGCTACATCATTCCTATCGAACCCCAGCGATATATACTTTCCGAAAATCCTTTTTCTTCCTGCTTTTTTTGTGGTGGAGCGGGGCCTGAGACCGTTTTAGAATTGGAAATGAAGTCTTATGACAAGACTTACTTCACCGATCAATATTTGAGCTTTAAGGGAGTCTTTAAGCTCAATATTGATGATATTGATAAACTGAATTATCTCCTTCAATCAGCAGAAGAGGTCGATGAGTAAGGCCTCAAACTTTTAACGGTAGAAAGACTTCAGCCATCATGCATCTGGCACTTCCTCCCCCATAGGTTTCGATGATGTCTAAGGGGCTATGGAGGATTTGGGTATGTTGAAGGATTTTATCTATCTGCTCTTGTCTTAGAGATCCATATGCCTGGCTGGACATGACCAGAAAAGTATCTCCGGCTTCATTTCTCACTTGCAACATATTGCCTGCAAAAGCTTCCATCTGCTCCAGGCTAATGTCTATGAGTTCTTTTTCCTTGTTAGCAAAAAGTCTCCGTAATGCCTGGTTTTGATCAGGATCACGGATGCTATCCATGCAAATCACTACAAATGTCTCACCCATTGCCATCATCACATTGGTGTGATAGATAGGAATACCATTTCTGTCTACAGCTTGAAAGAGGACTTTATTGTACCCGGTAAAAGAGCAAAACTTATCCAGCAATTTTACGCTGGTTCTTTCACTGGTACAGGCATAGGCCAATTTATTTGGTCTGTCAAGAATCAGGCTTCCCGTTCCCTCCAGATAAAGGTTTTGGGATTCACCTCCTTCCAAATGAAACCGATCCTTTACTTCAAATCTTTCCCCTAAATCTTCAATGATATCTTCCCTCCTTTCTCTACTCCTCATTTCTGAATACATGGGATAGGTGATCACAGCCCCGTTTTCATGTGTGGTGAGCCAGTTGTTGGGGAAAACAGCATCAGTCTTTAGGGGCTCCTCGGTATCTTGGGCAACGATGATATCAATTCCCGCATTTCTCATGGTTGACACAAAGGCATCAAATTCTTCAATAGCCCTTTTCTTTATTTCCTCTTTGCTCAAACTCTGGTCATTCTTCTGGAAGGCATTGTTTTCTGCTGTCTCGGCATTGTACCCAAAATTAGCAGGTCTGACCATAAGAATATGAGCGGTAATTTGTTTTGTCATAGATGAAAAATTGCCCGAATGTAATGCCCAAATCTATAATATGGAAGCCCTTGAAAAAAATTGAATATGGGCGAAATATATTGCGCTTTTCATAGTGTTTTTGACCCAAAAATAACAAAATGGAAAAATGAAGAGTGTATCAAACAATCAGGATTACTTTGTAAAATATAGCGGGAGTTCTATTCAAAAAAATCTGCCGGTCCTGGCTTTGATTATAGAAAAAATATACAATTCTTTGCCAGAAATTGAATGAGTTTACCAAAGTGAATGAGAGCCTTGAGGTTTGGTACAATTTTCAGACAACTCCTTTAGTAGATTACCATAAATAAAGCTAAATAAAACATGCAGAAAATATTCTTCAGCAGTTTACTGCTTATTCTCTGTTTCTCCTGTCAATCGCAAAACAAAGCCCCTGAATTAGTTGATTTTAAAACGAACTATAAATTTTCGACAGAAATAGAAAGGCAGCTAAAGACAGATTCTTCTCAATGGAAATATCAAATATCTGCTGCAGCTTATGCAACTAAGGGTGATTACCAAAATGCGTTGAGACATTGGGACCTTGCGATGGGGGGGAGGGAAATGAATTATAGCGATGCAGAAATAGATTCCATAAACGAACGCTATACAAAAGTATCGGCCAGGGATGTCATCCTAAAAAGAGCATCTGAGGAGCAGATTCTAATTATTAATGAAGCTCATCATAGTTCTTTGCATCGATTTTTTACCCGTTCGCTTCTTAAAGAGCTCTACGATTTAGGCTACAGAAATCTTGGACTTGAGGCTTTGGCTAATGGAGCGAAAACAGATTCTCTTCTGAATGAAAGAAAGTATCCTTCTCAGGCAAGTGGATCCTATATAATAGAGCCCCAGTTTGGGAACATGGTAAGGGAAGCGCTGGAAATAGGCTACCATGTATTTCCGTATGAACAGACTACAGGGGTAAATAATTCGCCAAGAGAAATAGAGCAAGCTAAAAACCTTGTGGAGGAAATTCAAAAAAGGCCTCAGGAAAAGTTCTTAATTCATTGTGGATTTGATCATGTCTTTGAAGGGAAACATGCTTGGTGGGAGAAAGCAATGGCTGGTCGGCTTACAGAGTATTCAGGTATTGATCCTTTTACTATTCATCAGGAATTTTACAGTGAAAAGGGAGATCCAACGTTCAATCATCCTTTTTTAAAAGCGATAAATCCTACAGAGTCAAGTGTTCTACTAGAGGAAGATAATAGTCCTCTTCAATACAGCAGGAATGAAGCCTATACAGATATTTCGATCCTGCATCCAACGACAAATTATGTAGACGGCAGACCTGACTGGATTTTTAGCGAGGGCAATAGAAAAGTAGAAATAAACTTAAGCGAATATAATTTATCTTTTCCGGCTTTAGTCATGGCATATAAAAAGGGGGAAGATATTCAAATAGCCGTTCCCGTTGATATTGTAGAGATTACAGCTAGAGATGAAAAATGTTTCCTGGGGCTTCCAGCTGGGAATTATTTTATAATCGTTACAAACGGAAAAGAATCCTATAGAAAAGAGAAAACGGTGGAATAATAAAATTCCGGAGGTAGGGGGACAAAACCTAAGGGCTTACCTATTTCATTCACCCTACAGGAGGAGAAAGGCTTCCGCAGGTGTTTTGGCTAGAACTCATAACTGACAAAAGCAAATCGCTTTCCATCTGGGGACCAGGAGGGTACATTGATCGTTCCCTGACCTCCTGTAAATGAACATAATCTCTCTATTTCGCCTGTCTCTAAATCCATGAGTCGAAGCATGACATCTTTCATAGGTGGATGAGCGTAGCCCTGATCTTCAAGGTAAGAGATGAATACCAAATGCTTGCCATCGGGCGAAGGATGAGGAAACCAATTGGAATATTCATCATTGGTGAGCTGAGTCTTGTAAGAACCATCTGCATCCATGCGCCAGATTTCCATGCTGCCGTTACGGTAGGAATTATAATAAATATACCTTCCATCTGGAGAGTAATCTGGGCCATCGTCCAGACCGGGTGCATCCGTTAGCCGAATTTCATCATGCCACTCATTATCATTTAAGTGTGTAATGTAGATATCGAACTCTCCATTACGGGAAGCTGTATAGGCAATTACTTTGCCATCAGGAGAAATTCCATGCCAATAGGATGCTGCGATAGGGGTAAGAATCTTGGGTTCTCCTCCATCTACAGGGAGCTGATAGATGCGAGAGGTTCCACCAGTACTGGGACCCGTTTTCCTCTCCAGATCATTATTGCTTAGAAGGATGAATGATCCATCGGGGGAAATGCCGTGATCATTGTTACATTGCCGGGCAAATCCTGTATTCATTACCTCTGGTTTTCGCCCATTTAAATCCATTTTATATAGCCTACCCGCACTATTGAATAGCAGAAAAGAGCCATCCGGACTCCAATTAGGAGCCTCGAAGTGCTTTTTATGTTCATAAATGGTCTCGCGAGATCCTTTACGAATGTCATAAATTTCTAAACGGGAAAGACTGGCTTTGTTATTTTGGGCCATAGCCATGGAGAAAAAACAGAACAGGGAAAAGCAAAGCAGGAATTTCATCCGATCTAAATTTGCGCCCGGACACTGGCAACTTCCTCCTCCATAATTGGGCTAGACTTGTTCCCAAAACTTGCCCGGACATATGTTAGTATAGTAGCTATCTCTTGATCACTCAAGTGATTGTGTGGGATCATCACGCCATTGTACACCTCCCCATTAACCTCCATCTCACCTGTTCTTCCTTCGAGTACTATACTGATCAGCGTATCCTTATTTCCATTGACCCATTCGGTCTCAGCTAGGGGAGGATTAAGATTGGGTACACCGTAGCCATCTTTCATATGGCAGGTCATACAATGCTTTTTATAATTATCCTCTCCTTCCACAACTCTCGGGTCTACCTCTTTCGGCTCTTCTTTCTTTACTTCCGTTTTGGGGCTTTGTGTCTGATCAGGTTTGGCTTGTTTTTCCTCTGTACAGGAAATCCAAATAATACCCAGCACCAGAAATATACCAAAAATTCTCATATTCTGCTATCCTAAACTTCTTTGCTTCCGTAATACATGATTCGCCAAATTCTTCCCTTTCTTGAATCACTTATGTAAAGAGACCCATCTGGCCCTTCAGCCAAACCAACCGGACGATATACTGCATCCCTCGGGCTTTCTACGGTTTCTACTTGAGGGAATCCTTCCGCAAAAATTTCCCACTCGCCGGTAATTTTTCCACTTGCATCCATAGGAAGGAATACTACAAAGTATCCTCCCTGAGGCTCTGGAGCTCTATTCCAAGACCCATGAAAGGCAATGAAGGCTCCATTTTTATACTTGGAAGGAAATTGATCTCCCTGGTAGAAAATGAGGTCATTAGGAGCCAAGTGTCCGGGAAATCCGAAAATAGGCTTTTTGATTCCTTCGCATCTTCCCTGACGTTCTCTGTCTCCCCCGTATTCAGGATTGAGGAATTTTTCTCCTTTAAATTGATCGAAGTAACAATAAGGCCAGCCAAAATCATCGTCCTGATCAATTTGAAAAAATTCTTCACCGGGAAGGACTGAATTATCTTTTTCAGTATAAAGCTCCTCTGCCAATCTATGTAGATCATCACGACCGTGCTGCAAGGCAAAAAGTCCATTGCTGCTATGGTTCCAATCCAGGGCCATTGCATTTCTAATTCCGGTGGCATACTTATAGCCGTTTTCTTTTTGGGTCTGGCCTGCTTCGTTGGCATTAAATCTCCAAATACCCGCCTGGTATTCCAGCTGAGGGCATGGATCTAGGCCGGGAGATCCCACTTGACGCATTTTTTCCTGACAGGCATTTGAAGGAGCACCTACATTGACGTAAATGTTATTGTTGTCATCAAATACAAAAGTCTTGGATGCGTGCTGCCCCTGGTCTGGAAATCCGCTAATTAGCGTCTCCATACTACTTGTATCCGGGAGAAGTTCACCCGGCGCTAATTTATATCTATGGATAGCAACATCCGTAGAGGCGTATAGGTAATTTTCATGGATGTCAATACCGGTACCATTGTAATTACCAAATCCTTGTTGGATGTCCATCTTCCCATCACCGTCTGAGTCCCTTAAAGCAATGATTCCTTCTTCATTTTTGGTCCTTCTCAGTTTTACGTATAAATCGCCTTCGTCATCAAGCACAATATGGCCTGCAATTCCCAGGGTATCTGCTACTACCATGGCTCCAAACCCATCCGAAAGCTGAATGCCTCCATTGTCAATATCCGCAACAGGTAAAGCAGGGCCTTTTTCTTCTTGTTCTGCAGTTTTGGAACCTTCACATGCATAAAGCAGGAAGGAAAATAGGCTAATTAGGATTAGTGAGTAGTTCCGTAACATGTTTATTCTATTTGTTGGATCCGGAGATCCGTTTTGTAATGATCGTAATTATCTAAGTTTTAGCTTGTCTACAGGCTCGAGGGTGTCAGGATTGATCACCTCCATTTCTACACTGCTTCCATTGATGTGAAAGAATACAAGGGCATGCTGGGTAGTAAAACCGCTTACCATGGGAGTCCAGGGGGTTTCTTCCTGGGCATAGTATGGGGCACCTGCTGCACCATTATTGATTTGGTAAATGGTTCTGGATAGGGTGATTTTATCACCAAGGTAGTTGGGTAGATAGATTTGAGTCTTATCACTCAATTCAGTGCGAGCATAATTATGCTCATCACCTGTGAGGATAGCAATTACCTTTTTGCTCTTGTTCACAAGAATGTCGAGGTATTCATCCCTTCTTTCGATGATCCCTTTAGCGACAGGTTTACCCGCAACAAAGGGACGCATCTGGTTATTTCCTTTGTACCACATATCATCCTGGGTATGGCCTCCATTAGGGAAAGCAGGTGTATGTTGGGTAACAAAGATATGGTCTACATTTTCATTGGCTTCAAGGCTCTCCATGGTTTTTTCTAACCAAGCTATTTGCTGATCCATCAGGTAGCCATGCATACCACCACTCATTACAGACAGAGCCTGTGTCGTAGGGGCATACCAATAGTCTGAATTAAGGACTATAACCGCTACATTATCATGGATATAATAAAAGACATTCTCCTCATAACTTGGGAAGTTTACTTTGTCTTCTTCAGGATCATAGATAGCACCGTCTTCGCTTTCCGGACCGTTTTTAGGGAGTACAAAGTGGCTGGAGAAAACTGCTTCCGCTGACTCAGTTTCATAGGGGAACCTGTCAACCATCAACCCAAAACTTCTTTCGTTCTCGGCAAATACCCGTACAAAGGCTTCATGATTTCCCATGCTTACATAAACGGGGAAATAGTGGGCGAAGGGTTCTATGGCTCTCTTCCAGTTGGCATATTGGAGGTCCATCATGCCTCTGTCGCTTAGATATCCATTTATCAAGTCGCCTGAGAATTGCATGAAAGAAATATTCTTCATTTTCGCCAGCGCCATAATCTTTTTCATGATATAGCTATTGGCACCATAGATATCTCTTTCTCCCCCACCATTTCCACTCCTTGAATCACTGGCATATGCAAAGGTAAAAGAGGTTCTTGATCCGGGAGTTGGGGCAGTTTTCAGGGTATAAGCCTGATTCATACTTCCATAAAATACCTTGTATTCGTATTCTTTATTTGCCTCCAGGCCACTTACTGTTATCTCATGATGGGTAGTTGATTTATTATCTTCAAATTTCTGCCCATTGATTTCTACATAGGTTTTTTCTTTTTCCAACGTTTCGAAAGAAATAGTAGCAGACTTATCTGTAAGGAGGTTAACAAAAGGACCTTCTATGATAGTTGCGTCCAGGTCAAAACCACTATTATCTTTTTTAAATCCAACGATCCCATCATAAAGTGTTTCCCCTTCAGCTGAGATTACACGATATCCCAGGGTCCCAAATCCTTTAGACACCCAGTCAATCATATCATATCTTCCTTCGAAACTTTTGGCTAGTATCAACTCAACTTTACCCTTTTCCAACCCTAACTGTCTGCGATAAATTGGCATGGGGTGCTTGGAATCATGATAAGGTAAAAGTCCATAGAATACCTTTCCACTAAAGGTAGTATCTGCAAAATCCAGTAAAATTCCATTCTCGGTACCACTTGGATTCCCTCGCATATTGTTTAGGTTGAGGGGGGTATTGGTAACTCTTTCTACAAAGATACGATCACCAGCTTTTATCTGGAGTTTACCTCCCTTTTTGTCCATATTGTTATGAACAACAGGGACCCGCACTTTTTGGGCACAGGCGAAAGTAGTAAAGACACATAAAAAGCTGAAAATGAAGATGAGTTTTTGCTTATTCAGGATGGTTTTATTTGACATCGCAAGAGGCATAGGTTAGGTTAATAAATTCAGCGACAATTACGCAAATAGGGCGGGGAGTACCAAACATGTTGGAATCAATCAGGAAGACTATTCTGCTTTTTAGGAAGAGCTTTAAGGCTTAAATCCTGCAATCCGGCTCTAACACCAGACATAAATTCTTCACCGGGATCATTTTTATCTGTCAGGTAGTTGGGATCGCTTTCTTTCCAGAGAGGATGCCCGATAAATAGCTGGTATTCGTGATGGCCAATTACATACTCAATGGGATACTTCTTCACTAAGTGGCGGATGAGTAAAATGTTTGACTGTATTTGAGCTTTTGTCAGGGGAAGAGCATCTGTTCCCCCTACATTTTCTATTCCTATAGCACAGTAATTTAGGCCTATAACATGGCGGGCGAAAGTGGTATCAGGTAGGAAACGATAGATTTTGCCATCTTGATCCACGGAAAATTGAGAAGAAACATTAAGTGTTGAGCTTTTTTGAATATAAGCTCGATTTCCAGCTAGAGTAGGGGGATCAAACACCTCAAAGGTTTTCTCCAGCGTGGGAATTACCGTATGGTGAACTACCACTATTTTGGGGATAATGTCTGGTGTTTCTTGGATCAGTCCATGGTGTTCCTTTAGATATTCCAGGGAAAGGGCCTCTCTCAGGCTATCAAATTTAATAGGCTTATCTATGATTTCAAGTTGCGTATCTTTTTCTTCGTTTTGCTTGCTTTCCTCTCTACACGAAAAAAGGAGAAAAAGACATAGTATAATCCAGCTTAGCTTATATTTTCGAAACATTCCATCGTAAATTGATTCCGTAAAATAAGAAATATTCAAGATGAGAAGCTTTATTCTATTATTTATCCTATCAATATTCCTCATAAGTTGTGAAACAGAGAAAGTTCCTTTTTTGGAAGCAATGATGAAAGAAAGGGGAGGTGTAGTTTCAGAAGTCTACCAAGAAGCAGAGAAATTTCGTCTGCAGATTCAATATACTCAGATCAATCGGGATGCAGAAAATAACCCCTCTTTTCATACGTACACCTTTAGGGTAAATAATGACGAGTATTTCTATCCAGCCAGTACAGTAAAATTTCCCACAGCTGTACTTGCTTTAGAAAAGCTACATGAGCTAGGTATAAATGGACTTGATAGGGAAACTCCCCTCAGAATAGATAGTGTTTATTCCGGTCAGAGTCAGGTGCTGACTGATAGCAGTGCACAGAATTTTCTCCCATCTATCGGGCACTACATCAAAAAAGTGATGATCGTGAGTGATAATGATGCTTTTAATCGACTATATGAATTTCTGGGACAAAAGGACTTAAATCAAGGCTTATGGGACAAAGGATTTACTAACACTAAAATTACTCATCGACTTTCCATAGCATTGAGTGAAGATGAAAATCGTCATACAAATCCTTTTAGTTTTTATCAAAATGATCAGGAATTATATAAGGCTGACGAGAAAGTAAGCGAAATTTCCTTCCCCGATAAAGAGGGTCTTTTATTAGGAAAAGGTGAGATGCAGGGAGGGAAAAGGATAGATGAGCCCAAAGATTTCTCCAGGAAAAATCACTTTCCTATAGACGATCAGCAAATGGTTTTAAAATCTGTATTTTTTCCTAACAGTGTTATGGGGAGCGCTGGATTTAATTTAAAAAAGGAGGACCGTCAATTTCTATGGAAATATATGTCCATCCTTCCTAGGGAAAGCTCCTATCCTGCCTATCCGGACCGTTCCTATTATTATGACTCCTACGTTAAGTTTTTCATGTTTGGGGATAAGCAGGAAAATATTCCTGATCAAATTCGAATTTTTAATAAGGTTGGGGTGGCTTATGGATTCCTTACGGACAACGCATATATCATAGATTTGGAGAAGGGGATAGAATTTATGCTTACGGCTACCATCTTTGTAAATGAAAATCAGATTTTTAATGATGATACTTATGAATATGAGAAGATCGGCTTTCCATTTTTAGGAGATTTGGGAAGGATGATATATGAGTTCGAAGAAAAAAGACCTAAAAAGCACCTGCCAAAATTAGATAATTTTCGTAAAATCTATGATTAAAATAAATTATAACACTGTTATGGGATGTTTGATTTCATCGAATAAAGATTCGTAAAAACCCAGATCCAAGTCGTTAAAGACATGTTTTGAAATATTTTATAGAAAAAACACACATTTGAGGCTACTCATTTGAGCTTCTCCCCGTTACATAAATGAAATAAAACGAAGCCTCCTTAGGTTCGCGAAATTAGTTCAGGTCAAATAGGCGTATAATTGTCATTTGATATGAGCTTTGTATCACCGAAAGCCATAAGGCGTTTTTAAACGGAAAACACAATAAATACTCGCCTACATTCCGTAAAGCAGCTATCACATTTTGATTTGGTATTGTCCGGTCAATAGACCTATGAGATTCCTTTATTTATCGATGCTTATCTATAATTGCTGTGAGCAATAAGATGGGCAGCTACTAAGTACTTGCAATAGTTTACTCGGATTTCTTTGTAGCCGCGCAGCTATCAAGAGAAGAAAGTATATGTAACAGCTTAAAGGCTGAAAAGTATAGCTATCCATGAAAAAATAATTTAAGACTACGTTAAGCAATTAGAAAACACAACCAACGCTCGCCTATTTCTCTCTAAAGCACCTATTGATTACGGATTAAATGTGATTATCGGTCCTGATGACCGAATTGAATTTTTTAGCCTTTTTTAAACATCTAACCTATGAAGAGAAATAGCCTCTTATCTCTTGTCCTGGTTTTTATGCTTTTTACTTCAGCATATGGACAAGGGACAGTGTCTGGAACCGTCCTGAATGAGGAAGGTGATGCACTGGAAGGTGCTACGGTGATTGTTCAAGGAACAACCGTAGGCGCACTCACTAACGCTCAGGGTAAATACGTGGTGAATTTACCCGAAAATTCGAAAGTACTTGTTTTTACTTATGTTGGTTACGAAACCCAGGAAATCACGATTGATGGGCGTAGTACAATTGATCTGACCATGGTCGAAAGCCTCCAAATTGATGAGGTGATCATCACCGGTTATGGCACACAGATTAAACGAGACCTGACCGGAAATATCGCAAAGGTCTCTGGAGCTGAGATTGAAAACATTCCTGTTACCAGTTTTGAATCTGCCCTGCAGGGTAGGGCAGCAGGGGTTTTGGTTTCTCAACAAAACGGAAAACTGGGCCAGGGAATCAATATGCGAATCAGGGGCTCAGCTTCTGTAACAGCTAGTAATGAGCCGCTTTACGTAATCGATGGGGTAGTCATTACTTCGGCAAGCCAATCCAGCCTCAATGCACCTACCAATCCCCTGGCAGATATCAATTTCAATGATATCGAATCCATCGAAATCCTGAAGGATGCATCTGCGGCTGCTATTTATGGTTCGCGTGCCTCAAATGGCGTTGTGATCCTGACCACCAAAAAAGGGAAAGCCGGGAAGACACGATTCAATGTCGATTATAAGCAGGGTTTTAGTGAGCCCACCAACAATCGTGAGTGGTTGAGTGGACCTGAATACCTGGATCTATGGCAGGAAGCCTTTGACAATTCCGATTTCAATGATGGGAATGGATTGGTCTTTGGGTTGACTGCAGACGAGTGGAGAGATCGTCGTATCCCCGGATGGAGAGATGGCAATGATACGGACTGGGAACAAGAAGCTTTTCAGGAAGATGCCGGTTTTCAGGAAATCAACCTGAGTGCAAGCGGAGGATCAGATAAATCCAGTTTTTTCATCAGCACATCCTACCTCGATCAGGCAGGTATCCTCATTTACAACAATTTTGATCGTTTCAGTGGACGTTTGAATCTAGACCATAAAGCCTCCAGAAATGTGAAGATAGGCATGAACATGAATTTCGCCCGGACAAGAAATGACAGACTGCCTAATGACAACTCTTTTTCAACTCCTTTGCAGTTGATTGCCCTTCCTTCAGCACAACCGTTATTAGATCCTGAAACAGGAGAATTCTTTGAAAGAACCGTTTACTTCAATGGTAAGCTATACGAAGATAATACCAGCTTTCAGGCAAGAGTTTTCCGTACAATTGGAAACTTTTATGCGGATTGGCAAATAGTACCGGGTTTGTCTCTCAGATCAGAATTCGGAGTTGACTTCCTCTCCCAAAATGAGGAGCAATATTTCAGTGCTGCTGTTGCAAGAAATACTGGTGAGCCTAATGGTTTGGGTAGAAATAACTTTACCCATACCCTCAACTTTACCTTCAATAATTTTGCTACCTATAACACAAGTTTTGGAGAAAGTGATTTGAATGTGGTAGGAGGGATGAGTTTTCAGGAATCTAATACCGAATTTGCACGGGTAGAAGGACGAAATTTCCCCAATGATGAATTCCAAAAGTTGGCTAGTGCAGCGGAAATTTTTGGCGGAACTTCAACTGGAACTATCTTTAATATTGTTTCCTACTTCGCTCGTGCAAACTATAAGTTTGGAGATAAGTATTTGCTTTCTTTGGCAGGGCGTGTTGATGGAGATTCACGCTTTGGAAATGACGAAAGATATGGATTCTTCCCAGCTGCATCTTTGGGCTGGATCATTTCAGAGGAAAACTTCCTGACTGATAATTCAGTTGTCTCCTTTCTGAAGCTAAGGGCCAGTTATGGCATTACTGGAAATACACCTATCACCAATTTCCCGTCCAGAGGACTTTGGGGCGGAGGAGCGGCTTTTGCCGGTAACTCAGGAATAAACCCCACTCAGTCTCCAAACCCAAATCTAAAGTGGGAAACAACCACTCAAACCGATATTGGATTAGACTTTGGTTTGTTCAATGGAAGAATCAATGGTGAGATTGACTACTATATCAAAAACACTACCGACCTTCTTTTGAATGTAAATGTGCCTTCTACTACCGGATTCCTTTCCCAGTTGAGAAATGTTGGAGAATTGGAGAATAAGGGATGGGAATTTGTATTGAATACTGAAAATCTGGTTGGAAAATTCCGTTGGACTACAAGTATCAATTTCGCCAGAAACCAAAATCTTATAACCAATCTGGATGACCAGGTAATTGAAGGAGGCTTTATTAACCGTGCGGTAGAAGGTGAGGCTATCGGAGTATTCTTTGCACCGGAGTACGCAGGGGTTGATCCGGAAAATGGAGATGCTCTTTTCTTCCTGAATACGCAGGATGAAAATGGAAACATTATCGATAATACAAGTACTACAAACAACATCAATGAAGCTGAGCGTGTGGTAGTCGGAGATCCAAATCCAGACTTTATTTATGGTATCAATAATACCTTTTCTTTCGCTGGATTTGACCTGAGCATCTTCCTACAGGGGGTGTATGGAAACGAAATCTACAATGGCGGGGGCGTTTTCCAGATGGATGGATTTGGTTGGTTTGACAACCAGGACCGAAGAGTTTTGGATCGCTGGCAGAATCCTGGAGACGTAACTGACATTCCTGAGGTTCGCTTCCTGAATGGTGCCAGTG
The DNA here is from genome assembly GCA_039819665.1 of Bacteroidota bacterium. Lineage (GTDB taxonomy): Bacteria > Bacteroidota > Bacteroidia > J057 > J057 > JAWPMV01. The sequence continues at coordinate 93,617 of JBCBRM010000032.1, forward strand.
AGTCTTCCCGATTTATTGATGATGGTTCCTACCTGCGTTTGAAAACAGTAAGCATAGGCTATCAATTGCCTTCAGACTTTACACAGAAGCTTCGCATGAGCAAAGTTCGCATTTATGCCACGGGACAAAACCTCATGACTTTCACCGATTATCAGGGATGGGATCCTGAGGTAAATGCTGACTTCGTAGCCGGCAACATCGGTCTGGGGAATGATTTCTACTCAGCTCCTCAAGCAAAGACCATCATCTTTGGTATCAACATCGGATTCTAATTTAATGAACAGTAAAATGAATAAGCTATCTAATATATTTCTATCCGTATTCTGTGCCGGGGCGCTGTTATTTACCGGCTGCGATAGTAGACTGGATGTAACTCCCCAGCAGTCTATCGATGAAGAAACCGCACTCAATACTGCTAATAATGTAATCGCCGCTCTCGTAGGCTCCTATGACGGTCTTTCTGACAATGACGTTTGGGGAGGTGGTCAGCATTTGTCAGAATTACTGGCTGATGATGGAGAGCAAATCTGGGCAGGAACTTTTGAAGAACCTGAGCAAATCTTTCAGAAAACTATCCTTGTTCAAAATGGAGATGTAGAAAGATTCTGGACAGAAAGTTATGAAGCCATCAACCGTGCAAATAATGTATTGAGTGCTATAGATATTCTGGATGCAGCGGATCAAAACAGGGTAGAGGCCGAGGCGAGATTTGTGCGAGGCGTAATCTATTTTGACTTAGCCAACCTCTTTGGTAAGCCCTACAATGCTGGTGATCCTGCAAGCAACCTAGCCGTACCCCTCATCTTATTGCCCACTCGTTCCATTGATGCTTCTAGCGAAGTTCCCAGAAACAGTGTTTCTCAAATTTATGAGCAAGTACTGGCGGATTTGAATTATGCTAAAGCAAATTTACCTGAGGAAAATGGAGTATTTGCAACAACTTTTGCTGCGAGTGCTATGCTCTCTCGGGTTCATCTGATGATGGGCAATTTTGAGCTGGCAGATCAGGAGGCAGATCGGGTAATTTCTTCTCTAAGGTATGCACTCAATGCCAGTTATTCTGCAAGTTTCAATGCCTCTTCCAATACCCCTGAGGACATCTTCACTGTTGAAGTAACCTCTCAGGATGGAGCCAATGATTTTATAACCTTCTATGCTGCTCCTGAATTTGGAGGAAGAGGAGATATCGATGTTACTACAGCTCATTTGGCAGAGTATGAAACCGGAGATGAGCGTTTGGACTTATTCTACATAGATGGCAATGGAATCGACCGCACAGGAAAATGGATCAATAATTCTGCCCAGGATGGAAATATAAATATCATTCGTTTGGCAGAAATGTATTTGACACGGGCCGAGACTCGTTTCAGAGCTGGCGATACGGATGGTGCTGCTGAGGATATCAATTTGGTTCGTTCCAGAGTAGGTTTATCCGAAATCATTCCTGCTAATCTGGATTTAGATCGAATTCTCCAGGAACGGAAACTTGAATTGATGTTTGAAGGACATCTTTTGAGAGATAGAAAAAGAAATGAGATAAGCATAGGTGGATTGGCCTTTGATGCTGATGCGCTTGTTTATCCGATCCCACAACGGGAGATGGACGTCAATGGACAATTGGTCCAGAATCCCGGATACTAATAATCAGGAATCTCATTATTACCTTGGAGCCATCCCATGCGAGTGGGTTGGCTTTTTTTTTGAATGAGTTAAGGTTGAGGATGTGTTTGCTAGAGGTCCCGGCTCTTAGGTTAAGGCCGTGATGATAGGCGTTTAACTTTGCACATGGCTGTCGTCCCGGAATCTATCATATATCCGGGACCTCTAGCTACAACAAGATGATTCTAAGTAAAAGGCAGTCCAAATACCAGACCTATACTTACGCTTGTCCAAGCTTCGAGATGACAAGTGCTACAAAACAGCAGCCTTAACCTTCATTACCTTCATCAAAAGACCTTCCATATGTTCCAAAGAAAGCATGGTGGCTGAATCACTCCTTGCAACTGATGGATTAGGATGTGCCTCAATGAACAGTCCGTCAGCACCGGTAGCAACTGCAGAAAGCGCCAGGGTTTCAATCATGCCCGGGTCCCCTCCAGTGGTTCCTACCGTCCTGTTAGGCTTTTGAGTAGCATGGGTGCAATCCATGATAACTAGGGCTCCATGCTCTTTCATACGTGCAATAGAAGTCGCATCGACAATCAATTCCTGATAACCAAAAGTGGTTCCCCTTTCGCATAACCAGACCTTTTTATTTCCGGTAGATAGTACTTTCTCCAAAGGAAACTTCATGGCTTCCGGAGAGAGAAATTGTCCCTTCTTGATATTGATTCCACATCCCGTTTCCCCAGCAGCTAATAATAGATCTGTCTGACGGCAAAGAAAGGCAGGTATCTGCAAATGATTGACAAAGTGACTAACCTTGGCCGGATCCTTACTCTCATGAACATCGGTAATGGTTTCTACACCTACCTCTTCTCCAACTGTTTTCAGGATATTTAATGCGGTATCTTCATCAATACCCGTAAAGCTATTCAGGCTTGTTCGATTCGCTTTTTTGTAGCTGGCTTTGAAAATGTATTTGATCCCCAATTTTGAGGTAATTCTTTTCAATTCTTTAGCGATCTCAAGGCAGGTTTCAAGTTCTTCTACTGCGCAGGGACCACTGATTAGGGTGAGTGAGCTATTCATTGTCTGGCTTTTTTACCTAAATAACCGCCATGATGACGAGCGGCATACATTTCTTTAGTGAAACCAATTTTTTCCAATAATAATACCACTATCAAATCTCCAACTACTCCCATTACTGTAGTAGAAGTTGTTGGGGTGAGGCCTAGTGGGCAAATTTCTGTAGGCGATCCAGTAAGGATACAGATATGGGCCATTTTCGCTAAAGGACTATCTGGATTTTTACTCAAAAGGACAATCGAAAGATCAGGATATAGGGACTGAGATAATTCGGCTAATTCGATGATCTCCCTTGTCATACCAGAATTTGAAATAAGAAAGAGCACATCATTTTTCTGCAAAACTCCTAAATCTCCATGTTGAGAATCCAGCGCATCCAAAAAGACAGAGGGGGTACCGGTCGAGCAAAAAGTGGAAGAAATCGCTCTACCTACATAGCCCGCCTTCCCTACGCCTGAAACGACAACTTTACCTCCAACTTCATGAACCTGTTTAAAGATAAGTTCTACGGCCTCTTCTATTTTTCCATCCAGGGGAATGCTGGAAATCGAATCGATTTCACAAGTGACCAGATCTTTCAATTTATTTGTCATGGAACTTATTACGCTAATTGGAGGCGCAAAGATACAGCCCCAGAACTTTCGAGCAAAGCTGCTTGTTTTCCCGACAATTCATCTAACTTGCATCCGCATCAGAAAAAGCGCCCAAAACAGCATGGAAAATCAGAAAAAAGGTGCAAGCTATCAGCAATTATTGGGAATTTTCGTCGCCTTATTAGGCGCGATTTTGTTTTCAACCAAGGCCGTTTTCGTAAAGTTGGCTTACCAATATGAAGTAGATGCTATTAGTCTGCTCCTGTTTCGCATGCTTTTTTCTCTTCCTATTTTTTTGGGAATTGCATTGTATTTATCTCAAAAGGCTGGAAGCTACAGACCTAAGGCCGGTGATTTCATTCAAATTATTGCATTGGGGATACTTGGGTATTATTTGGCAAGCCTTTTTGATTTTATGGGCTTGCAATACATCAGTGCAAGTTTGGAAAGGCTGATACTTTTTATTTATCCAACCCTGGTAGTGCTGATTGGAGTCTTTTTCTTTCGGGAGAAATTGAGTTGGCAACAAATTATAGCTTTGATCCTGACCTATATTGGGATTATGATTGTCTTTTTCGGCAATATAGAAATCGGAAGTAAAAAGGATCTCTATACAGGAGGCGCCTTGATTTTGGGAAGTGCACTTTGCTACGCGGTTTATTTAGCGGGGAGTGGGAGATTGCTGCCGAAAATGGGCACCTGGGTATTTACTTCCTATGCACTGACGGTTTCCTCGAGCGCGGTGATCATTCATTACCTCATCTACAATCAGGGTTTTGCCAGCATGGATTTTCCCTGGCAGGTCTATATGTATGCAGCACTCATGGCAACTTTCAGTACAGTCATCCCTACCTTTTTGGTTTCTGAGGGCATTCGATTAATTGGAGCCTCAAATGCTGCTATCGTGGGTAGTTCAGGTCCTATTTCTACGATTATACTTGCCTATATATTTCTGGGGGAAAGATTAACTCTGGTTCAAATTCTTGGAGGAGTACTGGTACTGGGGGGAGTCCTTTTCATTTCCCTTCAACAGAAGAAAAAGAAAGTACAAAAAAAAGAGGGAGTCGAAGCTTAGCGACCCCCTGAGTTTATTGTTAAATTCTATTCTCTAGTTTCCTGCAGCAACTTGATTATTACGAGGAACATTCGTTTCTACAATTCCTTTATATCCGGTTTTGATATTGACCAAATTATGGATGCCTCTGGACTTTAGAATTGAGGCAGCTATAACTGAGCGATATCCGCCAGCACAATACATATATACAGGCTTTTCTTTGGAAATGCTGGCCAGATGATCATTGAGAACGGATAAAGGTGCATGAAGGGCCTGATCCACATGTTCAAGCTTGTATTCCCCGGGCTTTCTTACATCCAGCACTTGCATGTCTCCTTCCTTAAACTTCTTTTCAAATTCGACGGCCGTTTCCGTAGGGAGATTATCCATTTCTTTTCCTGCGGAAATCCAAGCCTCAATTCCTCCTTTAAGGTATCCTAGGGTATTGTCAAAACCTACCCTTGCCAGGCGAGTGATTGCTTCTTCTACTTTATATTCATCCACCACGAGTAGGATTTTCTGTTTTACATCCTTAATCAACGCACCCACCCAGGGAGCAAAGCTACCATCAAGCCCGATAAAAATAGATCTAGGAATATGGGTTTTAATATAGTCCTCACGATTTCTTACATCGAGGACTACCGCACCGGTTTCATTAGCAGCTGCTTCAAAAGCATCCGGGGATAGTGCCAGTTTCCCATCACTCAAAACCTTATCGATACTCTCATAACCTTCTTTGTTCATTTGAACATTGAGGGGGAAATAGGCTGGAGGAGGAAGAAGGCCATCCGTAACTTCCTGGATAAATTCCTCTTTAGTCATGTCTGCCCGCAAGGCATAGTTCATTTCTTTTTGATTGCCCAGTTTATCCTGGGTGGCATTCATCATGTTCTTGCCACAGGCAGAACCTGCGCCATGTGCCGGATAAACTATGATGTCATCAGCCAGAGGCATGATCTTGTTTCTCAAGCTATCAAATAGCAATCCTGCCAGATCTTCCTGCGTCATGCTTGCAGCCTTTTGAGCGAGATCCGGTCTTCCTACGTCTCCGAGAAAAAGCGTATCTCCGCTAAAAATGGCATAATCTTTCCCGTTTTCATCCTTTAGCAAATAGGTGGAACTTTCCATAGTATGACCGGGCGTATGTAGAACTGTGATACTAACTTTACCCAGTTGAAATACTTCCCCATCTTTTGCAATATGAGCTTCAAATTTAGGGTTAGCATTAGGGCCATAAACGATGGGTGCCCCGGTCTTTTCTGCAAGGGTAACATGACCACTTACAAAGTCTGCATGAAAATGTGTTTCAAAGATATATTTGATCTTTGCGCCTTTCTTAAGGGCTTTTTCAATGTATGGTTGTACCTCACGTAAGGGGTCGATGATCGCAGCTTCCCCTTCACTCTCGATGTAATAAGCACCCTGTGCCAAACATCCTGTATAAATTTGTTCAACTACCATAAAAGTGAGGATTAAAATTCTACAAATATGCGAAATAGATTTGAGAAACTTTCTGTGATCTGTTCCGCATAGAACAAGTATTTAATTTTTT
>JBCBRM010000033.1:0-98196 GCA_039819665.1 Bacteroidota bacterium
CTACTGTTCCTTCGCCTTCTGGCTGGAATTCATATTTGGTATCAGACGGTACAGGACCGCTTTTTGATTGAAATCTTAAGGTTTTTTCCGGTTCGAATTCAATTACTTCGCTGCTGGTTTCGATTTTTCTTCCTAAGAAGAATATTTTTGTGAATAACTCTGAACCCACTGCCATCTTCCCCTCGCTGACATGCTTTGTCTCTTTATATATGCCGTTAAATTGTTTGTGACTCCGATAATTGCTCAGGAATTTCCATACCTGTTTGATGGGAGACTTGATAAAAACGCTTTCTTCAAACTTCATACACTACTCGTATTTCAATTAAGAACTTAGGGATGTACTGTGTCCCAATGTATTATATACTCCTTTTTTATGCAAAGGGTTTATAATTCAGCAGATATTCGTGCCAAATACTCAAAATGCGGCCCTTCGTGGAGAATTTCACAGCTTAGTCCCTGGAGTTTACAATGTCTGATTAGACGGGGGTAATCCAGGTATAACCAGGAGAATTTTTCACTTACTGAGGCACCGAATACCATTTGGTACTCAATAAGGCCGTAATATATATCATTTGGCGGGGATATCTCCAAATCATTGTACAAATATTTTATATCTGACGAATCTAAAAGAATTTGACCGCCCTGATTTAACATTTTTTTCGCCTGATCCAGAAAAGCATTCAAGCCCTTTAAATTTCCGACCAGCCCGACTCCATTCATCATCAAAAGGATCGTATCAAATCGCCCATGGGTATATTCCCATATACTTGCATGAGCCACTTGTTTGAGTCCTCTCGCCTTCATGATCTCTACAGCTCCAGGAGAAATATCAATGGCCGTCGTATCCTCTCCCCTATTTTGTAGCTCCAGGCTATGACTCCCGGCTCCCGCTCCTACATCCAGTATTCGACCTCTACACAAATCAATCGCTTTTTGCTCCCAGGGAGGCATTTGCGAATAACTTCTAAACAGATATCCGGTAGGAATATTGTCATCGACCGCAATATCCGAATATACTTTTACCGTAGCTTGTAAATCTCCCTTGAAATAGGCCCACATGGCTTCACCAAATGGATCTTTTTTCTTTTCTGTAATGAGAGTTGTACGGTAATTCATCTTAGGGTCAAAGGATGTACCTGCTGGATAAGTTGCAGCAGATGCTGGGCAGGATTCTTTCTGCCCAGGGCAAGATAATGCCCTTTTCCTATACCCGTCAATTTTCTTAAGCGATTCCTTACTTCTGCTTCATTGCTGCCCGCATACATGATACTAAGGCTTACGCCTACATAGCTTTGTGCCTCGATCAGTTTCGGGAGCTTTTCTGGATCTATCTTAAATCCTCCATCACTGAGAAGGATGATACGTGTTGGCCGGTCTTTCCGAAAATTATTTCTGGCGATTTGATAGGCCGTTTCAAAAGAACTGTAGGGACGAGTTTTTCCCCCAACCTGTATTTTTTCCAGTGCTTGCGCAATGGCTGTTTTTTGTTTTGGAGAATAATTGGAAAGAATCTGTTGGGACTCATCGGCAAAGGTGAGTACGCTGATTCTGTCTTCCGGATTGAGATAAGGAAGTACTTCTAATAAAGATCGCTTAATTAAGGGTAATTTTTCTGTCTTATTCATCGATCCTGAAACATCCATAAGAAAAATCAAGTCCTGCGGTTCTTTTTTCGGACTTAAACTAATCTGAGAGATCTGGATAGGGCGGAATTCAGGTCCTAGCTTAATTTGTAGGGTGAGCTTCCACTCTTTTGATTTACTCCACTCATTAAAAACTTCCACCCACAAATTGAATACCTTCAGCACTTTTTCATTATAGGATTCTTCTTTATCTATCCGGTTTAGCAATAGCTGACGAAAATCTTTACTAAAGCTTGCTGTAGCCTTTGTATCCTGAAGTTTAATGTTTCTAAGCTTCCTTTTAAATAAGGTGATTTCCTTTTCCTGCTCATATCGATACGCAAGTACCAATTTACGTGCAATCTGGATCGCCTCTTCATGAATTTTAAGACTAGCTGGTGCAAGACTATTGCTATAGCTGCCCATATTGAGGCTATGATATAGTTCCTGACCGAGTATGTTCAAATCATGGAAATAGAGTGAAGCTTTCTGTAAATCCCGGGTATCAATCTCTTCCTGTAGTTGAATCTCTTTTAGTTTCAAAACAAGTGAATGTGATGCGATTACCTTCGCCGCAAATTCCTTATTAACCTGAGAAGAAGGATTGGCCTTCCATTTTTTAAAACTTTGGAGGTAGGAATACCTTTTAGAAACAAACTTATTCTCAGCTGTTTTGGCAGGCATCCCTAACCCCAGAAGGTTGTGCGCTTCTAGTTTTTCCTGTATACTAAAAAGTGCCTCCGCCTGATCATTTAGATAGTTGATGCTGAATTCATCTCCCTGGGCCCAAACTGGTAAGGGTAAGAAAGGCAGAAGAAGGAATAGACGGTATATATGCCTGTACATGAGCATTTAATTTTTTTATGAGAGGCATCTTATTTGTTGGATTAAATATAGGGGTATCCATGAAATAGTAAATTGCAATAATTTATAAATTTTAACATGTCGTAATATTTTCTGCAACTTAATTCAAATCTCTCAGCTAATTTTTCTGCTAAACTATCTCTGGCTGCATTCGTTTATTTGTGTAACTTTGCACATGGAACATCAAAATCGTCCCGTATTTATCATTTCTGCCCCCAGCGGTTCTGGAAAAACGACCATGGTAAAGCAATTGATGGAACGCTTTGATTGCTTTGGCTTTTCTGTATCTGCTACTACCCGAAACCCTCGAGGAGAGGAAAAGGACGGAATACACTACCATTTTTTAACACAGGAAGAATTTGAAATACAGATCAAGGAAGATGCATTCCTTGAATGGGAAGAGGTTTATCCTGGAAGATTTTATGGTACCCTAAAGTCTGAAGTAGATAGGATTTGCCAAATGGGCCGTTTTCCACTTTTTGATGTGGACGTGATTGGTGGATTAAATATCAAACGACAGTTTGGGGATCGGGCTTGTGCGATTTTTATTCAGGCTCCCAGCCTTGAGGTGCTTGGACAACGCTTAAGAGGGCGCGGGACTGATAATGAAGAGGCTATTTTAGAAAGAATCTCTAAGGCAGTAGAGGAAATTGAGTACGCTGATCAGTTTGATTATGTAATTGTCAATGATATATTGGAAGAATCCACTGCCAAACTTATCTCTATCGTTGATCAGAAGATCAGCTCCTTTCAATCCCAGTTCTAGAAACACATGAAAGTAGGACTATTCTTTGGTTCTTTTAATCCAATACATCAGGGACATCTCATCCTTGCGGAAACTGCTTTGAGCAAAACAGAACTCGAAGAAGTCTGGTTTATCATTTCCCCCCAAAATCCCTTTAAGCAAAAGAAGAACCTCCTCTCTGAATACGAACGTCTAAAAATGGTTGAACTTGCGGTAGATGATCACGATCGTATCCGTGCGTCAAATATTGAATTTTTTCTCCCAAAACCTTCATATACAATAGATACCCTTACGCACCTGGCCGACAAATATCGCCAACACGAATTCTCCCTTATCATGGGGCAGGATAATCTTCAGTACCTGCATAAGTGGAAAAACTATGAGGCGATCCTGAAGTATTATAAAATCTATGTCTATCCTCGAGTAGAAGCTGAACCAGGTCCTTTGGATGATCATGCACATGTTGAACTCTTCGAGGCTCCTTTGCTCAATATTTCCGCAACCTACATTCGCAAACAATTAAAGGATAGTCTTTCCATTCGCTATCTGGTTCCGGAGGCTGTTAGAGAATATATCGAGCGGGGAAATCTCTATGCCTAGCTCTGATTATTTCCAACTATTTGACTAAATAACTGTCTTTAAAATACCGTATATTCATAGGAATATTATTAGAACCATGATGTTTCGTATATTTTTCGTACTGATCTTTGCTGTTGCATTGACTGCCGGTGCCTGGCTATTCTGGTATTTCTGGGAAGCCAATCGTTTTCGCCAGTCCGTAAATAAATTATTGGCTCAGCTAGATCTCAAGTACACTGATTTTGTAAAAAAGAGAATTACACTCAGTATACTGGAGGATAAGGACTCGAAGGAGGAGTTTTCACGGATTAGTTTGGAAGCAGAACGTATCCTGAAACCGGATGTGGAAGCTCTTTATGCTACCCTCAACTCTGCTCCTTTGATTGCTGGTAGCCTCAAGTATCATTCTCCCTATTTTGCAGCTATTATTGCCCTGATCGAATCAAGAGGTGGTAAGTACAAACAAGAAGGAGAATTGTACTCAAAACATGAACTTTACCAGGCCCTCAAAGATGCCATTGATGCAGATTTGGCTAAAAGAGAACTGGATTATAAAGTAGGAAATACCTTGTAGATCGTAGATTGCGATCCAACCTAACGCTGCCCGGAATTGGCATCCAGGCAGCGTTTTTGTTTTGCTCGGGTTTTTCAGCTGAAATATCCCTAAATTCGGCCTACTCCTGGCAAAACAATGAAACTAAAAGCACTTGACAGAAATTCAATCATCCTCATACTTCTGGGGATTTGCCTTTTTGTCTATACCTGCTTGCGTGCAGCTAAACTTTCTATGACTCACGATGAAAGCAGTACCTTCATCAATAGTATAGATATCAATCTCTGGGCCTGTTTTTTTTCTTCTGAGTGTTGGGGAACAGCCAATATCCATTGGCTCAATAGTTTCCTCATGCAGATCAGCGTAGGGCTATTTGGAACCGATGAGTTTTTCATTCGCTTACCCAATCTTCTAGCCCACCTACTCTACCTGACTTATAGCATTCTATTGCTCCGCGCCTTTTCCGGGAGAATATGGCTGATGCTAGGAGGTTTTATGATCTTTAATGCCAATCCCTATTTATTGGAATTTTTTGCGCTGGCGAGAGGTTATGGAATGGGCTGCGGCTTTGTTATGATGAGTGTTTATCATCTTTATGCCTACCTGGATCAAAAGAAGGGTCGTCAACTAGGCCTGAGTTTTATCGGATCAATCCTCGCTGTTTTAAGCAATTTCACTTTCCTCAATTTTTTCGCGGTTCATCTTGCCTTTTTAGGAGGACTTTCTATTCTGGCCTTATTGAAATGGGATGAAAAGATTCCTTTATTGGGAGGAAAATCTTTAGGACCCAAGGCCTGGTTGCCGTTGGCACTGGGAGCAGCTAGTTCTGTATTTTTGGTAATCATTCTCTACTATCCTATCAAGTTTCTCAGACGTTTGGGTGAATTTCAATACGGCATTGATTCGCTTTGGGTGAGTTATAAAGGGCTTGTCGAAGATAGTAATATGGGACAAAAGCTATTAGGACCGAAAAGTATAGAAATTCTCATGTGGTTTTTCGGTCTGCTCTTTCTGGCATCTCTGCTATATGGGTTGAGTAGGATAAGGAAAAAAGGCTTTGGCCCTACCAGAATCTTCTACTTTGCCAGTTGTGGTCTGGCACTTTTATTCATTTTAGCTCTACTTACCCAATACTGGCTTTTTGATACCAAATTTCTCGTTCATCGGACCGCTCTGATTATTATACCGATAGCTGCTTTCCCTATTTATATGTTTCTGGAGGAAGTGATAAAATCCCGGGTTAGTATTGCTTTGGGGATTTCCTTATTACTAGCAGCTTATTCGGTTTACCATTTCAGTCAGGTCGCTAATTTGGGAGGTACACGAGAATGGTACTATGATGCTGAAACCCGAAATATGATTGATTTGATGATGGAGAAAGAAGTGCCAGGTGAAAAAATAAAGTTGGGCGTCTATTGGATCTATCATCCGACTTCGGCATTTTATCAGCAGGTCAGAGATCTGGATTTCATCGAAACCATTCCTTATGAAAAGCAATTGCGTAGCGACTCCTTATATGACTATTATTTTGTCGAACCCGGTCAAGGGGAACAAATAAATCCTGTCTATAAATTGGAGCAGAAAGTTGGCTGGGTAGGAGCTTTGTACAAAAGGCAGGATGTCAATCCATCGGACTGATTACTTCGATTTTCAGATTATCGAAAAAGGCTTCGGTATCTGATTCTGCATTCCAGAAATATACTTTCACTTCATCAGTAGACTTCCAGTTGCGGGGAAACTTCATTTCATAATGGAAATCATGCCAGCGCCAGGCATCTGTGGTTCTTTGGAGTCGCGCTGAAGTCGCTCGGTAGACCTTTCCTTCCCGAATAAATTGAGTAACCATCTGGGTTTGGGCCCAGACATTCCATTGCATCTGGACATAGAAGCCTCGACAACTCACCCGGATCCAGCTATCTTCCTTATCGGTAAGTTGAGACAAAGGAGCAATGAAGGACTGGGAATACTGATTTTCCTTATTCATCAAAAGCGCTCTCCCTCCTTCAAAGCCATGGCGATCCGTAGTCAGATTGAGGGTGTCATTTTCAAAATCATTGAAAAAGACCTCTTTGATCTCCATTCTATCTGTATCATCCAGCTCATGCCTGACATCCAGAAAGATTTTATCCGCTTTTTTGGGATGAGTATTACCAAAAATTTTCCAATAATAAGCCTTAGTCATATACTCCGCTTCCCAAATTCCGGCTCGAGTATGTGCTTGCCAGGTCATAATGGCATTTAGATCAATACAGAGGATTACAAAGACAGCCACCAAAATTTGGTAGATACGATTTTTACTTTCTAACAGGTATTGGATAAGGTAGGCCAAAGGAATCGCCAGGAGTGTGTAAGACTGAATCAAAGGCCTTGCTCCGAAACTTCCCCCATACCACCAGATGTCCCAGGCGAAAATGATGTAAAGGTTGAGCAAAGTAAAAGTCAGTATCGGCCAGAAGAGTTTCTTATCTGACTTAAATAGGGGAAGAAATCCTATCAGAGATAAGATCATAACAGGCGTATAGGCAAACCAGCCTTTACGGTAGCTAAACAAGCCGTCAAAAATATGATGTCCCCATAGCCAGGTAAATCCTTGATCTTCATAGGAATAATAAAGCAGATTTCCAGAATAAATTTTCCAGTAAATCAATTGCCAGGAACCCATAAAGGTGACTGCTGTACCCAGAATAAGTAGCTGGGTTTTATTTTCCCTTATCAATTCCCATTTTGCCCGCAAACTCTCTTTATCCATTATCCCCCACAATAAAGGAATGAGCATAATGATAATCTCGGTAGGTCTGGTCAGAGCAGCCAATCCTACTAGAAGTCCAATCCCCAAAGCCTTTTTCCAGGAAGGATTTTCATGCCAGGAGATGGTCAAATAAAGGATAGCTGCAAAAATAGTAAAGAGGGCATTGTGGGTCATGGCTCCATCGAAAGAGACATAGTTGAGGTAATTTGTGCCCATAGCGATGATAAGGAGGCTGATCGCCGTACTCAGATCGCCTACATAGCGCAAGAGAACCGTTCTAAGGATCGATAAGCCCAATAACGCATAAAGTATGCATCCAAACCAGATCGCGAACTGGTAAGGCCGAGAGAAGCCATCAGCTGGATAGTCGCTGGCTAAAGCATACACATGTCCCGCAAAGAAGAAGGGTGAATAAATCACCGACATCCCCATAGGATATTTCATCACATAATTCCCATTGGGCTGTTTTACCGCTGCGTGAAAGTCTGCTGCAGGATGATAAGTATCAAATACCTCCTCTATGAAACCCAATCCTCCCAGATCATCATAAATAAAATAGGATGGCAAGTAAAGGTAATAGCCAAATACATCCCAACTCAGTGTAGCCTCGGTAGCTGGATTTTCATAGCGAGGATAGAAAGTTCCTATCCTGATGAAAAGATATGCGAGAAGGATCAGGAGACCCAGAGAGATGTAATTCCTATTCTTCATGCTTTGTATGGCAAGATTTATCTAATACGGGACAAATGCAAATGCCAAATTTGTATTAGCTTCGCGTTCGTACTTCCTAAATATGGAAGTAAAGAAATCATCGGCTATTTATGGACCTGAGACATCCATTCATTTTCCAGGGAGAGAAAAAAGTGGAATGGGTAGGAGCTTTGTTGATTCTGCTTTCAGCTGCTTTGTATTATGTCCTACTTTATCACATCCCCAGAGAAAATTTTTATCCATTCATAGGAATATATGCAGCTCTTTTTGGTTTCTATATATACTATGTCTATCCGCTGTGGAAATCGGAGGGAAGTGCTGCGAATGTCAATTTTTCGCAAAATGTGATTGGATATATTTTGGGCGCCGCTATTCTCTTTCGATTAATCGCTACTATCGCTCTTCCTCCTTTCTCGGATGATTATTTTCGCTTTATCTGGGATGGGAAATTGATTGTGGAAGGAATCAGTCCTTTCCTTCAGCTTCCCGTTGACTATGCCAAAGATCCGGTTTTCATGCGGCAGATAGGCATAGGAGAAGAATTGCTGGCAGGCATGAATTCCCCCGAATACTTCACGATTTATCCTCCGGTACTGCAAGCGATATTTGCTTTAGGGGCTGCTATGTCACCAGATAATATCTATGGAGCGGTTTTGGTAATGAAGCTTTTCGTGTTTGTAGCTGAGGTGGGTAGTCTCTTATTGATTCGGCGGATTTTGAAAAAACTGGAATTGCCAGAAGTAAACCTGATTTACTATGCCCTCAATCCTTTGGTTATTGTCGAGTTATGTGGCAATCTCCATTTTGAAGCGTTGATGATTTTCTACCTCCTTTCAGCCTGGTACCTTTTATTACAGGATGAATGGTGGAAATCGGCTTTGGCATTTGCTATGGCTGTTTGTAGTAAATTACTTCCATTAATGTTACTTCCTTTCTTATTGAGGAGATTGGGCTGGGGAAAAACCATTGCTTATGGAGCGATTGTGGGACTAATGACTTTATTCCTCTTTTTTCCCATCCTTGGCCTGGACACTTTTGCCAATCTCAGGGAATCAGTCAAACTGTATTTTTATAGCTTTGAATTTAATGCAAGTATCTGGTATATCGTCCGAGAAATTGGCTATCAAATAGAAGGCTACAATATTATTAAACTGGCAGGGGATTATTTTTCTCGAGTAGCGGCAGTTTTAATTCTCATTCTTGCTTTTACAGAGAAGAAGCCCGTTTGGAGGGGATTGGGGAAATCATGGCTTTGGGCCTTTATGATTTATTTCGCCTTTGCTACCATTGTACATCCCTGGTATATCACAACGCTTTTGGCACTTAGCCTTTTTTCTGTTTATAGATTTCCCCTTATTTGGACAATCTTTCTTCCCCTAACCTATTATACCTATCGAACAGATGCCTATGAGGAAAACCTTTGGCTCCTCGCGATCGAATACTTAGTGGTTTTTGTCTATATGTTTTACGAGATTAAACAAAAGGCTAAGCAAAGCAGTTTTTAAAGGGCTTAGGCTAAATATATGTCAGTATCCCTTCCGTCATTTCCTCTCAATCTGGTTGTGTACCCCGGTGAAAAACTGAGGCTATACATTTTTGAATTAAGGTATAGACAATTGATTAGAGAATGTTTGGAACATGACACTACTTTTGTTATTCCGACGGTACTGGATAAAAGCATAGCCGAGCTTGCCACGGAGGTGAAAATCATTTCACTTGATAAGGACTTTCCCTCAGGGGAAATGAATATTACCACCGAAGGTATTGGCAGGGTACGCATTCAGGAATTTCAAACGGTAGCTGCTGGCAAACTTTATCCAGCCAGTTTTATAGAAAGGCTGGATACGAGAGAGGAAGTAGTGCCTGAACTTCAACTGGAAGTTTTCGAAATGACCCGTGAGTTGCACAATTTACTGGGAGTTTCTGATAAATTACCAGAAGGGCCTGATGATCTCAGGGCCTTTGAGTTGGGGCATCATGTGGGAATGAATCTTCGACAAGAATACAATCTGCTCACCCTCGAAGGAGAGAGGGAGCGTTTACTTGCTATTAAGGAACACATCAAGAAAATCCTACCAATAGTAATCGAAACAGAGCGCCTGAAGAGTCGCGCCAAATTGAACGGACACTTCAAGAACCTGATTCCTCCTCACTTTTGATTAGTTGTAGTTAAATCTATCTTCTTTCAGATTGATTTGATTGAAACTGTGGATGAGTTTCAGATATTTATCTCCGTTGAGGTGATAATGGATGTTTTTTCCTGAACGCTGACAAGCAAGAATCTTTCTGCTTTTCATTAGACTCAGGTGATGAGAGATGGTAGATTGATCCAGGCCTAATTGCGTATAAATGTCAGTCACTGACATGCTGCCATTTTCAATAAGCAGTTCGATAATTGAAAGACGAACAGGGTGAGCAAGGGCACGCAAGGACCTAGCCATCAGCTCTCTTTGAACAACCGTCCATGATTTTTCTTTCGCTTTCATATCGCTTTATTTTGTTTAGGATTAACCTCTTAGGGTCCTTTTAGTTCAAAAAAAGCCGAAAAAACTTCTCAAACTTTTATTCGAGAGAGCGTATAATTAGGCTAGGGAAAGCTATGAATCTTGTAAATATTCGCTTTCCTGCCTTCAAATGGGTATTTTAAGGCAATTCAATGAAAGGCAGAAACACATGAGCAGCCGGCTATTTTTTCACATCTTTCTTTTGCTTAGCCTGATTTCATTAGGCTTTTATGGATGCGAACCTATTGTACCAGGTTCGCAAAGTGGGAACAATAGTTCCGGGAAAAGCACAGAAATCACTGAGCCTTTAAGTAATCTCATTGGAATTGCCGAGAACTTTAGTGTAGAAGCTCAGGAGTTGTCTAAGCCAGGTAAAGTGCGCTCTTGGGTAGATGGATTGATCGTAACCCAACAGCCGGGTATGAGAGAATTGGAAGTCGGGAAGATGAAAAATGGGGAGGAAGCTGAGTTTCTTTACCAAAGAACTTTGAGAAAAGTGAAAAGGAACCTCAGGGGGCAGGATTTTTACGAGCGATATATTCTGATTCGTATGAAAGATGGACAAATGGGATGGGTTCATGAAGGAGGTGTTAGATATATTCGCCCAGCTTTCGAAAACCTGATTAATGAATTGCTGACTAATCCCAGTGATCCCAACAAGAGAACCCGTGGGCCCGGGGTTTCTCCTTCCATGGACTACATGGTTATCCCCGGACAAAGAGTGGGTCCAATTCGAAAAAGTACCAGTGAGCAGGATCTTTTACAGATTTATGGTGCGGGTCAGGTACACAGAGGCTATGTCGCAACTTATGACAATCCGCAAAGGGAATGTACCGTCGTATATCCCGCTACCCCTAATGAAATAAAGATCGTTTGGGAAAATGCGGATAGAAGCCGAATAAAGGAAATTCATTTTCTCAAGGAAAGCAGCAATTGGTTTACGCCAGAAGGTTTGACAACAGGAATGGATTTCTCAGAAGTAATCAAAGCAAATAAAGCCCCCATTTCCATTTATGGATTTAAGTGGGAATACAGCGGAACGGTAAATTCCTGGGGAAAAGGGAGTATCTCCCGATACAATAATAAATTCTACACGGTTTTTAGTCCCAGAATCCCTATTGCGCAGGTACCTGCCAAGTTTATCGGCAATAAAGTGCTGAGCTCTAATGCTACGGATTTAGACGCGATTTATCCCTATTTGGAAAAAATGGTGGTTTACCTGGATTAATCAGATTTTTGATTTTATTGGAGCTTTCTAATAGGTCTTCAAGGATTTAATATTTCTCAGTGGGGGTTGGAACTTTTTGTCGGCAAAAAGTTCCGCAAAAACCGAAAAAATTACGAATTGGATACTGTTTTTTTAAGGTATTCGTGAACTATTCGTTTCTAAAGCCTGCTCACAACCCGGCCCCGAACACCGAATTTTTTTGGCCAACGCGCCTGTATATGATCTAATTTAGCTTTGCTTAACTGGACTACATCATCGCATATACATCTTGCTTGATGGGAAGAATCATTTCCACCAGGGTACCTTTTACCTCTCCTTTTTCATTTTTGATTTCCTTGATATCGAGGGCATAGTTCTTATCTGTCATTCGTGCGAAAAGTGCCAGGCGATCCAGGGTAATCTGCATACCTTTGGAGACGTGATCATTGGGTCGATTAGCATGGGCTTTTTTACTCGCCTCTATACCGATGCCATTGTCCTTTATGGTGATGCTCAGATAGTCTTCGTCTTGTTTGTGCAGATCGACTTCAATCATTCCATCAGCATCCAATGGCATAATACCGTGTTTAATAGAATTTTCGACGAAAGGTTGCAGAATCATGGGCGGAATCTGGATGTCGGAGAGTACTATATCCGGATCGCTATTTACCGAATAATCAAACTTCTCCGGGAAGCGCATTTTCTCCAAAGAAAGGTAAAGCTTCAAGCGATCAAGCTCCTCATTCAGGCTGATGAAATCGCTTTTGGTGCTCTCCAGATTCTTACGGACGAGTTTGGCGAAACTGGATAAGAATTTATTTGCGGCTTTTTTGTCCTGTCTGTGGATGAAATACTGGATGGATTGCAGGGCATTAAAGGTGAAATGTGGATTCATCATGGCATAAAGTGCCTGATGCTCCAATTGCAATTTTTCGGCAGTATTTCGGATACGGGTTTCCTCCTGCAATTGCCTTCTGCGGTAGGTGATTCCCAGATAAATGAGGTAGATGAATCCCAAAAACACAAGTGACATAGGGAGGATAAACCACCACCTTTGCCAGAAGGGAGGAAGGATTTCAAAACTAAAGGCTGCGAACTTTTCTTCCCTCCAGGGTTCTGTTTCCATTTTTGCAGTCACTTTGAAAGTATACTGGCCCGGATCCAGATTCGGATAGGTCAGGCTTTGGCTTTTTGGTCTAACCCAGTCCTGGTCCACGCCTTCCATCATGATTTTGTACTCTACCTGCTTGGGGCTATTCATACTCAATCCGATGAAATCTATATCTACTCGATTGTCTGTAGGAGCTAATTGCAAATCAATAGGAAGTCCTCGATCA
Source organism: Bacteroidota bacterium (assembly GCA_039819665.1). Lineage (GTDB taxonomy): Bacteria > Bacteroidota > Bacteroidia > J057 > J057 > JAWPMV01. Next base: position 12,872 of record JBCBRM010000033.1, read on the forward strand.
TCTAAGGCATATCCCAAAGCTTCCCAACTGGAATCTTGTGAAATGGAGGAGTTGACAGCCGTGATGTAAACGGGAGGCTGAAAACTTTCTTCAAACCTTTGTATATCGGAAGGAATAAATGAAGGACCTTCTGCCGTTCCAAACCATATATTTCCCTGACTATCTTCAAAGATGGCATTCGCATTACATTCAAGGCTCGGAAGGCCATCCTTTTTTGAATAGTATTCAAAAGGAAGTTTTTCATCCGAATTGGGATCGAATTTTTCCAAATCCAATTTGAAAACTCCTCTTTCTGTCCCTATCCATAAGAATCTGTCGTCCTGGATCAGCAGAGATACAATAATTTGGGCTCCAGAGGCGCCACTATTTTTGATGTATGTACCTTCTCCATTTTGAAAAAGACCTAAACCCGCAGAGCTCCCTGTCCAAATCCTCCCTTGAGGATCTTCAATTAGGGTAATAACATTGTTTCCGATGGCATCGGATTGGGGGAAATTCTTTATCTCTTTTCCATTGCAAATAGCCAGACCATCCTCTGTACCAATCCAAAGATTACCTTTTTTATCCGGCAAAAGGGAATAAATAACATCCGAAATCAGGCCATCTGCTTTATGGTATATTCTTTCGAAACGTGCTCCTTCCATTTTAAATACCCCCTGATCGGTACCTACCCATAAATCACCTGTTTCATCTTCAGTCATGCAGAATACCGAACTGCATTCCAGGCCATCATCTTTATCAAAGTAGGTAAATCGCCCATTATTGAAAAGACTGAGGGTTCCATTGTAGGAGGCAAACCAGAAATTTCCCTCACTATCTTCAAAACTGGAACAAATAGCATCTCCTCCCAAATTATCTCGAATAGAATAGCTCTTCACGACTTTATCTGTTTGGAAAACATCTATTCCTCTATCACGGCTACTTACCCAAATATTTCCTGAATTATCTTCGAGGAAGGACTTGGCAATTTTACTGCTAAATCCATCTTCTACATCATACTTCACAAAACTGGCGTCTGTAATCTTTCGCATACCACTACCATCTGTTCCTATCCATGTGCTTCCTTCTCTATCAATCAGAAAGGTTCTAACTTGAACATCCAGCATGCGATCTCCCCCAGATACTTCAAAAAACTTTTTATCATGGTATACAAATACTCCTTTCCCTGTTCCTATCCAGATCTCATTATCGGAGGAGTCTTTTGCCAGGCAATAGATATTGGGATCATCCAATTTTTCATCGCGAATAATGTCATACTTATTGGTTTCGCTGTTCAGGCTGAATAATCCTTTTTGCGTACCTATCCAATAGGTTTCACCTTTGATATGCTGAATATCGAAAACAAGAAGATCACTCATCTTATCACTCGGACCGAATGCCTGAATGCCCTTTTCAGATTCAGTGGGTTCGAAATAAAACAGACCTTTAGTTGTACCGATCCATACCCTTCCTGTTGTTCCGGGTTCTATATCTCTTATGCTAATTTCTTCCGGCTTATTTTCCCAGAGTATACTGTTTTTCGAATACTTTCCCTCCTGCCAATGATACAGATTCCCTTCCTGACCCCCAATCCAAAGCTTACCATCTTCCGTTTGCAACATAGCGCGAATGGCTTCCCCGCTTATTTCATCTGGATTCTTGTATCGTTTAAAGGTATAGGGATGGTATCGGCCTAGTCCTTTCTCCGTGCCCACCCAGATGTCGCCATTCCGATCTTCGAGAATAATGTTTACAAAGTTTCCTTGGATCTCACTGTTTCGTGCTTCGAAAACTTTGAAATTATTTCCATCAAACTTACTTACACCACGGTGGGTCCCTAGCCAGAGATAGCCCCGTTTATCCTGCATGATGTCCAGCACCTGCGAATGGTGCAGGCCTTCATCCAGAGAATAAGGAGCCACATTATAGACTTGTGAGTTCAGGTTGATATATGCAATAATGAATGAAAGGCAAATGAAATACCGTATCATGGGTCGTTTTTACTATTCCTCGATCAAATTAGGGAATCCTGACGACTTCTTTGGGGTGTTTTTTTATATACCCTTGAATAATTCGCTGTACATCAGGCGTCTCATCTTTGTACGTAATAGAATCGATCAAGGTGTCAAGGCCGAGTTGCATATGGCTGGCATCCACATATGCATAGCCTTTGTAGAGTCCTTTTTGAACCATGACGACGGAGCGTTCATCATAATTTCTCCCCTCTCCTACGATGAGAAAATCCCCTAAATTATTCTTGCCATAGTTGATTTCCTGTATGGCTTGCCTTACGCGTTCATTATAGCTTTCAGGATCTTCTTCTCCGCAACAAGCTCCTTTACAAATATGGAGTTGGCGATGGAAACAGCGACCCGGGCCTTTCTCTACTCCATATAATTTAGGGCATAATTCATATTTCTTGCCTCTTCTTTTGAGGGAAGATATGGCATGGGCTCTACCTGAAAAACCAGCGATAGGATTCTTGTTTTCATCATAAGGATCAACATAAAGCTCCATGAATCCATCCTTGTTAGTGCGGGTGTAAACGCCAAATTTATATTGCTTTCTTCTTTGGGCTCGGTTGAATTGAGGTTGGATGCGTTTGATTTCTTCATTCTCCAATAATAAAGCAATCAGTTCGCTTCCTGTTAACTCATAGCTGATATCATATATCTGTTCGAGCATTTGCATACTGCGAATAGCCTTGTGTGCGCCCTGAAAATGGGAATAAATCCGCTTTCGGATGTTGTTGCTTTTGCCTACGTAGAGGATTTCTGAATTTTTTCCTAGGAAATAGTAAACCCCGGTTTCTTCCGGTAAATCATCTACGACCGATTTAGAGATATTGGGAGGGAGCTTGGAAATGGAAAGCTCCTGGCTAATGAGTTCTTCGGAAAAGGATTCTTTTTCTTTTTGGAGTAATATCTCGAAGAGTGTAGTGGTCGCTCGCGCATCTCCCCAGGCACGGTGAGAGGCTTCATTGGTGATGCCCAGGCGTTTGCAAAGATTTTTCAGGCTGTAAGAAGTATCTCCTGGCATGAGTTTACGAGCCAGCTTGACTGTGCAGAGTTGTTTGCGGGAGTAGGTATAGCCTAGCTGACGAAATTCTTTTTGGATAAAGCTGTAATCGAAACGGACATTATGGGCGACGAAGATGGAGCCTTCTGTCATTTCGACCACCTGCTTGGCAACCTCATAAAACTTGGGTGCATCCTTGACCATTTCATTGTCAATTCCGGTCATACGACTGATAAAATCCGGAATGGGCATCATGGGATTTACCAGCGAAATGAAAGAATCGACCACTTGTTCTCCATCATGCAAAAAAATTGCAATTTCGGTGATGCGATCCACTTTTGGATTGCCACCAGTCGTTTCAATATCTATAATGCTATAAAGATTTGGCATGATGGGCCTAAAAGACTCCTAAAAGTAATAATTTTAGTTTTTTCTGTCCAGTCAATTCTATTTTTTTTAGTTCGGGTGTCTTTTATTTAGTAATTCCGTCTAAAAAATACAGGCGCTGACCTGAACGTTAATAATGCAAAAACACCCTCTTATTCATGAATAAATTATTTAGCATCCTTTTCTTTCTGGGCCTCATCCCCCTGATTTCTCCTGGCCAAAACCGCATGCTGACTGATGTACGTCTGGTTGTTAGGCAATATCAGGGAGAAACCTTTTGCGATGAGCCCATGTCAGAACTGGATTTCGAAGAATATAAAGCTTCTATCGCGAGGATTCGTTCGGAGAAACTTCGCTTTGAAAAATTCCGAACCACTGTTGCTGACCAATGTCTGGCAACTCCCTACCTTTTTCAATTGATGGAGCTTTTCACCAATCCCAGCCTGGAGTATGATGTGCTGCGATTGGGATTCTATTATTGTTTTGACATTGAGAATTTTAAAAACCTTGCTCCTTATATGCAAGGGCAGGTGTATCGGGATCGATTAGAATCTTTCGTGAGAGAAAGAACCTTTTCTATTCGTGCAGATGTAGAAGGGCAGCGGGAATTGCTGAGTCCGTCAGAGTTGAGAAGAACCCTGGAAGTTTTGGCTTCCTATAATACCGATCAGGCTCGGGTAGCAACTGCTAAAGAATTTGTTCGCAGCAATAATATGCGTGCTGAGCAATTTCGGGAAATCGTGGAGCAGGTTCGCTTGAATAATGGCAAAATGGATCTGTTGTATTATGGATATGAATACATTTACGATCCGGCTAATTATTATGCAGCTTATCAGGAATTGAAACGCAGAGATATTGCCAAACTAGATGCCTTCGTTGCCGAAAACCGAAGACCGGATGAAGAACAATACATGAGCAGTCGCGAATTGGGCTGTACCATCATTCTGAGCAAATCAGAATTCGATACTCATAAGCGAGGGATCATTTCCAAACGCTATGATTCAGAGCGTCTTCGTTTTGCCAAAACCCTTTTCGACACCTATTGCTTCAATGTAAATGAGTTGGGGCAGTGTATGGAAATCTTTAAGAATGATGCAGATCGTTTGGAGTTGGCAGCTTATGCTTACAGACGGATTTATGATCCCTGGAATTTTTATCTCCTGGGTGGGAGGTTTAATTCGGAGGCAAAGGCAGCAGATTTGTTTGAGGTGGTGGGGAATTAAAGAATAGCATTCATACCGAATGGAAAAGGGGATCGTAATCTGCGATCCCTTTTTTGATTATTAAACCCGTTTATGCCTTCATCCCCAAAGGAATGTTTATCTTCATCCTGAACACTCAAATGCATAAAAACATATAACTCATGCCCCACAATCAAATCCTCGTTAACAAAAAGAATATCCTCTCGACGCAAACTCGGGAAATCGAAAGTCCTTCCCTCGCCCCGGGACAGGCTCGTTTGAGACTCCTGAAATACGCGCTTACCAGTAACAATGTCACCTATGCGGTGACAGGTTACCGGATCGGTTATTGGAAATTCTTTCCCGTTGATGAGGAGTGGGGCATTGTTCCGGTTTGGGGCTTTGCAGAGGTCGTGGAAAGTGGGCATGAAGGTGTTGAAGTTGGAGAAAAAGTGTACGGCTATTTTCCCATGGCAGAAGAATTGACGGTAAGTATTGGGAAGCTCAACGATTACGGCTTTGTAGACGCTGCTGATCATCGACAGGAATTGCCACCCATCTATAATTACTACAATCGGATAAAATCTGATCCGACTTACATAGAGGCCGTCGAGGATTACCTTCCTATCATCCGTCCCCTCTTTGCGACTTCCTTTTTGAACTATCAATTTTTAAAAGAGGAAAGCTTTTTTGGGGTAAATCAGATCATTATAACCAGTGCGTCATCCAAAACAGCCTTGGGCTTAGCTCATTTATTGCATGAACACCAGGGAGAACATGACAAACAAATCATAGGACTTACTTCGAGTAGAAATGTAGACTTTGTTAATGGAACAGGATTCTATGATACGGTTATTGAATATGGGCAGGTCGGAGCTGAATTGGCGGATGAAGATAGCTTGATTGTAGATATGGCTGGGAATGGAAAGCTTTTGCAAGGCATTGACAAGCAATTGGGGGAAAAGCTGAAATTCATTTCGATGATAGGCTTGACTGATTGGCAAACAGGCGTGGCAGATTTAGGCTTAAAGCAAGCCAAGTTTTTCTTTGCGCCAACTTACGCTCAGAAGCTATTTAAAGAATGGGGGCAGGTGAAAGCCAATACTGCGATTGCGCAAAATATGGGCAAATTCATTGCAAAGGCTAAGAACTGGATAAAGATTCAATACATAGAGGATTATGGCGAGTTGGAGAAGCTCTATGTAAATATGGCGAAAGGGGAAGTTGATCCGAGCATAGGCTATATCGTTAAAGGTTAATCGGATGAATGTGCTTTCCACAGAAATAAAAGATGCGCTTATTCCCATCGCCAAAGAAGCTGAGCAAAGACGAGAGGAAATTGAGGCGGCTAGATGTTTGCCAGATGATGTGATGAAGGCTGTTCGGGAAACGGGCGTGATTAGACTTTGGACAGGTAAAAGCTATGGAGGAAATCAGTCAGATATCTTTGCGCTGATGGAAGCCATAGAATCCACCTCCTATTATAATGGCTCATTAGGTTGGGTGATTTGTGTAACTGGAACTGCCTCATTAGGCTCTGGATACTTGCCTTCGCAATCTGCGAAGGAGATTTTTGGGAATACCCATTCACAAACGGGTGGTTGGGCAGCTCCGGCAGGAAGAGCAAAGAAAGTAGAAGGAGGAATCATTGTAAATGGAAAGTGGTCCTGGGGCTCCGGAATTTCTCATTGCAGCCATATCGTGGGCGGATGTTTCATTATGCCTGAAGGAGAGGGAAGACCTCGTCCTGCCCTGGCCTATTTCGATCCCAAGGATGTCAACTTCATCGACAATTGGCAGGTGCTAGGATTGCTGGGAAGTAATAGCATTGATTATGAAGTGAAGGATCTTTTTGTACCCGATGATCGCTGGATCGATTTCCCCGTTCGTAAACCGGTTCTGGATGAAACGCTCTATCGCTTTTCCTTCCTGGGAGCCCTTGCTTCTGGAGTAGCTTCAGTTGGTTTAGGTTTGGCACAAAGAGCATTGGATGAAATCATTGCCTTGAGCAAAAATAAGAAGCCCAATGGCGCGGCACGAACACTTGCAGAACGTCCCGTTGTTCATGTGAAGTTGGCGACTATGAGAGCCAAACTGGAATCGGCCCGACTATTTTTACAGGAAGCTGTTCGGGAAAATTGGGTGGAAGCAGAAAATAAAACTCCAACTAAAGAGAATCGAAGTAAGCTAAGGTTAGCCGCTTCATTTGCTGCCAGCACTTCCGCGGAAGTTGTGGAGGAAGCCTACAAACTGGGAGGTGGATCAAGCGTCTGGGATGGTGTGAAATTACAGGAGCTGCTGCGAGATGTGCATATGGTAACTCAACATGGTTTGGTTACCGAAAGTATGTTCGAGGTCGCGGGTCGAGTGATTGTCGATCAGCCTGTGAATGAGGCTTTACTTTGATTTTGATCTGATTTAAATAAGGCGGGTTGGGGACGGAACGAAAACTTAGCGGTTGGAAATGAGGAGAGGCATGGTTTTTTCGTTCCGATTCTTTAGTCCTGAGCTAGGTGAAGGATCTACACTTTTCTAAAAAGTGGTAAGAAAACCCCTTAAAAAATTAAAAAAAAGAGCATACATTATATGAATACCCTTTCCGTCATAAAAAAGAACGACTACGATATACTCCAACTAAATCGAGGACGCTCCAATCCCATCAGCCATGAAATGGTCAAAGAGATTCGAGCTTATTTAAAGGAAAAGATCCAAGACGAAAGTACAAGAGGCGTGATCCTACATGGAAATACCGATGGCTACTTTAGTGTGGGTCTGGATTTGAAGGAGCTCTACTATTTTGACGAAAAGCAAATCGCCAGTTTTTGGGAAGATTGGGACGCCATGGTATACGAATTAGCCACTTTCCCCAAACCCATGATCGCAGCTATAAATGGATACAGTCCGGCAGGTGGTTGTGTATTGGCCATTACTTGTGATTATCGAATTATGGCTGCAGGAGAAAAATTTATGATTGGGCTAAATGAATTAGCAGTTGGGATTGTGATGCCGGAAAATCTTTACCAATTGGCCGCATTTTGGATGGGAAGAAGACGAGCCTATTACAATCTCTTTAGAGGGAATTTGCTTTCTGTAGAGCAAGCACATAAAGAAGGACTGATTGATGAGGTAGTTGAAATGGAAGAGGTGCTTCCTCGGGCAGAAAAAGAAATGCAAAAACTTTTGCGCAGTCCAGATAATCTCTTGATCAATTCTAAAGCAAATATGCGGAGAGAACTCTGGGATAGATTAGATGGGATTGAAGAAGTGGATGTAAATCTGAAGCTAAAAGCCTGGTTTGATCCAGCTTCACGTGGCGTAATGAAGATGATTGTGGAGCAGTTGGAGAAAAGGAAATAGCAAAGGTTTTAAGGTCGAATGGAAGTAGGTGGTTTTATAAAAGAAAGCTTGGATATTTTAGTTTCGATTATTTTTTCATAAAGGAAATCCTCCTCACCCATCTGCCAGAACTGATAGATAGGAAATACAAACCTGCTGGTAGGCCTGGTGATAGATTTAGTTGATATTCTCCTGTAACTGTTTTATCTCCAAGTATCGTGTAAGTACCTATCCTATTGCCTTGATTATTGAATATATGGGCTTTATAAGCCTTTGTCCCTTCTCCATAAGGATCCTTAATTTGGAAAGAAATTTCTGCAGGATTTTCTACAGGGTTGGGAAAAAGCTGGATTTCGGGTAAAATGTTAGCCAAAGGCCTTGTATCTACTTCTGCAATTCCTATGATGCGACTCGTACCATCTATATCAACCTGATTCAACCGATAGTAGTGGAATATGAGATTACTTACCTGATTATCCCAGATTTCATAGCTTGTTGCTGTTTGGCGATCTCCTGCCTCAGCTAATACTTCCTTCCAGGGCACAAACTCTTTTCCATCTGTGCTTTTTTCCAAAACGAACGAATGATTGTTGATCTCTTCTCCTGTTGTCCATGTTAGGCGGATTCGCCCTGATTCAAGCTTTGCCCGATAGGAAAGCAGGGTTACGGGAAAGACAAATGACTCACAGGCATCTCCTATACCGTCGCCATCTGTATCCGTCTGGGAGGCATTAGCAGTTAAATAGCAATTGTCAGTAGCATCCCCCACACCATCTGAATCGGTATCCGTTTGAGAGCTATTTGCCATATAGGGGGCGTTATCCGAAACATTAGATACTCCATCCCCATCTCTATCTGAGCTTATGGGATAGCTGGGATAGATTGGTGCACCACTTCCAGGCCCGCTACAATCTAAGCCCGTAAAATGGCTAGGACATATGCATAAACAAGCAGAGGATCTCGAATTTACTATAGGTCGTTCAACTACGATCCCTCCATTTAGGCAAGCAGGGGGATTAGTCGCACAATTGTAAAGATCTGGATCGCAAAAATTACCTACTCCATCATTATCGTGATCATATTGCGTATTGTTGTTGTTTGATGGACAATTATCCAGGTTATCTGGCCATTCATCTGAGTCTGTGTCCGTCCCTGCTGGATTTTCACAGGCATCTCCTACACCATCTCCATCCTTATCTATTTGATCTGCATTGGGAGTAGTAGGGCAATTGTCAGAAATATCCGCGATGCCATCACCGTCATAGTCCTGCCCTTTAAGATTGTCTCCCACTCCTAAAAAGAGGATAAGAGATACAAAGCATTTTAAAAAAATGGAAGATATTTCGTCTCGTAATTTTTCATGGATAAGTTTACTATTCGTGTAAACAAATCAATGAATAATTTTCGTAAAAAAATATTATTTTATTTGAAATATTTCAGGGTTAAAAATTTTATGTTTCTCTGGTGAAAAAGGAGCATACTAAATGTTGTGATACTCAGGGATCCTGTTTCTTAAATCAATGTACATCCCAATCCCGGAGCATCTGTCGGTCGCATAATACCCTCTTCCAGTGTAAATCCGCCGGTTACAAAATCTCGACTCAAATCGAGACTCCCATCGAGGTCGATGTATTTCGTATGCTCGCAGGAGAAAGCCACATGCAGAGCCCCTGCTATGCTGACGATGCTTTCATCATTACAGCCCCACATCAAATCTCTCCCACTCAGGCGAGCGACTTCAGCAATCCGTAAAGCCTGATGAATTCCTCCACACTTCATCAACTTTATGTTAAAAATTCCACAAGCTCCGGGAGGCGTAACCAACTTCCAAGCATCATCTGCTCCCACCAGGCTTTCATCCGCAGCTATGGTCTTTTTGATTTCTTCGGGTAAAGACTGCATGAGAGCCAGATCGTCTGCTGGCGTAGCTTGTTCAACCAGCTCAAGATCCATGTCCTGAGTTTTGGCGTGAAAGACTTTTAAATCTTCAAGCGTGTAGCCCTGATTGGCATCCACACGTATACCCATTTTATTGCCAAAGGTCTCTCTTAGTTTTCTCAGGCGTTCCAAATCTTCTTCTAAAGAATGTCCCAGCTTAACCTTGAGAATCTTGAATCCTCGATCGTAATATTCCTGGGCCTCTTCGACCGTCTCTTCGACATTTTTAATTCCAATGGTAATAGAAGTTGCCAGTCCATCTATGTGCTGTCCCAACATCTTCACTACCGGTACATCCAGGTATTTTCCCATGAGATCATAAAAGGCCAAATCCAGGGCTACTTTGGCTCCCGGATTTTTGGGATAGATTTCATGAAGCTCATGCAGCATCATTTGCAAATCGCGAATGTCCCTGCCGATAAAACGTTCAGTATTTTCGGGGGAAAGAGCTGCTATGCAGGCATCCATATCTTCTCCTACCACATAAGGGCTAGGATTAGCTGATCCCAAGCCGATATGCTTAGTATCTGTATGCACTTTTACCAGACACACATCTATGGCGCTGGTAGTTTTATAAGCAATGGTATAGGGACGGAGCAAATCGAGTCCATCTCTGATTACTTCTATGCGGGTGATTTTCATTGGATAGGGCTATGAGGATTGTGGAAATTTTCGCACAATTTATTCCCTAAAATCAGGATATACAATAAGGCTTATCCTAAGTCTTCGAAAGTATCGATTTTGGCATCTCCCCATAGAGATTCCAGGCGGTAAAAATTGCGGGTTTCTTCCTGGAAAATATGCACAACTACATTGACATAATCCAGCAACACCCACTCTCCACTCTCGGTTCCTTCTTTGCTAATAGGTCTCTCCCCTTCTTTTTTCAAAAAGTCCATCACAGAGTCCGCCAAAGATTGGACATGTTTGTCTGAAGTACCGGTACAAATGATAAAGAAATCAGTAACTGCGCCATCGCTTTCCCTGAGATCCATGCGGATAATAGATTTGCCTTTAATTTCCTGTAGCCCCTGAACGGCTAGATCAGATAGCGCCTGCGCATCGAGAAGAAGTTTTGTCATTCAGTAATTTTTTCTGATTCTTAAGCTATACTTTTTACTATATATCAATTTACAGGTTTATGTTCAAAAAAAAACCTGGAATTTGATTTATTTGCCGAATGAGAGGTGGGAATGGTCAGTTTTACCTGATTAGTTTCCTATACGGAAGCCTTACAAAAAAAGATACATGTCTGATACCTTGTTTACCGGGAAACATGCCATAAGATTGGAAGAAATTCCCTCTACTAACACCTATGCGCAGGAATTATTGAAGGAAAATACACCTGAGGGTACGCTGATTCTGGCCTATAAACAAAGTGCAGGCAGAGGGCAGAAAGGAAATGTCTGGCTGACAGAAGCGGGATTGAATCTGACCTTTAGTATCATTTACTATCCTAAATTTCTCTTAGCCAGGCAGGTGTTTCTTTTATCAAAAATCACTAGTCTTGCTTTGCGGGATACCCTGGTGGAGTTTCTACCCATGGAAGAGATCGACATTAAATGGCCCAATGATATGCTGATGAATAAAAAGAAGGTTGCGGGTATCTTGATCGAAAATCAATTGGAAGGCAGCCGTATTGGGAGTAGTGTGATTGGAGTTGGATTAAATGTAAATCAGCCGGCCTTTCCTGAGGAGATTAAGCATAAGGCAACTTCCATGTTTCAAGCCCGTGAGGAGAAGTTTGATACCGAGAAAGTACTGCAAACATTTTTGTCTAAACTGGAGCGCCGTTATCTCGAACTGAAAAATCTCGGAAGTTCGACCATAGATCAGCTTTACGTTCGTTATCTTTTTGGCTATCAAGAAGAGATGACTTTTCAGAAAGAAGGGGAAGATTTTACTGGAATGATTGTAGGGGTGGATGAAAGAGGGCGACTTGCCATAGCTGAAGGTCAGAAGCTAAATTATTATGACTTCAAAGATATCTCCTTCCTTTATAATTAGGCAGATTATAATATGACATTCTATCTAAGCATCGACATTGGTAATACCCGCACCAAGCTGGGGCTTTTCGATGAAAGCGGAGAATTGCAGGAAGAAGTATCAGCATTCCTCACAAAAGAAGGACAAAAACCCTGGAGAACTTTCCTTGAAAAAATTCCCAAAGATGCTGTTTTACATGTCGGTTGGATCAGTACCGGTGATGCACCTGCTTATATTCAGGCAGCACCCGTATGGAGAAGATTTGAAGTGAAACCTCATTTTTATCCCATCAATTCCCAAAGCGAACTTCCCATTGGCAATGATTACAGTACTCCAAAAACTCTAGGGACCGATCGCATCATCTCTGTTATTGCCGCATGCAACCAAAGTCCGGGCCTCCCCGTCTTGGTGGTGGATGCAGGTACGGCCATAACCTATGACTTTGCTGACGCATCCGCGAGATACAAAGGAGGAGCTATATCACCGGGCATACGCATGCGACTACAAGCTTTGCATACTTTTACTGCTAAATTACCCCTTGAATCCCCTGAAATAGATACGCCATGGCTCGGCGATAGTACCCGTACGAGCATACTATCTGGAGTTATTCACGGAGCCAGAGCAGAAATAGAGGGAAAAATTAGTGGATACAAGCAACGCTATGGGGATGAAACACAGATATATATAACGGGTGGTGATGCGATCTTCTTTGAAAATCACTTGAAAAACATCAACTTTGCAGACTCAAATTTAATACTTAAGGGCATCTATCAAGTCCTTCGCTTCAAATCAGCTCTATGAGACGAATTCTCTTATTACTTATTTGTATACAAAGTCTTGGCATTTTTGGCCTATATGGACAGGAATTGACCTTGAGCCCTTATTCAAGATTCGCCTTAGGAGATATCCTGAGTGGTGCGACGACCCGAAATGCAGGTATGGGAGGGATAGGAATTGCTTCAGACAATTATTTTTCTGTCAATTCAATCAATCCTGCCAGTTATGGGGATATGTATTTTACAACTCTGGACTTTGGAGGCTTTTGGCAAGCAAGTCAATTGGAAACTCCAGAAACGACAGGTTTGCAAAAGACAGCAGGTTTCCAAAATGTGGCCTTCGCCTTCCCGTCAAATGATAATTTTGTTTTGACAGCTGGGTTTTCCCCCTATTCTGCGGTAGGATATAATGTAACCACACAGAATGATATCCAGATTTCTGATTCCACTTTTGTTGAGCAAACGGAGTACACTTCCTCTGGAGGACTAAATAAAGTCTTTTTCGGAGGGGCTGTCAGATTGTTGAACAATCGTCTTCGTCTGGGAGCGAATTTCCAATACTCTTTTGGAAATACTCGCTATGAATGGGTAAAACAAGTCTTTGAGCCAGATACAAGTATTCGGGTTCCTGCTTTTCGTACCATTCAAATCATTGAAGATGCATTTCTCAGTGGATGGCTTACCCAGGTTGGTGCGATCTATGTAGATACGCTTAATGCTTCCAATTATACTATGATTCGACTCGGAGCGGTGATAGACTACAACCTCAATCTGGGAGGAGATAGATTCACTGCCTTTACCAATGGTGTGGTTCAGGATTCGAGTAATGCCTTAGAAGTTGGAAATGCAGATATACCTACTAAGATTGGAGTTGGCGTTATGCTGACACAGCTTAGTAAATGGTCTTTGGGAATAGAGGGATCTTTCCAGAACTGGGAGAATTTCAAATACTTCTCCGATGAAACTCAATTGGGGAGAGAAATACGCTTGGCTATGGGAGGTGAGTATACGCCCAACTTCCAATCTTTGAAATACTTCAAAAGAATTAATTATCGTGTAGGTGCGTACTGGAGGCAAACCTATATCAATGTAGGGGGAGAGCCGGTTCAGGATTTTGGGTTTACCGTAGGCCTGGGGATTCCTGCCGGCCTTAAAGGAAATCGTCCCAGCCAGGGACGTTCTGTATCCAAGTTCAACATTAGTGCAGAATTAGGACGCAGAGGAAGTCTTGATGGTAATCAACAATTGTCAGAACTTTATGCACGTATCCGTTTTGGGGTAAACCTCAATGATCGCTGGTTTGTACGCCGGGTTGTTGACTAAGCAGATTCCATTATATGTTTCGGACATGCCTCTTTGCCGCACTGCTCATATGCAATAGCTTATGGGCACAGAGTGGTATAAGCAAGCTGTACGTAGAATTTCAACAGGCCAGAGTCCGAAAAGATTACAAAGAGGCGCTAGAGCTATGTGAGGACATTTTGATCGCAGATCCTGATCAACTTGATAAATTGATTGATCAAGCTGACTTCTTCAAACTCAAAGCAAGTCAGTCCTCTCTCCTACCCCTGAGTCCTAAAGCAATCAGAGGTTTGCTGAAAATGCAGGGCTTTCTGTACAAAGAGAGGGAAAATTCTCTCTTTTGGTTAAAAGAAAGAGGACTTACTGCTTTATTTTACCAACATGAATTGAAGGATTCATTGCGAGGGGTATTGCATGCCATTCTTCAATCTCAGCCAGAAGAAAGTTCCTATTTGATACTGGATGCTTTCGGAGAAAGTCTGCTAAGAGATATTCGCCAAAATAAGATAGCCTCAGGGCCAGCCACTACTGAATTTATGTTTTGGGACAATTTGTATCGAAATCTGGATATGATTCATCCCACGCATGGAGCCTCAGCGGAAGATTTACATTTATTATTGGTAGATGCGCTTGATAAAAAACTGCCTAGCTGTGAGGAACTGGAAGATGAGTATCGCATACGGCTGAGTAGAAGTTTGCTGCGTCCAGATGAATATAAATATCTCTATACAGCCCTTCGGATAAAAGGCTGTGGCGAAAGCAGTTTCAGAGATACAGTACTGAATCGAATCACGCCTTTGGTTCCCTCGGCTTACTTCCTACGATTGGTCGCAGACAAACATTTACAAAAAGAAGAATTCGGAAAAGCACAAAAATCCCTGGAAGAAGCGCTCAAATTTTCCCAAAGCGAAAGAATCAAAGCCAAGAATCTCCTTCTGATGGCTGATATCTATGCGCAGCGGAAATCCTTTCGTACGGCGAGGTTAATTGCGCTCCAGGCAGATCAGGCTTATCCTGAATGGGGAGAACCCTGGCTCTTTCAGGCTGAGCTGTTCCTTAAGTCAGCCCCCTTCTGTAATTTCTCCCAATTGGAGCGAAAAGCTCTCAATTGGTTGGCCATTGATTACTGTGAGAAGGCCATGAACCTGAATGATCAGCTTTCTGTAGCAGCCCGTTCGCGCATTGCTTTATACCAAAAATCAGCTCCCGAGATTGAAGAACTCCGCTTTCACGGATTTCAGGTGGGAGATAGTTTTCCGATTCCCTGCTGGATTGGGGAGACGACTAGGATACGGTATTGAATAGACGAATTAACAAAGCTTAACCAAAGGTGTCTCCCGAACCGAAGTGGAAGGGTCTAAATAAATTGCCCAAGGCTTTGCCAAATTAAATTTCGGATAGATCATTTCGACTCCTGATTTAGGTCCCTCGGCGGGGATGACAGCATATTTTAGGCTTATTCCAAGCCTCATTTCTCTAAATATTGAAGCACCGAAAAAATATCCTAATTTTGCGCGCATGAAACTGTATGCACCTCGAGATTGGAAATCCTATGAATTTATTGATAGTGGGAATGGAGAAAAGCTGGAGCGATTTGGAAAGTACACCTTACGACGTCCTGAACCTCAGGCTGTATGGAGTAAGCAACTTCCCGAAAAAGAGTGGAGGAAACTAACCGATGCTCGTTTTGTGCAGGAAGGGAGTCATTCGGGTAAATGGGAGAAAGCTCCGGGCATGAAAGAACAATGGTACATCAACTATCAATACAAAGGGATGAAGTTACGGTTTCGTTTGGGCTTGACTGCATTTAAGCATGTGGGAATCTTTCCCGAGCAGGCAGTAAACTGGAACTACATTTACGAGAATAGTAAACGCATGCCTAAAGCGCGCGTACTCAATCTATTTGCTTACACGGGTGGGGCCTCCCTAGCTGCAAGAGCGGGAGGTGCAAATGTTATTCATTGTGACTCGATTCGAAATGTCCTCAATTGGGCGAATGAAAATATGCAGGCGAGTGGTCTTAGTGATATTCGTTGGCTATTGGAAGATGCCTTTACTTTTGTAAGGAGAGAAGCTAAGCGTGGAAAGCAATATGAAGGCATTATCCTCGATCCTCCTGCTTGGGGACATGGACCTAAAGGGGAGAAATGGAAATTGGAAGAGATGGTCAATGAGCTGACTTCAGCTGTTGCTCAAATCCTCCATCCAGAAAAAAGCTTTCTGGTTTTCAACAGCTATTCTTTAGGCTTTTCTTCTTTGGTCCTGAAAAATCTTGTAGAAAGTCATTTTCCAAAGAAGCGTGCCCAAAAAGCAGAATTTGGAGAACTTTTCCTGCCCGAACGCTCGGGAAGGAAAATGCCTATGGGTGTCTTTACACGTTTTTCTTGAATTAGCTTACGAGGGTACCGACCGTTTCACCCTGTACAATGCCTTTGAGGGCATGCGGATCATTGATGTTGAATACAATAATCGGAAGCTTGTTTTCTTCGCAAAGGGTGAAGGCTGTCATATCCATAACCTTTAGTCTATCGCGTAGAACATCTGCAAATGAGATCTTATCGAATTTTGTGGCATTCTCATTTTTCTCAGGATCCGCATTATAAACCCCATCTACGCGCGTTCCTTTCAATACTACATCTGCATCAATTTCGATGGCTCTCAAACTGGCTGCGGTATCTGTGGTAAAGAAGGGATTGCCTGTGCCTGCACCAAAAATTACAATTCTTCCTTTCTCCAAATGCCTTACAGCTCTTCTTCTTATATAAGGCTCGCAAACTTTTTCGATATCGATGGCAGATTGCAGGCGGCATTTAGCTCCTTCTCTTTCTAGCGCATCTTGCAAAGCCATACCATTGATGACAGTGGCTAGCATTCCCATATAATCAGCATGTGCGCGGCCCATACCTGATCCCGCTCCCTGTATCCCTCTAAAAATATTTCCTCCTCCCACTACGATGGCTACTTCAACGCCAAGGGCAGTTATTTCCATGATTTGCTTTGCATAGAACTGAAGGGTTTTGTCGTCGATGCCAAAATCTTTATCTCCGATCAAGGCCTCGCCACTAAGTTTGAGCAGGATTCTTTTGTATTTGGTCGGCATATTTTCTGGGATAGTTTTGAGATATAAGGTTTAGTATATGATTTGTGCCAATTTAAGACTGGTTTTCCGCTGGACTTACATTCAAAAAGTATGCAAGGATTTATGTTCGGATGCAATTGTGAATAAATTCCCTACTACTTCTTTGCTAGGTAAAAAAAAAGAGAGTTATTATAAACTCTCTTTTAATTTAATTCTTTTGTCGATCAGGAAGCTCCTAGTACAAGAAGTTTGAAATCTTTTACTGAGATATCTCCTCCGAGTTCGTCTTTTATGTATTGACCTACAGACTTGGAAGTATCTTTTACAAAGTCCTGGTTCAACAAGGTTTGCTCTTTAAAGAATTTGTTGAGCTTACCCATTGCAATTTTTTCGATAATATTTTCTGGCTTTCCAGACTGACGAGCTTGCTCTTTTCCAATTTCCATCTCTTTATCAATGATGTCCTGAGCTACACCGTCCTTATCGACGGCAACAGGCTTCATAGCTGCAATCTGCATAGCAACATCTTTTCCTACAGCAGCAACATCTCCAGAAGTGCTTCCATTGAAAGCAACAACCACTCCTACTCTTGATCCTGGGTGGATATAAGAAACGATGCTATCTCCACTGAGGTGAGCATATTTGCTTACGTCTATTTTCTCTCCAATCTTACCCATGGCATTGGTAAGTTCCTCACCAATAGGAGTACCATTGAGAGGAAGGGCCTTCAATGCATTGAGGTCAGCTGGCTTTTCGCTAGCTGCTACTTCTGCGATTCCATTACCCAGGGCAATGAAGTCATCATTACGTGCAACAAAGTCAGTCTCGCAGTTAAGCTCGATCAATACAGCTTCCGTACCATCGCCATTGGCATTAACGAAAATTGCACCTTCTTTTGCTTCACGGTCTGCACGCTTGGCAGATACTTTTTGTCCTTTCTTACGGAGGATATCCACTGCTTTGTCAAAATCTCCGTCTGCCTCAGTCAAGGCTTTTTTACAGTCCATCATGCCTGCGCCGGTAGCCTTGCGCAACCGATTTACGTCTTGTGCAGAAATTGCCATCTTTTTCTTTATATTTTTTAAGTAAATGAGCTTCTAAAAACCCGCGCAAAGTTAGAACTTTTCATGAGAATTAGCAATGCCTGGATAAATAAGATTACCAAAGACCCCTTCTATGGATTTTTATACTAGATTTTAGGTTGACAAGGACCTGATTTATTTCTTTCCTTCTCCCCTAAACTGATCATCCTCATGGGCAAATAGGATGTTGAAAGTCGTCAAACTTCCATATACTCGAGTGATGTATTGTTGCATGTTTACTTTCTCTTCATCACTCAGGTTTTTACTCTTATTTATGTTCTGCTCAAGTACTCTCAGGCGATCCCTTACCATGACGATCTTATGAAAGAAAGTTTCAATCGGAATCTCCTTTCCTTTTAAATCAGCATTTCCAGGATTCAGAATCATTGTTCCTCCTTTCCACTTATTACCTAAAGCAATGTTCTCGCTAAGGCCCGTCCACCTTTGCAAAACTTTTGAAATTACCTGTTCTAAATCCCCTAAACTGATCCTTTGATCAGGGAGTGGAGCAAGTTCGATGATCTCCAGGGCCTCAAAATCCTTACCGATAGATTTTTCGCCGAAATTTGGGAAAGCGATGTTGTAAAATGATTTACTATTGTCAAGAATAATCCCGTTTCCATACTGGGGATGTTTTACGCGCGTTCCAATGGATAGTGAATTTGTCATATATCTATTTGTTTATATCAAGGAAGAAAATATCTAAAAAGAGTTTAACAAATCATATTCCAACCCCTCAGAAAACCCAATGTCAGTTATATGACAGGTAATTGAGGAGATTTTCTTTACTTGCAAGCCGAAATTAAAGCTTTAGTAAAACAGGCAATAAATGAATATCCAGGTCATCATTCCCGCCTTTAATGAGGCAGATTCTATCCACAAAGTTGTGGGGGATATTCCGCTTGATCTGGTAAAAGAAGTAATAGTTGTAAGCAATGGTTCAACCGATGAGACAGAAGAGCGGGCAAAAGCTGCCGGTGCTACTGTTTTGCGAGAAGAACAAAAAGGCTATGGTTTTGCTTGTTTAAAGGGGATGTCATACATCGCTACTAAAGATAAATCCGAACAACCTGATATTGTCGTATTTCTGGATGGGGATTATTCGGACTATCCTGAAGAGATGAAGGATTTGGTGAAACCTATTATTGAGGAAGATTATGATCTGGTGATAGGTTCGAGGGCTTTAGGAGAAAGAGAAAGAGGTTCTATGCAACCTCAGCAAATTTTTGGTAACTGGTTGGCCACTACCTTAATCAAATTACTATATAAGGTAAAATTTAGTGACCTAGGCCCCTTCCGGGCCATCAAATACGATAAGTTGCTGGAAATTGATATGAAAGACACTACCTATGGATGGACGGTGGAGATGCAGGTGAAAGCAGCGAAGCTGAAAATGAAATGTACCGAGGTAGGGGTCAATTATAGGCAACGGATCGGGGTTTCTAAGATCACTGGGACGATCAAAGGAACCATATTAGCTGGATACAAAATTCTTTGGACAATTTTCAAACTATTGTAATGCGCATTTTTGTAACTTGCAGGCCGAATTTACGTTCTACGGCATTTTGTAATTCGCTCCCAGATACTAAATACCTTACAAGAGATACGCATTAAACAGGAATTACTGTGCTTATAAAAATATTTGAATATTCCGTACTGGCCATTTATGGTACTGCCCTTTGCCTGATATTCCTGTACAGTCTGGGTCAACTTCATCTGGTCATCACTTTTTTAAGGAATCGGAATAAGATTAAAGCTGAGCCCCCATTGGAAGGAGATAAAGATCTACCTTTCGTTACTATACAGCTTCCCATTTTCAATGAACTCTATGTTGCTGAGCGTCTGCTGGACAGCATGGCAGCTATGGATTATCCCAAAGATTGCTTTGAAGTGCAGGTATTGGATGATTCCAATGACGAAACCGTAGAGGTAATTGCTAAAAAAGTGGAAGCACTGAAAGCTGAAGGCTTTCAAATTGAACATGTCCGCAGACCAGATCGCAAAGGCTTCAAAGCGGGAGCTCTTGCCTATGGGCTGGATTTCGCCAAAGGAAATTTCATAGCTATTTTTGATGCGGATTTCCTCCCCTATCCTAATTATCTGCGTTCTGCCATGGCCAATTTCACCCATGATAAGATTGGCGTGGTGCAAGCGCGTTGGGAACATATCAATAGAAACTATTCCATTTTTACAGAAGCCCAGGCCTTTCATTTGGACGCTCACTTTACGATCGAGCAATTCAGTAGAGACCGTGGTGGCTTTTATATGAACTTTAATGGTACTGCCGGGGTGTGGAGGAAAGAATGCATTATCGATGCAGGAGGATGGGAATCAGATACGCTTACCGAGGATCTAGACCTAAGTTACAGAGCTCAGATCAGAAATTGGCAATTTCGCTATGTGGATGAGATCGGAGCCCCTGCTGAATTGCCTGCAGAGATGGGAGCGATTAAATCCCAACAGTATCGATGGATGAAAGGGGGGGCTGAGGTAGCTCGTAAGATGCTGATCAATGTTTGGAAGTCTAAAGCTTCTTTGGGAAGAAAGATTCATGGGACGGTTCATTTGTTGAGCTCTTCTGTATTTATACTGGTGCTCATGCTGGGTGCCTCATCTGTTCCTTTACTGTATATCAAACACGATATTTTAGGAGGGAATGTAGATTTTCTTATCATTCCGGTTACGGCATTGTTTCTCAGTTTTATCATACTTGGTTTCCTCTACATCGTCACTTTTGCCTGGCGGGAAAAAAGTATTGTAGGAGGGATAAAAAGATTTGTGGTACACTTTATTCCTTTCCTTTCTTTATCAATGGGGCTTTCCCTGCACAATTCTATTGCAGTTATTCAGGGATGGATGGGGAAAAGAACACCCTTTATCCGCACTCCAAAATTTAATGTGAAGGAGAAAAAGGACAAATTCAAAAACGTCAAATACAAGAGTAAAAAGGTCAATCCTTCGGTTTATGCAGAGCTCTTTATGACCCTTTATTTCTGTCTGGGGATTTATATGTCCTTTCAGTTTGACGACTTTGGGGTAATGCCTTTTTATCTCATGCAAGTATTTGGCTATGGTTTGGTTGGCTTATTTAGCTTCCGTCATGCCTTGATGCGCTCTAATTAATTCTCAATTTTCCTGATATATTCTTTTTCATTTCGGAAGAAAATCCTTGTTTATTCCGATTTTTGAAAAGTAATTTGTGTGTAATATTCGAAAATGAAAGTCAATTTTTGCTGCCTACTTTCATTTTGTGAAAACATTCATCCAAACGTATCGCTTCCTCCTGGCTGTTTTTATTGTATGTATATTGCCTCTTTCTCCTCTTTCCGCTCAAATGGATTATGAAGAGCAGGATGAGGTGGTGGAAGAAATTGAAGAGCTAAAAGTACCACGAATCCGAGGAGCCTCGCCAGAAAATGGGGCTCAAAATCTGATACGCAATGCTTTTGTTTCCGCTCGTATGGAACTCCTCGACAATTATCAGGGAGTGGATGCAAAATCGGTATCTGCCGAAAGTATTCGTCTTTACCCTGCGAGCAATCCGGAAGAACAGGTTGATGTCTATATCACCATCAACAATGGCCTCAAGAATATTTTGCTGGAGCCTCTCAAAGTTTTAAAACCCAATACAGAATATATCTTTGAAATTAATTCAAAGTTAGTGGACCTGGAAGGGATTCCCTTTAAACCCTATAAAAGTCGATTTAAAACGGGTACAGTTAAACTTCCTAAACATATCAGCAAGAATAAACCGAAAATTCGGGTGATTCCTGCAAGAAAGAGAATCAAATTAAATCCTCTACCAGAGGGATATTTGCTCAAAAAGAAAAAGCCAGAAGAGGCAAAACCAAAGCCTGTAGCTGAATCTGTGCTAGCTGATAATGAAGTGGCGAAAGAGGAAAAGAAGGCTGAGCCTTCAAAACCGATGACTAAAAAGGAAAAGCGAGATGCCGCCGTTGCAGCTAAATTAGCGGCTTATAATGCGGCTCGAGAAGCCAAAGAGACAAAGAGTGAGGAAGCTAAACCAGTTCCGATAGCTGTGGCTGAGCCATCTGCCACTGAGGGTTCAAAAAAAGTTGTAGAGGCAAAAGAAGCGGAACAAATTTCAACTAAGGTAGAGGCGCAGATGGCAGCAAAGAAGGGGGCGGAAAAAACACTTGTTGTCCAGGTACCTACTCCAGAAAATAAAGAAGAAACGGAGGCAAGTAAGGAAGCATCTGCACCCGTCGAAGAACATAAGCCTTTAGTCGCGAATATTGAATATCCTTCAAAAGTTGTTCGTCGCGATATGCCTTTGGCAGTTACTTTCACTATGCCTGAACAGATAGAGATTCGCTACATGATCAAAAATGGGAAAGGTGATATTGTGAAAAAAGGTGTTGGGAAAATAGATGCAGGGATTTCGAAGAAGACCATTCCTACTAAAAATCTACCCCCCGGTAAATACAAAATCGCTATAAAAGCAGGTAGCTTAATTGAAAATCATATTTTCACGATTCGAAAATAAGCAAGATGAATAAAGAAGGGGTGGCATATTTTATGCCACCCCTTTTGTTAGTATTAATAAAAATGTTGCTGTTTTTCGGAAGAAAGGATTTCCAAATTTCAGATGATCTATTGCTTTACGATTCTGAAGAGTGATTGACCTTTGCTTCCTACCAATCTCAGGAAGTACATACCCGCTGGAAGATCGCTTCCAAATTCGACTTCCACCTTATGGCTGCCCCTTTGACCGGACAATTGCTCTAAGACTTTGCCTTGAAGATTGAGAATATGAATCTCAAAATCCTCTATGCTGGGTTCATCAAAATCTATTTGAATCTTGTTTTCAAAAGGATTGGGATAAACTTCAATATTCTCTGCAAACTCCTCATCCAGGCCTACGGTCTGCATGGAAATTTCTTTTGTTATGGTATCGCTACCACACGCATTGCTTGCGATGAGGGTAATGGTATAGGTACCATTATTCAAGTAGAAATGCGCCGGATTTGCTTCTGTACTTTTTGCTGTACCATCTCCGAAATCCCAGAGGTACGAAGTGACATGTTCAGAAAGATCCGTAAATCCGATTGTCGAACCTGAGATAGTAAACTCAAAATCAGCTTCAACATCTGCTATCTCTGCTTCCAGGATTATTTCTGGAAGGAGCTTATTACATCCCTCCGTGTCCAAAACGTATCCGGAATACAGACCAGGACCTAATTCATCGATGCTTTGGGTGGTATCTCCATGATCCCAGAAGATATCATAGGTCCCACTTCCTCCTTCAATATTGAGACTGATAGATCCATTTACATCTTCCGAACAAGCCGGGTTTTGAAATTGAGCTACAGATACGCTGAGATCTCCTGCTTGTTCCACCAGGATGGTATCCATTCGGCTACATCCCAATTGGTCCTGCGTAGTTACGATATAAGAACCTGCCTCCAGGTTTTCTCTCATACTTCCTTCTCCGCCGGTATTCCAGGTATAACTATAGCCTCCTACTCCACCAAAGGCATTGAGGCTGATGCTCCCAATTGGAGTACCGTCGCAAGCTGCATGGCCTGTGGTGTATTCAATTCCCAATTCAGGATTGAGTGAAGTTATGGTAAATGAAGAGTCAATTTTACATCCATTCAGGTCTGTGATTTCAACTTCATACCCTCCGGCTTCCAATCCATCCAGGAAAGATTCCTGAGATCCGTTGCTCCATTCGTAGCTTAATGGCGCAGCTCCACCTTCTATTTCTAGTCCGATAAATCCATTGGACTCATTGGCACAATCAATATCTTCCTGATTCACAAAAGTGAATTGCATATCGGGCATCATGGAAATCAGGATCGTATCTCTACCTATCAGTCCATTTGCTCCAGTAATATTCACCACAAACATACTATCAATGATGGCTGAACCACTGGTATTGCTGAGTAGAATTTCATTTTCGTCCGATCCATTTGACCAGAGAATATTTTCTTCGAAAGGCACTTGCAGTTTCTCCCCATCACAGAAGAATCGATCTTCTCCCAAATCAACCTGCGGTGGAACATCAAGCATGACATCATCAAAGGCAAATCCTTCATTGAAACCGGCATTATCTGATGCAAAAGCTATTCTAAAACGTACCTGATTTTTGCCCACTAACTGAGGACCTAGGGGATGTTGTACGCGCACCCAACCTCCTGAGCCTTTTCCCTCTGCACTAGTTCCCGTCCATCCTATTGGAGAGTCGCCGGGCAAAGCTCCGATTGTATTGTCATTGAACCAATGAGGATTGCTATTCATTTCTCCAACATTGATCCAGTTTTCTCCTCCATCATAGGTCGCCTGCAATACGGCTCCATCCCAACTATATTCTGTCTCCCACCAAACCCTCATGGCGATGTGCATATCTGGATGGGCATTGCTCAAATCAAAGCAGGGACTGCTTACATATGACTTTTCAAGATTATTGTATACACCATTAGCATTGGTTACCCAGGCTTTGACCCCCGATGCCGCTCCCTGCATAACACTTGCGTTAGGGTAGGCAAGTTCCCAGCTGGCATTATCGCCACCTATACTCCATCCACCATCTCCCTGTTCAAAGTTTTCCTGATAGGGATAGGCAGATACACTCAATGTCGAATGCAAGACAGCTTCCAGGCTGTCATTCACAGAATTCCCATCTCCAGCTACTTCAACAACTACCGTAAGTGTATGACTACCGGTTTCAGAGATATCAGCTTTTTGTTCAAAGGTGAAATCATATTCTTCTCCAGGTTCAATATTTTGAGGAATTGATTCTGCAGAGGTAAAAGGACCTCCATCTATAGAGTATTTCGCCTGAATACCCGTTGCTGTCAATAGACCTACATTGCTAAACCTTACACTTACGGCTTCATTGTACCTTCCGCAACCCTCCGTTTTAGGAGAAAGGAGTTCTTTGACATGCATGTCATACGGCTCGATATCGTAAGTTTCGAATTTGTAAAAACTATTGTCAAGATGACTGGGTGAAATTCCGTTGAGCGGCGTATTAGCTTCTCCATAGGACACGGCAAAGCTGGAACTTCCCTGAAGTCCTACTGTTGTACTTACCGGATCCCCAAACTGGTTTCCATACATATCTACCAGGTAGATATCATGACTTCCTTCAGACAAGATTGCTGCTACAAACTGGAAATTGGAATTTCCCCATTCGTAAGAAGTCCACCTTACCCAGAATTGACGATTAGGTGCCGTTCCGAAGACTTTGGTTTGTACCACGTCATTACTACCTGTGGGAGCCTGAGTGGTAAATTTTTCCCAGAAAACGGCTATGGTACTATCTGGCAAGCTACTACTTGGCAAACTTACATTATCACCTTGTGGAAGAGAAGGTGCTGATAAGAAACTCAATAAGCCATTTCCACTGACCTTTAACTCACCTACAGAACGGCCATAATATTTGAATGAAAATGGAATGGAAAGACTGGAGGACCATTGATTTTGAGAAATGCCTGCTTCGAGGACTGTTTCCCAATCTGCATCTGATTGATCAGATTCAGTGTTCAAGTTGCCAGGGTTTCCTGCTTGAGGATGATAAGTTGTAATATAAGAGACTTGAGCAGATAGGCCAAAGAAACTTATAGAAGCCAAAAACAGGATAAAGATTTCTTTACAGAATGTTTTTATCATTTGGAATTATTCAAGAGCAATTACTCGAATATCTCATATATTACGATAAATTAAAATAGATTATAGGGCCTGTTCTTTCAGCCTGACGGAGATGTAAGAAATGAAAAAAACCGCCGAAGTTAATTCGGCGGTTTCTATTTTGATAGATTGCTTATATAGCTTAGAAATTACCTTCAAGGTCGATTCCAGTAGCCAAACGCTTGATCGCAACGATATAAGCTGCGATTCTCATGGAGCATTTGTACTGCTTGTGCGTTTCATACACACGCTCAAAAGCTTCTGTCAGGATTGGACGGGTTTTGTCCTGAATTTCCTGTTCTGAGTAATAATGCCCCCTTCTATTTTGCACCCATTCGAAATAGGATACGGTTACCCCTCCGGCATTTGCCAAAATATCAGGAACGATGAGGATACCTTTTTCATCGAGGATGGAGTCGGCATCTGCTGATACCGGACCATTTGCACCCTCTACTATCAAAGGAGCCTGAATGGTATGGGCATTTTCCTCCGTGATCACGTTTTCGATAGCCGAAGGAGAAAGTACATCTACTTTTAGTGCCAACAACTCGTCATTGGTAATTTGAGTAGCGTTTTTGTAGCCTTTCAAAGTCCCATTGTCTTTTACATATTCAATCGCATCTCTGATGTCGATTCCTTTCTCATTATGGTAACCACCTGTATGATCACTGATTGCAACTATGGTCAGGCCTTCATCGGACAGCAATTTAGCAGCCCAGCTACCTACGTTTCCAAATCCCTGAATTGCACAAGTACAGTCCTCTTTCTTCCAACCCAGCTTTTCAATCGCAAGCAGCGCAGAAAGCATAACACCCCAACCGGTAGCAGGAACACGCCCTTTAGAACCACCTAAGTGTAAAGGCTTTCCAGTTACTACCCCGGGAGTATATCCATAGATTCGGGAATATTCATGGAAAATCCAGGCCATTTCACGGTAACTGGTTCCCATATCAGGAGCCGGAATGTCCGAATCCTCTCCAAATACATCTTTAAGTGAACGAGTGTAGGCGCGGGTAATCCGCTCTAACTCATCCATACTTCTTACTTTGGGATTCAGGGTGATTCCCCCTTTGGCACCCCCATAAGGTAGACCTACGAGTGCACACTTGAACGTCATCCAACCTGCGAGAGCCTTTACTTCGTCCAGGTCCACGAAGGGCGCATAGCGAATCCCTCCTTTTGATGGCCCCATTACGGTAGAATGTACTACACGGAATCCTTCGAAAACGCGTGTGGTACCATCATCAAGCTTTACGGGTAGATTTACATTAACGACACGCTCTGCCACACGAATGATGTCTCTAAAACGCTGATCGAGGTTGATAATATCAGCTGCTTCTTCAAATCGAGTGATAAGCGATTCATAGGCAGAAGGTTTCTCTTGATGGGAAACTTTTTCCTTTATATTTGCCATATTTAATTTAGCTTAATTAGATTCTTTATAGCCAATTTCTACTAAGGAATACGAGCCAAATTAAAGAAAGGGTGGATTGATTTCAAAGCCCTAATTTACATATGCTAAACATGTAAAAATCAGGGATTTTTCTTGCCATTTTGCCAATCTACAGGAAGGAAAAATACAAATATATAAAAGGTACGGAGAGGTAAATTCCATCAAATCTGTCAAGCATTCCACCGTGTCCCGGGAGTAGCTTTCCTGAGTCTTTGATTTGGCGAGCTCTTTTAAACATCGATTCTACCAAATCCCCCAATTGGCTAAATACAGAAATGATAGCAGCAATTATTATCCAGTTGTAGCTGCTGGGTTCAGTATATAGGGAGAGGGCTAATCCGAGACCCATACAGAAGATTACTCCTGTCAGAGCTCCTTCCCAGGTTTTCTTAGGGCTGATTCGAGGAAAGAGTGGATGTTTCCCAAATAACCTTCCTCCAAAGTAAGCGAAACTATCCAGAAACCAGGTCAGAAATAGGATTCCCAACGGAAGGGAATATCTATAATCGCTGGGCAATTCCGGAATAGAAATTTTATATAGTAGGATAAGGGGAAGAAAACAGTAGATGAAACTTAGCAGAATAATACTCAAACTCTCAAAAGGAGCGGAGGCTTTTTTATCAAATAAGGTAATGATCGCGAGAACCGGAAAGGTTAAAATAGCCAGTCTAAAGGCAGACTCTGCGGGTAATTCTCCGAGCCCTATATCAAACATAGCCAGATCGAGGAGAAAAGTTGACCAAATCAATAAGCCGAATACGATGCTGGTCCATCGGTAGCGTTTTTGTTTGATATCCATGATCCCCAGGATTTCCCAAAGGCCAAACATCGCAATCACAGCACAGACGAGCCAAACCGCATAATAGGTATAAATCATCCCAGAGACAATTACGCCTGCTCCGATCACTCCCGTAATAATTCGTAGTCCTAATTCTTTATTCATGAGGGCTTATTGGGCTATTCTTTGCTTCCGAAGATATAAAAACATCAGAATCCCCACGCTTAAAATGGAAAAAAGCACCAGACTTTTGGGGAATTGATAGGAATCTTGAGTAATGTCGGCATCCATCATTCCCCTTGCTGCAGCTAGCCAGGTAAGGAAGATCGAAAAGGCATTGTAGGCAAAATGTGCAAGAATACTAGGCCAAAGACTGCCTGAATAATAAAGGAAGTAACCCAGAACAATCCCCAGTAACATTCTTCCAAAGAATCCATAGAACTGGAAATGAATGAAACTAAAAATCGCAGCACTTATAATAATAGCCCAATGCGGGGATATATTCTTTGAAAGTTGTTGCTGGATAATGCCGCGGAAAAGAAATTCTTCAAAAAAAGCCGGCAAAACTGCAAAAACCAGAATATTTAATAATAAAGTCCCAATGCTCGGATCAGAAAACAGTTTCATCAATACCTTCTGACTTTGCTCTTCTCGCAACCGCATACTTTCCTCCATATCCTTCATGAATTCTGGTAACTGAAAGGAATCTGCTGGGATATAGGTGAGCTGGATCAGGGGAATAATGAGGATAAGGATGAGTGGTGGAATAAAAATTTCCAAAGGCGTAGGCTTCTTATTCAATTTGAGTACTTCTTTTGGTTTGCCTAATAAAGCTGCCATCAGTACTGCTACAAACCCCCAGGTAAATATCTGGTTTTCTGCCTGCACCAACCGAAATAAATATTTTCCTCCGGGAAAAGCCTCAAGGTTCCCGGCAATCAAGGATTGAAGCTCAAGGAAATCTCCACCCCAAATTCCGACCGTGAGCCCAAGAATAACAGGAAGGATAAGAGAGAGACTCAAAAAGTAAAGGATCAGGGAAAATAATAGGGCGAAAGAGGCCTGTGATTTGCATAATTCTGAGATCCTTTCGTAAATATCCTTCATGAGATTGGGGAATAATTAGTAAATTTACGACAATATTTTTTATGCTGAGAAAGGTATATCGGGTTAAATTTTAATTACCCGTGTGGAAAAGACCGACCTTATCAGTCTTATTATTAAAAGCGAGATCTCAAAGCGGCTGATGGTAAAAATAGCTGATATTGAAGTAGGTAAATTTCCTTTTTTGCTGGCGCCCATGGAGGATGTAAGTGATCCCCCATTCCGGGTGTTGTGCAAAGCTCTTGGGGCAGATGTAGTCTATACAGAATTTATCAGTTCTGAAGGACTAATTCGCTATGCAGACAAAAGTATAGAGAAACTTGACCTTTACGATGAAGAACGGCCGGTTGGGATACAGATCTTTGGAAATGAGATTGAATCCATGAGGCGCTGTGCTCGGATTGTTGAGCATGCCCAACCTGAGATTCTGGATATTAATTATGGATGTCCGGTAAAAAAAGTGGCTTGTAAAGGAGCAGGGGCAGGTATTTTGAGGGATTTGGACAAAATGGAGAGTATGACCCGCGAGATTGTTAATGCTACCCATTTACCGGTAACTGTTAAGACGCGTTTGGGTTGGGATGAAAGGAGCATAAAGATTGTCGAGGTAGCCCTTCGTTTACAGGATGCAGGAATTAAGGCCTTGAGCATACATGGTCGTACGAGGAAGCAGATGTACAAAGGAGAAGCGGATTGGACCATGATTGGAGAAGTCGCTAATCATCCCGATATTGAAATACCGATTTTCGGAAACGGAGATGTGGATTCCCCCCAAAAAGCCTGGGAGATGAGGGAGAAATATGAAGTCGATGGTATAATGATTGGTAGAGGCGCCATCGGAAATCCCTGGATTTTCCGTGAGATCAAGCACTACTTCGAACACAAAGAATTACTTCCCGGGCCGACCATACAGGAAAGAGCCCGAGTATGTCGTAAGCATCTGGAAATGTCTGTTGTGTGGAAAGAAGAAGCTTTGGCTATCCGTGAAATGCGGAGACATTATACCGCATACTTTAAAGGCATCCCCCACTTCAAACCTTTAAGGATGCAATTACTTAGTTCTTTTGATTTGCAGGAGGTAAAGGACCTCTTGACATTTATAGAGACCGAGTATAGTGAAGAGGAACCTGAGCGTTCTTTAGAAAAAATAGGACTGGATGCGAAAGTATTTGATAATATTCGTTCGCGTAAAGCCGTAAATAAGAAGTGGAAAAGCCCAGTAATGGGATGATTTCCTCTCACTTGTTTCGGAAATCAGAACTAATCTGAAGCATAGTTTCAATATGAAGTGCAAATTGGCTATCTTATCGGCCGATCAAAAAATAGACAAGAATCATCATCAAACCATCAATATCATGAATCTCCGATTATGGATGTTAGTTGTAGGTCTTCTTATGTGTTTCCCGGCATTTGCCCAGGAAGGAGAAGAGATAGACCTCACTAAATTGACCGCAAATCGAAAGACCTTTGTCTTCAATGATTCAAAACACACGGTCAAAAAATACATCAACACCCAACTACAAAAAGAAACTTCTTGCTGTGGAGAAAATGACGATCGTATTTATCTGGAAGTACGTATCGATCCCACAGGTTATGTTGTATCAGCGAAAGCTATCACTGGAAAAAACGAATGCTTCAAGCAGTCCGCCGAGGATCTTGTTAAGCGTGTAAAATGGGAAGCCAATGATGCGCGTGGACCCAAGTCCATTTACATCGAGCTTCGTCCGAAAGTAGAATGTTCGTCTGGAAGAGATAACAACTATGTAGCCCTCAAAATCTTCAACAATAAGTTGATGGATGAAGAAGGCAATCGCGTTTCTATGGCTAATACGGAAAAGCTGGTAGAAATGGTAACTAAAGAGTCTAAACCTACTCCTACCCCTCCCGCTGCTGAAGAGACTACTAAAGAAGTGGCAGGTGCAGTCGAGGAAAAGACTACAGTAGTAACTGATAAAACGGAGAAAGTTGCTGAAAATACTACAGAGGTAGCTGAAAAAACCACAGAAGCCGTAAAAGGCGCTGGTGCTGATGTAGAAGAAAAAATAGCTGAGGCTACCCCTATGGCTTCTACAGCAGAAAAAGAAGCAGCAGCTCCCGTTGAAAAAGAAATGACTCCAGAGGAGAAAGAGGCTGCGGAAAAAGAAGCTGCTGCTCAAGCAGTAAAAGCAGAAGAAATCAATAAGCTTCGCGAACAAATGGCTGCGCTTAAAGCTAAAAAAGCTGAGGATGATGCCAAGAAAGCTGCGATAGAGAAAAAACGCAAAGCTCGTGAAGAACGTCGCCAAAGAGCAATTGCTGCCCGCGAAGAAAAGAAGAGACAGGCAGAAGCCGCTAATGGTGGTGCCGATGACTGGACCAATGGACAGGATGCAGAAGCAACGGGTGATGATAATTGGACAGATGGCGATGATTCTGGTTCTATGAGTGAAGCTGATCGTCTAAGAGAAGAAATCAAACGTCTTCAGGATCAGGAAATGGAAATCGAGCAGAGCCGTCAGCAAAGACAAGACGAAGTAAGGCGTCAGCTGGATGAAAATGATCGTTCTAATCAGGAGATCATTCAATTGGCTGAGGAGCGCTTGAGAATGGAAGAGCAACTTCGCCAGGTAGAAGAGCAGGAAGAAATAGATCTGATTGAAAAAGATCGTCAGACTGCTGAAGATGCTCGTCGAGAGCAGGAAAATGAATACCAGCGTATCCTTGATGAGGTAAATCGTCTTCAGCAGGAAGCGCAATTAAAAATACAAGACTTAGAGCGGCAAAAGTCTGACCTGGATGCATTACAAGCTCGTAAGCAAGCACGTGAGCAGGAAATCATGCTGGCAAGAGCTACTCGCGAACTTGAGCGCGAAGCTGAATTAGAAAGAATTCGCCTCGATGTAGTGAATAGTTCACTGGCTGTTCAGGGTAGTAGCGTAAGAGGACTGAGTTCATCTGCCTCAAGCACGATAGATGAAGAAGCTCTTCTAAATGAGATTCTTCCGAATCTAACGACAGAAGCTGATTCAGAAAAATTGGTTAGACTCCTACAGGAAATTCAGCGTATGAAAGATGAGTTGGTTATTCTGAGAAGTCAGATAGCAACTATGGACCGTACCGCTGCTGGAAGTGGTACTACTATCCCTTCAGCTGGAATTAGTCCTAATGTTGGGACCAGCCGCAGTGCCGATGATCCTAATGTAAAAAGTGCTGCCGATATCAGAAGCTGGGAAGGCGTATCTTATACGGCTCCTGGGGTAGATAAAGATAAATACATCGTCAATCGAAGTAATACGCCTCCTCCTGCCAATACAGGACAGGAAGGACCTACTCGTCCGGATCCAAGCAATCCAGATACCCATGACAATATGGAAATCCCCAAATTTGCAGCTAGAAATTATGTGGATGGGGTTGATGCTATGAAAAATCTGGTTAAAGACAGATTGCGTTTAGGAGGTGTTTGCGGCCTGGCTCATACAGTATTCTCTGTAACCCTGGATCCGGCTGGAAACGTGGTTGCCTTCAGCGTTCTGACTAGCAATGATGCAAATGTTCAACGTCAAATGAATACCATCATTCCTACGCTTAAATTCAATGCTGTTGATCAACGCTTCAACCAAACAATTTATCAGGAAGTAAAAGCTGAAATCCTGTGTAATGGAGCAGAGGATAAGGTGAACCTTAAAGATGTTAAGGACCTGATCAAGAATAATGAAAATAACTAGGAACTATTTTATAGTCTCCTAACTATATAGATATTGATGAATACAGCGGTGGCCTTTGGGCCACCGCTTTTTTTATCCACATATCCACATCGACCAATGTGGAAAACATTTTTTTTTCGTGGACAGCCTCTCCTTTTTCCCACCTATCTTTGAAAACTGATTAATTCATTTAGTACTGACTGAGCCTTTGGGCTATGCGCATTTACTTCATCGTAAAGGCGGATGAATAGTCTTTGCTCAGAACTAATGATCCATCACTCTAATATCCATTGATGAGTACAACAGCGAATTTCAAGGTAGACCCCAGACTTGCGTCCTTGCTAGGTGAAAATTACCGTTCCACCGAACTGGCAATCAAAGAACTGATTGATAATGCCTTTGATGCGGATGCAGAGCATGTTTGGGTGCAATTACCTAAACCGCTTACCAATGATCCTATTATCATCAAAGATGATGGTACCGGAATGACTGAGCAGGAAGTTCGCAATGAATATCTTAATATTGCCAGTAGTCGTGTTTCCCGCAAAGGAGAGCGTACCCGCCTGAAAAACCGTCTGGTCAAAGGACGCAAAGGAATTGGTAAGTTTGCCGGTCTTATGGTGGCTTCTCGTATGGAGATAAAAACCTGTACAAGAGGAACTTCTACTCACCTTACCATATGGAGAGATGAATTGATCAGGGCTCGTCATGATCTTGAGCAGATCAACCTTCCTATTAAGATAGAGGCTTGTGATACGGAAGAAGGAGGGACAGAGATCATTTTGAGTGGGATTAATCAAAATTTCACCTTCCCTAATCCCGAAAGACTTAGAAGGCTATTAGTACTGGAATATGGGCGTCTCGCAGACTTCAAAGTCTTTGTGGATGGCGAAATGGTGGATATTGAAGATATCCCCGGAACCCAATACGAGGAAGAGATCAGTCTTTCTGATGGCTCGACAGCTAATATTCGATTCACCATCTCCGATGGGAAGACTGCATTAAAGCAATCCGGCATAGCGGTGAGGGTTGGAGGCAAGATTGTTGGCGAGCCTCGATACTTTGGATTAAACGAATACGAAGATATACCTCCCCGTCTCTTGAAAAGAGTATTTGGAGAAGTGAGAGCAGACGCTTTAGAAGCCGATGTTACCGCTGACTGGGGAGCCATTATTGACAATAGTCGG
Organism: Bacteroidota bacterium; assembly: GCA_039819665.1. Classification (GTDB taxonomy): domain Bacteria; phylum Bacteroidota; class Bacteroidia; order J057; family J057; genus JAWPMV01. The sequence goes on from JBCBRM010000033.1 coordinate 46,797, forward strand.
GTTTTGTCTGAACTAGGCGAAAAGGTCCGACCCATTCTGCACCAATCTTTTAATGAAGTTTACAATTTTGAGGTAAACCTGTCCAAAACCCGCCTTAAGAAAGGGATCACTAGTGGGCTTGAAAAGCTTCCCCCTTATCGGAGACGCTTTGCAGAAAGAGCCCTGGACCAGGTACTCAAAAAGTTCTTTGGAGAGAGTGAAACGAGAATTTCTACCGTCATTTCTTTACTCATGGATTCCTTTGAAAAGAATGACTATTGGATGGTTATGCAACAGTTGGAGGAAACGCGAGAAGGAAAGGTAGAGGAAATTGCCGATGCTTTCTCAGAATTTGGGATGCTGGATGTAGCATTGATTGCTCAGCAATCTACGCACCGTCTCAGCTTACTCAATGATCTTGAAAAACTGATTTCCAACCCAAACACCCAGCCCGATCAGCTCTTAAAGGCATTATCCAGCAACCTCTGGATTCTCGGAAATCAGTACAACCTCGTCGCCACCAATAGCGAACTGCAATCGGTGATTGACATGTACATCAGTCATAAGTTTACGAATGGGCATGCCAAGCATGCACCCAATCTATTGTTGCTGCAGGATTTCAATAAAGGATTCCTGTTGCTCAATCTTAAAAGGCCCGATGACGCCATAGAGTTGCTAGACAGAAGGCAAGCCAAAGAGATCAAAGCAGATCTAAAAGTCTATTTGCCACAAAGAGATATTGAAGTCATCATCATCGGTGGAGCCCTTAGCCAGGGCATGGTGGAGCAAAAAGCTTCAGCCGATATTAAATTTTTATCGTATCAGGGCATGATCAGCGATGCCCGTGTTCAGTTGAACTGGTTGATCGGCGAATTGAAGAAACGTTAGTTGCACGGTTAAAGGTCAACAGACTGGACAAAATTTTTGAGCGCAAGGGGCCACAGCCTTGCGCTTTTTTCTTTTCCACAAGTAATATCAAAGCCAAGTTGTAATTAAAAGACTGTTCAATAAAAAGTGAATAGGCGAATAGGGGCAATATGTCGCTATTTCAGTAATTACAGTTAGTGTAATATATTTAACTGGAATAGTTTCTTTGTTGAATTTAATCCCTGTACCTTTAAGACATCTTATTAGGCATTACGCCAGATACAGAAGCTAGGGGTTAGGGTTGACTCTCCCAAATTGGGATTGAGTCCCCTAATTTTTTTAGGGCTATTAAGTTTAAAAGCGAGACCATTTTGAGGGTTTCGCTTTTCTTTTTTAAAGAATTTGAAGCTCAGGGGCATATAAAAAAATGTCCCGGGTAAAAATACCCGGGACGGCTGTTAATCATTTCTCAAGGCGGCTATTGAGAATTATACTTATTGAAATCTTACACTAATTTACGAATTATTTCTGGTATTTGTTGCCTTAGTCCCGACGAAATTACGGACTTTCTGACATCACTGATATAATCGAAAATCAGGATCAAACGAGAATGCAGAATGAATGATTTCCTGTTTTTCCTAAAAATGCCCTCACCTTCCACTAAGGGCCTTTTTAGACAAAAAAATGTTTATTGAAATTAAATTTCGACTAGCTGACTAATACAAAAAGGAATAGTCTTATTTTCCGGAAAATCCATAAATAACTGAGAAAGCCAGACCAACTGTATACATTTTCTTTCTCAGGTTTAGAGAACCTGATCCCTTGGTTTGTTGCAAACTTAGTAAGGTATAAGGTTCTGCCTGTATAGCCAGGTTGTTATCAAAGCGATATTCAAGTCCGGCGGAGAGGTTGATAGTTCCAGGATAGGTATTGAAGCTCCAGTCCTGGGTCTGTGGATCTCCAGAAAGGTCCTCAGTAAGCTGGAATGGCAAAGAAGAACCGATTTCGTCCCCTTCCCAAAGTCTGTAACTTTCCTTCAATGATACCATAGGTACAAGACCTCCCTGTACATAGATAGAAAGATTTCCTTTAGAAGGAGCGTAAGCCCTCAGGAGAAGCGGTAATTGAACCAATTCGAGGTCGGCACTGATAAACTGATCTACAGCCTGAATTTCACCGCTATTGGCGCCCTGACGCAAATATTGGAAAGCGTGGTCGAAATGACGTCTTTCATAGTTCAGGCCTGTTACAAAATGTAGATTCCCTTTTATATTAAACTCTGCTCTCAGCCCAGCTCGAAAAGTTTCACCCAGTTTTCTCGCAGATGTTGATCTTAATGCATTGAGTTCGACTGCTGACTTGGATGAGCCCGCAAATAAACCGATGCGGAAAGGTGATCTTCTTCTTTTAAAGATAGAGATCTGCTTGATGCCTTTAGAATGAGACTCTCTACTCATCATCCAGGGATTGGCAAAAGCTTTAAAAGGAATTTCTCTTAGGAATCCTTCTCGACGTGGTCCCACCATATCAATCTTGGGATCAGCTTTTTTACTTTTTTCCTCATTTTGCCTGGTTTCAAATGGCACTCCATCTACCAGGTTAGGATCGATCTCAAAATCAAGGGCAGGTTGCGCCTCAAGACGCTGAGGGGAACTGATTCCTGCTGCAACGGACTCGAAGGCCAATTCTCCAGCACCGGAAACAATATCTGTGCTATTTAGCAACGTACTTACTACAGGTGTTTTGCTAGTTGCCGTAGTAGGTGTACTCGACCTTGAAGCGATGACATTATCAATCATGTCTACCTCAGAAGGACTGTTTTCAAGTTTAATGTCATCTGATGCTGCTTCCCTATCTCCATTTATAATGCTGGAGATAAAGCTACTAGCAGGGTTGCGACCATCTTTACCAATCCAAAAAGGAGCGACAAGGAATAAAATCAATACAGAGGCAGCTGCAAGATAACGTGCCTGACCATACCAGGGAAGTGGGATAGGTACAGCTGTGTCTTCGTCTTCCTGTAAACGGGCTTTCATCGCTTTCCAATCCCCTTTGAGCGGGGCAATACTCATGAAAGCAAACTTCTCCTGGAAAGTCGTGTAAAGAGGCTGATTAAGCTTGTCTTCCATAGCTCTCCAATCTCCATGAGAAGCAGTCATTTCAACTCCTTCTAGACTTTCTCTGACATCACTGAGGAAAGTATCCCCATCGATAAGACGAGCCATCTCCTTCCAATCCTGCGGGGCAGCATTAAGGCTTATGGCTGCAAGCTTACTTTTAACCTGCTCGTCGAAATTTTCTTCTATACGCGACTCAAAAGCCTCCCAGTCTCCCTGTTGGGCTTCGAGTTCAAACTGTGCTAATTGTTCTCTCACACGGGTATCTATGACAGACTCATCCAGTTGTGAGGCAAAAGCATTCCAATCTTCTTGCTTCATATCTATCTCATAGTTATGAAGACCTTTTGCTATGGTTGTATCAAATGGATTTTCATCCAATTCAGTAGCAATAAGTCCCCAATCGGAAGGATTGAGGTCTATTTCGTGAGAAGAGAGAATGTCTTTGATTTGAATATCAAAAGCTTCATTGAGAAGCGCATTGAGTTTAGGCCAGTCTTGTGGATCTGCACTGACCTCATAAGTAGCTAATTTTTTAGCAATATGATTTTCCAGCGCCGTGCTAAACTTATCCGAAAGGATTTTCCAATCCCTGGGATCAAGCAGTAGCTCGAGCTGTTTGAGCTTTTGTTTAATTAATTCTTCTATGTGTTGATCATGCATAGCTTTCACCTTCCACCTTCTTAATCATGCGAGATTTAAGAATCATTTGCTGCAACTTAGAGCGTGCTTTTGCAAGGTTAGACTTTGAAGTACCTTCACTTATTCCCAACATTTTACCTATCTCTTTATGAGCGTATCCTTCAATTACATATAAGTTAAAGACAGTTCTATAAGCGGGGGAAAGCTTTTGAACCATACCCAGTATTTCCTCTGCGGACATTTCAGATACCACATCCTGGACATCAATTTCATGTACTGCATGGTTAATCTCAACCAGGTTGGGCCGTTTGGCCATCTTTCGATAGTGGTCTATTGAGGTATTGATCATGATTCTTCTGATCCATGCCCCCAGATTTGTACCTTTTGAATATTTGTGAAGATTACGGAAAACCTTCATAAATCCTTCGTGAAGTACATCTCTGGCTTCATCCCGGTCATAGGTGTATCGCATGCAAACCACCATCATGCTGCCATAATATTTTTCATATAGCAGTTTCTGGTATTTGCGGCCTCCATCGAGACAGCCTTTTACGATTTCATCTTCTTGATAATCAGATAATCTCATACCTGTGAAGTTAAATTATAAACGTCGCGAATTCTGAAAGAGTTGCCCGTTAATCCAAGCTTTATAATACAAAAATATTTTTCAATTCCAATGTCTGCTCCCTCACAGTTTCTCCAATTATTTGATTATCTTTGTTTATGAAATTTTAAATGCTCCTGATACAATAGGTTTTTTGCATTTATCATTCATAACTGAGAATTAAATTGCTTATCTTAATTACCTTATCCTTTTTAGAAATTTAGCCAGCGTTAAAACAATTAGGCGATCACGGTGAAAGAACAACTTGCGACAAGAGACAACAAGCTGCACGAGGCATTAAAGAACTCCTTTGGGTACGACGAGTTCAGAGGAAGGCAACAGGAAGTGATTGAAAACCTGCTAGCAGGCAATAATACTTTCGTAATTATGCCTACGGGTGCAGGAAAATCCCTTTGCTATCAACTTCCTGCGATCATGATGGAGGGTACAGCCCTCGTGATCTCTCCCCTTATTGCCCTGATGAAAAATCAGGTCGATCAGCTTAATGCATTTGGTATTGAAGCTGGCTACTTAAATAGTAGCATGAATAGAGGGGATTATGAAGCCGTTAAACACAAAGTACTGAGCGGTAAGTTAAAACTGCTTTATGTAGCTCCTGAATCCTTGGTCAAGGAAGAGTTTATCGAATTTCTCAAACAGGCCAGGGTCAGTTTTATGGCGGTTGATGAGGCTCACTGTATTTCAGAATGGGGACATGACTTTCGCCCGGAATACAGAAGGATCAGGGAAATGCTCAATAGAATCGGTCAGGTGCCTATCATTGCCCTCACCGCTACCGCTACTCCCAAAGTAAGACAAGACATCATCCACAATCTTCATATTGAAGATGCAGAGGTTTACCTGACCTCTTTCAACCGAGACAATCTTTATTATGAAATCCGTCCCAAGGTTACGAATAGTAATGCCACGACAGAGATCATTAAATATATCAAGCAGAATCCCGGAAAATCTGGAATTGTTTACTGTTTGAGTAGAAGGAAAGTAGAAGAAAATGCAGAGATCCTGAATGTAAACGGGATCAAGGCAGTTCCTTATCATGCAGGCTTGGATGCTTCTACCCGTAGCCGACACCAGGATATGTTCCTCAATGAGGACGTCCAGGTTGTAGTCGCTACCATTGCCTTCGGAATGGGGATCGATAAGCCTGACGTACGTTTTGTGATTCATTATGATGTACCCAAAAGTATAGAAAGCTATTACCAGGAGACAGGCAGAGGTGGAAGAGATGGACTGGAAGGAAACTGCCTGCTGTTTTACGATTTTAATGATATCGTGAAACTGGAAAAGTTCATGAAGGATAAGCCGGTGAGCGAAAGAGAATCGGGCAAGCATCTGCTATACGAAATGGCTGCTTTTGCAGAGTCCGGAAGTTGTCGTCGCAAACAAATGTTGCACTATTTTGGGGAGAGCTATGATGAGTCTGCCTGCAACAATATGTGCGACAACTGTCGCTACCCGAAAGAGAACTTTAATGCGACCAAATATGTGGACATGGCCTTGAGAGTCGTGAAAGCGGTTAATGAAAAATTTGGTCAGTCTGATTTGATCCATATCCTCCAGGGAATCAATAACCAGAACATTGTGTTGTATGAGCACAATATGCTAGAGGAGTATGGAAAAGGGAGTGATATGGATGAAAGGCAATGGAAGTCCATATTCAGCCAGCTAATTATCGAAGATTTTCTAATTAAAGATATCGATGAGTATGGCGTGATAAAATTAGGTCCCAAGGGGATTGCCTTCCTTAAAAAGCCACAGGAAATCAAGCTTATTAAATACCAGGACCTCAGTGAACTCAAAAAGAATCATGAGCCGGTAGAAAAATTTAATACTTACGACAGTACCCTCTTCGATAAGCTGAAGGTATTGAGGAAAAAGATTGCGAAAGAAAAGAAGATTCCTCCTTATGTTGTATTTCAGGATCCTTCTTTGGAGGATATGGCTACCAAGTATCCCCTGAGTATGACAGAGTTTCGCAATATCATAGGCGTTGGAGAAGGAAAAGCGCGCAAGTTTGCGGCTCCTTTCATTAAACTCATCAAGGACTATGTTGAGGTCAACAATATCGAGCGTACCACAGATGTGGTTGTAAGATCGGCTGCCAGAAAGTCCATGAATAAGCTATTCATTATTCAACATGTGGATCGTAAAACGCCTTTAGATCAAATTGCAGAGATCAAAGGCCTGGAGTACACAGATTTACTAGAAAATGTAGAACAGATTGTTTATTCCGGGACCAGACTGAATATAGACTACTTTATAGAGGATCAGATGGACGATGATAAGATCGATGAAATCTATGATTATTTCATGAGTTCTGATACCGATAGCCTGGATGAAGCTGAAAATGAGCTGGGATTGGAATATGCCAGAGAGGAAATTCAACTTGTAAGGATAAAGTTTATATCAGAAGTGGGTAATTAAGCGCGGGATTTGTACTTTTGTACTCAAACAACCCGAAAAATCAAGACCGTATGGATATCGTAAAGGAACTCGAGAAGTTGGAAGACAAATATTATGGCGAGTGGGAAGAAGATAAAGGCCCGCTGATCGAAGAGATGACCAAGCTCCATATGTCCGTTGGTGAAGACGAAGACAGTTTCAACAGATTTTTGGTTCAGACCGCAGAACGATTCGGGGGTAGCTATATCCCTTACTTATTTTGGGATAAACTTTCCTATTTTATCGATACCCCCGAAGAAAGATATTATATCCAGGAGCTGATTAAGGCTTTCGCTAATTCAAACTTTGATGATGACGAGCAAAGAATGCTAAAGCCGCTACTGGTTACCTATTTCGCCAAGGAAAAAGTATTTGAAATAAATAAACTCCGGGCTATGCTGATCGATAAAGCTCACCCAGAGGTTCGCGAGTATTTCATGAACCTATTAAACTTTATCGAAAAGAATCAAAAGGCGACAGAAATGTATTGTGAGAAGTTTGAATTGCTGAAGACAGTTCATCCTGATTTTAGCTTATTGAGACTTCCTATTAGTGAACTGAGAGAAAAAATCCCTCAGGCTTAAATCAAGCTTTCCCCACGTATTGAGTAAAACGCCCTTCGCCTTCGATTGATAAACAAACGCAAAAGAATTGTTGAGCTGTCGATAGACACCTCTTTATTGTAATTGCTTACTCTTGTAACTGGAATGACTGCTTTTGAATTAAAGCGGATTGCCTGGTGGGAAGGCCTGTCTGATGAATGGAGGCAAATCCTCATTAAAAACCTGGACCTTGAAGGCCTTTTTGACCTGAAAGACCTTTGCTATCTGGACACCCTCGAATCTCTGGATTGCAATGCCTGCTCTATACGTTCCCTTGATCCCCTCCACTATTTCCCTTATCTCAAAGAACTCAATCTTAGCAATACGACTGTCTCTGATTATCAGGGGCTAAAGTATGTCCGACATCTCAAAAAACTGGACCTGAGCTTCTGTGCAGATATTGACCTGCAAAAATTGACCTCTTTGACTTCTCTGGAAATTCTGGATATCTCTTATCCCGGTAGTGATATCAAAAATCCGGAAAAACTCGCTAACCTACCCTCACTAACCTATGTAAATGCAAATGCCTGCAAAGAAATTTCCTTATTGCGAATGGCTAAAGCTCCACAGCTTTCCTTTTTAAGCATGGAGTTTTGTTATTTGGGGGAAATGGAAGTGAATATGTTTGAATCCCTCAAACCCAATTGCGTGCTGAAGTATTAGGCAAGGATAATTGTTGATGGCCTTCCCTTCAATTTTACTAGATTTGTAGGGATGTTAAAGCAATGGGTTTATCCCTTATATCGATTTTCGCATGATTTCCTCTTTGCCAGCAGGAATATCAATCCCATTTTCCCTAAAAAGCATGGAGGAAGAGCGGTAAAAGCCGGACACATTTCTGATGAACATTTAGAGAATCCCGATCTGGATACCCTGCTTGAACAAGGCTTTCGGGATATCGGAGTAAAAGTGCATAGCTATAACATCGATGCCAAAGGCTATCGGGATTACCTGAAGCTTGCTGATTATCCGGCTGATTATTATGGCGGTGGCTTGGACCCTCAGCAAAATTTCACCGAAAAGACCCTGGAGCATTATGTTTCACTGGATTTTTTGCAGTTGGGGAAAGAAAGTACCTTCATTGACATAGCCGCTTGTACCTCACCCTTTTCGGAAATCCTCCATCAAAAAATGGGAGTGACCCACACCTTTCAACAAGACCTCATCTACCCCAAAGGAGTCAACGGAAATAAGATTGGCGGTTGGGCGCATGAATTGTACCTGGAAGGCGAAAGTGTGGATGCAGTAAGTTTACATTGCTCTCTCGAGCATTTTGAAGGCAATTCGGATACCCTTTTCTTTCAAGAGCTGGAACGTGTACTCAAGCCAGGAGGACGAGCTGTGATTCTTCCTTTTTATCTGGCCCATGAATTTAGTAATCATATTGATCCCGCATATAATCTACTGAAGAATCACCATCCCCCTCTGGATGAAAAAGCAAGGCTCCGCTATTGCAATTGGTACCAATTTTTTTCGCGCCACTATGATCCTGAAGCATTGAAAAGGCGGGTATTGGATCGGGCTCCAAGGCTAGAGTTGAATTTGTATAGGGTTAGTAATTTTAAAGAAGTATACAAAGATTCTTATTTGCGATGGATAGGTGTTTTTGAAAAGAAATAAACCATGGAAATTAGTGAATACAAATTTGAAGCGCATCCGGATAAAGGAGAAGTGAGTTCTATCCTCATGATGCCGGATAATCCTAAAGCATTGATCAGCCTTGGACATGGAGCCGGTGCTGGTATGACTCATCATCATATGGAAAGTCTGGTTGCCGCTTTGGCCAAAGTAGGTATTGCCTCTTTTCGTTATAATTTCCCCTATATGGAAAGAGGGAAAGGGAGGGATTCGCAAAAAGTATCGCTAGCGACTGTCCGTAATGCTGCTACACAGGCACTGGAACTTTCCGAAGGATTGCCTTTGTTGGCAGGAGGGCATTCTTTTGGTGGGAGAATGACTTCTCTTGTCGCTTCAGAAGAAGCCATCAAAGGCGTGAAGGGGCTCATCTTTTTTTCCTTTCCCCTACATGCGCCTGGGAAGCCCGGAATTGAAAGAGCCGCTCATCTTTCTGAGATCAGTGTGCCTATGCTATTTGTTTCTGGAGACAGGGATACCTTTACTCAGCAGGATTTATACAAGGGGGTAATAAATGATTTAGGGGAAAAAGCCGACTTACATCTCATTCATACAGCTGGACATGGTTTCAAATACCTCAAAAGGACTCGTACTAGTATAGAGAATGTGTATGAAGAGGCAGCCAGGGTTTCCCATGAATGGCTGGAGAAACAAACAATCACTACATAAAAAAAAGCCCCTTCGCTAGAAGGGGCCAAATATCTACGTGTGACGTTTAACTCATAGTTTTGCTTCCCATGCCTGCCATCATAAAGGCAGCGCCTGCTAGGGCAATATCTTTAAGCATACTTGGCATTGCCATCTGATTTGTTCCTTCCATAACAGCTGGCAGGTGAATAGTAAGTGCATAAATCAATAATAAAGCGCCCAGTCCAATACCAGCCCAGTAATCCATTTTTCCAATTATCAGACTTATACCTGCTGCTAGCATTGCAAGTCCAGTAAGATAGACCCAGAATACGCCTCCAGGTATAGGTACCATGCCCGCCATATCACCGGCTCCCAGAAAGTGAAAGACCCCAAATAAAATAAAAGGGATAGCATACAGATAACGTGAGATTTTAGAAGTGAGTAGTTCCATAATGTTAGGTATGTATGGGTGAAAAAAATCGTAAGTAGTCTTTCCTAGAAATTTTTTATCTGTATTCTCAGATTATGCCTAACATCATTTTTTTCGATCCTTTATTCAACATACAAAAATCTTTGTTTAAACACCAAATTTGCTAATCCTTATTTATCAAGGGGTTATGGAGGAAGAAGGACTGAATTGTTAAATTCCTTACCTTTGGAAATATGAAGTATATCCTGTGTAGTTGGTTGACTTTACTTCTTTTTTCCAGTCTTTGTGGGCAGGGACTCCGGGATGGAATGATCCTGAAACCACAATTATTATTTGGAGAATTGCGGATGGATCTACCCGAAAGTGTACTTAAAATAGAGTTGGATACAGGACGCTTGGTACTTCGTGATGTTTTTGAGCATGAAGCGGGTATGCGCAGTTTTTATGACAGTCTCAGGACTCTTAATATTAGTTTTCGTAAGAGAGAAGCCGGACTTTCCCGATCCTCTATTCAAAAACTAACTAGCAATATGGCTACCGGATTTTACCGGGGAACCATTTATCGTCAGGAGGAGCTTAGCGTAAATGGTCTAGATATATTTGTATTGGATATGATTGGCTACTGGAATGGTGCCAAAGAGCCGAGCAGTATGTTCTTCCTGCATGTTTATACAGAAAGCCATACTTATAACCTCACTATGCGATACCCTGAGGAGGATTTTGATTATAGTGATTCAATAAAGGAAGAGATGATTTATTCTATTCGACTAGTAGAGAATTAGGCTTTAGAGGCAGGAAATTTGTTGAGCAATTTCTTTACTTGAGGGATTTCCTTAAGCTCTTTAAATTCCTCCGTCTCGAACATTCTCCAGGCAGGGCATCCTTTTTTGAGGGCGATCTCCAGGTGATGGACAAAGCGAATTTCTTCTCCTTTCAAGCCATAAATTGCAGCCAGTGTACAATGCGAATTCCCATTATTTGGGCTCAGGACAACCGAGCGATTAGCATCCTCAAAGGCTTCCTCTATGCGTCCCAATTTTTGATAGCAATTCGCACGATTATTATAGGCTTTGGCGAAAGAAGGTGCCAGCCGTAAGGCATGGGAATAATCGTCTAATGCCGATTCATAGTCCTGCATATTGAAGAAAAGGTTGCCACGATTGTAGATGGCCTGTACGAGGTCTGGATCCAGAAAAATTGCCTCATCATAATCCATCATCGCTTTTTTCAATTCCCCTCGCTTTTCAAAAGCATATCCTCGATAATAATAGGCTTGTGCCAGATTGGCGTCCAGACTTATGGCTTCATTGAAATCCGCCATAGCAGCTGCAGGATTTCCCATACGATAGTACACATAGCCCCGATTATTGTAGGTCTGGGCTTGCTCCGGATTCAACTTAAGGGCAGCTGTATAGTCTTCCAGGGCATCCTGGAGTTTTCCGAGGTCATCATTCACATATCCTCGGTTGTTATACGCCATCGAATCATCGGGCGCAAGCTTCAGGGCCGTATTAAAATCCTGTAAAGCCTTTTTCTTTTGACCTATTTGATAATAGGCAATGGCACGATTGTAATATGCAAAAGCATCCTTTGGATCGACTTTAGCTGCCTGTGAAAAAGCCTTAATTGCGGATTTGAAATTACCCTGCTGAGATAATTCCATCCCTTGATCTATATAGGTTTGGGATTGGGTCATATCAGTATCATTATAAACCTACAATGCATCTGTCGAATGGACATGCATGGATAAATCCAAATTAGAGAAAAATCGTGCTTGTTGAACAAGTTGCGAGTGAAATGTAAGAAATGCCTGAAGAATGGCATTTTCTCCCAAGAATTTCTTCCAAAATCGTATGAAAATAAGTCTAACGAGGCTGTAGATCCTGTCTACTCAAGCAATACGCAAACATGGAAAAGGGGCTTAAATTTCTGGCCCATCTTCTCCATAGATGGACGAATCTGTATTTCCAAATTCCATACCACGACTCATCATTGCGGCTTCAATTTCAGTTTCAGAGCTATGGGTAATCATATCCAGGCCACGAGTACGAGTGAGTTTTGGTTTGTAGCCATCTTTCATTCCCACTTCAAGTTTTTCCCAATTGAAGGCAGGGCCAATGTCCCACTTTCCTCTATCTCTGAAATTTACATGAGAGCAAATGCCTGTGAAGTTGCGGGCGTCTTCTGTGGAGCGAAAAGGCACATCTCTGTCGCCATCGGATAGAAAGGTTTTAGGTATGTTATAGACAGCGGTAAGGTAACGAAGTAATACGATCAGACTTTCGTATTGCTGATCTGTATGAGTCGCAAAATACGTAGCATCTCGAAAGGGGATATCCAGCTCCTGATATGCAGTAGTTTGAGTAACTTTTGCAAAATCTACCCCTCTCCAGGTAGTGATAGTATCTCCAGATTTTTTTAGCGGGCCCCAGTTGGAAAGTTCGATGCCAATAGAACGTGAACTCTGGTGGGTATTTCCTCCGACTGCTCCTCTTCCCAAATGATAAGACCAATGTCCGGAAGATGCGAAAAGTTTATAAATCGTTCCATCTCTCCCAATCAAAAAAGCTGTAGAGATATGCCTGCCTTTGGTGGTAAGTGATCTCATATCTCCCGGCAATTTTCCAGCCGTAAAATGAAGTACTATTTTATCCTTCTTGATTTTTTCGGGATAATAATAACTCGCATCTCCATCTTTTTTGCTCACCTGATAATGATCCAGGGTATAATCCTCTCCGGGAATAGGCGTATGAAATTTTTCGAAGGAATGATTTGTCAGGCTTTTCTTGATGGCTTCAAAAGTATCTCGGGCTTCGGGATTGGGAAAGATTAGGTCAAATTCCATGGATTTTTATAATTGTGTGTGAAAATTTAGCTACGAATTGATTCTAATCATCAGCAAATTGACGGAGAAGTTTTATCCGATGAAATTCCTCCATACAATAAACGAGATCGGCCTCTGTTAAATTACGGTTTTTGGGCAAATCATCCAGAATGTCCCCCAATTGCATATTTCGTTTGGTACCATCTTCTGTTACAAGGGTAAAGAGAATTTCAAGTGGCAAACCTTCTGTGTGTTCAATCCCTCTATCCTTCAAGCCTAGCTCTACCTCTTTCATTTGCTCATCCAGAAAATCGGAGAGGACGTTTTCCACTTTACCGATTCTTTTCACTAAAGAAAGATCAAAGTTCAAGTTATTGCCTTCTCCTTGCTCTTTGATAGCAATGCGCCACAAGCGATCAAGATAAACCTGCAAATGCGTCAGGTCGATACCTTCTCTTTTCGAACGAAGATTATCCAGGATTTCCATTACGGTTTTCCTCGGATCATCTATCTGAATATTTCCATACTCGCAGGTTCCCATAACCACCCGAATGAGGTTGCGGTCCTTCATTTTTTCAATACGAAGGCGATTGTCAAAAAGAGATGGGACAATCTTTTCAAATTCAGAAAGGTAAGCGATATATTCTTCTCTTATGCTGAGGATAATTTTGCATTTAAGGCCCGCTTGAAGGAGTTCGGAGATGCTTTTGTGGAAGGTATCCTGCTCAGATAAGCTGCCCATGATATAGAGCTCTTCAAATTGGTCAAAAATTAGATAAACAGGTCGATAGTATTCGTGATACAGGTCACTTACTTTAAACCCAAGTGCATGCTCATGATCAGCCTGAGCGGGAAGTAATTTATCTAGTTCTTTTTGTAGGGATTTATTGAGGTCATTGCCCCGCCGAACAAAAATCGGGAGCCAGTCAGATTTTTGGAACTGATTTCCAAGCCCACAATTGATGAGGGATGTTTTTCCTGTTCCTGATGCTCCGTATAGCAAAACCAGATTGGAGGCGTGGACGGCATTTAGTAGCTGTTTCGTCTCCTGCTCCCGACCAAAGAAACTCTTTTTGTCTTCCTTTTGATAGGAGTCCAGAAATTTGAAGGGACTTTTCATAGCAAGCTTGTATCCAGTTTAAAGGTTTCAAATTCGTCTTTCAGGGACTCAAAAACTTTGGGGCTGTTGTCTTCACTTTCTGCCTCGGCAAAAGGATCGTCTCCAAATGCTCCGAATGCATCCTCCATACCCTTTTTCTCCCCTTTCCCTTCCTGGTAGGCAGAAGCCTGTATATCCGTATGTATGAGGTCCTCCTGGTGTTCGTTTCGCATGCTTTGGTAGAGTTGATGATCAACCGTGAGGTAGTAGAGTTTTTCTTCATCTTCCCATCCCATGAGGTAAATCCGCGCCTCCTTATTGCTGAGCTGTTTGGTCTTATTTACCGCCTGAGCAAAGGTGAATTTATCTATTATAAAAGGAGATAAATTCAGAGAATCATCCAGGCGATCCTCATTTACTGTCAGGATTACAGAATGCGAATGGGAGACAGCCAGCTTTCTCCGATTTGCTTCATCCATGTACATGCCTAGTCCTCGATCTTCGAGTGCATTGAGGGCTCCCATGTCCAATTCATAGGTAAGGGTTCTCAGGCGAGTCTTTTCCATGTTGATGTTGCGGACTGTGAGCATGCGATAGCGAGCGAGGAAAGCGGCTTTTTTTAGTAAAAGTGCCAGGGCTCTTTCAGCTAAGGTACTGCTCGCAACCATGTCTGCTGGAGTCTCTCCAAACTGAAGCTCTTTTCGCAGGTTTTCCAAATGTGCTTGTGCCTGATTATCCTCTTCTCGCCAGCCAATGATCATTTCTTCAAATTCTTCGACAAAAGGACTTATTTCTTTCGTCTTGAATAAATGAAATATCCTTTTCATCCCTGCCCAAAAGTCGAATTGCTGATAGGCTTCCTTATTCATGGGAAACCCACTTTTGAATTCTGTAGGAAGGCTTATTTTTGATTTGCGAACATGGTTCCAAAGATCGGATAAAAGGATATAGTAAAGGGCTTTGCCTGTGATGAGGTAAGTACTAATCAGGGTTTCAAGTCTTTCTATATTGGCTTCATCTGCTACGCGCAGTAGACGGATTTGTGAACCGATGGGCCAGGGGAAATTCCGGATGATGATTTCCGGATAATATTTGGAATCCTTTTTTACCTTCTCCCCTCCCCTTTCTTCAAACATCTGTGCATATATATCTGGATTGTATCTACAGAGTTCTTCCAGGACTAACATGATGTATCGGTTGGAGCTGAAGCTCTGGCCGATATACTGAATCAGGTCTTTGGAAAAAGATATTTTCTGATAATGAGGAAGCTTCCAGTTTTTAATCTCGTCCTCATATTCTTTCTGGATATACAAGCCCCAGGGAAGTTCGGCTTTTATAGGCTCTCCTCTTTTAAAAATATAGGCACGGTACTGGATTTCAGGCCCCTCATTATAGCGGGACTTCATAAAGGCTGCAGCTAACTTAAAGGCATGGCCGATATTTCTTCGGTAAGCTAATGCTTCATAAAACTGTTCGGCAAATTCTACAGCTTTACTATCCTGAATGGGTACAGAGGTAGCAATAACTGCCTTTACTCCTTGTGCAAAAAGTTCTTCGACCTGACCTTTAGAAGAACAGCCATTGAGAAAGACGAGCTTTAGGTTTTTCTGTTCTCCTAATAAGGTTCCTAAACCCTTAGCATTGCCTCCGCCCCCCTCCAAATGAAGGCGACTTCCATCTGCATGACCTCCATAGTGGAAGATTGCAACTTTGTCTTTGTTTCGGGTAAAGTAATCAAAGATCTCATCCAGCTCTGCACTTTCTTCTCGCTCCACCTCAATGTATTCCTTTCTTTTGGGTTCTTCGAGGGCATTAAATAGCCGCTTGCTTTCTTCTTTGAGGAGGTCCAGATGAGCGTCCGGATCATTGGCAAATGTGAGGTATATGAGGGGCTTGCTCATGGCTATGTTAGTTTATTCTATAGCTTCTCTTTTGTTTATCGGAAAGTTGAGGGAAACGGGCTTCGTTTCTCAGGTATTCAAAAACGGTTTGTGGCAGGGGCCAACGAGTAAGTTCTTTTCCTTCATAATCTTCCGTCCAGATAAATTTGTTATCTGGTGAGTATCCCAGTGCTTTATGGAGCTCTGTACCTGGGAGGGAAGCCAGAATTTTCCCACTTTCATCCCAAACCTGAAGGGGTCTAAACTCGGTGCTAGATCGTGCATTGTAGACTAATTGAGTCAAATAACTTTTACCATCAGGTGCAAAATCTACGAATTTGTGGTTTCCCTTAAGTATTTCTATCTGCTCTCCTTGAATATTCCAAAGTATCTCCTCGCTTTCATCTGTTTGAGTAAGAATCAGATTTTCTGTAGAAGAGAATGATGGCTTTTTACCTTTTAAGTGTGCGATTAAGCGACCGGATTTATTCCAGATCTGAAGATCATTGCTATCGTTTCGCGTCCATATGTATTTTCCTGAAGGGCTAAAATATGCATCGTATATATCATGTTCATCAGAGCCAATTTTAAATACCGTTCCACCATTACTCCTTTTCAAAAGGACTGTATTCTTATAGTTAATGAGGATAAAATTGCCTGATGGAGAGAAGCTAATTGAGCTGATAAAATCGGAGTAAGGCCCAAAAGTCTGTTGTAAATTCCCATTTACAGAAAATCTCCTTACCATTTTGTCATAGGAACTCATCAAGAAAGATTTACTATCAGGAGCAAATGATACCTTCGAAATCCTGGTATTGCCAAGTAGCTTTTGAAACAACAATTTTCCCTGCTGATCCCAACATTTAACTTTCCCTCCTTCGGATTCATAGCTGACTATGTACTTGCCATCTGGAGACGGAACCAGTTCTTTGATTTTGCCTTCATGTCTTATGGTATCGAGTCTGCCACTTTTGAAATCCCAGATTATCGCAGAGTTTTGTTGAAATCCATTTAATAAAATGGAAGTTGACTTTGGGAGAAACTGCTGCTTTCTAGTAGCATTTGATCCGTACGCTAAACTGTTCAGGGTTTCTCCATTTGAGTCATAGACTTTGAGCTGAGCCACAGGGGCACCTTTTCCTCTTCTTCCCCTACCCGGTATTTTATGTGTACTCATCCAATATTGCATGTCTTCCGCATATACCGGGCGATTAAAGGATCTGGGGAAAGGAAACTCATGTAGGAGTCGGGCATTTAGGTCGTATACTTTTAGCAGAGCTTGGTCATTTCGCACTACGCGACCAGATAAAACCGGATAAGATATGATTCTGCTTTTATTGCGGCTCAATCTGGATCTTATGTTTTCCTCTCCTATTTTGATCTTTTTAATCAAGCTAGCCTCAAGCTCTACTCGTTTTATATTTTTGCC
Source organism: Bacteroidota bacterium (assembly GCA_039819665.1). GTDB lineage: Bacteria > Bacteroidota > Bacteroidia > J057 > J057 > JAWPMV01. Next base: position 63,998 of record JBCBRM010000033.1, read on the forward strand.
ATTGACCACAAATACGAATCGATTATCTTTCGTAAAATGAGGCATATCTCCTTCTACAGTGAACATGGGTTCTCCTTTTTCTCGGAGGATATAATTCAAGTAGGGATATGAGCTTCCATTCTCGATTCCCTCAGGATTGATAGCCCAATATTTATTTCCATAGGAACTGGAAACCAGGTAGTGCTGGTTTGATCTATAAGGGTCGTATTCATTTTTTTGAGGAACCTTATACACCCAAGCCTGGTACCAGCTTGTATCATCTCTTTGGTGAAATTCATAAAGAGCTCGATCCTCCCCTGCTTTGCTTACCCAAAAGGTATTGGGTGAAGCAGATAGGTATATGTTGGTTTCAGCAGGCTTTTGAGAAAAAGAATTGTCAATAAGATTCTTCTTAATGAGTGTACCATCTTTATCATAAAACATGGCCTGCAAGCCCAGTGAGTCTACATTTAGGCAAAATACAGAAGCTGATGCATGTGGAATCATCGCTTGAAAAGCTGAAAAATGCCTAAGTAGTTTTCCTTCAAAATCCATTAAGAAAACTTCTTTTCGCTTTCCAAGGAAATCTCCTCCTCCAAAAAGTAATATTCGATTAATCTCTGGATACATTTTGACGGAAGGCCTAAGGTTGATTGGAAATTCATCTGCTGGTCCCAATCCCAAACTGTCCCAGGGGGAGCTATGAAAGAGGGTATCCCCTTCCAGGTTCCATAAAGTAACTTTTAGTTTCCCCGTAACCCCTAATAGCTTTTGTTTATCCGGAGTAAAATTGAATGACCAGGTATCACTTCGTTCTTTAAATGCTTTTTTATTTCCCTTATAATCATACAATAGAACGGAATCTTCTCTCAAGGTTAGGAAGTGATCATTTGAGGAAATCCTCATCTTTCCTTCCAGATCGCATATTTTATCGCCTCTTTTATTCCAGAGTTTTAGCGTATCTGAAACCTGAGTGAAAATGTATTTGCCATCGGGAGAAAAGCGAGCATTGTATCTCCGGTTTCGTAGCTGTTCGCCATCGTTGACCATCATCATATGTGCCGTTTCCTCTCCTTTCAGGTTCCAGAGTTTTGCACTACCATCGAAAGAGCTACTTAAGATTTGCTTTCCATCCGGGGAAAAACTGAGGGAAGTAATGTCATTGTCATGTTCTGTAGGATTTGCGATCAGCTGGCCATCTACAGACCAGAGGTAAAAGGTGCTATCATCTGCATAGCTGGCGAGGTATTTCTGATCCGGGGAAAAGCTATAGTTTTTTACTTCGCTTTTGTGGGGAAAGTAGTCAGCAATTCGAGCGCCCATCTGATCTTCTTTATGCAGTTGTCCATAAAACTTGTCCAGAAGGTTTTGCTGGACCTCTGCAGGTGGGGGATTGGGATAGGTTTTGAGATAGGCAGCTTCTATAACCCTCAAGCTTGTTTCCAGCTCGTCCATTTCCATATTTTCTGCAATCACAGAAATGGCTAATGATTTCGCTTCTTTGGCACTTTGCTCTGCAAGGATCTTTTGATTTAATGCTCTTCTTGCCTGCATATCAGCCCTCAGAGTTTCCTGCTCTGCTTTAATCCGAGCTATTTCTGCGGTATCCTTAGCTGCCTTTGCTTCTTCCAATGCAATGCCCAGGTCAATGGCTTTTAAGCTATCTGCCTGCTGAGCTTCTTTGGCCTTTATGGTTTGCTTATCAGCTACTTCTTTTTGCTTGATTGCATTTCTCCATTGGACTCCAGAAAAAGCCGTACTCCCCAAAAGCAAAATAATGACCCCAGCGACAATGGCTCGGTTTCGATTTCGTTCATCGATTAGGGCTTTACGAGCTTTTTCAATAAATGAATTTTCCTCCGTACTAATATTTACTTGATTGAGGTAGGGCTGTATGTAGTCCAGGTCATCACGAGTCAACTTAGCCCCCCTGGCTTGATGGGCTTCAAATCGTTCCCTAATGAACTTCTCTACTTTTCTTCGGGTACGCGCTTCGGTTGAGGCTTTTTCAAAAACCTGTTTCGCGATCGTGTCGTGGATGATTTCAAATTTCATCTAAGGCTAGTGTTTCTCAGGCGTATATAAGATAGTGAATCATATCCAAATCTATCACGCCGCTTGAATTTCAATCGCGATTAGTTGGCTTATATATCCACCTCAGGCCCATCTGGACCATAAATACTGATATCAGTATTTCCATGGTCAAGGCCACGACTAGCAGCCGTCATTTCCTCTTCAGTTCGCATGGGAGGTGAGGATAGCATACCCCGGGTGCGAGTTATAAAGGAAGGTTTGTATTCATCTGCCATAACTCCTTCAATCACTTTTTCCCAATCAAAAGCCGGACCCAAATCCCATTTGCCGCTTTCTCTATAGTTTACATGCGTACAGATGCCTTTAAATCTATCGGCCTCGGCTTTGTCTTTAAATACAGTGTATCTGGGAGATTTACGCCATTCTCCTCGGGCTTCGAGGTTTGCATCTGAATCTAGAAATTTTCGAGGGATATTAAAGGTTTTGGTCAGATAGCGCAATAATATGATCAGGCCTTCATATTGTTGGTCTGTATATGCTGCATAATAATCATGTCCTAAAAAGGGCTTGTCCAGTTTTAGGTAGGCCGAAGTGTCGTCGAGGTCGCAGTATTTACTCCCGCTACCAAAAGTCAGGGTATCCCCTTTCTTTGTAAGAGGACCGTAATTCGAAATCTCAATTCCGATCCCTTTTGCATCATTTTGATACTTGCCTGCACCGAGATGGTAAGACCAGGCTTTGGGCGAAAACATGCGATAGATGGTGCCGTCTCTCCCAAGGATATAAGCAGTTGATACGTGATAATCCTCCTGCGTCAGCGTTTTGATATCTCCAAGAGTTTGCCCAGCAGTGAAATGCAAAATGACTCGGTCTTTTGTCTTATTTTCGGGATGGTCTTCCGGATAAGAAAAACTCATGATTTGTTTTCCGGATTTATTGAATTTCTTTACCTCATAGAATTCCATCTTTAGTCTTTCCCCTGCTATCTCAGACTGCCCTTTAATAAATTCATATTTGTATTGGCGATTTTCTGATTTGCGTTTGTGTCGGGGCAGTTTGGGTTCTCCAGTCTTTTGAGGGAAAATGTATTTTTCTGCCGCCAGCTTTTTCCTGTTCTTCTCGATTTGTTTAAAATTCCTTCTCCCTTTCGGATGCAGGAGGAAAAATTGCCCTTTTCCTCTTCTTCTTTGATGTCTCTTCTGTGCTTTAGCCTCTGCCCATCCATCTCCCAAAAAAGGAACAAACTTTTCCAGAATTTTTGCTGCCAGTATTTCGTCAACTTCCTCTCCATTGCTTTGAATCCCTTCTGTTGATGCGAAAGCTTTAACGGCATTTGCTGTACTTCCTCCAAAATCTCCATCAGCCCCAAAACGCTCCCAATTTAATTCTGGCCCAAATCCCATAGAGAAAAGCAGATTTTGAAGAGAAGCTACCAGTTCTTTTTCATTTGACTTCCTTTTAAGCTTGCTGAGCGCATTTGCATCGAGGGCAGACTTTATCTGTCGTAAGTCAGATACGGTTTTATGTTGTTTGATAAGTTTTTCGGCAAGTTCTTTATTTACACTCTCTCCATTGGTCAAAACTCCATTTTTTTGACCGAATGCTTTGACAGCAGCTGTAGTTCCTCCTCCAAAATCTCCATCAGCACCAAATCGTTCCCAATTCAGCTCTTGCGCAAAACCCAATTCATAGAGGGTAATTTGCAGAACTTTGATCGGTTCTTTGTGGGTGGATCTTCTTTTTAAAATTTGCTCAATGCTTCCTTGCTTAACGAGTGTTTCTATTTGCTCGATCATGGGGATAAATTTTAGGACGTAATGGATGTTGTTTTTCTAGATAGAATTACCAAGAGGTAATATATCCAAATTATTTGAATAATTGATCAATTCGGGTACTCGAAGTAGTGTAATACTTCTTGCCTAATTTTACGGAGAACAGGAGGATAAATTAGTAGGGGAAATGGGGTGGAAATCCTACGGGAAACCTTAGTGTGTAAAATAAAAAGCGATCAAAATTTGATCGCTTTTTGTACCCAGGACTGGACTCGAACCAGCACGCCTGCAATAGGCACCAGCCCCTCAAGCTGGCGTGTCTACCAATTTCACCACCTGGGCAATTGAATAGTATTTGGCAGGGAAAGGAAAATCAGACATTGGAGTCTGATTTCGTGTTTATCCGTACCTCTTTTTTCAAATGTGCCCTGACCAAAAGACCAGGGCTTTCTTGTGATTCGGCTGGGGCTCGAACCCAGGACCCTCTGCTTAAAAGGCAGATGCTCTACCAACTGAGCTACCGAATCAAGCTTGCATAAAAACAAGCACTTTGCGTAATTGCGAGGCAAAGATAAGTCTCTCTTTGAGAATGTCCAATTATTTCACATTTATTTTTTCTCTTTTTCTGCTTTCTTTTCCCTTGACTGGAAATACAGCAGAAATAAAAGCACTGGACAGCCTGTTGCTAGAAGCGGATACGTATTTTCAATACGATAGGTTTGAGCCTGCCACTGAAATTTACGAGAATCTGTATCAAGAAGGCTATTATCAGGAGGAAATGCTGTATCGTCTGGCCTTTATGCAAGAGCAGGCTGGCAATTTCCCCGCGAGCATCTTTTATCTACGAAAAGTTCAATGGGAGATCGGAGGGAAGAATCTGGAAGAAAAAATCCAACAGCTCATGCTAAATGCTAGCAAAGAACGGCTTTCTGCCGGTGAAGGCTGGTCTGATTACCGATTATTTGTTCAGCACTATTATACCGAAATCAGTTTGGGGCTAGGGATATGCCTTTCATTGACTTTACTATTCCTTTTTATTCCTAGAAACTGGACCCTTCGTTTTGCTATATTCTTTGCTTGTCTGGGACTGATATTTGGGGGAGTATTGTTAGAACATAGCTGGGCGCATAATTCTAAAGCGGTGATTTCAACCAGTAGTAGGTATTATGAATCTCCTTCTTTTGCGGCCAAACACTACGCCTTGCCCATAGGGCCCGGAGCTACGGTAAAAATCATGGAAGTTCAGGACATCTGGGCACGTGTAAAAATGGCGCAGTTTGAAGCCTGGGTGCCTCTTTTTGCTATCCGACAAATTTGAGGACTAGCTATTGATTCCTTTTTCTATCAACACATTCCAGTATTACGACTATTCGTACAAAAGAATCACTTTTTTTCTGAAAACTTGGGTATCTTTGAAGCCTTCTGTGTGAAAGCACATTAAGGTTTTGGATATTTAACTACATTTTTTCTCAAAAATTCAATGAAAGCATCTACCAACAAAGTTGTTACACTGGAGCAATTTGTTATCCAGAAAGAACAGAATTTCCCCTACGCAACTGGTCAATTATCAAAAATCATCAGAGACATCGTGCTGGCTTCTCGTATGATCAATCGAGAAGTTAACAAAGCCGGATTGGTTGATATCCTGGGCCTAACAGGAGATACCAATATCCAGGGAGAAGAGGTACAGAAGTTGGATATCTTTTCCAATGAGCAAATGATTGATGCCTTGTTTAAAGGAAGAATGGTGTGTGCAGTAGGATCGGAGGAAAATGATGACTTCATCATCAAGCCGGATAGCAATGGTAAATACATCGTTTTGATGGATCCTTTGGATGGGAGTTCTAATATTGATGTAAACGTATCTATCGGAACTATTTTCTCCATTTACAGAAGAAAAAATCTGGAAGGGATTCCGACACGTGAAGAATTATTGCAGAAAGGGAATGAGCAGGTAGCTGCAGGATATGTGTTGTATGGTTCTAGCACGATGCTGGTTTATACTACTGGAAATGGTGTAAATGGATTTACCCTGGATCCTTCTATAGGTGAATTTCTACTTTCACATCCCGATATGAAGTTCCCTCAAAAGTGTAATACCTATTCGGTCAATGAAGGGCACTATCGTAACTTCTTTGAAGGAACGAAAGCATATTTGCGTCATATCAAAACAGATAGCCCTGAGCCTTATCGTTCACGATACATTGGTTCTTTTGTAGCAGACTTTCATCGAAACCTGCTTAAGGGAGGAATTTTCATGTATCCGGGAACTTATCAGAAGCCAAAAGGAAAGCTAAGATTAACCTTTGAAGCAAATCCTATGGCATTTATTGCAGAGCAAGCAGGCGGATATGCCAGTCATGGAAGAGGGAGAATTTTGGATATGGATCCTAAGGAGCTACACGAACGTACCCCTTTATTTATAGGAAATAAGGAAGAAGTTGTTAAATTAGAAGGGTTCATTAGAAAATTCGGCAAATATGGAAAGGCAGTTCCAACCTTTTAACAATATTTGTGTTTTTTCGTAAAGCCATAACATAACCTTATTTTATTATAACCTCTCATTAACATGTGGAAACGATTCGTTCGTGCGATTAAATCTCTGTTCGGTGGACTAGTCAGTACTATCGAAGATCCTAAACTTATTCTTGAACAAAACATCCGGGAATTGAATGACCAAATTCCCAAAATGAACGAGAATATTGCTACTGTGAAAGCCAGCGTTACCCTACTCGAAAAAGAGTTGGGAAAATATCAACGTGAGTACAAAGACCTGGTTTCAAAAATGAAAGCAGCTATTTCGCAGGGAAGGGATGATATAGCACAAAACTTTGCCTTGCGTCTCGAGAATACCAAATCACACATGATTCAAACCAAAGAGCAGTACGAAACAGCCAAAAAGGCTTATGAGAAGTCGCTCGAGGTGAAAAAGGTATTCATGAAGCAACGTGAAAATAAAATTGCGGAAGCTCGTGAAGCTTTACGTGCTGCTGATCGTGCCAAGTGGCAAGCAAAAATTGCTGATACTATGGAGTCATTTGAAGTTGCGGGTATCGATGCAACTCATGATGAAATGATCACTCGTATCAATGAGCAGACTGCCAAAAACGAAGCACGTATGGAAATGGCGCTTGACTCTGTAGATGTTGATTCTTTCAATATCGAAGAAGAAGCTGAAAATATCCGTGCAGCTGAATTGGTAAAACAATTCAAAGTTGAGATGGGAATGGATTCTGAAGATATGGGACCTGATGATCTGGATTTGGATCGTCCCAAAAAGGAATTCGAATAATCTTTTCAAGATTAGCTCTTCTCTGAAATTCTTAACACTCAAATTCAGCTATCATGACTGGAGAAGAAAAAAGAAGACTGCTCAAAGAGCAATACAAACGCGACTTGAAACAGCGTAAGCAGTTTTTAGAAGATGCCAAAAGACTCAGGCATAGTGCGCGTCTAAATAAAGCAGTAGGTGAACTCATGGATGGAGTAACCAAAGATGATTCTGATGATTGGATCAGGAAGCTAAATGAGGAGTCTGCACTTACTGAGGCTAAAATGGAGATGTTTATGGATGATCTTAGCACTGAGGACAAGATTGATAAACTTGCCAAAGAAGCTGAAGCAGAAAAGTTCTCTGCAGAGCAAATGGTTCTTCAAATGAAGCGTGAGATGGGCTTGATCCCTAAAGAGGAGAAAAAGCCTGTTGAAAAGAAAGAAGCTGCTCCAGATGACGAGAAAAAAGCTGATAAGAAAGAAAATGATGATGATCTTCCTGCAGGAAGAAAACCACTAGGAGATTTTTAATCGAACGACATATTTAGCATGAAAGGGGTACTGCTTTGCAGTGCCTCTTTTTGTTTTTGGGGGGAGTGGAATCAAACAAAAATTGTGTCATCTCGAGGATTATGACAAAGTCAAGAATTTGGCCTAGGATTTTTTGTTTTTAAGGAAGATTTCTAAGTCAAAGAGTTTATCCTTCTTAACCAGATCGAATGCCAGCTTGAGGTGCATATTTTTTATGGAATTAATAATCCAGACGTGATGTTTGTGCTCATGCTCCTTCATGTATTTATAATATTGATGAAATACCACATTCCCTCTTCTTTCCTAAACCCAATGAATGAATATGGGAAAGGCACTGAGCAAAGCAATAGGCCCTTCTCACGCTCAGTTTGACACCTATGGCTCATTATTGTATACAACAAAAAAAGCCCTCGCCATTGCATTGACGAGGGCTTTTATCATAATTAGCTAAGCTTATCCCAAAGCAGCCAGGATGGCACGTTTGGCATATACTTTTGCTAAATGTTTGCGATAGTCTTCAGAGGCGAAATGATCCCCGAGGATATCTACCCCTTCTGCTGCGGCCTTAGAAGCTGTGTCAATGTCAGATACTGAGTTGAGGGCTGCTTCTACTGCTGCATCTCTAAATGCTTTATCAGAAACCCCTGTAAAAGCAACAGATGCTTTCGTAATGCTATCACCAGAACGAGTAAGCATCACCGCACATCCAACAATTGCGAAACGTGAAGCAGGTTGCATAAATTTCGCATAGGCCGAACTGGCTCCTTCTACAACAGGTACACGAATTTCGGTAATGATTTCCCCTTCTTCCAAAGCAGTCATATAGAGTCCCTGAAAAAAGTCTCCAGCGCCTACACTTCTTGTTCCATTAGAGCTGCGCATTTCGATCACAGCATCCGCAGCCAAAAGAGAAGCCGGCCAATCCGCTGCTGGATCTGCATGGGCGATACTCCCACCTATGGTTCCCATATTACGGACTTGAACGTCTCCAATTACCGCAGCTGTCTGAGACATCATGGCACATTTGCTTTGGATAGCAGATGAACTCATAATATCATGATGAGTAGAAGCTGCTCCAATAGCAATGTGATCGCCATTATCCTTGATGTAACGGAGTTCGGAGATTTTGCTGATGTCTACAACTGTATCTGGAGCATCCAGTCGCAGTTTCAAGGCTGGAATGAGGCTATGGCCCCCTGCCAGGATTTTAGCACCAGAATCTACCATAGACAAAGCCTCGTCTATGGAGCTGGCGCGCTTATATTCTAAACTTGATGGTATCATTTTTAAAAGAGTGTTAATTTGATTAGTTGAAAGTGTTGTAGTGTTTTGGTGTTATAGTTTGGAAAATCGCATTACAACATTAAAACACTTCTGTACTTTCCTAGCTTCCATTTTGCATTGCGCGCCAAACACGTTCCGGAGTCATAGGCATTTGTATGTCGCTAAGATTGTAATCAGAAAGCGCATCCAATACGGCATTTACAACTGCTGGAGTAGAACCAATGGTTCCTGCTTCACCTGCTCCCTTAACTCCCAGTGGGTTGTGAGGACAAGGTGTAACAGTTCTGTCTACTTCAAATGAAGGCAGATCATCGGCGCGTGGCATAGTGTAATCCATGTAACTACCGTTGAGCAACTGACCATCATCATCGTAGATGGCACCTTCAAATAGAGCCTGCCCTACTCCCTGTGCAACCCCTCCGTGAATCTGACCGTCAACGATCATCGGATTGATGACATTACCCACGTCATCACAGGCTACAAAACGTTTAAGATCAACTTTACCTGTATCCGGATCAATTTCTACTATAGCGATGTGTGCTCCGAAAGGATAGGTGAAGTTTGCAGGATCATAGAAGCTGGAGAAATCCAAACCGGGTTCCAGATCAGCCGGATAGTTGTGGGGAACGTAAGCAGTCAATGCTACGTCTCCAAAACCTACGGACTTATCGGTTCCTTTTACGGTCCATGCGCCTCCGGCATACTCAAGGTCGTCTGGATTGGCTTCCAGCAAGTGAGCAGCAATTTTGGCACCTTTCTCCAATACTTTATCAATACTCTTTACGATGGCACTTCCTCCCACTGCCAGACTTCGGCTACCATAGGTACCCATACCAAAGGCTACAGCTTCAGAATCACCATGAACGATTTCTACATTTTCTAATGGAACTCCCAATCTGTCGGCAACTACTTGTGCAAAAGTTGTCTCATGACCCTGGCCATGTGAATGGGAACCTGAATATACACTTACCATACCGGTAGGCTGAATACGTACCTGAGCAGATTCATAAAGTCCCGCTCTTGCACCCAAAGCGCCTACTACGGCCGATGGCGCAATACCACAAGCTTCGATATAGGTCGAGAATCCAATGCCCAGCAGTCTACCATTCTTTTTCGCTTCGGCCTGCTCTTTACGGAAATCCTCGTATCCCACCATTTCCATGGCTCTTCTTAATACGGGTTCGTAGTTTCCGCTATCGTATTGCAGAGCCACCTGGGTAACGTAGCCTTCTTCGTTTACCCCATCGAAAGGAGGAATGAAGTTTTGCATACGCAATTCGGCTGGATCTCTTCCTGTTTCGCGAGCAGCATTTTCTATAATTCTTTCCAGTAGATAGGTCGCTTCTGGTCTTCCTGCTCCTCTATAGGCATCAACCGCTGTTGTATTGGTAAATACTGCTTTGAGGTCGAGGTGAATATTAGGGGTAGTGTAAAGACCCTGCAAGAGGGTTCCATGCAGATAAGTAGGAACAGCAGGAGCGAAAGTAGAAAGATAAGCTCCGAGGTTAGCAACTGTGCTGATTCTCAGACCTACGATATTTCCATCTGCATCCAGTCCCAGTTCTGCTTTTGTCTGATGATCGCGACCATGGGCATCAGTAAGGAAGCTTTCACTTCTTTCTGCAATCCACTTGATCGGACGCTCAATTTGACGAGAGGCCCAGATCATCAGGGCTTCTTCTGTATAGTGGAAGATTTTACTTCCAAAACCTCCCCCTACATCAGGAGCTACAACGCGTACTTTATGCTCGGGGATTCCCAATACAAAAGCACAAAGAAGCAGACGAATCAGGTGAGGGTTCTGAGAACTTGTATATAAGGTGTACTTATCATTTGCAGAATCATAAGACCCAATAACCGCACGAGGCTCAATCGCATTAGGAATTACACGCTGGTTGACAAATTCGAGGGTAGTGATATGAGCAGCAGCAGCCATGGCAGCATCTGTACCTGCTTTGTCACCAATTTCCCAGTCAAAACAGAGGTTATTAGGAACATCATCATGAATTTGAGGAGCTCCATCTTCCAGTGCTTTTGTACCATCAGTTACGGCATCCAGTTCTTCATAATCAACGTCCACAAGCTCTGCAGCATCTTTAGCGGCTTCGCGGGTTTCGGCTATGACGACAGCAACAGCATCACCTGCATGGCGAGCTTTATCAGCTACCAATAATGGGTGAGGTGGCTCCTTCATGGTATCTCCATTTTTGAAGTCTACCTGCCATCCGGTTGGAACTCCAATGGGAGCGCCTTCTGGCGTAAGGAGGTCTTTGCCGGTAAAAATCTTAACTACTCCTGGAGCTTTTTCAGCTTCAGAAGTATCTATACTATTTATTTTCGCATGGGCATAGGGACTGCGCACGAGGTAGGCATAGGTCATACCTGGCAGGACGATATCATCTGTATACCTTCCTTTTCCGGTGAGGAATCTTTTGTCCTCAACCCTTTTTACGGATTTTCCAATGAAACTAGACATTTACGCCCTCCTTTCTCATTTTTTCAGCAGCATACTGAATAGATTTTACGATGTTGTGATAGCCCGTACAGCGGCAGAAATTCCCTTCCAGTGCATGGCGGATTTCTTGTTCGCTGGGATCGGGATTGGATTGGAGCAGGTCTACAGCAGTCATGACCATACCTGGAGTACAAAATCCACATTGGAGTCCATGCATTTCTTTAAATCCTTCTTGTAAGGGGTGCATGTTTCCATTTTGTGCTAATCCTTCGATAGTTGTGATTTCGCTTCCGTCTGCCTGTGCGGCGAGTAGTGTACAAGATTTTACAGCTTTACCATCCATGATAACCGTACAGGATCCACAATTGCTGGTATCACAGCCGATGTGGGTACCTGTCAGGCGGAGGGCATCCCGGAGATAATGGGCGAGTAGGGTTCTACCGTCTACCTCACTGTTATGGGATGTACCATTTACTGTTACATTGATTTCTAGTCCCATGTCAAATTATTAATGTGTAATTTTCAGTTTATAGAGATATTCATAAACACCAGCAATCATTCGATATCAGAGATATCAATGAATGTGTGGGCGTTTCAGAATTTCAATTATTAGCTGCCTCCGAGCACCTCTTCAAGGTTTTTGAAGAATTGCTTGGTCATTGTATTTGCCACTCCCCCAATGATCCGCTGTCCGGTACGAGCAAGCAGACCTGAAATCTTGGCATCACCCGAGAAAAAGACCTCAGTTTGACTTTCAGATTTCTCTTCCAATCGTATAGTTCCTTTAGCTTTTACATTGCCGATCTTACTATTTTGCTTGATAATCAATACAAAGCTTTCAGGAGCTTTTTGCTCTGCTACTTCCATTGCTCCTTTGAAGGAGCCATTCACTGGACCGATCTTGATTTCAGAAAGGGCTTGGTAGGTATTTTCTCCGGTACTTTCCAGTTTGGTAATCCCTGGAGTGACTTTCGCGAGTATTTCCGGATTTTGTAGTTTATCCCAAACTTCTTGAATGGGAGCAGACAACAAATGAGACCCTTCTAGGTGCATATGTTATAGAGTGTAGCAGTCTTAACTATTAAGTATTATACCTCATATTAAGGATTAATCCCGCATTTAGCAAGTCTTAAAGGAGTTTAGAACCATGCTAAATAATATGAGAATCATAGCCTTTTAAGCTATATAGCCAGAGACCTTATGATAAATAAATTGTTAGCCCAAACAAGCTTGGGAATTAAGACAGAAGTTAACCCAAATCTTCCTAAAAGTGTGAGACGATCATCCAGTAAATTTGTAATATCGTCTGGGCTAATGGGCAAATAATCTCCTTTAGTATTTCGGATGAAAATATTCGTGTATACGACTTTCCTCTTTCAACTTCGAATTGGCCTCATTGGCTCTCAACTCTATTCGCCTGATTTTACCACTGATGGTTTTGGGTAAAGCTTCTGGAAATTCGATGATTCGAGGAACTTTGTATTTGGCCAATCTTTCTTCTGTAAAAGCAAAAATATCCCTGGCCAGACTTTCATTCGCTTCCACTCCCTCTTTTAGCATAACAAAAGCCTTAACCGCATAGCCTCGCATCGGATGGGGACTGGCGACAACTGCAGCCTCCACAATGGCGTCATGCTCTATTAGAACGCTTTCTACTTCGAAAGGTCCAATTCGATAGGCAGAGGCTTTGATCACATCATCATTTCGCCCGATAAACCATATATAGCCTTCTGCATCTTTGTAGGCCTTATCGCCGGTATAGTAAAGATTGTGCTTAAAGGAATTGGAAGTCCTTTCTTGATCATTGAGGTATTCGAGAAAAATACCATTGCATTTACCTGTATCCATTTTTACACAGATCACTCCTTCTTCTAAAGGAGGTACTTCATTTCCCTCCTCATCAAATATTCCAATCTCATACAAAAAGGTTGACTTGCCCATAGAGCCTGGCTTTAAATCTCCACCCAGGAGATTGCCGACCAAAGCGGTCGTTTCTGTTTGTCCATATCCATCTCTAATCGTAATTCCAGTTGCCTTTTCCCATTTATCGATTACATCTGGATTGAGGGGTTCGCCCGCAGCGCAACAGGAACGCAGGTTTAGGTCGAACTTGCTAAAATCTTCCTGGATCAACATACGGATTACAGTAGGCGAACCGCAAAAAGTGCTTACCTTATATTTCTCCATAGTTGCCAGTTGCTCTTTCGGCACAAAAGTATCTACCTGATTGGCAAGAATAGTGGCTCCACCAATCCAGGGCGCGAAGAAGCTACTCCACGCAAATTTTGCCCATCCTGGAGAAGAGATATTATAATGTATATCTCCCCTTCTGCATCCCAGCCAGCTCAAGGTACTTAAATGACCAACCGGATAGGTAAAATGGGAGTGAACCACAATTTTAGGCAAACCTGTCGTCCCTGAAGTAAAGAAGTAGAGGAAAGGATCATCAGATTTTGTTGGAGCTGCTTCGCAATTTGCTGATTCTTCAAAAATGTCTTCGAAGTTTAACCATCCGTCTCTTGATTCTCCCAGGATAATCTTGAGTTTGATTTTCTGGCCTTTTTCCGTTTCTGCCTCGTCGATCCTTTGTGCATAAGCATCTTGTGCTATGATGACTTCGGGGAAAAGTGTTTCAAAACGGTACACCAGATCTTGTTTCACTAAATTGGTTGCAGTAGGCATAAGGATAAATCCTCCTTTTATAGTCGCCATAAAACTGATCCAGTTTTCAGGAACTAGCGGGAGCATGGTGTATATAGTGTCTTTCTGGGAAATGCCATGCTTGCGTAGGAAATTTACCAGCTGATTGCAACGGTCATAGATCAGGCTAAAAGAATAAATTTTCTCTTGCTCTTTGTACTTCCAAATTAAGGCTGGGCTCTCTGCATATAAACCAACATGATTGGGGTAAAAAAAATCTTCAACCCAATTGAAGTATTCAGGTTTCGGAGGAGAAAATTTGGACAGGGCATCCATATTTCCATCTGCAATTTCTTTACAGACTTCCTGATAAAAATCGAGTAGTTTCATAGTAGTTTTTTTGAGGCTTTCGAGAGCTGGAGCCAAGGATTCTTTTTATTTCCCCTGTTTTCCCCTAAAATTTAATAATTTGTTTCTCAACAATTGGGGAAGACTCTATTATTATCGCGACAAAATCCTCAGCTAAATTCAAATTATCATCTATCTCTTCTGATTTCAAGAGACAATCATCCATTTAATTAGTAAAATCGTCTTTCATGGAAAATTTATTTCGATACCAGCTGGAAAATAATCAAAGAGGGGTTTTAGTGGAAAGAAAAGCTTTGGTATCGTCGGATGAATTGGAATTGTTTTTATATGAGACAATTGCGGAGTCGAAAAATGTGAAACTGGAATTTAATACTCCGGCTATTGCGATCATGCTGCGTGGAGAAAAATATGTGGAAATGGGAGACTTGGGAAGGTTTAAATACATGCCGGGTGAAAGTTTGATTGTCCCTTCTGGGCAAAAGATGAGTATCGACTTTCCCACTGCTACTCCGGATAATCCTACCCAGTGTTTAGCTTTTCAACCCAAGAAAGAATTGATCGAAGAGGCTGTTTACGATTACTATACCAAAACCAATGATTTGGAGATGGAGAAAGAAGATCAGTTTGACTTTTCTACTGATCTCCTAATGCGCGATGAAGCTATTCTGCATACGGTGGACCATCTCATGCGTCTATTTCAGGAAAATAACGAGCATCGCGATCTTTTCATAAGCATGAGTACCAAAGAACTCATCATCCGTATTCTTCAATCCAAAGCTCGTAGAGCTTTCCTAAATAATTTTTATAAAAAGGAAAACCGCATGACCCATGTCGCGAGCTATATCAAAGAGAATATCTTTAATCCCATTTCTATTCAGGATCTATCTAATGAGGCTCATATGAGCCGTTCCAATTTTTTCAACCTCTTCAAACATACTTTTGGGATCACCCCCAATGAGTATATCATTCGTCAAAAAATAGAAAAAGCCAAAGCCATTATCTCTTCCTCCAAACACCAATCCATTACCCAGCTTGCTTATCAACTCGGCTATTCGGATAGTAGTTATTTCTCTAAGCAGTTTAAGCGGGTGACGGGATATACACCCAGGCAGTATGAGAGCTTGAAGAGGAAGGATTGAAGAATAAAGAACAAGGAATGTAGAAGGCAGAAGTCTTTTGGGATCTTCCTGAGACCCCTCCACGCGGGCCAACCTTCCCTTTCTAAACAAGAAATGGAAGGGGCACATTTCCTGTATTTTTGACCTGCGCGCAACTCCATTGGACAATTTGGTCAAGGGAGTGTGGGCCTGAGGCGGTGGGTTCGGTGGGTCACAAAAGCTCCACAAGACTATTGATCTCCAGATCAGCTCCAAACCCGAGCTTCTCCATCGTAGATTCATTTCGATTGATCCAAATGGTAAATAACCCAAAGGATTTAGCTCCACTTACGTCCCAGGTATTGGATGACACAAAGGCAATCTCTGAAGCAGAAAGCTCGAGGGCATCAGGTGCTAACTGATAGACCGTTGGTATGGGTTTAAACTGCTTGATACTATCTACACTCAAAATAGCATCAAAGAAATGATCGATTTCATTGTGCTTAGCGGCTGAATTGAGCATAGCCGGATCGGCATTGGAGAGGATGGCTAGCTTATAGTGCTCCTTTAATCCACCTAAACCTTCTTTCAATTCCTGAAATGCCTGCAATTCATAATACCCCTGGACCATATGAACCCTAACTTCTTCTTCCAGTTTTATGCCTAGTTCTTCACAAGCAAAAGAAAGAGCTTGAGAAGTGACGGTCGAAAAAGGCTCATAGCGATTCATAAGAGATTTGAGCCAGGTGTACTGCAATTGCTTTTGTCGCCAAATCGCATTTATAGCTGGAGCCTGATCACCAAAATGAGATTCCAGTCTTTGGTCTAGAGAAAGTACGTTGAAAAGCGTACCAAAGGCATCGAAAACGAGGGCCTTGATTTGTTCGGGGAGCTTCATATTCCTAAGCTAATATTTCCCTGCCAATCTCACAATCCAGGCAGCGCTTCTTCTGGCAGTAGAATTTGTAGAGCTGAATCATTCCCTGAGAGTGAGCCGCATGACTATTTGGCCAATTCATTGAGGTATAAAGTCGAGTGATGCGATTATCCTCCCTTTCTTGATTTCTTAAGATGTTTAGTAAGGTCGACCTAGTTAATTTATTTCCATGTGCTTCCCGATACAAGCAAGCTATGGGGAGTAAAACGTTGATTTGGATGAGATTTTTGAGGGTTTTTCCGACTTGATGTTTGCGGGGTTTTTTCTCTTCAAAGAAACGATGGTGGCTTTTCCAGTATGTTGAGGCTTCTATTTTCTGATCATGAAGTGCCTTTGAGCCTCTTTCATCTAGTAGATTCGCAAAAGAAGGATTTTGAATAATGAGATCTGCCACTTGAGAAATACGTATTGTTGGAAAGGCCGCGGGGCGCATTCTGTGGAAATAGAAATTGAGAGGATAGGCAAAATCTAATTTGTGTTTATGCTGGAGAAAGTGCCAAAGGTCCAGAAGCTTTCTATAATAGTTGTCTTCTTTGTTGTGTTCCCATAAAAATCCTGCTGATCCAAATAAAGCAGCTTCCAGCTGGGTCTTACTCCCCTGCTCTTTCCTCAATATCCTGATCGGCATTCTCATCGCCAATTCTCTAAAAGCTTCTTTATTGACGGGGCCTCCTATGATTCCCATCAACTCTTGCCAAATGACTTCTTCCCAATCTTGAGTCTGATCTTTCAAGCCCTGCTTTATTCGTTGAGCTTTTTCTTTAATCCTATCCAGGGCTGCTCTTTCAAGCGTTTCTTCTACTAGTTGTTGATTTTTATGAATCTTATGATCCCGGCAGGGGATTTTCTCCTGCTTAAGCTGAAGTTCCTGATAAGAATTTAGAAGTTTGGGTGAAATGTGTTCCTGAAGAACAAGTTCGGGGATGGGGCTTCCATCTTCCCGAAAGATCTGCTTGCCTTGGGATATGAGGACCACATGAAGGATGGTACTATTGTAATTTTTATCTTGATGATGGCCATGTTTGTACCAATCCCGGCTATTGACGTGCAATTCTACATGTCCGTGCCACTCCATATTATCTATGGAAAGATGGGCATCCAGAAAATCAGGACCTTGATTGTGGTTCCACTTTCCGGGATTTCGAATAAAGATTTTTTCCCCTCCGAGGCTTTTGAGTTGATGAAGATTAAAGTTGCAAGATTTCCAAACGTAATGCAGGAAGTCTTCCGGCAGTTGCGAAAGTAAAGACATGATATTGTGTTTTTGGTTTTTGTGCGATACGTCCTACTAAAATATAAAATTGTTGGGAAAGCTTTCTGATATCAGGGGATAGGCCAAAAATTAATTAATACGAATAAATGTAAAAATTAACGCGTGTAATTTATTGGAAGGAGTTTCTCTTTTATTCACAAAAAAGACGAAAGATCATAACAAGCCTAATTTCGAAATAAGTCCTTTGCCTTTCCCCAATATCCATTTTCTCCCCCAATTAGAACTTTTTCGTAACAATTCGAGTCAAACTTCTTACACGATAATACGAAAGTTAGTAATTAACAATAACTGTAAAAAACGAAATCATATTAGATTTTTTATTCCTCTAAAGACCTACACCTTTGTTACAGATTATCACCCAAATATTTTCCAGCGATGAAAAGAACAGTTCTTTTCTACTTGCTCTTGATATTAACCTGTTACAAAACGCAACTGTCCGCTCAGAACCCAGTTAGTCAGGACTATCTCAAGTCCTTTAACTCACAACTCTATTTTGAAGAGAATCTGGGGCAATTCAACGATAGTATTCTATTTCAGACCCATATGCTCAATCGCCAAATTCGCTTTTTGGAATTTGGGCCGAGCTATGCAGAGGTTCGCGAACTCGATCGTGATCCTAGTCCCAATAATCCTGATCAACGAAAATTTGAAAATTATTCCTGGTTAGGAGAAAGAGAGGCAGAACATGAAGCTCTGGTTTGGAACACTAACTTTCTAAATACTTCTAATCTCATGCGGGTACAGGGAGAGAAACCTTTTCCCGGTACCTTCAACTATTTCAGAGGCGGCGCCAATGCGACGGGAGTGAGGCGCTATGCGGAACTTTGGTACAGAAATATTTATGACCAGATCGATCTGAGGTATTATGGAACCGAATCGCATGCCATTAAATACGATTTTGTATTAAAAGTCGGAGCAGATGTAGCAGATATTGAACTACAATTCTCAGGAATTGAAAGTTTTGAGATAGACGAGGAAGGAAAACTAATCGTGCATACTTTCTGGGGAGATGTGATAGACGCTGCTCCATATAGTTATCAGGTGGGATATGAAGGGGAAATTCCTGTCGAGGTTATTTATAGAAAAATCGATGAGAGCCGTTTGGGTTTTGAGATTGTAGGAGACTATGATGAAAACAAAACGCTGGTTTTGGATCCTCTGACACTCAGTTGGGCGACTTATTTCCATAGCAGCAGTTCAGATGATTATGTGATGGCCGTAGATATGGATGCAGATGAAAATGTGTACATCGCTGGCTATACCAAGAGTACAACTTTTCCCGTAACTCCCGGAAGTTATGAGAATATTTATGGAGGGGGAATTGATTGTTATATCGCAAAATTGGCAGCAGGAGGAACGACTCCTGTATATGCGACCTATTTGGGAGGATCTGATTGGGAAATGGCTTATGGGTTAAGGATCAATACAGCTAGTGAGGTTTTTATTGCTGGCTTCGGGGCCTCCACAGATTTTCCGACCACAGCTTCTGCTTTACAAAGCGCGAGTGAAGGAGGAGGGGTTGATGGATTTGTTGCAAGGTTGAGTGCAGATGGAGATGCCCTGATTTATGCCACTTATATGGGAGGAACCGATCGGGATTATATCTACGATCTGGAAGTCAATGCTGCAAGCGAAGCTTATATAACAGGCTATACCTACTCGAGTGATTATCCTACCACCATAGGAGCCTATAATCCATCTTATACTGGAAATGGAGACGCTATGATCACTCGCCTAAGTGCGGATGGCTCTTCCATGGTATTCTCTACCCTCTATGGCGGCATCAATTATGACATCGCTAATTCGATCAGTCTGGGTGCTTCGGATGAAGTTTATATAGCTGGAAATACAGCCTCTATCAATTTGCCTTTGAGTGCTTTGAATATTCAGGACACCCTAAACTACGATCCGGGTTTAACCATAGAAGATGCCTTTTTGGCCAAATTGAGTGCAGATGGCTCAAGTTTAGAATACGCGACCTATTTAGGGGGAGCAGATAGTGATGGTGCTTATGGGATGGATGTAAGTGCTTCGGGAGAGGTCTTTATTGCTGGAACAACTTATTCTGGAGATTTTCCTACTTCAGCCGCTGCACTGCAGAATAATAGCAGTCCAAACCTGGGAAGTGGGGATGTTTTTGTGGCTAAAATTGATGTTCCAAATAATGAATTGGATTATGCTACTTATATAGCAGGCTCAGACATTGACTTTGTGAAATCCCTAGTTATCAATAGCTATGGGGAGGCACATATCATGGGAGCCACTCGTTCTGATAATTGGCCAACAACAGCAGGGGCTGCCGGACATTCTGATCAATATGATCTTTTTGTAACGGTTGTAAATGCTGATGGCAGTAGCCTGATTGATTCAGATCTTTATGGCGGAAGTTATAATGATTATCCAAGAGCCTCAGGTTCTATGAGATACATCAATGAGCAATTGGTATTGGCCGCTACTACCCATAGCCCAGACATCCCTTTGACCGGAGTTACTTATCAAACTAATAAAACCAACGGATTGGCTGATTCTCCCTGGATTGGAAGCATTAGTATTGATATTACCCTTCCCGTTGAACTCAATGCTTTCGACATTGGCTGGAATCAAGAAAATGAGAGTGTCAATATGGAATGGTTGGCTTATGAAGCTGAAGTAGGAGGCTTAGGGGAATATGTAATTGAGCGGAGATTGGTTGGAAAGAATTGGGAAGCGATCGGAAATAGGAAGTTACAATCGGCAGATGAAATTGTGAGCCTGTATCAATACCAGGATGAAGATGCCGTCAACTTTCAGGGACAAGAGCTGGTCTATCGCGTCAAATATCAGGGAACAGGTGGAAGTGTAAGTTATAGCTTGAGTAAAAGTCTAGTCGTCCCTGACAGGAGTTTCAAGGAATTTCAACTTTATCCTAATCCAGTCAATGATATCCTGACCTTAGAGATTGAAACCGAAAGAGAACAAGCTTCTATAGGACTCATTTTATATGATTTCATGGGGAGAGTGGTAATGATGAAAAGGCTGGCCACCCAAGCCTCCTCTACCAGACTCAGACGAGATTTTGATATCTCCCACCTGGGACCCGGTATCTACCATATGCAGGTCTGGGATGATCAGGGAAAACAAATCGTTGAAAACATTATAAAGAATTAAGGCGAGTATCAATTGAAATCAATGTTATTGGAAAGGCGAGCAATCTGAGGATTTGCTCCCTTTCTTTTTTCAACGTGCTTGAGTGTTAGGGGGTAAGCGTGCGGGAGTTATTGATTGAAGTTATAATACTAACGCCAACACACTAAAACGCCAATGCTCCAACACGTTTCAGTAATTTTTCCCCCTAATTCGAATCTATTTCTCCCTGAGAATCGTTATATTTAACAGAATCCTATCTGAACCCATCCTACATAAAGTTCGATATGAATTACACCAAGATATTTCAATACTTGTTGCTTGCCTTTGGCCTGAGTTTTCTTGGGGTGCTCATCCCCTCTCTTTTTATGAATCCTGAAGGGATGGAAACCCTTTTGTTACAAGTATTCCTCTATAGTTGGGGGCCCGCTGCTGCAGCCTATATCGTCCAAAAGTATATTTATAAAGGATCGTTTGCACGATATGGCTATAATCGAAAAAGATTCAACTTCAGCTGGATATTTAAAAGTATTCTGGCACCCTTAGGAGTTGTAGTCGGTACGTTGGTCATTGTGTTTATGATGGGTAATTTGATGGGCCTACCGGGATTTGGTCAGGTAGTATTGGGAACTGAAGCTAATTACTCCGAAGATTCCTTTATCCTCTACTCTATGTTTAATCATGGGGTATTGGCACCACAAAGCATCGGTGCAATTTTTGGCTTTTTTAATGGCATCATGCTTCCAGAAGAAGTTTGGACCTTGCTGATTATTGTACTGGTTGTTGGGGTAATTGCAGGAGCTTCTTTCAACCTATTCTTCAATGTAGGAGAAGAAATCGGTTGGAGAGGATTCATGGTTCAGGAAACCAAAAGTCTTGGCTTTCTGGGAAGTAATTTGGTTACAGGTGTTCTATACGGCCTTTGGCAATTGCCGATGTTATTGTTCTTTATTCCAGAATGGGATACGGAAGTCATGTTGTTGGCCTGGACGACTGTAGGTTTTGCGATAAGCATTTCTTTCCCCCTCGCCTACTTCAGCCTAAAAACCCGCAGTGTATATGCTCCTGCTACCTTTGTCGGCGTATTAAATAATGTCTCCGTCATTCCTATGTTCTTCCTGATTGGTGGAAACATGTATCTCTCCAGTGTAAAAGGATTGGCCGGAATGATCGTACTCATGGCATTCACTTACTTCATCATCCGCAACGACAAAAAGTTTATCGAGAACTACCAGGATCTCGAATACTAAAAACATATAGAAATCGAAATATATCTATATTTCGAAACTTTGAAATCAGCTCGCAAGCTATTAGTTTGCGAGCTGAATTTTTATCACACCAAAATTATTATGTTCAACTACCCATTGCAGCAACTTCCCGAGCGTCCTGTAAAGCCCAGAGAAAAAGGCATAACCATGGTTATGGATAAAGGCCTAAGTCTTCGTCAGGCTGAAGATTTATTGGAAGTAGCAGAAGCGCATATTGATATCATAAAATTGGGTTGGGCAACCTCCGGAGTTACCCAAAACCTTGAAAAGAAATTGGCTATGTACCGGGAAGCGGGCATGCCATATTATTTTGGTGGAACCTTGTTTGAAGCCTTTTATGTAAGAAATCAGGTAGATGATTATCGGAGAACCCTTGACAAATATGGGGCTCGCCATATGGAGGTATCTGATGGCTCTATTGATATTTCTACAGAAGATAAGCGCAAGATGATTTCCCTCTTTGCCAAGGACTTTACGGTATTGTCTGAGGTGGGAAGTAAAAATCCATCAGTCATTTTAAAGCCTTCTCAATGGATCGAGATGATCCAGGGAGAATTGAATGCTGGCTCCTGGAAAGTAATCGCTGAAGCAAGGGAGAGTGGTACGGTAGGGATGTTTAATCAGGACGGAGGAGTAAGAGGAGACCTAATTGATGTGATTCTGGAAACGATACCAGCAGAAAAAATTCTGTGGGAAGCACCTAAAAAGAGCCAGCAAGTTTGGTTTATCAAGCTACTGGGAACGAATGTTAATTTGGGGAATATTGCTCCGATTGATGCCATTCCACTCGAAACCCTTCGTTTAGGATTAAGAGGAGATACTTTTCACACCTTTCTCTCCTAAACAGAAAAGAATTTTAATTGAAAAAGCCTCTGAACATTAACAGGGGCTTTTTGTTTTCCGCATATTTACTATAATTCAGCAAGGAAGCCGCACTTAGAAAAACTGACCTAATGCAAAAATCTATGTCCCATTTTTATACCCTTGAAATCTCTGATCCTCGATTTGAAGCAGAGGGTTTAAGACATATTACAGTCAAAAGCAAGCACCTGAAAGGGCGGGGAGATATCACAGTATTTATTCCAGAGGGGGTGGAGGAAAAAAGGGACCTCCCCTTTGCTATACTCTTGCATGGGGTTTATGGGAGTCATTGGGCATGGGCGATGAAAGGAGGGGTACACAAAACTTTACAAGGCTTAATAAAGGAGGAGAAAGCCCCTCCCATGGTTTTGGCTATGCCATCTGATGGATTGTGGGGAGATGGAAGTGGCTACCTCAAACATAGCTGGGCGGACTATGAAAATTGGATCATCAAAGATGTACCCCATGCTCTTTGGGAAAGTATAGATCAGGTCAGTGAAAAGTCTGTACAATTTATTGGGGGTCTTTCTATGGGCGGATATGGAGCCATGCGTTTAGGAGCAAAATACGGAAGGCAGTTTAGGGGAATATCCGCACATTCCTCTGTAACTAAATTACACTATTTGACTGCCTTTGTGAGCGATGACTGGAAAGAGTATAATTTTCCGGAAGTTGAAAGTTCGGTACTGGAAACCTGCATCGTATACCGGGAAACTTTGCCGCCTTTGCGATTTGATTGCGGACTTGAAGATGACCTGATAAATGCCAACAGAAACCTGCATAATAGGCTAGTCAAGGCAGATATAGGTCATGTATACCAGGAATTTAGTGGAGGACATTCCTGGGAATATTGGGAGGAACATGTAGAAAAAAGCCTTATCTTCTTTGGTCAACAATTATAGATGATCGTCCATGAAAAAATTGCTACTCCTCCTACTCTCATTGATTTGTTTGCAATCAAATGCTCAGGTCAACGATACCATTACTGAACTCTTTCACAATGCCTATCGGGTATATCAATTGCAGCGGAGTGGTGATGGTATGTACAGAGATTCCAAACTCTTTGAAGGGCTGGATTTTCATCCCGTTTCAATTGCCAATACGGGTATAGGCTTAGTTTCTCTTTGCATTGCTGATACCATGGATTGGGAGTTCAATGCAAAAGAGCTTGCCTTGACTACCCTAAAAACAGTTACGGGACATGATGCTTCTTTTCGTCCGGATCGAAATGCTAACGGATTCTTTCGGCATTTCATGGACATCAATACGGGATTTAATGCCTGGAATTCCGAATACAGTACAATCGATACAGATATTCTGGTGAGTGGAGCGCTTTTTTGTAAAAATTATTTTCAGGATGATAGCATCAGTAAGTATGTAGATGAGTTGTGGAATTCCATTGATTTCAATGCGGCTATAGCTGATCCGACGCTGGGAAGAATTTATCTGGAGATGGAGGCAAATGGAAGTGGAAAAACGGGTTCCTATACCCTCCCCTACAATGAATATATGATCGTTGCATGGCTAGCTAAGAATTCTTCTGACGATCCCAACACAGCTGGCAACCAATTGTGGAGCAATTTCTATTCAACAACGACTAATCTTCCCAAGCCTGGTTACAGAGGCATCAATGTACTTTCAGATAATGGCAGTGCATTCCTTTCTTCTTTCACCCATCAGTTCAACTATTACCTCTGCCACTATTTTGCCCAAAATGATTCCTACATGGATTTCTACCGCAATGCCTACAAAGCAGACTCTGCCTGGTGGAAAAACAACAGCGGCTTCAATGAATATGAATGGGGTTTGGGAGCAGGAAGTTATAACAATAGCTCCGGCTATCATGCAGACAAAATCAATGACAATAATTCCAAAGTAGTTTCCCCTCACATCATCGCGGGCTTCCTACCGGTAAATCCAGCAGGAAAAAGGAATCTGCTAGACATGTATCGATCTGCTAAAGGGCGCTATCAACTGCCTATGGGCGCCTTACGGCTGATTCTTTGGCGATATAGTGTAAACAGTCCTTCCTGGACCGCAAATGAGGTACAAGGCATAGATTACTCATCTATGCTCTTTGGCCTGGCTAGCCTTCCCGAATATTTAGGCCCCGAATTCTTTTCGACTTACAATGATTTTTTTGATTCAGCCACCAGCATAGGTGGCGAGCTGGAAGTCGACCTGAAGCTTTATCCCAATCCCACTTCCCAGCAGTTGATTTTACATTTGGAGGAAATAAGGAAATATGAATTTAGAATGCTTGACCTAAGTGGGAAATTAATGAAAATCCCTTATTTCGCTTCCTCAGGTAGGATAGAGTGGGATATATCCACCTTAAGTTCCGGCATGTACATACTCGAAATTCGGGATGGAAAGCTGAAAACTGAACGCAAGTTCCTGATACCCTAGCCAAAAAGATACATGAAGAACTTTCTCATATCTATCGTAATCCTCTTTATTCTTCACCCACTTCAAGCTCAGGAAAAAGACTACAGATACGAAGGGAAAAAAACTGTCCCATTCGGAATCGTAGAAGAAATCGATTCAGAGGAATTAGGAGAAAAACGCATCCTCAATATTTACATGCCTCAGGGTTATCATCCGGATTCTGGCAAAACCTATCCGGTCATATATTTGCTCGATGGGTCTGCTCATGAAGACTATCCTCATGTCGCAGGCTTGATGCAATTTGCCCATATGTATGGCTTGCTGCCTACTTCCATTTTAGTTGGGATTGCCAATGTAGATCGATATAGAGATTTTACCTTTCCTAGTCAGGATACGGTTGATTTGAAACACCTTCCCCAAAGCGGTGGCTCTTCAAAATTCATGGCTTTTCTCGAAAATGAATTGCAGCCTTTTATCCAGAAAAACTATCCGGTATCAGAAGGGAAAACGATTATCGGACAGTCTATGGGAGGCCTGCTCACGACGGAGATTTTATTGAAGAAACCGGATCTCTTTGATACCTATCTCATTGTCAGTCCTTCGCTATGGTGGAATAAACAGAGCCTACTGCCCATTTTAGGTCAATACTTTAAATCTTATGAGGGTGCTGCAAAGCGTGTCTACATTTCGGTAGGAAAGGAACATCCGGTCATGATTGAGGTTGCTGAAAAGTTGGCTGCAGCCATTCGGGAATCAGGTAACGATAAATTTGAATTGATCTACAAACATCTGCCTCGTGAGGATCACGGGACCATTTTGCACAATGCAATTTATGAGGCTTTTCGGGAGCTGTATAAGAAGGACGAAAAAGAGGAATAACTACTTCCCTACACTCTCGCAAACATAGGTAGGAATGATACCCGTACTACGTATTCGCGATTTTACCTTCCGAGCAGAAGTATTTCCACTCAGGACCAAAGCTGTGTCGATCCCAAATTTATTTCCTCCCAGTATATCGGTCTGTAAGGTGTCGCCCACCATGAGGATCTCATTTTTATTGACATTCTCAAGTTTCTGAAAGGCATACATGAACATCTGAGAATCGGGTTTGCCGAAATAGATGAATTTTTTGGAAACGATGTTCTCCACCAGTTTCGCAATCCCTCCAATGGCCAGGGCCACTTCATCTCTACTTGCTGGATACACCTTGTCGGTATTGGCAACGATGGCGGGGATGTTATGCTTGCGCAAAAGATTTATGCAGAGATTGATAGCTAAATTATATTCAAAACCCTCATCATCCAGAAAGAGGAAAGCTTTGATGTCTTCTGGATCGTGTTGCGGCAATTCTTCGATATGAACAGATTCCAATCCTAAAGATTCGATATAAAAAGCAGATCTATGAGGCCCTAGATAAGCAACTTTTCCTTCGGGGACTTTGTAACGAAGATACTCTTTCGCCATCATGCCCGAGGTCACCACTTTCTCCATAGCCAGATTCCGCAATCCAATCTTTTTGAAATTCTGCTTCATCAATTCGGGACCACGGGAAGCATCGTTTGTCAGGACATAATAGTCAATCCCAATATTGTCCAGCGCATCCAGCATCTCAGGCACGCCTTCTATCAGGCCCTGGTAATTTTTGAGTACACCGTAAGAGTCGAAAAAGATGACTTTGTATTGGGAGCAAATGCTGTGAAAGGATTGGATCTGCATGGTAAATTAAGCGTATAGACTCCAGTTGTCTATTTCCAGATTTTCTATGTGTTGGAAGTGATTGGTATTATTACTGACGAGCGTCAAATTATTTTCTATTGCGCAAGCTGCAATCATTATATCATTATGTCCAATGGTAATCCCTTTTTTTCTTAGCTGTGAATAAATATCTGCAGCGAGCTTTGCAGTAGATTTGTGTAAGGGAATAATAGAATTTAATTCTGAGAAAGTCTCGAATAGGGTGAGCTGGCGCTTTGCATCCTTGAAAAGCAGGCCGTTCATGATTTCATAATAGGTAACTACACTCAGGTTTATGAAACCATATTCTTGTAGATATTTATCTACTTTTTCAACCACAATAGTTTGATTCCGGAAATAATAGGAAATGGTATCTGTGTCTAGTAAAGCCTGCTTCATAGTTCTACCTCACGTCCAAATAAGTCGTCTCCGGTCTTTTTCGTATGGGTAAGGTATTCTTCGAAATCTTCTTCAAGCATATCGTTCCATGACCCTGCAAGGGCAAGAATGGATGCTCGATTTTCTTCTTTTTGACTATGCTTTCTTCCTAAACGGGATAAAAAGTCATTTACCTGAGGAAGGTACTCCTCGGGTAGCGAGATAAGTTTTTGAAGTACAGACTTATATAACTTTAAATCCATTGAATAGAATTTAACTAAAGGTACTAGCTTTTTAACGGAAATACTATTCCAATTGATTCAAGGCATGCTTCATATCCCCAACTCCCGCAAGATCCGCTCCGGCTTAAATCCATTTTGTATCGAAGGCAAATATTGCATATAAGCCTCTTGCTGAAGTTTGGTCGCATACACTTCGTGAAAAAAGTATCGACCATCCTTGATCACATAATTAAGGATGAAAAAGCGATAAACTTCTTTAAGTTGGCGAATGTCCGCTTCAGTCAAGGGATAGACTTCATGATAGCTTTTGAGGAAAAGCAGAAAACGATCTTCATTGAAGGTCCCAATGTTATAACTAAAAACCGTCCGATCACCTACATCCGAACAAATGCGGCTGAGGAAATAAAAATCCATGATCCGATAACTCATACGAAACCAGTCGTAATCCCAACGGGAAAATAATCGGTTCTTTTTATCAATCGAAAAGTTACCAATGTTCCAGTCCACGAAAACGGGAATTTTCTCCGCATCATTGAGGGGCCATTTTGCCATCTCCTCATGGAAAGTTTCGATATGCGATTTGATGGTATCAATGTTTCCCCTATGCTCGTATTTCCCCACATCTGTTTTTATGATCTCCAGCAAATGATCCAAATCTGTCTTCAGGGTTTTGGAGGAAGGTGGTAAGGTATTCTTCACCTGTCTACAGCCATGATGAAAGAGGGCAAACTGCCTCCCCAAACTTTGGATATGAGATTTCTCTAGTCGTCGGGGCAACATCTCTTCGATCTTGATAGGCCGATAAAAAACCACCCAGGCGTCCACTTCCCGATCCTGATGTCGGTAGACAAAGAGTTCATTGGCTTTGATCAGAGAACGTGCGAGAAAATTCTCAAAAGGAGCCGGAAGATTATTGGCCAGCACATTGATGATGCTGTGATCCTCCACGAAATGCTCATAGCGCCCAAAATAAGACAACTTGGCAATTACAAAACTCTTGAATTCCAGATCAACCTTATACACATGATTGGTAGAAACCATGGCGCTGATATCTGAAACAGCTTTTATAGGTCTGGAGGAATCATAGGCCTTCCAGGCATCCGTTACGATGGATAGAAAATCGATCTGTTGCATTTCTCAAAGGGGCTAAAGAGAGTCAACTAATATAAGGGGAGTTTTACTTATTTAAAGATCAAAAAGTCAAAAATTGGCGCCTTAGAGATGGAACGAGAACTTAGGGGATGGAATAGCGGGAAGGCTGGTTCTTCTCGTTCCGATTCTTTAGTCCTGAGTGAAACGAAGGATCTGCAACTTTTCTAAAATTTGCAGAAGGAACCCACTTTAAAGACGGAGAAGAATGCTTTCAGAATAAAATGATCTAAGATCTTTTAGAAGGCCTCGTCAAACATGTCGGTCCTCCCCCGCCCTTCACGCTGATTTCCTGCCCTTCATATTCCCAAACCTCACAGTCTGCAGCTTCTAATCTTGACTTAGTGATAGGATTTCCTTTCACCATCATACAAAGACTGGGAGCAATTGCCAGCACATTACAACCCATGGATTCAAATTCCTCTTCAGGCACTTCAATTAGTTGGTACTTTCGTCTTAATAATTCTTCCCGAAATCTCACTGGCATCAAAGGAGAATAAACCACCGCCTTATCCGCATCTACCGGACTGAAAATCGACATCAAATGAAAGACATCACTCGCACCCTTATAATGCGGCAAATCCACTTGCATAACTTCTATCCCAAAAGGATTTAGGAGGGTTTTAAGTTGGGCGAAACCCGCATCATTGCTGCGATATCCATGCGCCACCGCCAGGGTTTTCGTATCCAACCAGGCTACATCTCCACCTTCAATGCAGCCAGGAGCTTGTATACGACCTAAAATGGGTATTCCCTGAGCTGCATAATCCATTTCACAAGCTTCCGGTTCAGGCACTCTTTGACCTTTCCCCATTTGACAAAGGATCACGCCATGATCCGTTACGATGGATGCATCCCGGCAATAAATAGAATCAATGGAAACGGCATCATTCGAGCCAAAATATTTTATCTCTGCTCCGCCTTTTTTCAGCAGGGCTTCAAAAGCCTCGTACTCTGATTTAGCTTTTTCATAATGAGGTCGCTCCAGATAATTCAGCGCTTCCCATTGCTGGTCAAGCTGGTTCTGGCTTTCAAAGGCAGCAGATACGGATTTAATGAAGACTTGCTCCAGTTTGGCAAATTCGGAATGGATAGACATAAAATGAGGAAATGGAAAATTAATCTTTGCTTTCTTCTCTTTGTTTCAATTTGATAAAGATATAGATCGGAATTCCCGCCATCAAGAGCACAAAGCCCCAGAATACAACTTCTTCTCCTGATCCGATCACGGCCCACAAAGAAAAGATGAAAGCGAGCAAGCCTAATAACCAGGACCAGGGCTTAGACTTTTCGTAGGAAATGAGAATATGAGTAGCAGAGGAAAAGAGATAAGGAATCAAAACCGTGAGTGTTCCGAGTAGAATCATAAATTCGAATGCCTTGACAAAGCCCTTCGAAAAATTGAGGATCATGATAATCGAAATGAAGATACTCGATATGGTGATTCCCACTGCCGGACTTCCTTTGCTATTGGTTTTGCCGAAAGCCTGATGGAACATTTTATCACGAGCTGCTGCAAGTGGAATTTGTCCCTGAATAAGGATCCATCCATTCAAGGCTCCAAAGGTTGAGATAATAGCAGCTATAGCCACAATAAAACGAGCCGATTCTCCCCACATAAAAGCAGCTGTATCTGCAAAAGGGGCTTCTGAGTTTTGGAGTTCTGTAGGCGAAAGTACTCCCAGGAGTACCATGGAACTCAAAATGTAAACAGCAATTGCGATATAGGTTCCCCATTGGGTAGCAGCAGGAATGGTTTTCTCTGGATCTTTGATATTATCGGCGGGAATACTGGCACATTCGATTCCCAAAAAAGCGAAAAGCGTCAAGGTAGACGTTTCCATGATGGCTTGAAGTGCGCTTTTATCACTTAGGTTGAAGGGAGTAAAATGACTCCAATCCATGTAGAAAAGTCCGACGATGGCAATGAGCATCAAAGGCACTACCTTCAAAATCGTGGTAACTAATTGAAGCTTTCCTGCTCCTTTCACCCCCTGCATATTCAAAAAACTCAATCCCCAGATTACTGTCAAGCCTAGTGCTACCGAAAGGATCGGAGATTTGCCAAGTATCGGCAGAAAAACCGTCAAATAACTAAGCATGGCTACCGCAATAGCTGCATTGGTTACACAAACCGAAATCCAATATCCCCAAGCGACCAGAAATCCTGCAAAATCTCCCATGCCTTCCCGGGCATATACATAAGGACCTCCTGTTTTGGGATAGACTTTGGCTAATTTGGAAAATACTTTCGCCAGCAATAAGGCACCCAGAGATGCTACGATCCATCCCCCCAAACTAATCCCACCATAAAAAGCCAGGGAGGCTGGCAAAAGGAAAATCCCTGAGCCTATCATATTTCCCAATACCAATGAGGTTGATTCCCAAAATCCGATTTTTCCTTTTTCCATCTTTCTAAGATAGTCGAATAAATGGAAATGAGTAATTAAGGGAAAGCTCGACTGTTCTAATCCCCAACATCCCTGTTAATGCGAACTTGTAATACAGGCGAAGCAATCCCTTTGACTGCGATAGACGATTTGAATTTAAGTAGATTGCTTCGCCGAAGGTTTCAGCTCGCAATGACAAGGTTGTTTGAGTTAATTGTTTCTACTCTTTCTCTAGCTTCACCTGCAGCGCGACATACCAGGTTCTCGGAGCCGAAGGAATGATACCCGGTCCGGGATAACCCGTAGCCCTTCTGGTGAAGTACCATTCGTTCAGCAAATTATTGGCTCCAGCTTCAATTTGAAACATTTTGAATTTATAGGAAAGGCTTAGGTCAAGTATACTATATGCAGGAATAGCGCCTTGTATACCGCTTTGATTGTCCTGTACGTTCTGTGGAGCATTGGAGGCATCGGTAAATTGCTCAGAGAGGTAAGAGTATTGAAGCGTACCTAGGAAGTTCTTGTAGCCAAATCTGAGGCCTGATTTGAAATTGAGGAAGGGGATGAATTCAACTTCATTTCCTTCAACTCCGGGGATTTCGGATTGGAAATAGTTGGAGTGCGTGAGGGAGGTATTGAAAAAAATGCTGAAACGATAATGCTCCTGGTACTTGAAAAAGGTCTTGCGAATGTTCCAGTCGATCAAGCTCTCCAATCCAAATAAAAAGGCAGATCCGATATTTCCCCTGAATCTGATTACCCTTCCCGTTTCTCGTAATTGACCGTTCGCATCGAGGCGAGTTTCGGCCCGCAGTACTTCTCCCAAACGATCATTGTACAAGAGCCCAAATCCTCCTATGTCATAGGAAAGCAAATTCTTTACTCTTCCCCGAATTCCAAAATCTGCGGTGAATCCATTTTCATCCGAAATATTAGGATCGATTTGGAAGGAAGGGTTCACGATACGGATATCGCTGAAAGTAACCGAACGATAATTTTGGGAGAAATTTGCATAGGATTCGAAGCCTGGATTGGGTTTATAGCTGGCACCGATTCCCAACAATAAGAAACTCCGATTCAACACACGATTGTCCTCGAAGGAAGTGTCCTGAATAGGGTTCCCTGCGAGGTCGAAATTGATCTTTTTGAAGGTTCCCTCACTTTCGGTTTTTATGTTTTCAAATCGGAACCCAGGTGTCAGGGTAAAGTTGTCTGAGAGGTAAAATATGTTTTCTCCAAAGATGGCCAGATTTCTGTTGGGGAAACGAAAATCGGATTGATTGGGATAAGAGCTGAACTCATTGGCGTAGAGTTGAAAGTCAGCATCTGCTGATGCACTCGCGGGACCCTGAATAGCAGTATTATCAGAAGAATAGTACTTTTGACCTAGAAGGAATATGCCCTTCCTTTTTCCCAGGTCATACCTTTTTAGGAAGCGCGTTTCAAGCCCCCAGTTATTAAAATCGCCGATTATTAGATCGCGGGGAGCTTCTGGATCATCGGTTTGTGAAACCCGATTGGTGCGAAAGCCTACCGCTTTTCTTGAAGCATCCAGTCCAAACCAGTTGACACTAAGCTCGCTTCTCTCCGAAAATTCATGAATCAGTCGAAGAGAAAGTAAGTGCCAATCTACGCTAAACCAGTTGCGCTCCCGATTGCTGAATGTGGGATCATTGTAAAACTGCGCATCGCTCAACCCGCCTGGCTGCTGTGCCAAATAGCTTAGGTAGCTAAACTCCGCATCAAGGAGGGTCTTTGCGCTCAACTGATAATGAAGATCTGCATAGAAGTTTTTAGATTCGAATTCTGAATTCGGACGAAAACCATCTCCTCTTTTGTAATTGAAATAGGTGTAATAGCTGAATTTTCCAAGGGTGCCGGAGACACTATTGAAGGTAGTGAATAGATTATTGGAACCGGTACTTTGACGAGAAACCCATTCGATCTTTTTATCCTCAACCGGCTGCTTAAACATGAAGTTGATGAGGCCACCAAACTGAGTTCCGTATTGCAAAGAAGCAGCTCCACGGATTACCTGAATCTCACTAAGGGCTTCTGCTGGAGGGGTATAATAACTTTCCGGATAGCCCAGTACATCTGCACTAATGTCATAGCCATTTTGGCGGGTGTTGAAATTGGCCGAACGATTGGGATCGAGTCCGCGACCTCCAATATTCAATTGAAGCCCGGCATCATTATTCTCATAAATATTCAGACCGGCTACCTGGCTGTAGATTTGACGAGGGTTGTTGCCAGAAATATTGGCAGTGAGTTGGTCCAAAAGAACTACTTCTGTCTTCTTGCCTGCATAGATAGCAGTTCCTTCTACTTCTTTCAGTCGCTTAAGGGCGAATAGTTCTTCCCTTCTTTGTGCAATAACTACTTCTGACAATTCATAGGTGATCTCACTCAGATTGATTTCCAGCACTACATTCTGATCTTTCAATACGACCCATTCTTTTCTCAATTCATAACTTGGCGAAAAGAAAAGCACTTCGTAACTACCTGCAGATAAATCTTCGAAGGAGAAGGCGCCTTCCGGGTCGGTCTTAACTTTTTTATCCAGCTTACTCAGATATACCTCTACCTCAGCGAGGGGATTTTGGCTCAAACTGTCCCGGACAAGCCCGCTAAGGCTCATCTGCGCCATCAGACTGCCACAGCCTATCAATAATACCAGTATGAAGCTATAAGCCTTTAATTTCATCTTTAAAGTTTAAAATCCAGTCTTTATGCCGAAAGGAATCTTTCAATTGGGTCAAGTCTACTAATGGATCGATATAGGGCTGACTCCTTCGTCCATTGAGTGCGACATAACTTTCGACATATATTTCAGGATCTTTGATTCCTTGATCCTGGTAGTGCTTTTCAAGGTAATGTGCGTATTCGAGTATAAAGTCTGCTTGTGTTGACATTTGCTTTTCCTGAAAGCCGGTGAGGAATTGAGAATTGTCCACATAAAATCGCTTCCCACTTTCTGGATACGCAAATTTCAAAATTGTTGATCCAGAAAGTGGGAAGC
>JBCBRM010000034.1:0-97090 GCA_039819665.1 Bacteroidota bacterium
ATAAAGGCAACTTCCAATTTGAAGACATCACAGAGCAGGCAGGAGTAGCCGCTAAAAACGTATGGTCAACGGGAGTAGCCTTTATTGAGGTAAAGTTTGTTGTCTTTGAGGTTGCCGCAGAAAAAGAGGTCTGCAAGACCGTCATTGTTGATATCCCCCATGCCAACTCCGCCACCATTGTAGAAGTTTCGGTAGGTGTACATATTGAATTCGGGGGTGTACTCGACATCATTGCTAAAGTACACTCCTGTGCTATCGGCAGGCATGAGGGTAAATAAGGGGGCTTCTTTCTTCTGGCCGGATTCGCAAGCAATCAGAAAAAGTCCCGCAATCAAGGGAGAGAGATATCTCCTCAACCGAATCTTACAATTTATGGTAAAAAACCTATTGTTCCTCATGCTCATCAATTAGTTTGTACAGCTGCAGGGCTTCATCATTTCTTCCCAGAAGTAAATACTTTTGGCCGTGAGAGCGAAGTATTTGTATATCTCGTATCTGACCCTTCCATCCCAAATTTTTGCTTTCATAAACGATCTTTCCACCTTCCACTTTCTGATTCAGCCATAAGCCCTGATTACCATCCAGTCTTCCAATTGAAGGTTGGATATCATATAAATTCCCCCCTAGCAGGATTTCAGATCCTTCATTTCCGTTCAGTTGATCTATCAATATGCTATGAATCGGAGCATATTGGGCAGCCTCAGGTAATTTTTCCATGCGAAATTGCCCCTTTCCCTCATTCCAGACTATTACGGAATAAAAGAAATCTACTTTCCTATTAATAGAAGCATTCAATTCCTTTTGGCTAAAGATCTCATCCAGGCTACTATTGGCAAATTTTCTGTATTGGCGAAATCGCTTTTTGAGCATAACCAGTTGGGTACTCAATTCGTCAAATCCTGCAATTGGATATTCTTTGCCCTGCCGATAGTAGGTGATGATCGGGTCTTTGCTTAAATTCTTATCAAAGTCATTTATATATAGGCGAATGGGCTCGTCGAGGCTGGGCTGAAGATTCGAATTCATTCCAAAATTTCCTACAACCCAATCTTCATCTCCATCGCCATCCAAATCAGCAGTTTCCATACTTGACCACCATCCATGAGGCTGAAAGTTTGTGTTATCTTCAAATTTAAATGAGGCCTTTACAGCTTTAAATTTCCCCTTCTCGTTTGTAAAAATGCTTATAGGCATCCATTCACCTAACACTAGCAAATCTAAATCTCCATCTCCATCTGTATCCGACCAGCTCGCATCCGTTATCATGCCCAGTTTTTCCAGATCGATAATTTCATTTGGAGCTAATTCGAATGTCCCATTTCCCTGATTGATAAGTAGGTAAGAATCCGGGAACATCCCATAAGAAACAGGAATAGATCGATTTCCGACAAATAGGTCTAAATCGCCGTCCTGATCAAAATCAGCAGCTTTTACGCAGGAAGTTTGGGGGAAAAAATCAGGGAGGGAATGTGTAGCTTTTAAGAAATTAGCCTTTCCATCATTGAGATAAAGTCGATCCTTTAACGCTAGATTTTTCTGGTAGAATTGATTACCGGCACTTCCCACATAAAGATCTTTATCGCCATCCTGATCTGCATCAAAGAATAGTACAGCTACATCCTCCTGTACAGAATCTTGCTGAAAGACTTCCTGGTTGATTTGAGAGAAACTGCCATCTGGGTTTGATAGAAACATAGCACCTGCCTGTTGTGTCGCCCCCCCAATATAGAAGTCTTCATGACCGTCATTATTTAGATCAGCAACTGCAATCTTTGGTCCCTGGGTAGAAAGAAAATAGGGTATCAGACTTTCTCTTTTGTGGTCCTGAAATATGTTTTCCTTATGCCAAAAGGAAATACCTGATTGATCAGAATTTAGCTTTTCAAAAGGAGAAGTATTCGAACTAAGAGTCTGATTTTCCATTCCATTTGGACCCTCTTCTGAAATTCTAATTGTTTGGTTGTCTTCTGTGATACTGCGAATGGTCTGTTTTCCATTTGGCCAGCGTACTTCTAATTCAAAGGGAGCCTTTATACCAAATACTAATTCGTAGGGAAGAGAGGATTGCCAGCCTCTTACCGGATATAATTCCTGGTACTGCAAATGATCCTCTTTTTTAAGACGAACTTTAACTCCCAGTCCTTTCGTATTCCCTTTTTCGCCTTCAAAATTGAGTTTCAGGTAGTGAAAATTCGGTAATTGATTTCGCAGATTTTCATAGACGAAAGCCGGATCATTGATATTGTTTACCACCAAATCCAGATCACCATCCTGGTCCAAATCTGCATAAGCAGCTCCATTTGAATAAGAAGACCTTTGCAGTCCCCAGGCGGGAGTCTTATTCAAAAGTTTTCCCTTCTTGGTATTCGCATAAACATAATTCGAGACTTTCCCATCCGGCATTTGAGCTGCCAGTTCCAGGTCGGAGGCGTTCTCTTGAATCTGCTTATTTGCGATAAATTTTAGGTAATCAAGGTCATTGGGGCGGCGAACGATTCCATTAGTGATGTGAATATCTTTGTGCCCATCAAGATCGAAATCAGCCATCAATCCAGACCAACTCCAGTCTGTGCTGGAAATTCCTTTGAGTTGTCCTACTTCTGAAAAGGCAGCATCCTTCCCATTGCTCAGATGAAGCATATTTCGGGGCAACTGATGGCTGTAACCAAAGCTTCTTTTAAACTGATAGATATCATAAGGATCAATGCCTGCCGAGCTTTTAAATTCCACTTCATCCTCCGGCTTCATATCCATGGTCAACAGGTCTAGATATCCGTCATTATTCAGATCAGCCAAATCATTTCCCATGGAGAAATTACTGGTATGGGTGAATGCTGAATTTGACCTTTCGCTAAAAGTCCCGTCGCAATTATTGAGGTAGAGGAAATCATTTTCGTGGAAATCATTTCCAACATAAATATCCGCACAGCCATTTTTATCGACATCCCCTACGGCTACTCCCAATCCATATCCGGCTATACCTCCAAGGATTCCTGCTTCTTCGCTTACATCTGTAAAGTAAGGAGCATTTTCCTTATGTTGACTGAGGTCATTGCGAAAGAGTTTATCTCCGGCTTTGGGATCTCTCTTTCGGGTAAAACTGGTATCGCGATAGGATTCAGTACTGTGGATAGAATGACAGAGTAAATACATATCCAGATCTCCATCCTGGTCATAGTCCAACCAGGCAGCCTGAGTAGAAAAACCTTCATGATCCAGACCATATTCGGCGGCTTGTTCGATAAACTGAGGCCCTTCCTTTTTGCCCTGATTAATAAAGAGTTGGTTCTTGCCATGGAAGCTTTTGTAAGCTCCTACCTGACAGAGGTAAATGTCCAACCAACCGTCTGTATTGATATCTACCATGGAAACGCCCGTGGACCAATTTCCCTGCCCCACAAGACCAGATGCTTCAGTTATATCTTCAAACTGCAGATTGCCTTTATTGAGGTAGAGTTTATTGCCGTGCTGATTAGCAGAAAAGTACATATCAGGCAAACCATCGTTGTTGACATCTCCAATAGCCACCCCGCCTCCATTGTAAAAGTAGAGATACTGGATGATGTTCATGCTATCCGTATCAAGGACCTGGTTAACAAAATCAACTCCTGTTTCTTCCGGACTTTTCAACTGAAATAAAGGTGCTTCCTTTTCCTCTTCACAGCTTGAGAGAGAAAATAATAGCAGGATAAAAACTGCAAAAGAGATTTGTATGAGGCTAGAGCTTCGCATCATGGTCAATAGCTGAACAGCTGCATGGGCTCATTATTTTTGGCTACCAAAAGCAGGGATTTATTTCCTCTTTTCAAACTGACCAAATCCCTCACTTCTCCCTTGAGAAAGAATCCACTTTCCACCGAAGAAACAGGATCAAAACTTCCATCTCCTTTTCCTTTCAACAGCAAACCGTAATTCGCATCATAGCGTCCTACTTCTGGTTTCACCGCATAAAGGTTTCCGCCGAGTAGGACATCGAGATTCCCATCTTCATCAAAATCCTCGACCAATAAACCATAAACCGGCGAATATTGAGCTTCGATAGGCAAATCTCTCATTTCAAAACTGCCATCCCCATTATTGATCAGGATGGAGCTCCTCAGGTTGTGAACTTCCTTGACAAGTGTACCTTCCAATTGTTCCGGACTGAATATATCATCTATCTTTTGCTCTTTGTAATTGACGTATTTGAGGTATTTACGCTTGAGGCCGGGCAATTGCATTGTCAGGTCATGACGCAATGGCAGCGGATAAGATTCTTCACCATTGAACTGGCTGATAACCGGATCTGGGGTTCCATTATTATCGAAGTCCTTTACATGAACTGTAATTGGTTTTTCAGGTGAAGCAGAAAAGCGAGAGTTCAATCCATGATTGCCAACAATCAAATCCAAATCGCCATCCTTATCAAAATCTCCTGCTTGCATACAGTTCCACCAACCAGAGATTTTATCCTCGTTACTGATGCCATCTATTTGTCTGAATTTCCCACCATTGTTTTCAAAAAAGCTTATAGGCATCCATTCTCCTGAAATAATCATGTCCTCATCTTTATCTCCATCAAAGTCCATCCAAATAATATCTTTGATCATTCCCAGATTTTCCAATTCAGGAGCTGCAATTTTGCTCACATTTTTGAATACCCCTTTGCCATTATTGTTCAGTAGGTAACCATTAGCCGAAACGCCATAATAGCCGGGAACAGCTCGAATTCCCACAAATAGATCCATATCACCATCTTTATCGTAATCGGCTGCCTTTACGCAAGCTGAACTTTCTGGTTTGAAGGTAGGCAGGTATTGAGGAGAACGGCTGAATTTCCCACTGCCGTCATTCAGGTAGAGTTGATCCACCAGAACATTGGATTTTATCAAGAATTCATTTCCTCCTCTGGCGACATAAAGGTCCTGATCCCCATCATTATCTGCATCAAAGAAGATGCAATCCATATCCTCCGAGGCCCGATCCTGCTTGAAAAGTGCTTGATTTGTAGAAAGGAAAGAACCATCTGTTTGCTGTTCATATAGAGCGCCAGCGGAATTCGCAGCTCCCCCTATGAAGAAATCTTCCCGGCCATCGCCATTCACATCTGCTTTGGCGATGCGGGGTCCTTCAGTGGACATCATATGGTATAACAGAAGATCCCTTTTAAAATCTACAAAGAGGTTCTCTTTATGCTCGAATCTCCAATCTATACTATCTTTTATTTCAGTGAATAAAGGAGTGTTTCCTAATTTTAATCCCGGAGGAATAGCAGAGGATTTATCTGCTTCAGCATAGTTAATTTTCAGTGTCTGATCCACGGGGACATCTTTCATGCTCGTCTGCTCCCCTGAGGGCCATTCTATTTTCAATTCATCTACTTTGCTAATTTCTCCCAGGCCAAAATTGGCGCGGTAGTCAATGGAAGACTGAAATCCTCGAATGGGTATATTTTCTATGTAAAAATTCTTTCCTCCAGCTTTTATGTTAACATTTGCACCAATAGCAAATGGATTTTTATCAGTACCTTCTAGTTCAACTTTAAGATAGTGCCTCTCGGGATAAATTTTGTCAGTTTCATTTCGATAGAGGAATGATTCCATGTTGACATTATTGACCACCAAATCGAGGTCCCCATCATTGTCAAAATCAGCATAAGCGGATCCATTGGAATGACTAGGGGTAGCTAGCCCCCACCTATCAGCTACATTTTCAAATTGTAATTCCCCTTGATTTTTGAACAGGTAATTGCTGATGCGGGTAGATGGAATGGTATCGATGAGTTTTTTGAAATTGACACCTTCAGGAGTTCTCATTTGCCGGACGACTTCTTCGTTGGAAACGAAGTTGATGTAGTCCTGATCAATGATGTCTTTATTCAAGCCATTTACTACATAGAGGTCTTTGAGTCCATCATTGTCATAATCGGCCATTAAAGCACCCCAACTCCAGTCAGTCGCTTCGATTCCTGCAAGTCTTCCAATCTCACTGAAACTACCGTCTCCATTATTTAATTGAAGAACGTTTCGGGTGAATTGGTGGTAGTAACCATTCTTTACCCCATATTGGTAGCGGTCCCAGTTTTCAAAGGTCATTTTGGTTTTGAAACGGGCATCTCCCTCTGGCAACATCTCCGTTACAAAAATTTCCGGATAGCCGTCATTATTGATATCGGCCATATCCGCTCCCATGGAAGCCACGCTCA
The DNA here is from genome assembly GCA_039819665.1 of Bacteroidota bacterium. Lineage (GTDB taxonomy): Bacteria > Bacteroidota > Bacteroidia > J057 > J057 > JAWPMV01. The sequence continues at coordinate 6,185 of JBCBRM010000034.1, forward strand.
GGGATAAGATTTGATTTTCCAGGTCTTCCAAAAAGGTTCCATCTTTCTGGTTGATATAGAGATAGTCTTTCTCGAAGAAGTCATTAGATACGAAAATATCCAGCCAGCCATCTCTATTTACATCGCCGACGGTTACCCCTAACCCAAAGCCGATTTCGCTTCCATAGATTCCCGCTGCTTCAGAAATATCTATAAAGCCTCCCTCATCATTTCTAAAGAATTTATCTCCCCCTTTTTCATCCCTGATGGGTCTTTGATCTACTTTTAAATTGAAATCAAAAATGGATCGATAAGAATTGTTGAGAAGATATAAATCCAGATCTCCGTCTTTATCATAATCGAAAAACGAAGCATGGGTGCCATATCCCTGGTCAGCAATTCCATATTTCTCCGCTTCCTCCTTAAAACTCAAGCCATCTCCGCCTTGATTGATAAACAACTCATTCTGCTTATTATCTCCGGCTACATCTCCCGAATTACATACATAAATATCGAGATATCCATCCCCATTCACATCAGCCATGGTTACCCCTGTGGACCAGGCTCGATTTCCCCCAACTCCCACTTTTTCAGTTACATCTTCGAATTGAAAATTGCCTTTATTCAAATAAAGGCGATTAGATTTCATATTGGCGGTGAAGTACACATCCATTAAACCGTCCTTATTTACATCTCCTATGGCAACTCCTCCTCCGTTATAGAAGTTGCGATAGGTGTAGATATTGAAGGATTTGTCGTACTCAAGTTGATTAATAAAATCTATGCCTGATTCTGAAGAAGATATCTGGGTAAAGAGTTGGGGTTCTGCTTCCTTCACAGTCTTTTTAGTACCCGATTCACAAGCAAAAAGAAATAGGAGAGAACATATGATTAGTAACCTCATGTTTGTTGGACTGGGAATTATAGCTGGTACTAGGTGTAAATTGACAAATTAAACAAAAGCCTACAGATGAAGGCAAAAGCTATTTTTTCTTTTCAGATTTATTCAGGGCAATTAGGTCGACAATATCAACTTTTACCTTTGAGTCGTCGACATAATAAACGGTAATTCGCCTGTTTCCATCGACTTTAAGAAAGGCATTGCTTCCTACAGGAGTAGGGTTTTCGATTTCGGTAAATCCAGGACCATACCATTCTTCCATTAGAGAAATGACTTCCAAAATCAATTTATCTGCTTGTAAGTCTTTATTCCAGGGCGCCCATCCATCATAATAAAAACTAATGGGCATAGCAGTAACCAGACCATTTTCTGAGCTAGGATAAAACTCCATACTCGCCGGATGCTTAAATTCCTGAATGGGATAATAAACGGTCGTGTTGCTCGCTCCTTCCATGATTATACCTTTTTTGTTCATTTCCCAGCAATGCGCATAGAAGTCATCCATGCTCATTCCGAGATAGATTCCTAAAAACAGGCCATCATTTCTCACCCCGCTTGCTAGTTCCTTAGCTTCTCGTTTTCTGTATTCCTGTTCGGGAGTCGTTTCGCAGGAGTAGGAGAGAAAAAGTATTGAAAGAAATATCAGAACGAATGAAAATCTCTTCATAAATACTTGATTGATTAGAGCTAAAAAAAGCTGGAAACCACATTGGGTTTCCAGCTTTATATAAGATATACTATGGATTAGTATCCAGGGTTCTGGGTCAGGTTAGGGTTTGCATCCACCTGAGCACGAGGAATTGGGAACAATTCTACGTATTCGCCAGGAGAAGACTTTTCCCACCAATCTGAAGTAAACACACCGAAGCGGATCAAGTCAGATCTACGGTGACACTCTACAAAGAACTCACGTCCTCTTTCTGCAAGCAGGTTGTCTGCAGTAAGTTCAGTGAAGTCAGATACACCAGCTCTTGCGCGTACTTCGTTGATTAAACCAAGTGCTTCAGCATCTCCAGGATTGATTCTCCAAAGTGCTTCAGCTTTCATCATCAGAACGTCAGTGTAACGGTAGATTGGGAAGTCATTGCTCATGTTTGGCTGACCACCGATTTCGTACTCGAACTTAGCTACACGTGCACCTGCTTCACGCCATGCATTAGGAGCAAGCTCGTTCAATTGAGCTCTGAACGTATAAGGAGCACCATCCAGGTCATTAGCTTCGAAACCTGCGTCTTCCAATCTTTGCTTACCAGATACGTCCCACTGAGGTCCGATGAGGAAGTTTCCTCTAACGGTAGAAGGACCATTTTCTGTGTTAGGCTGACCTTTTCTCAAGTCAGTGTCTTCGTAAGAATTGTAGAAGTCTTCCAGTGTACACCATCCGTTCCAAGGCTGAGCAGCCAGGTTATAAGTCTGCTGGTTGATGTAGCTCAACGACTGCATCACGATGTTAAATCCACCTGCAAATACTGCATCATAAGGAATCGCGAAGATCATCTCAGAAGATCCCTGGTTATCCAGGTTGAAGTTTGCGAAGTAGTTAGGCTCAAGGCTGTAGTTATTGGAGTTGATGATCGCATCACAGGCAGTAATAGCCTTTTGCCACTGAGGAGTTCCAGTATAAACTTCAGCATTCAAATACAATTTAGCAAGAGCCATTTGTACCACCATTTGGTTGATACGTCCGTAGGTAGAACCATCTACATTCGCGCTTACCAATGGAAGCGAAGCAGTCAGTTCACCTTCTACGAAAGAATAAACTTCCGAACGGGCGTTGTTTTGAGGAGTGGGATTGGCATCTGCGAAAGATGTAACAATCGGTACATTACCATAAAGGTCCATCAACCAGAGGTAATAAACAGCTCTAAGAGCTCTCAACTCACCAATGAATGGATCAGTAAGTGGGTTCTGAAGTTCCTCAAATTGGAAGATCAGACGGTTACAAGCGTTTACTCCTGCAAAAAGGAAGTTCCAGGTATTGGTTACTGTTGGATCTTCGGTAGTCCAAAGATGCTGGTGAAGTCTCACCCAGTGTCCACCATCACCCCAGTCTGGTCCACGAGTTGGTACAACCATCTCGTCAGAAGAAACCTCTTGCGCAGCATAGAGGGAAGTGGTACCCATATAACCGTAAAGAGAAGTATAAGCTGCACCCAGTGCAGAAATCAGCTCCTCTTCAGTCTGGAAGAAGTTATCAGCAGTTACTTCGCTGAAGAGCTCCTCATCCAGATTGGTACAAGCAGGCATAATAGCGAAGCAAAGAGCTACTATGACCAGTACTTTCAAAGGAAAAAGATACTTATTCATTTTATAGATTTGATTAGAATTAGTCCTATTTAACGATTAAAATCCAAGATTAACACCCACAGTGAATCCTCTTGCAGAGAAGTAAGTATTTCTTCTGTCAAGACCTGGAGCCAGTGGGTTACCATCGTTTGAGTCAACCAAACGTGGTTCTGGAGATACCCCTTTGTAATTAGTAACAGTAAACAGGTTTTGTGCGTTAGCAAAGATTCTGATTTTGCTGAATCCTCCTGGGAGGTTAGGAACAGTATAACCAACAGTCATGTTGTCCAGTCTCAAGAAGTCTCCATCCTCAACGTGGAAGCTGTTCAACTGAGGCTGGTCAGTCAAGGTAGCGACTTCGCTGGAAGTAGTCAGAATATTGTAAGCAGAAATTGTACTTGGCGCTTCGTAGAAAGCACGGAAAGTGTTCAGGATGTCATGTCCTAATACTGCGCGGAAGAAAACAGAAGCGTCCCAGTTACCAGCACTCAAGCTAGTATTAAGACCCAACTGGTACTTAGGAAGACCATTACCTACGATATCGCGGTCTTTGATGTCGTCTTGTACACCGTCTCCGTCAGTATCGAGGAAGTTCCACGTACCGTCCTCATTCACGAGATTGTTAGGATCTGTGACCAGTGTCCAGATTTGTCCGATAGGAGCACCCTCTTCAAGAAGGATAGTACTTGTACCGTTCTGTCCAGGAGATCCGAGGTTAGCAAGTGCTTGCTGTCCACCAAAGTCTAGTCCTCTGGCTTCATCGGAAAGAGATACAAGCTCTGTATCGAAGAATCTGTTTGCGTTGAATCCGAAGTTGATAGTATTTCCACTTCCGATGTTCAGCGCGTAGTTCAATGCAAGTTCAAGACCTGAGTTATCCAGCTGACCAATGTTCAACCAGGTGGTTGCAAAGAGGTTTGGAGGAACAGGTACGTTGAAATTAAGGATCAAGTCCTCAGTGGTAGTCGTATAGTATTCGATAGAACCAGTCAGAGCGTAGTTTCCAATCGCGAAGTCAACACCTACGTTGAAGTCGGTTTTGGTTTGCCATCTCAAATCTGGGTTCGCGTTAGATACAGGACCGAAGGAAGGAATGAATTCTCCATTGAAGAAGAAGTTTCCAGTAGGACCGAATCTCTGGAGAGAAAGGTAAGATTGTCCAACGTTAGAACCAGTTACTCCGTATCCAGCTCTCAGTTTCAAGTTGTCAAATCCGCCTACACCAGCAGCTCTTACAAGGTCAATACCTGCACTGATCGCTGGGAATATTCCCCACTTTTCATCTTGTCCAAAACGAGAAGAACCTTCACGTCTTACAGAAGCAGTAGCGAAGAATTTGTCATCTACGTTCAAGTTAACACGTCCGAAGAATGCAATCAGTCTGTTAGTGGCTTTGTAAGAGTTAACACTTCCCAAACCATTTGCAAAGTCTGCTGCACCACTCAGGTTGTTAAAGGTAAATGCATCCGTAAGGAAGTCTCCACCTTCAACATTGAATCCCTGGAAAGTGAAATCCTGGAACTCATATGCTCCCAATACTTTCAGGAAGGTATTGTTTCCGAGGTCTGCGTCGTAGTTCAACTCCGCACGGAACAATTGGTCAGCTGCTTCATCATTTCTCTGACGAGCAAGGCCATTTCTGTTCTCACCTACCCAGAAGCTATTCTTGTCATAGTACTGTCCAAGAATATTGTTTGAACGCTGCTGAGAATAGAAGAGAGAGAATTTAAGGTCGTCAGTCAGATCGTAATCTCCTCTGATGTTAGCAACCAAAGTTTTGGTTTCTCTCAAATTTCTGTTTTGCTCGATGATCGCAACAGGGTTATAGAAATCGAACAATACCTGTTGAAAATATCCATCCCATCTTGAAAAAGCAGGATCAGAAGATCCGCTGATGAAAGGTGCAGTTGGATTAAAGATAGTTGCATAACGGAAAGCTTCGGTGAATCCCAGGCTTGATTCTTCAGTGGTTGTCGCGAGGTTCAATGTTACGTTCAACTTGTCATTCAAAGCCTTTTGAGACAGGTTAACACGCCCGTTAATTCTTTGGAAACCAGTAGTTCTTGCAATACCGTTTACATCCCTGAAGTTTGCAGAAATACGGTAGGTGGTACCTCTGTTACCTCCACTCATAGAAAGAGTATGGATGTGAGAAGTTCCTGTTTCCAGAAGTTCATCAAACCAGTCTACACTACCCCCCAGGTCGTTAGCACCAGGGAATGCAGCATAAGCATCTGAATCCAAAACGTCAACCACTCTGTCAACAGTCTCGAGCGTGAACTGTCCACTGTAGTTTACAACAGAGCTTCCAGGAACACCTTTTTTGGTTGTAATCAAAATTACGCCAGATGCACCACGAGTTCCATAAATCGCAGCTGCTGATCCGTCTTTCAAAACGTCAATCGCAGCGATGTCTTCAGGAGCAACACTATTAAGGTCGCCACCCAAAACACCATCAATTACAATCAAAGGTTCTGTACTTGCTCCAATAGTAGAGAGACCTCTCAAACGAATGCTAAAGTTACCATTAGGGTCAGATCCAGGTCTTGTAATAGTAAGACCTGCTACTTTACCTTGTAGCAACTGAGCAGGATCGCTAATGTTACCTACGTTGAAGTCTTTGGCTTTCACAGAAGAGATCGAGCCAGTTACTTCTTTTCCTTTTAGGGTACCATAACCAGTTACCACAACTTCATCCAGGAAAGAAACTTCTTCTTCCATGGTGATGTTAACTGTAGCCCGCCCGTCGATGGCGATATCTGCAGTTTTAAAACCGATGTAGGAAACCAAAAGGTTTGTAACACCACTGGGTACGTCCAGAGAATACTCTCCTTGGTCATTTGTAAAAGTACCTACGGTGGTACCTTTAGCTACTACGGTTGCCCCAATTAGAGGCGAGCCGTCCGATCCGGTAATTTTACCTGATACAGACTGAGCAATAGCACTTCCATATGCAATGCAGAGCAACATTGGCACCAGAAATACCTTAAATAAAAGAGTTCTGATTTTACTCATAGTTAGTCGGTAGTTAAAAAATATAATCAGGTGGTGAATTGAAAACGAGTTTAGTAGATTTAAGAACAGTAGTATGCATTTAGCTTTGAGAGGAAAATGAGTAGTTGCTTGAAATCTTGGCTCTGATACGTCCTTTTTACACCACAACACATACAACTTCTTATATATGTTGATTGTTTAACAGAATATCACTTCAAGTTCAAATTGCGCTAGATTTTAGCTTTATACGTGGATAAAGCTGTTAATTATTTGTTAAAAATAAAAATAATGGAGCATAGTAAACCACTCTATTTTAACGAAATCGATTACGTAATCAATTGCGGACTAAGAAGGACCTTGGGTAAAAATTTGTGCACTTTTTTTATAACTAATATCCAAACTTTGATCCATTTTCAAGCTGTTCATATAAAATGAATCCTATATATGGGAACATGTCCCTTCAATAAAAAAGTACGATCGATAGTCCATAATTTCGCTTTCATTTACAGTTAGATTCTAACTCATTCCTGAAGAATTTTTGCAGATAAATCAGTTTCACTTTTTGCAGGTTAGAATAGAACTTTTATGTAGGCGGCGGGGTATAGTTAAATCGGAGATTTATATGTATATTAGAGAATTGGTAAAAGCTGCAATAATGGTTACTTATACCATATCTAACATATCAACCTGACGCTATAAAGATTATGAAATATCTTTCCTATCTGTTTCTCCTTTCTGGCTTATTTTTTTTCTCCTGCAAATCCAGTAACCTAACTAGCGCAAAAGGGCAGAAAGAAACTAAAGCAGAAAAGTACAATGCTGCATCAAATCTGACTGAATACCTCACCCAGGTTCCTGGACTGATGGTTAGCGGAGAAGGCGCTAATGCACGTTTTAAAATCAGAGGAGTCAATACCATCAATGGGAATTCAGATCCTCTTTTCGTTGTAGATGGTACGCCTATGGCAGGAGGCTATTCTTCTGTCTACAGCATGATAGATGTTAAAGACGTAAAATCAGCCAAAATCGTAAGAGGACCAGATGCATCTTTCTATGGTGCCAGAGGTGCAGGAGGAGTGGTTATCATAAAAACAAATTAGCCTTTCTGACTTGGCAGAGAAAACGCCTTCAAAGGTTCATACGTTTATCTTTTTATAATAAACAATTCCACCACCCTTCTGCTTTAGCAACAAAGGACTATATGCTCAAAAGACAGGTAACACTTGCTGACATAGCGAAAGAACTTGGGGTAAGTACAGCGACCGTATCCCGAGCCTTGAAGGATTATCCGGATATTAGCAAAGAAACCAAGCAGAAAGTACTTGACCTAGTCAAGAAATGGAATTACCGGCCCAACTCTATGGCAGCCGGACTGAGAAAGCGTGAATCAAAAGTAATCGGGGTCATCATTCCCGAAATTATTAATCACTTCTTTTCATCAGTCATTAAAGGCATCATGAAGGTTGCTTATGAAGCAGATTATCGGGTAATGCTTTGTCAGTCCGATGAATCCTATGAAAAAGAAGTGGCAGATGCCAACGCCTTATTCTCCAGTCGAGTCGACGGCATCATGGCTTCACTTGCGCATGGCACCAAAAATATTGACCATTTCCTGGCATTTACAGATGTAGGGATTCCAGTAGTCTTTTTTGATAAGGTCCCATCAAATGCCCCGGATGTATCTAAAGTCGTAGTCGATGATTATAAGGGTGCTTTTCGAGTTGTCGAGCATATGATCCAACAGGGATGTTCGAGAATAGCCCATTTCAGAGGACCTATGCTGGCAAGTACTTCTATCAATAGGTATAATGGTTATAAAGATGCATTAAGCAAAAATAATATAGCCTACGACCCAAATCTGGTTTACACCTGCGACGATATAACCCTGGAAGAAGGAAGAACTTTTGCCAGAAGATGTCTTGAAAACGGAAACTTTGATGGCATTTTCTGTATTACAGATCAGGTCGCTATCGGAGCCATGCTGGAATTGAAAGAAGCAGGGAAGTCAATACCTCAAGAGGTGGCCATCGCCGGCTTTAGCAATTGGACCATGTCCTCCATCGTCGAACCCAAATTGACAACCGTAGCGCAACCCGGCCTGGAAATGGGAATGAGAGCGATGCAGCTTTTATTGGATGAAATTCGTTCCAATAAAGAAGAAGTAAAAACCGAAGTGCAGACAGTAACCCTGGAAACGGAGTTGATCATCCGCTCTTCCAGCTCAAAAACTGAAGTACTCGTATAATACTGTGATATTGGATTTTTCCTTTGCTTTTTCAGATGTAAATTTGCCATCTGTGAATTAGCTATTTACTATGAAGGCCGTACTTTTTAGCTTATTATTTTTAATTACCTCATTCTCCGCCCAATCTACCAAAGAGCTTTCCTGGCATACTGAATTGGAAACAGCTCAGGCCGAAGCAAGCTCAAACCAAAGATCCATTCTCATGGTTTTTTCAGGCTCAGATTGGTGTAAACCCTGTATCCGATTGAAGCAAGAAGTCTTTGAAACCAAAGAGTTCAAAGATTATGCTAGGGACCGATGGAGTCTGCTAAAAGTAGATTTTCCCCGCTCTCGTAAAAACAAGCTGCCAAAGGAGATTAAAGCCTATAGAAATAGCCTTGCCGAAAAATATAATCCCAAAGGATACTTTCCCCTACTCCTTATCCTGGATGAAAAGGGAAACATTAAGCAAGAACTTAGTTATAAAGGCGGAGGACCTTCGTCCTTTCTTTCAAATCTGGATTAATTAAGCTCCCTATGTACCGAATATTGGCAACTATCCTCATCTTCTGCTGTTGTAGCCTGGAGATTTTTCCCCAAAATTCTGAATCGAGTTCAATTCGTGTTGGGTTCAATAGTGGTATCAGCATGGGTAGGTGGATATATGATAAAGGCCTCAGCGAATCTGTTGGAGGATTCCATCAGGGATATGACCGTACCCATTTAGCGATATATGTTCCAGTTGGGGCACAAATCAATTATGATTGGAAAAAATGGAGCATTGGAGTTATGGCAAGCATCAGTTGGTTGGGGGATGACGAACTGGTATCCTCCACTACCCGCGTAGTCGTTCCCCGCGAATATTTTATTACAGATGGTTCTAACATCAAATTTGAGAATTACGGGTTCCTGCTTGAAAGGACAATTATTGATCGGCCCAGGTACAGACTCAGGGCTTCCGGTTTTTTAGGCAGTTTCCGTTCTGAGCAAGATCATCCCAGAGAAGAATTCTTCGATAAACACTATTTCATAGATCTGGGTTTAAGTAATGAGCTTTATGTAAGTAAGAGTTGGTTCATCATGATCCGACCTGTTTTTAAACGAAAACTCATTTCTACAAAAGACTCCCCATTTGAGGGAGAATCGCATGAGATCATTTCCTTTGGCATTGATTATGGATTTGGATTCAGGATTTTTTAGGCGAAAGTCTTTTCTGGTTCTATTTTTTCTCTCTTTATCTTTTGGGGTGAAAGGGCAATCTCACACCCATATTCACGAGAGTTTTCATATGGGCTCTCCGTTTGCGATTACAGTAGTTCATGAAGAAGAACAAAAAGCCTGGGAAGCCATTAAAGCTGCAGAAATAGAAATAGAAAGAGTTGAAGCGCTCATTTCCTCCTGGAAAGAAAGTTCACAAACCTCCGCCATAAACCGGGCCGCAGGTAAAAATGCTGTCAAAGTAGATCCCGAGCTCTTTCAGCTCATTTCTCGTGCTCAGAAAGTATCTGAACTTAGCGCAGGAGCTTTTGATATTTCCTATGCTTCCATGGACCGTATATGGAAATTTGATGGGTCGATGAAAACGCTTCCTACCGAAGACGCTATATCAATTTCAGTTGCAAAAATTGACTTTCAAAAAGTCATACTAGATCAAGAGCAGCAAAGTGTATTTCTCCAGGAAGAAGGAATGAGAATTGGATTTGGAGCCATTGGTAAAGGTTATGCGGCTAATCGGGCGAAAAAAATATTAAGAGAAATGGGCATGACGGCTGGAATGGTGAATGCAGGAGGGGACTTGATCGCATGGGGAAGGGAAGAAGATGGGAGTCTCTGGAAAATTGCGGTAGCTGATCCAACTAAAGAGAAAAAGGTATTGGCCTGGCTAGAAGTGGATGATAAAGCTGTAGTAACCAGTGGAGATTACGAGAGATATGTAATTCTTGAGGGGAAAAGGTATGCGCACATTATAGATCCACGGACGGGATGGCCGGTTCAAGGCTTGAAAAGTGTCAGCATCATTTGTCCAGATGCGGAAATAGCAGATGCTTTGGCAACTACGGTATTTGTGCTGGGCAAGGAAAAAGGCCTGGAGTTGGTGGAAAAATTGCGAGGCATTGAATGCATCATTATTACAGATGAAAATGAAATTGTAACTTCGAGTAAGCTAAATTTATCTCATGAATAAAAGCCGATTCATACGTCTATTTGTTTCACTATTTCTCTTGGGTTTAATGGGTACTTCTTGTGTATCTGTCAAGGCCTATGAAAAAATGTATCTCAATGATTCAGATATGGTGCTTAGCTCGCGTAAAGTTGAAAACTATCAAAATACCTTCCATTCTTATCGAGAAGGCGCATCCGGTGCCAATGGCGGAAAAGTTGGCGGAGGCTGCGGTTGTAACTAATCAAAGCTATATCACTTGAAACACTATCTCTATTTCTTTCATTCCTTTTTCTAGGATCAATTTCACTGCAGGCTCAAGTGAAGAGAGACTCTTCCCTCCAAATGAAGGAAGGAGATGTGGATGTTAATTTCCTATTCAATTATTATAAACAGGACGGGATACATGCAGCTGTAACAGGGGGGGAAGGAACAGAGGAGCTGGAAGATCAAGATGTAAGCACGGTAATCATCGTACCCTTAGATAGTATTACAAATCTGGATGTTAAAGTCGGCTTCAACCATTATTCCTCTGCATCGACAGATCGGATCGATAGCAGGCTTTCAACTGCATCTGCTAAAGATAATCGGGTTCAACTCCAAATGGGCTACGAAAGGTTAATGCCAGTAAAAAGACAAAGCTGGAGTGTTGGTTTAGGAGGTTCTCTGGAATCCGATTATTTTTCTTCGTCTATCACAGGGGCCTATTCATGGGACTCAAAAGATGGAAACCGTCAGATAAATCTACAATTACAGGCCTTTCTGGATACCTGGGTAGTTATTTTTCCCGAAGAATTACGGGTACCGGGATTGGCTCAGGTCCCTACGGATAAAAGACGATCATTCAACCTATCTATAAGCTGGTCTCAGGTGATCAACCAAAGACTCCAAATTGCTTTGGCAAGCGACATTGTGTATCAGCAAGGCTTGCTTTCTACTCCATTTCATCGAGTATTTTTCCGAGGAGTTACCCAGGCAAGAATCGAAAATCTCCCTACAAGGAGAATAAAAGTACCGCTTAGCATACGTGCCAATTATTTTCTTTCGGATTTCTTTGTCCTCCGCACTTACTATCGTTTTTATTATGATGATTTTGAGATCATGGCACACACAGCTAGTCTGGAACTCCCAATCAAACTAGGCAATATCTTTAGTATTTATCCTCACTATCGCTATCATACCCAGACTGCAGCCACCTGGTTCGCTCCCTTTGCAGAGCATGTAGAGACGGAGAGATTCTATACCTCCGATTATGACCTTTCGGCTTTTGACAGCCACAATTATGGCATAGGTTTGAGTTTTGCTCCTATCTATGGGATCAGCAGATTCAGGGTAAATTCGCAAGGAAGGCTGGGATTTTTCAAAAGCATTGACCTCCGATATAGCCGCTACCAAAGAAGTGATGGCCTCTCCGCCTTTAGCCTGGGATTGGACTTTGCGTTTCGCTTATAAGCGGATGTTTCCCTATATTTGTGCTCCCACACATGCTTATGCGTAATTCAGTGCTCAGTTTTGAGGAGATAAGACCCTATCGGGATGAGGAAGTAAAAGCCGTAATGGCGAGATTATCCCAAAAACATTCATTTAAAATTCTCTTACAATACTTTTTCCCCGGACAAAGTATAGAGGATATTGAAAAAGGGCTCATGGAAGTGGAAAGTTCTGCTGACTTTCAGGACAAATATATCAGCAAAGCGATCCGGCGGATGAAGGAAGAGAGTACCCAGGATCTCAGCCATGAAGGCTTTGAGCATATAGATAAAAACCAGAGCTACTTCTACATTTCCAATCATAGAGATATTATCCTTGATCCGGGTTTTCTAAACTTTCTACTTCATAGGGAAGGATTTGAAACCACCCAAAATGCCATAGGAGACAATCTCCTCGTATCTGCTTTAGTTACGGATCTGATGAAAATGAATAAAAGTTTCATTGTTCATCGCTCAGTAGAACGGAAAGATATGCTTTCCTATTCCCAGCGTCTTTCAGCCTATGTTTATGAGGTCTTGGAAAGTGGACAAAGCATTTGGATGGCTCAAAGAAATGGTCGGGCAAAAGATGGAAATGATCACACCAATCCAGCTTTATTGAAAATGCTCAACCTTAGTGGAGCAGGAAAAATTGACGAGAATTTTCTTCAACTCAATCTAACTCCCATGGCGATTTCCTATGAGTTTGAGCCTTGTGATATGCTAAAAGCCGAAGAACTCGTTCACCAACGTCTGGGGCTCCCCTATGAAAAGGATGATAAGGTAGCTATGATCCGGGGAATCCGTGATCCTAAAGGTCGGGTCCACCTTAAAATCGGGAAATCTATAGCAGAAAAAATTCGCTACATCCCTACAGGAGGCAGGATAAATGATTATTTCAAATCCCTGGCAAACCTCATTGACCGTGAGATTTGGGCACTTTACAAGCTCTGGCCCAATAACTTCATCGCTTATGATCTCATAGAAGGCAAGGATCAATTCTGGAACTTCTACTCAAAGGAAAAAAAGCAAGGCTTTCTGGACTATATGGAGAATAAACTGAAGGGAAGCAAAGGAGAACCTAAGATGCTCAAAGAGCAGTTTTTATTGATCTACGCCAATCCCCTTCGAAATAAACTGGAAGCTGATCTGGGGCTATACTAAATCCTATTTCAATTTCTCCAGATAGTCAATTACCACTGCCCGTATATCTGACCGGATATCCTTTTTATCATTTTTACCCGGCATAGAGATGTTTCGAATACCCTTATTAGTTTCTTTGAGAAAAGGAATGTCAAAGCCTTTTAGTAGGAAATCATTCATTACTACCCGGTAATATTTATCATGATCCAAGGGGCTTCCATTCACTTGCCATTCCTCCCCATTTTTTGACAAACCGCTATACTGCAGATATGCGCCTGTACCTGTGTGATTCTCGCTATAACGAAGCACCCCAAATAACAGACTCCCTTTCATATCCAGTTCAATAATAGATCCTCCAAAAGGCAAGGTCCTGAAAATGTCAATTCCAAGCACATCTCCCTGCAGCTCATCATCAATTCGGATGGAACCACTATTTACCATCCCAATATCTGGATATTGTTTTACAGCTGCCATCATGGATTTAGTGATTAATTCTCCCAATCGCCCTTGCTTATGACGGATGCTGCTCTCTTTTCCATCAAGTACCTGGCGGCTTTTATAAACTACTGCATAGGGGTCATCAATTACCTGAGTAATCCCATCATTTAAAATTTTATCCCACTTTTCAATAATTGGAGCCACTTTGGGAGATTTTTTCATCCGGCTATCTACAGGGATCAGATCTGATCGGATATCCAGTTTCTTGCTTTTCTTGTCATAAGAAAGAATGTGCAAATAGAGGGTCTTGGCATTGGCATCTGCTTTGGCTACTCTTACTTCTCCCACATCCTTAAATCGATGATCATGTTCATGGCCTCCGATGATCAAATCTATATCCTGCTCTTTCTCCGCCAGTTCTATATCCTCCTCCATACTTAAATGCGTCAATCCAACAATGATTTCATGTTCTTTTTTAAGTTGATTGATCACCCGAAAAGCCAAGGAATCTGCATCTGAATAATTGACGTAATCTTTAGGATTAGAATCTATGGTTGCAGAAAATACGCCCAGTTTAACATTTGTTCCATCTGCATCTCTAAAGCTATATTCTTTATATGCTGGAATATATTCTCTTTTGTCCCCAACTTCCTTGAAGAAAGGTACAGATTGCTTCCCATCATTGTAGGAGATATTGGTTGCTATCCAATCAAAGGTGGATTCATTGATCCTGGCCTGTAAATCCTCATAGTCAAAATCAAATTCGTGATTGCCGAAAGCTACCAAATCGAAATCCATCGCATTGAGGACTTCTATCATTTGCCTCCCTTTAATTCTCTCCCCTTCATACTTCATCGTATTTATCAATGAGGGGTTGAGAAAATCTCCCGCATGCATCAGCATGCTTGCCGGATATTTATTTCTGATACTGTCTGCAAAAGCTGCTACTCGGGCCAGATTTCCTACCTTCCCTCCATCAATCCCTGAGATTTCATACACATCATTTATTTGCACAATGGCTATTTCAATCTTGCCATCATCACCCGTGAGGGCTTTAGCAGATTTTCGATTGCAAGCAGAAAGAAAAACCAGGGAAAGGATGGTAATAGAGATGAATAATTGTCGATGAGTCATGTGTAGGTTTCTTAATGGTAGCATGAAAATAGGGAATGCAGACTGTATTCCCTATAATGGTATCATTAAGATTATGTTTCGTAACCATGATGGCTTCTTGAACCCATCTACGCAATCCCCGTTTCCCTTTTTACGCTAAAAATGGAAACAACCCGCAAACCCATATACACTAATGGCCGGCAGCGCATTTCCCTTAATCTGAGCATTAAGGGAAATGGGGCTTGAGGCGAAAGGGTTCCCTAAGACTGCGGCACTAGCGACTTCAATTCAACATTCTCCAGTTCAATCAGGGAAAGTGTATCCAACTCCTGGTTAAAGTAGGCTCTATCTATATCCCGTACATCCATCTTTGGATCACCTTTGAAATTTACATAGTCTGCAAAACGCATCCCATTCACCTCTCTGAAATTATATCCCTTTCGAAATCTCAAGCCTCCTCCATCGGTTTCATAACTATATGCCAGGTGATCCATATGTCCGCTTTCTGTATCGAAAAAATAGACGAAGATGTCCTGATGATCTTCTCCCCCTCCTGCTTCCTGAAAGGTAATTTCGATTTTGTGATAGGATTTTCCATCGATCTCGGATACGCCCAGGTATTTTTTATTCACCGCTTCATCATTTAGCTTATAGGGTAATAGAGCAAAATACCACACACTATTGATTGAGTTGCGGTATTTTCTAACCATTGTATCCTGAACAAATACCACTTCTCCATTGATCTTCCTTTCAAAAGCTTCTGAACTCATTTGATCTACATAGCTCATTCCTTCTTCTACGAAGCTTCTTTCATATGTAAACTTGCCCCCTTCTCTTTGGGACCGGTAGTTTTTATCTCGGAAAGTCAGACTGATATCTGAATAATCATAAAGCTCTCCTCCATGTAAGGCAATGGCCTGATCTATTAACTCCTGTGCAGATGGCATTTTGGGATTATTTGCTGAAGGTCTTTCTCCGCATGAAAAAAGGCAGATAGAGACGATAAACAGACTGATGAAAAGATGATAGTTCATAAGAGAATGTGTATCAAATTCGTGGGCAAAATTAGTACTTTTGTCGGGTTAAAAAGTCCGCAAGCAAACAAAATACATCTAAAAACTCATGTCTAATTACTTTGTTCACGAATCTGCTGTAGTTGATGAAGGTGCTATTATTGGAAAAGGTAGCAAGATCTGGCACTTCTGCCACATAATGAAAGGTGCTACTTTGGGAGAAGGATGTAAGCTTGGACAAAATGTATTTGTAGGAGATGGAGTCAAACTTGGGAATAATGTAAAGATCCAGAATAATGTATCGGTTTATTCTGGAGTTACTTGTGAAGATGATGTTTTTTTGGGGCCCTCTATGGTTTTTACCAATGTCAGAAATCCCCGAAGCGCAGTTGTTAGGCAAGGCCAGTATTCCGAGACCTATTTGGAAAGAGGGGTAAGTATAGGAGCAAATGCCACTATCGTATGTGGAGTCAGACTGGGGGCTTTTTGCTTTATTGGTGCAGGGGCCGTAGTTACCCAGAATGTTCCTGCCTATGCTTTGCTTGTCGGGAATCCGGCTCGTCAATTGGGTTGGATGAGTGAGTATGGGCACCGACTGGAATTTAATGAGGAGGCAAGAGCTACTTGCCCGGAAAGTGGCCAAATTTATCAACTGGAAGCCAATTGCGTACGCAAAATTTCCTGATATTTGCAGGATGAAAAGCACACCTGTATCCAACAACATTTTTAGCAGATTTTCTATAAGCCCGCAACGAGGCTTTTTACCAGACTATACGCCCATTCACAGTCTGGGAAGCCCCTTTGAAGCCTGGGATGAATTGGCCAATGGACTTCCTCAATTGATCTCAGGTCAAAAAGTGAAAGCTAGCCTGGCCTCTTTATCAGAATTTCCTCTTCAGTTACTTCAAAGTCCAAATGAAAAAGAACGAGCCATGCTCATCCTTGCTCATTTGGCTTCTGCCTATGTTTGGGAAACAGGAGAAATGCGGGACCATATTCCAGCTGTGGTAGCAATTCCATTCGCCCAACTTGCAGATGAACTGGGCCGACCTGCTATCGTCCACCACATGACCAATGTGATGTACAATTGGCGCAAAAAAGATCCAAATGGAGCATTGATAGGAGAAAATATGGAAGCCCTCATTAGCTTTAATGATTCTCCTCAGGAAGCCTGGTTTTATAATGTTACAGCTGAGATTGAATCAGTTGGGGCACCCGCTTTACAAGAGATGATTTTGATTCATGAGAAAGGAAGAACGCTAGGGGCAGAAGACTTACATACTTCTCTGCAAAAGCTTCACAACATCCTTATTGATATGAATCGCTCGCTCAATAAAATGGTAGAAAATCTGGATCCCGAATTCTTTTATCATAATATCCGGCCTTACCTATCCTCCTTTGTTAACATTAAGTTTGAAGGAGTTCAAAATAATCATGTTCGATCATATGCAGGTGGAAGTGCAGCCCAAAGTTCTCTCATCCAGGCCTTTGATGTGCTGATGGGCATCACACATCCGCATGGAAGCGGTAAATACCTGCTAGCCATGCGAGATCATATGCCGCCTGCTCACAAAGCCTTTCTCGAATGGATGGAAGAGGGAAAAAATCTGGCAGATATAATTCCTGATTTTCCCAAGGCTAAAGATATCTACCAGATGCTGGTAGATGCTTTGCTCGATTTCCGCAACACCCATCTAAAAATCGTCGCGACATTCATAGCAGGTCCAGCTCAAAGATCAGGAAAAAGCTCGGAGGGTACAGGGGGAACGGATGCCCTAAGCTTTCTCAAAGAAGTGAGAAACGATATGAAAAAGCATAAGGAGTGACTTTGTCTCCTGTTTAACATAAGAAGCTAAACAGATCATAGATATTTGGGTTAGATAATTAGAGGCAGGTAGCCAAATGATTTGGCTTTGAATTTTCTATCTTTACTACATGCTTTTCAATAAGAAAAATAAAGGGATCACCCGCGAGGCGGTTTTAGCCGCTCTGAGTCATGTTGATGATCCGGACCTGAAAAAGGATCTGGTTACCCTCAATATGATCCAGGACTTAAAAATTGAGGACAAAAATGTAGAGTTTAAAGTT
This sequence comes from Bacteroidota bacterium, assembly GCA_039819665.1. Lineage (GTDB taxonomy): Bacteria > Bacteroidota > Bacteroidia > J057 > J057 > JAWPMV01. Next base: position 23,994 of record JBCBRM010000034.1, read on the forward strand.
GTATTGACTACTCCGGCTTGTCCTATGAAAGATGCCATCCAGCGAGCTTGTGTAAATGCCATCCATTTGATGGTAGATAAAGAAGCGGAGGTTACTGCGATTATGACTGCTCAGGTGAGTAGTGATGATAGCAACCAAAGTTTACCCAATGTTAAAAATATAATCGCTATTTCTTCCGGAAAAGGAGGGGTAGGAAAATCTACAGTTGCGGCGAATTTGGCTGTTGCACTTGCTCAAAGTGGAGCAAAAGTGGGGTTGATTGATGCTGATATTTATGGCCCAAGCATGCCGATTATGTTTGGTTTTGAAGGAGAAAGGCCCCAGCTGGAAAAAATTGGAGATAAGGATATGCTGATTCCCTTCGAAAAGCATGGAGTGAAGCTCATGTCCATTGGGGTTCTGGTTCGGCAGGGTCAGGCCATTGTCTGGAGGGGTCCCATGGCCTCTAAGGCACTGCGTCAGCTGATTTTTGACACCAATTGGGGTGAGATTGACTATTTGTTAGTGGACCTGCCACCGGGAACCGGAGACATCCATTTGACGCTTGTACAGGCACTATCTGTTACAGGAGCTGTAGTAGTTACCACTCCACAGAAAGTAGCCGTATCAGACGCTCGAAAAGGAGCAGAGATGTTTAGAAGCCCGCAAATTCAGGTTCCGATACTTGGAGTTGTAGAAAACATGTCTTTTTTCATTCCGGATGATGCCCCGGAAAAAAAGTATCCAATTTTCGGAGCTGGAGGAGGCCAGGCACTCGCACAATCCATGGGAACGGAAATGATTGGACAAATTCCCATGCGTCAGGCAATTGCAGAAAACGCTGATGCAGGAAAACCCGTTACTGTATATAAAGATGGAGTACTTGCAAAGGCCTATCAGGACGTAGCAGGCAGCCTGGCTCAGCGAATAGCTATCAGGAATGCACAACAATCTCCAACTAAAAGGGTTGAAATTCAGAGACCTTAAAAGAAATAGCCCATTAACTTTGGGATGAGAAGGGCCATATTGATTTACTAAGTCTAATTTCCTTATTTTGGGATATGATCGTAAAAGACGAATTAAAAAACCGAATTGAAAACGCACTGGATACAATCAGACCCTATTTGGTTTCTGATGGAGGGAATGTAAAAATTCACCAAATTAGAGAAGATGGTGTGTTGGAATTGATCCTGCTCGGCAATTGCGAGTCTTGTAGCATGAGTCAAATGACCATGACAGCAGGTATCGAGCAAGTGGTCTTTAGGGTGGCTCCAGAGATCCATAAAGTAGAAGCCGTTAACCCCGAATAATCGGGATGACATATAAGAACATCGCCTCCGGAAATTTTCCGTGAGGCGATTTTTATTTGAATCCCAATATTTTTGCTATTTTGGAACCAAAGTCCTTCCCCACATGTCAGAGAAGTTGGATGTACAGAAAGCGCTATTTCAAAAAGTAAAGGAAAAGCTACCCTCTCATACCTCCCTGGTAGATGAAATCGCCGAACGCCTAAGTATCAGTAGTGATGGAGTCTATCGTCGTTTGAGGAATGAAACCCCTTTGCGTTTAGACGAAGCCGCCAAGCTTTGTCAGGAATTTAATATTTCTCTGGATGAAATTGTCCAGGAAAACCAAAATCAATCCATTGTTTTTCAGCCAACAGGCATTAGAAATGGAGCCTTGCATTTTGAAGAGTATCTGCAGGGTCTGCTGGGCCTCTTTACTGAAATTCAAAGTAGAGGAGTTGTATCAAGTCTTTATGCTGCTAAAGATATTCCAGTTTTTCATCTCTACCAGTTTCCGGAGTTGGCCTTGTTCAAAATGTTTTTCTGGCGAAAGACCATTTACAATGATCCCAGCCTCAAAGGAAAGCAGTTTGAATTAAATGTAAATGATGAAAGTCAGGAACGCAGTATTTCTCTTTGCAAGCAGATTGCAGAGAAATATGCTTTGATGCCTAGTACGGAAATTTGGAATGAGGAGACCTCCTATAGCTTCGTCAAACAAATCGGTTACTATTATGAAGCGGGCTTATTCAAAAGAAAACAAGATGCTATTTTACTCTGTGAGCAGGTAGAAGCACTTTTCGCCCACCTAAAAAAAGAAGCCGAACTTGGGTATAAGTTTATGGCAGAGAATCCACCAGAATCTCGCGTCCAGAATTTTAGATTGTACTACAATGACCTGATCTTGATAGACAATGTCGTAGTAGTTGACTTTGAAGATTATCGCCAGGCTTTTCTAATTTATAATTCCATAGATTACCTCAGTACCCGAAATCCTGTTTTTTCAGAAGAGGTGAAAATCTGGTTGGAGAACATCACCCGCAAATCAGAACTGATCAGTGAAGTTGCAGAACGCATGCGCAACAAATTCTTCATGAAGACTCAAAAGAAAATTGATGGACTAAAAGAAATCCTGGCTTAATAAATCTCGATAGTTGGATAAAAGGCTCCCCAGGAGAACCAATATCCGATAAAGGATAAGGGTCTTTCCAGTTTCTGTCCAGCATCGGGACCCTCAATAATTCTTCCAGCCAGGTCATAATAGTTAGCGGCATCGTCCTTCAGAATTCGTGGAAAGTCATTCTGCAAAGCTGTATAGGTCCGACCTTCTTTGGGATAAAAGGCTGAATTGATATTATCTGCCTGCGAACGAACAATTAACAGTGCCTGATTATCGAGGGTATCCTGGATCACTTCCATGCCCTGCCCCAACTCATTAAAGCGATATGCGCGTTGTGCATTTTCTTCCAGAACCCCTAGCACACGTTCCTTTAAGGGTAATCTTCTATCAAGCGGATCAACCGGAAAGAAAAAGAGTTCTTCTTCTTCCAGATAATTTCCGTAGGGATATTCTATATATCGAATATCAAACCCGGTATCTGCATTTAGGATTTTAGAATTGGGGAAAGACTTTTTCCAGGTTTTGAAAGTAGTCTCAATCAGGGTATAGGTTTGGGGTAAACGTCCACGCAAGGGCCCGTTCACACATTCCAGTCTTTGTTGGGACCATGTACTGCCCGTACGCCTGTCATAGGGCATAAGATTGGTATTGAAGAGCAAACCCGATACACCATAAGAAGTAAGAAATCCGTCGATTCGGCGATCCCAACCTATTCCTGTTCCGGTGAGGGGACAATAGGTAATGGCAATTTCTTTCCCATTTATTTCATCATTTATTATCTCATGCCAGTTAAGCATAGAAAAAGGATAGGCCTTTGCTTCACCATCAACTTCAATCCCTAGCACCAAAACATCATCAAAAGCACCATTGACCTCTTCTGGTGGACTAAATTTGGGGTCATCCAAAGAAGGAATGCCATCCTTCCCTACTCCTGCATCAAATACCTCTCCCACATCTATGATCCATTGATCAAAGGGAGAAACATAATTGGGATTCGTAATGGGCCCTTCTCCTTCACAGCTGCTGAAAAGCAGGAAGACACAGCCTAAAATAATTTGTATGTTGCCTCTATTCATCCAATTCTAAATCAGGTATATCGAATGCTACCTTTAAAATTAACTTCCTACTAATTGCTGTTTGTCATTGAGATGACAACTGACCGGATATGAGAGCGGCAAGAAAAATTTCTCCCTTCTTAAGATTGTATAATTTAAACTTTACAGAAACGATCTTATTAAAATCAAACTGGAAATAAATCTTTTTAGTTAGGTCTCGGGACGGTTCCCGTTCGTTTCGCCCAGGCCATCCACATCGCAGCCATTTTCTGAACCTGATTTGGATATTCTTCAGCGATGTTTTGGGTCTCGGTACGGTCTTTATCCATATCAAAAAGCTCCCAATTGTCCAGTTCCATTTCCTCTACTTTATCCCAGATAAAGGATCGTTTCTTATGGACTTTAGAAACCAATTTCCACTTTCCCATACGTACGGCTCTGTTCCCCTCGTGCTCCCAATAAATCGCCTCCCTATCTAAGGGCATATTCTCAAAGGCTGGGACCAGACTTTTTCCCTCATACGGCATAATAGTATTTCCCTCATAAGTTTTGGGATATTCCGCCTGGGCCACATCTACACAGGTCGCCATAATATCAATGAGATGAGCAGGCACAGTTCTGAAAGCTCCATCTCCTTTGATTGTTGACGGCCAGTGAACAATCAAAGGAGTAGCAATACCCCCTTCATGTACCCAGTGTTTATACTCTCGAAAAGGCGTATTGCTGGCATTGGCCCAGGGAAGGCCATAGGCTGTGTAGCTTTCGGGAGGTCCGGGTTGAGCATCTTTCATAAGTTTTACCACTTTCCCATCTCGAGTGATTGGAGGAATCATACGTGTTTGAAAGGCTCCGGCTTCCATGGGCTTTCTCATTTCTTCTGGCACTTCGGGCAAAGGATACATCCAGCTTAAATCTTCTGCACATGCCCCATTGTCTTGTAAAAAAAAGATCAGGGTATTTTCATATTCTCCTTTCTCCTTTAGGCTGGTGACTATCTTTCCTATTCCTCTATCCATACAATCTACCATAGCTGCATAGACTTCCATATTAGCTATTTCCCAGGCTTTATCAGGGATGTTCTCGGACCATTCAGGGACATGTTCATCTCTGGGAGTCATATTTGTTTCTGAGGAAATCAGTCCCATAGCCTTCATGCGTTTCATTCGTTCTTCACGCATCGCATCCCAACCTCTGTCATATTTTCCTTTGTACTTTTTGATATCCTCCGGCCAGGCATGCATAGGCCAATGTGCCGCGGTATAGGATACATACATAAAAAAGGGATTTTCGCCCTCATGTCCCTCAATGCGATCCATGGCGTAATCTGTTACTGCATCGGTAAAGTAAAAATCCTCTCCCGGAGCTATCCACTCATTGTCTTCAGCCAGAGATCGGGGATCATAAAGGCTGCCTGCACCCGATATCATTCCAAAAAATTTATCAAATCCTCTTTGCCTTGGCCAATTATGTTTTCGTGGATTCGCAATGCCCTCTGGGGTATCATCATAGTGAGTGATGTGCCACTTTCCGGACATATAGGTTGAATATCCTGCTCCTTTCAAAACCTCTGCGATTGTCACTGCCTGTTTACTCAAATCGCCTCGATAGGCTTCCGTTCCCCTATCACTCACCATATGCCCTATTCCCGCTTGTTGGGGATAAAGGCCTGTCATCAAGGAGGCGCGTGTAGGGCAACAGCGAGCAGCGTTATAAAACTGGGTAAAGCGCAGGCCCTTCATCGCCAGCCCGTCCAGATTTGGCGTATTGATTTCCCCTCCAAAGCAAGCCAGATCAGAATAGCCCATATCGTCTCCCATGATGAGAATAATATTTGGGGGTCCGGGATTCTTTTCTGGTGATTTTGGGGAACAACTAGCTAATACCAGCAAACTGATGAATAGTAGGGTAGTTTTGGGCATGATAAAATGTGTTATAGTATTTTAGTATTGAAGTCTAGAAGATCTCTTGCCATCTGAATGGATGAGCCTCCGGACTACAACACACCCACACGTTTTTTATTTTCCTCTCTGCCAGGGAACCTGGCCTGCCTTCTGCAAATGTTTCATTAAAATCGTGTTGAGCTCCTGAAATTTTTCGGGTTCCTGATCTATCAGGTTATTTTCTTCGGAGGGGTCTTCGGGCAAATAGTAGAGTTCCTGAGGGGCGAAAGGGCTGTTTTGCAAAAGCTTCCAGCCATTGAGTTGAACTGCTTGAATGGTGAGGCCGCCATAGCGTTTTCCTCCTTCTCTTCGGGAGAAGAAAAGGGGGCGATCAGCATCACTCATATCTATTCCCATGAGGAGATTCGCAAAACTCTTACCCTCTATTTCATGTTCCCATTCTCCACCTACCAAATCCAATAAAGTGGGATATAAGTCCATACTCAGTGCTTTATAGTCAGTTGCTGTCCCGGCTTTAATTTTTCCTTCCCAGGAAATAAAAGTTGGTACCTTTAGTCCCCCTTCATAGACACTTTGTTTGCCATCTCTCAAAGGGCCATTATTCGCAGCATCTCTTAGTAGCCCTCCATTATCACTGCTAAAAACTATGATTGTATTTTCATACTGTCCACTTTCTTTTAAAGCCTCCACAACCTGCCCGATTCCATCATCAAGATGTTCTATAAAGGCTATCAGTTCCGCGCGTTTTTGAGAAGCCTCTGGTTCCCTTTCTTTTACTTTCGCCAACCAATCCTCTTTAGGCTGAACCGGAAAGTGAGGGGCATTATAAGCCAAATACAAGAAAAAGGGCTGCTCATCTTTAGCCTGTTCTTCCACATATTTTACTGCCCAATCTGTAAATATATCTGTCGCATGACCCGCTGGATCAATAGAATCCTGATCCTTTCGCATATAGTTGATTCCGTGTCGGCGTTTATGGGTGTAGTCTTCCATCATATCTCCCAACCAGCCATGAAAATAATCAAAGCCTCTTTCGGGAGGAGTATTGGGAGACTCAAGACCTAAATGCCATTTCCCAACCAGAGCCGTATGATAACCTTCCTCCTTCAATTCATCAGATATAAGTTTGGCATCAGGATTAAGGTAGCCCCAGTTGTCTCTATCGTAGGTTCGAATTACTCCAGGAACTCCAACAAACTCTTGATAACGCCCGCTCAAAAGAGCTGCACGCGTAGGAGAGCATACAGGACAATTGGCATAGAAATTATCGAATCTCATACCCGCTGCTGCCATTTCATCTAAATAAGGAGTACGGATGTCTTTTGTCCCGTAATAGGAAACATCATGGTACCCCTGATCATCTGTGAGTATGAGAAGGATATTAGGTTTTGTAGAAAGATCTGCCTCTGCGGAGGATTTGGCAGATCTTTCAGGGGAATTGCAGGCAATTAAAAGGCTCAATAAAGCCAGCAAATTAGTAGTTCGCATAGCAAGGAAAATAGCGGTGTGAATATTCAATATAGCATGAAAGCTATTAGAGAATCAATCTAAGTATCAATTATTGTCCAAAAAACCTTAAGCGGCTCATTTGATTGGACTTAGTCAGAAATAATTTCAATCTTGAAGAAGACGTGTCAAATACTTACTATCCATTAATTACTACTACTGAAATGAAAAGAAGAAAATTTATTTACCAAAGTTCAGCTCTTGGCCTGGGAAGTCTGGCTATAGGCAGCCCTCTTTTACAAGCTGCAAGCAAAAAAATTTCCCCCAATGACAAATTACAAATAGGAGTTATTGGATGTAATGGTATGGGGTGGTCAAATACCAATTCCCTCTTAAAAATGAAAGACGTTGATTTGGTAGGGATATGTGACGTTGATCAGGGTGTTATCAAGCAAAAACTGAATGCTTACGGAAAGCTAAGAGATAATGCACCGAAAACCTTTGGAGATTACCGCGAATTATTGGCCGATCCTTCGATCGATGCCGTAGTCATAGGGACACCAGATCACTGGCATTGCATGCCCATGGTGGATGCCGTAAAGGCAGGGAAACATGTCTATGTAGAAAAACCCATAGCAAATACGATTGAAGAATGCCGACTCATGGTTGCGGCACAGGAAAAGACAAGAAAAGTAGTACAAGTTGGACAATGGCAAAGGAGTGGACCTCATTATCGGCAAGCCATAGATATTGTTCGTTCAGGAGTATTAGGCCAAATTCGATTGGTCAAAGTCTGGGCTTATCAGGCATGGATGAAACCTGTTCCCGTTTTAGCTGACGGAAAAGCTCCAGAAGGTGTAGATTATGATTTTTGGTTAGGACCCGCTAAAAAAAGAGCATTTAATCAAAATCGCTTCCACTTCAATTTCAGGTGGTTTTGGGATTATGCAGGAGGCTTGATGACGGATTGGGGAGTTCATGAAATTGATATTGCCTTATTTGCTATGGAGGCCCTGGCTCCTGAATCGGTGATGGCAATGGGGGGAAAACTGGCTTATCCAGATGACGCTTCAGAAACACCAGACACTTTACAAACGGTATTTAAATACAAGGATTTCTCCATGTTATGGGAGCATGCTACCGGTATTGACGGAGGCCCTTATGGTCGCTCGGAAGGGATAGCCTTTATTGGAAATTATGGGACCCTGGTTGTCAACCGCCAAGGCTTTGAAGTTATTGCAGAAAAAGAACCCTGGAATTCCAAAAATCGGGGAAAATTGAAAATGGAAAAAATTGAAAAAGTAAAGCGTCCTTCGAATGTAAATTACCTCGATCTCCATACACAAAATTTTGTCGCAGCTATCAAAGCGAACGATCCCGGTATGCTCAATACCCCTATCTCCTCCGGGAGCGTAGCAGCCATAAATGCCCAAATGGGTAATATTGCCTATAAAACGGGGGATCGGGTATTCTGGGATGCAGAGCAAGGCAATTTTGGCGACAATGAAACAGCAAATGCTTTGATCAAAGCCCAGTACCATAATGGATGGGAACTGCCGAAATTATAATTTGGAACGAATGAGGGTATGAGAGATTGAACGTCTTTATCTTTACCCGCGTTTGGCCTCTCTTACCTTATTTCTTTTCTCTCATACCCAATTACCTTAGCACATGAAATACTATCTGCTCCCCCTATTATTTATATTTCTCAATTCCTGTACGAAAAAAACAGAAACTCAAAAACCCCAAAGCGATAAGCCCAATGTCGTCCTGATCTTTATAGATGATCTGGGTTATGCGGATTTAAGTTGTTATGGACACCCGACAATACAAACTCCCAGATTGGATGAAATGGCCCGGGAAGGGATGAAATTCAGTTCATTTTATGCAGCGGCCAGTGTTTGTACTCCTTCCAGAGCCGGCTTGCTAACGGGAAGGTACCCTGTAAGAGTAGGAATGCCTGGTAATCTGGGGCCGGATAGTAAAGGCGGTTTATCTTTAGAGGAAAGAACCCTGGCAGAAGCCTTAAAAGCCAATGGCTACCGAACCGCAGCTTTTGGGAAATGGCACTTGGGAGCCATTCCTGATTACTTGCCTACAGATAGAGGTTTTGATGAATATCTGGGCATCCTCTACAGCAATGACATGATGCCTCCCTGGGTTAATACCCAACGCCCCTTGCATTTGTACCGAAATGATCAGCCCACAGAAGAGCAACCCGTAGACCAAACCACTTTAACCCAACGATATACGGATGAAACGATTCGCTTTATCAAAGAATCCAGGGATCAGCCTTTCTTTGTGTACCTCCCACATGCAATGCCTCATTTGCCGATTTATGCTTCTACAGCTTTTCAGGGAAAATCGAAAGGGGGAAAATACGGAGATGTGATAGAGGAAATTGACTATAATGTAGGTCGAATTTTGGATGTATTGGAAGAGGAAGGGCTGACTGAAAATACCCTAGTTGTATTTACTAGTGATAATGGTCCCTGGCGCAATTTACCTCCACGTATGTACACGACTGAGCCCGTAGAAAAATGGCATGGAGGGAGTACGGGTGCTTTATGGGGAGCAAAAGCTACCTCATATGAAGGAGGCTATAGAGTTCCGGGAATAATCCGCATGCCCGGTAGCATTCCCCCTAATCAATTGAGTGCTGAAATAGCAACTACGATGGATGTGCATGCGACCATTTTAACGCTTACCGGCAGCGCTCCTCCTGCAAAAGTCCTGGATGGAAAAGACCTTTGGCCTTTATTGACCCAAAAGGCCACTTCCCCACATAATTACTACCACTACTTCAAAGGGAAGCGATTAGAAGGAGTCAGAAATGCGAAATGGAAATTGCGGATCGCACCTGCCTGGGATAGTTGGACCTCCCCTGAGACCATGACAGGTGATGAACCCGTCGAAGTTCATCTGTATAATATGGAAGACGATCCGTATGAACATTTTAATCTGGCAGAGGCTTATCCGGAAGTAGTCGCGGAATTGGAAGCTGAGATGAAACGAATGGCTGAGGAATTGGGAGCTACTTTATGGGAGAAAGAAGGATAAGTCTTCTTCCTTATATGGAAAATCATGGATCACTTTATCTCTTAGGTACAAACCTAAAGATTAGCTATGATGACACATGTACGAAAACTGCTGTTCCTGGGGAGTATTCTCCTCTTTGGACAGCTATCAATTGCACAAGAAAGTAATGAAGAATTTTCCTACGTTGAAAGTTACAATTCCAGTAAACGTATTGAAGGCTATGTCTTTGTTGAGGATTCGACAATCCTGATCGGTGCCACAATAAAAATATCTGGTACCTCCATAGGGACTTATGCAAATTTTGAAGGCTATTTTGAACAGGAGGTTACAAAAGAGCATATAGGTCCGGATAGTCTGGAGATTAGCTACATAACCATTGGTACGCAGTACAAGTCAAACTAGCCAGACTTCGAGATCCGAGTCAATTTCCTGTGCCTTTAGCCCGAAACTTATTGTTTGGGGTGAAGATGGATATTTTGTGATAAGCCCCACTTAACCCCTTTTCGCCTACCGTCCCCTCAAAAAAGGACATGGCGAAATACTTCTTATTTCTTTTGATACAGTACTTCAATGTTATCTGTGGATAAATTCTCATTTGAAAATCCACAGACAATCTTTATATTTGCTATAGCAATAGTTGCCAAGGCAACTATTTATCAAATTCATAAATAGCGACCAATGTCTCAAACTATAGCAAATTCAAATATCCCCAAGATTTTCAATGCTGCCGATGATTTTTTGCCCCTCAAAGGGACCGATTATCTTGAATTGTATGTAGGGAATTCAAAGCAGGCTGCACATTTTTACAAAACAGCTTTTGGCTTTCAGGACCTTGCTTATGCAGGTTTGGAAACCGGACTTAAAGACAGAGAGTCCTTTGTACTCGTTCAGGACAAGATACGCCTGGTATTGACATCTCCCCTGAAAGCTGGGACTGAAATCGGTCGCCACATTGATGAGCATGGAGATGGAGTGAAAGTAGTAGCTCTTTGGACAGAAGATGCAACCAAAGCCTATGAAGAAACGGTAAGACGAGGTGCTAGACCTGCTTTTGCCCCTATTATAGAAGAAGATGAATTCGGTAAAGTGGTTCGCTCGGGTATTTATACCTACGGAGAAACCCTGCATGTTTTTGTAGAAAGAGAAGAATACCATGGAGTCTTTCTTCCTGGCTACAAAAAATTGGAAACCAAATACCATCCGACTGCTACCGGATTGAAATACGTGGATCATATGGTCGGTAATGTGGAATTGGGGAAAATGAATGAATGGGTAAGTTTCTATGAGAATGTCATGGGCTTTGCCAACATCCTCACTTTTGACGATAATGATATCTCTACAGAGTATACAGCTTTGATGAGTAAGGTGATGAGTAACGGAAATGGAAGAATCAAATTCCCTATTAACGAGCCGGCAGAAGGATTGAAAAAGTCGCAAGTAGATGAGTATTTGGAATTTTACAATGGAGCAGGAGTTCAACACATTGCGGTGGCTACAGACGACATTGTAAAAACGGTAAGAGAGCTGGAAAGTCGTGGAGTAGAGTTCCTGAGAGTACCGACCACATACTATGATCAGCTGCAGGAAAGAGTAGGAGAAATTGATGAAGATATAGATTCTCTCAAAGAATTAGGTATATTGGTAGATCGAGATGATGAAGGCTACCTCCTTCAGATCTTCACCAGACCGGTTGAGCCCCGCCCAACGATGTTCTTCGAGATCATCCAACGCAAAGGTGCTCAGTCTTTTGGAAAAGGAAATTTCAAAGCCCTCTTTGAAGCAATTGAACGCGAACAGGCGATCAGAGGGACTTTATAATAAAGAATACTATATTTTCTAATCTAACGCTTTTGGGCCTCTTTAGGGAGGCCCTTTTGAGTTTTGGGAATGGAAATAAGAATATGGGACAAGGAATGGAGATTGGAGGACGAATTATAAACACGCAAGGCCAATTTTCATTTACCATTTATTCTTCTCTATTCGCCAAATACTATCAAAAAAGAATTTCCCCGTAATTCATTAGTTTTGGCTCATGCTAGAGGAAAAAGGAAGTAAAATCTTCGGTGCATACCTGGATAGAACGATACGGGTAGTAAGGCTCGACCTGATCCGAAGGTTCAAAGAAGTAGGAGCTGATATTACCCCGGAACAGTGGATCATACTCAGTAGCCTCTCTGAACAAGACGGACAATCTCAGTCCGAGTTGGCTAATGGAAGTTTCAAAAATGCACCAACTGTATCACGCATCATAGACCTGCTTTGCGATAAAGGCCTTACAGTTCGCAAACGCTTCGGAAATGAGAAAAGAAGAAAAAAGATTCTACTTACGGAAAAAGGAAAGACAACCATCAAGCAGGTTTTACCAGTTGTAATATCAGCGCGCAAACAAGGATGGGAAGGTTTATCCGACCAGGATTATGAAGATTTTATCCGAATCATCAATACCATATTCAAGAATATTGGAGGAGAATGAGAACAAGTTTTCTGGTGTTCTCGTGTTCATGTGTGCTCGTGATTTGGAAGCCAAAAAGCACCATACCTGAACACATGAACACCAGAACACGTGAACACATATTAAAAAGTGTGCATATTTCCCCTTGAAGCCGTAAATTTGTCCTTTGACCTAAAAATAAAAGAATACAAATACCTATGAAGCTCTCCGTGATCAGCCAAATTACTGCTTTGATCCTTATTCTGGGGCTAAGTTTTTCCTGTAAAGAAAATCCTCAGACCTGGCAGACCAAAGAGAACTTTCAGGAATTGGCGGCTAATCCTGCTATTTTCCATAAAGCTGTCCAGAATCTAACCGATATCATTGTTCACGATATCTTTTCTCCTCCCGTTGCTAGTAGGGTGTACGCCTATCCAAGCGTTGCTGCCTATGAGGTTATGCAGCAAAGTAATGAGGACTATATCAGCCTCGCAGGGCAGGCACATGGATTGGAAAATGTGCCGCAGGCTCCTGATGGAGAAGTGTGCTATCCATTGGCGTCTATACAAGCGTTTATGAAAGTAGGGGGACAAATGATTTTCTCCGGTGATAAAATGGCCATGTTTGAGGAGGAAATGTATAAGAATTTTCAGGAAGCAGGTGTTCCCTGGGAGGTATACCAAAGATCCATTGATTTCGGAAATGCCGTTGGAAGTCACATTTTAGCCTGGTCAGATAAGGACTTATATAAAGAAACTCGAACCTATCCCCAGTATACCGTCAATGATATGGATGGCCGCTGGACCCCTACTCCTCCCGATTATATGTCCGGGATTGAACCTCACTGGAACAAAATCAGAACTTTCATCATTGACTCAGCCACACAATTTGTTCCCGCTCCTCCAACCAATTACGACATGGATAAAAGCTCCACCTTCTTTAAAGAAGTTATGGAGGTGTATAATATTGGAAGAAATCTCACCGATGAGCAGGAAGAGATTGCTCAGTTTTGGGACTGTAATCCCTTTGCGACTACGCATGTAGGCCATGTGATGTTTGCTACCAAAAAGATTTCACCTGGAGGACACTGGATCGGAATAGCAGGAATTGCTGCGAGAAAGGCGAAATGTGATTTCATGCAAACCAGCGAAACCTATGCACGAGTATCCATCTCTTTGGCAGATGCGTTTATCAGTTGCTGGGATGAAAAATATCGTTCGAATCTGGTTCGTCCAGAAACAGTTATCAACGAATTTGTAGATGAAACCTGGGTTCCTCTTCTCCAAACTCCACCTTTTCCCGAGTATACCAGTGGTCATAGTGTGATTTCAGCTTCTGCTTCTATAACTCTAACGGATCTATTTGGAGAGCCTTTTCCCTTTGCCGATTCTACAGAAGTAAAATATGGCCTTCCAGTAAGATCTTACAATTCTTTCATTGAAGCTTCATTGGAAGCTGCTGTAAGTAGGTTATATGGAGGCATCCACTACCGCCCCGCCTGTGATATTGGAGTAACCCAGGGAAGAAAGGTTGGGAATTATGTAGTGGAACATTTGCGTACCCGCAAAGCAGATAAACAGATGTCCTCTTCTCTTCCTTAAGAAAAATATATTGAAAAGAATATATATAAAACTACTCTTGAATTTGTGAAATCCATTTATCGTAGTAATTTACTTCTGAATTCCACAAGCAACTAGAGCTTCTGGAATTCAGAAAAGCTACTACTACTCAATGCTCTATAAAAACTAATTACACCGGTTCAACAATAGCTGAACGGGTGTTTTTTATTTTATAACCTAGAAATTACTTACATGAACTTCACGCTGGACACCATAGACATCGTCATCATGATCCTCTATGCGGTTGCCATGATCTGGTATGGATTGAGGCACGCTAAAAGAGAAAGCTCGGAGGATTACTTCCTGGCAGGTAGGAATATGATTTGGCCCATAGTAGGGATTTCCCTTTTCGCAGCCAATATCTCAAGTACTACCCTGGTCGGATTGGCAGGGGATGCCTATAGCACAGGAATCTCTGTTTTCAACTACGAATGGTCAGCGGTGATCATCCTGATATTCTTCTCGATGTTCTTCCTGCCTTTCTATTTGAAATCTGGTGTCTACACAATGCCTGAATTTCTGGAAAAGCGTTTTGATGCGCGTTCTCGCTACTATTTCTCTTTCACGACTTTGATCGGAAATGTATTGATCGAAACGGCAGCACCGCTTTATATAGGTTCTCTCATCTTTGAGCAGGTTTTCCCGGAGGTTCCTTCCTGGATAATTATACTTTTACTGGCAATAGCCGCTGCAGCTTATACCATTCCCGGTGGACTTTCCTCAGTGGTACATACAGAGGTGATTCAGGCTATACTCCTGATCATTGGATCTATCATTCTTACTTTTTTCACCCTTGATGCTGTAGGAGGGTGGGATAATGTTCTGGCAGCCATGGAAAGTAAATTCCAGGGAGGGGAACTGAAGAATAGTCCGGATGATATGCTCAGTTTGATACGGCCGATACAAGATTCAGCAGTTCCCTGGACTGGACTTGTCACAGGTATTCCAATTTTCGGCTTTTATTTCTGGGCCAACAACCAATTCATGGTGCAAAGAACTCTTAGTGCCAAAGACCTGAATCATGGTCGTTGGGGGGCCCTCTTTGCTGGATTCCTTAAACTGCCTGTGATCTTTATCATGGTACTTCCCGGAACTATGGCGATTGCCATGCCGGAAGAAATATTCCCTACCCTACCTTCACCCGACCTTGTATATCCTGCTCTTGTATTTAACCTACTCCCGACGGTATTGAAAGGCTTGGTATTGGCTGGATTGCTAGCTGCAATGTCATCCTCTATTTCCGCTACCCTCAACTCCGCCTCAACCTTGATCACGATGGATTTTGTAAAAAAGATGAGGCCAGATATGAGTGGGAAAGAACTTGTTAGAGTTGGACAGATTTCAACCGTAGTTTTGGTGATACTCGCCGCACTTTGGGCACCCTTTATCAAAGAGTTTGATACGCTCTTTAAATACCTGCAACAGGTACTGACCTATATTGCACCTCCGGTAGTTGCCGCCTTTATGCTGGGACTCTTCTGGAAAAGAGCCAACGGAACAGGAGCATTTGCAGGATTCATGTTTGCAGCTGTATTCTCCGTAATCCAGATCATGAATGCAGATCAGGTTGCCGAATTTATGCACGGTATTATGCCTGGCTTTGTGATGGGAAATGCCAGCGAAGGATTTAGCATTCACTTCCTCCACGTTGCTTTCATACTCTTCTTGCTTTGCGTACTGGTCATTGCCGGAGTGAGCCTTGCAACTGCTCCTCCACCAGCTGAAAAGATAGAAGCTATGACCTGGAGAAAGGAACTCTTCCAGCAAGAAACAGAAGAACTCAAGAGTCTTCCCTGGTACCAAAATTATCGCATACTTTCTGTGATTCTATTAGCCATCACATCGGTAATTGTAGGTATGTTCTGGTAAGCCTATCTGAAAGAATAAAAAAAGCCTGAATCTTGTGATTCGGGCTTTTTATATGTTAGGGTTATCCTGATTTACTTATTGACCTTTATTTCCGCGATCAAAACTTCCCAAAGTTCCAGGCTTTCCTCTCCAAATTTCTTGATTTGCTTTTTCATTACTAATCGAGCCTTTAATTTTTCTACTTCTCCAGAGCTTTTAAGCAGACTAACAGATGCCTCTGCCGCATATCCTTTTTCACCTGCTTGAAAAGGAGAAGTTAGCAGGATTTCCAGCTTTTCTTTTTTCTGGTAAGGGAATGATTGAGTCTTCAAAAATTCATTCAGGTTTTTGTATGCTAAAAAGGGATGCTCCTCTGAAACATAAAGCCCCCGTAATTGATCCTCCACATGCTTGCGCAAGCTTTCCTCTAAATCTTTCTCCTGAAGAAAAAAGGCAAGGTCCAGAAAATCTTTTACTTTTTGCTTTGCCCTATCCTCAAAAGCTTCTAATTGTAAGTCAGAAAAAGTATCTCCCTGAAAACTGGCTTCTAACCTATCATAACTACTTGTTGCCCCCATCGAAGCACTTTGTGCATAAAAAACCTGAGGCAAAAGAATTACCCATATACTTAGGAAAAAATATTTTGTAATCCTATTCATCTATATTCTCTTTTTGAATAAAGCGCATACTGACAATTTTTCCTTTTTCATATTGGGTCTCCAAGATCTCGATCTGTCCCAGACTTTGGATAGGAGTCGTGAGCTTATTGATAAATTCTTCCTTGTTGAAGAGTTCCATTCCTAAAGAGTTATTGGGCGACACCTGAAAGACACGCGCATCTTCGGCAAAAATTTCTCCCAGTATATCCCTTCGTTTCTTCCAATCTTCTTCCTTATTCGCTGAAAAATAATGGATCATCATGGCGTAATCATCCGAACGTAAATCTATGTCCTCGGTCCCCTTTGTACCGTCTAATTCCCTGAGAATCGTATTGCTATGGTAATAGGGAGCTGACACTACAAAGCGAAGTTCTTTTGCCTCTGCTTTCACCTTCATACAACCCTTTTGATCGCAGGCAAGCTTTCGAGGGCTCTGCCCATCCTCTAGCAAGACCACTTCCAACAAAGGATCAATAATACTTTCCCCGGTCGTCGCATCCTTAAAACAAAAGCTATAGGTCTTTTCAGGTCCGGAGAATGCCCAAATACTCATTCCACAAATTGCCAGGACAACTCCAACTACCGGCCACAGCCATTTCTGCTTTCCTTGCCTTAAGGGCTGTTCTGTAACCGAGAGCCCATTATGTTGATAAGTGAAATCTTGCCAACTTTTGTATCCGGCATATTCACTCAGCAAGTTAAGCATATCGATACGAGGCAATCGTTTATTCTCCCGCTCCTTCATATGGGTATAAAACCACTTTTCACTAATCCTACCTTTAAGCTGCTTCTGTAAGTCTTCCTGAAAATTGAAAATATCCTGCCCCTTCCATTCATGTATGGATCGATTGCAAGAAGGCTGTCTTTCTTTAAAGACTTTTTCCACCTCCTTTTTTAATTGGGAAAAGTACAAGACGTCTTGCTCTTGCATACTAGCGAATATACAAATCTCCTCCCCCATATCGACCTCCCAAAACAATTGTAAAATGATTTACAAGGAATTTACAGGGGTTTTTCCGGGCTTTCTTTTTCTCATCCCGCAATTTGGGAGTAATTCACCAGAAAATTTTATGTACACATTAAATCGAATAATCATGAAAAATTCCCTCTTCGCAGTACTCTTCCTTTGTTCTTTTTTTCTACTACCAGCCCAAAACTCTGGCAATATCAATTATCAGAGCAATAACAACATTAGCCAAAGCATCCGACTTCCCGAGAATAACATAGGGAGCAATTTTGGGAATCGATATGAATTGATTGCAAAAAGCAAGGGATTGTATAATCTCAAAGCAGACCATTATGTAGCCATTTTCAATATCGTCCAGATTGCCAAAGGAGCCGAGGAAGTCAATCAATTAATGGATAGCCGCATTGAGAAAGTCAGAAAACAGGTAAAGGCCCTGGCTGATGCCCGCCTGCACGTAGATATGCTTTCATTTGTTCCGGTATATGAATATGAGGTGGAAAAGAAAGTATTTAGCAAAAAGACCTACAATGAAATCCCCACTGGTTTCGAACTCAAAAAGAACCTACATATTGAATACCAGGACCCCGAAGTCCTCAATATGCTGATCAGTATTTGTGCTGGGGCTGAGATTTACGACATGGTGCGGGTGGATTATCTTTCTTTGGAAATGGAAAAAGCTCGTAAGGAACTACGCGCCAAGGCGAAGAAGGAGATACTAGATAAAATGAGTTTTCAGGCTGAACTTTTAGGCATAAAAATAGATACTCTTGAAAGGGAATTTACTGAAAACTTCCGTGTCATATATCCAGTCGAAGCCTATCGTTCCTACCAGGCTTTCTCCAGCCCCACCCTTTACCTTACAAAGAATGTTCAGGTCAGCCATCAGGCTAAGTCGCGCACCTTATACTATCAGCCAATCATGGACAAAGAATTTGATTTCGTATTCAATCCCATACTAGTAGAACCCAATATTCAAATCCTCTACGAATTGAAAGTCAAAGTTCATCGCTTGCCTAAAACTCCTCCGCAAGTCCGGGAAGTCATCAAAAAGGAAAGAGAATATTATCTACTCAATCCCAATGGAGAAATCAAGTCAGTACAGTTACAACCTTAGTTGACAAAAAGGGGGCAAAAATTGCCCCTAAATTTTTATACATATATGTTAGAACCCCCTATCCGAAAATCCGTTCTTTAAGCATACAAACCTAAAAAGTCTATACATAATGGAAACACAAATGGCGGCATACGCCCAGGTATTATTATTTGCCATTCCCGTCCTCTATTTCTTCATCATCCTTGAGGGAATTTATTCGTGGAAAAAAGGAACCCAAACCTTTAGGAGCTTTGACACAATCGCAGGTATCAGTGCTGGTATCACCAATAGTCTCAAAAGCGTTTTGGGACTTACCTTTTTTATCATCGGATATGATGTGCTTCTGGAACATTTGACCGTTGTAAAGCTGGAAATTAACTGGCTATTATATGTTGTCGCCTTTCTGGCATTGGATTTTGCCACGTATTGGAGTCATCGCCTTATGCATGAGGTAAATTTCTTTTGGAATAAGCATGTCGTCCATCATTCCAGTGAAGAATACAATCTCTCGGTCGCCCTTCGCCAACCTTTCTCCGAATTTGTAAGCATTTTTTTTCTGTTTATGTTCCCTGCAGCTCTGCTAGGTGTACCCAGTGAAGTAATCGCTGTATTGACTCCTTTGCATTTCCTATTGCAATTTTGGATTCATACCCCTCATATCGGAAAATTAGGAATCCTTGAGTACGTCCTTGTTACTCCTTCGCAGCATAGAGTTCATCATGCCCTTAATGACATTTATCTGGATAAAAACCTTGCAGGTGTTCTTTGTATCTGGGATCGTATGTTTGGGACCTTTCAGGAAGAATTGGAGGAGGAACCTCCGGTTTATGGGAGTAAAAGACAAGTCAATAGCTGGAATCCGTTCAAACTCAACTTCTCTCACCTCGGCCTGATGATAAAAGATGCCTGGCATTGTAAAAGTTATTGGGATAAACTTCGGATTTGGTTTATGCCAACAGGATGGAGACCCAAAGATGTAGTTGAAAAATTTCCAGTCAATTCAGTCGATCAATACAGCCTGGAAAAATATGATACAGATGTATTTAAGGGTTTGAAAATATGGGCCTGGTTTCAATGTATCATGGCAAATCTCATGTTGGTCCATTTGCTCTTATTTTATGCTGAAGTTGGCTTTCCCGGACTTCTCTTTTATGGGGCATTTATCTTCCTAGGGATATACAGCTATTCTAGCCTGATGGATTTAGAAAAAAGTTCCATATGGGCAGAAGCGATTCGTTTTCTTTTTGGGATGGGCGTTCTATTCTATTATGGAAGTTGGTTCCTCCTTCCCAAGCTCAACCTCTTTATGCTTATGTATCTTTCCATTTCATTATTGCTTCATATTCATTTTGTGGTAAAGGAAATTCCGATTTTGAAAGTTGTCAGACATTGGGGGAAAGGGATGCCGGGGGTCCACGCAAGATAACAGGGATGTGTTGGAGTTTAAT
Source organism: Bacteroidota bacterium (assembly GCA_039819665.1). GTDB lineage: Bacteria > Bacteroidota > Bacteroidia > J057 > J057 > JAWPMV01. Next base: position 43,885 of record JBCBRM010000034.1, read on the forward strand.
CAAACTTCTTACTTTTCCATTCCCTGCTCCTTTTTTTCACCTCTCTTTTTCTCCCCAAAATTTAATCCAGACATAATACTTCCTAAACAGATATGTACTTATCTTATAGAAATAGTATTACACAAACAGGAATAATGGGACAACTCGATTTTTCAAACGTATCAGAACAAGCCGCAAGCCGCATACTTAGATTTTTAAATCAGGCATTCAGACCTCAGGATATCATAAATAAGCCTCTCATCAAGGAAGAAGGTGAAACAAAAGATTATGGTATTGGACCGGTAGTAGCAGGTAGAATCATCAGACAAAGAAAGACTTTACCCGGCTGGAGATTCACCGAACTCTCACAACTAAATGGCATCAAAGGATTTGGGCAGGATAAATTTGAGGATTTACTTGACACTTTTTCTATTTCCTCTGCTGAGCATTTGCAGTATGTGATCCAAAGTACGCCTATTCTTTTCGAAAATTTTCCATTCACTTTCCACGCAATCACCTTTGAATCGGATAAAGAGTTTAAGGATGAGACAAAAGATGATACCAAACTGCGAAACCTGGTAGCTGCAAATATTGAACATTTGGCAACCAGAGAGAAAATTAGTGAGGGGGATATTCAGAAAGCCAAAGATCAAATTGGCAGTGCCTATATTGAGAAGTTGTATACTCCGTTTCTAGGAGCTTATGCCTGGGCTGTATGGTTTTATGGTTTCGACGCGGATAATTGGTTTGGCTTTGACCAGATGAGAATTCCACTAGAAGCTTACCTTTCTGAAAGCGATACAGATCCTGTTTTACATCTTTTCAAAGGATTTGATAATGGCCTGATAGTGAGGGGAATTAGTGTACTGGATTTGCCAGTTGTAGTCAACCCTGTAGAAAAAACGGTCTATCTTTGGACCGCCGAGCTTTTTGATTAAGGCTTTTTTGTCCGATATTTAAGTATGGAGAAGCTAATGATCCTCCTGCTTCTCATCTGCATGATGGGCTGTGGGGAGGAAAGTAGTATGAGGTCTCCAAAACCCAAACAAGACCTCCGGATCAATGAGATCCAGGTGATCGGCAGCCACAATAGCTACAAAAATGCTATTGAGCCGGCACTTATGAAAATTCTGATGAAAGAGGATTCGGCCACTTTCTTCGCCCTCAATTATTCCCATGTGAAACTTGAGAGGCAATTGGATTTAGGCCTACGAAAACTCGAGTTGGATATTGTACACGATCCTGAAGGAGGACGTTTTGCTACGCCTTTAGGTCTTTCAATCCTTAGAGAACAAGGCATTGAGCCTCAGAGCTATGATCCTGATAGCCTGATGTATGAACCAGGATTTAAAGTTCTGCATGTTCAGGATTTGGATTTTCGGTCCAATTGCCTTCGATTAAAAGATTGTCTACAGGAGATAAAAACCTGGTCTGATTCGCATTCAGATCACGTGCCCATAGCCATATCTTTCAATGCAAAATCCGCCATAATTGATCGTCCGGGTTTTGTGAGGCCTTTAGCTTTTAGTTCCGCAGTTTTTGATTCCCTGGATGCTGAGATCAAAAGTGTCATACATGAAGACCGTATCATCAAACCGGACGATATCCGGGGAGGATATGCTACTTTGGAAGAGGCTGCCCTTGCAGGGAATTGGCCAAAACTCGAAGAAAGTCGGGGTAAATTTCTCTTTGTCCTGGATGAGGGACCTGAAAAGCGGGCGGCTTATTTAAAGGATCATCCCAACTTATTAGGAAGAGTTATGTTTATAGATGCAGATCCTGGTGATCCTGCAGCTGCATTCATTATTTTCAATAATCCTGTCAAGCATTTGGATTCAATCCAGTCTTTGGTAAAAATGGGATACATGGTTCGCACCCGGGCTGATGCTAATACACTGGAAGCCAGGGTTGGTGATTTGGCGAGATTACAGGCTGCTTTAAAATCAGGGGCTCAGTTTATTTCGACCGATTACTATTTAGACGAAAATCCATTTGGCACCCGATACAAAGCAGAGCTTCCTAATAAGCAGAATTGGATTTTGAATCCGGTTTTATATGCAAAGTAGGGCCCCTTCTTGGCCCCCTCCACGCATTCCAGGCCTCCCCTTTCTTAATAAGATGAGGGAATCTGGGCTTGAGGCGGAGGGCTCAGTGGATTCGAAGAGCTTATTTCTCATACCAAAAGAATGGAGAGAATAGCATCAATACCGTAAATAGCTCCAGCCTCCCCAAAAGCATGAGAAAGGATAAAAACCATTTGCCAAAATCAGGGATGGCAGCAAAGTTCTGCGAATTGCTGGGACCAACTTCACCTAGGCCAGGCCCAATATTTCCCAAGGTAGCAGCGACAGAGCCCAAAATGGTATCAAAATCATCTATCATAGTAGCCATGATGAAACAACCCACAATATAAATCCCTAAAAAAATGATGAAGAATACCACCATCTTAGAAACGATATCCTGCTGTACACCTTTACCATTAAATCGAACGGGCAAAATGGCTTTAGGATGGATTTGTCGTTTGAGCTCCAGATAGGCATTTTTAATGACCACTATAGAACGCACCATTTTCACTCCTCCACTGGTCGAACCCGCACAGGCTCCCGTAAACATTAATACAAAAAAGGTGATGAGCAGAAAGGGCCCCCAAGAGGTATAATCTGCTGTTCCAAAACCCGTTGTTGTCATAATCGCCACTACTTGAAAGGCAGCATCTCTAAAGCTTTTTTCCCCCGGCTCTCCATTTCGGAAATAAATAATTAAACTGGCGATAAGGGTGATAATCAGAACCGCAAATAAGTACACCCGAAATTCCTCGTTCTTCCAAAGTTTTAGCGGCTTTCCCCTAAGTGCAAAATAAGTGAGCGAAAAATTAATCCCCGCCAAAAACATGAATATGATAACAATATATTGACTATAAGCTCCAAAGGCTCCCAAGCTTGCTTGTTTAGTAGAAAATCCGCCTGTTGACAGGGTAGCCATCGCGTGGCATATCGCATCGAAAAAATTCATTTCCCCCAGCATCAACAAAATCGTTTCAAGTATCGTCAGGCCAAAATACACCAGCCATAATCTTTTTGCGGTTTCCTTTACTCGAGGAGTCAATTTGTCAGGTGTAGGCCCGGGAACCTCGGCCGCGTAAAGCTGCATTCCCCCAATTCCTAATAAAGGCAGGATAGCAATCGTCAAAACAATAATCCCCATGCCTCCGATCCAGTGGGTCATCGCCCGCCAGAAATGCAAACCCTTTGGGAGTGCTTCAATTTGATCCGCCAATATGCTTGCACCTGTCGTTGTAAAGCCCGACATGGTCTCAAAAAATGCATCTGTAAAGCTCGGAATAGCACCACTGGCAACATAAGGAATCGCACCTATGAAAGACATTACCAGCCATCCCAGGGTAACAATTACATATCCATCTCGCTTTTTTACTTCCTGTTTACCAATAAAGCGGTTGCTGATGAGCCAAATCCCTGCTCCAAACAATAAGCTCAGTAAGCCTGAATACAAAATCGCGGTGGGGGTATTGTGATGGATGGGATGAGTATTGGCATCCATCGGTGCATCATAATAATAGGAAAATGGCAAGGATAAAAGGATCGCAAAGCCGCTGATTGCAATCAACATTCCCAGCACATTTACAATCGACTTCCAGTGGAACATAGCGGGAAGAATCTGTTAAAATGTTCTCAGGTTATGACTAGTAAATTTTATGGATGTGCAAGTTTGTGAGGAATATTTTGAAATCAAAATCACACTTTGCCCGAAGATGATACAACTAAAAAGAAAAGGAATCAACTGATTACTAAGCGAATAAGGGGCAAATTTCATAAGAAAATATTATTCACTTAACCTATAATGTGTCCTTAAGCCATAATTTGGTGTCTAAGAAATAAAGCGCCCGAAATAAACATTAGAAACACTCGAACCTAGCATTACAACATTATGAAAAGCCTTTGGATCCTACTGCCAAGCTTTATCATTCCCCTACTATGTTCCGCACAACTATCTATGCCGGGAACAAATCTAAATTTTGATTTTACTGGCTATGATGGTTCCGGGTTTGGAAATCCTCCAACTGCCGGCCAGCTTAACTCTACTGCCTGGCTTTTGTCAGAGACGACTGATCTTGCCGAAGGACAGACGACCGGAGGCGAAACAGCCGCTGGATTCTATGCCCTGGATAATGGGGGAGATGCCAGTCTCTGGTTTCAACCTACAGGGGGGTATATGAACCCAGGTACGATTACCCTTGTCATTCAAAACAATACTGTCGGGGCAATTACTGATTTAAATATCACCTATGACATCCTGGTATTGAATGATCAGCCTAGAGCTAATAGTTTCAATTTCTCTTTCTCGGAGGACAATGTGGTTTTCACTCCACAGCCGGCCCTTGATTTTACTTCAACAGAGGCAGCAGATGTCAATCCTCAGATAATTGTCCACCCTAAGGGGATTTCCCTAACAGGCCTGAATATCCCCCTAGGGACCAATTTTGCCCTTCAATGGCAAACGGCTGATGTTTCCGGTGCAGGAGCAAGAGACGAATTCGGACTGGATAATATCAATATAGACACAGGTCCCATCATTACCGCGAGCGAGTTAAGGTTTATGAACCTTCCTGCTTCTTTTGTAGCGGGCCAGACCTATGAGCTTCAAGTTTGCGCCACTGATGCAGCGGGAAATGTATCCGTTGGAAATACAGATGCCATAAGTCTTTCTGAAGTTACCGTAACTGGTGCGACCATTCAGGATGGGATACAGGGAGCAGGTTGTAAAACATTTATCGTTACGCCTACTGCCACTGGCCCGGTTGAACTTCGTGCATCTAATACGGTAGTTCCGGATGAATTGAGTGGAAATATTCCGGTATCGCCCGGTTCAGTTTTCATTTCAGAATACATAGAGGGTAGTGGGACCAATAGGTGTATTGAAATCTACAATGCCTCAGGTGCAGCTATAAACCTGGGTACTGGAGGATACGAACTTGTTATCTATGACAATGGAGCAACAACCCCCAATCCCACAGACATCTATCCACTTACCGGGATTTTGGCTGTGGGAGATGTATTTGTAGTATGTAACGAGCAGGCTGGACCAGATTTTCTAGCTCAGGCAGATCAAACCGAACCTGAAGGAGATTTTGTTTTCACCGGAGATGATGCCATTGAGTTGAGAAATAGTAGTGGCACCCTGGATTTTATCGGAAGACTGGGAGAAGACCCGGGGACAGAATGGGCTGGAGGGGGCTGTGGTACAAATAATGAAACGCTTATTCGCAATACTGGCATAAACTTCGGTGATACCAATACGAGTGATGCCTTTGATCCCTCGGCTGAATGGTCTTGTGAAGTAAAAAATACCTGGGCCTATTTGGGTTATCATAATTTGACAATTACAGCTACTGAATTGCGTATCCGTCGTTTGGAAGCTGATTCAACCTCATGTGTTTCAGAAGCTGATTATTTCGCGTTAGAAGTTTGTGCATTTGATGCCGTAAATGGGTTTAATGACCCTGCCTTTGCACCAGCCATAAATCTCTCTTCTAGTGGAATAGGTCCCTGGGAGATAGCAGGCTTAAATGGAGGAACTAGTAAAAACGTGGACGAAAACGGATGTGCAGTATTTTACTTTCGAAATTTCAGTTCGGAAACTTTTACGATTACAGCTTCAGCAACTGGAGTAAACAATGTAAACACTAATGCAATTACGGTTGGGATGACTTGTACAGATGCCAGAGTACTACAAACCGTTATCAATCCTTGTGGCAATGAGACCCAAAATGAATTTTTGAGCGTGTTGAATGGGGATTCTCCTCTTGATCTGGCAGATATGACACTTGCCTCGGTAGACCATCTTTCCGGAGCACCTCAACCTAACTATAACTATACTTTCAACAGCACTGGAACCGCAACCGCAGATAATCCTGCTCCTTGTAATACCACAGATAATGTTTGTCTCCAATGGCTTAATGTTAATGATGCCAATCAACGGCAAATGATGATCAATTTAAGAGATGAACTCAATACCATCGCAGGTTGTAATATTTTTGAGATTCCAGATCAAACAGGAGGAACTTTTGGAGAAATTCCTGCAGGTGCACGTATGATGGTATTTTTAGGTGCCGGGGGAAATGGAACCCTGGGAAGCGAAGGTTTTGATGATGCGACCAATAACCTGGATTTTGCATCCTTTTGTGCTTTGGGTATTCAGCCCGTTTATATAGTAGTAAGTACTGCTAAAACCGGCTTTGGTGGCTATTATAGTAATACCGATGCCAGAACTGTAAGAATGATCATCAACGGATCCACCTATGATGTACAGGGAACTGATCCTTCGGGTACAAGTGAAGCAGAAGTCATCAATACCTTTGGAGAATACCAATCTGGCCAAACCTGTGTTCCACCTATTGCCTTCAACTCTACTCCTCTCCCTCTGAGCTGGGTAGATTTTCGACTAAAGAAGAATAATAATCAGGTTCTTTTAAACTGGGAAACAGCAAATGAATCCAATACCCATTTTTTCAGCGTGGAAAGGAAGCTTGAAACTTCGGAGCAATTTGAAGAATTGGGAATTGTAGCTGCAAGTGGAAACAATCAGGGAGTAGCTTCCTATGAATTTATTGATACTAGAGCTCAGATTGGACGAAGCACTTATAGAATTCGGCTTACAGATCTGGATGGAAGCATCGATTATTCAGATAGTCGGGAGTTGTTGATTGAGGCAGATTTCACAGCAAATGGATTTAGGCTTTATCCTCAACCGGCATCTGATGTTGTAAACATAAGTTGGCAAGCAGAAGAAAGATCAAGCACCTATGTGAGCGTTTTTGATTTGCAGGGGAAAGAAGTGCTGAAGGCTCGACTAGATTCAGATATGGGAACAAATAATAGAGAGCTTGACATTAGCGAATTGGCCGGGGGATATTATTTGCTAAAGCTCATATTAAATGGCCAGAGTTTAGGAATAAAGAAACTCTTAAAAGAAGAATAATTGGCTTAGCTTCGCCCTTAATAATCTCATAAATTCCGGGATTATATTACCTCTTTCTGTGCATAAAATAAATTGTAAGTTTGTACTACATTGACGAAATTATGAAAAGAGGTATTTCTTTGTAAACACACAATACATTTCGCAGCACAACGTTTATTTTTCTACAAGCACAAACCCAAACAAAGCATATCAGTCTTACCGTCCTGTTATGCTGCGATAGCCTTCCTTCGGAAGGCTATTTGCGTTTTTGGGAAATCGTGTTCTGCCTGAATTCTGGAAAAAACGTGTTGGCGTACGGGTGTGGCGGTGTTGCGGAGCTGGACTAAACATTACACCTGAATCGAAAAACCTATTTCTTTACCCAGACGCGCTGGCCCTGCAGAGCCCATCGGGAGCCGGGGCGGCATGTGCGGCCGGCTTTGGGCTCTGCGATTTTGCGCCACTTTTCTAAAAAGTGGCAAAAAAAATCCAAAAACCCATTTAGAAAAAACAACTCTCTCACACTACTATATGAAAGCACCTCAGTCGTCAGGAATAGAAGCAATGCCGAATACCCGTACTCTAAAAATTCCAAGAATACTGTAGGCATCGCTTCTCTCCGAAGGCGAGGCCTTTCTCCCATTAACAGTTAGCTACCCATACATTTCAAGCCTATGGCTGCAGGATTTGCTGTATCCGGCCGGCGCCATCGCTAAACGTAATTAACCCAAGAGAAATGTTAACACAAACCTTTTCTTACAAAGGGCTGGGAGAGCTATGCCCTATTTTTTCCAAAATGGCTTTCATGTTTTTGCTGTTGTTTGTTGCTTTTGCTTCGCAGGAAGTGAATGGGCAGGTGATAATAGTAGTCGAAGATGTAAACGGTTTAACAGAAAGTTCAAGTTCCTCTTATGAATTCGGGAAGAGAAAAAAGCCATTTGAGATTTCCTTAAATACTCAATTAGAAGTCTTTCCGAATCCCTTCAGTTCAGAATTATCCATAAGAGTCTCTCCTGAAGAAGGATTGAATTATTTGAGCCTGGCAAATGAAAACGGACAAATCATCTGGGAGCAAAATGTATTTTCGATTCCTGATAAATTTATCATTGAATCTCTGGATGCAGGCACCTATTATTTGACTTTATCCATGCAAGGAGGAAATTATACGGAGACGGTAATCTACTCCCCTTAAACAAAGCAAAATATTTAGCACTTACTCCCAGCGATAGTACTTATCTCTGGGAGTTCCTTTTATATAAGATCTGATACATTTTAAGAAAAAATATATTTCATCATAGAAATAGTTTATTGCCCCATTTTTTTTAAATTCACTTATCCTAAAATCACAGTCGTTTACATCTATTTTTCCGATTTAAAGAAACGGAATCATGGACCGTGTAAACTCATTTCATTCTTATTATAACCTTTTAACATTAAACACAATGTTGACACAAATCTTTTCCCGAATCGGGGCTGGAAAACTACGCCCCATTTTTTCCAAAATGGCTTTCATGTTTTTGCTGTTGTTTGTTGCTTTTGCTTCGCAGGAAGTGAATGGGCAGGTGATTGTAGTTCTTGAAGAATTGGATGCGGCATCCAATTCTTCATCGAGTACCAATATTCAGTTAGAAAAAATCGAAGTCAAACCATCGGAAACCTTAATGGATTTAAATGTGTTTCCAAATCCATTTTCACACAAACTTACTATCCAGGCCTCAGCAAGTGAAGGTCTGGAGTATGTTGAGTTACTAGACGAAAATGGGGCCTACGTTTGGGGGCAAAATATTTATTCCTTCCCGAATAAATTCCTAATCGAATCTTTAGAGCCAGGTACCTATGTTCTGAATCTGACAACATCATCAGGAGTCGTATCAGAATCTCTGACTTATTCACCCTAAATCAGGTAATAAATAATTTCAAGCCCGGAGTATATTCGTACTCTGGGCTTTTTCACAACCTGTGTCACCCTGAGCTTGCGAAGGGCCTGAGGCACTTTTTCCCTTCTTTCCCAAGCTCAATATGGGTACAGGAATGGAGGCGGTAGAAGAATGAGGTTCCTCGACTAGGCTCGGAATTACACGATTGTTTAGGCCTTGTTTAGACTCAGCCATGCTATATTCTCCTCACATTTTTCAATTAACCAATCTGGCGAGGCTGCATCATTATTCTCTTGTATACTCTGCTTCAAGTTTTCAAATTCAATAAGCTTATTCGAGTCACAAAGTCTCTGAAAGTATTGAACCTTTTTTAAATAAAGTTTTGCTCTTAGTTTATCTATTTCCTTATTCCTCTTTATGTAAGCTTTAAGCAAGGACAGCCTATACTTTAAGTCATCAAAATTTCCTAATTCATAATGAGCTTGAATAATGTAGAAGCGAGCAGCAAGATCTTCCATGAAGTAATAGAAATTCTGATTTAATAAGCGAATGGATTTTCGATATTCCTTTGTTAGAAATAAGTAGGCTCCTCTCGCATAATCCTTAGCAATTTTTCTTATTTGTGGAGAAAGTAAGATTGAAAACTTATCAATTAGCTCATCAACTTCTTCCCATTTCTTAATCTGTAATCCCTGTGTGATAACATTCCTGTAGTGTATTACAGGTAGATACCCATCAAAATTTAACAGCTCCAAATCAATTAACCAGACATAAAAATTGAAAACAAGAGACCTATTTTCAAAAGACGGTTCTTCATTCTGAATCTCGATTAGTTTATTAAGAAGTATAAAGGCTAAATTCAAAAACTCATCTTTAGAACCAGCTAATGAAAACTCAGCATCCGTAGATATATTCTTTTCCCAGATTACTTTAATCTCATTTATAATTAAACCTGAGTCTTTAACCTCTCCCTTTGTGAATGCATAAAGCTTAGAATAAAGAGGGATTAAATGGACATCCTGAAAATTAGATGCCTCAATTAGCTCAAATGATTTTTCTCCTAAAATCCCTTTAGGATTTCTTATTTCCTGGTTCTTATTCGAAACATAAGAAAAGAGACTGCCTCTCAACAACTCCAAATTCAAAGCTCGCTCCAAATTCCCCTCTACATCCCGGAAGTAATCCAACTTCTCCTTCCTGGGAAATTTACTCGCATGGTGAAAGTTCTCCCCCTCCAACTCATAAAGCGCCCAATAATAGCGACTGTTTCGGATCGGCTGACGCTCCCATCGCTGTTTGACCTTGCGGAAGAAGTAGCGAAAGCTCTCTGCCAGGCCTCGACGGTTGATTCCTTTGATGAGGTAGAGGTCGCGTAGAAAGGGAGCTTTGCGAAATTGCTGAAAGGCGATATAGTCCTCCAGGTACTTGCCCAATTCGTGGAAGAGGTTGCGCAGGCGGTTGTCATTGTAGACTTCTGTGCCGTACAGCTTTTTCCAGATTAGCTTATCTTCCCGATCTCTCTGCATGGCACGGAAGAGTTTAGAGACCATGGCATCCTTTCCTCCGACATTGGCTGTGATCCAGGCCTGGCAAACGTTTACTTCTTTTTCTGACAAAAGATCGTAGAGATCCCAAATTTTTCTTCGACTATTCGGCATTTTTTTGTTTCCTGAAGCAAAAATATCCCACAAAATGAGACAACCTTCAAAAAGATACAAAAAAATTCAGCTAACAAAAATAAAATAATAATAATATAAATTATTGAAATACAATGATTTAATTTTATTTATATACCATTGCCCACTAACAAACCGAAAAATTTTCATTAAAATTTGGCTTGTTTTCAATTGGATAAGTTTCCCCATAGTCATACCTTTATTATACATCCCTAACAGAGTTATTATCACTTGTTGTAATTTCGGATAGTCCTTGTGGCTAGCCCCTTAAACTTAGCGTCGTATGTTTAATAGTCCTGTTTCCAACAACGGGCAGGAGGATTCGGTACGCCTGAATTTTATCAAAAAAATTCAGCAGAGCGTAGAAGAAAACTACCTCAAACCGGATTTCAATGCCCACCGGCTGGCAGACGAACTCTGTGTAAGCCGTGTACAATTGTACAGAAAAACCAAAGAAGCTCAGTTAGCTTCACCGGCCAATCTCATCAGGGATAGAAGGCTAGAAGAAGCTTTCAAGCTGCTCATTTCGGGAGAATACTGTGTAACTGCCGCCTGTTTCGACAGCGGCTTCAATCACCTCTCCTATTTTGCTCGCTGTTTCAGGAAAAAATACGGGGTAAATCCCTCTGAAGCAGCTAAGGGAAATTTATCAAATTAATGTCAACATGAGAAGTCCTTATTACGTATATGTAAATGAGCATGACCTAAATAAGGACTTCTCTCCTCTTTATCCGAAATCACAATAAGCACAATACCCGAACTATGAAGCATAGAAAAATAATCAATCAACTGGAGGGATTTGTATTTGAGAACCAGGGGTTCTCAGCCCAACTTTGCCTGAGCAAAGAAAGCCTGACTACGGCTTTCAAACTCCGCTACAAGGCCTATAATCAAACCGATGAGCAAACCCAAATGGACGACCAGCATGAGTTGTTCTATGACGGTATGGACTTCGCGCCCAATAGCCGAATCTTTCTTATTTGGTATGAAGGGAAGCCCGTAGCCAGTGTTCGAAGCTGTATTCTTTCCGATAAATACAATTGGGCACCCATAGAAAGTAGCAAGTACTGCCAGGAATATCTGGATGATGGCCTGGGTATCAATCAGCGATTGCTGGAATCAGGCAGGTATGTAGTTGATCCAGACTTTAAAGGACGGAAATCGATCTACGCCCAGATTCTTCTATTCAAAGCCCACGCAATTACTTCTTTGGTTGAAGAGTGTAGCCATATCATTACGATGGTTCGCCCCAAACACGTTCCTTTTTATGAAAGGATGCTAGGATTCTCTTCCATATCTCCGGTAATTCGACTGGAAGATTTCGATCTCGAAATCTCACTTCTGGCCTGTACCCGGGAAAAAAGTATGGAAGTCGCTTTGAGCAAAGGGATGCCTCCATACACTGAAGAAGAGGTTGAGCGTTATCGCACGCTTTTAACAGCCCAAACGTACTAACCAACATTCATCAGATTTTAGACAAGCCAAAGGCTTTAACCAAATGATCAAACAAGAACAAAAGTTGGACTGGTCAGTCTATGCCGAAAGCTATGACCTGCTCCTAAACTATAATCCATTTTACCAAAGATTGCAGGAAGATATACTGAAAAACTGCCGGGGCTGGCAGATCGCTGCGGATGACCTGATCGTCGACCTTGGCGCCGGCACCGGCAACTATTCTCTTCCTCTAGCAAAGTTTTATCCCGAAGCGCAGGTCCTTCATATCGAACCCAATGAAGGCATGAATATTCGCAGTCGGGAAAAAATGCAAGAACAGGGAATTGAGAATGTGAGTATTCTCCCCTGTTATGCCGAAGATGTAAAGCTATCTGAAAATTCTGTTCAGGGTTGCACCTGTATTCACGCTCTCTACACCTTCAAAGATCCAGAGCATATCATTAGACAGATCTATCGTTGGCTCAAGCCCGGGGGCCAGGCGGTACTGGTGGATGCCGGCCGCAAGGTCAAGGTTCTCGAATGGCAAATTGCCATTGCCTGGCACCTAATTACCACCTATGGCTTGAAGAAAGCTTTAGAAATCATGCACTCTGGGAAAGAAGTCAGCAAACAGAATGCCTACATCCGCAAAAAGCAACAGTCAGGCGAATATTGGCTCCACAGCCATGAGGAATTTGTAGACATTATCCGTAAGACCGGATTCGAGATTCTGGAAGCCAAGACCAGCTTCCGTGGGATCAGCGATTTTGTGGTGGTGAGGAAGTAGTATGTGTTGGAGTATTAGCCTGTTAGGGCGTTGGGCTTATCATTTGATTTGGCACCAACACACCAATACACTTACACCCTAATACTTCACAAAAATCCTTTTGTGAAAATAAAACAAACCCCTATATTTGCAATCCGGTTCTTTACGGTGGCTATAGCTCAGGTGGTTAGAGCACCAGATTGTGGTTCTGGGGGTCGTGGGTTCGAGTCCCATTAGCCACCCACTGAAAGAAAAAAAAGCTACCCTTTGGGGTGGCTTTTTTGCTTTTCATCCGTCAAAATAACAATTATTGGCCGTTTTTGATTATATTATTATATAAGAACAAGATCTATCTGGCGGATACTTGAAACTAATTATGAGGGTTTTCCTATTTACATTGTTTGTATCCATTTTTCTGGGACTAAGTCTCTATGTTGCCATTTGGTATACACAAACCTATTTGGGACCTACAGACCCTTTGGCATCCTCAGTCGAAGTGGGTCATTTGGAAAATCTTTTTGCTGAAAAAGTCAGCGATAGCCAGGAACTCTCCTATGAGGATGAAGATTGGGATTGGGAAGGCGACAGTACTTCAAGGGATCATGAAGAAGCCCCGATAACTGAACAAGAAGATGAGGAAATAACTGGCCCCATTGTCGAAAAGCAAAAGGAAGCGCCCAGAGGCATCCCCAGAGGAAAATTGAACCAGACGACACATGACTTTGGCTCCATCGATGAAGGCGTCAGGATTGAGCATACATTTAAACTCATGAATCGCGGAACCGGAGACCTGCGAATCACAGATTTTGAGGTGGGCTGTGGCTGTACCATGGTAGACTTTCCCAGGACCCCTATTTCTCCGGGCAAAAGCATCGACATCAAAGCTGTATTCGATAGTAAAGATAAATTGGGTCCACAGAATAAAATGATACGCCTGAGAACCAATGGTACCCCAAGGAATCTGGAGATATTTTTTAAGGGCTGGGTTTATCCTCAGAACTTTGGTAAAGAAGGGGATAAAGAAGGCACAAAAGAGACTCCCAAAGATAGCGTGAAACAAAGATAAACAAATTTATTCCTCGCCCATTTCCTCCAATTGCATAGAGACTTCTTCCCATTTTTCAGTTAGCTCCATCAATTCCTCTCCCAGTTTATCAAATTGAGCTTGCAAATCCGATAATTTTTGAAAATCCCGAGCATTCTCAGGATCAGCCATCGCTTTTTCAAGCTCCGCTTGCTTCGCTTCTTTGCTCTCTATTTCATTTTCAAACTTTTCCTGATCACGGGTCAGTTTTCGGATCAAGTTCTGGCGCTTCCTTTTTTCTTTATAGGAAAGATTAGAATCCTGCTTCTTTTCTTCTTTTTCTTGTTGAGTCGGATTATTGGTAGACGAAAGTTCAGCATCTTGACGGGCTTTCCATTCTGCATACTCTTCGTAAGTACCGGGGTATTCTTTGATCTGCTTTTCTTCTATATACCAGACCTTATTGCTCACCCGCTGCAGGAAAAAGCGGTCGTGAGAAACCACCACATAAGTTCCCGGATAAGCATCCAAAGCCTCCACCAACATTTCTATGCTTTGTATGTCCAGGTGATTGGTAGGCTCATCCAGTAGGAGAAAGTTGGCTTCGGAAAGCAGGGTCTTGGCCAAAGCAACCCGAGATTTTTCACCTCCCGAAAGGACTGATATTTTTTTGTCTACCTCTTCACCCGAAAACATAAAGCTTCCCAGCACATTGCGGACCTCTGTTTCTGTTTTACCTGTAGCCGCCGCTTGAACCTCCTCCAAAATAGTATTCTTCAGATTCAGGGCTTCTAATTGATGCTGGGCAAAGAAGTCAAAATTGACATTGTAGCCCAGTTTATGTTCTCCTTCGAAAGACTCCCTTTCGGCAATGATTCTTAATAGGGTGGATTTCCCTAATCCATTGGCCCCAATCAATCCGATCTTATCGCTTCGCAAAATCTCCCCTCCCGTATCCCTCAAAATCTCCTTGGGACCATAGGATTTCCCTATATCATTCAGCTTCAATACCTCCTTACCGGAAGTTTGATTCATCACAAAGCGAATTTTCAGATTAAAGCCTTCTTCTTCCGGAGCCTCGATCCGCTCTAGTTTCTCCAACTGCTTAAGTTTACTCTGGGCCTGGCGGGCTTTTGTAGCTTTTGCTTTAAAACGATTGATGAAGCGCTCCTGTTCTGCGATATGTTTCTGCTGATTCTCATAGGCCCGCAGATGTTGCTCCTTCCGCAAATCTTTCTCTTTTAAATAGTAGCCGTAGTTTCCATTGTATACATGGAGCCGCCTAAGACTAATTTCCAACACCTTTTTCGCCATTCGATCCATAAACATGCGATCATGTGAAACGATGATGCAAGCCCCTGCAAAATTTTTCAAATAGGATTCCAACCACTGGATAGAAGGAAGGTCCAGGTGATTGGTGGGCTCATCAAGTAAAAGGTAATCCGGTTCTGTCAGCAACATCTTCGCCAACAAAACCCGCATCCTCCACCCTCCGGAAAAGGTATGAAAGGGCATATCATGCTCCTCTGCTTTGAAGCCAAGTCCCGACAATACCCCATGAACTACCGCATCCATCCCAGGTCCGCCCATGGTTTCAAATTCTGCCTGCTTTTTTGCCAATTGATCCCATAACTCAGGATCTTCCTCTCCGGATTCCATTTTTTCCAGCAGGGCATCTATCTCATCCTTCAACTTTAATTGCTCAGCAAAAGCTTCTCGCGCTACTTCTACCGCAGACTTCTCCGTTTGAAAGGAAAGAAGATCCTGACTAAAAAAAGCGATTTTGGTTTTACCCGAAAAATGAATGTTTCCTTCCGAAGGGCTTATATCTCCGGCGATCATCCGTAGCAAGGTAGATTTACCAGCACCATTGCGGCCAATCAGCCCTACCCGATCTCCCGGGGCGAATTGATAACTCGCTTCACGCAGAAGCCAATTTCCTCCGAAATCTATGCCGACCTTATCCAAACTGAGCATGGAGCAAAAATACTAGTATGAAGCTAAAAGAAAAAGCCGCTTTTAAACTCCTCAAACTTAAAAATATTAGCATGGCTGGCAGAGAAAAAGAGAGATTTGGTCAAAAAGACCATAAAGCATTGCCACAAAGCCTAATTTTTTACGTAAAATAGCAGATATATTCACCTAAAATCCCTAACATTCAAACTGGCTACTGAGTTTTATTAAGGAACTACTTAACAGGACCTAAGCTATAATTTCCCAAATACATGAAAAAGACCATACTACTCCTGCTGGGAATTTTCCTCTTCAGCTTTTATGGCTGCAATAATCAAAGATCAGGAAATCCCAAAGTGCTAGTCTTTAGCAAAACAGCAGGTTTTGTTCATTCCTCTATTCCAGCAGGTATAGCTGCGATCCAAAAGCTTGGAAAAGAAAATAACTTCGGCGTAGATACGACTTCTCAAGCCGAATATTTTGAAGAAGACAATCTTAAGCAATACGCAGCTGTTATCTTCCTCAATACTACGGGCAACATACTAGAACCCAAAGAGGAAGCAGCTTTCGAACGCTTCATTCAAGCTGGCGGGGGATTTGTGGGGGTTCATGCCGCAACAGATACCGAATACAGTTGGGGCTGGTACGGCAAACTCGTAGGGGCTTATTTCAAAAGTCATCCCCGTACACAGGAAGCAAACTTCATGATCAAGGACAAGACCTTTGGAGCGACAAAGTTCTTCCAGAAAACTTCCTGGATTCGTACGGATGAGCTGTACAACTTCAAGAAAATGAATCCTGAAGTTAATGTAGTTGTAGCTATAGACGAAAGTTCCTATGAAGGGGGAGAAAATGGAGACAATCATCCCATGAGCTGGTACCATGAATATGATGGAGGGCGGGCTTTTTATACTGCTATGGGGCATACAGAAGAAAGCTATTCAGAAGAGGATTTCCTTAAGCACCTCTTGGGAGGAATACAGTATGCCATTGGAGATAATAGCGAACTTGATTATAGCAAAGCCACCTCTCAATTCCCTCCGGATACCGATCGCTTTAGTAAGGTTAAGCTTTCCAGTGGGAAGTTTAATGAACCTACCGAAATGACGATCCTGCCCAATTTTGATGTATTGATTGCAGAAAGGAAAGGTCGCCTATGGTGGTTTAATAATGAGACCCAGGAATTGAAGCAGGTGGCCGACATGAATGTCTATTATAAGGCCAATGTTCCCGGAGTAAATGCAGAAGAAGGTTTTATGGGACTTCAAAAGGATCCCAATTATGCAGAGAATAATTGGGTATATGCATTTTATTCTCCCAATGGAGATGAGTCCGTTAACCGTCTTTCTCGCTTTAAGTTTAAAGATGGGGTTTGGGACATGGAATCTGAACAAAAGATTCTGGATGTATGGAGTCAGAGAGATATCTGCTGCCATACAGGTGGTTCTATTACGTTTGGTCCAGGCGGTCTGCTCTACCTTTCAACCGGAGATAATTCAACTCCTTTTGATGAACCGGATGCCAAATTTGTCAACAATGGATATGCCCCGCTCAATGACTTACCTAATAAGGAACAATACGATGCCCGTCGTTCTTCTGGCAATACCAATGACCTGCGTGGAAAAATCATTCGAATTAAAGTAAATGAGGATGGTTCTTACGAAATCCCAGAAGGGAATCTTTTCCCCCAAGGCATGGAAAAAACCCGACCTGAAATCTATACCATGGGCCACCGTAATCCTTACAGGATTTCAGTTGATCCCAAAAATGGTTACCTCTATTGGGGGGAAGTTGGGCCCGATTCGAGAGAAGATAATTTTGAAACACGCGGTCCGAGAGGGTATGATGAAATGAACCAGGCTAAAGAAGCCGGTAATTACGGTTGGCCTTATTTCGTCGCCAACAACAAAGCTTATGTAGATTACGATTATAGCGATGGCAGCTCTGGAGCTACTTTCGACCCTGCAGCTCCCATCAATGAATCCGCCAATAATACCGGACTCAGAGAACTACCTCCGGCAAAAGGAGCCTATGTCTACTATGATTATGGAAAATCTCAGGACTTTCCGGAAACTGCATCAGGAGGAAGGAATGCAATGGCAGGCCCTATTTATTATTCAGATTTATATCCGGGACAGAATAAACTGCCAGATTACTATGACGGCAAGGTAATTATCTACGACTGGATCAGGGGCTGGATGAAAGCAGTTCACCTATTCCCAAATGGGGACTTCAATAAATTGGAAGCCTTTGCTCCGGAAATTCAGCTGAACAACCTCATTGATATGGAGCTGGGACCAGATGGAAGAATCTACCTTCTTGAATACGGAACTACCTGGTTCAAAGCCAATGATGATTCCGGCCTGAGTTATATAGAATACAATGGAGGCAATCGCCCGCCGGTTATTGATGAGATTACGCTGGATAAAACTACCGGAAAACTCCCCCTGACCGTAGAAGTAACGGTGGGTGCACGAGATCGGGAAAAAGATCCGGTAACTTATATCTATGATTTCGGGGATGGAACCACAGAGGAAAGTCAGGACCCAAGTATTTCTCATACCTATGAGAAAGCAGGTGATTATAAAATCAATGTTACTGCAAAAGATGATGCAGGAATGAGCGTTGAAGGGGAAATGCTTTCTGTAACGGCAGGCAATACCCGTCCTGAGTTGGCCATCAATATTGAAGGAGGAAATTCTTCATTCTTCCTTCCCGGAGTTCCCATTAATTATAGTGTTTCGGTGAATGATCCCGAAGATGGAAGCGCAGATATAGATGAATCTCGCATTTATGTTTCTGTGGATTATATGGAAGGTTTTGACGAAGCTTCTCTTTCCCTAGGTCATCAGCAGCTTTCTGAGGCAACACAGGGAGAGGCACTAGCCCTATCTTTGGATTGTAAGGCTTGTCATAAAGCCCAGGAAAAGTCAGTCGGCCCCAGCTATGAAGCGATTGCTTTGAAGTATGAGCAGGACCCTCAGGCGACTAAATATCTACGAGAACAAATTATCAATGGAAGCAGTGGAGTTTGGGGAGATAAGGTAATGCCCGCTCACCCGGATCTAGAAACCTTATCTGTTAATCAAATCGTAGCCTATATTCAATCTTTGGCAGGGGAGAAAAACAAAAAACCAAGTTTACCTGCGAAAGGAAGCTATACACCCAAAGCATCCCAGGCCAACAAGGTATTGGTCATGACTGCCAGTTACACGGATCAGGGAGGAACGGAAGCCAGGCCACTTACGGGCATCAAAAAGATCGCTTTGAAAAGTAGCAGCATTAGCTTTAGCGAGGATACTCCTAATCAGG
Source organism: Bacteroidota bacterium (assembly GCA_039819665.1). Taxonomy (GTDB): domain Bacteria; phylum Bacteroidota; class Bacteroidia; order J057; family J057; genus JAWPMV01. The sequence goes on from JBCBRM010000034.1 coordinate 62,881, forward strand.
GATTCCGCCATGTAAAGTTTGGAGAAATGAACCTCTTGATCATCCCTCGTGATGGAGGTTGGTTTGCGGTTGAAGATGTCGACCTGAGTGGGGTTCGTGCTTCTAATATGATGATCGGCTGGCAAAACGCGCCAGACAAAGGAATGAGCTTTGAGCTTAGGCTGGGAGCTGCAGATGGAGAAGTGATTGGAAAAGGAAGTATGGGCAAGCCTGGTTCAGGATCTCAGGGCGGCATGATCAACATTCGCCTCAATAAACGACTCACAGGAACACATAGCTTGTATTTTGTATATGCACCTTCCGAAGGAGAAAAAATCAAAGAAGGGATGTTTACTGCCGTAAGTGCAGTGAGCTTTTCTGGAAAATAATTTGTACTAATAAAAGACGAGGCAGCTAATAAATTATTAGCTGCCTCATTTTTTTATACCTGATAAATAGCTACTTAGAATCACTGGGGAGTTTTTGTGCAAAAATATACACTAATTATATTTGCACATATAACTAATTTTATTATCATTGCTAAAAGAAGCCAAACATCAACGTAAACTGCTCATACTGCCATGAAGGTTTATTTCAAGTATGATTCAAATTCCAGCTATCCTCCTGATGCAAAGAAAGCTTCTCATAGAAGTAAGCAGGCACGGATACTCCCTATTGCCCTTGATAAAAATGGAAAGGAGCGCATAGGTTTTGTGGCGAGCAAGCTATATAAGCAATATGCCCTCTTTCATCAGGACCCTTCTTTCATCAGTCAGCTTCCCAATTTCCATTTACCTATGTTGGGAGTCGGTTCTTTTCGAGCCTTTGAAATCGCAGATGATTCTATGTATCCCCTTGAACGGGGGGCGATAGTGGTAGGAGAGTATGTGAAAGACTGGGCCAAAATACAGGGGGGAAAAACCTACATTGTTCTATATGAAGAGGAAGGACTCTTGTATAGGAGGCTCTATCCTCAGAAGCATAAAGCGGAAATACGCCTGGTGGCCGAAAAGAAAAGTTACGGGGCTCAAACCGTTAATCTTAGCAAAATTTACGAAATCTGGCAGGCTCGAATGTTCATGAGCCTTTAAAAAGTAAATACTTTTTGCATTCTGAAGAAAAAAAGCAAAAATCTCTATGTTTTTTTAGCTTATATACTAATTTTTTTATAGTTTGCTAAAAAATAGTTCACGCTGCTAATCGAATTAGCCTAAAATCAAACGTTATGGGAGACAAAGACTCGATGGTAATCGACAAAAATCTAAAATTTCTACGCAAGAGAAAGGGGCTAACCCAACAGGAGCTTGCTAATCACCTCGGTGTAAGGAGAGCTTCAATTGGTGCTTATGAAGAAGGGAGGGCCACTCCCCGTTATGATACCCTTGAAAGAGTATCTGATTTCTTCCAGGTTTCTATAGACTTGCTTATCAAGGAAAATCTTTCAGAGCTCAGCGAGGAGGACTTTGAAGATTTCCAAAATGCCAAGGCTATGATGGATGCCGAAGGAAAGAGACTTCGTATCCTTCCTATAACCATAGACCATGAAGGCCGGGAAAACATCGAATATGTTCATCAAAAAGCCTCTGCAGGTTATCTCAATGGATATGCTGATCCAGAATACATTGAAGAGCTTCCTAAGTTTCAGCTTCCTATGCTGGGGAATGGAACCTATAGAGCATTTGAGATTAAAGGAGACTCTATGCTTCCTCTAAAGCCTGGAACAATCGTAATTGGTGAGTATGTACAGGATTGGACGGAAATAAAAGAAGGTCAAACCTATATCCTTGCATCCACAACTGAAGGAGTTGTTTACAAGCGAATCTTTAACCGGACCGCCAATGATGGTAGTAAATTGTTGACTTTGAAGTCTGACAACCCTGCTTATCCACCTTATGAGGTTCGAATAGAAGATGTACGGGAGATTTGGAAAGCAAAGATGTTCATGAGCCAGGAATTCCCTGATCCGGATATCTCTCTTGAGAAACTTTCCTCGATCGTTCTTGATTTACAACAAGAAGTCATTCGCATGAAACGTCCTGGCAGCAACTAAGAATTGCTGCATTTAGGTAATAGGTATCATGAAGATACCTGAGAAATAAGGCCTAAATACTTTGCACATCTACCCCATAACAGTTTCCGCAGCAACATTTTCTAAAAACAACATGTCGACAGGCGTCTGTTCCTTTTGCAAAAGCAAATCCGGGCAGACGCCTTTTCCATTACATATTTTTCCAAAAATCCTTGCTATGCCCTTAGCTTTTGGCTAAATAGGATTTCTAAACGGATAAGTATGAAAACTTTGTCTGGCTTTTCCGGGCTATTTTTACTCCTTCTCTCTCTCCAAATTGCTTGTGCTCCTTCCAAAAGCAGATCGTCTGATGCTGAGCCTCAGGATTCAATTACAATCGAACTCGATAGTAGTAAGGTTCCAGCACCAGCAGACTCTTCATTCATCTATGAAGAACCCGATACTTCAGATCTGGAACGTACCCTCATTTCTCAGGGACTCATAAATATCCTTTCGATAGTAGATGATGTCGTGATTGAAATGAAGTATAGCACCACGGACAACTTTCTGAATGAAGATGTATACGAAGACTTCTCACATTGCTATTTGCAAAAAGAAGTAGCAGAAAAACTCGCCAAGGTTCAAGCCAGTATTAAGGCAAAAAATGATCGTTTGAGTTTAATAGTCTTTGATTGCGTACGTCCACGTTCTGTCCAATATAAAATGTGGGAGATCGTCAAAGGAACAGATCAACAGAAATATGTGGCAGCTCCAGGAGGAAGTGGTTCTATGCACAATTATGGTGCTGCAGTTGATCTTTCTCTCGTGCACCTGGATACTGGATATGTGGATATGGGAACTCCCTTTGATTTCTTTGGAGACCTCGCACAGCCGAGATATGAGGAACAATTCCTCAAAGAAGGTAAACTTACTCAAGATCAATTCAACAATCGTAGATTATTCCGTGCAGCAATGCTTCAGGCAGGATTTCATGGAATACTTTCGGAATGGTGGCATTTCAACGGTTTTCCCCGCGAGGTGGTGAAGAAGCAGTATCAGATTGTGGAATAGGAAGCGGAACCTGAATAGGGATTCCCGGTAGTTTTACAAATATTTCTGGCTTCTCAGGCCTTTCTTCCCCCCGCCAAAAAAGTCCCTCAAGCTTATTTTCTTTAAAGACTACCTCAAAGAAAGGATAGAAGGTGCCTTCGGGTTTGGAGACAAAGACAATTCGCTGTATTTCATTGTCGACAAAATACATATACATTTCCTGCGCCAAGGCCTGATTCATTCCTTCATAAAAAATATTGGTGGTATCATCCTCATTTTTAGCAAAATAAATACTCTCAGAATTGCCGATAACATGTAAGCGATTAAGTTTATTATCAACAAACTTTGCCCGCATCTCTTTCCCTTTGATCTGGTTGAAGCCGACTGTATCCTCTTTAGAGGCTAGAAAAGCATTTGCCCCTACCCACATAGAATCGATTTTACTATCCTTCATCCAAATGATGATGCTATCTCCTGTAATTTGACTTTCATCTGCCCACAGTACTGGTTTTTGATACATATAGATCATGGAGTCATCAAACATATAAATCAGAGAGTCCGCCCTACCCTGCATGTCATTCATAAAGAGTCGGACATTATTGAAGGCTCGAAAAACCCGACTTTCGACAGAATCTCTCCTCCCTACCGTATCAAGAGCCAAACTATCATCCGGAGGTTTTATAGAAAAAGGATTGACTCCTGTTAGAGAATTGGAATCTGCAGGAACTTTCCCCAATCCTGGTGCCTGTTGTAATTGCTCATATGCAGAATCAGGAATGACAGCTGAAGGTTTCTCGATTTGAAGAGCAGGCAAGGCAGCAATCGTTGAATCAAGAGCTGCAGTATCTGCAAGTAAACTATCTCTCTCTACCAGAGATTGAACCAGGCTATCTGTACCAAGACTTACACTATCCTGTTTGAGAGAATCAACTTCCTCAACTGGCCTTTTTATATTTAGAGAAAGTAAGGTATCTGCAAACATATACAGAGTATCATCCTCCATAAATTGAATCGCAACGGGATCCTGTGTTACCAGGCTTTCATCTGTCTTTCGATTAAACTGACCATATTGCCCCCTGATCTCTAAACTGGAATCCTCTTCTTGTATATATACATTCCCTACCGCATAGCCCATATTATCCTGGTCCTCATAACGCAGAGAATCTGCCGTTAGGACATAGCTTGAATCTTCTACTGTACTTCTCTCAAAGAGATTGATCTTTTTGTCCTCCGTTGAATAATTACCATTTGTAGTCGTAATTTCTCCATCTTCACTAATGATTTTGGTATAGGTCAGAAACTTCGCAATTTTGGTTTCGGTATTATATCCCAGCGTATCGGTTTCCAGATTATAATCAGGACTCATTAATACCACATCTCCTCTAAAAAAAGCGTCTTTAGTTTGGGGATAATAATATCCCAGTTTACTGGTGAGCGTATCTGTCCCATTCAGGAGTTCTCCTCCCTCTTCATAGAAGCCAAAATCTTCTACTCGCTTGTAAGTCATACGGTCAGTAGTCAGAATTGCCTCCTGGTCCGTAAGCGTTATATTATCATAGACCTCTGCAATCTTGGTATCCGAAAAGTAAATCAAGCGATCCCCAGTCAAGGTTACGCTATCAGACATTTCGATCTTTACATTATCATAGGCTTCTAAACGATTTTGGGATTCGAAATGGTAAGCACTATCACAATAGAAAAAGGTTGAGTCTTGTTGAATACGGACATTGCCGATCAATTTCTGAATAGGTATTCCATTGACTTTCTCAAACATCAACAGATCAGAATTGAGAATCTTGATTCTGTCATCTTCGAGGGAATCTGTAGCCGTTGTATCTGCCGGAGGATCAGAAAAAGTAGGAACCACCTGACTCCACCCTTTCAAAGGGAGGAATAAGAGGGTCAAAAGCACATTATATATAAAGAGTTTCTTTCCCATACAGGCTATCCACTAAGAGGATCGCAAGTTACACCCTAAAAATTGGACTTACCAACATCGAGCTACGAAGGAAAGTACCTTATGAGGGAGAAAAGGTTGTAAGCAGCTGAGATAGTTCCATGATTAGGATATTTTTATATTGCGGGTGGAATTGACCCATATTGACTGAATCTCCTTTATGTCAGATCTGAACACTACTAGCCCGGTAATTGTACTCGCATATGCCAATGAACGCAGCGAAGATGGCTTCCTAAGGCAATTGACTACCGAGTTGAAAGCAGTCATGCAGGCACTTGAGCCTTCGGTACAGAAAGGAAGGGTCCACTTAAAGGTAATTCCAGCAGCTACTCAGGATGAAATCATCGAGGTGTTCCAGGATGAGTGGTATAACAACCGGATTCAGATTTTCCATTATGGTGGGCATGCTGCCAAAGATCAATTATGGCTAGAGACCAAAGATGGCGGAAATGAATCATTCTTTTCACTGGGTCTGGCAAAATTCCTGGGCGCACAAAAAGGACTTCGCCTGGTTTTTCTCAATGGATGTGCTACAGAAGAACATGCCAGACTTATGTTGGCAGAAGATATCCCAGCCATCATAGCCACCTCTGAAAAGATAAATGACCTAATGGCCAGACGTTTTGCCGAAGTATTTTATTCAGGTATGGCAGGCGGTGCTTCTATAGAAGAATCTTTTGCCGAAGCTGAAGGAATCTTACTAGGCTCTTATGGCCCAAGTAGCTTTGTCATCGAATCAGGAAAACGATCTTTGTATTGGGAAGAGGAGGATAGCGAACAAGGCCTGGACCTTCCCTGGAAGTTAGCGCTCAAAGAAGGAAGCTCCTGGTTTCCGGCTCAATGGAGATTATTTTACAAGTTGGATGAGGAGACAAATGAGGAAGAAGAATCCATAGACGCTAAGGAGTTCGTTGGAGAAACCATCAACAATTATCGTATCCTTGAACTTCTCGGTTCCGGTAGTTTGGGATCTGTTTATAAGGCACTACATATCGGATTAAATGAAGAGCGTGCTATAAAAATTACACACCGGGTAATCGAAGGTTACGATTATTTGAAAGACATTGTTCTCGCAGGAAATAAAGGATTGGCTTCCATTAAGCATGCCAACGTAGTACAGTTCTACGATGTTGGAGAAGTGCAACTTTTTGGCCAAAAACGCATGTATATGGTCATGGAACTTGTAAACGGAGATCGCCTGGACAAAGTTGATATTGAGACACTTTGCCCTGACTCGCTTAGCCTGATCGACCTCGTGGTCCAGATCGCTTCGGGTCTGGAAGCTGCCCATAAAACCAACTTCACAGATGCAGCGGGTATGCCCCGCGAGGGAATCATTCATGGTAACTTGAAAACTCGAAAAATCCTTCTCAGTGAAGGAAAAAGCCCAAAATTGATTGATTTCCTTTTTGCAGACCTCAGCCGCAATTATCAAATAAAGATGGATATTCCTGATGAAGTTCTGAAGAAAAAGAAAGCGGAAAGGCTTGCCCGCTATTTTCCTGAAGAAGTTCTATCAGGTAAAGCAGCTGTCAGCAAAAAAACAGATATTTATTCTTTAGGTGCTGTTTTATTTGAGATTTTCTCTAGAGGTAAGGCTATCATTGATTTTGACTTCAAATCGGTAAATTCCCTTCATAGATTTGTAAAAAGCGAAACTCAGATTATTCCGTTAAATGTGAGTAAAGCTATATTCAAAGCGACCCGAAAAGACCCGAACGAGAGATATGATGCAATGAATGAAATGATTCAGGATTTGCTATTAAACGTTTCATGGTTCAAAAAAATCCTTTACTGGTTGCGTAGAAAATAGATCGCTTTACCCTGTTGCGCTCATTTCCAGTTTTACTTTTCACCCTGTCATTTTGCGTGTTAGGATTTCTGTCTGAAATCAAATTTGTTGATCGCTCTATACCTTGTATAATATTGAACGATTAAACAAAATTATAAATACAAAAAAAATTCAAAAATTAGGATTAGTCAGACAGTAAATATGATAGAGCGTGTATTTTTGTACTTTATTCTAAATTACCTAACATGCATATCTTTAGTATTTTGAAATATTCAAGGCACTGTGTTAATTGCATTTGACTATTAGACAGGTTTATGGATAGAATCAAAAACCGAAACACAAGAAATTTCGTATAATTTCGAAATAGAATAAACAAACCTTAACAGATTAACCTACCAAATATCCAGAAAAACTATGCAGAAGGTATCTAATGGCGAATTAAACAACTTGCAAGGAACGTCCAACCTGGAGAGACAATTACTCATGATGAGAGATGCTTTTCGTCAGCATCAGAATGAAATCAGAAAGAAGTATAAAATCTCTGCCAACGAGATGGAGATCATATTATATGTAAATGATTTTGGTCCCCAGAGAATGAAGGGAGTCGGTGAGCAGTTCAAAATTAAATTCAGCACGCTAACCAGCCTGGTTGACAAAATTGAGAGATTGAATCTTGTAAAAAGAGTCAACTCTAAAGAAGACCGCCGTTCAATACTGGTAACTATTACCAAGAAAGGCAAAAAAATGCTAGAAGAGTACAACAGTCAAATCAAGTCTCTAGCTGACCGTATTACTGAAATTACTCAGTCTGAAGATTTACCTCAGATCGTAGCAACTTTAGAGCAGGCCACTGCTTAATTTCAGACCCAACCTTCCCTAGGATAGTCTGAATATTTACACTGATCTCATTTTAGACAGTACGACGTAAACAAAAGGAAAGAAAAAAGGCTGCATGTTTTTCATGCAGCCTTTGATTATTTCACAGCTCTCATTTTTTCTTACCTTTGCTGCCATGAGTCTCAAGACTTTTGTCAGTAAACTATGGGCCCGTTCGCTCGCTCGCAAGTATCAAAAGATGAGCGAAAATGCGCTAAGCCTTCAGGAAAAAACTTTCCTCCAACTTATTCAAGCGGCAAAGAATACCTCCTTTGGTCTTGCCCATAATTTCCCCTCCATAAATAGTCCCGAAGATTTTCGTAGAAATGTTCCGATAAGAGATTATGAGAAGGCTAAAGAATGGTTTGATCGCATTTATCAGGGAGAAGCCGATGTCAGTTGGCCGGGAAAGCCCTTGTATCTCGCAAAAACATCGGGTACTACCTCAGGCGCGAAATATATTCCCATTTCAAAAGCCTCAATCCGCAAGCAAGTTAATGCAGCCCGAGATGCCCTACTCCTCTATATAGCAGAAACAAATAAAGCCGCTTTCCTTGATGGGAAAATGATGTTTCTTTCTGGTAGCCCCGAAATTGAAAATAATTCACATGGCTTGAGAACGGGAAGACTCTCTGGTATCGTCAATCATTTCGTCCCCAACTACCTCCAAAGCAACAAAGTCCCTAGCTTTGAAGCCAATATCATCGACGATTGGGAAGAAAAAGTGAAACGGATTGTGGGCGAAGTCAAAGATCAGGATCTACGGCTGATTTCTGGTATCCCTCCCTGGGTACAGATGTTTTTCGAAGAAGTCGAAGTACAAACCGGAAAAACACCTCTTGAAGTATGGCCAAATCTCAGCCTATTTGTTCAAGGAGGGGTTGATTACAATCCTTACAAGCCCATTTTTGATGGATATTTCGGAAAAAAGGTAGATATCTCCGAAGTCTATCCCGCCTCTGAGGGATTTTTTGCCTTTCAAAACTCCCAAAAAGATAATGGTCTCCTCTTATTGCCAGATCAGGGTATCTATTATGAGTTTGTCCCTATGGATGAGTATGGCAAAGAAAATCCAAAGCGATTGGGCCTATCTGAAGTTAAACTGGGTGAACAATACGCCCTTATCATCTCCACCAATGCCGGACTATGGGCCTATGACATCGGAGATACAGTTAAATTCACTTCCTTAAACCCCTGGAAAATCAGGGTCTCGGGTAGGGTAAAACACTTCATCAGTGCGTTTGGGGAACATGTGATCCAGGAAGAAGTAAATAAGGCCATGATTGCAGCAACAGAAACTTCGGGTGCCAGCTTTCAAGAGTTTACCGTCGCTCCTTTAATTAAGGAGGAAAAAGGCGAATCAGCGCATGAGTGGTTTATTGAATTTAAGGATGAGCCCCAAGACATGGAAAAGTTCAGGGATGTGCTTGATACCGAAATGCGCAAACTCAACCCCTATTATGAGGACCTTCGCGCTGGAAATATCTTAAAGATTGCACAAATCAGAAGGTTAGAAAGCAATGCCTGTAGAGAATACATGAAATCTATTGGAAAGTTGGGAGGGCAAAATAAATTTCCGAGATTGAGTAATGAGCGAAAGATCGCCGATGCGCTAAGAGAATTCATCCTAGATTAGAATTCCCTTAGACACGAAACCTATCCGCCTGAAAGACAGTTATAAAAATACGCACAAGACTGTTGGATGACATTTATGTCGATCAAATTCAGTATTTTGTATTTTGTACTTTAAGGCCCCAAGCACATGAACAGATCTACTCTTTTCATTTTTGCATTCCTTTATGTATTCCTGGCTCTACCACACTCGACATACGCACAGGATGATCTGGAGAAAAAAATCCTCGAGTTCGGCAAATTAGACCCGGAATTTCTGGATGAAGATTTATACAGATTTTATAAAGACGAAGATGCCGTCATAATCAATGACCTGGGCAGAGTTTCGCTTTTAATGATGGGGAATTCCCCCAAAGTCCTTTATACCTATGTACGCAGGATAAAAATTCTCAATAAAGCTGGTGAAAGATTTGGGAAAATAAAGATAGAAATAGATGAAAACATAGGTGATGCCTTACTAGAGATCAAAGCAGTCACCCACAAACTTAATAGCGAAGGAGAAACCGTAACTTTCCCCGTTAATAAGCGCAAAGTAAAACAGGAGCGTATCAAAGGCGAGAAACGAATTTTCAGCTTTGAGTTTCCTTTTGTTGAACCTGGAGTAGTTTTGGAATACAGTTACCAGGTCAGATCCAGAAATATAGATCAACTAAAGCCCTGGACTTTTAATCGAGAGATTCCCGTTGTTCAGAGTGAGTACCAAACCTTTATTCCTCGATCCTTTGAATATCTACCTGTAATCACAGGGAATATAGCTCGCATCAGACAATTTCGAGACGATTATCAAACGCGAGATCGTAGAGATGACTTTAGAAGTAGAAGTCGTATAAGGAACAACACTCCCTTTTATAACAATTCTCTTTACGGGCAGCAAAGTCTGTTTGGTAACTTCAATGCCTACATTATGACAGATGTACCGGCCTTGAAAAAAGAAGCTTTTTCTTTAGAATCCACTTCTGGAGGCACGCAGATATCCTTGCAATTGAGAAAGGATAGCTTTAGAGGCAGATCAAATGCTGTGGCATTTGATAATTGGGATGACCTTAATAAGTATATGCTCAAAAAAGTAAAGCCTTCAAAAGTAAGAGCTCGGAAGAAAGATATAAATGCAAAGACCAACCAACTACAGAAACAATCCCGCGGGAGAAGAGCATTACTGGAAAACACCCTTGTATCTGTTCAAAAGCAGATCAAGTGGAATGGAAAATATGGCCTGAGTGGAGTAAATATTGAACGAGCAAAAAATAAAAGACAGGGAAGTGCAACTGAAATTAATCTGTACCTCTATCATCTATTGAAAGAAGGAGATATCGAAGTATATCCTGTTATTCTGAGTACGCGCGATCATGGAGTAGTAAGTTCTCGCTATGCAAGTTTGGCTCAATTTAACCATGCCATTGTACTTGCCATTATTGATGGAGAAGAAATTTTGCTGGATGCCAGTAGCGATCTTGACAGGCTGGGAATGCTACCTCAAAATGATCTCAATCAATATGGGTATGTGGTAAATGGGGAAGGAGGAAGATGGATTGCCCTGAAATCAAGAAATAAAGTCAATCGTGTTACATATAGCAGATTCAACCTTAATCAGGAGGGAGTTTTGAATGGGGAAATCTCGGTTGAAAACAGAGAGTATAGCGTAATCCTGGAACAAAAGAAACTGGAAGGATATAAAGGTAAAAATGAGGAGTATTTATTAGAGGAAATTTTAATCGGGCTTAAGGACCCAAAAATTTTCCAAAATGCGCTAAACGAACCCCAGGGAGAAAAAGATCCCTTGATTGTAAGCTGCGAACTACGTACGGGAGATTATGTAGAGGTGGCAGATGAAGGCGAATTCATCATCATTAAACCTATGATGATCAAAGCCGTTTTGCAAAATCCTTTTGACAACGAAATCAGAAATACACCGGTTGATTTTCCTTATCCGCTCACTGATTCTCATATGATTGGGATTCGCTTGCCGGAAGGATATGAAGTTGCGCAGGCACCAACTCCTATTCGAGTTTTGCTTCCAAATGGAGGGGGATCTTTCACTTACAATGTTCTGGAAATGGGAAATATTATCCACTTTACCAGTGCAATCAATATTAACCAAACTACCTATCCCCCAGAACAATACGCAGGGATTAGGGACTTTTTCCAGTATGTAGTAAACAAGCATCAGGAGGATATCGTGATAAGGAAGATCCAATAAAAATTTGCTATATATTCAACATACTTTATATTTGTAGTCGAAAATCGAAAAGAAATAATGAAAGTTTTACTAATTACTAATTTTTGGTGGTGGCACGGGTCTAATACAGAGTCGTAGCTTTAGCCATATTTGTAAAACTTCGAAAATATTTGGGCTTGCTGTCTACGACATTGCAAGCCCTTTTTTTATTTGACAAACATTATGAACACCTATCCTCTCATTAGTAGCTACAAAAAGCTACTTGCAGATACAGTAACTCCGGTCAGCCTCTACCTAAGACTGAGAGACCAATATGCGAACTCAATTATGCTGGAGAGTTCTGATTATCATAGCCAGGATAATTCCTACTCCTTTATCTGCTTTGAGCCAATCTCTTCCATCGAAGTAAAGAATTCTGTGGTAAGCATGAATTTTCCCGATGGAAAGAAAGAAGAAGTTGAATTAAGAGATCCTCAAAGTTTGTGGCCCATCCTACAAACCTACGTAGACAGCTTTCAGGTAGAAGAATTGGACCTCAAGTTCAGCTACAATGGCTTATTTGGCTACCATAGTTATGATGTGGTACGGCATTATGAGAGTGTAGATATTCAGCAATATCAAGATGAAGCGAGAGAAATCCCAGATCTTTTGTATCAGGCCTATCGATTTATGATCGTTATAGACCATTTCAAAAATGAGATGTATCTGTTGGAACATAGAAATCCAGAAGAAGATTCTCAACTGGAAAAGGTCGAATCCTTATTGAAGTACCATGTTTTTCCTCATTTCAGTTTTAGTCCCGTCGGGGAGGAGACCAGCAATATAACTGATCAGGAATACCTTGAAATCGTCCAAAAGGGCAAAGACCACTGCCAAAGAGGCGATGTTTTCCAAATCGTCCTTTCTCGCCAGTATGCACAGAGTTTTGAAGGGGATGAATTTAATGTATATCGCGCATTACGCTCCATCAATCCTTCTCCTTATCTATTCTTCTGCGATTATGGCTCATTCAAACTCATGGGGTCCTCTCCTGAAGCGCAGTTGATCATTCAGGATAACACTGCCACTATCCATCCCATTGCAGGTACTTTTAGAAGGACAGGAAATGATGTAGAAGATTTAGAGCAGGCCAAAAAGCTCTTCGATGACCCCAAAGAAAATGCAGAGCATGTCATGCTGGTTGATCTCGCAAGGAATGATTTGAGTAGAAGCGGAACAGATGTCGAGGTCAATACCTATAAAGAGATTCAGTACTATTCACATGTCATCCATTTGGTATCCAAGGTTACCGCGAAAATTGACAAAAATGCTTCTTCAATGAAATTGGTCGCCGATACCTTTCCTGCTGGAACCCTTTCTGGCGCCCCCAAACACAGAGCCATGCAATTGATCAATGAGTATGAAAATCAAAATAGAGGATTTTATGGGGGCTGCGTGGGATATCTCGGTTTCGACGGAACCTTTAATCAGGCCATCATGATTCGTTCCTGTTTAAGTAAAAAGAATGTCCTCTATTATCAGGCAGGTGCTGGGATTGTGTCCAAATCAAATCCGGAAAGTGAGCTTCAGGAAGTTCATAATAAATTGGGAGCTATGCGAAATGCCCTTCAGGTAGCAGCCACTCTCGGAGATCGCAAACCTTCAGCCATCATTCAATAAGCCTTAATCTGAAAACCCTCCAAGCCTACATACATGAAGATTCTTGTTTTAGATAATTACGATTCATTCACCTATAACCTGGTCCACATCATTCGGGAACTAGGGTATGGAGAAAATCTGGATGTATATCGCAATGATAAAATCAGCCTGGATGATGTGGCCCGTTATGACAAAATTGTCCTTTCCCCGGGTCCAGGTATTCCATCTGAAGCCGGCATTATGCCGGAGTTAATCAAAAGATATGCAAGCCGGAAACATATAATCGGCATCTGTTTGGGTCATCAAGCCATAGCAGAAAACTTCGGAGCCAGCCTCTACAATATGCCGGAGGTACTTCATGGCATTCGTACACCTGCCACAGTCTTGAAGCCCAAAGATCCCATATTTAAAGGCCTTCCCAAAAATCTGGATGTAGCTCATTATCATTCATGGGCAGTAGAAAGAGATTCCATCAACGGAGAAATGGAAATTCTTGCTGAAGATGAAGATAAATGCGTAATGGCTCTTCGCCATAAAAGCCTTCCCATTTATGGCCTGCAATTTCATCCCGAATCCGTCATCACTGACCATGGAATCAAAATGATGAAAAACTGGTTGGAATTGCCTTTGAAAGAAGTGGTGAAGCCAAGTGCTCCCAGTTCCGCCAATATGAAAGGAATCCTGAATCATCTTTTCTCTCATCAGACCCTGGATAAGCAGCAGGCAAAAGAAATCCTGACCAACATTGCCAAAGGAGGCATGTACAACAATTCTCAGGTTGCTGCTTTTCTAACCGTCTTTATCATGCGGGGAATTACGGTTGAGGAATTAGGAGGATTCAGAGAAGCTATGCTAGAACTTTGTATTCCGGTTCCTCTTGAAGAGTTTGATCCTATCGACCTATGCGGAACAGGAGGAGATGGTAAAAATACGTTTAATGTATCTACTTTGGCCTCTTTCGTTACAGCAGGCGCAGGGGTACATGTTGCAAAGCATGGAAACTACGGAGTATCCTCCGTTTCAGGTTCTTCTAATGTCGTTGAATACCTGGGGGGTAAATTCACCAAAGACGTAGACGAACTGAAAAGACAGATGGAGCGATCCAACCTCTGTTTCCTACATGCTCAACTTTTCCACCCAGCCATGAAAAACGTTGGTCCTATTCGCAGAGAACTGGGTGTAAAAACCTTCTTCAATATGCTAGGCCCTATGGTAAATCCTGCTTTCCCTAAAAAGCAGTTGGTAGGTGTATTTGATTTACAATTAGCCCGTCTATACGGATATCTTTATCAAAAAACGGATAAGAATTTTGTCATTCTTCACTCTTTAGATGGTTATGATGAAATATCTCTCACAGCAGATACAAAATACCTTTCCAATGATGGCGATAATCTGGTCAGTCCTGAAATGATGGGACTCAATCGCTGGCAAGCGGAGGATTTACATGGAGGAGATACGGTAAAGGAATCAGCTAGAATCTTCATGAACGTTCTCGAAAATCAAGCTACAGAACCACAAAAACAAGTAGTCATTGCTAATGCTGCGATGGCGATTCATTGTTCCAAAGGCATGAGTATTTCAGACTCGGTTGCGGCTGCCAGGGAATCTCTGGAGAGTAACAAAGCATTAGAGAGTTTTAAGAAGTTCATCGAGAAATAAAAAACGTATTGGTGTGTTGGAGTTGATATTTATCTAAACGCTAACACACCAATATGCTAACCCGTTAACACGCTAAAAATGAATATTCTAGACGAAATAATCGCACATAAAAGAAAAGAAGTAGAGGAGCGTAAATCCCTTTATCCTATAAAATTATTGGAGAAAAGCATCTACTTTGAGACTCCCTGTGTTTCTATGAAACACTATGTGAGTCGCCCTGACCTTAGTGGAATAATCGCTGAGATCAAGAGAAAATCTCCTTCTAAAGGAGATATTAATCCATTTGTATCGGTTGAAAAAGTATCCATCGGATATATGCAGGCTGGCGCTTCTGCTCTCTCTATCCTGACTGATACCAAATACTTTGGCGGAAAGAATGAGGACCTGACCCTTGCTCGTCAGATGAACTACTGCCCTATTCTAAGAAAAGAATTTGTAATTGATGAATATCAGATCCTTGAGGCAAGATCTATAGGCGCGGATGCAATCCTGCTCATAGCATCAGCACTTTATCCTGCTGAATTGAAACAATTGGCCGCTTTTGCCAAATCAGTAGGCCTGGAAATACTCATGGAAGTTCACGACCAAATGGAACTGGATCGCTCACTTAATGAACACCTGGATCTCGTGGGAGTTAATAATAGAAACCTCAAAGACTTCAGTGTAGACATAAACACTTCCCTTAAATTGGCTGATCAGATTCCCGCTGAGTTTACAAAAGTAGCAGAAAGCGGCATTAGCGATCCAAAGGAAGTAGTGAAACTCAAACAAGCTGGATTTCAAGGTTTCCTTATGGGACAAAGGTTTATGGAGACTAGTGCTCCTCATAAAGCTTGTGCAAAGTTTGTAGATGAGTTGGAGAAATTATTGGAAGAAGATAAAGTTTTGCAAGAATAGGAATGGCTAGTGGTGATATCAAATTAAAGGTATGTGGCATGAAGTTCCCGGATAATGTGGAACAATTGCGGCGACTTGAGCCCGATTTTATGGGTATGATCTTTTATGAGAAATCCAGTAGAAATGTGGGAAAAACCCTGAGTGCTGCAGCAATCAGAGAACTAACCCATCCTCAAAAAATCGGCGTTTTTGTGAATGCAGATAAAGAATTCATGCTAAAGAAGGTAGAAGACTTTGGATTGGATTATCTACAACTACATGGGCAGGAATCAGCTGAATTATGCAAAGATTTGAAGGCTTCCGGAATCGGTATCATAAAAGTATTTTCTGTAGGAAATGGATTTGACTTCAGCATTCTCAAAACTTACGAATCCTCTGTAGATTTCTTCCTTTTTGACACAAAAGGAAAGCATCCTGGAGGAAATGGAGTGGTATTTAACTGGGAAATTCTGGATCAGTATCCCAGTGAGATTCCCTTCTTTTTGAGTGGGGGGATTAGTTTGGAGAATGCCGGTGCAATCCCGAATCATCCAAAGCTCTACGCCATCGATGTCAACAGTAAATTTGAGATCAGCCCGGGACTAAAAAATATAGAACAGCTAAAAAACCTAAAAAAACAACTGGTTTCTGCTTAGCAGGTGCCAAAGAATAAGACTAACATGAATAAGATAATCGAATCGCCCTATCAGGTAAATGAGCATGGATACTATGGCCAATTTGGAGGCGCCTTTATCCCGGAAATGCTTTACCCCAATATAGAAGAACTGAGAGAGAATTATCTGCGGATTATTGGTGAAGCAGATTTTCAGGAGGAATTCCAATCTCTGCTTAGAGATTATGTAGGCAGACCTACCCCTCTCTATTTTGCCAAAAGATTATCAGAGCAAATAGGAGCGAAGATTTACCTCAAGAGAGAAGACCTTTGCCATACTGGCGCTCACAAGGTAAATAATACCATCGGGCAGATCCTGCTAGCAAAACGCTTGAATAAGCCCAAGATAATTGCTGAAACAGGCGCTGGGCAGCATGGAGTAGCAACCGCAACAGCTTGTGCCCTGATGGGAATGGAGTGTATCGTTTATATGGGCTCTGTTGACATCGAAAGGCAAAAACCTAACGTTGAGCGGATGAAGATGCTAGGGGCGAAAGTAGTTCCTGCAGAGTCAGGTAGCAAAACCCTCAAGGATGCCACCAATGAAGCTATGCGTCACTGGATCAACAATCCCAAAGACACGCACTACATCATTGGTTCTGTCGTAGGTCCTCACCCCTATCCAGATATGGTAGCTCGCTTCCAATCCGTAATTAGTGAGGAAATTCGAATTCAACTAAAAGAAAAGACGGGCAAAGAAACTCCCGATTATGTAGTGGCTTGTGTAGGCGGAGGGAGCAACGCAGCAGGTGCTTTTTATCATTTCCTGGATGAAAAAGATGTTCAATTGGTCGCAGCGGAAGCAGCCGGACTAGGAATCAATTCCGGTAAATCAGCAGCAACTACCTACTTAGGAAAGGCAGGCGTCCTACACGGCAGCAAAACCATCCTCATGCAAACAGAAGATGGCCAGGTTGTTGAGCCTCACTCTATTTCAGCAGGTCTTGATTATCCTGGCATCGGTCCTATTCATGCACATCTCTTTGATTCAGGTAGAGGTAAATTTTACTACATCACCGATGAAGAAGCTATGCAGGCCGGATACAAACTCAGCGAAATCGAAGGCATCATTCCCGCCATCGAATCCGCCCATGCCCTGGCCGCTTTAGAAAAAATGGACTTAAAGGAAAAAGAGGTAGTCGTACTCAATCTTTCTGGCAGAGGGGATAAAGATTTGGCGACATATATAAAGCATAAGGAAGTGTTATAGTGTTCTGGTGTTACTGTTATGGATCCAAAATCCTTCCCAACCTGAACATGAGAACACCAGAACCCTTACCTCTAGCACCCTAACACACAAAAACTCTAACACGTTTCATCCTATGAACCGCATAAAAAAACTATTTGAACATAAATCCGGCGATATCCTATCGGTCTTTTTTACGGCAGGACATCCCGAGCTAAATAATACAGTCGAGATCATCACCGAACTTGCAGCTTCAGGGGTAGACCTCATTGAGATCGGTATGCCTTATTCTGATCCAATTGCAGATGGATCCACCATTCAAGCCAGCAGTTTCAAAGCCCTTCAAAATGGTATGAGCATTCAACACCTCTTTGATCAGCTGGAAGGCATACGAGAAAAGGTCGACATTCCCCTCATCCTTATGGGATATCTCAATCCCGTCATGCAGTATGGCATTGAAAAATTTTGCGAGCAGGCTGAGAAGGTAGGAATTGATGGTTTTATCTTACCAGACTTACCCATGGCCGAATACCAGGCTTTTTACAAAGAAACTTTCGCAAAACATGGCCTGAGCAATATTTTCCTCATTACTCCACAAACCTCAGAAAAGCGTATCCAGCTGATCGATGAGGTAAGTGATAGCTTTATCTACGTAGTATCAACAGACAGCACTACGGGCCGCACAGAGGGCTTCAATGAACAACAAGTCGCGTATTTCCGTCGAATAGCTGATATGAAGCTTAAGAATCCTCACCTCATAGGCTTTGGGATTTCGGATCACAAAAGCTTTAGTGATGCCAGCGCACATGCAAGAGGGGCTATTATTGGCAGCGCCTTCATTAAAGCCCTGGAAAAAGAAGGCACAATTAGCGAAAGAGTTCGAAATTTCGTCCATAAAATAAAAGGTCTGGAATTACAGGCATAGTACAATCACCCACGAGAAAACAAGACAATGATCATACAACTTAGCAATCCCATCCAAGATTCCGATAAACAGAACATCCTCGATAAAATTGCGGATATCGGATACAAGGCCCGGGAAATCAATACCCAAAAAGGCCACTATATGGTTGCCATTGGTAAAAAGGCCTTTGACATACGAAGCATCGGAAGTTTACCCGGAGTAAAGGATGTTCATAGGGTAACAGATGCCTATAAATTTGTATCCAGAAAATGGAAAGTAAAGCCTACTTCTATAGACCTTGGAGATGGGGTGATCATTAAAGAAGGAAAATTTAGTATCATGGCTGGTCCTTGTTCAATAGAAGGTGAAGAACAGATTGAAAAAACCCTCAAACATTTGAAGGAGCAAGGAGTGAGGATTATGCGCGGAGGAGTTTATAAGCCTCGATCCTCTCCCTATTCTTTCAGGGGATTAGGTATAGATGGATTAAAGATGTGGGCAACTATGGCCCGCGACTATGGCATCAAGATCATAACTGAGGTTATGCAATCTTCCCAAATTGAAGATATGTATGAGTATATCGATATCTTTCAAGTAGGCGCCAGAAACACCCAAAACTTCAATCTACTGGATGCCCTGGGAGAAGTGGACAAACCGATTTTACTCAAACGAGGTATCTCAGGCACTATAGAAGAACTCCTGCAATCTGCCGAATACATTTTCTCCGGAGGCAATGAAAAGATTATGCTTTGCGAAAGGGGAATCCGAAGTTATGAAAAGGCTTACCGCAATACTATGGACATCAATGCCATCGCTATGCTAAAGGATAAATCTCATCTCCCGGTGATTGCGGACCCCTCTCACGGTATTGGTTTACGAAATTTTGTAGAACCTATTGCATTAGCATCCGTAATGGCAGGAGCGGATGGGGTGATCTACGAAACACACCCTATTCCGGAAAAAGCTTTCTCAGATGCCCAACAAACTTTGAGTTTCTATGAATCTTCAGAATTAATACGTAAATTGAGCTTAGCTTTTTCCCTAATACAAGACAATTTTTAAAGCTGAAAGGCTTTTCTGGCTACACACTCTATCGAAAGTATGTCGGGTGACTTTTGTCCGAACTTTCGTCCTAAGTACAACCTTTAAAATAGCTAGACTATGAAGCTGTTCACACTTATATGGATACTAATGATGGGAGGAATAAGCCTCTACATGGGTATTCTCAGTATTGTCAAGGGAAAGATCTCTACCATTTCCCCGCTTGAATGGAAGTCCAAAAGTGAACATTCATTGCCTTATTCTATTTATGTTCTTACTCCGGTATTCCTAATATTCGGAGCCTTAATGCTTAGTCTCTATTTCTTTGCATAGGTAAATATTATAAATTTGCCTTCCCCATGTTGACAAAAGCAGAAATAGAAAACGTCCACATCAGCCTTGTTGTGAATGAGGAACAGGTTCTGGCCCTCAGAGTATCAAAAAACGGTGCCCTCAATCGTATGGGAGATGGCAGCGACGATCCCAAAATGCGGCTGATGTTTATGAAACGCATCGAGGAGCCCCTCTTCGATCGATTAATGGAAATCCTTTCCGTTGATTTACTGTCGATGGTAGGAAGATACACTTTCCCTGACCCCAAAGGAGACCATACCCAATTACTCATTACCCTCGAAGGAGAAAATGATGCAGAAACAGGTTTTGAATTTATATATGGATCTGATTCTGATGGCCCTCCTGAAGAAATCATTGATTTCGTTGAGTATGCAGTCGAGCTCAGTGATCCTTATTGGGAAGACTTTCTCTCTCGCAAGCTTCAAGGATCCAAAAAATCCTGAATAGGGTTTCCCCCTCTCTGACTGTCTCATTTTCAGATTGAGACGGTACATGCCTGAAAGTCTGCCAGCCAGTAAAATGATTCGGCTTCTTTAGGTGTTTATACCTCTATTTTTATGTAATTTTGGCGAAATTGCTTTCTGAATAAAGCTCAAGCAAAACTTATGCAACTCAAGATAAATCTCTATTCTTCCTTTCTTTGTATTTCTCTCTCGGCATTACTCTTTTTTTCCTGTAATCAGGCAAGTACCAGTGACACTTCTTCTGCGGTAGCAGGGACTACTACTCCAGTTGAAGAAAAAGTAGACAATCGTCCGATTGACAAGAATTATGAAATTGGTGTAAGGCTAAATAACTATAAACAGCCTAAAATTTATTTAGGCCACTATTACGGCAATTCCAATCGACTAAGAGATTCGGCAGAGCTTGTCAATGGCAGTTATTTATTTAAAGGAGAAGTAACCCTGGAGCCGGGTATGTATCTGGTTATCCTACCTCCGACTAATCGATTTTTTGAAGTCGTTGTAGATAAAGATCAGCATTTCACAATTGAAACAGATACTACCGATTTGATTGGAAACTTGAAAATAGAAGGTTCAATTGACAATCAGATTTTCTACGATGACATCAATTTCCTATCAGAGCAAAGAGAGAAAATCACGCCTCTGCAGCAAAGATTTCAACAAGCCCAGGAAGGAAGTTCTGAGTATGAAGAACTAAAAACCCAGATGGCTGAAATTGATTCTACAGTCATGAGGCATAGGAGAAAATTGAATGCAGAGCATGGGGAGAAGTTTTATCCAAAGTTCCTCAAAGCCATGGCAAGAGTACAGGTACCCGAGGCCCCGGAAGGTGCTGATGAAAGCTGGCAATTTTATTACTACAGAGGTCATTTCTGGGATGACATTGATTTCTCAGATGGTCGTATGTTGCGTTCTGTAGTTTTGGGGAATAAAGTCAAGGAATATATGGACAACCTGACCCCCAAGCATCCGGATTCCGTAAATAAGTCTATTGATCTTATTCTCGGCATGGCCAAAGAGAATGATGATGCTTTCCAATACTTCGTAGCACATCTACTCAATACCTATGGTATCGAAAATAAGCAAATGGGTATGGATGCTGTTTTTGTGCATGTGGTTGAGCGATATTACCTCTCAGGTGCTGCCTGGTGGGCCGACTCGGCTCAATTGGCGAATATGGAAGAAAGGGCCCTGGCTTTGAGTCCAAATCTTATTGGAAGAAAAGCTCCTGACTTTACGGCTTCTGATGAAAACAATCAAGCAAGAAGTCTATATAGTGTCAATTCCCCCTACACTATCCTGTATTTCTGGGATTATGATTGTGGGCATTGCAAAACGGTAACTCCTAAACTCGCTGAGATTTGGCCTAAATACAAAGATAAAGGAGTCGCTCTATATGCCTTGAGTATTAATGGAGACATCGGAATTTGGAAAGAAAAAATCGAAGAATATAATCTTACAGGAGCAATAAATGTCCAAGACCATAGAAGACAATCCGGCTTTGATGGCATGTATGACATTCGCTCCACTCCCAGAATATTCCTACTCGATCAGGATAAGAAAATTCTTTACAAGCAATTTGCAGTAGAAGATTTGGAAGGAATTCTGGAGCACGAATTCGAAAAAGAAGAGGAAGAAACAGATTAAAGCTTCTGCTTATCTAAGATATACAGGCGGCGATACTCATCGTCGCCTTTTTCATTTAATTTACTCCCATGATATTAGAAGTAGCAATTCTCAATATAAAGAAAGGCAAGACGGCAGACTTCGAGAGGGATTTCCAAAAAGCCAGCCCTTTCATCCAAAATAATCCTGGCTATATCTCTCATAAACTCAAACGATGTATGGAGGATGATCACAAGTACATTTTGCTGGCCAATTGGGAAAGCCTGGAAGATCATGAAGAAGGATTTAGAAAATCGGAGAACTATGGTCCATGGAAAGAACTCTTACATCATTATTATGATCCTTTTCCTGTAGTGGAGCATTATGAAGCACTCTGAGTCGAACTCAACATATTTCTAAGCATATAGAGTAAAAGTCCAGCCCGTAAGGTCCACGCAATCGTTCGTATCCAATTACTTCGAACCAAAGCCTGGATAGCCTCGATATCATGATTCAGGGTAATTTTATTGTGTAAAGGGACCTGCAAAAAGAAAGTGCTTAGCCAGATTACTCCTACTAATCCCAGACCAACCCAGCACAAAAGGGGGGAAAGTCCTTCACTTCTTTGTAGTACTAATAATACTGCTGTACCCAACTCAACTAACATAAGTGGTCCGACAATCGGACTGATCCAGTTTCTATGAAGGATCTCATACTGCTGAAAAGAAGCTTCTCCGACATATGCAAAAAGCGGATAATGCAGCCATTGGATGATCCATATTATTCCGCACATCATCAAGGTCGCAAGCAGGTGAATCAGGAAGAGGTCTCGCATGTTGATCGGGTAATTTTATTCAAGTATATTCGTATTTAACTCATAATTAACATTTTTCCCCGCAACTTTGTCTTCGATTCTCGTGTATTTATGAGTATAACACATCTTTCCGCGACTATGAGATCCTTACCGATACTTATCCTTTTGCTAGGCATCTTTGCTAGCCTCGAATTGCAAGCGCAGAAGAGAACCAATATCCTGGATCACAAAGACCGAATCCGGGTCAAAGAAGTTTCCGTTTTAAATTCCCGCTATCGCGAGACCAATCTATCCATTACTCCAGATGGGAAATACCTTTATTTCATGTCTCTGAGAGGGGAACAAAGATGGTCGAGCAGTTTCATGACCTTTAAAGGAGATTCAGTTTATGACGGAGATATTTGGTATAGTACAAAAGTAAACGGGCAGTGGCAAAGACCTCAGGTCCTGCCTTATGGAATCAATACGTTTAGCGGGGAAGATGAACCTCACATCAGTACAGATGGAAACCGTGTTTATTATCAGAGTTGGTATGAGAGCCGAAGTCAAAATACTGGAGGCCCCTATTATGTAGCTCAGAGAAAAGGTAAATCATGGTCTACTCCTAAAGGACTGGGGGGAGGTATTGCAGAGTTTTTCAGCTTTGTCCCAGCGACAGACGGGATGACGATTTCTCCGGATGAAAGGCGTTTTATCGTAGCTGCAGGTATGGAGTATGATAAACCCATGGACATTTATATGAGTAAACGGACCAGTCAGGGTTGGGGATATATGAAACGACTCCCAATAAGCACAGATAAAGACGAAAGGTCCGTGTTTCTCGCCTCTGATGGCAAGACCCTGTATTTCGCTTCGAATGGGTATGGAGGATTTGGTGGACTGGATATATTCAAAACTACCTTGAATAGCGATGGGACTATGGGCGAAGTCGTCAATATTGGCAAGCCCTTCAACTCACGGGGAGATGATTACGGCTTTATTTTGACCGGTGATGGAAAAGAAGCCTATTTCATCAGGGACGGAAATATTCAATTTGCTGACTTGAGGGAGGCTGACGAAAGAATAAAACCTGAGGTCCTCATTGTCAACCATACCCTGAAAGGAAGTGTCAAGGATAGCGCTAGCTGGATTGGCCTAAAGGCTACCGTTCAACTATACAATGCACGTACAAAGCAATTTGTCCAGCAAATCAAAACCAGTAGCTCAGGAAAATATTCAATCGCCCTGGCCAATAAAGATCGGGTATATGACCAGGTTATTTTGGTAGATGGGTATCCTCCAAAAAAGAGAAGGATTACAGTCAAAGCCCTGACTTATTCGAAGACCATCCCCAGCAACTTCCTTATGGGCAAACCTCAATCTGAGAAACCCAGAATTGCAGAAGCCCAAAAGCCAAAGCCTAAACCACAACCCGTTAAACCTAAACCTAAGCCAAGAGAAGCTGTAGCTGAAAAACCGGTAGATAAAAAACCAAAACCAGCCCCTAAACCCATTGAGCAGATGGGAGATCTCAAAGGTTCTGATCAAAAAATAGCTGAAAAGAAAATTGAAGCTCCTAAAGCAAAAGAAATTAAAGTACCTGTTGATCCTTATTCGTTTGAAGGAGTGGCCGAAAATAATCTTATCCTGCTTCTCGATGTATCGGCTTCTATGAAGCGGCCAGATAAACTGCCCCTACTCAAAAAGTCTTTTGCGAAAATGCTGGGGCACATGCGGGCAGAAGACAGAATTTCC
This sequence comes from Bacteroidota bacterium, assembly GCA_039819665.1. Classification (GTDB taxonomy): domain Bacteria; phylum Bacteroidota; class Bacteroidia; order J057; family J057; genus JAWPMV01. Next base: position 87,299 of record JBCBRM010000034.1, read on the forward strand.
ATCATCGTATATTCTGGGGAGGCGCGTGTAGTTCTTGAAGGCGTTTCAGCGGCTCGTAAGCAGACCATAGAGGATACTATTGATCGTTTGAGGTCATCTGGAAGTACTAAAGGAAAAAATGCCTTAAAAAGAGCCTATAAACTTGCCGAACAATATTTCATCCCGGGTGGCAACAATCGCATCATCATGGCAACAGATGGATACTTTGATGTTCCTTCCCTCTATGGCATTCCAGAAAGAAGCTCTAATCAGGGAGTAGCCTTGAGTGTATTCTCTTTTGGTAAGCTCAAGCAAAGTAAAATTGATGAGCTGGCCGAATTGGCAGAGAAAGGCAAAGGGAACTTTGCTAATATTACCCGAAGCAATGTGGATGAGGCCCTTCTAAATGAGGCAAAGGCTGTTATGAAATAGACTATTGCAGAAAAGAAACGCACTGTAGGGAAAGGTTATTATCTGCCCCTCTATTTTTATAAAGCCATATATATTGTAACCAATGGGCGTTGATTTGACTTTGCATTTTAAGAAGGATAAAAGGAAAAAAGGAACTATAGGGCTAGGGCTGAGCAGGACCTTTTTATCTATGGTAGGTGAAGGGAAATATGGGGTTAACCCGACGATATGTGAATTTGCAAGAGTTATTAAGATGGATATCAGCTTTCTTCTTGAAATTCCGGAGTATACAGATCCTGAAGAGGCCGTTTATTGGGCCCAGATTGCAGAAGTAGATACAAAGAGGGCAAAACAGGATGCCTGGAAGGCAAATAAATTTATGCTGACTAAAGATTTATCAGAGAAAGTATCTGCCTTGATTGATCAAATGAAGTCTTATCCGGATTACCACCAGCACATGATTTATGACAGAGAATCATGGAAAGATTATTTTGGAAAGCGCTTAATGGAAGACTTAATAGAGCTGTTGAATAAGCTGAAAGAAATGGATAATAATGGCTTCAGATGGGTATCTTCTGAGGTTGCATAAGAAGGAAAATATCATAAAAAAAGACCTCCAAATTGGAGGTCTTTTTTATTTGCTAAGAATAAATTAATCTCTATTCTTCTGCTTTTGCGTCATCAGCAGCCTCTTCAACGGCTTCAGCAAGCTCTTCAACTTTTTCCTCAACTACTTCAGCAGCTGGAGCTTCCTCCTCTTTGGGTGCTTCTTCCTTTTTGGCAGCTTTCTTCTTCGCTTTCGGCTTAGGAGCGTCTTTGTTCTCCTCAGCTTCCATTTGTGCCTTCAATTGAGCCAGAGCATCGATATCTCCCAGGGTAGTAGTACTCGCTTTAGCTGCTGGAGCTTTTTGCTGAGACTTACCTTTGGAATTTGGATTCTTAGGCTTTTGACGAGACACTTTTGGTTCTGGAACTTCTTCTTCTTTCCATGTATGAAGATGAGACATCACCAGACGTTTGGCATCTTTGTTGAATTCTACAACAACAAATTCTGCGCGGTCATCTGCTTTCAGTTCAGCTTTACCTTCCTCAACTTTGAGGAATTTGGTAGGAACAGTTCCTTCAACACCGTACTCAAGCTCTACAATACCGCCCTTCTTGTCGATACGCTTGATGGTACCTTCGTGCTTCGAACCGAGGGTAAAAATAGAAGCGAAAGTTTCCCAAACGTCTTCAGTGAGCTGCTTGTGCCCAAGACTCAGACGTCTGTTATCTTTATCAATATCCAGTACTACGACGTCGAGATTCTCATCAACTTTCACATACTCTGAAGGATGCTGGAATTTCTTGGTCCAGGAGAGGTCGGAAATGTGAACAAGTCCGTCAACCCCTTCTTCCAACTCGACAAAAAGTCCGTAGTTGGTCATGTTTCTTACCAAACCAGTGTGCTGGCTGGCAACAGGATATTTAATTTCAATGTCAGACCATGGATCGTCTTTCAGTTGCTTGAGTCCGAGAGACATTTTGCGATCTTCGCGGTCAATGTTCAGAACTACAGCTTCAAGCTCCTGACCTTCTTTGAAGGTTTCTCCAGGGTTTTTGATATGCTGAGACCAGGACATTTCACTAGTATGAATAAGTCCTTCCACACCGGGAACAACTTCCAGGAATACTCCGTAGTCAGCTACTGTAACAACTTTACCCTTAATCTGAGATCCTTCTACCACTGTTTCAGGCAGTGAATCCCACGGATGAGGAGTAAGCTGCTTCATACCCAGGCTGATGCGTTTTTTCTCATCATCAAACTCGAGTACAACCACATTGACCTTCTGGTCAAGCTCAAGCACTTCGTCTGGGTGGTTGATACGTCCCCATGAAATGTCTGTAATGTGCAGCAGTCCATCTACGCCACCCAGGTCGATGAATACACCGAAGTTGGTCATGTTTTTCACAGTACCTTCCAGTACCTGACCTTTTTCCAGGTTGGCAAGGATCTCCTTGCGTTGTTCTTCGAGTTTAGCCTCGATAAGGATTTTGTGTGATACAACTACGTTTTCGTAAGCGTGGTTGATTTTCACTACTTTGAATTCCATGTTACGCCCTACAAATGCGTCGAAATCACGCACAGGCTTAACATCGATTTGGGATCCAGGCAAGAATGCCTCAATTCCATTAATGTCAACGACGAAGCCACCTTTTGTACGTCTCATTACGAGACCATTCAGGATTACATCGCTCTCCATAGACTTGTTGATAAGTTCCCAAGAACGCATGTTTTTGGCGCGTTTGCGGGATAGCAACAATTGTCCATTCTGATCTTCCACCTTCTCGATAAAGACTTCTACTTCATCTCCGGCTTTCATTTCAGGGAGGTCGCGAAATTCCGAAATAGGTACAATACCTTCAGATTTGAATCCGATGTTCAGAACGACTTCTTTATCACCAATACTTACTACGCTTCCGTTAACGATTTCATTTTCGTTAAACTCACGTAGGGTACCTGCGTAGAGTTTTTCTAACTCTGCGCGTTCTGTAGCGGAATAGTCGTCTTCGTCTTTCCACCAGTCATCATCATCATCATCATCTGAGGATGCTACTTCTACCAATTCTGCCTTTGAGATAGGCGCTTCTTCGGGAGTAGCCTCTTCGGCGGGAGTTTCTGTAGCCGTTTCTGGCTCCGGGGTCGTTGTTTCAGGGGTAGTTTGTTCTACCTCTGGAGTTTCCTCGTTGTTCACGAGATTCTTGTCGTTTTCTTCTACCATGTCATATAGGTCTCCTTTCTGCCCAGTTTTACTGAGGCGGCTGCAAAGTTAGTAATTATTTAGGGTTTATCAATATATCTTGATAAGAAGGCGGGCAATTAGGCCTATTTTCGTAAAATGTCCTCTATATTTCTCTCTTAGGGAAGGGAAATTGCTGATTTTGAAGCAGATGAGAAAATGAGTTGAGATCATTTCCACACTTTTGCCCATTTATCTTACAATAACTACTCTTCATAAGGATTCTTGGACAATCGGAGATTTTTATGTTTGTATTTATACGACAAGGGATGCAAATTTGGGGGTTAATTAATTTTTCAGGTAAATAACAAACAAAAAAGCATGCCTTATTTATTTACTTCAGAGTCCGTGTCTGAAGGACATCCCGATAAAGTAGCAGATCAAATTTCAGATGCGGTTCTAGATGCAATGTTGGCTCAAGACCCTGATTCCCGCGTAGCTTGTGAGACATTGGTTACTACAGGGCAGGTGGTATTGGCAGGAGAGGTTACTACTAAAGCTTTTGTAGACCTACAGGATGTAGTAAGAAAAACCATCGAAAAAATCGGTTATACTTCAGATGAATACCAATTTAGTGCAGCTTCTTGCTCTATCATGTCTGCCCTTCATGAGCAGTCAGCTGATATCGCAAGAGGAGTAGATAGCGATGAGGATGCAAATAAAGACCAGGGTGCAGGAGACCAGGGGATGATGTTTGGATACGCGACTAAAGAGACCGAAGAATATATGCCTATGGCATTGGCTTACTCTCACCGCCTAGTTGAAGAGCTAGCTAATATTAGAAAGAATGAGGCCCACCTTATGCCATACCTAAGACCTGACTCTAAGTCTCAGGTTACTATAGAATATGGAGACGACAATCAACCTATCCGAGTACATACAGTTGTCCTTTCTACTCAGCATGATGATTTTGTTCAGCCTGAAAATGATTCGGCGGCAGCTCAGGTAGCAGCAGATACTGCCATGCTTGCCAAGATTAAAGAAGATGTGATCAATATTCTCGTTCCTCGTGTGATAGATACAAATCTGCTAGATGAGAGTACGATTTACCATGTTAATCCTACGGGTAAATTCGTTATCGGTGGACCACATGGTGATAGTGGATTGACAGGAAGAAAGATCATTGTTGATACCTATGGCGGAAAGGGAGCCCATGGTGGTGGAGCATTCTCCGGAAAAGATTCTTCTAAAGTGGATAGAAGTGCTGCTTATGCTTCTCGCCATATTGCCAAAAACCTTGTAGCTGCAGGAGTAGCGGATGAGATTTTGGTTCAGTTGGCATATGCGATTGGGGTCGCTGAGCCTGTGTCGATCAACATCAATACTTACGGAACTAGCAATGTAGATTTAAGTGATGCTGAGATTGCGGAGAAAGTGAAAGATAATTTCTCTTTCACTCCAGCTTCAATTGTAAAGCATTTAGGTCTTAAGAATCCGATCTTCTCTGCAACTGCCGCATATGGCCACATGGGTCGTGCGAGCTTTGATAAAGAAGTAGAGACTCGCTACACAGAAATAATTAAGGATGGAAATACAGAATCAACCGTACGCAAGACTGAAATGAAAACAGTCAGCTTCTTCCCCTGGGAGAAATTAGATTTGGTTGAAAAGATCAAAACTGTATTTGCCGCAAATTTTAAGAAAGAGCCTGCATAAGGTGAAACATCATAAAAAATCCGGTGCGAGATCAATCTTGCACCGGATTTTGCGTATATAGAGAAATCATTCACAAGAAATATGCCTTATCAAAAATCCATTTTCCTTCTTATTATTCTCAGCCTACTATGTTCAGCTTGTGGAACAGAAGAAAAGTCCCAGCAAAGTCTGGATGATGATCTTCTCACTGACGCTATTAAAGATTATCGCACAGAAATAGACGAAGACTGTCCCGGTGGCCTAATGATTATCTGTAACTCAGGATTAAGTTTCGCGCCTTTAGGCTTACAAATTGCTGATTTGCATGCAGAAGGAATTGAAAATGTGGAAGAAGCCGATTCGCTGGATTATGAGATGGGCTATGTACGACTAAATCGAAGTTTTTCTTTTGGAGATGGGTTTATTCTTTTAGAGGGAGATGCCCTTGCAGAAGAAGGTGCCTCAGCAGAAGAAATTTCTGCCAGTAATCTCTCTCGGATCAGAATAGAAGCAAATGAGTTCACAACACCAGACGGGGTACATACGGGCATGAGGCTTTCTGAACTTCATAAACTTTATACAGATGATGACCTCGCCGTCCTTTTTTTTGCCAGCTTTGAACAATTCAGAGATAATCCTCGCTATCAATTCCTCATTCTCAATCCAGAAAAGTATCCTAATATAACATACCTCATCCCCGATCCGGGAAACAAACTTTTTGAACAATTAGGAAATACAGAAGAAATACAGTTTAGTCAACTTCCCAAAGAAGCCATCATTAGCAGTATTGTAATCAGCGTTTAAAGCAATTAGTTTTCTTGAATATAGATGATATCCCCATCCAGATTCATATAGGCAAACAATCCAGCATAATCATTGTGAGTGGGTCCAAGACGAACCTGAGTCATCCCATTCTTGAAATTACCGGCCCAGAGGAATTCATATTCGGTGAGCATAGTTCCATCTGGTTCCATGTATCCCCAGTATTCCCCTCTTTTTACTGCAGCTACCCCTTCCACAAATCCTTTCGCATCCTGAAAGACTGGATTGTGAACAAAGTGGCCAAACATATCGATATATCCCCACTTGGGACCTCGGTTGCCAATGATTTGCTTGTCCGGATTGTATTTCAAAGTATCCGGATTACTTCCAATTAGGACTGGTGCAAGACCACTACCAAAATCTCCGATCTTGTCAAACTGAGCCGTAAACATAAATTTCCCACTGGTATCAATCAGGGCATATTTAATTTCGTCATCATCCTGAATCGATTGCCCCAACATTTTGGGTTTTACAACCGCTAAACCATCCTTAAACTCCGAAACTATGCGATAAATGGGTAATTCTCGTTCCCCTTTAACATTATAAATCACCTGACGAAGGTCTTTGCCCATAGCAAGTATTCTTCCCTGATAGAATTCGACCGGATATACAAACTGAGGTTCAATAATAATTTCTCCCCAATAATTGATATATCCCCATGCACCATCAATATAAACTGCAGCGAGTCCTTCATTAAAGCGCCTTGCAGAACGGATAGGATAAGTCTTAATGCTATTGTCTTCTTCCTTCTTCCAGGCAGAAGCGATATATAAGGTATCTTTTAATTTATCTGCTAAAAACCCGATATAGAACCATCGCCCTTCTTTATAAACCGGAGCGAGGCCTTCGGAAAAAATATAGCCCTCATGCATCGCCAGTGATAAATCCCTCAGGTCATAAGGTTTTGCATAGGTTGGGGGAGAGTCATACACAGGATTTATCAGGAATCTTCCGTAAGCATCTACAAAACCCCACTTCCCATCTGTTGGGAAATGATTGCGATATCGGGTCCCTCCAATATTTACTCCCCCAAAACCTTCTGAAAATTCTGTAGCATAATCAAATTGCTGCGGGATGGCAATGTTTCCGGATGCATCGATATATCCCCATTGTCCGCCTACGCCTCCCTGAACAGGCCAACGCTTTTCAAAAGGACTTTCATCCCCTCCTTCACAAGAGGCGAACAAGAAAAGCAGCAATATTCCCAAGCAAATCCTGAAATATGTAGAAAGCTGTTCCATATTGTGTGTGAAGCTACTATTATTTTTTAAGGATTTGAGCAGATTTAGTTTCAAAATTTGTACTAAAACTCTACTTATCAGGAAAATACCGATCGAAAAACCTCTTCAAGTTTGCTTACACCGATCACTTTTATGTCTTTGAATTGTTTGGCTAAACCAGAAGCGGAGCTTTTGGCTACATAGATTTCTTTGAATCCCAGTTTTTCCGCTTCGGCAATACGGGGTTCCAATCTACTCACAGCGCGTATTTCTCCCGAAAGCCCAACCTCTGCTGAAAAAACTGTTTTGGGACTGATGGATAAATCATGCAAAGAAGAAATAACCGAACAAATCAGAGCCAAATCAATCGCAGGATCCTCTACCCTAAGGCCTCCGGTGATATTGATGAAACAATCCTTTTCAGCCATTTTAAATCCTGCCCGCTTTTCCAAAACAGCCAGCAGCATATTTAAACGACGAAGATCAAATCCCGTGGCTGATCTTTGAGCATTCCCATAAGCCATAGGTCCCACCAGTGCCTGGGTCTCGATCAATAAAGGACGCATCCCTTCCATAGTCGCAGCGATAGAAACTCCACTGAAATTCTCATCGAAATCAGAAAGAAATATTTCGGAAGGATTGCTCACCTCTCGAAGACCGTCTGCCAACATTTCATAAATCCCAAGCTCATGGGTTCCTCCAAAACGATTTTTTACCGAACGGATAATTCTATAACTATTGTGTCGATCTCCTTCAAAACTCACGACCACGTCCACCATATGTTCCAGTACCTTCGGACCTGCCAGACTTCCTTCCTTGGTAATATGGCCGATCAGGAACATGGGAATATGTAGCTCTTTAGCAACTCGAATCAGTCGGGAGGTACATTCTCTTACCTGAGAAACACTGCCCGGAGCAGAATCCAGCTTATCAGTGAAAACAGTTTGAATGGAATCAATGACAATGAGGTCCGGCTGCATATCCTCATAAAACTTGAGGATTTTTTCCAGATGGGTTTCCGAGACAATGTACAATTGGTCATTCTCGGCAGGTATGCGCTCTGCGCGGAGTTTAATCTGCTGCTCACTTTCCTCCCCACTCACATAAAGAATTTTACGCCCTTTCAACTGCATCGCAATCTGAAGCATAAGCGTACTTTTCCCTATGCCCGGCTCCCCCCCTAAAAGCGTAACCGAACCCTCCACGATTCCTCCCCCCAGCACTCGGTTCATTTCTGCATCTGGACTGATCATACGCTTTTCTCCAACGGACTCAATCTCTGCCAATTTTCGGGGTTTTGAACTTCTGCCCGCATGGATGGCTCCAATACCTTTTTGAGCCTTGGGTTGAGACAATTCTTCTACCAAAGTACTCCAGGCTCCGCATCCACTGCATTGCCCAGACCATTTTAAATGAGAGGTGCCACACTCTTGGCACACGTATACTGTTTTTACCTTTGCCATTGCTGATAAAATTAGCAAATAATGGGCGCAAGGGGAAATTTTCGCATAAAAATTTAGCGATCAAACTATTATAGCTAGTATTTTAGTAAGCTTTCTCCCTGAACCTATTAGCTTGAGGGTCCTTTTCCCGGAAAATCAAGGTATATAATTGAATAATTTTAATTAGCTGTTATGGGATAGCATTTTCGTCCTTTATTTATTTTAATCTTAAATAAAAGATGATTCCCATGAAGCACAATCTCATAGCTTACCTAAGTCTTTTCCTCTCCTTCCTATCTTTTAAACAAGTATACAGCCAGAACTACCAGCCCTTTCTGGCCGATGAGATATACCTGTATGAAACCTGGTACACAAATTATGATCGGACCGATTCAATTAAAGGTGTCTACTCTTTACGCATCGACTCTATAAGGGTGCTTTGAAATGATAGCTTATTCCTTTTCAATGAGATTGCTCCCAATACTCAATTTCGGGACAATCTTTTTGGGAGAAGTGTGCTTAAAGCTCAGGGAGGAGTCTATTACTTTCTTAGCTCTGATGGAGATACTTTTCAGATACAAACCCAAGCTCCCTTACAAAGCAGCTGGGACTTTAATACGTCCAGAGGTATTTCTGCGAGTATACGTTCGAGGTTCGAAAAAACATTTCTGGGCATCACAGATTCAGTCATAAACATTGGACTTTCTAATGGGGACAGCATACTCATTTCGAAAAATTATGGGATCCTCCATGTTCATCCTTTTCTTCCTATTTACAATGCAGGCACCCATATTGATTACATAAATGATAGAATTGAAGGAAGACTGAATCTCTGGGGAATCGATGAACTTATAGGAGAGAACTTTCCTTCCTTTGAGGAAGTATTTGATCATGAAATTGGGGACAAATTTATAAAAGACTACACCTTTGATGGGCGCCACAACTTCTCTTATAGTTTTTTTCGGGTTTTGCATAAATATACAGGTCTATCCCCTGATAGCATAGGTTACCAGATGGAGGTCGAACGCCTGAGATACGGTCAAACCCAAAACGCTTACGGATATACTGGGCACGGAGAATATGATACGCTGGATCAATATTACCTAAGGAGTGATTGGTATTGAAAGCAAATGAGTTATGAGGTAGTTGAAGAAGTTGAATCTACCTACAGATTATCCAGGGGCATACAGTTTTCGGAACCCTGGGGTAATAAAGCCTGTCTTTCTTTTATTTATCATAATGGCTATGATTCTACAGAGCGCTACTTTTACAACTTTGAATTCTTTCAGGAGAAAGTTTTTATTGTAGGCTTGGGAGAGCAAAAAGACTTTTGGGGCTTCTTACCGAATTCGTTTCTTTATGAAACGGTTTATTATCAAAGAGGCCAGGACACCCTGGGCACATGTTTCGAACCCAGCGCTCTACCAATTGATCCCCTGCTTCCGGAAGGAGAGATGCTCATTTACCCTAATCCTGCCAGAAATAAATTAAAAATCGAACTGA
>JBCBRM010000035.1:0-17723 GCA_039819665.1 Bacteroidota bacterium
CTTTTATAGAGACGGCTGAAAATCCAAAATGCTGCTTGCACGCTTGCTAAAATATATCCTACGCTTTTAAAGGTGTGCTTTCGCTTACTAAAAATAATGAATAGGATTAGGTTTAAAACTAATTCTAACATCATGAGAACACACAGCTTTTATTTAGCGATCATTCTGCCATTTCTTTTCATAAGTAAGATCCAATCTCAAGTATTTGCAGAGACAGAAGGAGGAGTCAGAATCCTTGTATTTGATGATGGGACCTGGGCCTTTCCCGGGGAGGCGAAACCAAATTGTGCAAAGGGAAGTGGCTTTATCCCACAGATATATTCATGGAAAGAAGGCGATTTGATTCATTCCCATATTTTTATGGAAGAAAAGGAGATTATTCGAACTGATAGTATAATTGTTTTGGAAACCATTGTCGATACCGCAGTTACTACTGTTAGGACCAGTTATTCCAAAAAAGACAAAGAAAAAATTACCAGCTACGAATTCAAACTTCAGTATATAACTAAAATTTTAATCGGAACTGAGATTTTTGAATTAAAGACTCCTGAGAAATTTAGGGACGGTAAGCTCATAACTTCTGAAAAAGGCAAGATAGTTTCAAAAACGAGTAGAGGAATGCCTGAATATTATGGAAATTATACAATCGACGATGCGAAAACCATCTGTGCAAATGAATACATGGATTTATTTAGGGGCAGAATCAAAAAAAATTAAGGCTATTAGAGCTGTTTTCGCCCATTTACCAAAGAATTTTGAAAAAAAATCAAAATAAAGCATGCACTTGTTCAATCAATCTGTCTTTATAGTGAATTCAGCTTAAGCAGAGGCTGAAAGTCTACGAGAACCCGGAACGCATTCCTTCCAATAGTCAAGAATAAAGAAGAATCCAGTAGCTGGAATGAATGTTCACTTGTAAGAAATGCTTTGAAAGATACAATAAAGCGAAAGATCAACGTTAGATAGAATACGGTACATTTAATGAATTGTCTGTGTTGAAATTTGCAATTACCTTGTTCATTGGAGTAATCCTAGGCTTCATAGACGAGCGTCTAAACGGATATTCTATTGCGCAATTGATCAAACGCTATAAGCAAAAAAAGGAGAATGAAGTAGCCATGGAACTGCTGGGAAGGTACAATCAGCAGGACGAACAAACACAAGGCGAAATCATTTCTTCTTTACTCATCCCTCATTGGCAGGACCTCTCCAGGATTATCGCAAGTATGAAAGAGGAGCCCCAGGAGGAATTACAAAAACTCTTTCTAAAGCTTCACAAGCTCTTCAAGCAAGACAAGTTCCCCAAAAGCAACTGGAAATATTGGCTGGCTAGAATTGTTAAAAATGATCTAATCAACAAGAAGAAGCGTAAAAATCCATTTATCCCTTTACCAGTCGAAGAACTCACGATCGCAGCACCCGAAACAAACGAAGCAGATCGCATCAACCCAAACAAACTCAAGGAAGCCATTTCAAAGCTCGCAGCTAAACAGAAACAGGTAGTGGAACTCCGTTATCTGAGAAGCGAAGGCAAATTGATGACCTATAAGGAGATAGCCGATCATATGAATTGCAGCGTCGGACAAGTACATGGATATTTAGACAGAGCTAAAGAAAATTTAAGAACTCATTTGAATGGACCCTTTCAACCAAAATGATATCGAACCTTTGCGAAACACTGATTTGATGATTGCCTATCTTCAGGATAGGGCAGGAGAAGAGGATACACGGAAGATCGAGGAATTGATCGAATCAGATGAGCTGTACCGAGAAAGTATGGAGGCCTTAGCAGATATGATAGCTGAAGGCCCTGAACTCGCCAGGATCCGCATAGCAAACACAGAAGCACACTTTGCCAGCGCACTAGAAGCCGCTAAAGAAAATTTTGTAAAAGAGATTAGTAAATCTCAGGCTAATACAGATGATGCCTCAAGCCCTGGACCTGGTTTACCTGCCTGGAGCTTTTTGGGGGTAATTATACTCCTGGGACTCATTGGTTGGATTATCCTCTCATATCAGGGAGGAGAAATCCATAAGGCACCAGAATCCAACCTTTCCGCATTATCAGACATCCAACATGTAGAATACTTTGTTTCTGCTTGTGGAGATAATGATGAAGGAATAGGAAGTGGAAAGATGATTTCTGTAAATACGGCCATGCTGGATCAATATGCAGCTGAAAATTTCAATACAGCAGTATCTCAATTGGAAGTATTGAGCAGAAATCCTTTACTCGATCAGAATTGTCAGAATCATAGTGTCTTTTATAAAGCCCAGAGTCTCCTGGCTTTAGGACAAAGACAGCAGGCTGCTCAGGCCTTTGAAGAACTCCTCAATGGAGAAGGCCTTGACCTAAAATTGCGACATGCCTCACTTTGGTACCTGGCAAATTTGAAAATGGCGAGTAATCAAAACGATCAGGCAAAAAATCTATTTAAAAACCTGATCAAATCAAACCAGCAAAATCCTGATCAACATATTGATCAATTACATAATGAACAGTACCTGGTCGATGCTGAAAAGTATCTGAGCTATTTGGACGGATAAGCATTTTTAGAAAGAAAAAGATAGCCCCATTACGGATGAAGTTTGCTGCCCTACTTAAAATACTCCTAGTCGGAGGATGTTTTTGTCTACTGTTTTCAAATACGGAGGCAAGATCACCCATCTTTGTACCTGTTTCTCCCAGTGAAGTGTATTGGGAAGGTAGGACCATTTACACCGAGAGCAATCAGGTGAAATTTGATTTCAAACTGATTCACGACAAAATCAATAGTGTAACAATCCGAAATGAGGCGACTAAAAATGATCGTATCCTGAGCAATAGCTTTGATCGATATGAGGGAACCATTTTTCTTATCGAAGGAATCAATGACCTGAGTATCTGGGCAACTGGGGATAAAGGTAAATTCAAAAAACATATACGGGTATTTTATAATCCCTTTTTAGGAGATACCAGTCGAGTGGTAAGGGCTAACGCACCCTTATGCAATTTACAGTTACATGGTACCTACCGAATGAGTCCACAACCGGGTTCTTCGGCTATAATCATTGACCGCGAAGATCGCAAAGCATTCAATATTCGTTTCCGTATGCCTTGTTGCGAGGATAGCGAGCTCAACGTCAGCATTGAAGACCCCCACAATCAATTGGTAAATGCTATCAGGTTGGGAGAAAACCTATTCGAATTTCCCGCCCGATTGACAGATTTTGAGAATGTATTTACGGTAAGGTCGCATTGTCAGGGGCAGGCAATAGATGAAAGACGAATCATCGTCCGAGTAAAACAGGAATTGGATATTAGATTGGATACTGCAGTCATTTTCGCCGTAAGTAAGCACAACAAAAACGCAAAGAAATTGGGATGGGTAGATCTGAAATATTCGATGGATGATGCCCTGGCCCTTCAATGGACCCTGGAAAATAAATTTGGATTCAAAACACGAATCATCGCTGACCCAAGCTGGGAAGATATCAATACCAGCATGATGGGCTTGCAGCGGAAAAATTGGGGCAGTCTTGATCAGCTATTTGTCTTCTTCTCAGGACATGGCTATAAAGGTAAAGATGGAACGGGGTACCTGATTCCCAGCAATCCGGGTAAAAGCATCAAGAGCTATTATAAAATGGAGGATATCCGCCAACAAATAGATGCCATCGACTGCAACAATATTGTATTGAGTATCGATGCCTGTTTTGCTTCGACTTTTTTGGAAAGAGGAGCTAAGGATATCCGCAAGAGTCAAAAGAAAGATGTACACAGTCTCCTTTCTTCTGATTTACCTTTCCGCTACTTTATAGGATCGGCCCCTTCAAACAGACAGGTAGCTGAAACCGGTGTAACCCTAAAGGATGTAAAATTGGCTGATGGAAAGTATAAGTACCAAAGCCGAAAGTTTAAAGTCTCTAAATTTATGATGGCCTTTTTAGAAGCTATTCAATTTGGAGAAGTGAAATACGGTGAAGGACCTATTCCGATTTGGTACATTGGGCGAAAGATAGAGGAAATCTACAGACCCAAAGACCTGGTGAATGGTCAGCATATGTATGCGCGGGCTACTCGTTTCGGATCACAAAATGATAAAGGTTTTCACTTTATCCCAAGAAATAAAAGAGAGATTTACAGATAGGCATGAAAGCGAAATTTACATACCTCAAACTCGGATTTGCATATCAGGCAATCACGCTCCTGTTATGCTTTTCCATGAGCTGTGCGACTTTTGCTAGCAACACCCCCTATCTCAAAGAAGAAATCCATTGCAAGAAAATCTTGAAGAGTCTCTGGGAAAAACAGGGAGGTCAGGCAATGCCGGGGCTGTTTATGGAGGACATTGCTGTTTTTGGAAAACCCGCCGAGTACAATATCAAGAGAAAAAGTATCATCATAGATCCACGAGCTTATCGACTTTGTTTGGATGTTTCTAAAGGGAAAGACGATGCCCTGGCCTTTTTGCTTGCACATGAATTGGTACATGCCTATCAACATGCTTCTTTCTCCTACGAATCTCCAGGCTTTTTTGTAAAATCAAGATCTCTGAGAACTTGGGCGGAAGGCCAAAAGAGGCGCCGCAAACAAATGGAAAGTAAGGCGGATATCTGGGGAGCGATTTTGTGTTACCTGGCTGGTTATCGAGTAGAGGATAGCATTCCATTATTTATCGAGAAGCTTTACACAGCCTTCGAATTGAATGATGAGGATCCCCTGTATGATTCTAAAAAGGAAAGATTAGCCATTGCAGAACGTGCCAAAGATGAAGCTCAAAAGGCACTTCAGATTTATGATATGGCGATTTACCTTTCCCTTCTTCAGCAGCATGATAAAGATACCGTTCTTTATCAATACTTGATTCGGGATTTTAAGAGTGCAGAGTTTTACAACAATCTGGGCCTTTCTTATGCTAAATCTGCGCTCCCGATGCTGGATGAACCTTATCGTTCTAATCCTTATCCCTGGGTATTGGATACAGAATCTCGATTGGACAAGATTAACAAAGGACAATTAAGTGCGGAAAAACTTTTACTAAAAAGTATTTCTCAATTCAATAAAGCTATTCGATCCAATCCCAACTACCTGCCCAATCGAATCAATCGAGCTTGTGTTTTTCATATCCTGAGTGGGAATGCAGGTTCAAATAAAGCCTATTTTCTTCAGCAAGCCAGAGCTGATTTAGCATTTGTTCAGGCAAACAATACAGGTCCTGAACAGGAAAGGCTTTGGACTAAAAGTAGTGAGTTGCTCAACATTGTAAATGGGAAGACAAAAGCTATAGTAGCTACCCAAAGGCATAGCATTGAAATACCTGCATGTAGTTTCATGAGTCTGGATGGAGTGGATATTTCCAAAACCTATAGCCTGGATCGACTCAAACCGGACTGGAAGATCAATCTTTCTTTTGAAGCAGGCATCGAGCTTTTTGGCAAAGCCCTTCCCCAATCCCAACTATTATACTATAAGGCAAATGGAATGGGTAAAAGTCTTTGCTTCCAGAAAGTAAGTCGAAAAATCGGCGATGCCCCTGCGGGAGTTTACCAGGTAGGTTCCATTATCCCTTCATCTGTTCGACAAAATCTACGACGCTCGGTTTCACCTCTTCAATCTACATCTTATCTCATTCAGGACGCTCTGGGATTGGCATATAAAGTAGATGCCAAGGGAAAGGTTATCGAGTGGGTCCTATATCGGGAAGTTTAATTCATACTTCACAAAGCTTTCTTGCAAATTCTTCAACAAGAAGACAATTTGAGCCAGTATTTTGGTACACATTCTGTATTGAATCAATTAAAATCCTAACAGCAAAACACCAATACCTTTTCCCATGACTGATCATATTGAAAATGAATACTTGCAGGTTTCCGTTCTCCGAAAGGGAGTTGAGCTCTCAGGAATCAAATCTAAAAAGACGGGAATCGAATATATGTGGCAGGCCAATCCGGATATTTGGGGAAGTCACGCACCCGTACTGTTTCCAATTATTGGCGCTTTAAAAGAAGATCAGTATTCTTTTGAGGGGAAGATATATGAAGGACTCCCAAAGCATGGTTTTATCAGGCGTAATGAAAAACTTGAATTAATTGAGGAGGAAGCAAATAGGCTTCGTTATGAACTTAATTATTCAGAAGACTCTCTTAAGATTTATCCTTTCAAATTTGGATTCTCAATTGAATACCGACTGGAAGGAAATAAAATTCATGTGGATCACGAGATCATCAATCAGGGACAAGAAGAAATGCTCTTTTCTCTGGGAGGACACCCTGCTTTTAATTGCCCCTGGAGAGATGGAGCCGAATATGAAGAGTACTATCTAGAGTTTGAACAAGAAGAAAATGACCATACTTGGGTCTTGAGTGATAGAGGCCTTATCGATAAACCGGGAGCTCAATTGCTGGACAATTCGAATACATTGCCATTGAGTAAACATCTTTTTGATGCAGACGCATTAATTTTCAAAAATCTCACATCAAGAACCGTCCATTTAAAAAGTTCCAAACACTCGGAAATCTTATCTATGCATTTCCCTAATTTTCCTTATCTGGGAATTTGGGCAAAACCTCAGGCTCCTTATATCTGTATTGAACCCTGGATGGGAATTGCAGATAGTGAGACAAGCAGTGGGAAGCTGGAAGAAAAGGAAGGAATTATGAAATTAGCCCCTCAGTCTGGTTTTGAAGCTAGCTATATCATCGAGATTACAGAATAAAATTGAGCATATGACCATAAAGCTAGGCCTTATGGCCAATATGCTCACCCATACGTAAGTCCTTACAAGACCTAAGGACTCTTAACATCCGTTGTCATTAACGAAAAAAATCTATGCTTACTTAAACCTTCTGTCCGGGTAATAAGCAGCAGCCCCGAAGGGCCACCACTTAGGACATTGTGTTTTCATTTACATTAGTCCCCAAAAAATTGTTGATGTCAACATCAGATGAATTTTTTTTAAATTTTTTTTAAAAATCCACTTTGGCTTGATAAATGCAGCGGTTTTTGGCGTAAATAAAAAAATACACGTAGGGTTAAAGAGTCAATTCCGTTTATAATGAAGTAGGCATGTAACCTGATTAGGATTTTATTGTCTAAAAATGTGTGAAGAAGAGCACATTCGTGAGGATTTCCTTTACGATTGAGCACAAAATCCTGAGCTGAGGTTTAGTAAAATAGATAGGGGAAATTTCAGTAATTGGAGAATTTAGCGAAGATTAAAATTTGCTTTAAGGAGTAATCCACAAAAATTGCTAATTTTATCTCTGAGGAAGCATCAATTTTCGACTGTTTTTTCGTTATCTATTTAGTATTAGTTATTTAAACATTACTCAGAATTATAAACAGAGAACAAGCTGTAAACTTTTATTGACTCATTCCTGGCTGACGAACTTCTAATCATGAATTCTATTGAGGCTAAATATACAAGACACCTAAAAGCCCTTTGCCTGTCCATTTTCCTTTTGGGGATTCTAAGTTTTTCTCCTCAAGTGTATGCATTTGATACACCCGATAAGATTGATACAATCTTGCAAGGAAATGAAGATGAATATTGGGAAAAGACAAAATCCATCCATACTGAGGATGCCTACCGAAAATATATTCTCCTTTCGAATCAGGGGAAATATACAGGCAAGTACCTAAGTGATGCCTCCAGGGCTATTCAGGATATTTGGGACGATAAAGCTTGGGCCAGAGCAAAAGAGAAGGCTACAGTTTCGGCTTATGAAGAATACCTCGCTTCCAATAGTGAAGGTAAATATCGGGAAGAAGCACTCAAAAAGATTGGGACCAGTCCCAAAACCCGTTCTGCAAAGCCAGCCTCAAAAGGAGTAAGGCCTCCGGCAAAGGTGGCAGTCAGAAAAACAAAACCAGTAGAAAAAGTAAAAATCGCTGCCAAAGAAAAACCAGCAGAATCCGTGGAGATTGACCTCTCCCAAATTCCCTTGATGTACGAAGACTCTGTTTGGAATAGTACGATCAATTGGGATTCGGAGACTTCCTACAAAAATTATCTGGATCAGTTTCCTCAAGGGAGATATGTCGAAGAAGCCTTGAAAAAAATACCTATTGAAGTTTCTTTCGTCAGAAATCAGCAAGGGCAGGGGAGAAGTATTTTCAACCTTTCTTATGGGATGAACCCGGTGATCATTTCTAAAATCAGTCTTCGATCCGATAATGGAGATAAGGATAAGTCTGCATTTGAATTGGCGAAAGATGTGCTGAAAACCGAAAACCTTCAGGGAGATTCTGTTTATACTTACTCGATCAAAGATATGGGTGTCAATGTACGTATGGATATGCCTGCACCCCTGGATGCAAAAGTGGTGATGCTGGCAAATCGAGCAAATGCCTATAAAATAGAGTTTCGAGACGCATTGGGTAGAACTACTGAAATTGCCCTTGATCCTGCTTCTGACGAATTCAAGGTAGAATATATCAGCGGCTATGGAGTAGGGGAAGATACGCTCTATTTCAAATTGAGCGGAGGGAGCCCGGACTATACGGTTCAGTTTTTTGAATTGGATAGGTATGTGGTACGACATGAAGTAACCTTGAGAAATGATCATGGGAAAATAGATACCGATCTATGGTATATCGATAAGATTCAGGAAGCGGAAATCGCAGAACTTTCAGGAGATTATTATTTGACCCTTTTTGATGCAGGGAAGGCTCATAGAATAGAGCACAATCGGATCATTCATTTTTCCACTGGCTTTTTTGGAAACATTGAAAATCTGGTATTGATCCTCATTATCTTCCTCTTCGTCGCCTTGGGTATCGGATGGGGATATGTAAAACTAAAAGAAAAGCGTCAGCCTAAATTTAAACCGATCAGCTAGGCAAAACGATAATAATGCAGCTGTCATACTAGTATATTCCTGAATTGGAAGTATTTTTGTATTTACTAAAACTAAGGTAAAACACAGCCTATTTTAAACAGCGAATTTCCCCGGGTATAGGAAAAATCTAAAAATCTTGAATCGACTCAGAAACTTTTCTAGTTGAATTTGTCTAAAGATAAAGGAATTAGAGGAATGCAAGCAGATACATGTGGCGCTAGTTGTTGACACTTTACCAGAAATTAACCTATGAAACTTTATAACACAATCTTGAGCTGTTTCATCCTGATTCTTGGAGTATCCGTACTTCAGGCGCAGGATCTGATATTCCTCGAAGGGAAAGAAATGCCTATATCTGGTAAAATCCTGGACAAGTCAGATGCAAGCATAGGACAGATGGGTAAACTCAATTACCTCAGAGAGAATGGAAAAAAAGGAAAGCCAATAAAGCTTGAAAAAGTTTCCTTCGTGCTTACTGCTGAGAAGAAATTGTTCATTGGGCCTTTTGATTCACCCAGGATCAGAGACTTCTCGAAAGAAGATTATGGGATAATCTTTTTGGATAATGGAAAATCTGTCGCAATCAAGACTTGGGAAGTGATTGGGGCTGATGGGAAAATAGAATACGAAGATTATTACACTGGTAATTTTAAGGAATTGAAGGAAGGTGCCTTTGTAGCCATTTATAGTCCAGAACCCAGTTTGCAGATATTCGGTGATCAGAACTTTGCAAAATCCCGCCTCAAAAATGCTTTTCTTCCTGAATTGCCTGCTTCTGGATTGGATGCCTTAAGTAATGCTACCCTGGAACCCCCAGCTGTAGCGGTATTGAATGGAGATAAGGAGGTTGGTATTGCAGATGATTTTGCAGTGGAAAACGTATCGGAAAAGCCAGGAACCGAAGAAGATAAATTGGATGGGGCACTTACTGAAATTGATGGACCCGAGATGCCTGTAGATATGGATGAGTTTAATGAAAAGGCGAAAGCTAAAGTGGAAAAATTTGCCTCTTATGTCGAAACCATCCTCGAAGGAGAGGACCGAATGAGAATCAGATCCATCATCGATCAGGCTATGATTCTATTTGTCAGTGATACCTGTTACATTGAAGTATCTAGCCTTAATCGGGAACAACCAGTGGCTTACAAAATCAGACGCTATTTCAACCGCCTCAATTACCTTGCAGATAAATACACAAAAATAGAAATTACCAACGGCCAGGTAGTAAAGATTTCCGATATCAGAAAATACAAAGACAACTGGTATGGGACCGTTACTTACGGACAGAGATTTTCTGGCTATAAAGATGGATTGTTGGTGTACACAGACTATACCCAAAAGAATATTAATATAGTCCTCAAGGTCTATGAACCCGAGATAGAGGGAGAATCCCAGGCCATCTGGGATGTATTGCTGTCGAATATCTCTGTAACTGAAACCTCACAATGAGAAAATGTCTTTTTGCGATTATTTTTCTGTGCTCCCTTGCTCAGGCACAGTCTTCGTGGACCTGGGATGACCAGATGTTTGCACTCAATGTTTCCCAAATCAATGAATTTATAACTCGCTTTAACGGAGAAGCTGGGCCCCACATAGCAGAAATGCAGAAAGGGAAAGATGTTGAGCTGACACGTAAAGATTTAGTGCTTAGCCTCTTTGATCGTACGGCCAAACTGGATTCAAAAGCTATCCGCGATTTTCTGGATAAAATCGATGATAAGGAGAATAAAACTTTATTGAGTTTTTATGATGAAGAATGGTTTGCTCGCCTCGAATGTAAAATCCTTTATAAAGGAAAACCGGAGCGGGTTACCCTGACGTTAAAGGTAGAATCGGAAAAAGATTATTCCTCCAAATGGGTAATCCGTGGAATAGATGCGAGCTTTTTGCGTTTAAATATTACTGAAGATGAGAAATTATTTCTCCATCCAGCGAGTGAGGGGACAAATTTCGTAAACATCAGAGAATTGTTTTCAGCGGATAAAAGAAGGGTAAAAGGCTTTTTGTACCAGAATTTCCATGAAGGGAAGTTGGCCCTTTTCCTGAATGAATTGATAGAAGGTAATATCGAATACGAATATATCGACAGGATTACCTATCATTTCCTTCAGGTTGAAAATTGGGCATTTATGGTACATAGCGTCAACAGATCGGATCCAAATTCAGGATGGTTGATCAGTGATATTGTCAGATTGCCCGAACAGCTGAAAAGCGAGTATAAAAAATCTATCTTGTATCTGGATTAAGGGTATTGTTTATCTTGCTAGGAAAAAATGCAACTAGGAATTATACAAAAGCTAAAAACACTAAGCCTACTTTTAATGTTGGTTGGCCAGATTCCTAGTGTTTTTTCTCAAAGTATAGTTGAAGAAATACCTCCCAAACAGGTTCGAAATGCGCAAAGTCAGGCCAGATTCCTGATTGAATCTTTTGGTGAGTTTCTACAGATCATCTCCCAGGTAGAAGATGGAGGTGAGGTAAGCTCAATGATCCAAATGGTGGTAGAGGATGGGCAGTTATCTAAACGCCTTTTTACCGGAAAAGAGGTACTTATCGTCAGTGATATTGATCCGAGAGTAGTCGATGAGGAAAGCACAGTAGGGGAAGGCTTTGTGGAAGTGGGAACCTATTTGGCAGATTTCGATGCTTTTTATACTAAAACGGATCCAAATGAAATTCTGATCAATAACATTCTGGTCTCAGGAATTAAGCGTTCAAAATTGAGCGGAGATCTCTACATGAAGGTACGCTTCAATAGTAGATTTGAAGGCCGGCATAAAGATATTCGTAAGGCCTATTCACAAACAGATCGGATGGCCCGCGTCAAAATCGTTGAAGGAGATCAGTGGGCCTATTACATTGACCTTATCAGCTTTTTCCCACAGAATGATACGACGCAGTACTATGAGGTCGAAACCCGGGACCAAATCAAAAGGCGATACAAAGATCAGCTTTCAAGAGCCCAAAGACTGTGGAAAATCTATGATTATGAAGCTGCTTTAAGTAACTACATCCTCAGTAATCAGATTTTCACGGTAGATAGTATCAATGAAAAAATAGACCTCATAGAAGAAATTCTCGATGATAGAGATGACCGGAAATACTATAGTTTGGATGGCTACAACAGGAAAATAGGGGATGAACCCAATGATCCTAATCTCTATTATGAAAGAGGCTTGAAAAATTTGCAGGAGAATAAAGTAAAAGCTGCTAGTGATGATTTTCTCCTGGCGCTTGAATTGAGCGATAAGCAATATAAACTTGCCTGGATAGCATTGGCTGATTTATGGGAACGAGAAGATGGGATAAATGGCATCGAATATCTTGAACAGGCATTGTTATTGGACCCGGGAGATGTTTTTACCCTAAAAAGACTGATCAATTTGCAGGTAAATTCTGGACTTTGGACAGATGCAAAGAAGAATCTGGCGAAAGTAAAGGATTTGGAAGAAGATGCAGAAATGCTCTTAAAGATGGGCATAGTAAACCAAAATCTTGATCAACACAGAGATGCCAGTCGAAATTTCCAAAAACTCATTGATATAAATCCGAGTTATGCCCTGGCTCATTTCGAATTAGGACGCTCCCACCTGAACCTTTCAGAATTTAATCCCTCAATGGAAAGTTTTATGAAGGCTCATGAACTGGATGCTGTAAATTATTCTAAAAGTAATTTGGCTAATCTCTACCTGGAGAAAGCGCGACAGTATCGGGAGGAAGAAAAATCTATTTTGGCTCTTTCAGCGGTTGAGCAGGCTTTAGTTCTTCTTCCTAAAATGCCAGAAGCACTGGCTTTTAGAAATAGCCTTAATGGTAAGGAAGAAGAAGTAAGGGTAAGCAGGAGCGAAGAGAGAAAGGAAGGAGACCTCTTTTTTATGGAGGGGAATTATAAAGAAGCTCTTAAAGCTTATAAAACCCTTAAAAAGAAAAGAACAGGATCAGAGCAGGAAATAAATTTGAAAATTGCGGAATGTTACCTGGCAATGGAAGACTATAATCGTGCATTAGTTTCGGCGAATGAAGTCCTCTTTGTAAATGGTTCTAATCCCAAAGCGCAATTACTCAAGGCAAAAGCTCTTGCAGGCCAGGGGAACAATAAACCCGCCTTGAATATGCTGGATAGATTACTGGGAGAGAGAGAAGAAGAGCTGGGAGCCTTGGAACTAAAGAGTAATATCCTCTTAAGTCAAAAGGACTATCTGGCTGCATCCTTAAGCCTCAAACGTATGGAGAGCGTTCTGAATCAAAGAGGAGAACTGCCTTCGCTGGGATTCAGAAAAACAAATGCCCAGGTCTATTTGGGGCAGGAAGATTACGAGGAAGCTTTAGAAGAAATTGATCAGGTACTTCAGGTAGAAAATTTCAATGCATCCTTTCTTTATTTTAAAGCCTTTGCCCTTTATGGTTTAGGTTCTTATGAGCAATGTATCACCTTTGCAGAAGCTAGTTTGGAACAAGATGCTGTGAATGAAAAGGCCCTGATTCTAAAGATTAAAGCCTATATCGAAAAAGGTAGTCCTCAATTGGCACTCTCCAGTATAGATGAATTGCAAGGGGTCAATAAGGACATTTTTACCCTGGCTTATTACAAGGCCCTGGCAAACTTCAAGTTGGGAGATATCAAATCAGCCAGAAGCTGGATCGATCGGGCAGTGCGTGCAAAAAGAAATGACTTTCAGGCTCAATTGCTAAGTGGTCGCATTCTGCTTGCTCAGGAACGATACCTGGATGCAGGCATGGCTCTCAATGCCGCCTATAAGTTGAATCCTGATAATGCAGAAGCCAATTTCGAGTTAGGGAAATACTATCACTATTTTGGTAATCGACAATCAGAAGAAAAACGACTGGAAGATGCCATGCCTTTCTACAATCGAGCACTAGAACTCGAACCAGAGCTATTTGATTCCTTTCCAGAGATACTTGCGAGGATCAATAAATAAATTTGGACCTATTCTCCTTTAAGATAGGTGTTGGAGTATAAGGGTGTTGCTTAAATCGGATTTCCTCATGCTTCAATAAAGCCTCAAACCGTCTTTCAGGGTGAAGTACCTGAAGTAATTTCTATTTCTAGTCTTTAATTTTTCAGTAAGGTAATATCTCCTTTACAAGGCTTTTGATCCTCATCATAAATCAAGAGATAATAATAAGTACCCGAAGGAAGAGGGCGATTATTCTTATCCTGTCCTTCCCAATCATTTTGATAATTCACCGCACTAAAAACTTCTTGTCCCCAGCGGGTATAGATTTTAAGGTCTGCACTAAGCCCTGGTTCGGGATTGATGAGTTGTTCTACGATCCATTGATCATTTTTCCCATCCTGATTAGGCGTAATAATGTTATAAAGATTATCGCAAGATAGACTAGGAGAAGGAGGACTATTTGTGGTATCACAGTCCGAGCAATCTGGTTGTTGAAATCCCTGGGTGAATTTTTTAGAACTACCTCTCCCAGTGGCTGTCATAATCCCTCCAATGGAATAGCTTACCTTCAATTTTCCGTTTGAGGAGGTATTGGTTTTACCGGCTGTGCCTACAAATTTTCGCTCCAGTTTCTCGGCTTTTTGTGCTTGAATTTCGAAACAGAAGCCTGAAAGAATAGCCAGTATGAGGATGATATTTTTCATAAAGCTAGAGAATAAGGTAGATACCTCCTTCCAGGCCACTGCCAAATACGTAGCCGGGATTGTTTAGATAATGATTATAGATAAAGCTGAATTTTACTTTTTCATAGTAAAGGCCGGCTTCTGCCCGGAGAGCTTGAGCTGCATCGTAGCCTATGCCTGCCCAAACCTGTTTGCCATGGTAAGTCCCACTGGCTCGTTTTCCAGAGTTTTCTATGTAAAAGTTAATAGTGAGCCCAAGATCGTAATAAAAAGGCAGCTTGTCGGCTGTACGGACCCAGATAGAGGGCTCCAGATAGATATCATCATCCATTAGGTGAATATATCCTCCTAAAACACCATAATAATGCTTGGAAATGAGGGCAAGCTGAGTATCGGGTTGACGAAAAACTGTATTGGGTAAAGAAGCACCGATATAAAATAGGCTGCTGCTATAAAAAAGTCCGATACCTGAATTCATATACCAGCTGCTCTGGTAGTTGTCTATCAGAATATCTGCCTGATCCCGAGCAACAATATCTCCTCTTCCCAGGGTATTTTGTGTGAAACGGAAAGAAATACCAGCGTGGATATAACTATCGTTCCCCAAATACTGATGGTAGGAGGTATTAATTCCCGCTGAGGTAAAGGAGGTCAGGCCCGTGTTATCATCCATGAAAAAGGCACCTCCCCAGAAGAATTTCTCCCCACGCCGATCAACAGATAGTCGTTGGGCGATTTTAGCATAACTAGTAAAGGGGCCTTCATCTCCGAAACCAGTCCATTGTAGCCGGCTACTCACTCCCACAATGGTATTTATATAATCTCGGGAACGCTTGCCAATCTCCAGCTTCGCAGGAACTCCTGTCATAGCTGGATTGATAAAAGCGGCATTATCCCGATTATTAAGCATCAGAGGCAGCAATTGGGCTTGAAGTTCATTGCTAAGGCACCCAAAACATATAAGTATAGCGATCAATATCCGCATAAAGAGTCGTGCTTATCTTCTCAATTCTTTTTTGGGACGAATAACTTTGAAGCTTTCAAATCCCTTCCTTACCGCTTTTGCTTCCCAGTCGAACTTATAATTTCCTTCTCCTTTGAGAAGCTCCTGAACCTCGAAACCCTCTACACTTCGTTTTACTACTGCCAGACCCTTTGAATCTGCTGACCAGGGACTGGTACTAATTGTGAGACTGGATTCATCTATCATTAATTCAAAGTGCTCAGGAAATTCGATTACAGCTTTTCCATCTACCAAAGTAGCAGTGCCTCTCACATAAGCGGCAGCTTCTGGACCCTCAATACTGGCATACCAGATCTCTTTATCAGCCTCAGTGGGGTGCTGTACCCGGAAGTTTTTGACTGTTGCGGCAAGTGTATCTACCTCTGCTGTACCATCGAGTTTCATACTTGATCCAAAGAAATGGCCTCTTCCACTGCCGAGAAGCTCTATTCCTGCCCGTAAATCTGCTTCCCCTCCATTTCCATATAATCCAATAAATCCCTGGTTTCCGGCTACTCCTGAGCTGGCTGCAGTCGAACTAAGGCGAACGTTCAGATTATTTGCTGATCCAAAAAGGTCAATCTGACCTGATTTATCCACCGTATTAAATCCGGCCCTGAGTCGAGTAGCTCCGGGTACGAGGTCAGCAGAATCTTTGAGCTCAATGACTTCAAATTCTCCCATGTGGCCAAATACTTTTCCCTGATCAGTTCCTGCTCTATTTGGATCACTCTCCACTTTCACCCCCGCTTGCAATTGGCCTTGCTCATTGTGAACTCCAAAAAACCCATAATTGGGTTTGCCATTGCCGGGATGCGTAATAACAGCATTTCTACTCCCATTAGGTCCCCGTACATCAAAAAGTCCTTCTCCGGTAAATGCACCTCCCATAAAGATTTTTGAACTACCATTGATGGTCAGAAGAAAGCCTCCATCCAATTGAAGAGAAGCAATAGGATTCGTAACACCTATCCCTACATTTCCAGAGTTGGTTTTATGAATGCTTCCGTTTGCTCCGGCTGTCCAGAATCCACTTCCCGCTGGTATAGTGACTGTACCGCCTCCTTTATTTAGGCTTAATTGGCGGTTACCATTATTGAAACTAAGAGCCTGAATCTCATTTGTATTATCCAAATCCCCAGTATTTTCGATGACATTACCCGCAATATCGATTCCATTTCCGGCTACATAAGCAGCTCCTACAGGTAGGTTTACAGAACCTCCATTTTTCGACAAAGTGAGCGTATTTCCACTTAAACCTAGAGTCTGAATCTCATTTAAAGGATCCGCATCTGCATCATCCACTTCATCTCCCTTAGGGGTCCAATTTGTACCGTCCCATTTCATGACCTGTCCTGTTAGGGCTCCTTGTTGTGCGAGGTCAAGGGGAACATTCGTACCATTTCCACTTATTCTTGGACTGGTATTAATATTTCCAGCCCCGCCACTTACATCATCTGCGGGAGCCCAGTTGGTTCCGTCCCATTTCAATACCTGACCTAGAGTGGCTCCTTGCTGAGCAATGTCCAGGTCTGTATTTACTCCATCTCCTGCTATTCTATCACTGGTGTTGACTGAAAGGATACCTACTGCGTCCACTTCCGGTACCCAGTTTGCGCCATCCCATTTGAGAACTTCTCCTGCATTGGCCCCTTGCTGGGCAATATCTAAGGGTACATTGGTGCCATTTCCGCTGATTCTGGGGCTTGTGCTGACTGTACCTGTACCCCCACTAACATCGTCAGCTGGTGTCCATGCGTTCCCGTCCCATTTTAGGACCTGGCCAACGACTGCTCCCTGCTGCGCAAGTTCAAGGTCTACATTGGCACCATTTCCACTAAATCGATCACTTGCATTCACCACCGTAATCCCCTCATCAGTATCAGGTACCCAGTTGTTTCCATCCCATTTCAGCACTTCTCCATTCCCAGCTCCCTGTTGAGCAATATCTAGCGGGACATTCGTACCATTTCCACTGATTCTAGGACTAGTATTTACTGTACCTGCACCCCCACTTACATCATCAGCCGGTGTCCAGGCATTTCCATCCCATTTTAGAACTTGTCCAACATTTGCTCCTTGTTGGGCAATATCCAGAGGAACGTTGGTACCGTTTCCACTGATTCTGGGATTTGTATTGACATTAGCTGTACCCCCGCTTACGTCATCAGCCGGTGTCCAGGCATTTCCATCCCATTTTAGAACTTGTCCGACATTTGCACCCTGCTGGGCTAATTCCAGGTCTGTATTAGCACCGTTTCCACTAAATCTATCGCTGGAATTGACAGCAATAAT
>JBCBRM010000035.1:17823-96254 GCA_039819665.1 Bacteroidota bacterium
CTAAATCTATCGCTGGAATTGACAGCAATAATTCCAGTTTCATCGCTATCCGGCACCCAATTATTTCCATTCCATTTTAGGATTTCGCCATTAGAGGCTCCTTGTTGAGCTATATCCAGGGCGTTATTCACCCCATTTCCAGAAATTCTAGCCGTTGTATTGACGGTATTAATTCCTGCTTCATCTGTGTCAGGTACCCAGTTATTTCCATTCCATTTCAGGACTTCACCATTCGTAGCTCCCTGCTGGGCGATATCCAGGGCGTTATTTACTCCATTTCCATCAATTCTTGCGCTGGTATTTATGGTTCTGATTCCTGTTTCGTCATCATCCGGAACCCAGGTAGTCCCATTCCATTTGAGGACCTCCCCATTATTTGCGTTTTGTGGGGCAATATCTAGCGGACTATTTACTCCATCGCCTGAAATTCTAGCTGATGTGCTTATGCTAGCAAGTCCTTCATTATCATCTGCTGGAACCCAGGCATTTCCCCTCCATTTCAATACCTGACCATCACTTGCATTTTGTTGAGCGATATCCAGAGCAGCTGCATCCCCATCACCGGAAATTCGTGCACTGGTATTGACACTTTCAAGTCCACGTTCATCATTGGCTGGACTCCAGACATTTCCATCCCATTTCAATATCTGACCATCAGTTGCGTTCTGCCTGGCAATATCCAAAGGTCTACTGTCTCCATCTCCTGCTATTCTTGCAGTTGTATTTACTCCCCCCCCTCCTGTGGCAACATTGTCTTCTGCAGGCACCCAATTTGAGCCATTCCATTTGAGGACTTGTCCATCCGAAGGTATAGCCGGACTAACGTCCAATAATGCTCCTATACTCATATGAGTAGCAACTTTACTGTAGGGAACAGCTACCAATTGTTGAGTACCCATATCCTCCCCATCGATTTCCACTTCCAGAAAATAATCGGTTTCAGACCATTTAATTTCAGAAAAGTCCTGTACTTCTATTGAGCCAATTTCAAGTTCAATAAGTCCAAATTCATTGGTTCTCACTCCTGTATGTTGTTCTTGAAAGACAATATCTCCATCTGGACTTAGAGAATGGATAGTAAAGACTATGTCTACATTTTGGTCACTTAGGATCTCTCCATTGCCATCTCTGGCAACAGCTTGATAGTTAAAACCAAGGTTTTGAGAAAAAAGACTGGAGAGTTGTAGAAATAGCGTAATGACAAAAGCCAGGTAATATCTTGTCATAGTATTGGGTGTTTTTGGTTAGAGTGCCCACGGAAAAAGATTATCCTTTTTAAAGGTTTAGATGAGTAAATAGCAGAAAAGTATCAAAGCTGCTTTGAGTTGAAAGTTGCCCCCCAATTTTTTGTATAAATAGGATGATTCTTTCTCAAAGAATATTTCTTCTAATACCCGTATACAAGGTACTAATTTTTTTATATCTCAAACAGAAGGACTTCATACACAATAGCTTAAAAATTTGATTTTTTTTCTTGTAAGTATTTCAGGATTCCCCTTCATTTCCTAAATTATAACGGGTATTAGAATCAGAAATTATTTATCGCAAAATCTATAAGCTTCTCTGCTGAGGTAAAACGAATTAGATCATTCGCGAATAAATTCTTCCAGCTTAATCTTTCATTTAAAAGAAATTAAAAATTTGTGGATGTTACGAAAATGATACTTCGTAAATTGTATAAAACATTAAGTATAATTTCTGACACAGTTTTACGTTAATTTCTATTATACGGGCAAATAAAATTTTCGAATTTATTGTTTGTAAGCAGGTAATCCCAGGACAACGGCTTTCTCCTGTTTTGCTTCAATACACCTAAGATGAGCAAAATATCCTTCTTGCTTGCTCTTTTTATAGGATTACTTACTACAGCTTTGTCTCAAACGACAGAGTTGAAAGGGCAGCTTATTTTACATAACGGGAAGTATAAAAAAGGAAGCGATCAATACTTTGATAAAGTAAAGGTCAGCAATACCAACGGCCAATCCACCCGAACAAATTCAACAGGCCATTTCCAATTTAGTATACAGGCAGCAAAAGTAGAAACCCCTTTGGATATCGATATATTCAAAAGTGGATATGAGGTTGTTAATTCTGAAATTCTACAGGAAATCCTTCCCAAGGATGCCGAATTCCTTCGAATTTATCTGGCTCCCAAGGGTATGACTGCAGAGGTTCAGGGGAGGCTATTGAAAATAAGTCGGCAACATCTTGATCTCAGTTATCAGGAACTCGTAGCAAGCATAAAGAATTCAACCCAGGATCCTGCAAATTGGATTTTTTCACAGTTTGGAGTAAGAATCAAAAATAAAGAAGAGGCAATACAGGTTCTGGAAAGTCAGAGATTTGCACTGGATTCCCGCCTGATCAGAATTTGTAAAGTACTTGCTCGAGAGAATCTGGATCTAAATTCCCCAACATATCAACAGGCGTTTGAGGCCTTTAGTCAGGGGGAATTTCAGGATGCCCGTAGCATCCTGGCAAATTTGGACCTGGATGCAAGGGGTGAAGTGTCTGTACTACAGGAAGCTGGAACAAGGTCTTCTTCAGACTCCAGCGTTTTTGAGCAAAGTACGAGATTCTGGCAAAAAATAAATGGATTGGAATTGAAATCTGCGGCCTATCAGATGGATTTTCTCTTCAATGAAGCCAGTCAAATAGAGCAGGAAAAGCTTAGCTATCTGGAAGCGATTGAAACAAAGCCGCTCTTGTTGGCTTTGGCCCAAGAGAATTTGGCGCAGCTATATCATAGTATTTCTGTGCATGATGCAGCTATCATTTACCAGGAGAAAGCTATTCAAAATTTCCGAACGATCCTGGATAAGAAAGATCCTCAACTTGCAGCCTCCTATGCAAATATGGCTGTGCTTCAGTTAGAAAATAAGGATTATGACGAAGCATGGGATTATCAGATGAGGGCTTTGGATATATATAAAAGTCTGGGGGCAAAAAGAAAGCAGGTACTGGCAGACTCATATCTGACGATGGCTACTATACATACCGCTCGGAAAGACTTTCGTCAGGCAGCATCGTTTCAAAAGCAGGCATTGAAGTTGAAAGAATCAATGAATTCTTCTGACTTTGAAGCTTTGGCTTTGAGTTATGAGAACATGGCTCAAATTTACCTCCAATTGGATCGAGAAGACTCTGCTGCATATTTCCTGGATAAAGGCATAAAACTTCGAAAAAAGATTGGCGCAGAGGGAGGAAATATGGCACGTTCCTATCGACAATTGGCGGCATGGGAAAAGGAGCAAGGACAATTAAGTCGAGCTTTAGCCCAACAAAAACAGGCAATAAGGAGCTATAAAGTGCTTGGTGAAGTTTATAAGCCACAATTAGCAGAAGCCCAACAAGAACTCGCGATGATTTTTCAGGAAAGTGGGGAGTATGACTCTGCTTTATTTTATGCAGAAAAGGCTGATAAAATCAATCGAGGGTTAAATCAAATAAATGAGCCTTCTCAGGCGCTCAATTACCACAACCTTGCTTTGATTCACAATAGTATGGGCAGATATGGTTTGGCTAAGAATTTTCAGCGAAAAGCCCTGAATATTCAAGAGAAAAATCCAGGAGTTGATCCGGTACATCTCGCAGCTAGCTACGGTAATCTTGCCATGATTTATCAAGGACTCAATAAATGGGATTCTGCCAGGTATTTTCAACTAAGTTCTATCAGGATTAAAGAAGATAAAGTCGATGATCCGTCCTCTTTAGCTCTGTCTTATCATAATATGGCTAGTCTTTATTATAATACTCAGGGCTTTGATACGGCCTATTCATACCAGAGAAAAGCATTACAGATTTATAAAAAGAGTTTTCATCCCAGACATCCTGGACTGGGAGTGATATATGGGAATATGGCAGCTATTCTGGAGGAATTGGGGGCCTATGATTCTTCTTTAACGTATCAACAGAGGAGTATAGAAATACTCGAATATTCTCCTAATCATCCCAATCTTGCTAATTCCTATCACAATATGGCCTTTATCCTGCAGGAAATGGGAGCCTATGATTTGGCGATAGGGTATCAGCAAAAAGCCATTAAGGTTCGGGAGTTATTATTGGATAAAAATCATTCTTTGATCGCCTTGTCCTATGATAATCTCGCAGGATTGTATAGAAATACTGCTGATTTTGATTCAGCTCTCTATTTTCAACAAAAGGCAACTGATATTAGGGAAAAAGTATTTAGCAAGGATCATCCAAATTTGTCTCTGAGTTATGCGAATATGGCTGCGGTATTTCGTCAGGTAGCGCAATATGATTCTGCATTGATTTATCAGCGGAGGGCCATAAATGTGAGAACCTCTGTATACCATCCTATGCATGTTTCTCTGGCAAAGTACTACAATGCATATGCAGGTATGTTTCATGACGTAGGCCAACTGGATTCCGCACAGGTATATCAGTTGAAAGCTCTGAATATAACTCGGGATAATCATGGAAAAAATCATCCTCGAATGGCAGGTCTGCAAAATAATATGGCTAGTATCCTCCGTACCTCCGGATATTTTGACTCTGCTCTTGATTATCAGAAAAAAGCGAATAAAATCGTCGAGGACACCTACAACCAGCAGCATCCTTTCCTGGGGATTAGCAGTAATAACCTGGCGACTATTTTTCAGAATCTGGGAGCCCTTGATTCTGCTTTGGTTTATTTGCGGAAATCGATAAAGATCAATGAATTCAACTATAAGGAAGAGCATCCCAATGTAGCTAGTGCATATAATAATCTAGCAAGTCTTTACAAGGAAATAGGGACTTATGACTCTGCAGTAAGTTATCAGGTAAAGTCAATTGTTCTTTTCGAAAATATTCTTCCGGAAAATCATCCCTCACTAGCAGTTGTTTATCAGAATATGGCCAATATTTATGCAAAATGGGAGCAGTTTGGCCAGGCATTTCTTTATCAACAGAAAAGTATTGCAGTAAGGGAAAAAATAAATAAACCTGTCCATCCTGAACTGTTAAAGTCTTACCAAAACATGTCAGAGATCCTAAAAGAAATGGGACAGTTGGATGCCTCAGAAAAATTCAAAAAGAAGGCTGAAGAGGGAACGAATATGGTCAGGAATCGACCGTAGTCCCTCCCAAAGAGTTAAAGTAAATTTTATTATATTCATTTTATAACATCGTTAAATAATAAATCATTGTATTTTTTTGTTTCAAAATGCTATCCTTTGGTGATCTTTTTGTGATACGTATCCGCGATCTTTGCTTGCGTACGATAAACAAACGCACTATTGAATTAAAGCAATAGAAATACAAACATGAGTCTAAAGAAATCGTGCCTTACGAAAAGCACGGCTTGTGTACAGGGGTAAACATTGGTTTACCCCTTTTTTCTTTTCATATTCCCTTCCTACATTTAGGAAAGCACACGAGCCATGAATGAAAAGATTTATCTTGAAATCCTGGACAGCTACATAATTGGCCCTTCGGAGCTAATTATTGTCATTTTGCAAAGTCCGGGCTATGCTTTGAAACGAGGATATACCCTGGAATCTGAACGTACGGACAAGTGGAAGAATTTATTGAGAGACAGGTGGAACGAGAAAGAAAGGGAGAATTGATGTATCGTCTGCAGGGCATAGGCCATAGAACGAAACCCGAACAAGGAGAAAAACTTGTACTAACGATGACCTAAGATTTACGCAAGCACACAATCAGCACGACACAGATGGCATACACGCTAATGATTCAGGCAAAGGATCTATCCAACAAATACATCAAATTGGAACCTGCCTGGTGGAAGTATAAAGAAATTCTTGAAGTCTATCCTTTCAAAAAGGAATTGAGGCAGGGATACCTGAATTACCATTTCCAACCAGCTCCTGAGATATTCCTCAATATCTTTTTAGATCAGCTCCCTTACCTTGAGAAAGGGGCTTATGCGCATCCCAAATGGAAAGCCATAAATGAAAAATGCCTGAGAGAATTGAAAGACCTCATTGAGCATCCGGAAAAATACACAGAACTGGAAATCATCATCTATGAATGGGAGTCCTGAAAAAAGCAGAAAATATTAGTTCTATACAGAGAGCTTGACTAGTTTCGCGCCATGAATCAAGCTTCAGGCCGCTTGTATACACCCGCCTTTTTACTTCTCTGTCTGAGTAACGTACTCTTTTCAGGGAGTTTCAACATGATCGTACCTGAATTGCCCTCATACCTTAGTAGCCTTGGAGGAGAAGATTACAAAGGCCTTATCATCTCCCTTTTTACCCTTTCTGCTGGTTTGTCTCGTCCCTTTAGTGGAAAATTAGCAGATACAGTTGGCAGAGTTCCCTTGATGGTCTTTGGTACGCTTGTCTGTGTTGTATGTAGTTTGATGTACCCGCTTCTTACAACAGTCGCTGGATTCCTGATTTTGCGATTCTTTCATGGCTTCTCCACAGGATTTAAGCCGACGGCTTCTACGGCCTTTATTGCGGATATTGTTCCAGTACACAGAAGGGGAGAGGCTATGGGAATTGCAGGAGTGAGCATGAATCTGGGAGCTTCACTTTTCCCCCCATTGGGAAGCTATCTGGTTCTGGAGTATTCCGTGGATTTTATGTTTTATGCTTCTTCAGCTCTCGCGTTGGTGTCTATTTTGATTCTGATGAATTTGAAAGAAAGTCTAAAAGAAACCCAAAGATTTAGTCCATCACTCCTAAAATTGAAAGCTAATGAGATCATCGAGAGAAAGGCTTTACCCCTTGCATTTGTTACGGCTCTCATTTATTTAACCTTTGGTATCCTGCTTACGATTTCTCCAGATCAGGCTGACCATTTAGGCATGGAAAATAAAGGATTACTTTTCACCAGCTTTACTCTTTTCACGCTTTTATCTAGAGCAATAGCGGGGAAGATTTCGGATAAATATGGAAGAATCGTAGTTATAAAGGTTTCTGTGGTCTTTATTGTCCTCTCTCTGATTTATCTGGGAAATGTGGACAGTATGACTACCCTTATGATTGCTTCAGGTGCACTGGGGTTCTCAACAGGAATTGCTGCACCAGCTGTTTTTGCCTGGGTTATTGATATCAGCCCGGAAGATCGGCGTGGCAGGTATATGGCAACCATCTACATCGCCCTCGAAATTGGGATTGGATTCGGAGCGATTCTTTCGGCCTGGTTATATGATAATAATCCCAACAATTTCGATCTGGCTTATTATGCCGCCGCAGGATTCACACTTCTGGCAGGAATATACCTCCAGTTTTTCTATCGTAAGCCTACAAGCTAAAATCAACTGCTTGCAAGCGATTATCAAGACTCTCTTTATCTTCTCTGGACAAAGGCACATTAGGCGCTCGCATGTATTCCCAATTTGTATTTACCTGCCAATCTGCAAATTTTGCTTTCAAAGCAGATACAAAAACAAATCCTTCAAAGGATTTTCGGACTTCTGTTAAAGCTTCCTGAAGACTAGCCGCATCCTTTCCATCTATGAATGCCTGATAAACTTCCTGTGCACGCGCTGAAGTCGCATTAGCGGTAGCAGATATGCAACCTACTCCCCCAGCTTCCAGGATATCTAGCAGAAACTTTTCCGTCCCGGCAAACATTTGAAAACCTGGGAGTTCTTTAACTATACCCGACATATGCTCCCAATTTCCGCTCGAGTCCTTCATGCCCACAATATTGTTGGGATAAAGGCTTGCCAGCTCTTTGGTCAACTCAATGGAAAATGATACTCCACTCATTTGAGGAATGTGGTACAAGTAAAGCCTAACCTCCGGATTGTCTATTTTCTCCAATAACAATTTAAAATAAGCCTTAAGACCTTCATCAGTCGCTTTATAATAAAAAGGTGGCAACATCAGGAGATCCTTGACTCCATGTTTCAGCGCATGAGTGCTCAATTTCACCGTATCCGGAAATGCACAGCAACCCGTCCCCAGCATAATTTTGTTTGCGGGTATTCCCCCTTCTATCAAAGCTTCAAGGACTTCCATGCGTTCATCTACAGTAAAGGAATTGGCTTCTCCGGTAGTCCCTAAAACGGCGATGGCATCACTTCCATGCTCAAGAAGCCAGCGACAGTGCGCTACAAGTTTGGGATGATCAACAGAAAGATCTGCTTTAAGAGGAGTGAGATTTGCAGTTAGGACTCCTTTGAGTAAATGGGTAGATGCTTGCATATATTCTTCTTAGAAAAACATAATTCTGCATTCTTTTCCTGAGAATCAAATTTTAATCAAAATATCTATACAAACTCAGGGCAAACGAAACCCTATAAAAAAGGAAATACTCCTGTTTCTGTTAAGAGGAAACGAGACTTCGGTAGGGGGCAAACCAGGACCTGAAAAACGATTATACTGAAGCATGGAAGTTTGTGGCACCCAATTCAGACTGAAACCACCGATTAGTCTGAAAGGAAAATTATACCCAGCATGGAGCCGGATATAGGGAGCTGAAAATCTTCTGCTCAAATTGATGGTATAAGTGTTTCGATGACGGCGCATGGAAAACAAAAGCCCTGTTTCAAACTTCAACATGACTTTATCCAATTCTTTCCTCATTTGAATTCCCAGACCATGATGCATGATACTATCAAGCCCATCAACATATCCCCAATGGCTATAGGAAGGACCCAAATCCCCTAATTTCTTGAAGCTGAGACCAGCGTGAAGATGGGTAAGGATGAAGGAATTATTTACGAAAACGGGAATAAATGATCCATAGATGTCTGCAGAAAATGATTTTTCAAAGTTCTCATTCTGGGAAAACCCAAGCAGAACAGAGCAAAAAAGTAAAAGTGCAAGAATGGTTTTCATTAGGGTAAGCTAAAACCAAAAAATAAAGATAAACTCAAATGTTTATTGAGAGGTTTTTGAAAACTATCGATCGGAGGAGCAGGAGGCCTCGCGTAAGAGGTGAAGATTATGTATTTACTTTCCGGAATAACATTCAGATTGACTCCCAATACTATCATTTTCTTTAAACGAAAGCCTGTATGCAACCGAAAATATCCGACCCTTCCTCCAGGTCTGATCGAAACGGTATAATCTTCATTCACTTTGCGATAATTCAACAATAAGCCGTACTCAAGTTTCAAAATAGCTTTTCGTAGGGGAGCCCGATATTGAAGACCTATTCCCATATAATTGTTGCTTTCATAGGTATTTCCATTCGCCCATCTACTTAAAACCGGCCCAAAATTCTCCATTTTCTGAAAGCTAAAACCTGCATGTAGACTAGCAAGGACATGAAAGGCTCCCGTAGGTATGGGGATAAAAGAACCATATAAATCAAAGCCAAAAGGGAAGAAGTAGCTACTATCTCTTTTTTGTGCACTGACTTTCGACGCCAAAGCAAACACCAGGAGGATAGAAATGAATAGCCTACTTTTCATTTGACAATGAAATCATTTCAAACATGGGGACAGAATGCTTTCTAAACATCAAACCCCGGGACCACAAAGTCCTTTTCTTGTTGTGAATGCAGGAAGGTATAGGAAAATGCCAGTAGTATTCAGCAGAGAAGTGTTTTCATGACCGTTTCCAGTCAAATATAAATAGAGATCAGAATTTCCCCAAAAACAAAAAAATGAGCCAGCTTTCACCGGCTCAATCCTTTCTCTCAGCACATTTGCTTTAGGACTAAGAAAATGTTTAGCGAAATAAAGCTGAGTGATCGGGGAATCTTTGTTTGTCAGATTCTTATTTTTTGTCTAGTTCTACCAGAGGATAGAGAGTATAATCCTCAGTAGGAGCACCAGAGGCAGTTTGTTTTACGGAAGCTGCACTATTATCTCTGCTAGCTTCTGTTCCAAACATTTCGCTGGTTCCAACTATGGATCCATTGGCTGACTTCAAATTGAAATAGAATTCACCATTCTTAGCAGTCAGTTTGTCAAAGTTCTCATCATCTTTAGAAGCTGCCTGAACGGCATCGATACCTCCTTTAGCTCCAGCTTTACTTGAGTAGCCTTCACTAGCCAGGATGATTTCACCATTTGAAGCATATAGCCTGAAGCGATATTCTCCAGCCTTGTCTTCAAAGATTTGGAACTTTGGATTCGGATGTGCTTCAAATCCAGTAGTGGTGTCCTCAATAGCTGCTTCAGGAGCAGTATTCATAGTTGATTGAACACCATTGTCTCTTCCACTTTCAGATTCGTAACTCTGACTGGTAGCCACTACCTGTCCATTTTTTGCAATAATTGAAAAAGAGAACTTGTCTCCGGAATCAGAAGTTTTTTTGCGGTAGTTTCCTTCGTCCGTACCATTTTCTTTTACGCTGCGGATACCATTGATCGCGCTGTCCTTTTGCTTGTAAGCTTCGCTGGAAACCAGGATGTTCCCGTTCACAGATTTTAGGCGAAAATAAAATTGATCGTCTTTGCCTTTAAAGATTTGAAATTTTGGATGTGGAATTTCCATGTAGATTTGTGTTAATGTTTAAATTCGTATATCAATAAAAATGTACCCCTTTTTAGACTTTTCGAGCAGAAATCAAAATAGAGCGTTAAGATTTCGCACTCATCTTTTGCGAGGAAATTGAAGTAAAGCTATTTAAGCTGAGCCGTTAATCTACGGCTGCTAGTTTACCTCTACATAAATACAAAGTTAATTCCCCAGTAAGGATATCAATACCTGGACTTGAGATAAGAACAAAGCAAAAACTGTACTAAAGGCAAAATTCAGAGAAATTGAGTTATCTTTTTTAGCCAATCATGTCCACTTGAGAATTGAATCTGTAGCCATTCCTTCAATATATTGAGTTTTTCTTTTTCGATTAGAGGTATTGCCCGATCAAAATCCAGCTGATCTTTTTCCTTAATCTCATTTTTTGCTTTATAAAGAAGCTGTATTTCAGGTGCCAAATAGGGAACAGCAGGAGATGTATAGCAAAACATGTCATCAAGACTTCCTCTTATAGCAGGATTTCGCTTAAATATCCATTCCTTTTCATCCCGATCATTCAGCATAAGTTGAAACCTCCAGGGTGCTGCCGGATGCTCTCTCCCCCAAATATCACTTATCTTTCCCTTGAGAAATTCGCCCTCTTTCCAACTTTCTAAGCCCGGTAAAGCAGCTCGATGCATTTCCCACTCTTGAAAATGAGATTGGATATGTAATTGATCTTCCCTCAACAGGAAGATATCTATATCCCCATGAGGCCTAAAGCTTTCACCAACAAATAATTCAATTGCATATCCGCCGGCAATGCACCAGGATCGGTCAAAGCCCTCCATCAGAGAATGCATTTTCTCTACACCATAAGCTTCCCAATGGTATTGCTCACTTTCAGCCATAAAAGGAATATTTTGCTTCTGAATATCGTTAACTTTTTAGGATATATCTTAATTCCCTATTTGTGAAGAAGCTTTTCCCTTATTCCTTCCCGCCATTTGTTTCCACAATTCTTCTGTGTATTTACTTTATTTTTCTTCTTTCTGCCAGGCTTGTGGCACAGGTAGAGCCTGCAGGGGAATGGGCTTCCATGGAAATTGAAGTATCTTATTTTGGTGAAATGATGTGGCATCCTGGAGCACAAATTGGAGTCAATTTTCCCTACACAGAGCGATCCATTGCCAGAGAGAAAAAAAACAAGAAGCGTGGGACCTATTTTGTCGAAAGAAAACGTCAATTCATTTTGGGAGGAAACGTAGCCGCTTATTCCCAACCTAATAATCATTTCGGCCTTCTGACAAATGCAGAATTTGGCTATAGAAGCTTAAAAAGCAAATCTTTCAAAGCTGAGAAGATCAAATTTTGGGAAGTTGATTTGGGATTGGGTTTTTATCATTATGAATTGGCAGGGAGTACATTTATTAAAACAGAATCTGGCTTTGAAGAAATTAAGGGCAATGGGAATGCCTTTATGCCATCCCTATCGATTGCTACAGGTCGTAGTCTCCGCCTATCTTCTCTGAAGATACTATGGTTCAATAAAATCAGTGCGGCCTGGGAAATCCCCTTTAACATAGGAAGCCAATATCATTTCATCTTTCAGAGCGGTTTTGCAATTCCCCTTAGAGAAAATAAGTCCAGAAAATGAATCGAATCCTCCTATACACCCTGCTATTCCTATCTGGCCTTCAAATGGCCTGCGAAAGTGATGTTATCTCGACTGGATCCAGGGTCGATGAGCTAATCTGGTTGGAACATAAAGGTGCTCAGATGCCCGTATGGGTAGAGGGAAATTCTGCCAATAATACCCTGGTTATCATATTACATGGCGGCCCGGGAGGGAATGCACGGGTGTACAATGATCTGTTGAAAGTGATGTCTGACGGTTTGGAAGAAAATTATCTTGTCGCCTATTGGGATCAGCGTTCTTCGGGAAATTCCAGAGGAAATTATGACAAGGAGGCCGTATCTCTAAATCAGATGCGGGAAGACCTGGATTTGGTCGTTGATCTCATGAAAGATCAATATGGGGCAGGCTTAAAAGTATTCCTTCTGGGACATAGCTGGGGAGGATATTTGGGAAATTATTATCTTCTCAATAAGCTGAGTCAAAACAAAATTACAGGCTGGATAGATGTAGATGGCGCACACAACATACGTAAACTGACTCTAGACGGGCTCGTATTAATGGAGGAAATCGCCACTCAGCAAATCCAGGCAGATACTGAAGTTATTAATGGATGGCAAGGGATTCTGGATTTCACCCAAAACTTTGACACCACAGACTTAGATGATACTGAGCGCTTTCTGGAAGTCAATGCAAAAGCTGGAGCTGCCGAAGTTCTAGCCTATCAGGATGAGCTCATCGATGCAAGTATTCCGAATTTTGAAGACCTCTGGCAACACATAGCAGGAGCCAATCATCCTGTAACAGGCCTTACCAATTCATACCAAATTGCACGGACGCAACTTTTAGATGAGGCAATTGGTTTTCCTCTGACAAACGAACTGGACAAGATTAAAATTCCAACCTTGCTCTTATGGGGAAAATTCGATTTTGTGGTGCCACCCAGCCTTGGAGAAGAAATGCTGGATAAATTAGGGACACCTGATGACAGAAAATCTCTAGTCATTTATGAAAATTCCGGCCATTCTCCCATGGATGGAGATGGAGCGGCTTTCACACAGGAAGTCATAGATTTTGTTGAGAATTACCGTCAGCAGTAGAAATCAATCATTTCTTATTTCCTGAGGCGACTTTAGAAAAATTCCTTAGATTTATTCCTACTGAATCCTTCCCTCTCGGGAAGCTTTACTTATCACCCTAAACACTATAACTACTACATGAAACTTATCAGATTTGGCCAAAAAGGAGCCGAAAAACCTGCCGTATATTTTGAGGGAAAAAGATGGGATTGTTCCTCACACTTTACAGATTGGAATAGAGAATTCTTCCAAAATGGAGGGATGCAGGAGCTTGAGAAATTACTCGCTTCAGGAATTTCGCTAGAAGAAGTTTCTTCAGATGAAAGATGGGGAGCCCCTATCGCCAGACCGGGTATGATTATGTGTATTGGATTAAATTACTCTGATCATGCCAAAGAATCCGGCATGGCCATACCGGAGGAGCCAATTATTTTTATGAAGGCCAGTAATACCTTAGGGGGTCCCTTTGATGAAGTTACGATTCCTAAAAACAGTGATAAAACGGATTGGGAGGTCGAATTAGGAATTATTTTGGAGAAAGATATATATCAACTGGAAAATGAGGAGGAAGCAGTAGCAGCAATAGCTGGCTATTGTGTTGTCAATGATATTTCCGAACGACATTTCCAGATCGAAAGGGGAGGGCAGTGGACTAAAGGGAAATCCTGCCCCGGATTCAGCCCTTGCGGACCATTTTTGGTGAGTAAGGATGAAATTTCTAATGTGAACGTTCTCTCTATGAGCCTGGACGTAAATGGCCAACGCATGCAGACTGGCAATACGGATAAAATGATTTTTAATCCCGCCTACAGTTTGTGGTACCTATCGCAATTTATGCTACTCGAAGCAGGAGATCTGATTTCTACGGGTACACCTCCCGGAGTAGGCTTAGGGATGGATCCTCCTACCTATTTGAAAGATGGGGATGTGGTTGATTTAGAAATCGAAGGATTGGGTAAGCAGAAACAGATCTTTAGCAAACAATCAAGATGAGCGACTTATTCAAATTGACAAATAAGGTTGCCATCATTACCGGAGGTGCCAAAGGTATAGGTGCTGCGATTTCAAAGCTTTTCGCCCAGCAAGAGGCGATTGTCCATTTTATCGATTTAGATGTAGAAGCTGGAGAAAAGCTGGAGGGAGTAATACGAAAGACAGGAGGAAAAGCCTGGTTTCACGAACTGGACCTAACTGAACATAATAAAATAGGAGTTTTATTTGAGGAAATATACCAGCGCTCAGGTAGCTTGGATATTCTGGTCAATAATGCTGCTGTAGCCCATATAGGTACTGCAGAAAACACCTCGCCTGAAGACCTTGACAGGATCTATCAGGTGAACGTCAAGAGTGTATATAGCTGCTTGCATTTCGGAATTCCTCTTATGAAAGCTTCGGGAGGAGGATCCATCCTGAATATGGCTTCTATTGCTTCTGTCCTGGGACTTTCGGATAGATTCGCCTACTCCATGAGTAAAGGAGCTGTATACACCATGACCTTCTCAGTTGCTAAGGATTATCTGGGAGATAAGATTCGTTGCAATGCAATAGGACCTGCCAGAGTTCATACTCCTTTCGTAGATGGCTACCTTAAAGAAAATTTTCCAGGAAAAGAAAATGAGATGTTTGAAAAGTTCTCCAAAACCCAACCTATCGGTAGGATGGGTAAACCGGAAGAAATAGCAGCTCTTGCTACCTATCTTTGTTCGGATGCAGCGGCTTTTGTCACTGGAAGCTTTTATCCCATTGATGGAGGTTTTTTAACCCTAAATTCCTAAAAAAGCCCCCTCTTAGCTGGAGGGGGTATCAAGGAGAAATTGCCTTATTCGGCAAGTTTAACCCAATCTATTTCTATTGGTGCTGATCTTCATCTCCATCATCCCCTAGCTGAATTTTACACAGTGCACAAGCAGTACGAGTAACAATCGCTCCTCCTATATCACCCCTTTGTGTGGCAATGGTGCCAACAATACACATCCAGCACGATACGGGTAATGGTCCTGATGTATTTTCTCCATCCAATCCCAAAATATCCTGAACTGATACACTTCCAATATCAGAAGCATCGCTTTGATTGATAAATGCGTTTAATTGTTCCTGTTTACTTGCTGAGAGGAAGCGTAATGACTGCTCTTTCACATTAACTTTGAAAATCAGATCCTTCAGTTGAAAAATTCCATCTGAATTAAATAGGAATCCTTTCAGATAATCATCAGTGCGATTTTGCACATAATTTTCAGCAGAAGGATCGGGATGATACTCACCCTTTCCATGAACCATGGATTTAAAATGAGCTACAAATGATTGGTCGCTTGTATTGGCGGCTAATTTTTCAAAAGCTTCAAAGCTATGAAAGTTGATGCGACCGTCCTCCAGGCTCATTTCATAAGGAGAAATAGCTGATCCTAGCTGAAGTTCCACTTTCCCCTCATAAATAGGAGAAATAGGCTTGTTATCTTGCTCAAATTCGGCTTGAGAACAGGAAGCAAAAAAGAAA
Source organism: Bacteroidota bacterium (assembly GCA_039819665.1). Classification (GTDB taxonomy): domain Bacteria; phylum Bacteroidota; class Bacteroidia; order J057; family J057; genus JAWPMV01. The sequence goes on from JBCBRM010000035.1 coordinate 33,370, forward strand.
AGAGAAAGAATGATGAGTAAAAGTTGGATTGTGTTTTTCATAATTAGGCATTCTACATTAGGTACAGTCCATTCTCGTAACGGACCTTTAATTAACTTAGACCCCATCCTTGAGAGCTATGTCAACATCCCCATGAAAAAATGCAAGACTTGAAAAAACTTATTTCTTTATGAGGGGGAAATCCACTACTTCTTTCCGCGAATTCACCTTTAACTTTCCATATACATTGCGCACATGAGACTTAACTGTAGTTAGCTCAATATGCAGCTTTTCAGAAATTTCCTTATTGGACTTCCCTTCCCTTATCAGGCCAAAAACTTTTCTTTCCTGCAGGCTCAATTCCTGTAGTAAATGCTGGGGTCCTTCCTGGGCTCTATTTTTCACCCAATGATAAAGCGGCCAGAAAAGTAAGCCAATTATCAAAAAGCAGAAGGATATGATCCCCTGCGAAAATGCTGGCCGTTCTACAAGCACCTGGTACTGAATAGAGGACCGAAAATCATCCAGATACGAATTATCTATCCCTTTCCAGCGATCAAAGAAGCTATGATAATAATCAGGATTCTCAAGGTAGTGAGCCTCCGCATGCGTTTGGGAAAGGGCATAAAGTGCCAGCAAAAGATTTTGGGTACTGTCCGCCAGATGCCTGAGCTTTTCATCTCGTGCTATTTTCAAATATTCCCGTCCCAAAGAAAAGTCAAAAGAAGCATTGGCTTCATATTCTGCCAGGATTTGATCCACCTGAAGCAAGCCCGGATTTACATAACAGGAATTGAAAAGCAGCTTCCCCCAAAGAATGCTATCTGATTTTGCAGTCAAATTGCAGGAAAGTTGAGGATTACCAATTAAAAAGAAATGGTTGTGATCATTTCCTCCAATTATGATGGTAGAAGGAGGATCTCCTTTTTTACTAACATGAATCCTGTACAGTTTGTCTCCCTGTGGCAAATAATCTCCCTGAAAACGAAAGTTACCCTCTTGATCCAAAGGCGTATGCATAACAATCATGTCTTGAGAAACCGTATGCATATCCTCTAAACTAGGAATCAGGGATAGATAAACCACTTTCTCCCAGCTACTATCGGCACGCACAGTCCCTTCAATGAGGAACTGTGCTTGGGAAGAGTAAGATAAAAACAGAAAGCTCAGAAGCAGTAGTCTGTACTTTAGCATATATCCTAATTCCGGCTTTTTTGTCTTATGCGAATTTGCAGTTCACCTGTTACATCTGTAGGATCAATTACCACCTTCCAAACACCTGCTTCTGGATTGGAGATAGTTTTATTCATATTTCCCTTTGAGATTGAGTTTTTATTGCTGGACATGCTATAAGTGAAGGTGTTTTCTCCATCACTACTAGTTTCTATACTACTTTCTGAAGAATTCGAATTAGAGTTGGTATTTATGTTAACAGAGCTCGTAGTGGTAGAACTTTTACTTTTGCTTGTAATTGTACCTTTGCCCGTCTTGTCTTTGCTTTTAGACTTTTCCTTGATTTTGTTTTTACCCGGCATACTCTGCAAGCGAAAGCCACCTTCTCTTTTTCCGGAAGGACTCATCAGATTTACTTTTAGATCTCCACCAGAAGTATAGCTATTGAGTGCAAATAAGAGCTCGGTGGTCCCATCCTGCACCTCAACCACAAATTCGATAGGGTCAGAATCACTCTCAAAAGAAAATTCTCTGAGTAGTTCGCTGGAAGATTGAGCCAGAACAAAGCTCGTACAAAGTATCAGGATGAAGGATGAAATAATTTTTTTCATGTCAGTAAATGTTGTGATTAAATTCTTGGCTCAAGCTAGACCCATCAACCAAGCATAACAAAATTTACGGGTTTGAAAAAGGTAGGAAAAAAGTAGGAAAGATAGGGGAAACCTCTTCTTCCCGCTCCTATCATCCAACTTTAGGCCTTTTCACCTTCTTTTTTACGTACGACTGCATCTGTTAACCAAAGGAAATCTGCAATGAATTTCTCAAAGCTTCCTGCCTGTTTTTCGTCCAATAAATTTCCTTCTTCGTCAAAAAGATTTCCCACCCCACCGATCATGAGTTTACGGGGTAGGGGAAAGCCCCCTAGAGCCAGGATATATTTTTGCAGATCGTGTGATGCGTTCACTCCAGCAAATTTACCCGATGCAACAGTCATAATTCCAATAGGTTTTCTCACATACTCTTTCCGAAAATAATCAAGGGTGTTTTTTAAAGCTCCGGAGAAGCTCCCATTGTATTCAGGGGAGGCAAAAATTAATGCGTCAGCTTCAATAAGATGCTGGCTGAATTCTTCCAAACGTTCAGGAGGATTGGGATTACGCCCAAGCCTTTCTTCCATCACCGGGAAATTGTATTCCTTTACGTCCAGAATTTGTACCCGAGAGACTTCTTCGTGATTTTTGATTTGCTGAGCAAGAAAATTAACTGCTTTGGGAGTTTGCCTCCCCAATCTGGCTGAACCAGAGACAATGGCAATTTTTAACATAGAATTACTTTCAGAGAATCTTCTAGTGAACCGATAGGACTTAAATATGTTTTTGAAATTAGCGAAGGCGTTTGGCAATCACACTTTGGTTTGGGCCATTGATAAATTCTAGTGTGATATCTTTCCCTTCTTCTGTGAATTGTATTTCGTAGGTGAGTTTATGGCTATCTAAAAAAGTATTTTTATCCAGGGCCAACAGAAGGATGGGATCATTATAACTCAAATTGCTTTCGGACTGAATATAAAGTTCCTCATTCTCCAGAAAAATCTTGTACTGATGGGTTTGAGTAAAGTATATGCCTTCATAGGCCTGCCAGTCAACTGGGAGCTTTGCATACACAGTATCTTTACGAAACGCAAGATGATCCAGGTATAAAGGGAGAAAATCGTGGTTAGGGTGCTCTTGAAGAGAAGTCCTAAATTGCGTTTCTGCAGCCTCATAATCCCCTGTATCGAAACCATCCATACCTTTTAGGATCCCTTCATCTATTTCGAAGTTCATATATCCAGAAAGATCCCCACTTTCATCAATCAACATCCGATCATATACACCTTCGTCATTCGTGATAAAATAGTGTCGAGACTGGGTATTCAAATCATTCTGATTATTTACGCTAAAATATACAGTTTTACTCAACGGATACATCAGTTCACTGGTTTCTGAACCCTCAAATTGAAAATAAAGCCTTCCATTTTCCAGAAAAATTTCATGAGAAGATCGCTTGCTAATTCCAGCAGCCCAATAGGTACCCGTTAAGGATTCATAAAAATCACCCTCAAAAATTTCTACAGAATCCTGTATAAAGAGGACATGACTCCTTAGGTTTTCTACTTCCTCTTGGTTCGGATTAAGAACACTCAATTGCTCGAAGATTTCCTGAGCCTTTTCATAGTCTTGATTAGCTAGATGTGCCTTCCCTAACCAGAGAAGAGCATCCTCATTCATGGAATTGCGATTCAGGACCAATTTCAATTGACGGATAGCCTCATCTACCCGATCTAATCGGATCAGACTTTGTGTCAGAAGATCCAGCAAGGCATTAGGGGCTCCTTTCAATACCCGGTATTCCCCGATTTCTTTTATTACAGCTTCATATTTAGCCTGTTGAAAATACTCATGGATGAGGTTTAGTAACAAATTGGCATCTGTGGGCCGGGATTTATGGAGGAAATCAGCCAGGGTAAGCGATTCTTTTTGCTGGTCCTTCATCCTGTAATTCAACAAGCGTATCTGGATATTTTGATTGAGGGGTAACTCTTCCCGGTATTTCATCGCCAAAGCTATATGCTTATCAGCAACCTGTCTGTTGATCCGATGCGTATTGTGGAAATCGCTCAACACATAATGTCCCCAGGCAAAACTGCTATCCAGATCTACAGCAGATTCCAGGAGGTCGTGTATATCATTAAAGGAGCTGGGATTCTCTCTTTTGTAGAGGATTCCTTTGCACAATTTTTCAAAAGCTTCTTCTGAAGGAGTAAAATAACTCCTGAGTTTGAGGTCTACGATATTCGCATCCGCCTTCTTTAGCTTAAAGGATTTTTTCAGATCTATAGAAATCTCGTCGATTAAGTCTAAGAGAGATTTTCCTTTATAGGTTTTTTCCTCTAGTAAGTCTCCATCGGAAGTGTTAAACACTTCTGTTTTCAGTTCAAAGCCTTTATTCGTATTTCTATAGGAGCCTTGCAGCAAATATTCACAGTCTGCTATTCTTGCCTCATTGAGATTTCTGTTGAGGCTGGCATCTACGGCATCCTGCCCAAACTCATTAAAAATTCGGGAATCCTGACTGAGGTCTAAAGAGAGTGCATAGGGAATTCCTAAGCTCAGCCAATCATCTACATCCTGATTTGAAGTATTCTGGAAAAGGGTAGTATAAAGGCTTTTAATATCTGAAGAATCCACCCTGGGAAGGAAAAAAACTTCTCCAGTTTCATCAAAGAGGCTGAAGGTCTCTCCCTGCACACTTGACGGATTAAAGAACAGCATGGCAATAGGAACAAGGATGCTCAAAAAGGCAATACCTACCGCATATTTTACCCAATTCGGAAGATTTTGGATAGAAGGTTTATCACTGGCTTTTCGTTTGGTAAACTTTCCGTCGAGTAATTTCCCTTCCGGTACTATTAAGCCTTCTTCATCTACTGCCAGAACCTCGGTAGGGATACTAACATTCTTGAAACTAAAGAAGCCCATGGACTTCAACTGAATCCCGGACTGATTGGTAATTTCATCAGCTACTTTCCGAGAAATCATAACTGAACCGGGAACCGAAAGGCTTTCTACCCGAGAAGCCATATTCACTCCATTTCCGATGATATCATCTTCCCTTTCAATGATATCTCCCAAATGTATTCCAATACGGAGGGGTACATTAGGCTCTACATGCTGCAAATCCTTTTGGATGGAAATGGCACATTTTACGGCTTCGACACAACTATTGAAAATGCTCAGACTACCGTCACCATAGTACTGAACGATCTTTCCTTTATGCTTTTTATGATAAACATCCATGACCTCCCTGTGCCTGTCTCTGAGGCGTATAGCAGCTGCTTCGTTATCCTGCATCAATGCAGTATAACCCTGTATATCCGTAAACATGATGGCGGCTAACAGGCGCGTGTTACGTTCAGTCATCTAGGAGGCCTTGGGCATTAGTTATTCAAATTACAACAAATCCGTAAATCTTCTACGAAACATTGAATGTAATTTCAATCTATTCTTAGGTAGCACAAATTGCCCAAATTCTACTCAAAATAAAAAGACTTGGGAATGTCCGAATGGAGATATAGCTTAGTTTCCGTATCATTTTCTTGTGCCAAACCCGGGGTACTCCTTCCATTTTTGATGTAGGATTCCATTAATTCCGCAAGTTGTTTGGCTACTTTAGGATGTTTTCGGATTACATTATTTTCCTCCGCAATATCTGCCTCAAGGTCGTATAACTGAATAGGAGGAATGTCCATTTCTTTTGCCTTTTGGGGTACAGGTTCACTCCAACCTCCTGATCCCGGGCAAAAGATCATTTTCCACTTCCCCTGCCTTATGGAGAACGAACCATTGACAGAATGATGAACGGTGGCTTCGCGTATCGGTTCGGTCGAACTTTCGCCCAGCAAAACCGGTAAAAGGTTATAACTATCTTCCGCTTCATTGGACGCTAGAGAGTCTGAGGTAATCGCCGCCATAGTCGCCATAAAATCCGTATGGCAAATAACCTCCTGATTACGAGTTGAAGCCTTAATTTTAGCTGGCCATTTTACGATAAACGGGACCCGCATACCTCCTTCGAATATGTCCGCCTTATGTCCGCGAAATACATAGCTGGGATCATGCCCGAAAGTGGCAAGTTCTTCGAAATCAGCCATGGGAGAGCAGCCATTATCACTGGTGAAAATGATGAGGGTATTTTCTTCCTGACCGGCTTTGCGAACGGCTTCCACGATTTGCCCGACCACATCATCCACCATTATGACAAAATCTCCGTATTCATTGGTTTTGCTTTTGCCATGAAATTCCTCGGTTGGCAGAATAGGAGTATGAGGAGCAGGTAGGGGAAAGTAAAGAAAAAAAGGTTTTTCGTTTTGGGCCTGTTCAGCTATATAGTTCACAGCCTTTTCAGTAATCTTTGGTAAGACTTCGATATGCTTGAAATCAGATCCTATCGCACCTTTCCTCCAAAAAGCTTTCCCATCCATTCTTTCTATAGTGTCAATTTCCTGGGTTGTTGAACGGTCATTTTCTATGTAGATATACGGAGGGATATCCAAAGAAGCTGTTATCCCAAAAAAGTAGTCAAAACCGTTGACATTGGGACCATTTTTTATGGGCTTCCGAATATCAACAATTCCGGCTGTATCTTTCTCCCATCCCAATCCCAAGTGCCATTTACCTATACAGGCAGTATGATAGCCCTTGCCCTTGAGTTTAGAAGCGACGGTAGATCGTACGGGATCAATCAAGGGCTCTGACCAACTCCAGGTAACGCCCTGTTTCATTGTAGTCCTCCAGGAATATCTACCCGTCAGAATACCATAGCGGGTAGGGGTACAAACGGCGGAACCACTATGAGCATCTGTAAAATGCATACCCGTTTGAATCATTGCATCCAGATGAGGGGTATGAATACGTGAATTCTCATTTAAGGCTGATACATCCCCATATCCCATATCATCTGCGAGGATATAAATGACATTGGGAAGTTTTTCTTCTTTTGGAGTTGATTCGCAAGCCAAAAATTGAAATAAGAGAAAAATGGAAAGGCCTAGAGCAGAGTTTTTCATGAGGTGGGTTTATTTGAAGAAGAAAACCTTGTGGGATTGAGCTTCGAGGTCAACAGAAAACCTGAGACGACTTCTGCCATCAAGCTCGAAGCCTCCAAGCAGGTTTTCTTCCTGATATATTTTACAAAAATCTCGTAGACCTGAATAATATAGAGGTACTTCGATTTTTTTAGAAATACGCTTATTTGTTGGATTAAATACAACTAAAGCTGCTGCCTCTTCTGCTCCCGGCTTCACCTTCAACCAATAATCTAAATCCCTTCCATCTGCCCTCCGAAGATGGATCAAATCTCCTTCTAATACTTCTCTATGCTTTTTATACCAGCTCACACTTTCCACTACCATATTTTTTGTCTCTTCTGTATCAAACAGTCTAGGACCTCGATAACAAGCCTGGACTCCGGCGGATAAATTGGACAACATAATGGTTCGATAGTGATCAATATGCTCATTCAAGGGCTCAATCGTTGCAGCTGCTCCACCTCCATGATATTCTGTTAGAGGAACGAACATCCAACCCATGCTTACTCCTTTTGTCCAGGTCCCATCAAAAATATTCTGGCGTGTGTGAATCAGTTGTTGGGCCCGTGGCAGGCTCCAATTGACTTCCCGATAGCCCATTGCGCATTTATTTCCTCCGGCCAGATAATAATAATCAGGGATATTAAGGTAAATGCCCTTTGCACGACACCATTGATAAAATTTTGCGATTACTTCATATTGTCTCCAACGGGAATCACCATAGCCCTGATGTCCGGGATGATCTTCGGACATGCAATAATCTCCCGGATAACTCCCATCATGTTCCAACAGGGTGAAGCCGCTCTTTTCGTAGAAATTATAAAGCTTCTTGAAATAGTTTTGTCCCCACTCACTTCCAATGCAGGGGGAATTTCCAAAAGTAGCTTGTTCTCCTTCATTCATTACCACATCAGTCTCCGGAGAAATTTTACGAGAAGCCAATAAAGAATATCCTCCAATCTCTACTCCTTTACTTTTGGCATAATCGGCATATCCTTTCATCTTTTCTATATACTCATCACTATCATCCTCTATATTGAATCCACTTCCAAAAGTTAGGATTACCATTTCAAATCCCGCCTCCGCAGCCTGATCTATGGCTAGCTTTACCCGTTCCCAATCAGCAAAACGAGCATGCATCATCAGGGGATTTTCTGTTGACCAGGGAGCCAGAACTCGATACATTCTCCTTTGTGCCAAGCCATTTCGTTCGCGATCATAGCTATCAAAAGGAAGAATAAAGGTCCTAAAGGAAGTAAAAGTTTCTCCAGATTTAATTTCAAGGTCCGGCCCAATTTCTGGTTTCATCTGAAGTAAACAAGGAGTGCGCCTCAAATAACTCACCTGAGAACTATAATCCGGGTCTTCCTCCCAGTGTACGACATGATGATTAGCGTCCCGGGCCTCCATGCTTGCAAATGCATAGTCAGTTTCAATATGAATATTGGGCGGAGGAATATCAAACTCTCGGGTTTCTACCGTTGAAGCAAACTCGACAGCAGCCAGAATTTCTGAGCTGAAGGAATCTAAGCGGATGCTTTGCGAAGACGTATTTTCAAGCTCAATCCATTTAGCCATAAGAGGAATCCCATCATATAATTCATAAAAAACGGAAAGGCTCCATGCTCCATTTGAGGATTCAGGGAGTTTATAATCCATTTGAAGCTGAATTCCTTTTGGAGGCCAGTTCAAGGTTTCGTCGTGATGGCGAACTCTTTTCCATTCAAAAGGAGCTTGGGCTTTCCGTTGACTAAATCCAGTAAAGACAAGCGCCTCGGGATTGGCTGTTAATTCAGGAAGCCAGGCTTCATCTAGATAGGCATAATTTTTCTGGCCTTTTAATCCCCCGGCCTCGTACTGTTTTCCATTTATACTAAGCTCCGCTTCAGCTTTTATTCCTCTAAGTAGGTTTTGATCCGTGGAAAGCAAGTCCAAAGCTATAGTTGCCAAATTAGGTCCCAGATAAAAGCTACGAGCGAGAAGGCCATTGGATAGAATAAGACGGTCACCTCTTTCATTTCGAAAAAGTCCTGCTTCCAGTTCTACCTTTTGCACCAACCAATCCTCTTCTACCCCTTCCTCATAAGCAGCTGAAAGAATCGGAAGATCCATAATAGCGTTATCCTGAGCAAAGATTTGTGTCAGGGAAAACAGGAACCATAAGGGGAACAATTTTTTCATTCGATAGAGCTTAAAGGCCGAATAATGCGGGCAACCATAAGCTGAGTCCCGGGATAAAAGTTACGGCTAATAAGGCTATCAGCATGGCGATAAACATCGGCAGAATCGGGCGTATCACCTTTTGAATGGTGGTTTCAGCAACTCCCACCCCCACAAATAAAACAGAACCTACTGGAGGCGTACAAAGCCCTACACATAGATTAAGTACCATCACAATTCCAAAATGAGTGGGATCCATGCCCAATTCGGTTACCACCGGAAGGAAGATGGGCGTAAAAATGAGAACCGCCGGGGTGATGTCCATGAAAACTCCTACAAAAAGGAGAATCAAATTGATGATAATCAGGATAACGATTTTATTGTCACTGATCGAAAGTAATAACTGGGTGATATCCTGAGGAATATTTTCATAAGCCATGATCCAGGACATACTGATAGAGGTTGCAATCAGGAGCATGACAATGGCGGTGGTTCCCGCAGAACTCAAAAATATTTCCGGCAAATCCTTAATTGAGATTTCACGATAGTAAAAGGTGAGCGCAAGACAATACAGCACTGCCACAGCCGAGGCCTCGGTAGCCGTAAATATACCAGCGATAATCCCTCCAATAACAATAATCAATAATAAGAGACTAAAAGAAGCATTGAGAAAGGTGGTAAAAACTTCTTTCAAGGAACTTCTTTTGCCTGCGGGAAATCCTTTTCGTTTAGCCATTACTCCTGCCACCAACATAATCATAAAACCCGTCAAAATTCCTGGCAAATATCCCGCGACGAATAATGCGGCAATACTGACACCCCCACTAGCCAAAGAATAAACAATCAGTACATTACTAGGAGGAATCACCAAACCTGTAGTGGCTGAAGTGATATTTACCGCTGCTGCATAATCGCGATCATAGCCCTCTTTTTCCATGGCTTTACCCATAAACCCACCGATAGCGGATGCAGCTGCTACGGCCGAACCTGCAATGGCACCAAACAACATGGCTGCCATGATATTTACATGTGCCAACCCACCGGGAAGGGCTCCTACCAGAGATTTGGCAAAATCAATAAGCCTTCGAGCTATACCCCCTCGATTCATAATCTGACCGGCAAGAATAAATAAGGGAATAGCAAGTAATGAGAAACTGTCAAGACCCGTGCCCATTCTTTGGGCGACGGTGGTAAATGCTGGCATGGCAGGTATACTTACCAGCATGGTAAAAACACTACTTAAGCCTATGCTCCAGGCAATAGGGACTCCAAGGGCGAGTAAAATCAGGAACGTAAGAACAAGAATGAGGATTTCCATTTTCTTTGTGTTTAGGCTTGTGGTTGAGTCGCGCCGAGGATATCTGCGAACTTGAAATAAACAATGAGCAAACCGCTGAGAGGAATGACAGCATATACAAAGTACATGGGAATACCCATAGCGGGCGAGGCTTGCCCAAGGGTGTAGGAGATATAGATCAGCCTTCCTCCTCCCATCACCATAACCAGAACAGCAAAGAGCATAATCAAACTGCTGACCAAGATGCTAAGAACTGTTTGGCGGCTTAAACTCAATTTGGGTTTGAGGAGCTCAATGGCTGGATGCATCTTTTTTGTACTCGCATAGGCGGCTCCCAATATACCTATCCATATCAATAGGAACCTGGCCAGCTCTTCCGTCCAGCTTGCCTGATCAGCGAAAACAAAGCGGGTAAATACTCCCCAAAGGACATCCAGTGTCATCAATGCCATCAGGAAGATGAGCAGTACACTTAGGTACTTAGTAATAGTAGTTCTCATAGCAATTCAGATATACACTTAATCTAAAGAAAAATTAGGGGATTTTGATACATGTGCAGATTTTTCTTAGCCTATCGGTAGCGGCATACCGATTCCTCTGTCTTTGCTCACGTCCTTTAGATCAGTTACAACGGCTTCCAACAGAGGAATTCCTTCACCTTCTCTTTTTGCTAATGCCTCTCTTTCAGGATCACCATGAATCAAGACTTTCTCCTGATCAGGAAGTGGAAGGGTAGCTCGCATTACCCGTATCCATTGATCCACTCTTCCTTTAAATTCTTCAGGATCGGTAAAGCTACCAATGTCCCAGGCTCCCATAAAATGTCCAATCCCTTTACCCACTTGTTCTTTCACATTTGGTATTCCTATGGCAAAAGTCGGAACAAAAGGACCCCAATTCGCCCCGCTCAATACTCCACACAATAAGTCAACCATAGCAGCCAAGCCATAACCTTTATGTCCTCCTCTGATTTTTTCTGAGCCTAAAGGTGATAAAGCTGCTCCTTCCATAAAATCCATGGGATTCAAAGCCGATTTTCCATCCGGTCGGATAGCCCAACCCTCGGGTAGGGCCTCCTGCTTACGCATTTGTATTTCTACTTTTCCAAAACTTACCGTACTCGTAGCAAAATCAATGACGATGGGGGGTTCTTCTTTCCCCGGAAATCCTATGGCAATCGGATTGGTACCTAACATCCTTTCCGCACCATATAGAGGAGCTACAACCTTGGAAGTATTGGTCATGGACATGCCGATCAACTCTTTTCCCAATCCTTGCTCCGCATAATAACCAGCTGCCCCATAATGATTGGAGTTTTGAATAGAAACCCAGCCGCTTCCGTGAGTTTGAGCTTTATCCATGGCGATTTCAAAACTTCGCGGAGCAATGACCAGTCCCATTCCATTGTCCCCGTCAATTCGGGCAACACTGGTTCGATCATTAAGCAGCTGCATCTTGGGCCTGGGATTAATAGATCCTTCTTTCAAATAATGGCAATAGGTTTTTAGTCGAGCGATTCCGTGAGAATCAATTCCCCTAAGGTCGCTATACATCAATACGTCTGCCGCCAGCAATGCGTCAGCTTCAGTCATACGAAAAGACTCAAAAACCTGAGTCATAAAATCCCGCAATACATTTGCATCAAAGCGGTATTGGGTTTGAGTAGTAGTATCAGACATAAGATTGATCTATTCCAACAGATCCGGATGGGCATGAACGATGTCCTGCCATATCGGCTGATAATTGAACCAACCCGCAATAGGGAATCCCAATTCATTGTCACGTGTACTTCTGGCAACTTCCGCAGAAATCGGATGAATTTCCGTTCCACTGGCCTCTGCCATCAACTGGGATTGACAGCACCTTTCCATACAAATAAACCACCAGGCTGCTTCTTCAACCGTATTTCCAACCGTAAGTAAGCCATGATTTTTGAGAATTGCCGCTTTCTTATCTTCCAAAGCTTTGGCTATTGCATCTCCTTCCCCCAGATCCAAAACTACTCCCTGATAATCATCATAGAGACCATGATCTTCGAAAAAGGCACAAGAATCTTGCGTAAGTGGATCCAACAATCGCCCTAGGGCTGAGAATGTTTTACCGTATATAGAATGAGAATGTGCTGCGGCTATTACGTCTGGTCTGGCGTGATGAATGCGAGAATGGATGGCAAAAGCAGCTTGATTCAGCATTTGGTGTTTACCTTCTACAATCTTTCCCTCTTCATCTACCAAAATCAGATCAGATACCTTGATTCGATTGAAAGAGATGCCAAAAGGATTAACCCAGAAATGATCCGTCAATTCCGGATCGCGAGCGGTGATATGTCCGGCAACGCCTTCTGAAAAGCCAAATTTACCAAAAACCCGGAAAGCTCCGGCCAATTGTTGTTTGCGATGTTGTCTTTCTTCTTCTAAGGATCCAGTCTTGGGCATCATGCCGACCAAATGGGGAGGATTTTTTACTGCCATGGATGAGTAGATTAAGTGTCCTAATTCTGACTTTCATATTAGCAAAATTCGAAGCCATTCGGAATTTTATTTTATCTTATTCCCCTATGCAGGAATTTCTCAAGCGTCCCTTTCCATATCTGGATCCTATGCTTCACAGGGTCCTGTTGGCGCTCTTCTGTTCTGCATTTGCTGGCATCTTTCTCAATATTTTTGAACCCTTCAATCTGGATAGCTGGACCATCCTGAAAAGCTACAAAAGCCGCTTTCCTACGCTTCTTTTTTCTCTGACAGGTTTGCTCTTCCTGAGTTTTACCCAAATAGCTTTACGAAAACTTTTTCGAATTCAAACCTTTACCAGAGGAGGCTTTATAATTTGGTTTACTGGCGAAATAATTCTTCTCAGCATTCTAAACCACATTCTTTTTGGAGATGCCCGGGAAGATCTCTCAGAAATGATGTATGAATTTAGTCTAACCTTTAAGTATACCTCTCTCGTCCTACTCATTCCTTATCTAACCAGTCTTCTCTATTTTTCTTCTAAAAACCAGAATGATTTTACAGAAGAAAAAGCTGAACTTCCCCCAAAAGATGACAAGCCGCAGATTCAGCAGGTACATTTCCAGACGGAAAATGAAAAAGAGGTTCTCTCAGTAAAGCTGGATCATCTTCTCTTTCTAAAATCCGAATCCAATTATGTAGCTATCTTCTACCTCTACAATGGCCAATTGAAAAAACGACTGATCCGTAACAGTTTAAAAAAGCTGGAACAAGAACTCAAACATCCTTCCCTGATACGAGTGCATAGGTCGTACATGCTGAATATGCTCAATGCCGTTAGTGTGAATCGAAATCCAAAATCTTATCAGGTGCTGTTGGAAAAAGCAGATAAATATCCCATTCCGGTTTCCCCCACCTATATGAAGGAATTCGATGAAAGGCTTAAAGAATTGAATAACTAAGGATTTCTCTTCTCCTTCGTCCCAGAATAGGCAGATTCATCCCTTTTAATGGATTATATCCCATACTGCCCTTATTTTAGAGGAAAAATCACCATTCCCATGAATATAACTTCACTATTAAGCTCAATTTTTGCCTTACTTCTTCTGGCAGCTTGCAGCGGAACAGCCCAAAAGGCAGATTCCAAATTTGCCCACCAACTTAGCTTTGGACCCGGAGAAGAAGATGCGATCCGGACAGCCTTGATTTCTTTAAAAGATAATACAGAGATCACCCTGAAAGCAGGGACTTATTCTTTTGAAAAACTCTCTATTCAAGGTAAACTCAAAAATATTTCTATCAAAGGCGCGGGACCTGAGCAAACTATCATTGATTTCGCAGGTCAGGAAAGTGGGGGAGAAGGTATGCGTGTTGATGATGTATATGACTTCGAAATTGCGGATTTACAATTGAAAGAATCAGCAGGAGATTTATTGAAAGTCAAGGATAGTGAGAAAGTACGTTTTATCAATGTACATACCGTTTGGGCAGGAGAGCCTGAAATTACTAATGGTGGCTACGGGATTTATCCTGTTTTGTGCAAAGACGTTTTAATTGATGGCTGCTATGCAAGAGGAGCTTCTGATGCGGGTATTTATGTTGGACAAACCCTAGGAGCCGTAGTTCGCAATTCCAAAGTGGAGTATTGTGTTGCGGGCATCGAAATAGAGAACACACAGGATGCAGAGGTTTACGGAAACGTCGCCAATAATAACACGGGCGGCCTGCTGGTATTTGACCATCCCGGTTTGAAATATCATGGAAAGAATATCAAGGTGTATGATAATCACGTTTTCTCCAACAACTATCGCAACTTTGCCCCTGCAGCCAATAGCGCTACAGGCGTAGGCAACCTTCCTCCGGGAACCGGCATCATGGTATTGAGAACCTCAGACGTTGAAGTATACAACAATAAATTAGAGGACAACAATACTATGTCTGTGGGAATTTTGAGCTATATCTCGGTCGATCCCAACATCATGAAAAATGCCCCTGATTTCGATCCTATTCCCCGCAATATATATTTCCACAACAACCAGATCAGCAAGCAGGATGAATTTCCGGAAGCTGTCAAAGAGCATGAATTGGCTTCTATTCTCGTTGGGCTGCATGGAGAATTGAAAAAATCAGGCATGTACGAAGCAGCCTCCCTCCCACATATCCTCTATGACGGAATCAGTCTGGCTGAAGGAGACAATCCCAATAACATTTGTATCCAGGAAGCCGAAGGTACTGGGTTCCTTAATATGGATATGGGTAATCAATCTCAAAACCTGAGTTTTGATCCCGCTCCTTTCAACTGCGACGGAAAAACGAAAGCCTAGACATGAACATGAGATCAGTAAATATTTGCATAAGCGTATTTTGCTTGTTTTTTATAAGTTGTAGCGAGCAGAAAGTTAGTCAGGAAAGTTCTGATCCTTTCTTCGAGAAATTGTCAGAGCATAATTTTTTTGAGGGCGAATTAGCAGCCTTGATGCCTGCTGAGGGGGTACTGCCTTACGAACTCAATACTCCATTGTTTACTGATTATGCGCATAAGGAAAGATTTGTACAGGTACCTTCTGGTAAAGAGATTCAGATCGAAGGAGAAGAATTGATCTATCCGGAAGGGACCTATCTTATCAAAAACTTCTACTACTGGAATGACGAACAAAATAAAAATTTGGGGCGTCGTCTTATCGAAACCCGGGTGCTACATAAAACAACAGACGTTTGGGAAGTAGCCAATTATGAGTGGGATGCAGAACAACAGGAAGCGTACAGAAATATCCTGGGGGCGAAAAAAGAGGTCGCATGGACCGATACAAAAGGACAAGCTCGCAAAGTCTCTTATGTCATTCCAGACAATAATGATTGTAAGAGTTGCCATAAGAACAAAGGCAATGTGAAGTACATCGGCCCTAAACTTCGTAATCTCAATAAAGTGATTGCCTATGCAGACGGGAGCATGAATCAATTGCAGAAATTTCAGCAAATGGCCTGGCTTCCTGCTTCTTTTTCCCTGAAAAATAGCCCCAGGCTCCCTGATTGGGCGGATGCTCATTATTCTTTAGGCGAAAGAGCGCGTGCCTATCTGGATGTAAATTGTGCGCATTGCCACTCTCAACATGGTCCCGCTAGTAATACGGCCCTCTTTCTTGAATACGAAGAAGAGGATCCTCACAGACTTGGAATCAATAAGGGCCCCGTCTCGGCAGCCCAGGGCTCAGGTAATTTGATGTACAATATCACCCCGGGAAAAGCAGACTCCTCTATTCTCGTTTATCGGATGAATTCTGTTGAAACAGGAGTAGCTATGCCTGAAATTGGTCGAAGTCTAATTCATGAAGAGGGAGTAGCCCTCATGCAAGACTGGATCAATAGTCTCAGGTAAACCCATTAATAATGACACTTGGCGCATAAGTGCTTTTTTCATCAACATTCCTTAAATAATTTCGATATTAGTTGAGTGACAAACTCAATTTCCCCCTTTACGGCTCAGGAAATTTGAACAGAGATCTAATAAGGCTCCAGTAAACCACTGGATTCACAGAGCTTTTTATGCTGCGCACACTCATACTATTTTGCTCCCTCACTTCCGGATCTTTGCTGCTACTTTCCCAGCAAATCGATCCTGCCAAAAATCTTCATCAAAACCATGAGGTTTTTGAAGTAAATAAGCTTGCTCCCCGCAGTAGTTTTTTCGCTTTTGAAAATGAAGCGCTGGCAATAGAGGACAAAATGGAAAGGTCCGGCCGTTATCTATCCCTAAATACCTATTGGAAATTTAATTGGGTGCGAAATCCTAAAGATCGTCCCAAAGACTTTTACAAAACAGATTTTGACGATAAAGCCTGGGATCGTTTTCCGGTTCCTGCAAATTGGGAATTGCATGATCTGGATCATCCCATTTATCTGGACGAAAAATATCCTTTTGATACCAAATGGCCTAAGGTTCCAGCAGACTATAATCCGGTAGGTTCATACCGTCATGAGTTCGAACTGCCTGCAGGATGGAAGGATCAGGAAGTCTTCCTTCATTTTGCTGCGGTGAAATCAGCCTTGTATGTTTGGGTGAATGGAAAGGAAGTTGGCTACTCTCAAGGCTCAAAAACCCCCGCAGAATTTCACCTCAATCCTTATTTGAAAGAAGGGAAAAATCTCATCGCCTTTCAAGTATTCCGGTGGTCAGATGCCAGTTATATTGAAAGTCAGGACATGCTAAGGCTGTCGGGGGTTGAACGAGAAGTTTATCTCTATGCGCGACCAAAAGTATATGTTCATGATTATTTTGTTAAGACTTCTCTGGATGAAAATTTTCAACATGCTGACGTAAGTATCGATTTTGAGCTTCATAATAGCAGCGATCAATACCAGCGCGACCAGAAACTGGAAGTCTGCCTGACGGCTCCTAATGGAGGAGAACTGGAATCAAAAATGCTTTCCTTTAACCTTTCCCCAAATCAAAAAAAACAACAGCGTATCAACTTTCGCCTTTCTGATGTAGATCTATGGTCCGCGGAAAGCCCAAACCTTTATAAACTTCGTATCAAACTGAACGCCCTTGAAAAGGAGGAGGCTGAATATATCCAGCAGTCTATGGGATTAAGAAAAGTAGAAATAAAAGGGGGGCAATTACTACTAAATGGAAAGGCCATATACATTCGAGGGGTAGATCGGCATGAAACGGATCCTCATCGAGGGCATGTGGTTGACCGGGAGCTCATGCTCAAGGATATCCGACTGATGAAGCAAAACAATATAAATGCAGTCAGGACCAGCCATTATCCCAACCATCCTGAATGGTACAAACTCTGCGACAAACATGGATTATATGTAGTCGATGAGGCCAATATCGAAAGCCACCCACTTGCCAATTCGGAAGAGACGCAAATTGGCAATGAGATGAGTTGGCTACCTGCTCATATGGCTCGTACCCAGGCGATGTTTGAACGAGATAAAAATCATGCTTCTATTATTATTTGGTCCCTGGGGAATGAAGCTGGCCACGGAAAAATCTTTGAGGTTATGTATCAATGGCTAAAGGAAAGAGATCCCTCTCGTCCTGTTCAATATGAGCCCGCAGAGAAAGAAGCCTATACAGACATTTTCTGTCCTATGTATCCTCGCTTCAATAAATTACTCGACTATGCCAATAGTAAACCGGATCGTCCGCTCATCATGATCGAATACTGCCATGCTATGGGAAACAGTGTTGGGAATCTACAAGACTATTGGGATATCATCGAGAAATACCCGAGCCTTCAGGGAGGCTTTATCTGGGATTGGGTGGATCAATCATTGGAATATGAGAATGAGCAGGGACTCAAATACCTGGCTTATGGCCATGATTACCATCCTGATTTGCCTACTGACGGTAATTTCCTGAATAACGGCCTTGTAAGCCCCTATCGAGAGCCACATCCTCACCTTGAAGAGGTAAGGAAAGTCTATGCTCCCTTAACATTTGCTCCCTTGATCCTGGAAAAAGGTATTTTCCAGGTTCACAATAAGCATTTCTTCAAAGGCAATGAAGACTGGGTATTTACCTGGAAATTGAGAGAGGAAGGCACGGTAATTCGCTCGGGAACTATCGGAAAATTATTGGCAGGCCCCGGAGAGAGAAGAAGTTTTCGTGTTCCTATCAAGGATTTGGAGATGAAGGCAGATAAGGAATATCTCTTGAGTCTATATGCAAAAACGGAAAGAGCAACTGAAACGATACCTGCAGATCATGTAGTTGCCTGGGATCAGTTTGTGCTGCAAAGAAAGAAGCTTATTTCGCAAAATCATAGAGGTTCTTCCGTTGAAAAATTGAAATATAGCCAGCAGGGAGATGAAATTCAGGTTAGCGGCAAGGATCTCCGTTTGAGGTTTAAGAAAAAGACAGGTAATCTTTTATCATACACCTATAAAGGAGAAGTTTTACTAAACGCTCCAGTGAAAGCCAATTTCTGGAGACCGCCAACAGACAATGATCTTGGAAACGGTATGCATGAGTGGGCTGCATTCTGGCGAGATATTGTGTCCAGCATGAAATCCAGCTTATTGAGGATTGAGGAAGTTGGCGAAACTATCCAATTGGAAGTTGGACTAGAATCAAAATCTCTGAATAAACTCCCACTGAAAATTCTTTATCAGATTTATCCTCATGGAGAGTTAGTAATTGAATATCGTTTCAGTCCCAAAGAAAAAGGCCTACCTCTTATTCCTCGTTTAGGACTTCAGTTTCAATTGGATGAGCGTTTCGAATATATGGAGTGGTACGGTAGGGGGCCGCATGAGTCTTATTGGGATAGAAAAACATCAGCAGAAATTGGTATTTGGAAAGGCCTGGTTTGGGATCAATTGCACCAATATTCTCGCCCGCAGGAGAGTGGAAACAAAACGGATGTCCGCTGGATGAGTTTGAAGGATAAAAATGGAAAGGGCTTAAAAATCGAAGCAGTTTCTGAATTTCTTTCCATGAGTGCCTGGCAGTTAGATCAGGATGATCTGGATTTTCTTGCAGGAGCCAAAGGAAGTGAATCGGCCTCAGGGCTGGTTCCCTTAACCTCCAAACACGGAGCCGAACTTTCGCCTAAAGATCATATTATCTGGAACATAGACCTCAAGCAAATGGGAGTAGGTGGGGACAATAGTTGGGGAGCACCTGTTCATCCGGAATACACCATTTCCCCTAAAGAATATTTTTACAGCTTCAGAATCAGCCCCATTGTAGACTAGTTGTAAAAATCATCTCTTCAGGTTCTCCATTTCCTGAATTAACTGGATATTCACTTTTTCGATAGGATTCAATTCCTTTAAAATAGCCGCTTGAGTTATTCCACTTTCTTTATACCACTTCTGAGTTTGAAAATGTGATTGTAAATCAGGGGATTTGAAACGATAACCATGACGTGCAAAAATGCTATTTCGAAGGATGCGTAATTCAGCAGCGGAATATTTCTTTAGCATATCTTGCGTAAAAATCCTTTGATCCAGTTTTTCAAGCTCCTCTTTGCCATCAGGTCTTTCTTTTTCGAATGAGCTTAATCCCATATCACTTAGGAAAAATCTTGATAATTAATTGCTTCTGATCTGAGGGCTTCATTTTCGAGCATTTCTTTTTTGGGAAGGCTCTGCATCCTCAGCTCGATAATGCTGTCATTCAGGAAACTAATTTCTGAGCCTTCAAAGTATTCTGACATTTCATCCTGCTGACAGAGCAAATTGAAAAGCTCCTGTTTTTGAATGTTATAGACCCTTTGGCAAAAGCCGAAAGGAGATTAATTGTATAAAGGTCTGAGGGATCTGTCAATTCGCAAACCACAGAAGTTATTTTCCCCTTTTTAATCACCCTTTCTCCCCTTATATACAATTCCTTTAGGCTTCCACATGTATTTGGGAAATCCTCTTTAACATGAAGAGATATCGGTTTTTTATGCTTCGCACGATGAAGGTTTGATTTAATCAACATAAAAAAACCGGGCACTTTTCAGTGCCCAGTCCCCCTTTATTCAATTAAGAATTAAATTTTACTCGATGTAGATATACTCAGCTTCCCATAATTTTGGACCCAATTCGCTGGTACAGGCATCACTACTACTCCCTACACATTTACAGGAGGCATGCTGAGAAGGGCGCTTACACTGGCAACCTGATACCTGCCAGCAAGCGAAATATAACTTGGGTTTGTATTTAGGATAAAGCTTATTTTTTTCTCTCTTCACTTCTGAATAAAGGGTTCCTTTTTTTCCTTTGCCTACTACTTTACGAGCGAGGAAAAAAGTACCATCAATTTCATGGAAGAAAATATCAACGACCCGGAGACCGCTATTTACTTGTTTTTTGATAAGGGATTTGTTGATGTTCGTATACATAAAGCCTTTGGCCGTTCTTTTAACAGTGGCCAATGCCTTAGGTTCTGTATCGAAACCAGACAATCCAAGCAGCATAATCAAGCCAATCAGGCTTGAAACAGAGATTTGCGTAAGTTTGTTCATTTCCAGGTGATTTAAAGATTTTAGAATATCAATCTTGGCATCACTTGGTATCCAAGCTCAGAGAAAATGTAACTTCAGCCTTAAAATTTTTGGGAAGTGGGACTTAGCTATTATTTCTCACAATGAAGGTAAAGCCATTTGATTGCCTCAGGCATTCCAGTTTGAAATACAGACGAGACATCTCTTTTGCCTCTGCATGACTTAAGCGTCTTTTTGCCCGAAGTCCTAAATAGGCAAGCCAGGATTTTACTTTGAAAGTCCCTCTGATCATCGCAGCAATCAAGCCTCTGAAGATTTTAAAGGGTAGGGGATAAAAGATGACCATGAGGTGGTAATCTATCCCAAAACGACTTCCTCCCGCCACTTTCTCCAGGGTCATATTATTGATGTTGGAATAATGCTCAAGGGCCTTGAAAGAAAGATGGGAATAGGAAATCCCATGGAAGCACTCCATGAAAGCAACATAGCCTACAAATAATCCTCCAGGCTTTAGCACTCTGGCTACTTCGGCATATGCTTTGCCTACATCCGGAATATGCTCTAAGACCGCATCCATAATGGCGACATCAAAGCTATTATCTTCAAAAGGTAAATCTTCTGCATCTGCAATTACCGTCTGTGCTCCTCCTTCAAAGGGTTCTACCCCGATCCATTCTCCTCCGACTGATTCAACAAGCTTCTTATTCCTGCCATACCCACAACCAATATCTATCACCTTTTTATTCTTGCAAAGTACTTTTAGGTCATAAATGGGCTGATTGATAAAAATCTCACAATCCGGGGCTTGATCTTTCAATCCTAAAAATCTAACGCCTCTCCCGGGATCGGGATTTTCTCTATTCATTACAGGAGCTTGGGTTTCTTCGGCCATTACAGGTGTAGGGTTTTGACTCATGTTTTGCTGGTAATTGCAATAAAAGGTTCAATATGGCAAATTATTCTTTTTGAGAGAACAATTAGGCCTATCTAGGTAAGAATTGAAGAGTATTTATCGAAAAAGCAAAGAAAATTAGCCCAGAATCAGCCTTTGGGGGGTTCCAAAGGAAATTGCAGGTGTAAGAAAGCTACTGTAACTAACGATTCAACCACATAAGCATAGATCGAGTAACCATTTCTGGTGCATCATGCTGCACGAAATGACCAGCACCGGGGACAGTCACCAGCGTAAGGTCTTTCTCCAACCAATTCCAGGTATTATTCAATCCCCCTGGTAACAGTGCCCAATCATCCAGACCATGTATCATCAATACGGGACATTTGACCTTGGGCATAGGAGCGTCATTGCTTTGGTAAGGTTCTCTGGGATAATTAGCTTTGTAAATATTGAGCATACCCTCGAAACTTGATCGCTTGAAGGCTTCGATATAATATTTTTTAGACTCAGCATCATTTATCCATCCTGCCAAGCCTTCTGCAGTCAGTTCTTTATGGGCTCCTTCCTGTTGAAAATTTCTGGCATACTGGCTGTTTTTCTGTTGCTCTGGATTGGTTGCCAATTCATTTGCCATTCCTTTGGGGTGGGGGAGATTACAGATGATTAGTTTTTCCACTAAATCAGGCCGGTAAATGGCCAAAGACCAGGAAATAGCTCCGCCCCAATCGTGTCCAATGATGATCGCTTTATCTTTTCCTTCAGACCGGATTACTGCCTCGATATCTTTCATGAGGTTTATCATTTTATAAGCCTCGACCCCATCAGGTTTATCACTTTTGTTATAACCCCTTAAATCTACTGCGACTACTTTATGGGTTTTGGAAAGGGCCTTCATTTGATTTCGCCAGCTGTACCAGAAGTCGGGAAAACCGTGGATCATCACTGCCAAGGGACCTTCTCCCATACTAACGTAGTGAATCTTTACTCCATTATTATCTGCATAATGATGTTTTACTTTATCCATTATGTCCACTTCCTGGGCGTGTATTAGGAAGAAAGAGAAGAAAAAAATCGAAAGTAGAAGAAGGTTTTTCATGAGCAGCCAATAAAAAAAACGCTGATGTTCTGTTTAAATGTACAGAGAATTCAAACAGAACACCAGCTTCTTCATGCAAATGCAATTATGGGGTTATGAGAGTATCAGAAGCCGTCGAATCTATAGAACTATAATCAATCGCTTTCAATTCCCCAATCTTTGGAATAATCTGAATCAGGAAGCGTTGGTTTTTACTTTCATCCGTCTGATCTCTTCCTACCCCACTTTCCCCACTTCCAGAAATCATAACTTCATAACGATCCTGATCAAAATTTATCCCTTCTGCATCCCACAGATTGTATAGAGACAATGCCCTTTCATAACTCAGCTCATAATTTCGAGTATAATTATCCGCAGATGCCATACCTTCAATTACAAGTAGGTATTTGATATTATCATCTGGCTCGAGACCATCTACCAGACCTTTAAGAGCCTTACCTGCCTCGATCAGCAATTCTCGATATTGTCCCTTGATATCGGACTTACCTTTATCAAACTGAACCTGGGAGCGCAAGACGTGGCGCTTGAACTCAGGTTGATAGACAAAGTATCTAGAATCAAGTTGCTCGATGGCCTTCTGAATCTCCTGCAATTTTTTATACTCAATCTCCATTACAAGGAGACGGGCTTTCTCATCATTGAGTTGCTGGATAAGGGTACTAGCAAACATTTCTTCATCGCTGAGGCGACGTTTCAATTCTTCCAAAGCAAGACTTTGTTTATCCAGTTCCAGGCTCCTTACCCGAAGTTCTTCTTCAGTCGTTACCAATGCGTCTTGCCGGTCCAGGAAGAGTTTGTAACTCAATACGAACAAGGCAAGCGAGATGATGAACATGGCGGTCATCAAGTCTGCATAGCTTACCCAAAAGAGGCGGCTACTGTCTTTTTTGGCTTTCTTGCTCATCCGCCAAAGGTATTAAAGAGGTAAATCACTCCGCAACCGATGCCCGTAAGGAAGGCAGCTACGCCAGAATAGACAAAAAACTGGAAGGCACCAGAATTCATGAAGCTGCTGCTTTGGGCAGTAGCTACTGAACTCAATCTGCTATCCAGGGTATTCATTTTATCGGTAAGCTCTATGACCGTATGACTTTCTTTCCCCAAATGCTCAAGCAAACGGGTGTTCACCTCAAGACTCTTATTTTGGAGCAATTCAATGTCTCCTCTGATCTTGCTGAGATCTTTATTCAAGGCTTCTGCAAATGCCTTATTATCCGTATTTCCAATAGAAGCCAGGTATTGATCCATTTTTACATAAGCAGCCTGGGTGCTTCTCTCAAGCGCCTGAATATTTTCGCCCACTACTGTCTCCATCTTCCGATTTACCTGGCCGAAATGAGTTCCTAGTTTTTCGGAGAATTCTTCAGCCTTTTTCGAATAAGAATCAATGTAAGCGACTTGTCTTTCGATGAGAGAGTCATTTACCTGCAGGAAATTGCCCATTCCATTGAGTCCCTGCTCGATGCTTCTAATTTGACCGAAAACACCTTTGAGTTCTTTGAATAATCTCAAAGTTTCCGTCAAAGAATCATTCATGTGAGATTGATAACGGGCAAATCCATCGTTGAAGGCAGCCAGATTATCTCTCAAAGTATCTATGGGTTGTTCAGCATCTTTCTTAAGTGTTGGCAGAATCTGCGAACGTAGGAAGCTGAAATAGTCGTAGAGTCTTTCATCTCGTACCCTTTTGCTTTCTTTGAAACGGAGATTACTCAAAACCGTCAATCCTAATCCCACTGCACTACCAATCATCCCGATTAAAACTCCGCCCACAAATGACTGAATAGCATCATTACTTACTCCTTCAATTGAGATTTTTATCAGACCAATGATAACCCCGGTGAAGGTACAGAGGAGTCCTATATAAAGGGGTAGGGCTACATTGGATTCGATGCCCTCTTCTTTGGAGTAGGATTTATCTTCTGCCATATCCTTAAGGATATCAAAATCTGCTGCTCCTTTATTGCGAGTCAGGTAGGCATTGGTATTCCGAAGAATATTTTGGAAGACTTGGCTAAAGCCAGGGTTTTCCTCAACCAGGTCAATGGTTCCACCAATGAGTGCACCATCTTCTCCTGTTTCGCTTACAGGGACATTTTTGCTTTTGAGAGCAGAGCCCTGAGGAAAAATAGAGGATAGGCCATTAATAGCTGCTGAGTTTCGGAAAAATACAAAGAATTGGATGACAACAATGACTGCCACAATTCCCATTTCCACTAAAAATAAGGTATCCATAGGGTGTGAGATGTGTTGTTTAACGCGATTATGTTGTGATTAAACTGATGTCTATTCGATTACAAACATGTGAGGGGGGAAAGACATAATTACGAAAATATAGGCACAAAGTTGAAAAACAGCTCCATATTTGTCTATTATTTCGCCTTTAACCGCCTCAAACATTCCTCTAACAGGAATGCTCATCTTTTTCAATTGTACCAAAATCAGAAGTAAAAGGGAAATTATTCTCTCATGAATCCCCGGATGGAACCGGCTGACCTTGATCATCTGCCTAACAAATATTCTTTTGTATATTCCCTAAGGATTTAAAAACACATAAAAAACTATGCTACGCTTCTTTCCTTTGAGAACTAAGCTTTCTCGCTTTTCTATCCCTCATTTTCTCCTGTCCATTTTGATCTGCGGCCTATACATTTTGCCCATATCAGCCCAACATCATTCTATGGGACCTGATTTGGATAAAGAAATGGATCTTCGAGAAGAGGCTTTGGGCACTTTTTCTATGGAAATTTCTTCCAAAACTGATCAGGTTCAGGCCTGGTTTGATCAGGGCATCCAATTGAAATATGCTTTTGCTGTGGACGATGCTGCAAGATCCTTTCGAGAAGCCTGGAAAAGAGATACAACCTGTGCCATTTGTTATTGGGGCGAAGCCTGGGCATGGGGGGCTTACTTAAATGGAAAGCTTTCGAAGAAAAAAGCCCCACTGGCATTAGAGGCTATTCAAAAAGCAGAAAAATATGCAAAGAAATATGCCAGCCCGGTAGAGAAAGCCCTGATAAAAGCCCTGAAGGTTCGCTATATAGAAGATTTCGATCCCGAGACAGCACCGATCCAGGACACTGCCTATGCAATGGCCATGAAGAAGGTGTATGAAAAGTTCCCATTCGATCTGGACGTGGCAACCATTTATGCCGAAGCCTTATTTATTCTCGAACCTCGTCGAGGCACACGTGATGTCAACGATCCTGATGTCATGCGGATTCATAAGGTCCTGGAAAAAGTATTGGAAATAGACATTCAGCATCCGGGCGCTTGCCATTTATACATACATGCAACCGAATCCACCCAGAATCCTGAAAAAGCTTTGCCTTGTGTAGAATATATGGGAGATGTAATACCGGGAGCGAGCCACCTGAATCATATGCCTTCGCATACCTATAATGAACTGGGCATGTGGCCGGAAGCAGTCAAAGCCAATTTACAAGCCTGGCATACCGATCAAAAAGGCAAAGAGGGTAAGGCCTTTGCCATTTACCCCAGCCACAACCTACACATGCTCCTCTTTGCAGCCAGTTATGATGGGCAGGGAGCAGTCGCTATTCAGGCAGCCAAAGATTTCGCAAAAATAACTGGAGTCAATATGTACCATGCGCTTACCCTCATGCGTTTTGGTCGCTTTGATGAGGTATTGAAATTGGGAAATCGTCCGGATGGAATCTTCCCGGGAGCAGGCTGGGATTTTGCCATGGGATATGCACACCTGAAAGAGGGAGAATCTGATTTTGCTCAGGTGTATTTACAAAGGGTAAAAGCGGTAGCCGATACAACCGAAGCGATCTTTAGGGATCACAAGGTCAGCCACATTTTGAAAATTGCTGCTGGAATACTTGAAGGAGAAATTGCCTGGCAGGCTGGAAATAAAGAGTCGGCCAAAGCCCTATTTGAGCAAGCTGTGGTTCAAGAAGACTCCCTTCGATGGGATGAGCCAGAGCCTATGCCTTTTGATTCTCGTCATTGGCTGGGTGCACTTCTCATGGATATGGAAGATTTTGAAGGGGCTGAAAAGGTATATCGAACAGAACTGGAGGATCATCCGAACAATGGCTGGTCACTCTTTGGTTTGATGGAAGCCCTCAAAGCACAGGGAAAGGATAGCAAAGAAGCCAAGAAAGAATTTGAAAAGCGATGGGCCAGATCGGATATCTGGTTGAAGGCCTCGCGCTTTTAACCAAATTTTCTAAAGGACTTTGCGGCTTTCATCAATAAAATGTGATCTCATAAGCTAGAGAATTCAAAATTTTCAGCATATCAAAGGAATTTTCATGCTTTATCCCCAAATTGTTCGTTATACCTATGAACAGACACAAATACCTGCATGACTGATTTGCTCAAGAAAATAGGAAAGCACTGCTCCATTTTCCTTTGCTTCTACTTCTTATTTGGTATGGCCTATACCCAAAACAAGCTCCGCTATTATCACCGCTATTATTTGAGTGGCTCCTGTACGGAAGCCGAACTTGAAGAATGGCTGTCTGAGCTGGATTCGTGGTCACCATTTCCCAAGTATGAAAATAGAGAGGCATGGAAGAGTCTCAATGATAGCATAAAAACGCATCTCAACGAAGCCGGAGCAAACCGAGTTGATTACCTTTGGCCTTCCATTCCTGCTCAAACTTATCTGGATTACATACGGGAAGGTGACCGAAATAGCTATCAGGAAATTTCCTATGAGCGGAGGCATGCCCTGATGGATTTGGTACTGGCAGAAATGGTAGCTGGTGAAGGAAAACATCTCGATCAAATCACCAATGGCATTTGGAGTATATGTGAGGAATCCTTTTGGGGAGTTCCCGCACATTTATTTATGCAAAAAGCAGGAACTGATCTTGCGGATGTAGCAGATCCGGTTGTTGATCTTTTTGCTGCCGAAACTGCGGCTTTATTAGCCTGGACAGATTATTTGCTGGGACCTGAGCTGGACTCCATTTCTCCTATGATCAGGAAGAGAATGAGGCTTGAAACGGATCGCCGAATTCTCACGCCTTTACTAGAGGTCGATGATTACTGGTGGATGGGTTTTGCGCCTAAAGACAATTACCTCAATAATTGGAATCCCTGGATCAACAGCAATTGGATAACGGCCTTGCTTGTATTTGAGGAAGATGAATATCGACGGGCGAAAGCTTTGCATAAATCGCTCCGATCCCTGGATGAATTCTTAAATGAATATGCGGAGGATGGGGGTTGTGATGAGGGACCTAATTACTGGAGTAGGGCAGGGGCATCACTTTTCGATTGTCTGGAACTTTTATATACCTCAAGCGGAGGAAAGCTTGACATTTATCAAAAGCCTGTGCTTCGGGAGATGGCTCGATATATCTATCGAGCACATATAGCAGGGCCCTATTATATCAATTTTGCAGATACACACGGTAAAATCACAGTCAATTCGGAGCTTATTTATCGATTTGGAAAACGGATACAGGATGAGGATATGATGGCTTTTGCTGCTTACACCTATCAATTGCAGAGAAGCTTTACGAAAGGATCTATTGGACGAAAATTACACGAGATCTTCAATTTTGAGGAATTGGCAACAGCAAAAGCCAAGCCTGTTTATCTACAAGATGTTT
Organism: Bacteroidota bacterium; assembly: GCA_039819665.1. Taxonomy (GTDB): domain Bacteria; phylum Bacteroidota; class Bacteroidia; order J057; family J057; genus JAWPMV01. The sequence goes on from JBCBRM010000035.1 coordinate 61,589, forward strand.
GGTTACCGGAAACGGAGGTAATGTTGGCTCGTTCAGAAGGAGGAAGCTCCCGTGGGTTTTTTCTGGGGGCTATGGGAGCCCACAATGACCAAAGCCATAATCACAATGATGTAGGTAGCTTTATCATTTATCTGGACGGAAAGCCGGCTATTATTGATTTGGGAGTGGAAACTTATCGAAAGCAAACCTTCTCGAAGGACCGCTATAAAATATGGACCATGCAATCAGGATTCCATAATCTTCCGACTATTGGAGGCGTGATGCAGGAGTGGGGATTGAAACGAAGAGCAAGCAATGTAGTATATAGTCAGGAAGATAGCCTGGTAGAGCTTTCTATGAATATAGAAGAGGCTTATCCTGATTCTGCAGGCCTTAAAAGCTGGTATCGCTCCTTCAAGTTTGATCGAAATGCGGAGACCATTCAGTTGGCAGAATCCTATGAATTGGAAAAAAAAGGGCCAGATATTATGCTCAGCTTTATGAGTCCGGGTCCTGTTCGTGTTGAGGAGTCATACATTACTATCTACCCTGGCGGGGATTTTTATGCGCCCCGAAAATTGAAAATGTCCTTTGATCCGAAAAAATTTGAGGCGGTAGAAGAGAAAATTGAAGTAAAGGATCCCCGACTCAAAAGCATCTGGGGCGATTCTGTTATACGAATCTTACTCAAACTAAAGCGTCCCAAAACGAAAGATGCATTCTCTTTTAATTTTAGTATATCCGAAACCTAATAATAGAATATTCATGCAAGAAGTCATCCCCCCTGAGATTTACAAAGAAATTGAAGCCATGATCTACAGTGAAAAAAGTGTGGTTGGTATAGATGCCAAACATACTCACATACTGATCCTGTACAAACTTATGGAAATTGAGAAGCGGCTAGATAAATTGGAAAAGGCGCAGGAGCAAGGATAGGCTGCCAATAAATTCATTCGTAAGCGCTGATTGATGTCAGCTACATCATAATCTAAGCAACTTGCTCTTCTTATAGGTGGTGATCACGATGCGTCCCCTGCGAGATCCCGCATATTGACCAGCTGTTGTATAGCCGTCTCAGCAGCTCCATGCACCGTTTGATGATGCCCATTGAGATTCATGGCTTCCCCTGCGAAAAATATTTTCCCATCTATGGGTTGAGCAGCTATTTCCCGCGCATTCCCGATCCCCACTTTACTAAAAGAATAGGAACCACGAATGTAAGGATGCTTGCCCCAATCTACCACATAGGCATCCAGAAAATAGGTACTGGCCTGTCCGCTATATATTTCGTCTAACTCTCCCAATAAAGCTTCGATAATCTTCTGATCTGATCCCAGTGAACTCAAATGTGCTGCCTGTTTTCCCATTACAAAAGCAAGCAGAACATGATCTTCCCCTTTTTTGACCCAACTCTCATCCGCATAAGCGGCACAAATCTTTCCACCTGCCACATAGCCATCGTAAAATTTCTGGCCGAATTTCAAAAAGACCTTCATACCCGGCCCCATTCCTATTTTGTGGAAGGCCTCTGTTTTTCTTTGGGGAAGGGAAGGGTTAAATATGATGTCTCCATCCTGTAAAACTGTAATAGGAACAGTCAGGATCAGCTTATCAGCAATATAAATCTGCCCATTTTGGTCTTCTACCTGAATTTGGTCCTTGCTATAATCTATTATCTTTACAACTGTATTTAGCTGAATGGAATTCTGAATTTCAGGGGTGATATACTTTTCAAAGAGGTCGAAATAGGTCTCTCGAAATTTGTAATCCTTAAACCCTGCGCTAAAGGCCTCCTCTTCCTTTATGGTCCACTTGGCTGATAATTCCAGAGAATCCGCCCCATAATCTCCGGCTAGCTGTTCTACAATATATTTGTATTCCTCTCCATAGCCTTTGGATAGAGCAAAATCCCAAAAGGAGACATCAGGAAGGTTTTCATCCTCCTCCATCTCATCTTCCAAATGTCGAGGGAGTTTCTTTTTGAGTTTTCCCTTAAACCAATAGTATTCTTTGGATTTATCCCGCTTGATCTTTGTGCCAGTCTCTTTCACCAGTTCCCCCATGATCGACTTTTTCCCATGCAACCATTCCGCACCACTATCCAATGGAAAGTCAGCAAAGCCTTCTATTTTCCCCAGACGTCCTCCTACTTTATCAGAGGCTTCCAGAATTTGAAAATCGATTCCCTCAGCCTTTAATAGATATCCAGCATACAAACCGGTAGCTCCTGCTCCAACTATCAAGACCCTCTTATTAAAAGCTTGCTCTTTGAATATCATAGCAGATCCAGCCTTATCAGACATAGTTAGTTAAACATCATGAAGAAATAGTAGAAAAAAAGAATGATCCAACCGATTAGAACTCCTCGATAAATCAAATTGGTTCCGGTAGAATGATTGATCTTTAAATCAAGCTTAGCTTTGCGAAAACTAGTCGGACGGCCTTTAAATATAGCAGTATCTATCCCTAATTCTTCTTCGATCTTCCTGCCTCTGCTTATCAGGTCATTGTATAATTCGTCATTCCTTTTGTCATAAATTCTAATCCCGTAGATGATAAAGAATCCAATGATACTTACCACTGTGCCAGCCAGCCCCTTGGGCAAGTTTTTTCCTGTCAAACTGGTAAGGATTTCCATCCAGGCAAAAATTGAAGCCAGCGGCACCAGGCCCAAGAGTTTGAAGCGGGTATCCGCCAAATGTCGATAATTGGAATTTACTTCTTGATAGATCAAAGATAATTTTCCTTCATCCGAAGAAAGATCTGTTTTAATGGAGAGGGTATCTAAAATTGTGGAATCATAATGACGGTTTTCCCTTGCTTTTTCTAATTCATTAGCTAAATCCTGTGGTTCATTCTTTTCGTTCATGGTTTATCTTTAAGGTGTGCGTTTAGGTTAAATCAGCTCCATAATCTATCCCAGGACCTGATTTTGTCCCATTCGGGTGTGGGTCTAAAATACGTTTTATCTTCTGGAGCCAAATGCTCTTTGGCAATTTTTTCGTTTAAATCAACTCCCAGTCCGGGACTATTAGGAACATGAGCAAAGCCCTTTTCGATCATCGTATGCTCCGTTTTCACCAAATCCTCCCAATACTCCAGATCTACCGAATGATGTTCTAAAGCCATGAAATTTTGGGTAGCAGCAGCGCAGTGGACATTTGCCATAAATGAAATCGGTGTTCCTGCAAAATGCATGGCCATTGCTATTCCTTTTTCCTCCGCATAGTCTCCAATCTTTTTCGTCTCTAGCAATCCTCCAGCCGAAGCCAAATCCGGGTGAACAATATCGATGGCATAATTATCAATGAGTTTGATAAATTCCTCTTTCAAATAAATGTCTTCTCCTGTAGTGGTAGGCGTTTGGATAGCAAGAGAAATTTGCTTCCAATGTTCTGTAAATTTCCAGGGAATAAGGTCCTCCAGCCAGGCCAGGCGATATTTTTCGACTGCATGTCCTAAACGAATCGCATTATTGTGGTCAAAGTGCCCATAATGGTCAGAGGCTAAAGGTATGTCATAGCCAATTTTCGCCCTTACTTTCTCTATCCTTTCCGTCATTATATCCAATCCCTTATCCGTAATCTGTACTTGGGTAAATTGATGTTCAGTAGCCCCATAGGTCATGGGTTCATTCGTCCATTGCCTCCCTATGTCCCAGAAGTTATTGTTTACAGTTGTTCCTTCAATGCCTTTCAGCAATTCAATCCCAAAATCCATTTTCAGGAAAGTAAAGCCCTGTTCATCCATGCGCTTATTTACCCGTGCATTGAAATCCTCCTCATTCTTTCCCATAGGCGTATCTGCATAGAGGCGCACTTTATCCCGATATTTTCCTCCCAACAATTGATAAGCGGGTACATCATAGGCTTTACCTGCCAAATCCCAGAGTGCCATTTCAACAGCACTTACCCCTCCTCCCTGTCGACCATGAAAGCCGAATTGTTTGATGCGCTTGAAGACCATTTCCACGCTGCAGGGATTCATCCCTAAAATCCGACTCTTTAAAAAAAGCGCATAACGCCAACTTGCCTGATCCCGAACTTCACCCCAACCTGATATGCCTTGATTCGTGTCGATACGAATGATCGGACAGCGTGCATGCCCATTCATCACTACGGCATAGCGCATGTCTGTAATTTTGAGATCTGAGGGAGCTGAGAAGCGATTTATGCTGGAGGTAGTATGAGCTAATGTATCCTCCAATGGACTAAACATAAATGCTCCCAAAGCAAGTCCTCCCAGAGAAGCCTGTTTGAGAAAGTTTCTTCGATCTTTTTTGGTAAGATTCATTTCAGGGGTATCAATTCCCCATTTCCGCAGGAGTTTATCAGAAGGAGTAGTCATAGATTCCGAAATTAATAGCAAGGGATATCCTTTGACCTAAAATACAGAATCTATCTCCTTTAATCCAGCATCGCTAACTGGAAGATATAGCAAAGAAAATTCGTGCACTGATATGAGGGGAAATCCTGCTCTGAAAATCGTGTAAGATGATATTGCTATTGTCCCAGGAACGAATTCTATCCCTTATAGGAATATTGACCCCTGCATCAAGCCCTATCCCAATGTATTTACTTAGCATCCGTTCATAGCCCAGGTAGCCATGCAAGGTAATGCGTTGGTATAAAGAATTGGTAAAGAGTTGCTCCTGGTCCAGAAAGTAGGAACCGGCACTTCCCCGAATCCCCATAATCAGGCGATTGCTATTATTGAAATTTCGGATCAACTGTGCTTTAACTGGTAGAAGCATATCCACGGTCCAGTTGTGGTTGAGTTTTTCTTTATAGGTAAAGATGGGAATTACCGCTAATCTGAATTGATAATTCACATTCAATCCAAATCCTATTGTTCTTCTACGTGTGCTATGTTCAAAGACTGCTGCGGCCTTGTAAGAATGGGAATTAGGATTGTTGGAAAAGAATCGTGTTGAGGAGCTACTGAAAGCCGCTTGTAACTTAAAATCCCACAGGTGGCCCATATCATGGAGTACAATCAGGCCAAATCCGGTCTTTTGTAAGGAGAGTCCCGAACCCCACCTTTGATCCAGGCCATCCCATTCACCATTATCCATAGTGTAAAACCCGGATGACATCTCATTCCTATATGACAATTCCCCCAAAATTTTGGTTTGTTTACCAAGTAGCATCGGAAATCTCATCTGGAAATCGATAGATTGGCTGGGTTCGTCATCAGGCGCAGCCATAGACTGCCCCTGATCTCCTAGCACCCAGGTAGGTTGGGAAAGGGTCTGATAATTGAGTCTCAACAGCCTTGGGCCAGAAAGGTCTTGTGCCTTGCAAGGTTTTATTCCCGCAAACATAGAGAAGAGACAACAGCACTTAAGTAAAGACCATAGCTTTAACTTACGGCTTCGCCGGGGTGTGAAAGTAGTTGATCCTTGATTCATTTCGCCTAAGAAAATGCTCCAATCAGATGACGTAAAACGTACAGTAAAAACGAAGTAAAAATCTTTATAGTATTTGGGAATTTGCTTTTGCTTTCGACAAGAGGAACCTTATTATAGACTGTGATTACTAGAAAAAAGTTGCACCTGTGTAAGGATTTTTTTCAATTGCTCAAAATTTCTCAAAAAGGGCTTATTTTGGCTGTATAGTCAGCTTTTTCATTCGTCTAGGAGATGCGGTATTACGTCGAAGAAATCCCATGATTTAGGGCCATTAACAAAATTTTATGAGAATAAAATATATTTTTGCTAAACCTTAAAGGACATCAGTCGTATTTCAAGTATCTCACCGAAAGCACAGTCTATCCCCAAAACCCAGGCCCGTCTAATTGTTTAGGAGTTCGTCGTTGACAGCTTACTTTACTAATCACGTTTATTCCTTACTCGCGTCACGATTTGCATCACCGAAAGCCTATAAAAAAATATAGGAATGGGAATTCTATGTTGAATTTCCAACAAGATGTAGAACACTAAAACTTAAACGATTTTATGAAGACTTCTTTGTTAATCATCGGCACCTTACTTTTCGCTCAACTCGCTTTCGCACAATCTTATAGTGTCGAATTGGCAGAGTTACCTACCACTCCTGGCGAATCTTTAGCCTGGGATGGAGCAAACAACGCACCTGAGATAAAATTTCTTTCCACTCAAAATGGATTTTGGGGAGGATTGAAAAAAGGGAGAATATTTGTTGAAGGAGATCACAGATACTCTATCGTGAGAAAAGGAAGCAGATATTTCCTTTACAATGATTCCAAAGCTACCCAAATGGTTCGCCATAGAACCGCTTACCTTGCTCTGGATGGTACCGAACTGAAACGCAAAACGAATGTAACCGGTGATCGAATTAGCATTATTCATCCTGATGGAACTGTACTTGCTGAAGGAAAGATCAAATCTAAAATTCTGGGTAAGCATACCCTGGTACTGGATATCGTAAAGGACTCTCCCTATACCAAAGAAATTACCGTCCTCCTATCTGTGGATTTGGTAGAAACCCTGAAAAACAGATATGACTGGACTCCGGTTGTATACACAGCAGAAACGAACTAAGATTTCATCACACTTATATAAAAGCGTTAGATTAGACCAGCGGCAAACTCGTTTTGAGTTTGCCGTTTCTTTTTCTGGTCTCATCTGGTAATGAAAGGGTTGATGATTATCCTCTATAAGGCGTTGGTATACGCTTGTATATCTTCCGAACCTTAGCTCCATTGGCCTTCCAGACCAAAACAAGCTCATCAGCCGAATAGGATTCTACTTCATAAGGTATAGGAGGGTTCACTCCGTTCAAATCATATCCGTTGGCACTTTTGCATAGGAATACGATTTTATCTTCTCTTTTGTCTATGGTCCAAAGCCCTCCCATCTGTTGTCCATCCTCTACTTCTTCATAACTTCCGTCAGCCCACATCCGCAGTTGGTAAACATTATCCTCTCCAAATCCAGCATTACCACCAGCCAGTTCCCAACTCATAATTTTTTCACTCTTGATATCGCCAAGTAGTCCATCCAGTGCTGAATCAACTTGCCCGGGAGCAAAAGCAGTGGATAGAACAAAAATGCCCAGGAGACTGATGCTTGGTAAGATCAGTTTTGTCCAGGCAGTAGATTCTCGTTTGATAAAAAGCATAAGGGGTTTTTCGTTTTATGATTAAAAGATGCTATCTAAAAATCCAACAAAAGTGCCAGCGGACAGGAATTTGAATAGATCTACTGACTATCAGGTGTTTAACAAAATATATTTAGTACGGAAAGCGAAAGTATTTTCTCAATTAGAGAAAGTGAGCATCATTTTGGGAAGAAAAGCAGATCAAATCTGCAAAGGCAAAAAGAAAATGTCGCATAAGCGATACTCTGTAATTCTAAATTATTTTACCTAGCTTTCTATTAGAAACTGATAATTTGACCCAATCAAAAACTGGCATATTATTCTTTAGTAGAAATCCTTTTCAGGAATCTCGACATAAACAGGTGCACAAGGATAGAGAAAAGAATTTCAAGGCCCTTCATCTGATGTATGATGGGGTTAAAAAGGCCATTGCCGGTTCTGAGATTCCTGCCATAGAGTTAGGACATCAATTGCAATCGGGAAATTCTTTTGCAGAAAGAATGTGTGAAGGGCTGAAATCCCTGTTTGCACAAGGCTTTGATCAGTTGATTGTGATTGGTAATGACTGTCCGCATTTGGAAGCGGAGGATCTTCTGTTAGCGAAAAAAGAATTACTTTCCGGGAAAAGTGTGATAGGCTATGAAAAAGATGGTGGTGCCTACCTTTTTGCCCTTTCCAAAGAGAATTTCGATGAGCAAGCCTTTCTGCAGCTTCCCTGGCAAAGTGAAAATCTAGGACAAGCTTTATTTGATTACCTCTCTTCCGATAGAGAAATCATCGAACTTGAAGAAAAAGAAGATATAGATAATGTAGAAGATCTTCTTTGGCTGGTTTTATCTCTACGGATCTCTCAGATCCTTTTATTACTCCGTAAGCTTTTCAATACAGCATTCAAGAGAGAAAAGGAACTTCCCATTCATTATTCGCGGCTCCCCGGTCCAGAGCAATCCTTAAGAGCACCCCCATTTTCTCTTTCCCTTTAATTTTCTTTTCCTCCCAGAAAAGGAAGGCATATGCCATTCAGCATAGCTGAATAGGTCTATTCACACATTAGGTATCCGAATCAGTGAATCATGGCTGTTTCGATGCATGTATTTCACCTAAATTCTAAAAACATATATGATAGGCGACAGGGTCCTGTACGGACTTATATTTATATGGAGCGTTTTTGCTCCGCGGATGACTTTTGCCCAGACGAAAAATATATCTGGAATTGTAAAAAGTCCTGAAGGCATCATAATTGGTGCTAGTATCCTCAATAAGGTAACTAAGCAAGGAGCAATAAGTGATGAGCAAGGAAAATTTTCTCTCGGAGCCAGCAATGGAGACAAAATCCAAATCAATTATCTGGGCTATGAACCCTATGAATTTATCGTTAAGAAAATCGGTTTTTATGAAATTGTACTTAGTGAAGCCAGTCTTGAACTAAATGAGGTATTTATTACGGCTTTAGGATTGGAGAGAAAAGCCGAAGATCTCGGTTATGTGGTACAAAAAGTTGATGCTGAAGAATTAACAGGGGTAAAGGCCGTCAACTTTCTCGATAATCTGGGGGCCAAAGTTGCAGGACTTACGGTAAATCAGGGAGCTACTGGCGTGGGTTCGTCTACAAAAGTTACGATCCGAGGGGAGGCTTCTTTCACCAACAATAATCCTCTTTTCGTAGTCGATGGAGTGATCATCAATAATAACTCTATTCTCAATTTCACCAATGAAGCGGCAGCAGGATTTCAGGAGGTTGATTTTGGGAATGGCGCCATGTCTGTCAATCCTGACGATATAGCTTCCGTTTCTGTGTTGAAGGGACCGGGGGCTGCAGCTCTATATGGAACCCGTGCCTCCAATGGTGTGATCATCATTACAACCAAGGACGGTTCTGAAAAAAATAGGGAATTCAGTTTTAGCTCAACTACCTTTATTGAAAAACCCTTTCAGCTTCCTCGCTTTCAAAATGAGTTTGGGCAGGGAAATAGCGGAGAATTTGCCTTTGTAGATGGATTGGGTGGGGGAATAAATGATAATATTACCTATAGCTATGGTCCTGAGCTGGATGTAGGTTTGTTGATTCCTCAGCATGATAGCCCGGTTACCTTGTCGGACGGCAGAGTTGTGAGGGGAGGAGATGTGGCTGTTCACGGAGGTTTGCCCATTACCCCAACTCCTTTTACGTCCAGCCCGGATAATGTGAAGAACTTCTATGAAACTGGAGTAACTACTATTAATAATCTTGCTTTTTCAGGTACATCCGAAAATGGGAATTATCGTTTGTCCTTGACAGACCTGAGGAGCGAATCTGCCATTCCCGGAGTTGATCTGGATCGCAAGACTGCATCAGCTCGACTGGCCTTTCGCCCACTCAAAGGCTTAGAGATCGCTTCCAGCATCAATTATATCCATAGCCAAAGTCGCAACAGACCGGCTAATGGATATGGTTCGGAGAATATCAATTATTCCATTGTAGCATGGCTAGGGAGACAAACGGATTTGGAACCCTTAAGAGATTATTGGCAGCCGGGCCTTGAGGATGTGCAACAGTACTCTTTCAATTATACTTTTTTCGACAATCCCTATTTCATTCTGCTCGAAAACCGAAATTCCTTTCAGAGAAATCGTGTCTTTGGAAATCTCGTGGCTTCTTATCAGTTCAATGAAAATCTGAGCCTGAGAGTACGGAGTGGAATGGATTACTCAGATGAGGGACGAAGATTCAGGCGAGCCTTCAGTTCCAACCGATTCAGAAATGGTGCTTATGCCGAGCATGATGTATTCTTTAGAGAAATCAATACGGACTTTCTCCTGAATTACAATCGCCAGCTGGGAGACATTGGATTTGACCTTTCACTGGGAGGCAATCGCATGGATCAGGAAGCAGCTACCGTTCAAACGCAAGCGACCTCACTTGCCCAGCCTGGCATTTTTACCCTATCCAATGCAGCTTCTCCTCTTGAAATATTTGAGTTTGCATCTCAAAAGCGGATCAATAGCTTTTACGGTTTATTAAAGTTAAGCTACAAGGATATTCTTTATGTTGATGTGACGGGACGAAATGATTGGTCGAGTGCACTTGCCTCTCCTCTTTCTACGGCAAATACTTCATTTTTCTATCCCTCCTTTTCTTCCAGCTTAATCCTATCCAGAATAATCAACCTTCCCACCTGGTTCAATTTCGCCAAAGTACGGGGAAGTTGGGCGCAGGTCGGAAATGATACGAACCCTTTCCAAACCGCTGGTGTTTTTCTTGCCCAAACGCCTTTCAATTCTCAACCTACTTTCAGTGATCAGAATAGAATCGCAAATGCAAATCTTCTGCCTGAGCAAACCAGCTCAGTAGAAGTAGGAGCTGAACTTCGATTCTTTGGAGATAGGTTGACCGTTGATGCGACCTATTACAATGCGCTTACCGATAATCAGATCATTTCCTTGCCCATTGCAATCTCTTCCGGATACAATGAGCAAGTAGTAAATGGCGGAGCTGTTCGTTCGGAAGGAGTAGAACTGATTTTGGGGCTAAGGCCTATCTACAATCGTAAGTTTAAGTGGCGCATGTTCTTCAACTTTAGCAGAAATGTAGCTACAGTTGAGTCCCTTCCCGTTGAAGCGGAGCGTTTGACCCTGGCTTATACCCGGGTGTATGACAATGTCAATCAAACAGTCTGGTATCAGGTGCGCGAAGGAGATAGAATCGGCGATATGTGGGGAACGGGTTATCTGCGAAATGAAAATGGAGATTTTGTGGTCAATGAGCAGGGACGTTTCATCGTAGACAATACCCTCAAGAAACTGGGCAATTATAATCCCGATTTCATCCTGGGCTTCAACAACCAAATCGAGTGGAACAATTTCAAACTGGGTTTTGTGGTGGATTGGAGACAAGGAGGGGAACTTATTTCTCGTACGCAAGCTTTAGCCGGGGTAGGAGGGCAGTTGGAAGAAACCGCTTTCAGGCCTGAAGGAGGAATTATCATTGACGGGGTACAGAACATCGGTTCTGCGACCGAACCCAATTATGTACAAAATACAACGGCAATTTCTCCAGAAGCCTATTATCGTCAATTCTACGATAGAAACCACGAGGAGAACAATACCTATGACGCTAGCTATGTGAAACTGCGAGAATTCAGCCTGGGCTATAATTTCCCCATTACAGGAAGTATAGAATCTCTAAGAATATCGTTGATAGGTAGAAATCTTTTAGCCATTTCCGGCATCCCGCATTTTGATCCCGAGCAGCTAGCCGTTCAGGGCAACAACTTTGTCCTCGGTGTTGAGGATATGTCTTATCCCACTGTCAGAAGCTTTGGAGTTAATGTCGGTATTGAATTTTAGGAATAAATCTCTTTGCAACATTTTAGAAAAGTTGCGCAAAATCGGAACGGCCCAACCAAGGCCTACACGCAAGTCCATCCGCCCACGGCCGTTCCAACTCCAGCGCGCTTATCTGAAATAAAGAATCAATATGAAAATCATACACCTTATATATATAAGCTTATTCGCACTACTGATTTCCTCCTGTGCAGATCAGTTTGAGGAGATCAATACCAATCCCAACGCACCCATTGATGTGGAGTCGAGTTTGTTGCTCCGGCATGTCTTGTTTGACTATGCTGAGCAGATGTCCTATGAAGGTTTTGTAGCAGGGAATCTGCTAGGTCAGTATTTCACTGCTATCGATTTCAACCTATTCGATAGACATAGTTTGACGGAGACACAGTTTGGGGGAAATCCCTGGCCCATTCTTTATACCAATCTCCGGGATAATGAGATCATTTTGGAGAAAGCAAGATCAGAAGCCACGGCGGAAGTTTATGAAGGTCCTGCTTTGATCTTAAAAGCCTATATGACAGCAGCTCTGACCGATATGTATGGAAATGTTCCTTATAAAGAGGCATTAAATGGGAAAGAAGGAACGGTTACCCCCCTTTATGATGAGCAGGAAGACATTTATCTGGGCGAAAATGGAATTCTGGATAATCTGGAAAAGGCAATTTTGGCCATCAACAACTATCAGGGAAGTATCGCTTTGGACGGAGATATCCTCTTTAATGGGAACCTGAATGCATGGCTGCGTTTTGCCAATTCCCTCAAACTTAAATACCTCATGCGATGCAGCGAACAGCATGATAGCAGAGCTATGGTACAGGCTATTTACGATGAAGGGAATTTTATCAGAGTGAATCAGCAAAATGCCACTTTCGACTTCACCAATACCGAACCCAATAACTTTCGATTGGCTAGCGCTCGTATTGGGGATTTCAACCTCTTCATCATGTCGGAGACGATGGAGGAAATTCTGAAGGATTTGAACGACCCTCGTATGGCAGTTTTCTTTCGCCCAACCTCCAACAACCCCAACGAGTTCAACGGATTATTGAATGGTCCTGATGCTTCACAGACCTCTATTTCAGTTGCAGATTTCTCTTTGTCTGGAACCATTTTCAGAGAACGAACAGGAAATCTGGACGCCAACTATATGACGGCCTGGGAAACACATTTCCTCTTGGCGGAGGCTGCTGAAAGAGGTTGGATCAATGCAGATGCTCAAACTTTGTATGAAGAAGGAGTAAGACTGGCCTTTGAATACTGGCAAACGGAGATGCCTGCCGATTACCTAACAACTGGAAATGCGGCTTTTGGGCAGAATGGAGCTAATCCTATTGAGCAGATTATCACGCAAAAGTGGCTGGCCAATATTGTCAATGGCTATGAAGGATGGATCGAGTATCGCAGAACCGGCTTTCCCCGGCTAAAAACGGTCTCTGCCAGTCTGAACAATGACTTGATTCCGGTTCGACTTCCTTATCCCACAGATGAAGCTGCTTTGAATACAGCCAATTATAATGTTGCGGCATCGGCTACGGATGGGAACAGCGTTAATTCAGCAGTTTGGTGGGATGTGGATTAGAGAGAAAATGATTAGGACCACAAAAAAACTGTCATCCCGGAATCTGTCCAAGCAGATGTCCGGGATCCCTAGCAACTATAAAGAGTTAGCTAGAGTTCCCGGCTCTTGGAATAAGGCCGAGATGACATCCTTGTTTAATCAAAAATTCAAGCATGGATAGCATCAGCCTACAATGGACACTGCTCATCGGCTCTAGCCTGCTGATCTTTTTCATCTCCCCCTGGGCGAAGACAAAAGAGGACTTCTTCCGTGGGAGCAAAAATGAGCAGGCGCCCGGTTTTTGGATGTTGACCAGTAGCCTGGTCATTAGTTGGCTGTTTGCCAAGTCTATCACCAATGCCGCCAATCTGGGAATGAACTTTGGAATGGTCGGTGGTGTCGCCTATGCAGCCTATTACTTCTCCTTTCTGGTTGCAGGCATCATCATTTATCGGATGCGTATCAGGGGAGGCTATGCATCCTTACACAATTTTCTCGAGAGTAAGTATGGTAGTAGCGCGGTGTTGATCTTTTCTATACTGATCGGCATCCGCCTGCTTAATGAAGTTTGGTCCAATAATTTGGTGATCGGTTCTTATTTCGGAGAAAGTGGGAGCAGTCCGTTTTATTTGTCCATAGTGGTATTCACCCTGCTGACTGTTGCCTATACCTTAAAAGGCGGATTAAGGAGTTCCCTACTAACGGATTTGATTCAAATGGTCCTGTTTGGGGTACTCCTATTTGTCATCCTTGGCATCATTCTCCCAAAAGAAGATGGAGATATAGGAAAGTTTGTAAGCAGTGGAAGTTGGACAATTGCAGGTGGACTTGACCTCTTTTTCGTTGCCATTATCCAGGTATTCAGCTATCCTTTTCATGATCCGGTATTAACTGACCGAGCTTTCATCAGTGAGCCCAAGACGACCTTACGGAGCTTTATTTTCGCTACCCTTTTAGGCTCACTTTGCATTCTGCTTTTCAGCTTTGTAGGCATTTATGCTTCTTTCGAAGGCATGGAAGGACAAGCCCCCGTGGAAGTCAGCAAACTCCTAGGATTAAGCATGATGCTGGCCATGAATTTCATCATGGTTACCTCAGCTTCCTCAACCCTCGATTCCGCTTTCAATTCCTTTGCAAAACTCTTTGTCATCGATCATCGATTGTTTGAGGAAAGGCAAATCTTTTTTGGAAGATGGGTCATTGCAAGTTTGGCTGTACTGGGAACCATCCCGGCTTTTCTGGGTGCTGAGATTCTATCTGCTACTACCATAAGTGGAACCATGGTGCTGGGTTTGAGTCCGGTTTTTCTATTTTGGAATCGATCTTTCCCCCGAATCTCCTATTACCTAAGTATAGGCGTAGGATTGCTATTCGGTTTCCTGCTGGCAGCAGATCTCTATCCAAAATCATGGGTATTCTTTGAAAGCACATATGCAGCCTTATTATCCGCCAACATCATAGCTGTGAGCCTTTGTTTCCTTCTTTTTTTAGCACCCGCACTTTTTACCAAAACTAAAACTTATGAAAGCATCGCATAATATAGGGACCCTTCAGGGACGCCTCCTGGTCTTCGGTGGAGTCTACAGCAATCTCCAGGCTTTGGAAGCTTTGTATGAGATTGCGCAAAAGGAAAAGATTCCTCCTGAAAACATCATCTGTACAGGAGATGTAATCGCTTACTGTTCTCAACCCAATGAATGCGTCTCTTTGATAAAAGATTGGGGCATCCATTGCATAGCCGGAAATGTAGAAGAAAACCTCAGCAATGGGGTAGAGGACTGCGGGTGTAATTTTGCGGAAGGCAGTCGTTGTGATATGCTCTCGCAGCAATGGTATCCCTTTGCACGAACCGAAGTAAGCGAATCTTCTTTGACATGGATAAAAGAACTGCCCTTTCACCTGGATTTTAGCTATGCCGGGAAAAAGTTTGGAGTCGTTCATGGTTCTTACGATGTCATTTCCGAATACATATTTGCTTCCTCACCCTGGGAAGTAAAACAGGAGTATTTCGATAAATCGGGTATGGATGTGATCCTGTCCGGTCATTGTGGATTGCCTTTTTCGGAGGAAAAAGCAGGTATGTCCTGGTTAAACCCCGGCGTCATCGGTATGCCCGCCAATGATGGTACGCCCCGAACCTGGTACATGATCCTTGAGGAAGAGGAAGATGGATTTTCCCATAGCCATCATGCCCTCGAATATAATCATGTTCAAACTTCCAAACGCATGCGACTCAAGGGGCTTCCCGATGCCTATGCAGATACCCTGATAAATGGCCTTTGGGACAATAATGATATCCTACCTGAAGAAGAAACTTCTCAGCAAGGAGTCAGAATTACTTTGGCCGATCCTCCGGGATATGTTGCTCCCACACCTCAACCTTCACCTTTACATCAATCAAAAAAGAATATGTCAAACACCTATTATAACCCCAAAGACCTTAATAAATTCGGCGACGTTTCAGAATGGCAACCCGAATTGGGAGAGAAGTATTTTGAGTACTACGGATCAGTCTTTAAGGACGGAGAACTTAGTGCCAGAGAAAAAGCCCTGATTGCCCTGGCCGTTTCCCATGCCATAAAATGCCCCTTTTGCATCGACATGTACACCAAAAATGCAGTGGTTAAAGGCTATGACGAAGGACAAATGATGGAGGCCCTGCATGTAGCCACAGCTATCCAAAGCGGATCCGTCCTTATTCATGGCGTCCAGATGATGCAGAAAGCCGAAGAGATTATGATGTAGGTTCTACTCCTGCTTTTTGTTTGCAAAAAGTAGGCAAAAACCTTCGAGATGTTAAAGCCAGATCACAACTCTGCCCCGGAGCCCAAATCTTGAAGGCCAACGCCTAGGTGTGAAAGGCCCAGACTTACAATAGGAATAAACTTATAACAAAAAATAAAATGGCACTTACAACAAAGTCCCTCAAAAGAAGAAATGATTCCCTGGCCAATCCTGAACGTCAATGGGAAATTCTGGAATATATCGAGGGAATGAATGTCAAAGCATTCAAATCAAAAATGGAAGGCTTGAATCTTTTTCCCCTGAAACCCACAGGCATCGAAATCCTGCAAATCAATGTAGGCAAGATGTGTAATCAGGTCTGTAAACACTGTCACGTGGATGCAGGACCTGATCGAAAAGAAATCATGACAAGGGAAACTATGCAACTCTGTTTGGAAGCGATTAAGCATTCAGATATACATACGGTTGACCTCACTGGAGGAGCCCCAGAGATGAATCCAGACTTTCGTTGGTTTGTGGAAGAACTCTCTGCTTTAGGCAAGCATATCATCGTTCGCTGCAACCTCACCATCATAGTCGCGAACAAGAAATACTATGACCTGCCTGAATTTTTTAAAAAGCATAAAATAGAGGTTGTTTCCTCCTTGCCTTATTTCGCAGCTAAACGGACGGACGCACAAAGGGGAGAGGGAGTTTTTGAAAAATCAATTCGTGCGCTTAGGATGCTCAATGAGGTAGGATATGGTAAAGAAGGTTCTGAGCTCAAACTAAATTTGGTTTATAATCCTTCCGGAGCCTTTCTTCCTGATCATCAGGAAGCCTTACAAGCTCAGTTTAAAAAGAAGCTCAAAGATGGTTACGATATTGACTTCCATGAATTATATGCAATTACCAATCTCCCCATTAGCCGCTTTCTTGAATACCTTGTTCGAACCGAGAATTACGAAAGCTATATGGAGGAGCTGGCCAATGCATTCAATCCTATGGCTGCCGAGCAAGTAATGTGTAGAAATACTATATCAGTAAGCTGGGACGGTTATCTCTATGATTGCGATTTTAACCAGATGCTGGAGTTAAAGTTGGAGGGGAAAGCTCAGCATCTAAAAGACTGGGACAAGGAAGAGATCGGGAAAAGAAATATTATCCTGGGTCAGCATTGCTATGGCTGTACTGCGGGCGCCGGATCCAGCTGTGGGGGAACAACGGCCTAGATTCAAAAAACATATATATGTTAGCAATGCCGGCTTATTAAGCCGGCATTGCTTTAAACAATCCAAATTTTAATTACCTTTAAGTAACGCAATCGCCCTATTAACTGAATTGCGGCTACATGAAACTATCTATACTACTACCTACACTGCTGCTGTTGGCTTCAGGCCTAATCCATGCGCAACTTGATGGAAATTCAAGAGGCTCCTCCCCCGAAGTTCAAATGGAATTGGTACTGGATGGGTTTGGGGAGGACATTAGTCTTTTGAGTCTGGGAGATCAGGGAATCCTCATTGGACACCCCATTGACACTTCAGAATCAAACTCAATAACTTCTCTATCTATCAGAGATAAGCAGCAATGGAAATTCAGCAAATACAGCCCTGACTTCATCCAGATTTGGGAACAACAGCTGGAAAGCAATCGGGGATTGCAATATGTCAAGCACTTCTGGCAAGATGAGAAAATCCACCTTCTTTTATTTCAGAAAAGAAAAGGAGCACATAAACGATTCCAAATCATCAGCTTTGATATTTTTGAAGGAGAATACAGTTCTGTTGAAGGTAAGCTTGTCGGAAATGTGAAGGTAAATGATTTTAGTGTAGTAAAGGATATGGCCTACATAGGGGGGGAGACAGAAATTCAACGTTGGGAGAAAGTCGCCAGGGGAGTAGCGACAGCCTTTGTTTTCCCGATATATATGGGTAGCCTGAAATATAATATCCAACATTCCCTTACCAGAATAGATTTAACATCAGGCGAAAGTAAAGCGATCAATTACGACTATAGTAAGGTATCCAAAACCCAAAGTCTTGCCCCCAACGAATGGGCTCGCTCCATGAGTATTTTGCTTAATCACAGTAAAAAAAAGGAAGAATCTTCGATTTATGTAAAGGAATATGCCGGAAATCAAATGATCCGAAATCTTAAACTCAATCCTAAAAGTGATAACAGGCTTCTAAATGGACGGATCAAGCACCTTAACCGAGATGACTTTTTAGTTCTGGGTACCTATGCTGCTCCCTATGATGATCAGAAATGGCTCAAAAGGTTTGGTGCAGGTATCACCGGAACAAGATTAAAAGAGTATGCACAGGGTATATATGTAGCGAAAGTTAGAAATCGGGGGCAGATATATATTAAATATTATAGCTTCAATCAATTTGAGACCTTTTTCGATGCTTATGGAAAAAAGGCTAAAGAAAAAGCGAAAAAGAAAAACAAAAAGAAGAAGAAAAAAGGGAAAGAGGTCTTGTTAGATGTGAATCTATTAATACACGATATTGAAGAAACCCCGGACTCTTATTTGTTTTTGGCAGAATCATATATCCCAGTCTATGAGGATGAAAAAACGGGAACTATCACTACGCAATCAGGAAAGGGAAATATGGCAGCAGGTTATAAATATACCCATGCAATCCTGGCAGCTTTTGATAAGGAAAGTGGAGAAATGCAATGGGATAATTCCTTCCCTATCTTCAATCTCGTTTCTCCTCAACTTCAGACGCAGGTTGAATTACTGACTGAATCCGACACTTGTACCCTGATTTACAATTTGGAAGGAAGCCTTCAAGCGAGACGGATACATCAGGGACAGATTCTCCAAAGTCGGCAAGTGACTGACCTTAGCCAGGACCTTATGAAAAAGAAAAGAGATTCCTCCTACACCAGTCAACTCATACATTGGTATGACAATTATTTCCTGGCCTGGGGGTATAAAAATAAAAAGGCTGCCCAATCAGGCAGTATATCATTGGACAATCAAAATCAGCCAATATTCTTCTACAAAGTTGCTTACTAATTAGATATTATGAAACATTTACAACTTTTGTCCATAGCCATACTTACTTTGCTCCTGGCATGCAGCTCAGGGAAAAAAGAGCAAAAAGCAAGTGAGGATCAAAAAGTGGATACAAAACTAAAAGCGCTCATCATCGATGGCCAAAACAATCATGGGGTCTGGCCAAAGACAACAGTCATGATGAAAGACTATCTGGAAGAGTCTGGCTTGTTTGAGGTTGATGTTGAAAGAACAGCTTTCACCTGGCAAGGTCCACATTGTGATCCCAGCCTCGGAGGAGAAGAAAACCGAAAAAAGCTAATAGCCCAATATCCCATCGAAGGAGGTAAAACAACAGAGATGACTGAGGAACCTCAGGCTGATCCAAACTTCAATCCTGATTTTTCCAAATATGATGTAGTGATCTCCAATTTGGGATGGAAAGCCACTACCTGGTCAGATCAGACGAAAGCAAATTTCGAAACTTATGTGGCAGAAGGGGGAGGCTTAGTAATCGTGCATGCCGCCAATAATTCCTTTGGAGATTGGGATGCATACAATGAAATGATCGGCTTAGGAGGATGGGGAGGAAGAGGGCAGCATACAGGTCCTTATGTTTATATAAATGATGATAAAGAAGTAGTTAGAGATGAAGGGGAAGGGGAGTGTGGTTCTCATGGATTACAGCATGAATACCAAATCACTATTCAGAATACGGAGCATCCAATTACCAAAGGCTTACCTTTGCATTGGCTTCACACCAAGGATGAACTCTATGATCGCCTTAGAGGTCCAGCTAAAAATATGACCATTTTGGCCACAGCCTATTCAGATATTGAGAAAAATGCCTCCAATTTTTCACCCTTGAAAGGAACCAATCGGCATGAACCTATGCTCTTGACAATAAATTATGGAGAAGGACGAGTTTTTCATACGGTCATGGGGCATACAGACTATTCATTTGAATGTGTAGGCTTTATAACCACCTTTAAAAGAGGTACCGAATGGGCGGCAACCGGAAAAGTTACTCAAACAGATATCCCGGCGGACTTTCCCACACCTGATAAGTCCAGCCAAAGAAAGTGGAACTAAATTTATGAAAAATGTCATTATTGCAGGAGCCAGCGGAATGGTTGGTTCTCATGCACTTGAATATTGTTTAGAGCACCCGGAAGTTGGTTCTGTAACTTCAATTGTAAGAAAAGCCAGTGGTCAATCTCATCCGAAATTGACTGAGATAGTTCATGATAATTTCCTCGATTATAGTTCCATTCAGGATTCTATGAAGAATCAGGATGTTGCTCTCTTTTGTATAGGCGTCTATACAGGTGCTGTTGGAAAAGAAAAATTTAGAGAGGTAACTGTTGATATACCTCAAAAATTTGCAGAAGCATTGAAGTCACAAAATGAGCATATAACTTTTTGCTTGTTGAGTGGGGCAGGGGCTGATCGGACAGAGAAAAGCCGGACGATGTTTGCCCGTGATAAAGGAGTTATAGAAAATATACTGGATGATATGGAATTAGGAGAATTTCATTCCTTTCGTCCGGCCTATATCTATCCGGTAGTTCCCAGAGAGGAGCCTAATTTCATGTATAGCTTCTCTCGTTGGTTGTATAAGCCTTTGATATCACGGATGGGGAAAAATGCATCTATTAAATCTACTGAACTTGCGCAGGCAATGGTTCAACTTGGTCTTAAGGGGGGGGGATTGACGATTTTGGAGAATAAGGATATACTAGAGGTTTTGGAATAAATGGGTGGCAATTATTAAAACGCTAACAGTCTGGTTATTTCGAGTCGAAAAATTCAGCACAGCAATCTCCTAAACTAAATTACCTTTTTTGAGCCAAGGAGATTGCTGTGCTCTTTATAAGAGCTTGTAATGACAGCTGTTCTGATTGGGTATTCGCATTGACATCTGTGATATAGATTTTCATGTATTCCCAACTCAAAAATCCGTAACTTATATTTATGTCATCTGAAGCTTATCCGAAAGTGTATTTATACAGAAGAGTGGTTCAGGCAAAACTCTATATAGATGAACATTTTTCAGAGAAGCTGGACCTGGATGCCATTTCTGATGAGGCCTATTTCTCCAAATATCACTTTCTACGCTTGTTCAAAAAAATTTATGGAAAAACACCATATCAGTATCTGATGTCAGTCAGGATGGATCGGGCGAAAATATTGCTTGAACAAGGAAATTCTGTCTCAGAGGTTTGTTTTTTGGTTGGACATGATAGTCTCACCTCTTTTACGGGTCTATTTAAACGAAAAACCGGCCTTAGCCCTTCCCAATTCCAGAAACAGCACCAAGTCCGCAAAGCTGATCAGGCCCAAACTCCTCTGAAGTATGTTCCTAACTGTTTCGCAGAATTCAATGGCTGGACGGAAAATAGCAATTTTGAAGAAGTGCAAGACTAAATCCCTGGGCATCTTTGGGTCATAACAGATTAAACACTTCAATATGATTGCAAGATTATCACATGCCAGCATTTATGTGCTGGACCAGGAAAGCGCTTATGATTTTTATGTCAATAAGCTGGGATTCAAAGTTCACACCGATGCCCCCATGGGACCGGATATGAGATGGCTCACCATCACCCCTCCCGAACAACCCGATTTGGAAATTACCCTCATGCCTATTAAAGCAGGGCTGATGTATGACCAGGAAACTGCTGATGCACTCACAACTTTGGTAAAGAAAGGCACGTTTGGTTTTGGAGTTTTTGAGTGTAAAGATATTTACGCCACCTATGAAGAACTCAAAGCCAAAGGCGTAGAGTTCAAAAAAGAACCTACTGAAGAATTTTATGGAGTAGAAGCTCTATTCAAAGATGATTCTGGAAACTGGTTCTCTCTCAGTCAAAAGAAAGAAGCCCCTCAATCCTGAAACGCATAAAAACCAGCATGTAACATGCCTAAGCCTGAGAAATTTCCTGTAAGTATTTCAGGTTTTTTTGTTGGAGTAGAGTCCTCAGGCAAAGCCTGTCATTGCGGACCGAAAACTTCAGTGAAGTAATCTCCTTGACTATAAATAGTCTTTTATTGTCAAGGGGATTGCTTCGGTTCCCTCGCAATGATAAGCTTGTTGTGAGAGCTAAAACCTGATCAACTGATAACCCTCCTGTTGCAAGTTCATAATCACGGTCATAGCAGAAAGCGCCACTTCTATTTCGGGCATCAACTTATCTCTTGGAACCGCACGAGAATACAATGACTGGCCGCATTGGTAAATCTTTGCCCCTGCAGTAGTTAATTGCTCAATGAGTTTTTTATTGGGGTTGGGTACTCCAAATTTTTCCTCATAAGCTTCATCCATCAACAAATCCCAGGAAGCTTTATTATGCACGATTCCAACTACATGCAGCTTTTTGGCAGGCACACCCGCTTTCGCATGCATATTCATAAATCTGGCAAGGCTATTCAGAGCCAAATTTAATCGCTCTGGATCATCCGGGCTATTGTAGATGTCAAACATTACCCGATACTCTATATCCTTAGAAGTCTCAAATTCAGGGTTTGGGACATGCCATACAGCTCCAAAATCAGGAACTAAGGGACCGGGAGATTTATGAGGAGCCTGAGCAACAAGGGAATAACTCATAAGTAGAAAACTGGAAAAAATAAGTAAGCGCATATCAGGTTCGTTAGATGAAATCTCAAGATAAGCTTTATCGATTTTTAATGCTATATATCCTAAAGCAGTTCGAATATTTACTATGTCATGTATTATTTGGAAAAATTGGGGAGTAATTTGAGTTTTGAATGGGTCAAATCCGGTATTTATCTGCCCTGCAGTATATGCATGGGGTAGTGGGAAATTTTTCCAGCGGGTTGATTGAAGTAGCTAGCTTTAAATTTGCGACTAATGACATTGGCGATCGAGAGAAAGGGAGGAAAAAAGCTGAAAGAGTCATTTCCTGGAAACCTAGTGAATAGGCTATTTCAGGTGTTTTGGACAAGATCTCTAGTCTCAGTTTCAGAGAAGTACTTATAAGGAGTCCAAAATCCTTATGGAACTGAAAATCCCTCTAGCTTCAATCTTGAAAAATCGCCGAGCTTGACCTCGATGGGATTCTGAAAAAAGAGTTTTACTATTTAGAATAAATGAATGAGAATTATCTTTATAGGGGTTGTTGAATTTTCCTCCAATGCACTGGAGACCATCATTCGGGAAGGGGGAGAAGTCTTAGAAGGAATTACAAAAGTAGAATCCAGGATAAATGCAGACTTCAAGGACCTGGCACCTCTTTGGGAAGCAAACAAGATTTCTTATAGAGACAGAACTAATTACTATGATGAATTTCGAAGAATTTAGCGCAACATTATCTGCAGAAGCTGTACCGGCATTGTCTCAACATTTAGAAGCTCTATGGTGGGATGCGAAAGGGAATTGGGATAAAGCTCATCATTTGGCGGATCGGGTCATCCAGGATAGCGATGGCGATTGGATCCATGCGTATTTACACAGAAAAGAAGGTGATTCCTTCAATGCCGGTTATTGGTACAATCGTGCAGCCAAGCCTCGGTTTCAGGGGAGCCTGGACGAAGAATGGGAGGAGTTGGTGAGGTATTTTCTCCAAAAAGGATAATTATTATCTCCTGCTTTTTCACAGCTTTTCAGGAAAATAAGTAAGGGCCGATCCAAAGATCAGCACCTTACATATTTCTTGAAACTCATCTTAAGGCTCCATCTTTTTCCTATTCCGATCACTTAAAATCTGTACCCCCATAGTCTTACCCTTCTCATTGATTTGGCCGAGTTTATTCTCCAACAGATCATCCAATTGATTCAACTCTGTTTCCAATTCAGCTGAAACGGCCTGATAAACCTCTTCTGCCTGATCGGTAGGCTTGTAGTCACCCCGCTGCTGGTCAGCCATAAGGAAAGCCAAGCGGTTGTTGATGCGTATGCCATAATTGAGCGGATCCTGATAGCTCTGATTTTTGGTCATATGGATCTTATTCTCAATGACGGACATCTCTTTGTCCAATTCCTCAGCAAGCTCAAGGATATCTTTGAACTCTTCTTTTCCTCCCAGCTTTTCCTTGTAATAATTGAGGTCCTCTCTAATGCTACGGATGTCTCGAATTGCCTGATTCGCATCACTTACCCTATCCCGAACTTTTAGTAGGAAAGCCAATTGACTCTGATAATCTTCCAGCGGAGTTTCCATACGTGGGTCAGGGATAATCTCGAACTCACATCTTGATTCCTTATCGTCTACCTTCAAGATTGCTGTGTATTTTCCAGGCGCTGCTTTAGGGCCTCTATTGGGAGAGGAGTAGAGGATCATTCCG
The DNA here is from genome assembly GCA_039819665.1 of Bacteroidota bacterium. GTDB lineage: Bacteria > Bacteroidota > Bacteroidia > J057 > J057 > JAWPMV01. The sequence continues at coordinate 85,569 of JBCBRM010000035.1, forward strand.
TCAAACTCTTTAAAACCTGGATAGCGCATATCCCAGATGAAACGATTCTTGCCCTTTTTCAGCTTCAACCTTTGTTTTATCTTTCTGGTATCTGTAGCAAAAGTTTGAATGCTATTTCCATTCATGTCCTGGATTTCCAGACTTACGCTTTGTTTCTCATAGTCTTTGATAAAGAAGTTGAAAAGCACTCCATTAGGATGATTTTCTCCTTCCAATTTCAAATTGGGAGCTCCCCATCCACCGCCTTGTGCCATACGATAGGCGGGTTTGGGTGTGTAGAGGTGGTGAGATTTTTCTGCTACTTCCTGACTTAACTGACGCAAGGGCCCCAAATCATCTATCATCCAGAAACTACGACCGTGGGTAGCTGCTATCAGGTTTTCATCCCGTACATGCAGATCGCGAATAGAAGTAATAGGCAGATTTAGCTGAAAAGGCTGCCAATTTTCCCCATCATCAAAGGATACATACATGCCCCATTCGGTACCAGCATACAATAGACCCTCACGAACGGGATCAGCGCGAACAGCACGGGTATAATGAGTAGGGGCTATACCCTTGACGATTTTTTCCCAGGTCCTACCATAATTTGTGGTTTTGTAGATATAGGGTTGGTAATCTCCAAACTTATAATGAGTAGCGGCTAAATATGCACTTCCTTTCTCAAAAGGATGCACATCTATACAATTCATCATATTCAATTTAGGAGAATCCTTGGGTGTAACATTCTTCCAGGTTTTGCCATTGTCTCTACTGATGTGGATGAGTCCATCGTCACTTCCAGTCCAAATGACTCCCGGCTCTAGTTTGGATTCAGCTATAGCAAAAATATTGGCATAGAATTCTGCACCTGTATTGTCCTGGGTAATGGGTCCTCCTGAAGACTGAATGGTTTGAGGATCATTTCGGGTAAGATCAGGGCTAATGACCTCCCAGGATTGCCCTTGATTGGTCGTCACATGCAAATAGTTAGATCCTGCATACAAACGCCGGGGATCATTGGGGCTAAACATCACAGGGAAATTCCAATTGAAGCGGTACTTCATCACCTCTGCCCCGGAACCCGCAGGATTGTCTGGATAGACATTGACCGATCGGGTTTGTCCCGTGCTATGATCTTGTCTCATCATGTAACCTTTGTAGGTACCTCCATAAACGATGTCCGGGTTTTGAGGATCAGGAGCCAAATGCGCACTTTCGCCTCCAGCTGAGGGTTCCCAATCTCTTTCTGAAATGGTTCCTCCTGCAGAGCGATGTAAAATGCGAATGGTACTATTGTCTTGTTGGGCGCCATAAATGCGGAAGGGAAAGTGATTGTCTGTTGTAACCCGATAAAATTGAGAAGTGGGTTGATTATGATAAGTTGTCCAATTTTCACCCGCATCAAAACTCACCTGGGCACCCCCATCATCTCCTATAACCATGCGATTATTGTCTAATGGATCAATCCAAAGATCATGATGATCTCCATGGGGAGTCCTGATGCTGCTAAAGTTCTTCCCTCCATCATTGGATCGCCAAAAGCCTACATTTAGCACATAGACCCGGTCTTCATTTTGTGTATCGGCATAGATGCGGCTATAGTACCAGGCCCGTTGACGTAGGTTGCGATTTGCACTGGTTTTGGTCCAGCTTTCCCCTGCATCATCCGAACGAAAAACGCCCCCATCTTTTGCTTCTATGATGGTCCAAATCCTATCCGAATTAAGTGGAGAGACTGTAACCCCTATAATTCCAATAACTCCCTTGGGAAGTCCCGGGCGATCGGTAATTTTTTCCCAGCTATCTCCCCCATCCTTACTTTTCCAAAGATGGCTATCTGGCCCTCCGGAGTCCATGCGGTAGCCATTACGTTTGATTTGCCAGCTGGAAGCATACATGATCCGAGGGTTATTGGGATCAAAAGTAACATCTACGGCTCCAGCTTTATCACTTACATAAAGGATTTTTTCCCAACTTTCACCCCCATCCTTGCTTCTATACAAACCACGTTCTTCATTGGGAATCCATAGATTCCCCATAGCCGCTACATATAGCAAATCTGGATTTTGGGGATGGACAATCATTCTACCAATATGCTCAGTTCCCTCTAAGCCAATGAACTTCCAACTATCTCCTGCATCCGTTGATTTCCATAAGCCATTGCCAGAAGACACATTGCCTCGCACGGTTTGCTCACCTTCTCCTACATAAATCACATTAGGATCACTCTGAGCTACGGCAATGGCTCCTATAGAACCTCCAAAATAGCCATCCGAAATGCAGGACCAGCTATTCCCTCCATCCGTTGTCTTCCATACCCCCCCACCGGCTGTGCCCATATAATACAAATTGGATTTACCAATTACCCCTTGTACCGTACCTGAACGACCTCCTCGAAAGGGTCCCACGAGGCGCCATTGCATCGTATTGTAGAGAGCTTCGTCAAACCCTGAGATTTTGGCCGAATTCTTCTGGGCCTCTAAGGTGGGAATAGATAAAAGAAATGCGAAGAGTAAGAATAGTAGTTTTTTCATGTCTTTAGCCTATTGTAATTAATATGCGGATTTCTGGTTTAGCATATTCTATACAATATGGCAAATTTATTTGAAGTGAGCCTGCCTAATAAAAATTGGAGATAAGAAAATCATTTCTTCTGGGTTTTGGACTTAAGCTTACAAGATTAGCAGTATAAGGTTTTCCTCAAAGAGGGGAGGGCATAATGAGAGCCTGATTTATTGGCTGGGGAGGGAGGAGAATTTTGAAACTCCCAGCAGCTTGACCATTTCGAGGGCAAGAACCGGATCGTCAATGATAGAGATCTCTGTCTGTATCGACCTCTGCATTTGTTTTATAAAAAATGTTGACGAAAAAGAAGAAAGTTACGGCTAGAACCCGGAGGTAACTGAACCGTAACTTTCACATCTATGTGCATCTGCCGCTTTAGAAAAGCCAAAGGACAACTGGCACATAATCAATTCTATCCCTATTCATTGTGTTTTGATTGTGCGATTACGTTAGTCCGTCTAATTCTTCTTTTGTGATTCACGGTATTTAAGGACGGTTTCGGGGGAAACTCTGTCCATGATAAAGTCTTTATGCTTTTCTATATCCAGACCAGCATCCTCATATGCCTTTAGGCGAGAAGCTCTGATTCTATGGTGGATGAAATCGGAGTACTTCATGGGATCGTATCCTGCATCCTTATATTTTTTCAGAAAGTCAGCATTTACCCTGCTGGTGATGAATTTCTTATATGTATCGTGATCAAAGCCCGCATCTTCATAATCTTTCAGGAAAGATGCTTTCACCCTACTATGGATATATTTTTTGTATTCCTCTAAATCATATCCTGCATTTCTATAATCTGTTAGGTAAGATGGTGGTACCCTACTGTGGATATAACTCTTATAGGTCTCGACATCCAGACCCGCATCTTGGTAGGATGTCAATAATTCCGGTTTCACGCGACTTTGGATGAAGCTTTTGTAAGTTTCCAAATCCAGACCTGCATCATTATAAGCTTTCAGGCTTTTCGCATGAACGCGGCTCTGAATGTAGCCCTTATATTTATCGAGGTCATACCCTGCTTCCTTGTATTCCTTAATTAAATCAACCGGTACACGACTTTGGATAAAACCCTTATGTTCTTCCAGATCCAATCCGGCATCGCGATAAGCGATCAGGCTTGCAGGCTTAACTCTTGCCTGCAAGAAGCTCTTGCTTTCTTCCAAATCGAAACCTGCATCTTTATACGCGCTCAAAAGGTCCGGCTTCAATCGGCTCATGATATAGGACTTATTCTCCTCTAAATCCAAGCCTGCATTTTCATAGGCTTTTAGTAAATCTGGCTTAACACGAGATTGGATAAAGCGTTTCTGTTCTTCCAGGTCGTATCCAGCATCTTTGTAGGCAGCGAGAAGATCAGGCTTTACCCGACTCATGATATACGATCTATGATCAGCTAAATTGAGGCCTTCAGCTTCATAAGCTTTGAGCAAAGAAGGTTTTACACGACTACTGATGAAATTCTTGCTTTCTTCTAAATCATAACCAGCTTCTGTATAATCTTTTAGTAGTCTAGCAGGAACCCGACTATTGATAAAACTTTTATGTTCTTCAAGGTCGAGACCTGCATCTTGGTAGGAGATCAATAATTTAGCTTTCACCCTACTATTGATAAAGGATTTGTGTTCTTCCAAATCCAGACCCGAATCATTATAAGATTTAATCAGATCTGCTTTTACCCTCGAACGAATAAAAGAGATATGATCAGATACATCCAAGTCGGCATCCTGATATCCTTTGACCAAATCAGCCTTTACCCCATCCACCATTAAGGTTTCCAGAGACTCATCATCCAATCCCAGTTTTTGCAATTCCACCAGATTCGCAACAAATTTCTCTTCATTTCTCACAAAGAATAATCTGAAGAGTAGATCATCAGAAGCTTTGCTTACACCTTTTGCAGCTAATGTTCTTCTATAGGAATCACTGCCTGTAAATTGGAAGCTTCCTTCTCCTTTCTCACCTGAGAAAGATCCGCTAAAATTGAGTTTACCTGCTTTCCGACTCATACTAAAAGAAGTAGTGGAAGCAGTTACTCTAGGACTGAAATCACTGTGTTCGTAGCAATCAAAGTGCATCCAGTTCCAGTCATTTTCTGAAATCTCACGAATGATACGCAGGCAGAGTTCATCTTCTTTTAGCTTGGCCTCCCAATTTCCTTCAATCGCATCAGTTGAAATTGTCAGGGAAGGGAAGTTTGCGGGAATAAGGCTTTGAGTTTCTTCTTCAGCTATTGCCTTGGGAGCTTCTTTTTCAAGCAGTATTTCCGCTTTATCTATTTCAACAGGCTCAGCTTCCTGCTCCTCAAATAGGATAGGAGCAAGAGCCTTAAACTCAGGTGCTCTTTCTGCTACCAACACAATGCTACTCAAAGCCAGCAAGGGAAGTAGAAAGGCATATTTCCAAACGGATAGGAGGGAGGATTTTTTCGTGTTCATCATCAAGATTCGTTTTTTTAATAAAGATTGGCTGTAATTGAGGACCAGTTGGCTGGAAGCGCCGGGAGCGGAAACACGAAGCAGGCTAAACTGATAGGCTGTCTTATCCGTGCCTTGTTTGACCATCTCATCATCGGTCAGGTATTCCAGGTTTTGCTTGATCTTCTTTTTGTAGATCCAGGCAAAAGGATTGAACCACTGGAAAATGACCAGAAACTCCGAGAGGAGGATGTCGATGCTGTGCCGCTGGTCAACATGAATGCGTTCATGTGATAGAATCTGCTGATAAGTCGAGTGATCGAGAGGTTGTGGATTGATGAAAATAAAGTTAAAGAAAGAGTAAGAAGCTTTTCCTCCATGCAATTGGACAATTATGTATTTTCCGTCTTTGTTTTTCGGCAGGATTTGAATGTGATGGATGAGAGAGAATATTTGCACCAGAAAGCGAGCAAACATAAAAGCAACTCCCGCCACATATATAAAGAGGAGGTATTCTTCCCAGCTAAAGGAGGAAAGGGAAGTCCATATAGCGCTTTCTTTTTCTACAGGAAGCATCGCCCCTTCTTGCAGGGGTGCCGCTTCAATACTTGTCCATACCGCATCATCTTCTGCAGGAAGGACAAATTGGGGGGTTACTTCCAGGCTGTTACTTTCTGTCAGGGGAAAAGGCAGAGAAATTTCCTGGGGTATGCTCATTTCAAATTGTATCTGCGGAAGGAAAATGGCCGCAAGCATACAGGAGATCAGTACCCAGCGATTGAGCTTATAATGGGTCTCTTTTTCGAGCAGGAATCGATAGAAAAGCAGAGCAATCGTAATGATCACACTTGCCTGAATCAGTTGTGCTATCATGATTTGTTCTTTTTGATCAGTTCAATGATGTCTTTCAGTTCATCCTCATTGATCTTCTCCTCTTCGGCGAAATAAGCAACCAGATTCTTATAGGAGTCATTGAAGTAGTGCTTGATAAAATTTCCGATCTCCTGTTTCTGGTAATTGTCTCGGGACAATACGGGATAATAGCGGTGGGCATTCCCGAATGACTCACTACTTACAAAGCCCTTTTTCTGTAGGACCTTAATAATGGTGGCAACGGTATTGTAGTGGGGTTCGTCCGGAAGTTCTGCAATGATCTCTTTGATGAAAGCCTTTTCAAGCTTCCACAAAGCCTGCATGATTTGTTCTTCCCGCTTTGCTAATTTTTGCATGTATTGACTTATTTGATTCCAAGATACTACTAACAAATTAGTAATACAAAGAAAACATTAGTTATTTCTACTAATTTGTTAGTAGAAAGAGCAAAAGCGGAATTCTGATCTACGAAATGAAGGCTTGAATCGATCAGTTAGAATCAGGACCAGCCGGCGCCGTATCCTTGCCAGGGCCAGGGAATGGCCAATAAAATGATGAGTAAGCCGATCAAAAAGAAAATGAAGGTAGTTCTGAACTTCTTGGCATCTGTATCTGCTTTCTTTGCTCTGGAAGATCCGATAGAGATAACAACCACAGCAATTAGCATCATAACAAAGTGCTCAACTAAAAAGAAGCGCGCCACTTTACTGCTCATAGACTCTGCAGCAAAAACAACCTTAGGACTTACAAAGTAGAGAATCAGCCCAATCAGGAACTGTACACCTACCAGAGCAGCAACGATCGTATTCAATTTGCGGTCTGGAGAGTCTTTAAACTCTTTGCCGCCCTGCCATTTCATCAAGGCATTGATAATGGCGAATACCAAAGCTCCGAGTACGAGCCAGCGGAATCCGGAATGGGCATGTTTGAGAATATTGGCGAAAGTGTCCATAGAAATTAGGGGTTAGGGAAGGGGCTGTTCCCCTTCTCAATCCCTGCAAAATTAACATATTTTTCAAAGGGTGAAATAGCCGACAAAAAAACTTGCGTACCAGCCTGAATTTTAAAATCTTAAGTCTTATCCTTTTGCACAATAATTATGGAGTGGTACATCCCCATCACCATTTTGCCGGGAATCGGTATGATCATTATCTCAACTGTCAATCAAATGCTGAGCCTGAGTAATGAGGTTGGCATCCTTCTGGACGAAGAATGCAGCAATTTTCAACATTTCATAGCAGATAAAAAGATCCGACAATTAGGATTGCTGACAAAAGCCATGACTTTGCTATATATTTCAGCTGCTTGCTTTGTCTTATCGGGCATACTTGGGGTCGTTTATCCTGCTATGGAAAACCTGGATTTACCGGGAATGATTCTCGTTTTTGGTTCTGCTATGGTTCTTGCAGCGATTTGTTTGTTGATCGTATATGCCTTTCGAACAGTTTCTATTAGAAAATTGCAATTTGAGCAAATCTCTAAAATCGTTAAGGAAAAAGACAGACAAAGATGAAGTTGCTCTCATTAGGCCATAGCGCACAGCAGAAAAAGGATCCTATTTCCTAAGACAAGGAGAGCATTTCAATCGGATCTTATTCTTCCAAAAGGAATGGCCCGGTATTTTACTTAAAGGATGGAAAGGAAATTACGGACTGGTTTGGAGCTAGTGGAAGATTTCTCACAACTATGGATAGCTCTCACTCGAAGAAAATCAGTGATCAATACATAGAAGCTCTGGCCGATGTAGAATATCTGCTCATTAACAGAAAAGATTTAAAAGCTACCTACGAAAGTTCTCCCGAATTGAAAGATGAATACTTTTAAGGGAAAAGCTTTCCCGAGGCTAGAAGCTTATATTGAAGAATAAATGGAGCAAAAATTAAAATTTTTGAAAACGACGAATGATTCGTCGCTTTTATTTTTTCATATCGAGGAATTTTAATAAGAATTTCTAAATTTACCATTCACGCATCGAAAGCGACCGTTTAAACCGAACAATCGTAATATTTAGTTCGCGGGAGCTATTTTTCAAAGGATTGGGGTATCACGGTTTAATAAACCGATATTAGATTGATTTTTTACAGGGAAAAGCATCCATAAAGGATGAGCGTATCTGTTTAGCATCTATTGTTCAAGACCCCGCATTGTAACCTATTATCATGCGGTTTTGACTATTCATGGCAATTCATATCAGAACAGAAACATCGACATCAGTCGACAAGCAACTCTATTTTCCTTCCTTTCCATTTCCCGTAAGACTTTCTATTCATTAAAAAGAGGAATAGCCTTCCTCAAACAGCAAATAGATCCGAATAGCTACAACGCAGCAGCGGGAATGCCCCTCCCTGCGCTCAATAGGAAATATAGGAATTGTACGCTTCGGACTGTTTACTTCTCTTGTTTGCTACCCAACCAGGATTGTATGTTCAGCGGTACCGGAAATATACCGGGTTTAGGCCTTAGCTGAACGTTAAACTGATTGTATTTCATGACGGCCTTGGGAGATAGGTCCTCATGAATGCAATCAGTCCTTTTTTTAAACCGTAATTTTTCCCGTTCCATCCCTACCAATAAAAAGCTTCAGCATCTCTCTGAGAGATTGTGTATTTTAAGGATAACAGAACGTTATTTACTATGCCTACATTTTCCCTTAGCATCAACAAAGAAAAACTTACCGTCGAAGTTGACTCTGGCACCCCTTTACTCTGGGTCCTTCGCGAACATCTGGGCCTTACCGGTACCAAGTATGGATGCGGTGTTTCCCAATGCGGCGCCTGTACCGTTCACCTGAATGGCAATCCGGTCAGAGCTTGTGTCATGCCCATCGACGCCATCAAAGACAGTCAGGAAATCACGACCATTGAAGGCTTGTCCGAAAAGGGAGATCATCCCCTCCAGCAAGCCTGGGTAGAGGCACAAGTCCCTCAATGTGGTTATTGCCAATCGGGCCAAATCATGCAAGCTGCCTCTCTCCTCGAAAAAAACCCAAAACCTAGCCGGGAAGAGATCATCAGCCATATGAATGGAAACCTCTGCCGCTGCGGAACTTATATGCGCATCATGAAAGCCATCGAAATCGCTTCTGAAAACATGTCTTAACTCCTCTTCCTATGAAAGATTCAACAACACATAGTCAAAGCAGGAGAAGCTTCCTGAAAAACAGTTCCGGAGTTGCCTTATTTATCGGAGCTTCAGGCCTCATCCCTTCCTGGGTCGCCTGCAAAGACGTTAAGGCCATCAACAAACAATTGGAAATGCATAGGCTCACGGCCTGGGTCCAATTAGCAGAAGACGGCACACTCACCATCTTCAATCCCGGAGCGGAAATGGGGCAGGGTTCTATGACGGCCCTTCCTTTGATCTTTGCAGAGGAAATGGATGCCGATTGGTCGAAAGTAAAGGTGGCCTTTTCGCCCCAGGAACCTGAGATCTACGGTTCTGAGTATTGGAGCTCTCAGAGGAAAGTTATGCTCTCAGCAGGAAGTCGAACCACCACCGGTTATTATCCAGTTCTGCGAAAAGCAGGTGCACAGGCAAGACATGTATTGCTTCATAGTGCTGCAAAAAAATGGGAAGTAGATATTGCCGAACTGAGCACCGAGCCGGGCAAAGTCCTGCACAAAGCTGCGGGAAAAGAAATAGGTTATGGAGAATTAGTCCCCTTTCTCCAAATGCCAGATGAACTCCCAGAATTTACCGAAGCCGACTTAACAGAACCGAAAGATTTCCGTTTGATCGGCAAGGATGTGCAAAGAACAGATATTCCGGAGAAAGTGGATGGTTCGGCGAAATTTGCCATAGATGTCAGGCTCCCCAATATGCTCTATGGTGTTTACGAAAGAGGCAAGGTACATGGAGCCAAACCCAGCCTGCAAAATCAGGCAGAAATTGAAGCCATGCCGGGCATAGTGAAGATTGTAGAGATTGACTATGCGATAGGAGTGATAGCGGAAAGACTGGAGCAAGCCCTGGCAGCCAAAAAGGCATTGAAAATCAATTGGAGCGAAGCTAAAGCCAGCGGATTCAATTCTCAGGAAGCCTATGCCGCCTATGAAAAAATTGCCAGCAGTAATAAAAAGGGCGATGTGGTGCGAGACATCGGCAATTTCCGACAGGCAAAAGCTCAATCCGCCAAGACCTATACGGCTGACTTTAAAAACGACTACGTATACCACGCGCAGATGGAACCCTTAAATTCTGTCGTTCAAGTAGCTGAAGATAGACAATCCGCAGAAGTCTGGGTCGGTAGCCAGCAAGGATTCGCTCCTAAAATGGGCGTACCCAAGGCTTTGGGCATCCCCCCGGAAAACGTAAAAGTAAATCTCATGTATTTGGGAGGAGGTTTGGGCAGAAGATCCCTGACCGACTTCGTTACCGAATGTGCCTTCCTCGCCAAAGAAGTAGCGCCTCGCCCGGTCAAACTCATGTGGACGCGAGCAGACGATCTGACCTACGGTTGCTATCGACCTCTGTCCCTGCAAAGACTGACTGCGACTACCGATACTGAGGGAAATCTCACGGGTCTTTCTCATTATGTCATCGGCGACGGTCCCAACCTGACTTCCAGTGGGATATTGAACGAATACTATGATATTCCCAATAAGTATTATGAATTGCGGGAAAAAGATGAGGGCATCCGTTTGAAGCACTGGCGCTCCGTAGGACATAGCCCCAATAAATTTGCCATCGAGAGCATGATCGATAGGGTGGCTCATGATCAGGGCGTCGATCCGGTAGAATATCGCCGCAGACTCATGCAAAAATTCCCTAAGGCTTTGGCTACCCTGGAAAAGGCAGCAGAAATTGCTGATTGGGGCAAAGTCTCGGGAACCAATCGAGCCAAAGGAGT
>JBCBRM010000036.1:0-95917 GCA_039819665.1 Bacteroidota bacterium
CATATTTTCTACTCCCTGAGGAATGCGATTCATTTCTAAAAGTGGTATCACGACATATTCTGTATTCCCTGCTTCTTGATATTTCCGCTGAACAAAGCCAAAGAAATAGTGGAACTGTTCCCCATAATATTCACGATAGTTTTTGTCCACGATAAACCAGGTGAAAATTCGGAAAGCATCATCTTCAGATTTAAGTATGGAGATACTTTTTAACTTTTCGAATTCATAGTTGTAGCTTTCCGGTCTTTGAAGCGTTTTCCTTAAAAGGGTTGCGAATTTTTTATTCTGCTTGATTTTGTAGGAAAGGGAATCGTGTAAAAGAATGTCCTCTGCCAGGGCGGCGAGTTCTGTTTCAATATCTTCGAGGGATTGCTCAGCAAATGTGGGGTTCAGGATTCCAAAGCTTAATCCCAGACATAAAATCAACTGAAAAAATTTCATACAATTGGTTCTTGGGTATGAAGGCTAAATTAATAGGTATAAAGAGTAAACGTAAATCAGGTGTACCTATTTTACAACACTGCCTAAAAATACCCTTCAAATTGGGCTACTTTTCAAGGAGATAGGCGAAATATGAACAGGTATTTACTTTTTCATCCTTCCTTTAGAGAAGATGCGTATACCAGAATCTTTGCCTTTTCGGGCTTTTAGCTGCTCTTCTTCAGGTAAATGGATGTAATCCTGACATTCCGTGCAGCAACAACCATCATATTTTTTAGCGCATTCATCGCATTGAATGAATAACAAATTACAGGTCACGTTCTTGCAATTCACATGTGTATCACAGGGCTTACCACATTGATGACATTTTGCAATGATCTCATCAGAGATCCGTTCACCCAAACGCTCATCAAATACAAAATTCTTTCCGCGGAATTTATTTTCTAGCCCCTTTTCTTTTACGTCATGGGCATATTTAATAATCCCACCTTCAAGTTGGTAGACCTTTTCGAAGCCTTTATGCTTAAAATAGGCACTTGCCTTCTCACAACGAATACCTCCGGTACAGTACATGACGATGTTCTTTTCCTTGTGCTCATCTAGTATGTCTTCAACTATCGGAAGGGAATCACGAAAAGTATCTACATCCGGTAAAATGGCTCCTTTAAAATGACCCACTTCGGATTCATAATGATTTCTCATGTCTACGATGACCGTATCTTCCTGGCTAGTGAGCTGGTTGAACTCTTCTGCATTGAGGTGTGTTCCTCCATCGCCTGCATCAAAGGTACTATCATCCAATCCGTCTGCGACGATCTTGGGTCGCACTTTGATTTTAAGTTTAAAGAAGGATTTTCCATCATCCTCAACTGCAATATTTAAACGAAGTCCCTCAAAGCCCGGAATTCCATAGAAGTGGTTTTTGAAAGCTTCGAGATTATCAGCTGGCAAACTAATTTGCCCATTGATTCCTTCATATGCGACGTATACACGGCCTTTAACCCCTAGTTCATCCCATACCTTAAACATATCATCCCTGAAGGCATGTGGATCTTCAATCTTACGGTATTTATAAAAGGATAAGGTTATCCTTTCTTCCGTGCTATTCAGCATTTCTGCCTTTAATTCCTCACCGTTCCGTTTATTATAGAGTGCCATTACTGCTTTCCGTAAATCTGTTTTTTTCGAATAATGAAATTACTATCTTCGCGCTACGTTCATAATATCTGAACATATACTTTACTGTGATGCGACACCGCCTTCTGCTCTTTAGTTCTTCCGTCTTGCTGATTGTATGCTTGTTTGTTTCATCTTGCAAGATGGATTCCCCCCAACATGCTGCATCTTCTATTTTAACCGAGGACAAAATTACAAATCATTCTTCAAAAACACTCTTTGGATATACAATTGATTCCATGGAGGTCATTCGCGCAAAATTTGTCAAGAATGAAAGTTTAGGAGAAGTGCTTAACCGTTACAATGTTCCGCATAGCTATATAGCTGCTATTGGTCAGGTTCCCAGAGAGGATTTTGATGTAAGGCGGCTTCAGGCGAATAAACCCTATACGGTAATCAGACCCAGGGATACAAGCAAGGCACCCCTGTGTTTTGTGTATGAGCCCAATGCCATTGATTATACGGTGCTGGAGTTTGCGGATTCACTTTCCATTTCACATGGTCAAAGGCCTGTGGATACTCTGGAGAAGAGTCTTAGTGGAACCATCAGCAGCTCTTTATACAACGCTATTATTGAAGCAGGAGGTACGCCCGCTTTGGTAAGCAAATTGGCAGATGTATATGCCTGGGAGATCGACTTCTTTGGTTTACAGTCCGGGGATTGCTTTAAAGTATTATACACCACCTATGAAGTAGATGGTCAGCAGGCAGGCTTTGGCGAGATCAAAGCAGCCTCCTTTTATCATTTGGGAAAAAATCGCCATGCCTTCGCTTACGATCAAGGGGAGGGAAGAGAATATTTCGATTTGTACGGGAATAGTTTGAGGAAGACCTTCTTGAAAGCTCCCTTGCAGTTCTCAAGAATCAGTTCGCGTTTTTCCCATAGCCGACTTCATCCTGTGTTGAAAATTCGTAGACCTCATCATGGAGTTGATTATGCAGCTCCGAGAGGAACGCCCGTATTGGCAGTAGGTAGTGGAGTTGTTTTGAAAGCTGCGTATAGTGGTGGAGCAGGGAAGATGGTTAAGATCAGGCACAACAGCAATTACACGACTGCATATTTACATTTGTACCGCTACGGAAAAGGTATTCTAGCCGGAACTAAAGTAGAGCAAGGGCAAATCATAGGCTATGTGGGAAGTACCGGCCTTTCGACGGGACCTCATCTGGATTTCAGGTTCTATAAGAATGGAGTTCCGGTTGACCCCCTAAAAGTAGACCCGCCTTCTTCAAATCCAGTGAAGGATGAATACTGTACGACCTTTATGGCGTACCGAGATGAAATGTTGGCAAAGCTCAATGCAATACGTGAAGATGCGGGACTTGAACTCTTGGTAGAAAAGGAATCAAAAAGTGCTCCATTGGGCACAGAATGAAATTATTTTTAAATCCATGTGACCAATTGGTCACAAGAGCATCATAATTGTGATTTTTGGCACTTTAATTATATCTTGAGCCGAAGACGATATTGTTTAACACACAAATTTTAGAAAGAATTATGAGCTTACAGGCTAAATACAATGATGTACTCAAACTAGGCGAAGAGCTTGGTGTTAAAGATGGTGATGTACAAGAGGTTGATGGAAAACTGAAGATCAAGGGTACTGCTGCTACTCAAATGGACAAAGACATGATTTGGGATAAAATCAAGTCTATCGCTGGTGAGTCTCCTGCTGATCTTGAAGCGGATATTGCTGTTGAGAATACTGAGATTTACGGAAAATACACGGTTAAGAGTGGTGATTCTTTGAGCAAAATTGCCAAAGCTATCTATGGCGATCCTATGAAATACAATGACATCTTTCAGGCTAACACTAATATCCTGAAAGATCCTAACTTGATTCATCCTGGACAGGAATTGATTATTCCGAATCCTTAAGGAAATAAATGATTAGAGAAAGCCCGGATCAAGAATGATTCGGGCTTTCTCTTTTTGTGTTTTAGCTTCTTTTATTTTTTGGATACTCTTTATGTGTGGTTCAAACTTTTTTTTGAAAAAAGTTTGGCAAAAAATCGCAGAGCCCAAAGCCAGCCGCACATGCCGCCCCTTCTCCCGATGGGCTCTGCAGGGCCAGCGCGCTTGGGTGTTTGGGGTAGGATGCGGGATAATTTAGACTGTGTCTTAACCTATACACAAGCACACTAATACTCAAACACGCTAACACCCAGAACCCCATGATATGGTTGGTCGGTGCGGATCGCAGGCTGCTTTAAAAGCTTGCCGGTTTTTGCGGGATCCTGTTCCGAGCTTAGGAGGGTTCTGGTGGGAAAAAGTATGAAAAGGAACTTTTCAAACTGAAAATAAAAAGATAAAAAAGGTGATTAAATCGATAGGTGAACAAAAACCTCCAAAAAATATAACAAAGCTATTTCGCAATCGTAGAAAATATCTATATTTGCATCCGTTAAGTAATTAACAGGGCCTATAGCTCAGTTGGTTAGAGCACCTGACTCATAATCAGGTGGTCCCTGGTTCGAGTCCAGGTGGGCCCACAACAAAACAATTCAAGCAGTTGCGATTTTTCGTGGCTGCTTTTTTCTTTTCTCAAATAAGAAAAGAACATTGTAGGAAAAATCTTTCTGCTTCATTACTTTTCAAGGTCTGTATCAGTAGATAATTTCAACTACTGGAAATTAATTCCGGATGAATAATATGAACTAAAGGTTGTATCTGTTAGGTTGACCTTGAAATATTTCGCATTGTTCTGGGCCTTTTTAGATATATATAAATAATATTGAGCCATGAGTTTTGAAGCATTTGTATTAAAAGAGTCAAAAGATTTGAGGAAATGTAAAACTCAGATTGAAATAGTATGATTTCTTTACTTTTTATCTACAAAACTTAGTTCTGTTTTATAGTATAAAATCTAATGATCAACAGTAGGTTGAATCAATTTTTTTGCGATTTAAGGTGAGTTGTCTAAAAGTTAACTTCAAGGAAATAGCCTTTTGTAAATAGAATGTTAATCACCTCAATTTTTATTAAAGTATTTTGAGATTATAAAATAAAATCTTCGTTAAAGCTAGCCAAATTGAGCTGATTTCGATTAACAGAATGATAACTCCTATGTAGAGAAACCATTACTAGCGGGTAACATAGGAAAAGTAGTATTGCAGAAGGTAGCAAACAGAAAAAATATAACTGAAGGCTACCTGTAGAATGCTTGATATGTTGATCAATGCATCAAACTAAAAACTACTTATTATGAAATTCACGCTGGTTAAAGCTTTGTGTGTAGGATTATGTCTGACGATTTTCTGTCTAAACATAGGTTTCGCGCAACAAAGCGGTAATTTGAAAGAAATCCGGGGGACAATTCTGGATGAAAACGGTAGGGCCCTCAGTGGGGCAAGTATCGTGGTAAAAGGTACAACGCGAGGTACGATCTCGGGAGATAACGGAATATTTACTATTGCTGCTTCACAAGCAGAGACATTGGTATTTTCTTTTATTGGCTATGCTACTCAGGAGATTTCAGTTGGAGATCAGTCTACAATTGAGGTACAATTGTCTGAAGAAGTATCTTCTTTGGATGAGGTTGTTGTAGTGGCTTATGGGGTCCAAAAACGCTCAGATGTGACAGGTGCAATTAGTTCGGTGGATACAAAGGATTTTAACAAAGGTATCGTCGTTAATCCCGGGCAATTACTTCAAGGAAAAGTTGCTGGAGTAAATGTATCAAATGTGAGTGGTGAGCCCGGTGCAGCTCAGGATGTAATTATCCGCGGGATCGGAAGTTTGCGCTCCGGAACCACTCCTTTGTATGTGGTTGATGGCTTCGTGCTGGATAACTCTACGACAGGGGTAGCTAGTAACCCTTTGAACTTCATTAACCCCCAGGATATCGAAAGTATTGATGTATTGAAAGATGCATCTGCTGCTGCTATCTATGGAGCAAGGGCTGCAAATGGGGTCATTGTAATTACGACCAAAAGAGGAAAAGCAGGTAAAACAGAGATGAATGTTTCTGTATCAACTGCATGGTCTACGATTTCTAATAAGATTGATGTCTTTTCCGCAAGTGAGTTTGTAAGCCAGGTAAATTCGATCAATGGAAATCTTTTTGATGGAGGAGGAAGTACAGATTGGCAAGATGAGTTGACCCAGACAGCCAATTCAAACAATGTCAATGTAGCTATGAGTGGGGCGGCAAGTGAACGTTTTTCCTACTACATTTCTGCAGGATTTGAAGATCAGGAAGGAATCCTTCAAAACAGCCAATTGAGACGTTATTCAGGTAGAGTAAATTTGTCCCAAAAAGCCTTAAATGGACGTATCAATATCGATTACAATTTTTCAGGCTCAAAAACTGAAAACACCCGGCCCAATGGAGGAGTGATAGTTGATATGCTTCGACTCAATCCGACAATTCCTGTATTTACCAATGGACAGCCTACGCTTTTGGATGAAACCCTGAATCCGGTGGTTCGGAATGAGCTTTTCTCTGATGAATCCGATAATAACAGAATTCTCGCCAACATTGCTCCTTCGATTGAAATTATCAAAGGCTTGACATACAGACTTAATCTAGGGGTAGATTATTCATCTACTAACAGAGATGTTCAACTGAAACCATATGCGCTTCTCGAAGGATTTGAATTGGGTTCCTTAAACACGGTTTCAACCAGAAATGAAAATCAACTTATTGAAAATACGCTGACCTATAATCTGGATTTAGGTAAACATAATGCAACTTTCCTGGCTGGACATTCTTATCAGAATACTTTTGTCCAACAAAAAGCCTTCAACTTGAGTGGCTTTGCAGATAATGATGTTGATCCTATCTTTCAGGATCAGTCCAGTACCCAAGATCAACCAACGACCTTAAGTGCTTTTGCGGTAGAAAATGAAATTCAGTCTTTCTTTGGAAGATTGAATTATCAGTTTGACGGTAAATATCTCCTGACTGCTACCTTGCGTGCAGATGGCTCTTCAAAATTTGGAGAGAATAACAGATACGGCTACTTCCCTTCCTTTGCATTGGGTTGGAACATTAGCCGAGAGTCATTTATGGACAATTCTGTTGTTAATAACCTAAAACTAAGGGCCAGTTGGGGGCAAACTGGTAATCAGGAAATTCCTTCAAAAATTACACAGCTGAGCTTTACGGAGAGTAAAAACAATAATGATACCTATCCGCTTGGTCCAAATGCTTCTAGCCTTGATGATTATCCATTTGGCACCATTTTTACCCGTCTTGCCAATCCTGATATTCAATGGGAAGTTTCTACTCAATTTGATATAGGAATTGACTTTGGATTGTTTGAGGATCGTCTTGTAGGTACCATCGATTACTTCAATAAAGTCTCTGAGAACATTCTATTGGAAGTAGTACCAGCAGATCCGATTCAGCCGACTGCGACTTTCTGGACCAATGTTGAGGATATGGAAATCATCAATTCAGGGGTCGAACTTTCGTTAGAATACCGAAGCAATCCCGATAGGGATTTCAAATATAACATTGGAGGTAATATCACTTTTATTGACAATGAAGTCCAAAACTCTCCTTTTGCTGTATTGACTACCGGGAGTGCTACTGGTGCAGGGCAAACAGGTGCTACGATCAATGGATATATCAATGGACAGCCTATCGGTTCATTTTATATGAAAGAGTTTGTTGGAATCGGAGAAGATGGATTAAATGCATTCAGAGATTCAAATGGAGATGGGCAAGTATTGGAAAATGATCGTACGGTAGTGGGTAGTGCTTTGCCGGATGTGATTTATGGGTTTTATGTCAACTTTGAATACAGAGGCTTTGATCTTGGTGTGAATTTCAATGGGGTTGCTGGAAACCAAATCTACAATCATACGACCATGTCTCTTTTCAATAAAGGTAGTTTGGCCTCCTCATTCAATACTACGGCTTTTGCTGTTGAATTTCCAGAAGAGGATATCACCAATTCTAATGAGGTATCTACACGATACCTTGAAGAAGGAAGTTTCTTAAGATTGAATAATGCTACGCTAGGCTACACAGCCAGACTCAATCAAATTGGAATAAATGCAGTCAGGTTCTCTATTACTGGTCAAAACCTATTTGTCATTACTGATTATTCAGGTTTCGATCCTGAGGTAAATACAGGAAGTTCAATTGGAGGTATCCAAACTTTCGGTATAGACCGCTTTACCTATCCGACCGCTAGAACCATTCTACTGGGGCTAAATCTTTCCTTTTAATCAAAAAATCTAAAGCTATTATAACATATAGTATCATGAAAAAAATTGTTAAAGCATTTTTGACAATCAGTTTACTCAGTATACTCAACTGGGCCTGTACGGATCTTGAAGAAAATATCCTGGATGAATCCCTAACAGGTGCTGGTCAGGCTGAAGCTATTAGTGGAGCGATTGCTCCCGCATATGGTCAAGTTTCATGGACATGGAGGCATACCAATTACTATGGCCTCCAATTAATCGCTGCGGATGAAGCTATTTTGCCTTATCGAGGTGGAACAGACTGGTTTGATGGAGGTAAATTTATTGCTGTCCATCGCCATCTGATGACATCCGGGAATGATCTTGTCCGTAGCTCCTGGAATGAGTTAACCAAAAATATTTCAAGGGCCATATCTGCAATTGAGGTATTGCGTCCACTTTCTGAAGCCGGTAATGCTGAAGCAACGGAAGCACTTTATGAGATGGTCGCACTGAGAGCGTATCTTAATATGCTCATGCTGGATAGTTGGGGAATTGTATTTGATAAAGAAAACTCTAGTGATATTTCCAATATTCTAAAAGGTCAGGAAGCTATAGATTATTTGGACAATCAACTCATGTCTGTGGTAAGTTTGATAAATGATGATCTTGGGCCTGGAAGATTGTCTCAGGCTGCCGTATGGGGCTTATTGGCAAGATTGCATCTAAACGCAGCTGTATATAGGGATCCATATGGAAGCCCTACATTCACAAGCGAGGACATGAACAAGGTGGTGCAATTCACTGATAATATTATCAATTCCAATCAATTCAGCTTATCTCCTGAATATTTTGATCTCTTTAATGATGAAAACAGCACAAATTCAGAGATTATTTTTTCTTTGGATCAAAGAGGCGTTTTAAGAAGGGAGCATAGCCGTTGGGCTTATTGGTCTGTAGCGGGTTCTTTATTCCCCAGACCTGAATTCCCAAGTGCAGACGGTACAGATGGACCTGCACTTACTTCTGATTTTTACGAAACCTGGGAGGAGGCCTATGGTACAATAGATCCGGCTGAAGCAGATGCAAGATTTTACCAGGAAAATATCAATGTGCCACAGCAACTTCAGGACGTAACAGGCCTGTCACCAGCAAATGATGAAGACCACTTTTATTGTATTACCGATGTTGATTTTGAAATCAATCGAGGAATTTTGAGAGGTCTTCTCTGGGGGCCTAGAAAAGGAAACGATGGCGCTTTTCTGACTTGTGATGATGGACAAGTTAAAATATATCCGGTAATCCAACGTAAAGGAAATGGTCCTGATAGGGATGTTGGTTATGTAGTCCATACCCAGGAAGTTGATTTTACAAATGAAGGCCGCCTCCATAACAAAGGATACAGATGTTCGAAATATCAATTTAGCCGTACCTCTCCGAATGGAAATAACTTCAGTAGTGTAGATCTAGTACTTATGCGTTTGGCTGAAATTTATTTGATGCGTGCTGAAGCTAAATTGAGACTAGGAGATGATGCCGGTGCTTTAGAAGATGTCAATATGGTTCGAACTTCAAGAACTGCCCGTCCAGAGCAAACTCCAGCTGCTTTAAGCTCTATTGATTTAGAATCAATGTTCCGTGAGAGAGGCTTTGAGCTCTACTGGGAAGGATTTAGAAGAAGCGATCAGATTCGTTTTGGCAAATATGAAGATGCCTGGACGGAGAAATCAGATACAGATGTGAATAAAAGATTATTCCCAATTCCCCAAAGTGCTATAGATGGAGCGTCAAATGTAGAAGGCTTCCTGGTACAAAATAAGGGTTATTAGGATATGATTTTTACAGAGCAGAAATATTAGAAAGTATTTTATAAAAAACACCATCCTATTTAGGATGGTGTTTTCAATTTGGTTCAAATTTATCTTGTCCCTAATACCCCAATTCCCCTTCCAAAGCCTGATCCACCAGATTCTCAAACTGCACCAGCAGTTTTTCATAACTTCCTACAGTCATCGGCGAATTAGAATATTCATTAAAACTCTTCTGCTGTAATTCTGCCATTTCATTGTCTTCATTGATAGCGGTCCAGAAAATATTGGCATTCAAATCCCAATAATCTTTTTCTTTTTGGGTTTCTGCTTCTTTGGGTATAGCCATGAAAGACTTTGAGCGAGTCGTCTTTTCATCAATGGGAAAGTTTGTAACTACCATCAAATGGTCCGGTTCTATCAATATGATGGTATTGGGGAAAAGGTGGATGAGGATATTGGCAGATTTTCGGAAATTCCAATCCGATTGGGGGAGTTCCTGAAGCTTCTTCATGGCCCGCTTGGGGAATATGACGCTACTATGAAGCTTATTGGTAGTATTGATGGTCATATTATCCAGGAAGTAAGGCCCAATCGTTTTGGAATGAGCAATCTTGAAATGATAGCCTTCAAGACCTCCATCAACTAGTAACTTCCAATTACAAGCTAACTCAGAAGTTTTGGGATCATAGGGGATCATTTCTCCAAAATCAAAACCTTCGGTGATGCTGTAGACTTCTGCAAGATAGGCATCAATATCGAATTTCCCCTTCAATTCTGGATTAGGTACGACAAAGACCATCCCCAAACGAATCCAGCAATCCAGCTCTATCAAGCTATGAGAATCTTTGTCAACTGCATCAAATCCCTGTGGATGGAATACCTTTCGCAAGCAGCCTTGATTATCATAAGACCAGGCATGATATGGACAAACGATAGTTGCTTTTACTCTGCCTTCTTCTTCCTCCAGCAAACGAACACCCCTATGCCTACACATATTCAGAAAAGCTCGAACTACACCATCTTTACCCTTCATCACCATGATCGGCATCCCAGTATCATCATGCAGAAAATAATCACCGGGATCTTTTAGCTTGGCTGCAGCGCCAACGACAATGGGGTAGTTTTTGAAGATGATTTCTTTTTCCTTTGCCAGGCGTTCTTTAGAAACATATCTTTTGACATCTATCTGATGCGTAATGCCATCGGCATCCGTTTTGTTTTTCTGATCTTCGAGGCCTTTAAATACGGCTTCAACCACTTGTACTTGAGCTTCCTTTTTCATGCTTATTTATTTTTCCTGACAATGCCAGGAGTTTTCGTTTGAGAATTATATTGCCTGTCCGGATGGAGCCGATCATTAAATTGCTTGAGTCCTTCTAAGGTCTCAGCTTCGTAAATGGAGTCCAGAAATTTTTCTGCTTCTATCCTTAGCCCTTCATCCAGACTTTCTCCATAACCTCTTACCGCTGCTTCTTTGTCTGTTCTAATTGCAGGCTGGGGTAGGGCACAAATGAATTCTGCTAATTCTATGGCTCTCTCCAAGGATTTTCCCTTAGGAACTACCTCATTGGCTAAACCGATCCGATAGGCTTCTTGGGCGTCAACCACTTTGCCAGTAATGATCATTTCCATGGCTCGGCCCATGCCTACGATTCTAGGTAATCTCTGGGTGCCTCCATCTGCCAGACCGATGTTCCACCTCCTACAGGTCACTCCGAAAGAAGCATGTTCCTCTGCAATTCGCATGTCTGCATAACAGGCCCATTCCAATCCTCCCGCATAGGCCACTCCATTCACTGCGGCAATGATGGGTTTATAGATGTCGGTCCATCGAGTTGGACCCAAAATCCCATCCACCTTGCCCGCTCTATGCAACTGTTTTTCTTCCTCCGTCAAATCAATCAAGCCACCTTTGAATGCCGACTTCAAATCTCCCCCACTGCAAAAGGCACGATCTCCTTCCCCTGTGATGATGGCTACTTTGTAATTATCATTGGTTTTGAATTCTTGCCATGCAGCGACTAATTCTTTATGGGTTTTTGGACCCACGCAATTCATCACCTCCGGTCGATTGAATTTGATGATGGCGATATCCTTTCGTTCGATAAACTCGATTTCCTTGTAGTCCATTTCGTGAAATTTTTGATTGATTTCGAAAGCTGAGACTTATACCTCTTTCTTTCTATATAATTCAAAGGTAGGAGAAAACTTATGGTTTTCTCTTGATAAAAATCAAGAATTTAGATTTCGGATTAGCCCGAATATTTAATTGTGCTTTGAACTGGTCATTCAATGGGCGAACTTTTTTCGAACTCGGCTCAAGGTTTCGGGGGTCATACCTAACATGGAAGCGAGATAGTTGAGTGGGAGTTCCTGAAACATTTTACTATCTGATTGAAACAAATAATTGTAACGTTCCTCCGCAGACATGGAAAGAAGGGTGTACACCCGATTTTCAAGGGCTGATAATAATTTTACCAAAAGTAGTTTTTCGTACATATCCCACTCAGGTACAGCTATTCTTAATTCCTTAAAATCTGCATAGCTTAGGGTGTAAATGTCAGAATCGGTCAAGGCCTGGATACTCCATTTGGCAGGCTGTTGTAAATGAAAACTCGCGATATCTGTTACTAATTGATTGTCTCCAAATATCCAATGGGTAATTACTTTTTTATCCGAATAGCTAAAGAATCTCCAATACCCCTTTTCGATGAAGCACAATTTGTTGCACAACTTACCTTCTTCAACTAGAAACTCATTTTTAGCAATTCGTTCTTTTTTGTAAAAATCACTTATAGGGACAGCAAGCTTTTCCGGAATCCCTAAATCCTTTTGTAAGAAAGAAATGAGTGCCTGCATCTTTAATCTACTTTGTTGAGCTTTATTTCCTTGTATCCAACAGGCTTTGATACACTTCCTTCATTTCTGCAGAAAGGCTTTCATATATCACCTCTTCACATTTGGCCTGGAAAGCTGCTTTATCTACATCAATAAATTCCATGCCTCTTTCCTTGAGCTTGCTTTGGATTGTCTTTTCGTTTTTTAGGAATAGGGCATGTTCATACGCATGCATTTGCTGAGCAGCTTCCAGAAATATGTTCTGCAAATCATTCGGTAACCGTTGGAACTGTTTTTCGCCCACAACCGGATAGCTCCAACTGATTACATGTCCGGTTAGATTGATATATTTTTGCACTTCGTAAAGACTCCCATTTTGGATAAGGTCAAAGGGATTTTCCTGTGCCTCTATAGTTCCTTGCTGGAGAGCGGTGAAGACTTCTGAAAAAGCCATCGGAGTAACCTTCGCCCCAATGGCATTCCAGGCTGTGACAAAAGATGGTACACTAGGAACTCGAAGGATCAGGCCATTCAAATCATCCGGATGTTTGATAGGTCTATTTGAAGTGAGATGCCTGGGCCCTCTGGAAAAATAAGTGAGGGGCCTCAACCCGGTTTCTTCCAAAATTTCCTTTTCAATTCTTTTGCCAATAGGACCGTCAATTAAAGCTTTCATTTCTGTTGAGTCTTTCAACAGAAAAGGTAATTCGCAGAATGTGGCTATTTCGATCCAGTTACTTAGGACAGATCCTGTAACTGTCATATCGATAATATCTGCCTGAATCAGACGGATAGATTCATTCTCTTTGGCAAGTTGTTCAGATAGATAAATCTCTATTTTCATCCGCCCATCCGAACGCTCATAAATTGTTTCTGCAAAATGATGAAAGGCTTGTGCCCAGGTATGCTGTTCATTTGCCCACAAACTTACCCGGAAGAGATGTTCTGGTTCATTTCTCTCTGTACACTGAATATGAAAAGAAAACAGGAGGAGAAATATAATCCAGTTTGATTTTTTATGGAAGACTTTCGGCATACTTCCAATTTATAAATTCCTTCCTAATTCCATTTCATTTTAGCAATAACAATAAGGGGACAAATAAAAAAGGCTTTCACAAAAGGAATGAAAGCCTTACACATTCAGCTAATGATATTTCTTAATAAATCCTATCCACCCGGCTCGAATTCACTTAAAATCTTTTCGGTTTTTGCTTTCTGAACACGGTTAACAAAATCGATGGCTTCATGATCATCTCGGATGGTCTTAGCAAGAGAAAAGCAGGAACCTATCAGGAAAAGGATTCCCATGGCCAGATAGCCTTTGATCCAAAAGTCTACTGGTAAATAGAAAATACCTCCCAGGGTGAGACCCGCTGAAATGACAAAGGATGCCCATACTTGAAAGCGCCAGGCTGCGGTGTTTTGGTTTTTTACAGTCGTACTCATATCATTTTCATTTTAGATTCCTTTCAAGAAACGAAAGATATGACTGCGAGTTTAGGCGGTTTAAGGTATAAAAGGATTTTTCAATCAGCCAGATTGGTATGTGTAAATACTTGATTTTCAGTATTTAATATTGGTGTAAAAGGATATTCTGCTTAGTTTATTCCCCAAGATGCCAATACTTCTTCTGTATCCTCTCCCGAAGCTCTGGAGCCATGTTGTACTTCTGAAGGGGTTCGACTAAATCTGGGAGCAGGTGCCGGTTGCATAAAACCATCTACGTTGATATAGGTGTTACGAGCGACATTATGCGGGTGACTTTGCGCCTCTATGAAATCTAAAACCGGAGCAAAACAAATATCTGTTCCTTCCATGATCTCGCACCATTCGGCTTGTGTTTTAGTTTTAAAAATGCTGGCTAGTTTCTCCTTTTGTTCCGGCCATTTAGAAGAGTTGTTTTGGGATTTAAAGTCTTCGGGCGAAAGTTCTACTTTTTGCATAAGTAAAGCATAGAATTGAGGTTCGATGGAACCTATGGAAACGAATTTTCCATCTTTACATTCATAAGTATCGTAATAATGAGCACCTGAATCGAGCATATTGATTCCTCGTTCTGGCTTCCATAAGCCCATTTTGTGCAAGGAGTTGAAAATAGACATTAAGACAGCTGAGCCATCTGTCATCGCTACATCGATTACCTGACCTTTTCCAGATTTTTGAGACTCTAGTAATGCTGCTAACATTCCACAAACCAAAAACATAGCTCCACCGCCATAGTCGCCAACCAAATTTAAAGGAGGGACAGGCTTTCCTCCTGCATTTCCGATCGCTCCCAAAGCACCCGTCAAGGAAATATAGTTGATATCATGACCCGCTGCATGAGCAAGTGGTCCATATTGTCCCCAACCTGTCATGCGGCCGTAGACCAGTTTTGGATTTCTTTCCAGACAGACATCCGGTCCAATTCCTAGTCGTTCCATTACTCCCGGTCGAAATCCTTCCAGCAGCGCATCTGCCTTTTCTACCAATTTCAGTAAGTTTTCCACTCCTTCAGGATCTTTGAGATTAATGGCAATGGATTTTTTACCTCTGCGATTACAGTCTGGAATTCGAGTTTTACTTGTGTCTAGTCTTCTTTCTACCAAAATAACCTCAGCTCCCATATCAGCCAGCATCATGCCTGCAAACGGCCCCGGTCCTAAGCCCGCAATTTCTATAATTTTTATTCCTTCGAGTGGTCCCATATATGTTTTGTCTTGGTATTAAATTGTTTTTTGAGTGCTGATCTGGCAGCCCAATAGCCACACATACCATGCACGCCCCCTCCAGGTGGTGTTGAAGCACTGCAAATATAAATACTGGAATTTGGAGTTGAGTAGGGATTGGTTCTGGCTACAGGACGGGTGAATAATTGACTGATGTTTGCTGCTCCTCCTGCGATTGCTCCTCCGAAATAGTTGGGATTGTATTGGTAAAAGTCAGATGCAAAAGTCTTGTGTCTGGCTAAAATGATATCCTTAAATCCCGGGGCAAAACGCTCCACCTGATTTTCAATAATTTCTGTACAGTCTTTGTCAGATCCTTGAGGAACATGCATATAAGCGTATCCGGTATGTTTACCTTGTGGTGCTCGACTTGGATCAATTTGGCTTTGTTGACACAGAAGTACATAAGGTTTATCTACATGCTTTCCTTGCCAGGCCATTTTCTCTCCGTATGCTATTTCTTCAAGGGTACCTCCAATATGCACCGTAGAAGCTTTCAGACAATTCGGATCTTTCCAGGGAATCGGTCCATCCAATGCCCAGTCCAGCTTGAAAGAGCCCATTCCAAAATTGTATTTCCGGAGTCGTTTTACATATCCTTTGGGTAAATGATCTTCTGCAATATCTGCCAATTGATAAGGATCTGTATTGAATAAATAGGCTTTAGCTGGAGGCAATTCCTTCCAGTTTTCAATTTTTGTTCCTGTCCGGATTTCTCCTCCCAATTCTTTAAAATAGCTAACCATCGCTTTGCTAATACTATGAGAACCTCCTTCTGCAACCGGCCAGTCGACCATATGGGCCGTCATGGCGAACATGATTCCCAAAGCTGAACTGAATAGAAAATCAAAAGGTAATAAACTGTGAGCTGCACATCCAGCAAAAAGGGCTCTGCTGCGCTTTTCTTTCAGGACAAGTTTTGCATAAGTATTAGCCGGAAGAAAGGCATTGAGTCCAAATCTTGCCAGAGAAATGGGATGTTGAGGTATTCCTAAGGCTTTGAAGCTATCTCTTAGAATCCCTTCTCCATTTTTACTGAGATAGCCATACAAACTCTTCCAATATGCAGCATCTTTCCCAAGGCCTGCTGCAGTTTCTTCCAGATTTTTTCCTAATAAAACAGCCGGCTCATCATCCAGTGGATGCGCAACTGACAGTTCTGGATACAACCACTTCAGTCCATGTTGTTCGAGGGGGAGCTCTTTCAAATATGGAGAAAGAATTCCCGTCGGATGCACTGCCGAACAAAAATCGTGTTTGAATCCCGGTAAGGTCAGTTCTGTTGTACGCGTTCCTCCTCCAATTTCATCGGCCATTTCCAGGACCAAGACCTTGAGTTCATGTCGAGCCATTTCAATAGCTGCTGCCAATCCATTGGGGCCTGATCCTATGATTACTGCATCGTATTTCTCCATGAAAAAGGCTTATCCTTTAACGTATTTTTGAGCCATTTTGGAACTGTTTTCTGCTAACATAAGGGCATCCGAACAGATGGCAATAAAATTGGCTCCAGCATTGGTATATTCCTGAATATAAGGCTCCGAAAAAGCCAGAACTCCGGTGATCTTTTTGTGCGCTTTTATGATTTCAAGACCTCTTTTTACCTCCTTTCTCACTTCATCCAAAAGTTGACCTCCCGGATGCCCCATAGAAGCTGCAAGATCAGCTGGTCCAATAAATACCCCATGAACTCCTTCCAAGGTGCAAATGTTTTCTAGTTCGCCCATGCCTGCTACTGACTCTACCTGCAAAATCAGACATATTTCCTCAGCAGCTTTTTCCATATAATCGGGAATTCTGGCCCATTGGGAAGCCCTTCCTAATGCTGCGCCAACACCTCGTTTCCCTTTTGGCGGATAGTGGATGGCCGCTACTAGTTCTCTGGCCTGTTTGGCGCTTTCTACCATGGGAATTAGAAAATTCTGAATACCCGCATCTAGCAACTGCTTGAGGAAAACCGGATCACCAATGGGAGGTCTCACAAATACAGCACTTTTGTGGGCCGCCATGACCTGCGCATGCAAAAGCATGGACCTAAAATCAAAAGGCGTATGTTCCCCATCTATCATCACCCAATCGAAACCTGCTCCTGCACAAATTTCGGCTGCGTAGGTATCTACCATGCCATGCCAAATTCCATAGCAAGTATGTCCGGCTATTAATTTTCTTTTGAGGTGATTTTTAGGTAGTTCCATAGTAGCAAGTCTTGAAGAGGATTTGCTACAATATAAAAGGGGATTTAGAGGAATGAAAACACGACTCTCAGAGTTTTACTTCTTTTAAAAAGTCAATCACCTTTTCAGCCGGCATTTCGCAAGGTTTTAAAAGTTCTTTATCACTTGTTTGGTAAAAGTTGAGGCTGATAAAATCTTTTCCTCCCAACTCTTCCGCATAAATTTTAAAGGACTTTCCCTGATTGAATATCTCTTTACTCAATCCATATTTCTTTCCTTTATATGATGCTTCTGAATATCCTTCAGGAATTCGATCGATATATGCTAATAGGCCCAATACTAGTGAGGTAATTTATCCATCCAAAGACCGTACAAATAAGTGCCAAATACAGCGCCTATCAATACCACTCCCATGATGAGAAATCCATTTCCAATGAGGACATAAATAGGGCCCGGACATGCACCTAGCAGCGCCCAGCCTAATCCAAAAATAGATCCGGCAAGTATATGCCTCTTGGGCCTGAGTTCCATTCCTTTATGTTCGACAAAACCTCCCTCCAGGGTCTTGAATTTTTTGCGTTTTAAAATGAATAAAAGCAAGGCACTCAAGACGACCGCGACTCCAATAATTCCATACATATGGAAACTTTCAAAGCGGAACATTTCAATGATCCTATACCAGGAAATGGCTTCTGATTTGGTCATGGTGATGCCAAATACAATTCCGACCAGTGTGTAGGCTAAATTTTTCATAATGAATAATTTGGGGATAGGTTAAAGAACAATGAGGTAGGGAAGAATGAAATGAGTCATAATGAGGCCTCCGATAAAGAAGCCAATGACAGTAATTAAGGAGGGGAGTTGTAAATGAGCCAAGCCGGTAATCGCATGTCCAGAGGTACAGCCTTTCCCATATCGGGTACCAAAACCTACCAGGATTCCCCCTGCTAAAGCGAGCAGGATTCCCTTCCAACTTGAGAAGTTGAAGAGTTCTGTGGGAACAAATCCTTGTCCACTCAAGTCGGATTCTGGATAACTCATGCCCAGAGTAACCAAATAATTCCTGGTTTCAACCGATATATCTACGGGATTTGGACTTTGCATAAAATGAAAGGCGATAAAGCCCCCAATTATAGCACCAAATACAAAGCTCAATCGCCAGTATTCTTCTTTAATATCAAATTTGAAATAGGGGACTTTTTTCCCTGCGCCTGCCAGGTTACAGAGATCCCTAAAGGAAGAGGAGACTCCAAAACTTTTTCCCATCCAAACCAGCAGAAAAAGTACCAGCGTGATCATAAATCCGGAGAAAGCCCAATGCCATGGACCTGTAAGTAACTCCCAGAGCCCTATATCCTGGACATTGAGGAGTAAAGTATTCTTAGGTAGCATAGAACAAGATGACGGTATTACATTATATGAATGCTAAAATTTCTACCCTTAAGGTAAGAAAATTGTAATGGAGCTTACATTTTTAAGAATATATGTAAAAAATAAGTGGGAAGGGTTTGTTCTAGCCCAACTTTAGGATGTTTTTGATCATTCCTTTGGGAGATTTTATCCATTGCGGGAAAAGTTGAGGCATTTGTTCGAAATCAACTTCTTGGGTGATCCAGTATGAAACATCTAGCATACCTTTTTCCATGTGTTTTATGATCTCTTTGAAATCACTTGCCATTGCATTTCTACTGGCAAGCAAGCTCAATTCTTTTTTGTGGAAATAAGGATCGTGAAAACTGAAATCTCCCTGAAACAATCCAATGAATACGATCTTTCCTCCATGAGCAGCATACTTAAGAGAATTTTCCATGGAGCCTTTATTTCCGGTTGCATCAAAAATTACTGTAGGCAGATCTCCATCGAAAGCCTCTCGGATGGCTTCTTCTGTTCCTTCCTGATTGGCAAGAATACAAGCTTCGGGATTCAATTGATCTTTACAGACTTCTAAGCGATTAGGATTTATATCCATAGCAATAAACTTGCACCCCTTAATTTTTACAGCCTCCATCGTGCCTAAACCTATTGGACCAGCTCCGATTACCAGTACCAAGTCCTTGGATTTCAACTGGGCTCTATTAACTGCATGAAATCCTATCCCTAAAGGCTCAACCAGGGCGAGTTGATCAAAATCAAGTAGGGGAGAGCTATGTAAATTGCTAGCTTTGTACTTGATGTATTCCTGCATGCCACCATCTTCGTGAACCCCAAATACTCGAATTTCCTCACCACAATTGGGCTTTCCATTTCTAACAGCCTGATCCTCACGCAAGTTTCTATATGGCTCAAGGGTACATTTATCGCCAATATTTAGGTGCTTTACTTCCTGTCCCAATTCAACTACTTCAACCCCTAATTCATGACCGAGGATTCTAGGATATGAAAAGAAAGGCTGATTGCCAGTAAATGCATGTAGATCTGTTCCACATATGCCTATTCGATGTACTTTGGCGATAACTTCATCAGCTTTCAGTTCTGTGGGCTCAGATACATCTATTAGTTGAAAATCAAAGGCTTTGTTGAGTCGTATAGCTTTCATATAAATTTTTGAAATTGTCGTCTCTATGGCCTTTTGTAGATCGTTTCAGGCCTAAACTGTTTCAAAATAGAGAATTTTCTCAGATGGATTTTGGACTTTATTATTTTATGTTTCCTGTAGCCGTTCTGGTTGCATGTATTGCTATGATTTGTGGGATTGGAGGAGCAGCAATTTTTACTCCTATTTTTATGCTAATATTCCCATTATTTGGGGAAGAATACCTTTTGCAAAACCCTTTAGCTGCAATAACCGCAGCCCTTTTGACGAGCACTTTTGGGTTTGCTTCTGGTTTTATAGGATATTATCGAAAAGGCTGGATTGATTATTCGATGGGGCGCTCTTTTTTAAAATTAGCCATTCCCTTTGCCCTGATGGGCGTGTTTGCAGTTAGGCTATTTCCAGAAGGCTCAGTCATTCTTTTTTATGGAATCCTGATGTTAATTATTTCGGCTTTTATTGTGTTTGGAGAAAGCTGGATGGGGCTTGAAAAAACTGTAAATACACAGGAAATAAGAAGCTTTAAGGATAAATCGGGCAAAGAGTATTCTTACTCATTTTATAAAGCCCATAAAAGCATGACAAGCCTTGGCGCTTTCCTTACGGGGCTAATTTCTGTTGGAATTGGTGAAATAGTAATGCCGCAATTTTTAAAAAGGGGAAAAATTCCGTTTGAAATAGCAGCAGGAACTTCTGTTTTGATCGTTATTTGCACAGTTATGACTTCTGCGATTACCCATGTTTTTCTTATGATAAATAAAGGAGGAATGCTTTCTGTTCCCTGGAATTTAGTTGTCTATACTATTCCTGGAGTAATCATTGGAGGGCAAATCGGTCCTGCATTACAAGGGAAATTTGATCAAAAAAAGATGGAGAAAGGGATGGGTTTTGTGTTTTTTATGATTGGGTTGGCGATGATCCTAAGTGCGAAATAAAAGATTAAATTTAGCTTGCCTATGTATTTGAGAGGTGAATCTTGCGCTTGAACTTAAGGGCATTTGTAAAGTACCTTTCTATGCAATCTGCTAAAACAGGTAACTTCAAAGGTTCGACTTCAAACTTGATCTCTAAATTTGATCATGACTTTATAGCAAAAAAAAAGCGAAACCCTAGGCTTCGCTTTTTTTAGGAGTATCTAGGTCTTAGTCGACCAATTTTCCACTTAATCTTAGGACTTCAATTTCGCTAAGCTTTGCGGTATATTTTAAATCATCTAATCGATCTTTTGCTCGCTGAAGATTCAGCTGAGCTTCTCTGAATTGCAGAGAATTTGATTGCCCTAATTTTAGGGCTTCTTCAGTTCTACGGAAATTTTCTTCTGCAGCATTCAGGCTTTTTTCTTCCAATCTCAACTGGCTGAGGTTATTTTGATAGGTATAATAAGCATTAGCAAGATCTCTTTCCAGGTTCAAGCGAGTATCTTCTAATTGGTAGCGACTATTCTCCAAACTGATCTTTGCATTTTGCTCATTGACCTTACGCGTATTACCTGTGAAAATATCAAAGTTCAAACTTGCCCCCACTGAAGGCCCAATGTTACGCTGACTGATAATTAGTCCAGCATCATTTTCAGTCATAGAATAGTTGTAACCAGCGTTCAGGGACAAACTCGGTTTATAAGCGCCCTTGGCAATATTCAGGTTTAACTCAGAAATCTGCTGATTATATTCTGCCAATCTCATTTGCACATTATTGGCCAAAGCATTTTCCATAAGAGCCTCCAGAGAAATCATTTCTTCAAATCCCAAAAAAATATCCAGGCTAAAGGGAGTATCTATGGGCCTTCCAATTAGGCGATTGAAGCTCCTTTTGGCATTTTCCAGATTATAAAAACTGGTGAGTAAATTGGTGCTATCAGTATTGATGTCCACCTCAGCATTCAACACAATCAACTTATTCGCACTACCAAATTCCTGCTGATTTTTCGCTCTACTCAAGCGTTTCTGGGAAATGTCAAGATTCTCCTGCAAAGTCTTATAGCTCAAAGCCAATCGGGCAATTGTATAGTAAGCATTTGCTACCTGCGTAATGGTAGCTTCAATTGTAGCTTTGCTTTGAGTTTCACTCAGGAGCGCACTGGTTTTCAGTACCTGATAATTGTTTTTATTTCTGCCTCCACTATACAAGGTGTAATTAGCTGTGATTCCGGCCTGATAAGTGATGCTTTGAGCCCCACTTTGGTCAACAGCTGGAAATTCAGGACTAGCAAATTCTAACTTGGTAGCATTATTCTGGTAGTTGCCACTACCTCCGAAACTAATGACCGGTAATAAACCAGCAGCACCTTTGTGTGCATTGTTTTTGCTCACTTGAGCATCATTCTTTGCGATCAGGATTCCATAATTATTTTCAAGGGCAATCTGAATCGACTCATCCAGATTCAGGGTATCCTGGGCCTGTAGTTGAAGACTAGCTACAAAGCATCCCAGTATGTATATGATTATTTTCTTCATTGATCTGATTTTTCTAGCTGAATAAAGCCGGTATTCTGGATAATATGAACAATAAGGATACAAAGGCTATTGAGGTGGAAAACCAAAGTCCAAACTGATTTTTCCGACCTTCATATGCAGGCTCAATAATGGTTGGATCCCACCATTCTCCTTTCCATAACCAGATGACAAAGCCTTTATATTGATTAAACATCACCATGATGACAGGTAGGGTAACCAGAATAATAAAGGTTGCAACTGCCAATCCAAATGCTATGGAAATGGCTACCGGAATGAGGAATTGGGCCTGAAAGCTAGTCTCAAAGAGTAAAGGAGTCAATCCTGCTACCGTAGTCAGAGAGGTTAGGAAAATAGGCCTGAAACGGGAGAGAGCTGCTTCGTGAAGCGCCTCTTTAAAAGGCTTTCCTTCTCGTATCAATTGATTGAATGCGTTCACCAAAACCAGAGCATCATTCACCATTACCCCTATCAAGGCAAATACCCCCATCATAGAAAGCATGCTGATGGGCTTTCCCATAATGGCATGACCAACGATAACTCCAATGAACCCAAATGGAAGGGTAAGTCCAACAGCTATAGTCTGAGACCATGACCTAAAGGTTACGATAATGATGGTCAGAATCAGGATGAAAGCAAAAGGCATAATCTGTCCAGCAGAAGTAGCAGTCTTTGCAGATTCTTTTACCTGACCCTCCATTGAATATCGGACACTTGGGTATTTTGCCAATACTGCTGGGATTATCTGAGATTCGATGGTCGCATTGGCTACAGAAGACTGAACATCATCAGATGCCAAATCGGAGGTAATTCTGATTTCACGATCTCCATCCAGGTGATTAATGGCAATGATTCCTCTGCTGAAGTCGAGATCTACCAATTCTTTCAATGGATAAGCTTGTCCGTTTGCGGTTCTGATTCGCATATTCTCCAGCTTGCCGATGGAGGAACGATCTGCTTTTGAGTAACGAACCCATACTTTTACTTCATCTTTCCCCCTTTGCAATCGTTGAACCTCTGCTCCAAAGAATCCTTGCCTAATCTGTGCAATGACAAATTGAGGATTCAACCCCAGGAGATACGCTTTATCATTTAGCTTGATATTTATTTCTTTTAGACCCACCTGGTTATTATCTCTCACATCAACCAGTTCCGGCATTTTTGCCATTTCATCCTTGATCTCATTTACAGCGGCAGATAACTCTTGTAAATCTTGCCCTCTGACAGAAATGGAGACGGGATCACCGAAAGGGGTTGCAGAAGAGAAAGAAAGCTGCTCCGCTCCAAAAATGATTCCGGTTTCTTTTCTAAATGCATCGATCAGTTCGATAGCTTTGATGTTTCGGTCTTCCCCTCGCATGAGGTTGACCAACACACTCCCGGAATTTGCTCCTCCTGTTGCCGAAATAGCTCCGTCCTGAGCTGCTAGAGTACCTGCACCACTGGAAGCTCCTAAATTTTTGGAGATAATGAGGACTACATCTTTTTTGTCTGCTCGCTTTTCTTTGTAGGATTCGTTGACCGCCCAAACAGCATCCTCGATTTGGTCCAGTCCCTTTTGTGTTACAGATTCCGGTGTGCCCGCTGGCATTTTCAAGGTTACGGTAACAAAATTGGATTCAATATTTGGGAAGAAAGTTCCTTCAACAAATCCCCCAGCAAACAAGCTTATACTCAACATCAGGAGTCCAATTGGAATGGCGATTCCTAATACCGTATTTCTTAAAAAGAATAAGAGGATGGGTTCATAGAACTTGGTTTTCATCCATTCCATTGCACCCCATAAGCTCTGCTGAAGTTTTTGGAACCACTTTCCAATAAGAGTTTTTTCTTCTTGCTTTTCCTCAGGAGGATTAAGAGCTTTCGAATGGGAAACGTGGGCAGGAAGAACAAATGCTCCTTCGAGAAGTGAAAAAGCAAGCGTCAAAATCACAACCACGCTTATTTCTGAGAAGAAATCTCCTACCGTTCCATCAATAAAGAAGAAAACAGCAAATGCTACAATGGTGGTAAGGATCGCACCGGTTACAGCTGGGAGGACCTCCATTGTTCCTTCCACCGCGGCATCAAATCTACTTTTACCCATTTCAAAATGACGGTAAATATTCTCGCTGATGACAATACCATCATCTACCAGAATTCCGATCACCAGGATCATCCCAAATAGGGAAAGCATGTTTATACTTACACCAAAAAGAGGTGCCAAAATAAACATCCCCATAAAGGAAACCGGAATTGCTAGTGCTACCCAAAAGGCCAATCGTATTTGTAGGAACATGGCCAGCAGGATAACCACCAGAATAAACCCAACAATCCCATTCTCGGAGAGAAGATTTACACGTTCTCTCAGTTCAACTGCACCATCATTAACAATCTCCGCTTTGACAATGGAATTTTTCTCATTGAAGGTTTCTATATACTCTCCAACTTCAGCCGAAATGGTTAAGAGGTTTTCATCGGAGGTATTATTTACATTGATGTAAGCAGCTGGTTTACCATTCACATAAACCCTGTTAGTAGCTTCGGACCAGGCATCTTTAACATCTGCAACTTCATACAATTTTACCTGCCTTCCCTCTGGATTGGTAGCTACTACAAACTCTTCAAAGTCTTTGGCATAATACCTTTTGTTTTTAGACCTGATTAGAAGATCTTCGGTGCTGCCTTTTATAGTCCCTCCTGAAATCTCGATATTCGCTGCACGTACAGCATTTGCTACCTGGTCAAAAGTGAGGTTAAACCTCCTTAGGTCATTTTCCCTGACACTAATAAGCACTTCCTCTGCTGGAAATCCCGCAACAGATACTTTAGAAATATTTTCGCTAGCCAGCAAATCATCTTCGACATCGTCCGCAAACTGTTTTAGGGTTCGGAGATCCAATTCTCCACTAATGGCAAAATTGATGGCATTGGTAAGAACTTCTGATTTTGATATAACAGCTGGCTCCATGCCCGCAGGAAAGGAACTGATTCGATCTACTGCATTTTTTACATCGGTAAGGACCTCATCGATGTCGTAACCATCTTTTATTTGTACCCTTACACTTCCGGAGTTTTCCTGAGAAAGAGAAGTGATGGTTTCAATACCTGAGATACCACTCAGATTATCTTCAATTTTTAGAATCACCCCTTCTTCCATTTCTTCTGGAGAAGCACCGGGAAAGGGGATATTGATGCTGATTAATTTCGTTTCTGTTTCGGGGAAAAAGGTACTGCGCATACTCGCCAAACCCAGAACCCCAAAGAGGAGGATTAGTATGACAAGTACATCCGCAGATATAGCATGTCTGATAAAATAGGAAATGATTTTTTTCATGATTCCTGATGTTCCTTATGGTGGATTAGGGATTTTTTATTCGAAATAGGTGTTAACCTTTAGGCCTTCATAGGCTCCTATAAAAGCTTCATTCATCATGACACTTTTATTAGGTAGGCCTGATACAATCGCATTTTGGGAGGTTAAATAAAGAGGATCTACTTCGACCATCTTTAATAAAGAATCCTGGATTAGAAATACCTTATCCTGATCAATAAGAAGACTCCTGGAAATTTCGAACACATTATCAAGTTGTCTTCCATTGACTGTCCCACTTAGATACATTCCTTCTCTCAAGCCTTCTCCAGAAACACTGATAAATACTTTTACCGTTTGTGTAGTAGGGTCAATGGTATTGCTAATTCGTAAAACCGTGCCCTTCCAACTCTTGTCACTATCATCTGCAAAGAGCTCTACTTTATTTCCTCTTCGCAAAAGATCGATGTCTCTTTCATTCACAGAGGCTTCAAGTTCGAAAGTATAGGTATTCATAAACTCCCCCAGCTTTTGCCCTGCTCTTACCAGAGTTCCTTCCGTAATCATTGCCTGAGATAAAGATCCATTGAAGGGAGCATGGACAGTAAACTTGCTCATTCTTTTTTCCTGGCTTTGGATATTATAATAGAGGTTATACAGGTTGCGGGCAGAAATGAAATATTTTTCCTGATCTGAAACAGCTTCTGGTAAAGGTTCCAAGCCTTTATTTACATCCATTTGATCCAGGTATTTCTGCCAGTTGGGAAAACTTTCCGGATAATCTGATTTGAGATCAGGTAACATTAGTGTAATCTGATTCATCAGAGAACTTTTCTGCGCAAGTAGGCCCAGCATTTGTTCGCTATTATCAACCCTTGCCAACACAGATCCTTTTTTAAAAAAATTGCCTTCCCTGAAGCGATTTCCATTGGGAAGCAATGTGCCGCCCACTTCTGTAAAGACTTCAATCTTTTTGGCTGCTTGCAAGCGACCGGTTATTTCTACCTTAGTTGTGAGGCTGGTGTTTTTTACTTCCAGGCCTTTTACCTGTTTGACTACTTTACTGACTTCTTTCAGCTCAGCCGGTTTCTTCATTCCGCTAATTACTGAAAATCCGATCCCTGAAAGGATCAGGAAGCCAACGGCCAGTGCAACTGTTATATTTCTACTCATATCGTGTAGTGTTTGCGTGAAATTGTTAGGAGTTACTATTGTTTTCGTTACGATTGTAACTATTATATGGTAAAAACTGCATATGTTCTTCGTCAGCCAGATTAAGGAATACTTTTCCCAATACTTTTTTACAAGTTTCGATATCTTCTCCTGCTATACCTTTTGTAGCTTCTGTTATGGTCTTTTGCATCTGTGAAACCAGACCTTCTCTTACTTCTCTACCTTGATGCGTGAGATAAATGAGTTTATTCCTTTTATCCAATTTATCAGGAATTCTAACTACAAATCCCAGTTTTTCAAGACTATTGATTGCCCGTGTGATGGCCGTTTTATGTTGTCCCGCAAAGTCGCATAGTGCTTTTTGGTTTAGGCCATCTTGTGCCCACAGGTGGACCAGGATGATCCAATGCTCAAGGTTTATATCGTAACCAGCAGAAGCAAAATTTTCACTCAATCTTTTGCCCATGACCTTACCTGCTTTCCCTAGATAAGCTCCCAGACTCTGATAAATATTTGGATTTTCTTGCATGAAAATTGGTTACACTTGTAACTAAACGCGAAGGTAGGATAAATGTTCGGGGAAAATTAAATTTATTTTTAAATCCTTTTTCACCCCAAAGAAAATGTCCGAATGGCTGGGAACCATCCGGACATGCTTGTATAAATATGACGGATTAAATACTTATTCAGGTCGTAACATCCAGGTAATAGCTACCCTTACCTTTTTTAATGTAGATAGATCTGTAATTCCAATCTCCTTCCAATTTCTTTAAAGCGATCCTGACTTTTTTACCGGCATAATCAAACTTGAGAATCGACTTATTCTTTTTGATCTTCATGCTTGTTAATTCGAGGTATTTCAGATCAGCATTCAGTCCTTGTGAACTTGAGCTATCGAAAACAGAAATTTTCTTTCCATTTCTCTTGAGATTTGCTCTTTTATCAACCAGCCCGTTACTAACCAACTGAATAGGAAGTAGATTTCCAGCCTCATCAGTTTCAAGAATTTTTTCAAGTTGTTTGGTTTCTAGTGATTTCTGGATCACTGCCTCTGATTCTGGGTTAGTAGCTTGACTCATTTGTGGAAGAAGCAAGCCAATTAGGAGAATAATACTTAAGGTAAAATGAGATTTTTTCATGCGCTTTGACGTGTATTAGAATGACAAAATAAAATGAACTATACTGGAGCAGATGGAGAATAATGAGATTGGGTTGCATCTTTGCCTAGTAAGAGCAAAAAATTGCTTCTGTTCAGTTGGACCATAATTGGAACTATGTAGAGTCTTTTTTAATTTCCAATCATGTGTACTTGCCATAAACTACTACTCATTCTTTTTAGCATTTTTCTCTTCTTCTTTTCAGCTTGCGGAGATAAAATCCCAACAAAATTAGTAGAAGAATATTCAAATCTTCCGGAGAGCATAGATTTCAATTTTCATGTTCGTCCTATTCTCTCTGACAGATGTTATTCTTGTCATGGGCCGGATGAAAATACTCGTGAAGCGGACCTAAGGTTAGACCTTGAGGAAGAGGCTTTTAAAGCACTTTCCTCGGGAAATGGATATGCCTTAGTGGCCGGCAAGACCTCTAAAAGTCAAAGTATAGCTCGTATTCTGAGTGAAGATCCCGACTTCCAAATGCCACCACCTGAGTCTAATTTAGTTCTAAATCAAAGGGAGAAGGCCATAATTTATAAATGGATAGAGGAAGGGGCCGAATGGAAAGATCACTGGGCATTTATTCCTCCTGAAAAAGCTAGCCTACCGAATCAGGAAGAAAATTCGGATCTCATAGAAAATGAGATTGATGTTTTTGTTCAAAAATCTCTGGTGCAGCAGGGACTGGAGCCTTCTAAAAAAGCAGATAAAGAAAGACTCCTGAGAAGATTAAGTATGGATGTGAGGGGCTTGCCGCCGAGCATAGAGGAAATGGATAGCTTTCTGAATGACACGGATCAAAATGCCTATGAGAAACGAGTAAATGAATATCTAAATTCTGATGCTTATGCTGAAAGAATGGCCATGGAATGGATGGATATCTCAAGATATGCCGACTCTCATGGTATGCATGCGGATGGATGGCGAATGATGTGGCCGTGGAGAGATTGGGTGATTAAAGCTTTCCAGGACAATATGCCCTATGACCAGTTTGCTACCTGGCAATTGGCAGGGGACCTCTTACCTAATGCTAGTCGAGACCAAAAACTGGCAACAGCTTTCAATCGAAACCACCCGATGACAGCCGAAGGAGGAGTGATAGATGAAGAGTTTCGCTTGGGCTATGTTTTCGACAGAACGGAAACTGTATCTACTGCTTTTCTGGGATTAACAGTAGGATGTGCGCGTTGTCATGATCATAAATTTGATCCCATCTCTCAAAAAGAATATTATCAGCTTACTGCCTTTTTTAATAATGTAAAAGAGCTAGGAATGACAGGCGATGATGGGAACTATGGCCCTATGTTATCAGTTGCTGATGAAGAAACGGAATTGAAGAGAGACCAACTTAAACAGGAAATAGAAAAGGAAGAACAAGCACTGAAGGCACTTGAAAGCAAACTGCTTTCAACTAAAGAGTACCTCATGAAACTCCCAAAATCTCATGTGAGAGATAATCGCCTGGGATATTATCCATTTGATTCGATTCGAGAGCGGAAGAAATCTGATGGCAAAAGAAAATTTGCAAATGGGATTACCGATGGGAATGCTAAATATATTATTGACAATTCAACAACCAGTGTATCCAATGGCAAAGCGACTGTTGAAGAAGGTAAAATAGGAAATGCCCTGAAACTAAGTGGAAATTACGATGAGATTTATCTTCAGAACATCCCAAACTTTGAATGGACAGATGCTTTCTCCGCGGGATTATGGGTAAATACTTCCAAAAGAAAGAAAGGAGAAAGTCAGACCCTGATGGGAACCAGCAGTGAAAAGAATAGCTATTGGCGGGGTTGGGATTTTTACCTTGATACCCTCAATCGTGTGAACGCACGAATCATTCATTCTCCTCCTCACAATTATATTCATTTTCGGAGCCTTGATTCCATAAAAATCAATGAGTGGAATCATTTGGCACTCAGCTATGATGGATCTGGTAAAGCAAAAGGCTTCCATTTATTTAGAAATGGAAAGAAAATGCAAGGTGAAATGGTATTTGACCAATTATATAAATCGTCTAAAACTGTAGCAGGGGGGTCTCATGTAGTTCAAATAAGAAGCGTGCGGGTAGGTTTGAGTGGAAGAGCTTTTACAGGAGAAATAGGAGCTTATAAAGGACTTATGGATGACTTGATGATTTATGGAAGAGAATTAGCTGAAGTGGAAATTGCTAGTATTGCCGGGATTGAAAACTCCAGGGGAAAAGCGAAACTCTTAGGGGAGTATTGGATGGAGCGGGAAAAGGAAATTGTTGCTCAGAAAAAGAAATTGCAGGGACTCCGAAATGAATGGCTCAAACTTAGTAATGAGATTCCGGAAGTAATGGTAATGGAGGAAATGCCCCAAGCTCGTGCAACTTTCGCCTATAATCGAGGAGAATATGATGATCCCATGTATGAAGTGGGTATGGGAACTCCCGATGTATTGCCCGCTTTTTCTGAAGAAGAACTTCACAACCGCCTGGGTTTGGCCAAATGGTTATTTAAAAAAGAAAATCCACTTACGGCTAGAGTTACGGTGAATAGATACTGGCAAATGATCTTTGGTAAAGGCTTGGTCAATACCCCGCAGGACTTCGGTGTACAAGGGGCTTTGCCTACTCATCCTGAGCTCTTGGATTGGTTGGCGGTAGATTTCATGGAGAATGACTGGGATTTGAAGGCTTTATTGAAAAAAATCCTCATGTCTCATACCTATCAGCAATCTTCCGAGATTACTGAAAAATCAAGAGAAATCGATCCTGGCAATGTATGGCTGGCCAGAGGGGCTAGTTATCGATTGCCGGCAGAAATGATTCGTGATAATGCTTTAGCTGCCAGTGGACTATTGGTCCAAAAGGTTGGGGGCGAAAGTGTAAAGCCCTATCAACCAGAAGGTCTTTGGATAGAAAAAGGAAATTTCTCCTATCGCTTGCTTAGATATAAAGTAACCAAAGGAGATAGTTTGTATAGACGAAGTTTGTATACCTTCGTCAAACGAACGTCTCCGCATCCATCTATGACTGCCTTCGATGCTCCCAATAGAGATATTTGTGTGGTTAAGAGAGAAAATACCAATACGCCTTTGCAAGCCCTTGTTCTTCTCAATGATCCTCAATTTGTGGAAGCTGCACGAGTGATGGCTGAGCGAATCCAGCTAGAGAAAGAAGGGGATTTGGAGGAACAAATTCTGCATGCATTTCGACTAAGTACCGGACGTAAAGCCAAAGAAAAAGAAGTCAAATTACTCAAAGAACTTTACCAAAAACAATTGGATCGATTTACCAGTGACTTGTCCAAGGCAAAAGAATTACTTGCCTATGGTGAATACAAAGGAAATTCGAATTTAGAAATACCTAAAACTGCTGCCTTGGCAGTAGTGTCAAGTACCATCCTCAATCATGATGAGGCTTATATGAAAAGATAAATAAGTGTTGATGTGGTTTTGTGTTTTAGTTAGGTGAAAAAAAGGAACTACAACACTGCAGAACTATAACACTTCAAAACATTTCCTTATGAACTGCGGAAACGAAAAAAAGAACTATTCAAGAAGGGATTTTCTGACTAAAACTTCCCTAGGCTTGGGGGCACTTTCTCTGACAGGATTGATGAATCCTCAATCTGTGATGGGTGCTAATCCAATGACGGCAGCTGACCCTGTTGGGCCTCATTTTTCTCCCAAGGTAAAAAGGGTAATCTACCTCTTCCAAAGTGGGGGACCTTCGCAGCATGATCTTTTTGATCATAAACCCTTGCTTCAAAAAATGAATGGAGATGACCTTCCTGCTAGTGTTCGTCAGGGACAAAGATTGACCGGGATGTCCGCGGGTCAGACTCGTTTCCCTTTGGCAGGTTCAGTGTTTGATTTTAAGCGACATGGCCAGAGTGGGGCATGGGTTAGTGAATTAATGCCGCATACTGCTAAAATCGTGGATGAGCTTTGTTTCATCAAAAGCATGCATACAGAAGCTATTAATCACGACCCTGCAGCGACATTTATCCAAACAGGTTCCCAGTTTCCTGGACGCCCTTCTATTGGTTCCTGGTTGAGTTATGGACTGGGTTCAGATAATGAAAATCTACCTTCTTTCGTAGTTCTTGTTACCAAAAACAAATTTGGCCAACCCCTTTACTCTCGACTTTGGGGAAATGGATTTCTTCCCTCCCAGCATCAAGGCGTTCAATTCAGGGCAGGAAAGAATCCGGTCCTTTATCTGAGCAATCCTCCCGGAGTAAGTGAGGATAGCCGGCAAGAACAATTACAATACCTCAAACATCTGGAAGAAATCAATCATGAGGAATTGGGCGATCCGGAAATTCTAGCTCGTATGGCGCAATATGAAATGGCTTTTCGCATGCAAACGTCCGTTCCAGAGATCATGGATACCAAAGATGAGCCCGAATATATATATGATATGTACGGAGAGGATAGCCGCCAGCCCGGAACCTTTGCCGCTAATTGTTTATTAGCCAGAAGATTGGCTGAACGTGGCGTAAAATTTATCCAGCTTTATCATCAAGGTTGGGATCAACATGGGAATTTACCGAACGCTATTCGAACACAGGCAAAAGAAACCGATCAAGCGAGTGCTGCCCTCATCCGGGACCTCAAACAAAGAGGATTATTAGATGATACCCTGGTTATTTGGGGAGGAGAATTTGGCCGAACAGCCTATTCACAGGGAAAACTCACCAAAACCAATTACGGGCGTGACCATCATCCTAAATGCTACACCCTCTTTATGGCAGGTGCAGGCGTTAAAAAAGGCTTTAGTTATGGAATGACCGATGACTTTGGCTACAATATTGTCCAGAACCCCGTTCATGTCCATGATTTTCAGGCTACCTTACTTCATCTCATGGGTATGGACCATGAAAGGTTGACTTTTAGACATCAAGGAAGACGATATCGCCTGACTGATGTGCATGGAAATGTGGTGAAGGGGATATTAGCGTAGCTACGTATCTGTGTGTTAGGATATTAGTGTGTTAATTTTCGTTTGAGATTTCCGCTAACACCAACTAACGTTAGCACATTAATACTATTCAATACACTCCACCTTCATGAAACGCATATTTCCATCCATTTTTAGCATCTTGTAGTCATCTATTTTTTTAGCTAGGTCATAGTCCTCAAACTGATATTCAATGGTGTATTCGACGGTGTCATAATAGATGCTTTGGGGTTCGGTCGCACGTATGTCTCTGGCCTCTTTCATCCAATCGAGTAGTTCTCTGGACAATTCTTTTTTGAT
Organism: Bacteroidota bacterium; assembly: GCA_039819665.1. Classification (GTDB taxonomy): domain Bacteria; phylum Bacteroidota; class Bacteroidia; order J057; family J057; genus JAWPMV01. Next base: position 33,129 of record JBCBRM010000036.1, read on the forward strand.
ATCGGTAAAAGCAGGATCACTTGCCAGGTTATTAAGCTGAAAAGGATCATCATCAACTTTATACAGTTCTTCTTCTGGGCGTTTATCGAAAGTAAGACCGAAATAATCGACTTCCCCTTCCTGATCTTCTAGATTCATGACCAAAAATTTTGAGATGGAATTATCTACATCTCCATATTGTCCAACCGATCTGTGAACAGTAGGATCACCCGCAGGCCAACGATCCGGCATAAAATTTCGGATGTATAAGTATTCATGGGTTCTAATAGCACGCATGGGATAACTCAAATCCCCTTTTCGAACATTTGCATGTCTTTCTCTTTCCAGGAAAACTCGCTCTTTTCCGGCTATACTTCCGTCATCCTGGAATAAGTTATTACCTGAGAAAGTTTCAGCTACTTCCAATCCTGCCGCTGCCAAAATACTGGGAGCAAAATCAACAAAGTTTACAAAGTCATTTACAACTGTTCCTGCTTTGATTTTTCCTTTCCAATACATAGCTAAAGGCATGCGTGTACCATAATCATACAAATTCGCTTTAGCTCTGGGGAAAGGCATACCATTATCGCTGGTCATGATTATGAGGGTATTTTCCAATTCGCCCCTTTCTTCCAGAAAACTGATGATTTGACCGCATTCCCTGTCAAACCTCTCAACCTCAAAATAATAATCCAGGATATCATTCTGGACACAAGGAAGATCAGGCATAAAAGCCGGTACCTCAACTAAATCCGCTCGCATACCTGTTTTTACTCCTGTATTGGTTTCATAGCGCCTGTGGGGATCAGAGCTCCCGAACCAAAAAGAAAAGGGAGTGTCTTTTTCTTTTTGAGCGTAAAACTCTTTAAATGTATTAAAGTGTTCGCCAGCTGGATTATGTTCATATCCTCCTTTAGTGAAGTTGCCTGGCGCCCAACCTTTTCGTGCCTTTCCGCAGCGATACCCCGCATCTTCCAGGCCATTTACCCAAGTCGGATACTGACCGGGAAATACAGACCAAAGATTTCCCCCACTTTCATTTTGATGAGGATAACGTCCTGTTAAAATAGAGGCCCTGGAAGGTGAACAGGAAGGGCTAGCAGTATAGGCATGATGAAAAAGAGCTCCTTCTGTAGCAAGAAAATCGAAAGTAGGAGTCTTTACCTGGGGATCCCCCAATATACCAGCATGCGGATAGGACCAATCATCTGCAATCAAAAACAGAATATTGGGTTTTTGTGATTCGATCTCGGTATTTGGTGGCTTTTCTGTACATGATTGAAAGAAGACAAATACAAGTAGACTGAAAAGCAGGTGTTTGTAGAGCATAGCTTTTATAATAGTAGTTTAAGGAATATACAAATACCGACCATTTACTCCCAAAATTCCCTTTTCCATTTTAACTTGCTGGTAAATATTCACTCATGTCTGCAAAATTCATCTCCTTTAAGGCCCCTATGCCCGGGATTATAGCCAGTATTCTTGTAAGTGTTGGAGATCAGGTTAAAAAAGGGGATTCTTTGCTTGCTATTGAGGTAATGAAAATGGAATCCGTGATTGTAGCTGATCGAGGGGGGATAGTCGAAACTATTTTTGTGAATCAGGGAGATGTGGTTGAGGATAAACAAGTTTTAATTCGGCTAAAACTGGAAGAAGAAGGAAATCATACCATAGAGGATACAATTGCAGATGAAAAAAAGGGCGAAAGGAAAGATTTAGCAGAATTAAAAGAAAGAAAATATTTTACACGAGATGAAGCACGACCGAAAGCTGTAGCCAAACGGAGATCGAAAGGATTCCGAACGGCTAGGGAGAACATTGCAGACCTTTGTGAGGGAGCGGATTTTAGAGAATATGGTTCTTTAATTATTGCTGCTCAAAGAAGAAGGAGAAAAGAAGATGACCTCATTGCGAATACTCCGGCTGATGGGATTATTACCGGGGTAGGAGGGGTAAATGCAAAACTTTTTGGGGAAGAAGCCAGTCAATGTATGATTCTGGCCTATGACTATACTGTATTGGCGGGTACTCAGGGAATGTTTGGTCACAAAAAAACAGACAGGGTTCTACATGTAGCCAAAGAGTCTGAGATTCCTGTTATCCTATTTGCAGAAGGAGGTGGAGGAAGACCCGGAGATACGGATTTTCAGGGAGTAGGAGGATTAGATGTAATGACATTCGCACTTTTCGCAGGATTAAATGGGGTAGTGCCAAGAGTCGCTATTGTGGCCGGATATTGTTTTGCTGGGAATGCAGCATTGGCAGGCTGTGCAGACGTTATAATAGCAACAGAAAATAGTTCACTTGGAATGGGCGGGCCAGCAATGATTGAAGGAGGAGGTCTGGGCGTCTTTCATCCTAAAGAAGTAGGGCCATCGGAAGTTCAGTATAATAATGGGGTTATAGATGTTTTAGTGAAAAGTGAAGCAGAAGCAGTTGCCGCAGCGAAAAAATATCTATCCTACTTTCAGGGAGAGGTCAAAGAATGGGAGGCTGATGATCAGGAGAAATTAAGGGGCGCCATTCCGGAAAATCGAAAACGTATTTATGAGGTCCATTCCCTGATCAATATCCTTGCAGACAAAGATTCAATTTTGGAGCTAAGGCCTAATTTCGCCCCGGGCATGATCACCGCTTTCATTCGTATCGAAGGAAAGCCCTTAGGTCTAATTGCTAATAATCCTAAACATTTAGGGGGAGCTATTGATTCATTAACTGCTGATAAAGCCAGCCGTTTCATGCAATTGTGCAATGTTTTTGGAATCCCTATTCTCTCCCTATGTGATACGCCGGGATTTATGGTGGGGCCTGATGCCGAAAAGGGAGGAACTGTTCGTCATGCTAGCCGTATGTTTACCATTGGAGCGAAACTGGAAGTACCCATTTTTACCATTGTGCTGAGGAAAGCTTATGGATTGGGATCAATGGCTATGGCAGGAGGAAGTATGCATGCTCCCTTCTTTTGTATCTCATGGCCTACGGGGGAGTTTGGAGGCATGGGATTAGAAGGAGCCGTAAGACTGGGATATAGAAAAGAACTAGAGGCAGTAGAAGATCCAGTTAAGCGGGAAGCCTTATATGAAAAAATGGTTGCTAAAGCTTATCGACATGGTAGAGCTATCAATACAGCTGCTTATCTCGAAATAGATGAGGTCATCGATCCTGCGGAATCAAGAATATGGATTCTTAAAGGTTTGGCCTCAAATAGGAAGAAAAATAGAACTGGCGGAAGAGGATTTGTAGATACCTGGTAAATTTTCTTCATGGGTAAAAGGTATTAACGCTAAATACCCGTAGTTTCGCAATGGATTGTACATAGAAATATGTTTGGAAGAAATAGAGAAAAGAAAGAAAAGCCCAAATTCAGTAAAGAAACCTTTTTTGAAGGACTTAAGGTTTTTGAATTTATAAAACCCTACAGATGGTATTTTATTGGAGGAATGATCCTTTTGACATTCTCCAGCCTTCTGTTTATGGTTTTTCCCTTTTTGTTTGGGCAATTGGTTGATGCCGCAACAGGCGAAGCCATGTTTGGGATGAGCATCAATGATGTAGGGATCCTGCTCTTGATATTTTTACCCCTCCAGGGAATTATTGGTTATTTCAGAGCCATTCTTTTCGCCCATGTAAGTGAAAAAGGTACAGCCGATATTCGAAAAGCCCTTTATAAAAGACTGGTTTCCTTTCCGATTAGCTTTTTTGAGGAAAATAAAACGGGTTCTCTCATCAGTAGAGTTACGGCTGATGTTGATTCGCTATATAACCTTTTCTCAGTTACCCTGGCTGAATTTATCCGACAGATCATCACCTTGATTGTAGGGATATTATTCATCGCAATCACCATGCCTCGCCTTTCTCTGGTAATGCTGTTGACTTTGCCTGTCGTTATTGTTTTTGCAGTCATTTTTGGTCGCTACCTGAGGAAGATATCCAAGGTGAGACAAAAGAAACTGGCAGATTCGAATGGCATGCTTTCCGAAACAGCTCAATCTATCCAGGTGGTAAAATCTTTTGCCAACGAATGGTTTGAAATCAATAGATACTATAGCTTTATTCAGGAGGTTGTGAAAATGGGATTAAAGTTAGCGCATGCACGTGGACTTTTTGCCGGTTTTATCATTACAGCTTTTATGGGAGCAATCTTCTTTATCATCTGGCAGGGAGTACTCATGTTAGAGGCTGGGACCATTACCCATGGGGATCTCGTAAGTTTTGTGGCTTATACAGCAGTCCTGGGTGGCTCTATGGGAAGTATCGCAAGCTTCGTCTCCCAATTATTTACCGCATTTGGAGCAACGGAAAGAGTAAGAGAAATTCTTAATACAGAGGCTGAACTTGAGTTGGGAGAAGAAAGTCCAATTGCTCCCCTTGACATCCATGGGGACATTAACCTGGAGTTTGTACAATTCCGCTATCCTACCCGGACGGATGTTCCTGTTCTTGAAGGGGTTGATATGGAAATAAAGAGTGGGCAAAAGGTAGCGCTTGTTGGTCCGAGTGGAGCAGGAAAGTCGACCATTATACAGCTTTTACTCCAATTTTATCCCATTCAACAAGGAGACATCAAAGTAGATGGGAAAAGCATTTATGATTATGACCTCCGTCAATTAAGAAACAAAATGGCCCTGGTTCCACAGGATGTCATCCTGTTTGGAGGTACCATAAAAGAAAATATCCTCTATGGTCGGGAAGAGGCCACCAATGAGGAAGTAATTGAAGCAGCAAAGAAATCCAATAGCTGGGAATTTATAGAGAACTTTCCTGAAGGCCTTGAAACCATTGTCGGTGAAAGGGGAGTAAAACTTTCAGGTGGTCAAAGACAGCGAATTGCTATCGCTCGGGCCATCTTAAAAGATCCGGCTATTCTTCTTCTGGATGAGGCTACTAGTGCTTTAGATGCAGAGTCCGAAAAGATAGTTCAAGAGGCCTTGGAAAACCTAATGGAAGGACGTACCTCTATTATCATAGCGCATCGTCTCAGTACGATCAAGGATGTTGATTGCATCTTTGTTTTGGAGGATGGGAAGATCGTAGAAAGAGGAAGGCATGATGAGCTTCTGGGCCTAGAGGATGGAGCCTATTTCAAGCAAGCTCAACTCGCGGGCCTGAACTAAATTCACAAGCTAGATAAGGCTGAAAATTGCTGGGATTTTCATAGAGATTGTCCCTAGCTTTATATTTTTTGCGTATTAATTGAGAAAGTAGCCAATAAAATTAACTATTCGCTCTAAATGCACGTTATAATATTATAAACAAACAGCCAGCAATTAGCTATATGACATACTCCAGATATTTTACAGAAGAGCACCAGATGTTTAGAGAAGGATTTCGCGATTTTCTCAAAAAAGAAGTGGTGCCATATATTGAAGAATGGGAAAAAACAGGGACTATTGATCGTTTTATTTGGGAGAAGTTTGGGGAAATGGGATACTTTGGTATTGCTTATCCTGAGGCTTATGGAGGATTAGGTCTGGATCTCTTTTACACCCTTATTTTTCTTGAAGAACTTCAGAGAATTAATAGTGGAGGATTTGCTGCTGCTATGTGGGCCCACGCCTATCTTGCTATGCAGCACCTCAATGCAGAAGGAGACGAAAGAATCAAAAGAGAATATCTGACACCCAGTATAGAAGGAAAGAAAATTGGCTGCCTTTGTATTACTGAGCCCTTTGCAGGATCAGATGTAGGAGGTATGAAGACAACAGCAGTTAAGGAAGATGATGAATATGTGATAAATGGTTCCAAAACCTTTATCACAAACGGAGTTTATAGTGACTATCTCGTAGTATCTGCCAAAACTGATCCTTCACAAGGGGGCAAAGGAATTAGCATGTTCCTCATTGACAGAGATACTCCGGGTGTTTCAGCTACGAAGCTGGATAAATTGGGTTGGAGGGCTTCTGATACGGGAGAGATTTCTTTCTCAGATGTTCATATTCCTGCTGAAAACCTTATGGGAGAAGAAAACAAAGGATTCCTCTACCTTATGCAACATCTGGCCTTAGAACGCCTGATAATGGCCATCAATGCTACTGCCCGATCCGAATTTGCGCTGGAATATGCATTGGGATACATGGAGGAAAGAAAGGCATTTGGGAAAAGCATCAATCAATTTCAGGTGCTACGTCATCGGGTTGCTGAAATGGCAAGTCAGATTGAAATGCATAAGCAGTTCAATTACCACGTTACGGAGCGATTGAATGAGGGAGAATATGTAGTAAAAGAAGCCACTATGGCAAAGCTTAATAGTACCAAAATGGCGGATGAAGTCATTTACAACTGTTTACAAATGCTAGGGGGATACGGTTATATGGAAGAGTACCCTATGGCGCGTTTATTTAGAGACAGTCGCTTAGGCCCAATCGGTGGAGGTACCTCTGAAATTCTTTGCGAGATCATTGCGAAAATGGTCATCGATGGAAAAGAATACAAAGCTCCTATTCCAAAGAAAATGGAACCCATGGCTTAATTCTAATTTGAGGGGAGCAAAAAAGGCAGCTGAGCAATAATTTCAGCTGCCTTTTTTCCATTTCTATCTTTTTTACCTAAATGCGGAAATCCCGGTTATATCCATTCCTGTGATCAGTAAGTGAATATCGTGAGTTCCTTCATAGGTAATTACTGATTCAAGATTCATCATATGGCGCATCATGGAATAATCCCCAGTGATGCCCATTCCCCCTAATATTTGACGCGACTCTCTGGCGATTTCCAAAGCACCAGCCACATTGTTTCGCTTGGCCATAGAGATTTGCTGAGTAGTGGCTTTACCCTCATTCATCAACTGCCCCAAACGATAAGAAAGCAATTGCATTTTAGTAATCTCAGTTACCATCTCAGCCAGCTTCTTTTGTTGTAATTGATATCCTGCAATTGGCTTGTCAAACTGGATTCTTTCTTTCGCATATCTCAAAGCGGTATAGTAACAATCCATAGCTGCTCCAATAGCTCCCCAACTGATTCCATAACGGGCTTTATCCAGACAGCCCAAAGGGCCTTTCAAGCCTATCACATTAGGCAACAAATTTTCTTTAGGAACTTTCACATTGTCAAATACCAGCTCTCCGGTATGAGAAGCTCTCAGCGACCATTTATTATCAATCTTGGGAGTAGAAAATCCTTCCATACCTCTTTCCAAAATCAATCCCTGGATTCTACCATTCTCATTTTTCGCCCAAACAACAGCGATATCAGCAAAAGGAGAATTGGAAATCCAGGTTTTGGAACCATTGAGGAGGTAGTGATCTCCCATATCCCGGAAGTTGCTAAGCATACCTCCGGGATTGGAACCGTGATCCGGTTCTGTCAATCCGAAACATCCCATCATCTCACCGCTGGCGAGTTTCGGTAGGAATTTCTGTTTTTGCTCCTCCGATCCATATTTATAAATCGGATACATAACGAGAGAGCCTTGAACAGAAGCCATAGAGCGGATTCCTGAGTCAACTCTTTCGATTTCCTGCATAATAAGCCCATAGGAAATTTCATCCAGGCCAGGACAACCATAAGATTCAGGTAAAGACGGACCAAAAAAGCCCTGTGCACCCATTTCCTGTACCAAATGTGTGGGACATTCATTATTCTGTGCCCAGTCATTGATAAAGGGAGATATGTGAGTGTTCATCCAGTCGCGGGTGCTGTTCCGGATCAAAATATACTCTTCTGAGAGCAAGTCATCGAGTAGATAATAATCTGGAGCTTCGAAGGGATGAGCAGTCTTACTACTATTTTTTTCTTTGGCGATCATATTCACGTATCTTTGTTTCTCGGGAACCTCAAAGTTCGCACTTTTGGCGTTGATTCCCAAGACTGGTGTAAGGAGAAAAGCTGTTATGAGCAGAGCGAGAAAGATTCATTTACTCCGGAAGCTGAAAAGTGTCCGTTATCTTAAAAGAACAGGCCTGGTATTGCTGTACGTAGCACTCCTGACCCTGATCATGCCCCGTAATTTCAGATTGCAATACCAGTATCAGGTAGGAAAGAGTTGGGTGGAGGAAGATCTTCAGGCTGCCTATGATTATTCGATATTCAAAGATCCGGATAGTCTGGAAGTGGAAAGGCAGCTCACAGCTGCTGAGGTGCCAGATATTTATGTAAAGGAAAGTAGAGAGCAACAGGAACAACGGGTTTTCGAGAACCTCAATATGTTCTTTGAGAAGGCAGAAGCCTATAACAAAGCGGATAAAAATTCAGGAAATACCCGGGCTATTCTTGATGAAATAAATACCTTGTTTCCAGACCAGAAGCTTTCAGACTTAAAACCTATCATTACCGACACAACCAGAAGAGCTGTATTTTGGGCCCGAGCCAGTGATCTTTCTAAAAAATTATATGAAGAGGTTTACATCCGGGATACGCGTCTGGATACTGCTGGGACTGTTATTTCACTTCGGACAGCTGCTGCAAGAGAGGATCAAATTTCTGTAAACCGGGTACTTAAAACCGAAACAGAACTTCTAGCCAAAGTCCAGGATCAGGGTCTGGATTTGAGCAAAGGACAAGACAGGTTATTGGCAGCAGCTTTTTCTTTGTACTTAAACCCCAACTTTTATTTTGATGCTGAGCTTACTCGTAGTGCCAAAGAGGCTAGAAGTAAACTGGTTTCTCCGACCAAAGGTATCGTAAGTAAAGGAGATATTATCGTGAAAAAAGGAGAGGTAGTTGATAATGATATAGCCGAAAAAATAAGTTCACTTACCCGGGAAGAGGAAACACGCTTTGGAAGCAAAAGTCGTGGATGGTTAATATTTGGTCAATTTATGGTGGTAGTTTTGATTACTTCTATTTTATTGGCTTTTCTGCAAATCAACCGCCCTCGTATCTATTTCGATCTCTCAAAACTGGGCCTTGTACTCACTACACTCTTCATTGTGGTATTGACTATGATCGTGAGTAGTAAATTAAATGTGATCACCGATCAATTGACTGATCTTTTAGGCCCTAATCTGAATTTGACCTATATCTATATGGCTCCTGCCTGTGCGGTTGCCATCTTTATGCTCAATTTCTTTGGGACTCGGACTGCCTATGTGAGCAATATTCTGGTCGCTTTATACGGTGGTGTTCTTATTCAGCAAAGTCTTGAGTTTGTTTTTGTCCAGATTATCGCGGGTACAGTAGCTGTATATAGTTTGCGGAATTTGCGAGAAAGAGAAGAATTCTTCTTTACCCTTGGATATATTCTCATTGCTTATACGCTTTCTTATTTCGCTTTCAACCTCTTTAGTAAAGGTGGATGGACGGGCACTTCTCCTCAGACCATATTATTGTTTTTGATAAATGTGGTTTTCACTGTGATTGCCTATAACCTCATTTATATATTCGAACAACTCTTTAAGCAAACTTCGGACATCACCTTCCTCGAACTGCTGGACACCAACCATCCTTTATTAAAGGAACTTTCGAGAAAAGTACCCGGAACCTTCCAGCATAGTTTGCAAGTAGCATCTATTGCGGAGGCTACTATTAATGAAATTGGAGGAAATGCCCTGCTTATTCATGTAGCTGCTTTGTACCATGATATCGGCAAGCTTACGAACAATAAGTACTTTATTGAGAATATGTCGGAGGAGGAAAAGCGAGACAATCCTCATGATAAGATCAATTGTAAAGAAAGTGCTCGGATTATTATTGGACATGTTACGGAAGGCATTCGAATAGCAAAAGAAAATCACCTGCCCAAAGAGATCATTCAGTTCATAGAATCTCATCATGGAACTACCCGGGTGGAATTTTTCTATCGACAGTTTTTAGAGGAAGAAAGATGTAAGGAGCCGGAAGGAGAGGATATGTTCCGCTATCCAGGACCTTTACCGACTACCAAAGAAATGGCAGTTCTTATGATCGCTGATTCCATAGAAGCGGCATCCAGATCGATTCAGGATCCCACGCCAGAAAAACTTGAGCACCTGGTCAATCAGATTATTGATTATAAAATCAAATTTAATCAACTTGATAATTCAAATCTAACTTTCAAGGATTTGAAGATCATCAGGGAAGTGAGTCTAAGACAGTTGTTGAGCATTTACCATGCTCGAATTAAATATCCAGAGCAGCAACCTTATTAGGAATTTCGAAAATTTTCTTTCCAGATTTTGAGATTACTTTTCATTTTCTTCCAGGAAATGCGATTCATGGCTGTCTTTTTAGTCAGCTTTTTAAACGCCCGTTCGTCGATTTCTTCCCATTCTGCCGCTGTCCAATTCTGATAACCTTTAGGAGTAAATTCATCTCCCGAATGAGCTACCGAAAAACGATTCCAAGGGCATACCTCCTGGCAGATATCACAGCCATACATCCAGCCTTCCATTTTGTCCTGATAATCGCTATCCGTTTCTTCCCTAAGTTCTATGGTCAGATAGGAGATACATTTATTTGCATCAATTTGATAGGGACTCAAGGCTTCAGTCGGGCAGGCATCTATGCAGCGGGTACAGGTCCCGCAATAGTCTTTGATGGGCCCGTCGTATTCTAATTCTAGATCCAGAATAATTTCCCCAATAAAAAACCAGGAACCTTTTTGTGGACTGATCAAATTGGTATGCTTGCCTACCCAACCAAGTCCCGAGCGTTTGGCCCAGGTCTTATCCATTACAGGAGCAGAATCTACAAAAACCCGCCCGGGAATTTCCGCTTCCGTCCAGCTATGAATTTGTTTGAAAAGTTCATAAAGTTTCCTTTTTAGAACTTTATGATAATCTTCTCCCCAGGCATAACGAGAGATCTTAGGTACATTTTCTTGAAATATTGGTGTTTTCGGATAATAGTTATGGATTACACTGATTACAGATTTAGCACCCGGAACCAATAATCTGGGATCTAGTCTTTTATCGAAATAGTTCTCCATGTACTGCATTTTCCCATTCAGATTACCTTTTAACCACTTTTCCAGGTCAGAGGCCTCTTCTTCCAGAAACTCAGCTTTGGAGATTCCCACCATATCAAAACCCAGTTCTTCACCGAACTTTTTAATTTGAAAACTGAGTTTTTTTCTATCCATGTAATAAAATTTGCGCAGGCGGTACTGGATTTCAATCTACAAATATATACTTTAGGGCATCAAATCAATGAAATCAGGGTATGTTAAAGGGTAAAAGGTTTTTCTTACTGATCCTGCTCGCTTGCTTCTTATCGAATACTTCCTTTGGGCAAGAGAAAGAATTTGACTTTCCTCCGGGTAAAAAAGGAGTAGAAGAAATGCTGCAATTCATTCTTAACGCATCCAATAAAGAACGTAAAGCTCTTTCTGCCTGGCTAAGACCAGAATTAAAAGATTGCGAAGCTGTTTTCGATGAAAGAATTGCTACCCGGGTGTATAAATATCAGAGAAGATTGAAACGTGAGGTAAACCTAGTTATTCGTCCCCTCCTTCAAGACCAAACCGAATACGTTTTCTGGGGAGCAAACCAAGAGGCCATCTCCAATTATACAAGTGCCGAAGCTCGCAACTTTCCCGGAGGCTACCGAGAGCTAGCTGATTATATGCATCCCGATTTCGATTTCTACCGATTCAAATTCATCCAACCCGGAAGAAAACTGGGGAGTGCCTATGATGTCCTGGTCTATGTGAATGATAAATGGTGTATTATTCATAGGCCCTGGGTGGTTATACTGCGATAAGCAGAAGTATTATAGTGCGTTAGGCTTGTAGTTGTCATTAGCTGGAACCACAACACTAAAAGACAACAATACTTTCTTTTTTCCCTTTCCAATAGGGGAAGTCTCCCTTCCCTCTGTCTATATCTCAAAATCGAGATATGAGATACCTATTATTCTTTGTATCCTTAAGCTTTTACTTACAGATACATGCACAGAACGGCAAGGCAAACTCATTTGCAGCTGCCTATTATTCAGCCTACGGCTATCAGCCGGGCTTTATCATCAAGGCTGAAAGAACCTATTTTAGAAGTGCTGGAGCGAATTATGGCAAAAAGTCAAAAAAAATCCATCCTTTCCTTTCTCTGGAATTCGGAACTTATGCCCATTTTCAAAATAATCTTTACCTAAACGGTAGCTTTTCAGGAGGATTGAGAAGAAGTGGAAAGAAAGGCCGATCCATTAGCATATTTGCTAGTATGGGAGTCATGCGAACCCAGCATTTGATTAGTACTTATCAATTGGATGAAAGTGGAAACCTCAACACAGTAAGAGGAGCGGGAAATTGGTCTGCACTTCCAGGTTTTGGCATGGGGATCGGAGGTCCTTCTCCCATCAATAGAGGCAAAAAACTAATTCCCTACGCCAATTTCCGCACACAAGTACAATTACCCTATAATGACAGTTTTTTGCTGCATCCGATGCTGGAGTTGGGCTTCTATTTTAACAAATAACCAAAGACCAAGATGTATACTAATCGAATATATAAAGGAATCCTTTTCCTGTTACTTAGCCTTAGCCTTTTCGCTTGTAATGAAGTTATTGAACCAGATACTGAAGAGCGTTTTTTCTTTCGACATAATGGGGCTGATTTAGCCATGCAGGTAGATGGAAATATTTCTAGTGATGTTTTTATCCTGCTGCTTCATGGAGGCCCCGGGGGAAGCGGACATGAATATAATACAGGAGCCTATTCAGAACTTTTGGAAGAAAAGTTTGCCATGGTCTATCTGGACCAAAGAGGGCAGGGGGCTTCACAGGGATCCTACAATACAGAAGATTTGACTTTGCAGTTGTTTTCAAATGATATTGCAGCAGCAGCTCAAATGTTAAAGAAAAAATACGGTGAGAATATTAGTCTATTTCTGGCGGGACATAGTTGGGGAGGATTGACAGGCACGCATGCTTTACTAAATACGGATGTTCAGACTCATTTGAGAGGATGGATGGAATGGGATGGAGCACATGATATCCCATTGTTGAATCGCTATGCGGTTACGATGTTTCATAAATATGCTCGTGAAGAAATTGAAAAGGGCAATTTCGTGAGTGAATGGCAGGAAATTTTAGACTTTGTGGAGGGAGTAGATAGCCTTAATGTGAGTTTGGATGACGGTGGGCAAATCAATTCCTTCGGCTTTGATGCAGAATCATATCTTGTACAGGGGGCCGATTCAGGTATAACAGACAATCCTCGTAAATGGGCATTTCTAAGCTCACCAATAGCACCGGCAGCAATGCTAAGTGGAAATATAACTGCAGGAGGTATTCAGGCAGAAACTGAAGCTGCGAGCCTGACACTGGAGTTAGGGAAAATACAAATCCCTTCTTTGTTTCTTTCAGGAAAATATGATTTTGTAGTTCCTCCTCGTTTGGCACAATCAGCATTCGAAAGAGTCGGAACAAATGAAAAGGAAATTCATATTTTCAATAAGTCAGGACATAGTCCTATGGATACGGAAGCTATTGCATTTGTTCAGGTAGTTTCAGCCTTTATTGATCGGTATAAATAATTTAGTTCGGATTTCTTATTCTCATATAGAGAACGCTTTCCATCAATTGTGAGACAAAGAAAGTTCGAGTTCAATTATCAAGTGCATACCCTAGTAAAGCTGATTATGAACTTGAGGTTTGAGATTGAACTTTAGGATTTATCAAGGAATTCTCTTTATTCAATCATAAATCTTTTCGGAGAAATGTCTTGTGAATAGCAAGTAAGGGATGTATCATAGCTTAGCTTTGATCCAAAATATTCACACGCATTTTATGAAATCTCTGAAACTAAGCTTCGAAAACAGAAATGGCCTTCAACTTTCAGCCAATCTTGACCTTCCCCTAGGTGAAAAACCCAAAGCCTTTGCAGTTTTTGCCCATTGTTTTACATGTGGAAAGAACCTGAAAGGGGAGAGAAATATCAGCCTTTCTTTGACCCAGGAAGGCTTTGCAGTTTTTCGTTTCGACTTTACAGGATTAGGTCAAAGTGAAGGAGAATTTTACAGAACCAATTTCTCTAGCAATGTAAATGACTTGGAAGACGCAGCAAGATTTCTGGCCGAAAACTATGAAGCTCCTCAGTTGCTTATTGGGCATTCTTTAGGAGGCGCTGCTTCTTTGATGGCGGCAAGTAGATTGGAGTTTGTAAAAGCGGTAACTACAGTAGGCGCACCTGCGGAACCTGCTCATGTGGCTCACCTTTTTCAATCTATTGAGGATCGGATCAAGGAAGAAGGAGAAGCCCAGGTAAGTATAGCAGGAAGACCTTTTTTAATCCAAAAACAATTCCTCGAAGATATTCAGCAAACAGATTTAGGAAGCATGATCAAAAACCTTAGAAAGCCACTTTTGGTCATGCATTCTCCTCAGGATGTGGTTGTGGGGATTGATAATGCGAAGAAGATCTACGCACAAGCCTGGCACCCCAAGAGTTTTATCTCTTTGGATGGGGCGGATCATTTGCTATTGAAAAAGGAAGATTCGATTTATACAGGGAAAACCATTGCAGCCTGGGCCGCGCGTTATATTGATTTAGAGGAAAAGCAGCCCTTATTGACCAATAAACAGGCAGTCGTTCGTACAGGTCCTTCCGGATATACGACTGAAGTCCGAACAGGCAGGCATAGTTTTCTCGCAGATGAACCCACAAGCGTAGGAGGAGCTGATTTGGGCCCTTCACCTTACGACCTTTTGGTTGCAGCTTTAGGTACCTGTACCAGTATGACTTTACGTATGTATGCTGATCGAAAGGCTTGGGATTTACAGGAAGTTAAGGTGCATCTTCAGCATAGCAAAGAACACTGTGAGGACTGTGAAAACGCTGATAATCCCAAAAGTAAGATTGATACGATTGAAAGAGTTTTGGAATTAGAAGGAGATTTGGATGAAAAACAGCGTGCTCGCTTGTTGGAAATAGCAGATCGTTGTCCGGTTCACAGAACCCTCCATTCAGAAATCAAAGTTAAAACTTCTTTGGCGGGATATTGATTAAACAGAGAAGGCCTGTTGAAATCAACAACAGGCCGCATTGACTTATTTGATATTAATATATCTTATCGCTGAATAATCAACTTCTGGTTATTCGTTAGCTTGCCATTACTTAGCTTCAAATTGTAGACGCCAGGAGAAAGATGCCTAAGATTAAAAATCAAGCGATGTATGCCAGGAGCTCTTTGCCCATCAAACAATCTTTCCACCAATTTACCCTGTATATCGAAAATTTCCCCTTTCATATTTTCACTACTATCTAACTCAAAATTCAGATTGAGTAGATTGCTGACAGGATTAGGAAATACTTGTAAAGAGAAAGATTCTTGATCTTTTACACTTACAAAATTTTCTATCAGGCTCCGTTGAAAGGCTCCATTTCCATGTGTTGCTGCTCTAAGTTTTCGGTTGCTTGGAGAAATTTTGAGATCAAAAATCATGGTCGCATCGAATAAACCCTCCATAAAGGTTTCCCAATTTGTACCTCCATCTGTAGAAACAAATACTCCTAGATCATTCCCAACATAAATATGATCAGGGAAAGCTGGATCCACTTCTATGGCATTTGCAGGTACATCTGGAAGATTTCCACTGATATCTATCCAGGTTTGGCCATAATCGGTAGTCTTGAAGACATGACCCGTACCAAAGCCAGAAAATGCAATATAAGCGGTCGCATCATCGGTCGGATCAACTCGTATATCCATTGGAAATCTATCTGGCAGATTGCCTGTTACATCTGTCCAGCTTGATCCATCGTTTTGGGTTACATATACATTTCCTCGACTACCTCCAAAGAGACTGGAAGGTGCGGATGCAGCATAAACTACGCTTGTCGTTTGCGTAGATACATCCATACTGAGTATGGGGTTTGCCGTTGTTGTAAAATTACTGCTAGAGCTTGGGGACCAAAAGCCTCCTCTATTAGCACTTCTATACACCCTTCCTCTGCCAGCATAGATGACATCTGGATTGCTGGGAGCAACAATGAAAGGGGCAATAAAAGAGGTTTTTTCATTATCTGAAGGAGGAGCTATATAATCAAAATTGGAGGATCGGTCTGGAGAACGAAAAACATTCAGATTTTGATAAGAGATATAATTGATCTGATCATTGCTTTGGTCAATAGCCGTCCATGAACCATCTCCTCCAAAGACTCTTTGCCATCGTGGCGTTCCCGTCCATTGGATGGTGCCATTATCTTGTAAGCCCCCTAAACTATACACAGAATCCTGCCAGGAGTTCGAAAATCCATTATAGAATTGAACTGTTTGATAGCCGCCATTGATGGATTGAAAGCTTTGTCCTCCATTGGTGGTCCTGTGAATGCCACCATCATTTGCTACATACCATACATTGGTATCTGTGGGGTGATAAATGACATCGTGAGCATCTGAGTGGACCAAATCTCCGGGAGCATCTGGCCCGCCGATAGGGGGATTGGAAAAACCTACACCTCCCCGAGTCAGGGAGTCCAAGTATGCTCCGGAATTATTGGATCGCCATACGGTAATTCCTACTATAGCCAGTTTGTTTTCATCTAGTGGATTGACTGCAAGGTCATGTGCAAACCAGCCTTGCCACAGGGAGTAATCTTTGGTCCCTGTGATGTTCCATTGATTACCAAAATCTATAGACTTACAAATCCAGGAGGCTCCATCACTAAATCCAAAACCATTCCCAATACTTGCATATACCGTATTTGGATTAGAGGGTGCATATTCCAATTGGATTTTTCCGGCAAATGAAGTTGGAAGTCCACTTGATAATTTTACCCAATTATCACCTCCATTGGTACTTTTATATATTCCGAAATCCGGAGATTCAAAATTACCACAGCCAGCGAGGATAAGCTCATCATCATCGGGATGCAGAATCAAAGAATTGGCCATCAACACATCGAGTACCTGGCTCCAGTTTTGGCCTGCGTCTATACTTTTATAAACTCCTTTTGTTGTAGCTGCATACAGGATACTAGGATCTTGTTCGGAAATTTTGATATCCCAAATCCCTTCATTTTGCTGATAGGTCCAGTCCAGGCTCATGCTCCAGGTATCGCCACCATCCGTGGATTTAAGTATACCCATCCCATAACTTCCCCGAGTAGATCTATAAGCGGCGCCTGTACCTGCTGCTTCATAATTATATACCTCCCCTGTACCAATGTACATAGTCATAGAATCACCCGGATTGAAAGTGATTGCTGAAACTCCAAGAACTGGAAAGCCTGTGGGGACATATTCCCAGGCAGCTACGCCAACTCCTCCACTAGTACTTTTCCACAAACCTCCACTTGCTGATCCTGCGTAAATAGTATTCGGATTTTGAGGATTGAATACCATTTTCAGGGTTCGTCCTGAAATATTCAAGGGACCTATGGCTTCCCAGGGAGCAATATCAAAATTTTTGGTTCTATTAGAAGGGTCTTTTTGTAGTCTAGTCCAGGCATCAAAGTGTGCTCTGGCAGGCAAACGTGTATCCGGATAAGTCCGTGACATTCCGAAAAAATCCAGAGCTTGGTATGCTCCTGAAACCTTTTTGGAGGCTAAATTTTCTTGTAGGTGGACGGCTGGAAAGAAGTAAAATGTGCAAATCCCCAGTCCTGCGACGAGTACAAGCAATGATAGTGCTTTAGACATGATCGTTATTTAGGTTAGAAGTACACCTATAGATGTAGGCAAAACCTAATTATCCTATCTTGAAGCTATCTTTTTACGAAATCCGCCTTGTATTCGAAGGCATCTTCATCCGTAATAATTGCCTGGTAATTTCCACTTTCCAGATTACTAATCTTTAGCTGAATTCCTCTGCCCGGTTCCAAATCCATAAACCCATAGGTTTTTACCGCATCTCCCGACTCATTTCTGATAGCTACACGTACCCTTTGAACTTTGTCAATGTCCAGAAGGATGTGTACCCGATCATTAACCGAGTTATTTTTAATTCTAATGAATGGCACATCCGGACTATTGGCTAAGCGAGCCACTGCTGCAGAACGAAGTTTGAAGTTTTCTATGGAAGACCAGGGGCCTGTAGAACTATTGAAATGAGCTTTTACCCGGTAAATATATCTAAGGCCTGGACGGACATTGGGAATTTGAATTTGGGTACTACTGACCAATTGAGAACGTATACCTTTCCTACCGGCAATTTTATACTGAACTTTATAGCTCACTGCACCATTGACGGGAGCCCAGCTGATTTTTACCTGGCTGTTTCCAATTTGCTGACTTCTTAGACCTTTTGGAGCTTTGTAGGATATAGGGGGTCCCGTGCCACAACCCTCAGTTTTGAAGATATAAGAAGGGGAGAAGCCACTTTTCTCACTTCCCATAACACTCGCCAATTGGAATTCATATTCTGTACAGGATCTAAGACCCGTTGCATTTACGTAGGTTTTTTCAAATTTCCTCGGAATCCATTTGCTATTTCCTTTTCTACGCATCCTGGCGAGATACTCATCTGCCAAATCAACTTCTGTCCAACTAAGGAAAGCTGAATTTTTACTTATATCCGCTACGTTTAATTCATCAGGAAATTCGAGACTTACAACAGGAGCTGGGGGAAGGACTTCTGGTTGCTTGTCAATAGCTCTTGAACCCATAAGAGAATGCCTGTGGCCTCCGGGAGCAAAAAGTGCTCGCATCCTGTCTGCTTGTCCCTTAGTAAAGAGATTCATGCATTTGTCATCCGTATAATCCATGAAATTCTGCGTCATATTGACAGAACCACAAGAACTACGTCCAAAATAACAACCCTGACTAGGGGCATCGGCCGCAGGGGTATCTGCTACATGGTCATCAACTCCACAAGGACCATCTCCCCATATATGACGAAGATTCAACCAGTGTCCCACTTCATGCGTAGTGGTTCTCCCAAGGTTGAAAGGAGCCTTTAAGTTTCCTATTGTACCAAAGAACTTGTACCCAATAACTACTCCATCCGTTTCGGCTGGTCCTCCTGGAAATTGACTGTAGCCAAGTATTCCCAATCCTAAATTACAGACCCATATATTCAGGTATTGGTCAGTGGGCCAGGGATCAACACCTCCCATGGCAGCATATTTTACATCATTGTCATTGGTGTAAAAGGAAGCCTTATACGTTTTCTTTCTGGTTATTCCGCTTGTAGGATTGCCTTGTGGATCTCTGTCAGCCAGTTGAAAGCGAATACCTGTATTGGCTGCGACCGATTGAAATATCGCAGGTGTTTGGTCTCTGTCAGCATTTTTCCTTTGGAAATCTTCATTCAGAGACTTGATTTGAGATTTAATTTGTGCATCGCTTATATTTTGCTCAGCGGTAAGGTACACTACATGAACCACGACGGGAATGACGATATCTCCCTGAACTCTTGCCACACTGGATTTTACATTTTCCTTGGTTTGGTCTTCAACGGCGCGAAGTCTGTACCTGAGATTGGGATTGGACTTCATCATATTATCCATATACTCGCTGGTGCCGCAGGTTCTTTGAGCCTGTGCAGGAGAAAATGAAAATAAACTAATAGCAAAAAACAGCAATAAACTGCTTATCCCGGACCCTCGGTGCTTGGAACATTGGTAAAGTATCATGGCAAAGGTTTATGTAGCGATGATTCCAAAGACTAAACAAACGGCTCACATACATTCAAGGTAATGGTTGTTTTATGTATGCAAAAAATTCAGGGTATATATAAAACTATAGGCCGGGACTTTTAAGGTTTGTAAATCTTAGAAACACTTTGTTTCTAAGGACGACATTTTTTTTAAAGAGTTGCAGAATCTTCTTTTACCATTTCCGAAAAAGAAGATTCCACATGAGCTTTTTATTTCTTCTTATACTTAATCGTATTGTCTAAAATAGAAGGATCATCCAAGAGGTCCAAGAACTTAGCTTTAACCGTGATGGTTTTGTTACCATTAGAGTAGGAAGCTTCATTATTCGTAGATTTCTTGATTTTTCCTGGGAAGTTATAGATGGTAGTATAAGTTGCATCTCCCATCATCATTTCCATCATCTCCATAGCTTGAGCCATTTCTTCGTCTTGTTCTCCAGGCTCTTCAGAACTCTGGCTTCTTGAAAAAAGCCCTTTTTTTCCACTGAAGACAGGCTGAGTCATTCCAAATGGATTGTCTATTCCTCCACCTTCTCCATTATCCTTCAACGCAGAACTCAGGGTAGAAAAATCCCTGAAATTGTAACTCATGGTAAATACTCCACCTTCCAAACTTTGAGAGGCATTGCTAATCCCATCTTTTTCATTGAGGGCATCAATAGCGGCTGCCATCTCATCAGTCGCTCCTTGAGAGTCTGCCATAGCTTGAAGAATATCGTCTTCAGTCATTCCTTCTTCCTTAACAGAATCCGGAGCCATTGCCATAATCATCTTTACAGCCTCTGTCATGTCCATTCTTACCTCATACATACCAGAGCCATCTGTATTGATGGTGATTTCCTCTTCTATGTCCAGGCAACTCACCATGCTCAATAAACATGTGGACAAGAGGTAGATTAAAATTCGTTTCATTTGTGATTCTATGTATTAATGAATTGCTAATTATAAGTGTACAAGGATAGATAATCCCCTATGCGAATACAAATTAGGGTTTGTATTTTAATTTACCCCCAACAATAGTGCCCATAATCTTAGTTTCGAGAATTTTGGCATCATGCACTTTCATCAGATCCTGGGACAAAATCGTGAAGTCAGCAAATTTACCTACCTCTATAGATCCTTTCTGGTTTTCTTGAAAAGCTCCATATGCAGCAGCCAGGGTATAACTCCTTAAGGCTTGCTCTCTACTCATTTTTTGATCTGCTTCATACCCTCCTTCAGGAGTACCCTTTAGGGTTTGTCGGGTAACTGAAGCAAAAAAACTAGCAATAGGATTGACAGGTTCAACGGGCGCATCTGTTCCATTTATTACTACAGCTCCTGATTGTAAAAGCTTTTGCCAAACATATGCTCCATCCAGGATACGTTTTTTACCTAATCTAAATATAGCCCAGGGCCTGTCTGAGGACATATGGATACCCTGCATAGAAGCAATGACTCCCAATTCTGCAAAACGGGGAATATCTTCCAAATCCAAATGTTGTGCATGTTCTACGCGGAATCTATGATCTTTGTCCGGATTGCTGTGGGCTTTAATCGCTTTTTCAAATTGATTGAGTACTTCCTGATTGGCCTTGTCCCCAATGGCATGTACACAAACCTGAAAATCATGTTTTAATCCCTGTGTGGCTATTTCATGCATTTGTTCTAATGGCATAATAGGATTACCGAAATGTCCTTTTCTATCTGTGTATTCCTCCAGTAGCCAGGCGCCACGTGAACCCAGAGCTCCATCTGAATAAAGTTTGATTCCGCCTACACTGACATAATCATCCTTAACCGGACCTTTTTTGTACCATGAATCTAAGAGTTCAGAATTACCACCGCTGAGCATAACCCATATCCTTACATCCATTTTTCCTTCCTCTTTGAAACTGTTGTAAAGGTCTATAGTTGCCTGATCAGCCCCAGCATCATGCAAACTTGTAATTCCATTGGCCAAGCATTCTTCTAACGCTAATTCCAATGCTTGTTTGGCTCTTTCAGGAGTTGTTTCGGGAATATGCGCCTGAACGAGATTTTCGGCCCTTTCACTGAAAACACCCGTAGGCCTACCATCTGGATGTAGAATGATTTCACCGTCCTCTCCTTCATACTTTTGCCCTTTTGTGATTCCTGCGATTTCCATAGCCTTAGCATTAGCAAAAGCTGCATGTCCACTGGCATGGGTAAGAAAAACTGGATGATCTGGAGAAACAGCGCTCAGGGCTTCATGACTTTGATAGCCCTTAATCATAATTTCTGGAGCAGGGGTCCACTTACTTTGGTGCCAGCCTCTTCCCAAAATCCATTCTCCTTTAGGAGTATTTTTAGCTGCTTCTGCCACCTTTGTAACCAGCTCCTCATAATTAGCCACCTGAGTGAGGTCAAGATTTAATTTACCATAGCCAATTCCCATCATATGTGCATGGCTTTCGATTAATCCTGGAACCATAGTTTTTCCTTCCAAATCCATCATTTCAGTAAAAGAGGATTGTAGCCCTTTAGCCCCTTTCAAATCTCCCACATAGATAATTTCGCCTCCCTTACTTGCAACCGCCTCCACATTAGGTTGTCTCTCATCCATGGTGTAGATGGGTCCATTAAAAATAATCAGATCTGCCGTTTTAGCCTCTGGATTGGGACCTTCGCAGGAAATGAGAAATAGGAGACTAATACTTAGATATAGTAGTCTTAAGTTCATAGCATTTATTAGTGTGTTTTTACCTTAGAGCAATTGACTCTTTAAAAAATAATAAGCAAGATACTTTTTCTCAGCCAATTGTCCTGAATTGTGAGAAAAATCAACGAAATTGTCTTGACTAATTTAGCCTGCTCTCAATTTATACAATTCTTTATGGGAATCTTGTTTGACAACTTTTCAGAATGGAAATCCTATGCCCAGGTTCAAGGCTCAGCTATCTGGCTGCCAGTCATGGAATATGAAGTTGAGCAAAGAGGAAAAAAGGAGGAAGAAATCTGGGAAAAACTGGCTCAGGCATATGCAGTAATGAAAGATGCTGTGCAGACGGGCCTTTCAGAGGATATGCGTTCTATTAGCGGCATGATTAATAATGGAGCAAAGAAAGTGAGAGACTGTGAAATAGAGGTATTAGGGAAAGAATTCAAGCAATTGCTCTCTTATTCCTTGGCTGCAAAGGAAGTTAATTCCTGTATGGGTAGAATTGTGGCTGCCCCAACGGCCGGAGCAAGTGGAATTATGCCAGGAGTCTTGACAATGATCGAAGAGCTTCATGACATTCCCAAGAGAAAACTGTTAGAGAGTATGTTGGTGTCAGCAGGTATTGCTTTAATTATAGAACAGCGTGCATCTATAGCTGGTGCAGTGGGTGGTTGTCAGGCAGAAACCGGAACTGCGGCGGCTATGGGAGCAGGTGCGATAGTTTATTGTTTAGGAGGAGATATAGACCATATATTTGAGGCGGTGGCTATTACGATTATGAATATGTTGGGGCTAATTTGTGATCCAGTAGCTGGTTTAGTCGAGATTCCCTGTGTCAAAAGAAATGGATCAGCCAGTGTGATTGCATTCGCTTCTGCGCAAATGGCACTTGCAGGAGATTCAGCGGTGATTCCCGTAGATGAGGTCATTGACGCAATGGGGGAAGTGGGGGCCTCGATGGAAGAAAAATACAAAGAAACGGCTCTGGGAGGCATAGCTGACACTCCAACTGCTCGGGAAATTGAAGCCCGGGTACTGATTCAGGAGGCAGAAGAGACCGAACAGGAAGAAGATTTATAATCTCGTGCCCGAAATTTACAAATCTTGGTATAAGCTTTGTACTTTTGTTTTGGAACCTGATGATTGGGGCTCATTTATTGTTCCTTAACATTCACTAGAAAAAAACCGCATTCATGAAACGTATTAGCAGTTTGTTAGTTCTCATTTTGCTAAGCTCTACTTTTCTCCATGCAGAAAAAATCATAGGAGATTTAGATTTTACCAAAGGCGACTGGGCTATGGTCGGGGTTCCCCTCCACAATTATAAGAAGCTTCCAATTCAGGAAGAACTTAGTACATTTATAAGTAAGGACATCTCTCTCATGCAAGAAATCCAACAAGGTTGGGACTTAGAGATGACCTTTGACGATAAGTGCGATTATCATTATGCTCTCAAATTTTACAATGGAAGAGATTTGGTGAGAACTATCACTCTCAATCTTTATTGTGGATATGCTACCTATGATGGTTTATCCTATGATTTTAATCCCAAAGAGTTTGAAAGATTAAAAACGGGTTCATCTAAAATTCCCTGGTCAAGAATTAGCTTTTCAGATGTGGGCTTAATGAAAAAAGCCATTGATATGCTTAATGATACAGAAGGGGTATACTGGTACGAAGATGTTGAGCAATACAAATTCTCCGGCTCCTTTATGTTGACCATTGGAGATATGTCCTGGAACACCAATTTAGATTCCTTGAAAACCGCTGTAGGAAAAAGGGTACATGATTTGGGGAGAAGCCGTGATTTTCATTTGCAGGAATATTACCATCAAATCATAGATGGGAAATTAAAAGTTCGATACATTGTCAGTTGCGAGGAAACTCTTGCTAAAAGGCTTGAGATAAGAAGTGGGGTCTACCTTCCCTGGCGCTCACACATGCATAATAAGGATAAAGTGAGTATCCTGGCGATTGGGATAGATGAAAGCAAATACTGGCGCCTGATGAATAGGTATTAAGCTACTGTATTTTGCTCTGGTTTTATTGCTGGAGCCTGTGTAGGTTTGCGCAATGAAGCTCAAGTTGACCTTATTCTTTGCCTCTGTATCCCTCTTAGTATGGGCCAGTTGTGAACAGGCGCTCAATCCGATCCCGGAAGGTGTATTGACCTTTGATCAGGATACCGTCAAGTTTGATTCCATATTTACCACTTTACTCACACCTAG
Source organism: Bacteroidota bacterium (assembly GCA_039819665.1). GTDB lineage: Bacteria > Bacteroidota > Bacteroidia > J057 > J057 > JAWPMV01. The sequence continues at coordinate 57,450 of JBCBRM010000036.1, forward strand.
TGAGAGGCTAATAGTCACCAATAGGGAAAGTAATGACATCGCTGTGGATCGGGTTTGGCTGGAAAATGGGGATGAATCCGAATTTATGATGATTGTGGATGGGATTCAGGCCAATGACGTTTCGGACCTTGTGATTGCAGAGGATGACAGCATGCACGTATTCGTCAACTTGAAATCCAAAGAAAGAGATGGATATGCTCAAGAATATATCAACTTTCAGGTAGGCGACGATATTCAGCGAGTGTTAGTACAAGCCTGGATAGTAGATGCTTACTTTCTGAAAGCTCGACTTCAACAAGAAGATGATTTTCTGAACCTTGATCCTGGTAGCTTCTTTTTCAGACAGGATACGGTACTCACTTCTGAAAAACCCATCATTATGGATGGGCCGATTTTTATCCCGGAAGGAGTTACAGTTAGGGTAGAGCCGGGAACCGAAATATTCTACACTCCTTATCGATTTGGGGTAAAAGATAGCAATGGACTTCCTACTTTTGGCTTTTATTCCTGGCTGATTGTAGGAGGAAGCTTAATAGCAGACGGAACAGCTGAGCAACCAATCACTTTTACCAGTAGCCGCCTTCAGGATACCCTATTTAAAGAAAATCCTGCACAATGGAGAGGAATTCGTTTTCTTCCAAGCAGCACAGATAACCTGCTTCGTCATACGCGAATCAAGAATGCCCTCATTGGAGTTGAGGTGGATTCCATCTCTTTAAATCTTCTTCCAAAGGTTACTATCCAGAATACACATATAAGAAATATGGGAGTCCATGGAGTAGTAGGAGTAGGAGTTGCGCCGGATGGAACGATCGCAAATGGCCCTCCCTCTATCCTAATGGAGAATTCTATCGTTAGTTCCTGTAAATTGCATACGCTATACATCCTAGGTGGAGGTAAATATAATTTTTACAATTCTACATTCGCGAATTACAGTATCAGGCGTTTTTCTCGTCGAACTCCCCAAGTCCGAATTAGTAACTGGATTAGCTTTGATGGGGTAAGTGCTGTTCAGGTTGAAAGTTTTACTCAATTTTCGAACTGCATCGTCTGGGGAAGTGAAGAGGACGAAGTTGTGCTCGATACCCTTCAGGGAGCTCCCTATGATTTGCTTAATTTTGATCATAGCATCGTTAGGGTGGGAGATGAACTTCAACCCTTCCTCGCTCCGCATCTTACAAATAGCTTAAACCTTGATCCTTTATTTGCGGACTTCTTTACCCGAAATTATAGACTGACCGAAGAGAGCCCAGCTATAGATGCTGGAATTAATTTCCCGACGGGCTCTACGGGCTATGATGATGATTTTCGGGGGAAAATGGATAGCTTGCGCAATGGCACCTTTGATATAGGAGCCTATGAGTTTATTCCCTGATCCTTTACATGAGAAAGTCCTTCTCATTTAATCATACCATCCTAATGCTAATCCTGTCCCTAGGATTAGGATTGCGTCTTTTCAATTTTGGCGAGCTTTCTTTGGGGAATGATGAGCTTAGTGTGCTCGCCCGTATTCAATACGATTCATTTGCTGAACTTATAGAAGAGGGCGTAAAGCCTGATGTACATCCTGCTGGAATCCAGGTGCTGGCTTTCTATTGGTGTAGTATCTTTGGAGACTCTCCTTTTGCTTTGCGTTTTCCATTTCTGCTTGCGGGGATATTCAGCATATTTTTGTCGTATAAAATAGGAGTAAAATGGTTTTCGGAGGAAAGCGGTCTCTTAACTGCTGCTTGTATGGCCAGCTTACAATACTTCATTACGCTTGGTGTCTATGCCAGGCCCTATGCTCTGGTCCTGGGGCTGACCATGGCGATGATTTATTTCCTAACAAAAATCATTCAGGAATCTCAACCACCTAATTGGATTTATTGGACTTATGCCCTTTGTTCTACCCTATGTCTATATTTTCATTACTTCAGCTTCCTTATCGTTGGTAGTTCTGTACTTATGGGATTGATCTTTATCTCAGGGAAAAAGAAAAATAAATTTTTGCTGAGCTTGGTTTTGATTCTCATCCTCTATCTGCCACATCTCGGAATTTTTATGTACCATCTGGAGAAAGGAGGGAGTGAGTGGATCGGTAAACCAGACGCTGATTTTTTCTATACCTACTTTTTGTATGTTTTTCATTTTTCCCCACTATTGATCCTATTCATTTTTCTTGTTGTAGTAGGACTTTTTCTGTGGAAAGGTGGGGAAATGAATTCTATATTAAAGAAATTCAGGACAATTTCTTTCTCACTTTTTCTCCTCCCGCTAGCATTGGGATACCTCTACTCAGTTTGGCGAGCTCCTGTTTTACATTCAAATGGCTTGATCGCAAGCTTCCCTTTTCTTCTCTTGTTTTTCTTTTCCTTCGTTCCCAAGCTTCAGAATCTTCAAAAAGGGATGTTGATCGCAGCTATACTGATCCTCAACATCTGGACCCTGATTTCTGAACGCCAACATTATAAAGTCTTTTATAATCGCTCTGCAGAGGCGCTGGTCCAAAGTATTGAGGAAAATGAAGATAAATACAAGGATAGGTTGATAGATCACTTTCTGCAGCTTCATAGTCCCTTTTATGCAGATTATTATTTAGAAGAAAATACTTCTGAAGTGGAAATCATTAGCTATGATTTGGCAAAAATGGGAGGAGTAAAAGGATTAAGAGAATATCTGAAGAATTCAAAGGCAGAGAGGATAAGTTTAGGCTGGTTGAGTAAACCCCTTCCGGATTATTTTATCCCTATCGTCAGGGAGTTTTATCCGGGTATTGAACAAAGAGATAATTACTTCATTTCTGAATCCTGGCTTTTTTCTAAAGACTCTGCCCAAAGTCAAGGAATTATTTTTAGTCAGTTTGAGGATAAAGGATTTGTGGCTCCGGGATGGAATATTGAGGCAGAAAAGTTGGATCCTTATAAAGAAAATGCTGTCCCCTTTTCAGACTGGACCTTCGAGCAAGAGTTTGGACCGGCCATTGAATTCTCACTTGAGGAGATTAATGGAGAAATTTTCAACGAGCTTTGGGTAGAATTTGAGCTGAAGGCTGAGAATCCTATTACGGATATCAAATTGGTAGTTGAATACCTTCCTCCTGATGGCAAGAACCATTGGCATGCAAGTTTGGCGAGTCAGTACATAAGTAAGCCTATGGACTGGAATAGCATTCATTTTTTTCGAAGAATTCAGCACTTGGGGGTAGAAGAAGCTAAAGGAAAACTCAAGATCTACATCTGGAATCCCGGGAAAGAAAACTACTCCATAAAAAGATATAACCTACGCATAGAAGAGGGAAATCCTTGGCTATATAGCTTGGTTGAAAAGCTGCCTTAGGAATATTTTTAATAATTGTTCAATTTTGGAATTAGATAATTATTACTAACTTTGACATTAGGCCTAATGGCCTATGTTTTAAGATTACCCATTCATGCTGGCCCAAATTAACATCGGATACTACTACCTAACCGCCAGACTAACAGCTTTCGGGCAGCTATTTCTAACAATTCGTGTCTTTTCCCCTGATCTTCCTAATATAGGTTGAAAGCAGCTATTTGGGGGAAATTCGGTAGTCTTAACAAAGGAACCCTCCCGATAATTTCGGGAAATATTTGTATGCTTATGAGCTTAGATTCTCAAGATCTCCTTGACCTTAATATAGAATTAGTAAGTAAAAAAGAGGCTATACATGATTACAGGGCTTGTTACAGAAGCCGTCAAATCAGTTATTTAGGTAGGCGAGAGGTACTTACAGGAAAGGCTAAGTTTGGTATTTTTGGTGATGGAAAGGAGTTGCCTCAAATTGTGATGGCTCGTTATTTCAGAAATGGGGATATTCGATCTGGCTATTATCGAGATCAAACTCTTGCTTTTGAGCTTGGCATCTCTTCTTACCAGCAGTTTTTCGCTCAATTATATGCACATGCAGATTTAGAAGCAGATCCTTTTTCGGGAGGAAGGCAAATGAATACGCATTTTGCCACCCGTTTTCTGGATGAGAAGGGGGAATGGTTGAGCATGACAGATAAAAAAATTACGCATTCAGACATGTCCTGTACGGCTTCACAAATGCCGCGCATTGCAGGTTTTGTTCAGGCGTCAAAACTCTACAGAAATAATCCCCGTTTGGCCCATTTGAAAAACTTCTCTAATAATGGAAATGAAGTTGTATTTGGAACCATTGGGAATGCCAGTTGTGCAGAAGGTCATTTTTGGGAAACCCTAAATGCAGTTGGGGTGATACAGGGGCCTTTGGTAATGTCTGTTTGGGATGATGGCTATGGTATATCTGTGCCCAATGATTTTCAGTTCATGAAAAGTAGCCTATCGGAAATGCTGCAAGGTTTCCAGAGAACAGAAACAGAGAAGGGCTTTGAAGTATTATCAGTGAAAGGATGGGATTATGAAAGTCTGATAAAGACCTATTCCTATGCAGTTAAGCTGGCCAGAGATGAACATATTCCTTCTATTATTCATGTGCAGGAGTTAACCCAGCCTCAGGGGCATTCTACTTCAGGCAGTCATGAACGTTATAAAAGTGAAGATCGATTGAGTTGGGAGAAAGAATTTGATTGTCTAAGTCGCTTGAGGACTTATTTGCTTGATAAAAATTTTGCGACTGAAGAAGAACTTCTCTCCTGGGAAGCAGAAGACCTCAAAATGATACGGAGGGCTAAGCAAGATGCCTGGCAGGCTTTCCAAAGTCCATTGAAAGAAGAACAAAAGGAGTTGGTAGGGCTTTTGAAAAAGCTGGTTCCTTTACTGCCTAAAAAAGCAAAATTTGAGCACCTGATCGATGAGCTTAGCAAAGTTCAGACGCTGAGTAGAAGAGACTTCATGCAAGTAAGCTATCGAGCACTTTTATTAAGCCAGGGCCTCGAACATCCAGCCATTTCTGAGCTCAAAAAGTGGAGAAGAGAATTATCTGTGAAAGGTCGAAGACTTTACAGCAGTCATCAATATAGCGAATCAGCCCAATCTCCGATGAAGGTTGAAGAAATAGAGCCTCGATATGCTGAAGAGGCTGAAATGCTAAATGGCTTTGAAATCATCAATCGAAATTTTGACATGATCTTCGAAAGAAATGAGCGAGCCATGGCATTTGGGGAAGATGTAGGGCATCTGGGGGATGTAAATCAAGGCTTTGCTAATCTCCAGGCAAAATATGGAGAGGATCGAATTATGGACACCGGCATCCGAGAGCTCAGTATCATGGGGCAAGCCATTGGTTTGTCAGTTAGAGGATTAAGGCCTATAGCAGAAATCCAGTACATAGACTACCTCATTTATGGTTTACAACCCCTGACTGATGACTTGGCATCTCTTCACTATCGAACCGTTGGTGGGCAAAAAGCACCAGCGATTATTCGCACACGCGGACACAGACTAGAAGGCATCTGGCATAGTGGTTCACCTATGGCAATGATGTTGGCTACCCTTAGAGGTATTCATATTGCTGTGCCTCGAAATATGACGAAGGCAGCTGCTTTCTACAATACCTTTCTTAAGGGTGATGATCCTGCGATTATTGTTGAAGTACTTAATGGTTATAGACTAAAAGAGCCACTTCCCGAAAATCTGTCTGAGATTACGATTCGGCCCGGAGTTCCAGAAGTGATTCGAAAAGGAAGTGATATTAGCCTGGTAACTTATGGCGCATGTTGTAAACTGACTATGGAAGCTGCAGATTTGCTAGCAGAAATGGATATAGATGCAGAGGTCATCGATGTGCAGACCCTTCTTCCTTTCGATACTGATCATAAAATTCTGGAATCCATTAAAAAAACCAGTCGGGTACTTTTCATTGATGAAGATGTCCCGGGTGGAGCTACGGCTTTTATGATGCAGGAAGTAGTGGAAAAACAAGCCGCTTTTCAATACCTGGATTCTGAACCTAAAACTCTGACTAGTCAAGCACATAGACCGGCTTATGGAGACGATGGAGACTATTGGTCCAAGCCTCAGGTTGAGCACATTTGCCAAGCGGCTTACGAAATTATGCATGAATCGGATCCCGCTTCTTATCCTTTATTCACCTAAGGGGGAAAACCTTTAAACAAAAGAAGGGTTTGAAATTCCAGTGATTCATCCATTTTCACTCAATGCTGCTTATGAAAAAAATACTTAAAGCTATCGGTTATTTCTTCTTTGGGCTGCTGGCTTTAGTACTCCTGGTTTTTATTGGAAGTGTAATTTTCATCAATACCTCTCCTCAATTTGGTGCTGACCCCGTGGAGGAAAGGCTAGCGCGTATTTCTTCCTCTATTCACTTCAAAGAAGGAAAATTTGTAAATGAAGTTCCTACCAAAGCAGGTGAAGATGGAGATATAAGGAAAATTCTCAGCGACTTTTTAACAGCTGAACACACTGTGCCGGAAAAAGCTCTTCCAACAAAGTATAGGGAGGGGACTTATCAAAAGAAGGACTCAGCTGCTTATCTCACCTGGTTTGGACATTCTGCGTTTTTGCTGGAAATAGAAGGAATGAATATTCTACTCGATCCTATGCTAGGGGATTATGCGGCTCCTGTATTTTTCTTTGGACAAAGGTTTCCATTTAAAAAAGCTATCGACTTTACCCTTATTCCAGATCGAATTGATGCTGTGGTTTATTCTCATGATCATTACGACCACCTCGACTATCCTACAGTCGAACGCATAAAAGATAAAGTAGAACATTTTTATATGCCTTTGGGAATGGGAGCACATTTTGAAAGCTGGGGGATAGAGCCAGAACGGATTACAGAATTGGATTGGTGGGAAAGTGCTAATTCCGGACCCTTAAACCTAATTGCTACTCCTGCCCGCCATTTTTCTGGTCGGGGGCTCTCTAATCGCGATAAGACCTTTTGGGCCTCATGGGTAATCGAAGGGAAATACCAGAAGCTCTTTTTTAGTGGGGATGGGGGCTATTCTAAAGGATTCAAAGAAATTGGAGAAAAGTATGGCCCCTTTGATTTTACGATGATGGAATGCGGCCAATACAATCCTCAATGGGCCCAAATTCATATGATGCCAGAAGAAACGGTTCAGGCGCATTTGGATCTTAAGGGGGAAATTATGATGCCAATCCATTGGGGGGCATTTAATCTGGCTCCGCATGCCTGGAAAGATCCTATAGAACGAGCAGAAAAGAAAGCCGAGGAATTAGGGGTTAAAATGTTTACTCCCATTGTAGGGGAGAGGTTTGCAATCAGTAAAGATATGCAATCTGAGAATTGGTGGTCGGAGCTTGAGTAAATCCCTACTTCTTACTCAATTTTTCTATTTCCTTTGCCAGATTATCTCGTGCTTTTTCTTCAAATAATTCTTGAAATAAATCGCTGAAATAAATTTTCTTTCTTTCAAGAAAAGTTTTTAGAATCTGACTTCTTCCCAACCGATAATCGTCTTGAGCATACATGTGGTATTCTCTTCTGATTTGTTTTGTATAAAGAAGGTAGGCCTCCTTGTTCGACCCCAAAATGCTCAAGTCCAGATCCAGCATCCATTCGTTTTCCAATCTGTATGCTCCTTCTATCCGGGGTAGATGCCCTTGGGTTGACATGATCAACAAAAAAATCCGATCAATACTTTCTATTGACAGATTGCTAATTTCCGAAAGTCGCCCTTTAGCTAGTTCGGCACTTCGCAATTCATTCTCTTTGCTCAGCGGATCGTAAATGACATCATGGTACCAAATGGCTAACTCCAATTCAACACTTTTAGCTTCAGTGGGAAGATGCTCATCCATTAGGGAGAGCATATAGGAAATATGGGAAAGGTTATGGTAGGCCCTTCCTTTTTCCTGATATAAAGAGGAGAGTTCCGTCCAACTAGCAATGGATTGCTCAGGATTGGCACCTATACTTTTTAAGGTATTTTGGAAACGATTGCTTAGCATGGGGCTTTCTCCAGCTGCTATTCATTTGAGCTTTTCCTTTACGGATTCGGGGATAATCTGATCCAGAACTCCCATCATATTAGGTTTTTTCTCCAGAAACTTCCAGCTATCAAAGCCTTCTTCGAGAATAGCATACATGGTATTATTAGCCGTGATAGTCAGGGTTCTGCTATCTTTGTCCAGTTTAACATTTTCCTCTCCATGTTGCATGGCCAAAATACTTCCGGTCAATTCGATAGATTCTAAATCACTATCTACAGAATCCTGGTTGCTTTCATCCAACTTGAATTTCATGTCCATAGTAAAACGATAATCAACCAACGCATAACTACCTTCTTCTACGGTAAGGATGTCATGAATTTTAGTGATTTCCCCATCATACATGCGAAAACTAATACTGGTATCAGCAAAAGCCTGTTCCATAGCTTGTTTCAGCATCTCTTTAGGAGCCATTTCAAAGAGTTTTGGATGGAGATACTCCACCGTTCCCCCTAAATCCATGTTCTCCACTAAACCAATGTATTCACTTAATGTAGAACTTAGGCTTTCTTCTGTAGCTTCTGGTTGAGCCTGTGCAAAACCGGAGAAGATGAACAGTATACAGAATAGAAGCTTTAATGTGCTTTTCATAGTTTTATTCGAGTTTAAATTATTTCCATTTGATATTGCAGCCCAAACTAGGCATTTGGTTTTCGTTAACGGACTCTCCAGCCAAAACTGCATCCAGGGCAGCCCGTAAATCTTCCCCATTTAATGCTACCTGATTTCCGGGTCTGGAAGCATCCAATTGCCCTCTGTAAACCAGACTCAGGTCTTTGTCGAAGAGATAGAAGTCAGGTGTACAGGCCGCTTCATATGCTCTAGCTACTTCCTGACTTTCGTCATATAAATAAGGAAAATCCCAGCCCTGGGCTTCGCCTAATACCTTCATTTTATCAGGTCCGTCTTGGGGATAATTATCTACATCATTCGAACTGATGGCGATGATGCTGATTCCTTTTTCCTGATAATCTGCTGCCAACCTCTGCAATTCCGGAAGTACATGAATCACAAAGGGACAATGATTGCAGATAAACATGATCAACGTAGCCTTGTCTGATGCAAGGCTGTCTAAGGAAAGGGTATTTCCGCTTAGGGTATCTGGCAGGGAAAAGGCTGGTGCTTTAGTTCCCAATGCCAACATGTTTGAAGGAGTTCTTGCCATATTGATTAAAGTCTGGTGCCCAGAGTTTTCATCATTTCATCCTTCCAGTTTCTAAATGTGCCAGCCAGGATTTGTGCTCGGGCTTCTTTTACCAAAGATAAAAAGAAATGAAGGTTATGTATGCTCATAATGTAGGCAGCTAGTAATTCTTGTGCCTTGAATAAATGGCGCACATAGGCCTTACTATAATTTTTGTCTACGAAGCAATCACTATCCGGATCAAGGGGAGTAAAATCATCTTCGTATTTCTTGTTTTTCATATTTCGAATACCCTTCCAGGTATACAATAATCCATGGCGAGCATTACGGGTAGGCAATACGCAGTCAAACATATCAACTCCCAGAGAAATACATTCTAACAAATTCATCGGAGTACCTACCCCCATCAAGTAGCGGGGTTTGTCTTTCGGCAAAATCCCACAGGAAAGCTCTGTGAGCTCGTACATGATCTCATGCGGTTCTCCCACAGAAAGGCCACCTATTGCATTTCCAGGCAGGTCAAGACCTGCTACGAACTCTGTAGAGGCTGTACGCAGGTCCTTATAAGTTCCCCCCTGTACAATGGGAAATAAATTTTGAGTATACCCATATTTGCCCTCTTTCTTTTGGTGATGAATTTTGCATCTTTCTGCCCAGCGATGGGTCAATTGCATAGATTCCTCTGCATAACGACGATCACAAGGATAGGGGGGACATTCATCCAAGACCATCATGATGTCTGAACCTATTGAATGCTGGATATCGACCACTCGTTCAGGAGTGAAGAGATGCTTACCCCCGTCTATATGATTACTAAAAGTTACTCCTTCTTCAGTTAGTCTCCTTTTATGAGCCAGGCTATACACCTGATACCCCCCGCTATCGGTTAGAATAGGCTTGTCCCAATTCATGAACTTATGTAGTCCACCAGCTTTCTCCAATACATCTGTGCCTGGTCTTAGAAATAGGTGATAGGTATTACCTAAAATGATGTGCGCTTTAATGTCTTTTTTGAGTGCCTCTTGTGGAACTGACTTTACACTACCAACAGTCCCTACCGGCATAAAAATCGGTGTTTCAATCTTGCCATGATCGGTTTCAATAAGTCCTGCTCGGGCTTGAGATTCGGGATCAGTATGTTTAAGAGTAAATTTCATATTAGCCTGCGAAACTACACATTTTCTTATAAATAGGGACAAAAAAAGGGCATGCATTGCATGCCCTTTTGTATTTCAAATCTCCTGTCTTAAGAACTGACTGGAGCTTTCATTTTTTTTGTTTGAGACCTTTGTAGAAAGAAACCAAAGACTCCTCCCAAAATACCTCCAATTATGTGGGCAAATTGAGAAACATTATCTGCATCAAGTGAACTGATCACTTCTTTCCCTAAAAAGAGGATAACTACCAAAATAAAAGTAAGCGGAATCCCTCCGGACCGAGAATTTGTATAAGAACTCAAGAGAATCAACATAAAGGCGACTCCACTGGCACCTAATAAGGCTTCATCAAAAAACGCAATTTGAAGCAGGCCCGTTACAAAGGCAGTAACCAGGATCATGAATAATAGGTCATAAGAACCATATTTTTCTTCCAGTATTGGGCCGATGAGTAGAATCAGGGTAAAATTGCCGACCAAATGCGCCCAGTCTCCATGTCCGATCACGTGGGTAAACAAACGCAAATACCAAAAGGGATTGGCAAGGTCAAACTCCGGAAAGATGGTGAAATATCCCATGATTTCCACTGGAGTGTACATTTGTATTCCCAGAACTGCCGTACAGATCAAGGCATAAGTCAGAATAACCGGGGAATTATATTCTAGTTTCATTTATGTTCTTGTGAATTATCTACAAGATAGGGATTACAAAGCTTTCTTCAAGAAATGATACGGTTTTTGATAGGAATGTGTTTACTTGCCGAAAGATCTTAGGAGAAAATTAACATTCTTGCCTCAAAATGAATATGTCAAAACTAGCCTATATATCAGCTGCTTTTCTAGGGTTGACCGGAGTTGTTCTGGGTGCTATGGCTGCCCATGCACTGGAAAAGAGTCTGACTCCTGCCCTGTTGGATTCTTTTGAAACTGCGGTTCGATTTCAAATGTATCATGCTTTTCTCCTGTTCCTTTTGGGGATTGTAATGGATAGAAAAGAAAGTAATCAACTCAATTATGCGACCTATGCGACCATATTGGGTACGCTCTTATTTTCAGGTTCCATATACCTCTTAGTTTTGACTCCGATTAAATTGGGAATTATAACGCCTATTGGAGGAACGATTCTGATAGTCGCTTGGGGTTTGATTTTGTTTTGGGCCTTTAAGCTGAAAGGGAATGAGTGAAATTCTTGAGTTTCTCTTTGCCCCTTATGCCGAGTACAGCCAATTAGATATTTGGTTGGAAATCATTGGAGTTATTTTTGGACTCTTGAGTGTCTACTTTGCGACTCGAGAAAATATTCTGGTTTATCCTACCGGTTTAATTTCTACGGCTATCTATGTCTATGTTTGCTATACGGCCGGGCTTTTTGGAGATATGGGAATTAACGCCTATTACTTTGCCATGAGTATCTATGGTTGGTATATGTGGACGCGGCCTGCAGCAGAAAAAGCCGTTTTGCCTATTAGTATACATAATCAAAGAGAACGTATCTTGAGTATTTCTCTCTTTGTCCTCTTTTATTTAGCGTTGGCTTTTGTGTTAGTGAATTTTACGCCATCTACGGTACCTTATATTGATGCGTTTACTACTTCCATATTCTTCGTTGGGATGTGGGAAATGGCTAGGAAGAAAGTAGAAAACTGGGTCTACTGGATCATTGGAGATTTGGTTTCTGTCCCTCTTTACATTTACAAAGGCCTGACTTTAACCGGTATTCAATTCTTGGTTTTTACTGCTTTAGCCATCAGAGGATATTTGGAATGGAGAAAGAAATATAAAAAGGAGAACAAACTAAAAGTGGTGGCTACATGATCCCCAAAGTCGCCATTGTCGGACCTGAATCAACAGGTAAAAGTAGCTTGGCGGAAGCCCTTTCATCTCACTACAGGCTCCCCTGGGTTGAGGAATATTCACGAGAATATCTGGAAAATTTAGGCAGGCCGTATGGACAAAGTGATTTGATTGAAATTGCTTTGGGACAGCTGGAGTTAGAGAGGAGGATTTTGGAAGAAAAACCCTCCTTTTTGCTCTGCGACACCAATTTGCTTGTGATAAAAGTTTGGTCCGAGTTTAAGTATGGCAATGCTGATCCTGCCCTCGAAAAACTCTATAATCTTAAGGATTACTGCCATTATTTCCTTTGCGATACAGACATTCCCTGGAGCTATGATCCCTTACGAGAGCATCCTGAAAAACGCGAAGAGCTTTTCGAAATTTATCATCACCACCTCAAACAATTAGGGCTTTCATTTAGTATCATTCGAGGCACAAAAGAAGAGCGACTGCAGCAAGCAGTATCTGAAATAAATCAGCGAATACTTGCAAAATAAAAAAGCTTCTCTATACCTTTGTGTCGACTAAACAGGGGTGCCTGACTTAATTGACAGGCTGAGATTATACCCTTAGAACCTGATCCCGGTTATGCGGGCGAAGGGAGATCTAGGTATGGTCATTACATGATTCGGGAACATCCCCTGCTTCCCTATGTGTAACCATAAAATTTTACCATTTTACATGAAGTCTATTCTTTTTTTGTGGAGCTTATTGCTGCCGTTTAGCCTTATGGCACAATTTTCTCTGACAGGAACCGTAAAAGCTGATTACTCAGCTGAAAACCTTTCCGGTGTAGAAGTACGAATCCTCCAACTGGAAAAACTAGCCATTACCCGTGAAGATGGGAGCTTTTATTTCTCCGACCTTCCTTCAGGCAACTACACCATTCAGGTTCGCAAGGACAATTTTCAAAGTATCGAACAAAGCCTCAACCTAATTGAGGATAGCCGCCTCGATTTCGAGCTCATTGCAACAAAGAAAATCACAGAAGAGGTGATCATCACTTCTCTTCGCGCAACAGAAAAGACCGCGACCACTTACACCAATGTCAGCAAAGAGGAGATCCAGAAAGAAAACTTTGGACAGGACATTCCTTTTTTGCTGGATCAGATTCCCGGAACAGTAGTTAATTCAGATGCAGGTGCTGGAATCGGATATACGGGTATCCGTATCCGAGGTAGCGATGCTAGCCGTACCAATGTTACCATCAATGGTGTTCCGCTTAACGATCCGGAGAGCCACGGAGTATTCTGGGTGAATACACCTGACCTCTCTTCTTCCATCAACAACATCCAGGTTCAACGAGGCGTAGGAACTTCTACCAATGGAGCCGGAGCTTTTGGGGCGAGTATTAATATCCAAACCAATACGCTTAATTATGAGCCCTATGCAGAGCTCTCCAATAGCTATGGTTCTTTCAACAGCTGGAAAAATACCGTGGAGGCAGGAACGGGATTGATCAATGACAAATTTGCCCTCGACCTTCGCCTTTCCAATATCACTTCTGACGGTTGGGTAGATCGCGCTACTTCTGATTTGAAATCCTTTTTCGTTTCAGGAGGGATTTATGGAAAAAAGAATTTCCTCAAATTCAACATCTTCTCAGGACGTGAGATCACCTACCAATCCTGGTGGGGAACGGAGGAGTCATTGCTGGATGATCCTGAAACCCGTAACTCCAATTTCTATACCTACGAAAATGAGGTTGATAACTATCGCCAAACGCATTATCAATTACACTTTGGTCAGGAAATTAATCCTGAGGTAAACTTCAATGCTTCTTTGCACTATACCAAAGGACAAGGATATTTCGAGCAATTCCGGGAGGAAGATGATTTTGCTGCCTACCCAAACCTGGGATTTAGTCAAGCAGTTTTCAATGGGGATACCCTGACAACAACAGATTTAATCCGGAGAAGATGGCTGGATAATGATCTATTTGGCATCATTTACTCTTTGAACTACACACCTCAAAGCAATTTTCAATTGAGTGTAGGTGGTGCAGCAAATCAGTATGATGGCGCACACTTTGGAGAAATTATCTGGGCACGTTTTGCCGGAGATGCAGCGATTCGAGATCGCTATTATGACAATGATGCTCGTAAGCGCGATTTCAATACTTATGCAAAGGCCTTCTTCCAACTCAGTGCTAAATTGAGTGCTTATGCAGACCTTCAAATCAGAAATATTGATTATGTCTGGGGAGATGAAAGTCTGGAAAGACCTGGGATTGATGCTGATCTTCGCGAAATTCAGGGAGATCAAAACTTTGTCTTTTTTAATCCAAAAGCAGGTTTAACCTATCAGCTCAATGAAAAAAGCAATGCTTATATCTCCTATAGTGTCGCCAATCGTGAGCCTGTTAGGAATGATTTCATTGATGCTGCAGAAGGAACAACTCCAGAAGCAGAAACGCTTTATGATTTGGAATTGGGATATAGATTTAGGGGGAAGAAAGCCAGCTTCGAAGCGGTAGGATACTACATGGATTATGACAATCAGTTAGTACTTACCGGTGAGCTCAATGATGTTGGTTCCAATATCAGACAAAATGTAAAGGACAGCTACCGTGCGGGAATTGAATTAGTCGGTTCTGTTTTGTTAGCTCCAACATTCAGTGTTTCAGCAAACCTGGCCTTGAGTCAAAACAAAATCAAAAACTTTGCAGAGGTCCTTTACAATTATGATCCTTTTGAGGTAATCGTCAATGATTTTGAAAATACTGACATTTCTTTTTCTCCCAATGTGATAGGTGGAGCTACTTTGACCTATATGCCTTTGAAGAACATGGAGATCAATTTGATCAGTAAATATGTTGGACAGCAATTTCTGGATAATACTTCCAATGAAAACAGAGCAATTGATTCCTTTTTCATCAATGATCTTCGCATCAATTATAGTTTCAAAACTAAATGGGCAAAGGAGATTCGGGTAGGCTTATTGGTCAACAACCTTTTTGATGTGCAATACGAACCCAATGGCTATACCTTCAGCTTCTTCCTCGGACAAGAGTTGAATACCTTCAATTATTACTATCCGCAGGCAGGAACGAATGCATTGTTTAATGTAGCCTTAAGGTTTTAAGGGAGGTTTTCTGGTGTTCTGGTGTTCTGGTGTTCTAATTGGAATTTCACCAGAGCCCGAGAACACAGCTACTTTAGTCTACGACTTAATTATACGCAGGGGGAGCTTTTGCTTCCCCTCTTTCTTTTACTTCTCTTTTTTTATATGCCTTGAGAAGTAGGACAGGAAGTAGAATAAGGTCAGCGAATACGGCAAAAAGTAAGGCCAGACTGATGAATAGTCCGCTGATAAAAGTAGCTTGAAAGCCAGAGAATAGCAGAATGCCAAATCCCATAATTAGAATCAGGGAAGTTATGATAATTGCTTTGCCCGTTGATAGGTAGGTTTTCTCCAGGGCTTTTTCAATGCCCACGCCTTCTTTCCATTCAAACTTTAGTCTGCTCAGGAAATGAATGGTATCGTCAACCGCTATTCCAAATGCAATACTGTAAATAATCGCCGTAGACATCTTTAATCCAATCCCTAGTAATCCCATCAAGCCCGCGATAAGCAAAAGAGGGAGAATATTTGGGATAAAAGCCAAAGCCACAATTCCTGCTGTGCGGAATAGCAGCCCCATAATCAGGGCTACAATCAATAAAGCGACAAGCAATCCTATTCCAAGATTTTGGGTAATGAGTTCATTGCTTTTGTCAAGAATTTGCGCTTTTCCTGTAATTTTGAATTGATAATCTTCCGGGGGGAAGAGTTGTTGGCCAAAAGCTAATAGGGCTTCATTTTTCTTGGCTATATCGTGGCTTCCAATGTCTTTGATCTTTGCTTGGACGAGGGTAGAATGATAGTCATCCGACAAGATGTTATTTAGCTCCATGTCCCAGTAATTACTATCCAGGACCTGATAAATTAATTTATGTACGGCTGTATCTTCTGGCAAAACAAATGCCTCTGGATTTCCCTGCCGATAGACCCGGTGGAGCCTTTTCGCCTGAACTACCACA
Organism: Bacteroidota bacterium; assembly: GCA_039819665.1. Classification (GTDB taxonomy): domain Bacteria; phylum Bacteroidota; class Bacteroidia; order J057; family J057; genus JAWPMV01. The sequence goes on from JBCBRM010000036.1 coordinate 73,510, forward strand.
GAATAAACAGAATTTGCCATGTAGGGTCCTTCCAGGTACTCACCTAATTGATCCAGCTTTTGCATTTCCTCCAGAGCTAGCATGTTTCGAGAACTATCGCGAGAGGAAATGTAAATCTCCACAGGACGGATCCCTCTGAAATTATTGTCAAGGAAGTGGAGGCTCATGCTATAATCATCGGCTGATGATATTTCCTCATACATCTGGGAATCCACCTTTAACTGAGAAATTCCAGCAATAGAAGCCAAAATCATAATAACCCCCATGCTCAGAACCACAGCCGGACGTCGAATACTAGCCTGATAGAGCTTTTGAGCCCATTTGTTATATCGTCCGCTACTTCTTACGTGAAAATTAGGACTTAGGATGATCAATTGCGGCAGGAGAAACAAAGCCAGTAAATAAGCATATAAAACTCCCAGAGCTGTAAAAATACCAAACTCCACGAAGGGTTGGATATTTGCGTAGGCCAGACTTAGAAAGCCAATCGCGGTAGTAATAGAGGTCAGGAGAATCGCCCTTCCAATATCCTTCATAGCCATTTTCATCGCTTCCCGCGCACTAACGGAAGGTTGGATCTCTTCTTTGAAGCGAGACATAATATGAATCACATCGCTAAGGGCTACAATCAAAACTATGGTGGGCACCAATACGGTCATGGTATTGATTGCGACCCCAGCCAAAGCCATGCTCCCCAATGTCCAGGTAACCGAAAGCATGATGACAAGCAAAGGAATTAAAATGCCTCCTTTGGAACGAAAGGTGTAAAAAAGGACTCCAACTATAAACAAAAATGAGAGGCTAAATAGTAAAGCCAATTCTTTTTTTAATTGACTGATTACTCCATCCTTGGCATCTATGCTTCCAGAAAGATGATAGTCTTTAAATGAATATAAGCTTAGGGTACTTTTTATCTCTTTTAATTGGGAAGAAGCCTCTTCCTGCTTTTTGATTGGATCTAGTTCCAGATACAAAGCACTCGCTTTCCCATCCTCCGACATGAACTTTTCCCAGGCATCAGTATATGCTCGAAAAAAGGTAGAATCTTTTTCTAAAGATCTATTTGAGCCTAGATCAAAGAATTTAGCATAAATAGGATTTAGAAAAGGACCTAATTTGAAATAGTTTAAATTGGTTAACGCAGAAGCCGATCTTACAAATGAAATGCTATCCAGCTCAGTTCTCAATTTTTCTATTTCCCCTAAAAAATCTGAATTAAATACCCCTTCAGAACTTTCTACGGCTATGAGCAGGTAACTTTTATCCGGCTGATAAGCGAGAATTTTTTCTTGATAGAATTGAAGGTCCGGATCATTTTTTGGGAAAAGCTGTTCAATTTCAAAATCAAACCTTAGCGAGAATAAACCCCATACATTTATCAGGGTAAAAATCCCAATAAAAATAAAAACCCCTGGACGATATTTCTCAGGTATATGCATAAATAAGGTCTGCCTTTTCTACTTCTCAAGTACCCCTATTGATCTATTTTGGGTAAAATATTTCTCAAATAGACACTTATCCTCTTAAAATAATGTCTATGAGCGGACGAATTTGGATGTGAATCCTCAGGTAAAGAAGAAAAATCTTCGCTTGAGAGATTCAATCCCATATCTAGTGTGTCAATTCCTATTCCTTTTATGGCTTCCAACAGTTCTTCGCTCTTTTTGTTTTCCCTCAAATTGCTAATACAGAAAATAATATCATGTTTTTCGCATAACGTCTGAAAAGCTTTAAACAATAGTAGGCTGCTTTCCATAGGCTTTATTTTTTCCAGTTCCCACTTCTCGGCGATACTTTGGAATAGATTGACACTAGCCAGGTTTTCTCTTCCTCTCCAATTTTGATATACACTGTCCCAGCTTTCCCAAGCGAGATTAAATTCTGTATCCTTTAATTGGATAAAGGGAATCCTACCCGGTTTCATTTGGCTTTTGATTTCTTCGCTCGATCGGGCAAAGCCCATATGGAGATTCTTTCGGTATTCGGGAGTCAGTACATTTCGATCCAAATGAAAATCTACCAGATTGAGAATGACTATTTTAGGTCTATTTCCCTTTTTTAATTCTGCTTTTAATTGCAAATAACTTTGCACACTGCCAAATCCGGGCACCCCAAAATTTTTGACTCTGTATGTAGGGAAAGCTTCTTGCAAGAGGTAGGGGAAGCTATCTTCATCATTGACTCCCATTCCATAAGTATAGCTGCATCCCAATAAGAAAATCTCTGGAAGTGAATCCGGGAGGGGGGAAGGGTGTGTGATTCGAAGAGAGTCTGACCCATGACGCACCTGATAGGGCTTTGCCTGATTTATTTGAACTTCGAAGCTGCCGGGATTAAGTGCAAAACCCAGATAAGGATGTGGAATAAGACAGTGAGAGGGAGAAGATTTTATGAGAAAATTAACCTGCCGATAAGGTTCATATTGCAGGATTCGAAGAGCAATTTCCAGACAGGGGGCAAGGAGGAGAAGTAGGTAGATATAATAAAGGACTTTCTTTTTCTCACCTTTCTTCATAAAAATTACTCAAAATCCACCAATTCAAAATCAAACCGCAAAATGGCATATGGAGGAACTTTCCCATCTGTGCTTCCATGTTCTTCGTAAGCGAGTGCAGAAGGGATAATCAAGGTGCCTCTGCCTCCTTTTCGAAACAGTTTTAGCCCACTTTCTACTCCGGAAATAAGTTCATTGAGGCGGGGCCATTCGCCTTCGCTGGTTCTGAGACTATCGGTAGCGGTAGAGTTAAAAACTTCTCCTGATAATAGGCTTCCTTGATACAGAAGGTCTACTCTGGAACTACTATTGGGAAAAGAAGTTGCAGTATCCCCCTCTGTTTCTGTAACCACATATACACCCTCAAAATTAAAGAGGCCATCTAGTCCATTCTCTGCTGCATATGCCTCAATAATCGGACGATCTGCTTCAATTAATTCGAAGGAGCTGGGTTCTACTATCTGCGAACAAGATTGAAAAAATAGGCCGCTCAAAAAGCAGCCTATAATATAATATGTGATTCTTAAGTTCAATTAATTTCTGAAACTAAGGAGTTCGATATCAAAGGCAATTACCGCATCTGGCGGCACACTTCCGTCAGGAGTTCCGGCAGTCCTGTAAGCAAAACGGGAAGGAATAATCATGGTTCCTTTTGAACCTGTTTTAAAAAAGGCTAATCCTTCCTGCCATCCCTGGATCAGCGTAAATACTTGAAATTCTCTTGGAAATCCAGCAGAGGAATCAAATTCAGTCCCATCTAAGAGGTAGCCGGTATAAATGATCTCAATGGTAGAAAAGGCATCGGGAGTTTCCGTACCTGTACCTTCATTTTCTAATGAAATGAAAATATTATTTTCAGTATAAAACCCATCTAGATTATTGTCAGCCACATATTCATCGATAATGTCTTTGTCTATTTTTTGCTGTTGTTCAAAAGTGACTCGGTCATCACAGGATGTGAAAAACAATCCGACAATTATAAGGGGGAAAAAGAATACTTTTTTTAGTGCTAGCATAAAGGTGTTTTTGGTTAAGGGACGTAGCCCACAAATATACATCAAAATTAGGCGAAAGAGGGATTTTAGGCAAGAGGAAATCTTTGCCATACCTACTTCATTCATCCTTAGAACGTAAATAAACCCGATAACGCTTCTTGCTAACTCAAAATCCCATGCTTAGATTAGAATAAAATTAAACTGATGAGAAGCTATAGCCTGATTTTCCTTTCTTTTATCATTTGCTTTCCCCTTTTTTCTCAAGACCGTATTAGCAGTTTCAATTTTGCTTCTCGATCAGAAGTAATTGCCCCTAACGGCATGGCTGCTACCTCCCAGCCTTTAGCTACTCAGGTGGCATTGGATATCTTGAAACAAGGAGGCACAGCTGTAGATGCTGCTATAGCAGCTAATGCAACTTTGGGACTTATGGAACCAACAGGCTGTGGGATTGGGGGAGACTTATTTGCCATTGTCTGGGATGCTGAGACAGAACAATTGCACGGCTTGAATGCAAGTGGTCGTTCTCCTCAATCGCTTAGCTTAAGCTATTTCCAGGAAAATGGGATGAATCAAATTCCGTTTTATGGGCCCTTGAGCGTATCTGTGCCGGGAGCTGTAGATGGATGGTTTGAGTTGCACGGGAAATTTGGCAAGCTTCCTATGGAGGTAATACTGGCTCCAGCTATAAATTATGCAAGAGAGGGCTTTCCTGTTTCTGAATTAATTTCACTTTATATGGAAATGGCATCCAGCCGTTTTGCGAAAGAACCTTATTTTTCTAGCACCTATATGCCAAGGGGACATACTCCTAAAAAAGGGGAGCTGTTTAAGAATCCCAGGTTAGCTACAACGCTCGAATTGATTGCAGACAAAGGAAGGAAGGCTTTTTATAAAGGAGAGATTGCAAAGAAGATCGTTGCACATATGCAGGAGATCGGGGGCTTTCTAAGCCTGGATGATTTTAAGAATCACCAGTCAGAATGGGTGGATCCCGTTTCGACTAATTATAGAGGATATGATGTTTGGGAATTACCTCCCAATGGACAAGGGATAGCTGCTCTTCAAATGCTTAATATTTTGGAGAAATTTGATTTACGGTCTATGGGCTTTGGCTCTGCTGAGTACATTCATGCTTTTGTGGAGGCCAAAAAACTGGCATTTGAAGATCGTGCAAAGTTTTATGCAGATCCAGCTTTCAATAAACTTCCTATAGATAAACTCATTTCTAAATCTTATGCAGACGAAAGGAGAAAATTGATGGGGAAAAGAGCTGCCAGGAGCTACCCCGCAGGTATTCTAAAGGATGGCGATACGATATATCTCACAGTTGCTGATAAGGATGGCAATATGGTCTCCCTGATCCAAAGCAATTATAAGGGAATGGGTTCTGGGGTTATTCCTGGTGAACTGGGATTTATGCTACAGGATCGTGGGGCTTTGTTGAGCCTGGAAGAAGGACACTACAATGTCTATGAGCCGGGAAAGAGGCCTTTCCATACAATCATTCCGGCCTTTGTTACTAAAGATGGGAAGCCTTTTATGAGTTTTGGACTTATGGGAGGCTCTATGCAACCTCAGGGACATGTACAAGTGCTCATCAATATGATTGACTTCGATATGAACCTCCAGGAAGCGGGGGATGCTCCAAGGATTAGGCATGAAGGTTCTACAGATCCCGCAGGCCCTCGTAAAATGAATGATGGAGGTACAATCTATTTTGAAAGTGGGATTGACATGATAGAAATTAAAAAACTTGTTTTTCTGGGGCATAAGGTAACAATTGGAGGCTCCTATGGAGGTTATCAAGCCATTATGTATGATCCCAAAGAAGGGGTGTATTATGGTGCCTCTGAATTTAGAAAAGATGGTCATGCAGCAGGATATTAGGAACCTGGAGAAATTATAACAGAATACATGATGAAAACTTCTAGCTACTATACATCCATTTGTCTGGCATTTTGCCTGACCCTATCAGTTCAGCTATTTGCTCAAAGAACCCTGGGAATGAAAGCTCCAGTGGGAGCCGAAATCCTATTTGATGGGAGCAAGGAATTGCTTCATAAAAACTGGACCTATTGGAATGGGCCTCGCCTGAAAGCCAAGCTCCCCATCAAATGGGAGATTGTAGATGATCCTGTCGATGGGGGGACAGCCATGAACAGCAATGATCCTGCTGCTAAAGGAGGTCTATACGGTGCTGCGGATATTGTAACCAAAAAGAAGTATAGAGACTTCCGTCTGCATGTTGAATTTCTTATTGCAAATCCCGGAGGGAATTCTGGGGTATATCTACAGAATCGCTATGAAATTCAGGTCTTGGATGGCGACTCTACCAAACATGGTTTAGCTGCAGTTATTAATGAAACTGAATCTCCATACTATGCTTACCATGGTTTAGGAAAATGGAATTCTTACGATGTAACTTTCAAAGCTGCAAGATTTGAGGAGGGAGAAAGGATAGCTAAAGCCCAGGTCACTACTTTTTTTAATGGAAAAAAGGTTCATAGAAATCAAAATATTAACCAGGTTTGGGGAGGTCCCAATTCCGGTTTAGATGGAGGAAATGATAAAGGAAGGGGAATTACCGATACACCCGGAGGTTTAAAATTGCAGGCAGAGGGGCATAACGTACTTTATCGTAACATCTGGATTCAGGAACTCAATCTGGATGGCTCGCAAACCGACTTTGAATTACTGGAAGAAAAGCAAGTACATTTCCCGGGAGAAAGTTGGGAGAAAATAAGTGATCCTAAAGAATTGGGGTTTTCAAAAGAAGGTCTACTGGCTGCCCAGGATTATTCCAAAACCATCAATACCTCAGCGGTCACAATAATAAAAGATGGAAAAATTGTCCATGAATGGGGAGAGGTGAAGAAAAAATTTATGACCCACTCCATACGAAAAAGTGTACTGAGTGCATTGTATGGGAATTATGTGAAAAAAGGCGTAATCAATTTAGACCAAACCATGGCTGAGCTAGGTATCAATGATGAACCACCTCTTTCTGAAGAAGAACTCAAAGCGACATTAAGAGACTGTTTAAAAGCACGGAGTGGCATTTACCATACAGCTCTTTATGAATCTGCAGGAATGAAAGCCCTGAAACCAGAGAGGCATACGGTGAAAGCCGGGACCCACTGGTACTATAATAATTGGGATTTTAATGCCTCGGGTACTCTTTTTGAAAAACTGACTGGCAATAAAATATTCGAATCTATAGAAACAGAAATTGCCAAACCCATAGGAATGGAAGCTTTTAAAGCTAAAGATGGATGGTATGTAAAAGGAGATGAATCCATTCATCCGGCTTATCCCTTCCGAATTTCTGCTCATGACCTGGCTCGTTTTGGTTGGCTGATGCTAAATGAAGGGAACTGGAATGGGAAACAGATTATACCTGCCGACTGGGTAAGAGAAAGTACGGCTTACCATTCTGATGCTGCTTTATACGGTAGCGATGGCTACGGCTATATGTGGTGGGTAGCTCGCGATCATAACAAATATCCGCATTTACCTTATGCTGAAATTCCGGAAGGAAGTTATTCTGCTCGAGGGGCTGGTGGACATTATGTAATGATTATTCCTGCTTATGATTTAGTAATAGTCCATAGAGTAAATACGGATAAGCCTGGTAATCGGGTTAACAGTGAGGAGGCTGGAAAGCTATTTGATCTTATTTTGAAAGCGAGAATCTAGGATTATAAGCCTCCTATCCTTACTCTTAATAGGTCTTTGTTATGCTTTGCAGCCTTGGAAAGAGTTTGGTTGTATCCCATGGAAGTTTCTCTAAACTTCATCCAAATCCAATGGGAATTCCCTGGGTAATCGTTAATGGGCAGATAATTGTAGTTGAAGGAAAGTTTACGGGAAAAAAGCCGAGAGGAATTTTTTAGGATCCCACTCCCACTTAAAAACCCTAACGTTTTTTCTTTGCTTTGTTACTTTTTCCTCCCAGTAGTTTTTCAATCATATCGAAGCGGCCCACTTTGCGGAGCTTCTCCCTGATCTTCAATCGGTTCTCGGATTTATACCAAAAGAAAAATAAGTGTTGGTTTTTCTTCTCTTCTCGGGTCTTCGCCGTGTAAACCGGTTTTAAGGTATAAGGATGAACCCCTGTATAATAGATAATGGTCGCAACTGTCATAGGAGTTGGGGTGAAATCCTGAACCTGCTCCAGTTTGAATCCCATATCTTTGGTCTCGCATGCCAGGTTTGCCATGTCCTCCACTTCGCTGCCAGGATGAGAAGAAATAAAGTATGGAATAAGGGGTTGTTCTTTTTTGTGTTTCTTATTTAATCTGTCAAATCGCTTCTTAAACTCATGGAAGTGTTTAAATGAAGGTTTGCGCATTACCTTAAGCGTATCATCCGAAGTGTGCTCCGGAGCAACTTTTAGTCTGCCTGCTACATGATTCTGAACCAGATTATCCATATAGTCTTCCAGGTCTTTGCTATCGGCTTTTTTATTATAACTATCTACCAATAAGTCATATCGAATACCACTACTCACAAAGGCCTTCTTGACTTTTTCATGCTTGCTGGCCTCTTTGTAAATCTCTGTGAGGGGTTTATGGTTGGTATCGAGGTTATGACAAACAACCGGATGAATACAGGAAGGAGCTGTACATTTATCACAAATCTCCTGAACCTTGCCTTTCATTTTATACATATTGGCAGAAGGCCCCCCCAAGTCGCTGATATAACCCTTGAAATCTGGCATTTTCGTTACAGCATCCACCTCCTTCATGATCGACTCTTTGCTACGAGAGGCTATGAATTTTCCCTGATGCGCCGATATCGTGCAGAAACTACAACCTCCAAAACAACCCCTGTGCATATTGATAGAAAACTTGATCATTTCATATGCTGGGATTGGCCCGCGTTTTTTGTATTTGGGGTGGGGGAGTCGGGTATAGGCTAAGTCAAAACTCTGGTCAATTTCAGCTTCCTCCATAGGAGGATAAGGAGGATTAATTACCAGGGTCTTGGTACCAATTCCCTGAATAATCCTGCGTGCCTTTACCTTATTGGATTCCTGCTCAATGATTTTAAAGTTTGCGGCAAACTTGATTTTATCTTTCAAGCAAGTATCGTGAGAGGCTATTTCTACATCCTCCCAATTCTTGTTTTTGGGTAGTTTATCTTCTTCTTTTAAGAGATAGCCGGTTTGGGGAATGGTTTTTAGTGAATGAAAGGGCACGCCTTTATCCAGTAACTTCAAAATCTCTCGTAAAGCCTGTTCCCCCATGCCATACACCAACATATCTGCTCCAGTATCTTCTAGGATACTAGGGAAAAGCTTATCCGCCCAATAATCGTAATGTGTAACTCTGCGTAAAGAAGCCTCAATTCCTCCAATTAAAACCGGAACATCAGGGTACAGCTCTTTAAGAATTTGGGTATAAACGGTAAGGGCATAATCCGGGCGAAAACCTGCTTGTCCGTCAGGTGTATAGGCGTCAGTAGATCGTCTTCTTTTCCCTGCTGTATAATGGTTAACCATGGTATCCATGCAGCCGGAAGTAACTCCGAAAAAGAGTCGAGGCTTCCCAAATTTTTTAAAATCCCTGAGGTCGTCCTGCCAATTGGGTTGAGGCACGATAGCAACTCTATATCCTGCATGCTCTATGATTCTGCCAATTACAGCCGGACCAAAAGCAGGATGATCCACGTAGGCATCCCCGGATATCAGGACTACATCCAATTCTTCCCATCCTCTCATCTGTACTTCTTTGGCTGTAATGGGGAGCCAATCTGTCAGGGGCCTGTGCGCTACCATGTCGCAAATTTACAAATTAATTATGTGATACAATCTTCTGATAACTAAACCCGTTTTTTTGTAAATTAGTTTAAGAAAGTAAATCATTCATGGATATAATTAAAGCGGGAATCGCAGACCTGGATCTTGTCGTACCTTTATTTGATGCCTACAGGCAGTTTTATGAGCAAAATGCAGATATAGAAAAAGTAAGAGCATTTTTGCACACACGTATCCAAAGGGAGGAGTCTGTTATTTTTTTAGCGTTAATGGAAGGTCGCAGAGAAGCTATGGGATTTACGCAATTGTATCCTTCCTTTTCCTCCGTATCCATGCAAAGATTATGGATACTCAATGATTTATTTGTTGATCCGAAGTACCGAAAAAAAGGAGTGGCAACTTCCCTCATGAATACGGCTCGCCAATTGGCAGAAGATACCCGTTCCAAAGGATTGATGCTGGAGACGGGAAAAGAAAACCGCAATGCTCAGGCCTTGTATGAAAAACTCGGATATAGAAAAGAAGAAGATTATTTCGTTTATAATCTCAAGGTTTAGTTTCTTCAAATAGAATCCTTTCAATCTTATCACTCAATTCTTCCAATCCTTCGAAACTATTGTTGGTTAGGTAAAGTAAGAGCGTTCCCTTCTCTATGTCACGTCTCATCAAATTACGGAATCCTTCTAGCGATCCCGAATGCCAAACCCGATTAGGGTTTTCTTTATCAAGAAACCAACCAAATCCATAGGCTGTCATTTCAGGATCTGGTAATTCTCCAGGCTTATAGGCATCTTTCAATAATTCTTTTGGAAGGAGTTTGTCTGTGTAAAGTGCCCTCTCCCATATGAATAAATCCTCAAGGTTTGAAAACAGACCTCCACCGCCTGTGGTAAAGGCATAGTAGTCTTTTTTCTTTCCATCTGAACTATGCCCAATGGCACGTGGAGGCATTTTCTTATCCTGATCAAATACCAGGGTGCTTTTCATCCCCAGTGGCTTGAAAACTTTTTCCTCTAAAATATCTGAGAAGCTTTTTTTCGCAGCCTTTTCCACTACCATAGAAAGAAGGACATAGGCAGAGTTACTATAGCTGAATTCAGAACCCGGTTCAAAATCCAAATGCGTATCATTCAATAATGCATCCAGTACATCCTGATTTGTCATCCCCTGCTTGTAAACCCCCAGACCATAATAATCTGGAATCCCGGAACTATGATGTAGCATTTGTCTGATACTAACAGAATCCGAATAAGAGATTTCTGGATAAAAAGAAGAAAGCTTATCATCCAAATCCAGTTTGTCTTCCTGAACCAGTAAGAGGCAGGCCATACCAGTAAATTGCTTTGAAACAGAAGCCAGGTAGAATTGATGGTCCACTAAGAGAGAATCTTTGCTTTCAAAGTCTCTATACCCCAGATTTATTTCAATTTTCTTTTCTCCCTTTTCGGCAAACAGGAAATTACCATTAAAGCCTTCCTCCTGCAGAAGGTTACGAATTTGAGTTTCCTTATTTAAGGGATTTGATTCTTTGGTTTCCTTGCATGATATGAGGGAGACAAGAAAAATGGAGAGGATGAGTGTTAACCGGTTCATGTAAAGTTGATTAAGAGGATGGGCATTGATTGAAAGTGATTCTATTAATGAAAATTACAATTAAGGTATCGATTTTTCCTAATTGTTTCGTAAGATTGAACTATGGCAAACACACAAGAAAGCCCAAAATTGATGTTGGTGGAGATGCCGATCAAGATCTATGGTTATGACATAGATGTCATGGGTATTGTGAGTAATCAGGTCTATGTTCGATGGTTTGAGGATCTTAGGACTGAGTTTCTGGCTCGGTACTGGCCCTATGAGCAGATGCTGGAAGATAATATGTCTCCTGTACTTGCAAGGACTGAGATAGACTATAAATACCCCCTCAAAATAGGAGAAAAGATAATAGGGAAGCTATGGGTGGAGTCTTTCAGTCGGGCGAAATGGATCATGTCATTTGAGATTTCATCAGAGGAACGAGTATTTTGTATGGGTAAGCAAATAGGATATGTCGTGGATTTAATCAGAAAAAGACCCATTCCGATGCCTGCTGGATTGATGGAAAAATACGAAGCTGCCAAAAATGAGTTAACATAAGCCAAATTCCTTGCCTATGAATCTCACCCAATTACTAGATAAGCTGGATCTTCAGGAAGAAGAAATGAAGATTCTCATTCAGGACTTGAATGCCGAGCAATTGAATTTTGAACCCCTTTCGGGTAAATGGTCAATACGCTTGCATCTGGCCCATCTCGGGAGATATCACGAGGTCTTTCTTCTGAGACTTCGACAGATTATGAAAGATGAACTTCCAATGTTTGAACGCTACAAATCAGAATGGGATGCAGGATTTTCGGACTGGTTGCCCATGAGTGTTTCAGAGATTTGGAACAAAATGAATGTAATCAGGAGTCAAATCAAAAGCCACCTCAAGGATTTGTCTGAACGGGAACTCAATCGCAAAGGGAATCATCCTCGTTTAGGGGCTATGGATGTGATCGCCTGGTTTGAATTTTTTACCTTGCACGAAAGTCACCACATTTATTCTATTTTTCGCATGGTCAAAATGCGAATTTGGGAAAATATAAAAAGCTAAATAATCCTTCCTGTATGGATGAAGCATTTCCGGGTTTAGAAAACATAAACAACCCCAAGGTTTTATGGATCAGGCGATTGGCCTGGTTCATGGACGCGAATTTTAAAATTCCTTTTACCAATATTCGTTTTGGTCTGGATCCCATCCTAAGCTTAATACCCGGAGTTGGTAATATTGGTACCTATCTGGTTTCCGCTTTTCTGGTTTGGCAGATGCAAAGAAATGGTGCCAGTGGAAAGGTCTATCTAAAAATGGTAGGTAATATTTTGTTGGATGTTATCATCAGCTTTATCCCCATTCTGGGGACCATATTTGATATCGGTTACAAGGCCAACAACAGAAATGTAAATCTTTTGATTGAACATTATGAGGAGGGAGAACATACAGGCAGCGGGAAAGGTATGTTGCTGGGACTTTTTTTTATTACAATAGGGGTAATTTTTGGCCTGATTTATGGCGTCTACAAGCTATTCGATTTATTCTTTGAGTTTTTAGGCACATTATAGGCATCAAAATCTGATTTCCTCTTACTTATCCCTTGACAATCAGGGATTGACAACCTATTTTTGCCCACTAATTCGCAAACCCACCAAATTTCGGTCTATATGGCAATGAAACTTTCCGCTTTCAACTTTGAGATTCCTGAAGAACTCACAGCACAATATCCTCATGAACCCAGAGATGAAAGCCGCCTGCTGGTCGCTCATAAAGATACTGGTAAGATAGAACATAAAGTTTTTAAAGATATCCTTGAATATTTTGATGAGGGAGATGTTGCAGTATTTAATGATACCAAGGTATTTCCTGCAAGACTATTTGGAAAGAAAGAAAAAACCGGTGCTAAAATCGAGGTATTTCTTCTTCGCGAATTGAATCCCAAACAGAAGCTTTGGGATGTGCTTGTAGAACCTGCCAGAAAGATCCGTGTAGGTAATAAACTTTTCTTTGGGGAAAATGACCTCGTAGCTGAAGTTGTTGATAATACCACCTCCAGAGGTAGAACTATTCGTTTTCTTTTTGATGGAGAAAATGAAGAGTTACACCAATTGATCGACAAATTGGGTAAGACTCCTATTCCTCCTTATATAGATCGTGATGTTGAAGATTCTGATCGCGAAGCTTATCAAACGGTTTTCGCTACCAATGTAGGCGCCGTAGCTGCTCCTACAGCTGGTCTTCACTTCACCCGTGAACTCCTCAAGCGTTTCGAACTAAAAGGCATAGAGGAAGCTCGCCTGACGCTGCATGTCGGTATCGGTGCTTTCAATCCTGTGGAGGTAGAAGACCTTTCTAAGCATAGGATGGATTCTGAATACTTTGTGATTCCTGAATATGCCCGCGATTTGGTAAATAATGCCAAGAACACCAAACAAAGAGTTTTGGCAGTAGGTACCTCAGTAATGCGTGCCCTGGAGTCTTCAGTTTCTGCCAGCAGAATGCTTAATACTGCTGAAGGCTGGACCGATAAATTTATTTACCCTCCTTTTGAATTCAACATTGCGAATGCTTTCCTGACTAACTTCCACAAACCCAAGTCGACTCCCATGATGATGAGTGCTGCTTTTGGGGGGTATGAGTTTATGATGGAGTGCTATGAGCAAGCGGTGAAAGAAAAGTATCGCTTCTATGGCTTTGGAGACGCCATGCTCCTTATCTAATATTGCATGCAAAAATCTGCCGTCATCGTTGCTGGAGGTTCTGGCAAGCGGATGGGATCAGAGATACCCAAGCAATTTTTGCTGTTAGGGGATAAACCTATATTGATTCATACCCTGATTCGTTTTCTGGAACATGATCCGGAATTGATCCTTAGTTTGGCTTTACCTAAGGATCACTTGCCTGTATGGCAAGAATTTTCTGTCAAATACCTATCTAAAGAACAGATAAATCGTGTTTTAGTAGGGGAGGGAGGAGCTAGCAGAACTGAATCTGTACATCGTGGATTATTGAGATTGGAAAAATATTTCGATTCTCTGGCGGATATCTGGGTGGCAATCCATGATGGAGTAAGGCCTTTTGTGAAAGAGAGCGTAATTGAAAATGCCTTTAAGTTGGCGAAAGAGAATGGGGCTTCATTGGTATGTGTGCCGGTGAAATCATCTATTCGGGAAGTTCACGAGCCCGGAAAGAGTAGGGCTGTAGACAGATCTCGTTTTTATCATGTGCAGACACCTCAAACTTTTTCCTTGCCTGAAATCCTGCAGGCATTCGCACAAAGACCTCACAATAATTTTACGGATGATGCCAGTCTTTTTGATGACTTTGGTGGGAGTGTGACCATTTGTGAAGGGAGTTACGACAATATAAAGATTACAACTCCCGAGGATATTGCATTGGGGGAGAGTATTCTTAATAGGGGCTAGGGGAACCCTTCCCCGCGAATCCCGTTTCCCTTTTTTGGTAAAAAATGGAAACAACCCGCAATTACTGTCTTATTTCTTTGGCTTGCAGCGCATTTCCATTAATCTGAGCATTAAGGGAAATGGGACTTGGGGCGAAAGGGTTCAATGGGTTTGAAAAGCTTTACTGGCTTCTCTACCCCTTCAACTCCTCAAAAAATCCCGTCTGGCGATTTTTACGAACATTATCCCAGGTGAAATGACGTCCATTCATGACTACATAGACACCAGAGGGTAAAGTCTGGGCAAAAGCTAGAGCACTTCCCAGATTGAAGAATCCGTCGGAACTTCCAAAGCGGTAGGGAACCATAGCACCTGTCAGCACGATGGTTTTCTCTAGACCTAGCTGAGCAACCACTCGAGCTGTCTCAACCATGGTATCGGTTCCATGGGTGATAAGGATGTGCTTCTCTACGCAAGTCTTACAATTATGGGCAATGACAGCTCGATCTTCCTCTGTCATTTCCAAACTATCAATCATCATCAGGGTCCTTAAATTGATATCTATGGTGTTTCTACCCAGTCGAAACATCTCAGGTAGCTGGGTGTCTTCAAAAAAGAGCCGCCCATTGATATAATCATAGTTTTTGTCGAAGGTCCCTCCGGTCGCAAATACCCTGATGGTCATGTCCAAAATGTATTGTAGTACGTATTCAAATTTTGGACGAATATCGCAAAAGCATTATGAATATGGAAAATTTAATTGGCAGTAAAATGAACACGTAATCCAAGATTCACATAATTGTGAGCTAATCCTGTTTTGCCGGGGGCGAGAAGGTTGGCTGCTGTGGGAGCGGTAGTTTCTATAAATGACCCCAGAGAGTAGCCATATCGTAGCATGAAGCTAAATCCAGGAGCCAGGCGATAGCTAAGTCCCCCTACAATTCTTGTATCAAAATTCTTTAGCAAATTACTGAGATCATTTCCTACATCATTCTTTGCTCCTATCAATAAGCCTATTGCCGGACCTGCGTGGAGTTGAATGGCCTGGGTGGTATTTCCCATTTGAACGGGAATAGTGATTTTGAATACGATGGGTAGGCTAACATGTGAAGTTTGGACGAAGGTGATGCCCTGAGAGGCACTTCCCAATTGTTCAAAGAGTAATTCCGGTTGAATAAAAATGTTGTCTCCAATCTCATAGTTGACGAAGGCCCCCAAACTCAGCCCCGCTTTATTAAAGCCTGAGACAGCATCTCCATCTACCTGGCTAGCATTTAATCCTACATGAACGCCTCCGCCAAAGCCTTGGCTGAAAGATTGAATGCTGAGAAAACACAAGATAATAGTCGTGAATAGTAGTTTCTTTTCCATGAATGAAAAATTGAAATAATTAGACATAATAAATAGGTAAAAAACCTTGCCTTATTATCCAGCCAGGTCAACAATCAGGAAGGTAGCAAAAAATCCGAATTGTATGAGGTAGAGAGGGTAGGCGACAGGATTGCTTTTCTCCTGATGGATTTGGTGAAAGACATATTGCATGACGGCACCCACCACAAACCAGGTGATATAGTTGGTGAGAGGTACCCTGTGAGCATCCCAGTACCAATAATCGTACTCCATAGCTACTGGCTCAATTAGGAAATCAAGTATAACCATGAGTAAGGCACCCATGACAACCCGCAGCCAAAGATTACTGCTCATGTTTTGAGAAAGTATGCCAGCCATATAGGCTGTCATTACCCAGAGAAGGCCCATCATGGGTGGCACCGCTGCTACCTTAGGGCCTAGGGTGGACCCATAGCTATAATCACCAAAGATAAGGCCAGTATGAACGCCTACAAACTCCAGTAAATAGCCTGACCAGAAAACGCCAAACACCCAAAAACCAAAGTTGAGATTCCAGATTTTATGAAAATAGGCGAGCACGCCTACAGAGATGAGCAAATTAATGGGAGTTAAACTCTCGAATAGCTCACGGTAATCCTCCAGGTGAAATCCAATCACACCTACATAATGAAGGACAACAAGTACAATAATCGCAAAGGTTACACCAGATTTTCCGTGTTCTTCCATCCGTCTCCTTATTTGAAAAAGAGATAGGCGTTTTTCATGTAGCTTGAATACAAAACGCCTGAGCCATCCATTTATTTAATTGCCTCACAAATATAGGCTTAGAAGTGTAAAGAAGAAAAGAAATTCTTGGGTCTATTTATGATTTGCCATTTTATGTCTTGTTTTTCCAACTTGGAGGATATTTTTTTTCAGCATAAAATATAAGACCAAAGGCAGCTGCGCAGATGAAAAATTTACTAAAAGCTGCCAGAAAAAACCCATCCGTAGCACCTATATTCTGGTTAAGGAAAAATGCGGCTAAGATGATTGCTCCGTAAAGAAAAAGGCGCTTGATTTTATAGGGAATGGGATAATAATTTTGCCCGACAAAATAAACCATGGTACTCATAAGAATGTAGCAAAGTAGGGTAGCCCAGGCTCCAGCCATATATCCGTAAATGGGAATACCAAAAAAAAGTACCAAAATGGTAACTAATGCTCCACTACCAGTAAAAAGGATAGCAAAACGAGTCTGCTTGGTGATTTTGAACCAAATAGAGATGTTTATATAGGCAGCATTAAAAACATAGGCCAAAAGAAGAATTGGTATTACTGCTTGTCCTGACCAGTAGGTTTCTGGAACAAATGTCCTGTTTAGCAATCCAAATAAATCGAAAGCCATAATTTCCTGTGCAAAAGAGCTAATCAATAAAAATCCTCCTAAACTTGCCATCATAAAGTAATGGAAAACTCTTGCAAAGGTCTTGGGAGAATCTTTTTCGCCAGCTTCTTTAAAAAAGAAGGGTTCAGCCGCATAGCGAAAGGCTGTAGTTGCCAAAGCTATGAACATCGCAACTTTATAATTTGCTGCGTATATCCCGTTTAAGCTTTCACCTGTTTCCACCACTCCATTATATACGCCTCCTTCTGGCCACCTAAGGGGGATCATGATACGGTCCAGGGTTTCGTTCATAATCCCTGCAAAACCCGCTATCATAATAAAGAAGGCGTAGTCCAACATTTCCCGCATGAGCTTCCCATCCCATTTGGGTAAACCTGGCAGATTTTTCCATAGCGATAAAATAAGTACCAAAGCAGAGGCAATGATATTCGCTACAAAAACATAAACTATCCCCAAATCCATCCAGACGATAAAAATCAAAAGTGCACTGAGATTTACCACAACATTGATTAGCATGATGATCCCAAACCAGGCACTGCGTTCTTTATGTCTCAACATAGCCTTTGGAACAGCAGCCAATACATCTAAAGAAATAATAGCAAATAAAAGCAGGAGATAATGTTCGCTGCCTTCATAATTCATCCAGCTGGCGATCTGAGCATGCAAGGGTACGGCAATGCCCATAAAAAGGACAAGTAGGCCCAGTACGAAATAAAAAGCCTGGCTGTATACCTTTTTAGGATCGCTTTGGTCTTGAATAAAGCGAAACATTGTCGTCTCCATCCCAAAGGTCAGGAATACATTGAATAGGGTAATCCAGGCATAAAGATTTGCATAAATGCCGTAGATTCCTGTGCTAAAGCGATTGGTAAGTATGGGGAGGAAAAGGACATTTAGTAGCCGACTTAAAATCGTACTGCTGCCATAAATAAAGGTATGTCCAGCTAATTTTTTGAGAACCCCCATGGATGATCTTTTTAGAAATTTCCCCTAAGATGATAAAAGTTTTCTTGAGTAGGGGGCTCTTTGAGAATTTGAAGGTAATGCTAAATTAAACGTTCGCAGCTTTTTAGTAAGAGCCCTACTTGTTTACCCAATTGATTTCATCATATAGAATTTGATGTAATTTTTCCCGGATTTTTAGACTATATAGTTTCCGGTTATTGCGAGTTGGGTTGACTCGATTGGAAAGAAACACTAAAACCAGTTTATGTTTAGGATCGACCCAGGTGAATGTTCCAGTAAAGCCTGAATGTCCAAAGCTTAAAGATGAGGCATCTTCAGCTATGTAACTACTCTTTCCTGCTAAAGCTGGCTTATCAAATCCCAGACCTCTTCGGTTGCCTTCCTTCTTGTAGGCGTAACTACTAAACTCTTTGAGGGTTTCTTTGCTGATGTACTGTTCTCCTCCGTAATGGCCCATATTCAGGTACATCTGCATGAGTTTGGCAAGGTCATTAGCATTAGAAAAAAGGCCTGCATTACCAGAAACTCCTCCCATCATTGCGGCAGCTTCATCATGGACATAACCATGAATCATTTCTTTTCGGAATAAGCTATCGTACTCTGTCGGAACGATTTCAGTTATTGGGATCTTCTTCCAGGGATTGAAATCCAGCCTTCCAGCTCCCAGCCGATCATAGAAGCGCTCATTTAGCAATTGATCGAAATCCATACCACTAAGATTCTTTACAATTTGAGGATACAAGAGAAAACTTAAGCCGGAATATACATATCCCTGTTGGGCTTCGACGGCTGATTTCCTGACCGCCTTGTACATTTTCTTCTTATACTTCTGATTCATGTAAAGGTCTTTGAATACCTTGATCGAATACGTTTCACTGGAATCTGATTTGAAAGTACCCCTTTTAAATTTGCCGTTTTTCTTTTGGGTTTTCTCCCAGAATACTATGTATGGGAGCAAGCCAGCCTGGTGGGCAAGTATGGGGCGTATTTGAAGATCTCGCTTGTTGGATTTTATAAAGTCTGTCCAATAATTGGAGAGTGGGGCATCTAACCGAAGTTTTTCCTCATCCTTGAGGTACATAATGGCAGGAAGGGCTGCACTGATTTTTGTAATAGATGCCAGGTCATAGACATCCTGGTTTCTTACTGCCCGGGTCTTATTATAATTATGGTAACCGTAGCTCTTATTGAAAATTACCTGATTATTTTTTGCTACCAATACCTGGCAACCGGGAAATGCCATGGAATCTATGGCCATTTCTATAAGAGAGTCAACCCGCCTTTTGAGTCTCTCTGAATCCCAGGATACTGCTTCTGCTTTATTATAAGTCAGGCGAATATCTCCGGTAGTTCTCAATCCATTCCCTTTATGGAATACTCGGCCAATGTCTTTTCTTAACCTCCCTTGCGAAGAAATAGCCCCATAAATAATCTGTGCACAAAACTCCTGATTGATGGGATGCTCAGAAGAGGAGAATAAAAGTACAGGCGATTTGCTAAGTATATCCAATTTCTGAAGCTCTTCTTCTGAGCCAAAGAATGCAGTAATGGTATGTGGACGATTAAACAACTTTTGCCAAAAATCTCTAATAGCAAGACGTTCGGCAGTAGTCAATCCGCTATATGAAACACTATTGTGTAAGCTGAGGATAATCAAATTGGAAGCATCAGCTAATTCTCTAATCCTGCCCATTTTCTCAGGAAGATCCGCCAGGCGCATGCGGATATTCAATACAGGTGCATAGAGAGCCAGACTGTTCTGGAAAAAATCCTTGCCCTTTGTATCAAAAGAAATATGCAGAATACGTTTTTCATGCAAATCAACTATAGGCAGAAGCTCTCCCTGATTTTTCAGTAAAACAACTTCAGATTTCTTCTTGTCTAGTTCACTTAGGCTCAAAGAAGTGTGCAGGATTTCCTGAGAAAAGATAAAGGATGGAAACAGGAGCAGGTAAAGGATCAAAGAATGAGTCGAAACCTTCATGAATCCTAAATAACTAAATGCTCGGCGTAAATGGAAGGTTTTTGCATGTTTTTGCAGGAATCATTCGGAAAAAAGCAGAAAATCAGGTTAAGAAAAGATTAAATCCGCATAAAATTTGCATAAAAATGCAAAAATACTCATAAAAATGCAGTATACTTGCAGGAGTTTGCACGATTTGATAGGCAATTCCTGTTATGCTAAAAGAAGAAAGACATACTTATATCCTGGAATCCATACAGAAAAATCAAAAAGTACTCACATTAGAATTGAGTGATGCATTAGAGGTTTCCGAGGATACTATCCGCAGGGATTTAAAAGAATTGTCTGACAGAGGGGCCCTGAAGAAAGTTCATGGAGGTGCCATTTCGCTTAGCCTTAATCCTTTCGATTATAAAGACCGAGAGGTGTATGCCCTCGATCAAAAAAGAATACTTGCTACAAAGGCAGCGGAACTGATCAAAGAAAATTCTGTAGTTATAATTGATGGGGGAACCAGCAATCTCGAGCTAGTAAAAGCTTTACCCAAGAGTCTATCTGCTACCGTTTTTACAAATAGCATTCCTATAGCAAGCGAACTGGCAGCACATCCCCGGATTGAAGTGGTCTTTGCGGGTGGGAGGGTGCTGAAACAGGCCCAGGTAACCGTAGGGGAGGAGGCAATAAAAACCTTTAGCGGACTTTATGCAGATCAATGTTTCCTTGGAATAAGAAGTCTCCATCATCAAATCGGTATTACAGAAATAGATTGGGAAGAAACCCAGGTAAAGCGAGTCATGATCAATGCTGCAGCTGAAGTATTAAGTCTATTGATTCCAGAAAAAATTGAAACTGTCAATCCATATAAAATAGGAGAGACCCAGAAACTACATAAGATCATAAGTTGCCTGCCAGATGGAGATCAAAGATTAGATCCCTATGAAGGCTTAGGTATCCAAAGCGTATAATTTATTCTCAAAAATTAATTCAATACATGTTAGCAGTTCATCCATCTACTACCTATCAATTTGAAAAGATCCCGACCAGGATCTATGAAAACTCTGCTGTCGCTTCCAAAGAAGTTGCCGGCAGAATCGCTAGCCTAATCCGCCATAAAGCACAAAGAGGAGAAATGGCTGTTTTGGGACTTGCAACTGGTTCAACCCCTACGGGAGTGTATAATGAATTGGTTCGTATGCATGAGGAAGAAGGCCTAAGCTTCCAGAATGTTATCAGCTTTAATCTGGATGAATACTATCCCATGGAGCCAGAAGCTCTTCAGAGTTATCATCGCTTCATGAATGAGTATCTTTTTGATCGGGTGGACATCAAAAAAGAGAATGTTCATATACCGGACGGAACATTGTCTTTGGAAAAAGTTGACCAATTTTGTCAGGAATACGAGCAAAAAATCGAGGATGCAGGCGGTTTGGATATACAGGTTCTGGGTATCGGCCGTACCGGGCATATTGGGTTTAATGAACCTGGTTCTTCAATTGGTTCTCGTACCAGAATGATTGCTCTTGACCGTACTACGATTCGCGATGCAGCTAGTGATTTCTTCGCAGAGGAAAATGTACCACGTAGAGCTATAACTATGGGAGTGGGGACGATTATGCGTGCCAAGGCAGTTTTACTGTTGGCTTGGGGAGAAGGTAAAGCACCTATCATTAAGAGGACTGTGGAAGGAGAAGTGTCTGAATTGATTCCAGCAACCTTCCTCCAAAAACATGAAAATGCTGAGATCCTGCTGGACGAAGCTGCTTCTGCTGAATTAACCAGAAGTAAGGCTCCCTGGCTGGTGGGACCTTGTGTATGGGATGATAAAATGATCCGTTTAGGAGTCGTATGGCTTTGTCAGAAATTAGGGAAACCTATTTTGAAACTTACGGATGAGGATTATAATGAGCATGGAATGGGAGATCTGATTGCTGAAAAAGGTGCTGCATATGGGATCAATATCCGGATCTTTAATGAAATGCAAAGAACCATTACTGGATGGCCAGGAGGGAAACCCAACGCAGATGATACCCACCGACCCGAGCGAAAAGATCCCTTTCCTAAAAGAAGTTTGATTTTTAGTCCACATCCAGATGATGATGTAATCTCAATGGGCGGGACACTGCTCAGACTGGTGGATCAGGGACATGAGGTTCATGTTGCCTATCAAACCTCAGGAAATATTGCAGTTTTTGATGATGCCGCAATGCGTTTTATTGATTTCGCCCTTGATTTCAGTAAATCCTTTGGGCAGAATTCTCAAGAAGCGGAGAAACTCTATATAGAGAGTAGGGATTTTCTCAATAGCAAAGTACCTGGGCAACCAGACTCAAAGGAGTTGCAACAAATTAAAGGACTGATCAGAAGAGGAGAAGCAAAATCTGCCTGTCGCTATTGCAAGGTGAAAGATGAGCATGTGCACTTTTTAGATATGCCCTTTTATGAAACGGGAAGAGCTTAACTATCACCTCAACATCTTCTTCTCCAATCGGCTTCTTTTTTACTCTTCCCGTTTCATAAA
>JBCBRM010000037.1:0-94468 GCA_039819665.1 Bacteroidota bacterium
AATCCTCATAAAGATAGCGAAGGGAATGCATATGATTTTGGCTTTGGTCTAAATTGGGAAGGCCGAATAAAAGATGATCGGCTCGGGAAATATGTAAAAGAAATAGAATAAAGAAGATAAAATGAAACAGTTGTAATAATGAATCGGTGTCAATTTCTTTATTTTCCGTAGCAAATCCCCAGATCTGACACCTGACTATTTTTCAAAACACGCCTAAAACAAAAGCCTCTCAAACAATTCTAAGAGGCTTTTTAGTACTATTTTTTCAGTTCTCTGCGGTCCAGACGGGAGGGGTTTCTAGTGGTAATCATATTTAAAAACAGAGGCTTACAAAAAGTCTGGATTGATTCAGGACTATTTGTTGGACTTCTTCCTTAAGTCATGAAAATTTATTAATTCAAATTCTGGCTTTTTGTAATTAATACATTGAAAATGAGTGGCTTGTGAAAGCTTCTTTTTGAAAGGATACTGGATAAGAGCGAATTCAGAAGCTATTGTAGAACTATTTTTTTCCATGTCTCCTGATGTTTTACCCTAAATACTGCCTTATGTAGTTGGCGTTTTTAAACTTTGCTCACTACTAGATATACCTACACTATTAACAATAAGCTAAGGAAATACGTAGATTCGTGATAAGTTTAGATTCAAGGTGATTTAGCTCAGTAATTATATGTCTGATATATAACAGTACATTTTATCGCTATCCTGTAGAGAAAGAGTCAAAGCAGATGTTAAAATGTTGGGATGCAGGAAGGATAGAAAAAGTTCCCTTGAAAGACCTGGATAAAGAATTGGAAAGTAAATATCTGGATGCATAAGCTTGAACTTTCCTATCAAAGTAGGCTCCACGTCGAAAAGTTGTACAACTTTTATGAAAGTTTGGAAGCCGTAAAAGGTTCTTCCTAGTTAGCTAAATTTGTTGATTAATTAGATCGGCTTGTGCAAAATTCAAAGACAGGTTTTCGTTTAACTAGTAGAGAAGAAGGAGGAATATCTGAGGAAAATTTATAAAATGTATCGAATAGGTGCTTCGGTCCAAAAGAGTAATTTCCATAAATACCTTTATTCAATCCATATGCGTTTCTTTACTTCCCTTATATTGATTCTCATTTCATGTTGTCTATTTGGACAAAATCCTATCATTGATAGCCTGGAAGCTGAGCTTGAAAAGCTGACTGTAGATAGTTTAAGAATAAAAACTTTAACATCGCTTATTTCTCATTCAGGTCAAATAGATAAAACTTTAGCACACAAATATAGTTTGCAAAAACTAGAATTGGCGCGAAAAATCAAAGACAAATCGGAAATCGCAAGCGCATTATTTGACGTTGGATCAGGGTATTTATTTCTGGGAAAGAACGATTCTGCACTTCAATTTCTGATTGAAGCCAATAATTTGTACGGAGAAATACGAGATACTATTGGTCAATATATGGTTATGGATAATATTGCACTTGCCTACCAAAGAATAAATCTATACGAAGAAGCTGGGATTATCTATCTAGAAAATATTGAAACGGCAAAGAGAAATAAGGATTTCTTTGATGCTATTTTCAGTTTGGTAAATTATGGGACTATGCTGATGGAACAGGAAAATTATAGACAGGCTATTGAGTACCTTGAAGAAGCAGAGAGACTATATCCCAAACTTGACTCATGGGGAACTTTACAGCATAAGGATCGATTCCCCGGAGTCTACATAAATTTGGGACAATGCTACCAAAATCTAGAAGAATTAGATACAGCAAAACAATATTTTGACAAAGCGATTGAAGCCGGATTAAATAATGATAATAGTAATTATACCACCATTAGCATGTTATCATACGCCTACAATTCGCAGGGTAACTTGGCAATAACAATGGCAACGGAATCCACTGATTCTACTATCACTAACAAGCACTTAAGGAGAGCTCATCAGGCCCTTAAAAAGGGGTTGCAAGGATTCTCAGATATTGAGGACCTTCGAGGAATATGCTTTTCTAAAGTTGATTTAGGATCGGTCTTTACTATGCAAGGAAAATTAAAAGAAGGAGAGAAACTATTAAAAGAGGGATTGGAGTTAGCGAAAGATATTAAGTTTCGAGAAGAAATAAGAGATGCTTATAGCGCCTTGGCAAAAAATTTAGCAAAGAGTGGGGAATTTGAGCAAGCATATGACCACTTATCAAAATTCATAGTTCAAAAAGACTCGCTCTTCAACGAGGAAAGGGACAAAACCTTACAAACACTTGAAACAAAATACCAATCCAAGCAAAAAGCAGAAGAACTGCAGAAATTGACATTAGAGAATGAACTTGAAAAACGTCGAAACCGTACGCAGCTTATTCTTTTTGCTGTCTTACTGTTGTTGGTAATTACAGTCGGAATTATTATCTGGGCCCAAAATCGAATCAAACAACAGAATAAGAGTATCACTCTTGAAAAAGAAAGAGTAATTTATTTTCAACGTGTTAACCAACTTAAGGATCAATTTTTAGCCAATACTTCCCATGAATTACGTACTCCATTGCAAGGAATTATAGGACTCTCAGAAAGTCTACTTGAACTGGAAGAAGTTGAGGACAAACGAGAAAATTTGTCTATGATAATTTCCTCAGGCAAGCGTTTAAATAGCTTGGTTGACGATATTCTTGATTTTTCGAAATTAAAGAACCAAGACATTATTCTCAGTAAAAAAGCTATCAACCTGTGGGTATTGACAGATATAGTTCTGCGTAACATTGTACCTCTGTTGAAAGGCAAAAACATTAAGTTAATAAATGCAGTTGATCCCAAATTATCAGCTGCTTTTGCGGATGAAAATCGGGTGCAACAAATTCTATATAATTTGATTGGCAATGGAATTAAGTTTACTGAATATGGCTCAATAACAGTTGAAGCCATGCCTGTTCAGGATATGATTCAAGTATGTGTAAAAGATACGGGAATAGGAATTGAAAGAAAAAAATTACAAGTAATATTTGAAGCTTTTGAGCAGGCTGATGGTTCAATTTCTCGTAAATATTCAGGTACAGGTCTTGGGCTGAGTATTAGCAAAAAGCTAGTTGAATTACACGGAGGGGATATGTGGGTAGAATCGGAGGAGGGACAAGGCTCAATTTTTTACTTCACCCTTCCCCTGGGTACAGAGACCATTGCGGATCCGGGTATTATTTCTGATTCTGTCCCTATAAAGTCTATTGCAGCCATTCAGCCATTGAGAGCTTCTAAAGCTAGGGAGGAGGCCCCAATCAGTCCATCTTATGAAGAACAACTAAATATACTGGTGGTAGATGATGAGGCCATCAATCAGCAGGTGATCAAAAACCATTTACAGGAAGATCGATTTAAGCTAGTTCAGGCCATGAATGGAACTGAAGCCCTACAACTACTTGAAGGTAATCTACGTTTTGATCTGGTCCTATTAGATGTAATGATGCCACGTATGTCCGGCTACGAAGTCTGCCAGCGTATCCGCGAGCAATACTTACCCTCGGAGCTCCCTGTAATCATGGTTACGGCAAAAAATCAAGTATCTGATCTGATCCAGGGACTCGACTTGGGGGCAAACGACTATCTGGCCAAACCGTTTACCCGGGACGAGTTCCTTGCTCGGATCAAGACCCACCTTAACTTGCACCGAATAAACAAAGTTACCAACCGCTTCGTACCAGCCGAGTTCATTCGTACACTTGGGAAAGACAACCTTACAGAACTTAAACTTGGCGATCAGGTAGAACGGCAAGTCACTGTCCTTTTTACAGATATTCGAAAGTATACCAGTTTGGCCGAGCAAATGAGTCCGGAGGAGAACTTCAGGTTTGTCAACGCCTATGCTGGGCGTATGGGACCCATCATCAATCTGCATAATGGATTTGTTAATCAATATTTAGGAGATGGTATCATGGCTATCTTCCAGCAATCCCCAGATGATGCCCTCAAAGCCTGTATAGATATGCAACGAGAAATAGACGATTATAACCACCTTCGCAGTCAACAAGGGCGTAGAAATATTCGTGTTGGTATGGGAATGCATACTGGTTCACTCATAATGGGTATTATTGGCGATGAGCAGCGTACCGATGCTGCTACCATCTCTGATACTGTCAACACCGCTGCAAGGATGGAAGCGCTCACCAAACAGCTAGGAGCCCCTATCTTGCTCAGTGAACAATCTTTTCAAAAGCTTTCTGATCCTCAAATCTACCAAATGCGATATCTAGGCCGGGTTAGAGTCAAGGGACGTGAAGCACCGCTGGGTGTATACGAGTGCTTCGATAGTGATCAGTATGCTATACAGTCACTGAAACGTAACTGGATGGATACCTTTGACCAGGCGATTACTTTGTATGCAGAACAGTCTTTTGCAAAGGCTATTGTGTGCTTCGAGGAAATCTTGGATGCCAACCCTGATGATCAAATAGTCGCGAATTTACTGGTAGTGTCTAAAAAGTATTTGACCCATGGTGTACCTGATAGATGGGTAGGGTAAAGGTTCGTTCTTTCTATGGAAATCTAACTCATTATTTCTAGAAACGTACCTTTATTATATATTTTCCCTTCAAAAAGAAATTATAATTGTGGTAGATGTTCTAAATTTACTACCAAACAAAGATTATATTGCATCACATCTGATAATCATATTCTAAATATTCTCGTCTAAAAGTCAGAATTTGAAGTAATGTTATTAACTCCTTTAAGGCTGTATACTTCAATACATCGAAATATAATCCCCAGATCTGACACCGGCCTATTTTTCAAAACACCCCAAAAACAAATGCCTCTCAAACAATTCTAAGAGGCTTTTTAGTACTATTTTTTCAGTTCTCTGCGGTCCAGACGGGAGGATTGATTAGGTGGTAAGGGTTTGTTTATCAGGGGTTTGTGAAATACAAGGGCTACTGTGTCGCTAATTTTGAGACTTATTCACAATCTAATCTAAGTCGAATTACCATTATTATTGGTATTGAATCTAATTATGCTTTTTATGATAAAAAGAGGCGACAATTAAATCTTCGAGTATAGAAGGGTAGAAGGGTGCTAGTTTATTTTGTGGCGTAATTATTAATCTTCAAACCAGTCTTGTTGAGAATCAGCTACATTCAATAGCTCAATCCTTTCTTTTTCGTGATCTTTATCATAAAGAACAATAATTGCAAATCTAGCACTCACACCCCTTCTAATTCCATCTTTTGCATTACGATAATATTGAAAACGTCCAGTATTTTTGTGAATACGGTCCAAACAATCTAAAATATCCTCTAAACTATCAAATCCTCGGCCCTGTTTGCGACCTTCGTTAAAGTTGCGAATGGCTTCTATTTCTTCTGCGGCTTCCTCAGTAATGATTGATATTCCTTGTACGTCGGTGATCAGCGATGAAATGATCAAGGGACATTACGAATACCAAACCGGCTTTCAAATCCTGAATGCTTTTAAAGAAAAGGGCCTGGATTATAGGGAAGTGGAAATGGTATTGATTTCCAATCATGCAGCTTTTAGGAGGGGGGAAAATGCCCATAAAACCGTTTATAGTAGTAGCAACCCTGGAAGAGATCGCGAAGATGGTTTATCTGGCCCGATAGATCAATTCCCATACCCTTCGACTCAGAACTCAGAGACTCACTGATTGAAAAACACTGGCATAGATAGCATGGGGGTGATGCTTATTATGGCAATAGATTCAAGAGCCAAATTAACTATTCAAGGACCGTTTTTAATCACCTTAGTGTAGGTATTGCAACAAAATTCTGTCTGGCTATTTTTTAGCTAGAAAGGGGGTAGGGTAATTCCATAACAATCGATTTGTTAGGTGTATTTCGAGAACAATTGTTTGGTACCAAATTTTCGAAGACAGAATTCTAAATTTTTTCAAAAATCGAAACATGAAAAATTTACTATTAACCTTTTTTCTCACAATTAATGGGATGTACCTTCTCTACTCCCAATCACCACTCGATCTGCTTCCTTTGAATCAGGCTACCCATGTAGTAGCAAACTCTGGAAGCTGGTCTAATTCGAATACCTGGCAAGGAGGGAATCTGCCAACAAGTCTTGCAAAAGTATTTATTCCTTCAGGTAAAACACTGACTATTGATGGAGAGATTTCCACGCGAATAAAAATCATCCGAATCCAGGGGAAAATGACTTTTTCTACCTCGGTAAATACCTCCTTAAAAGTTGAAACCATCGTTCAGGATGCTTCTGGAGAACTAGAAATTGGAACATCCAACAATCCCATTCCTTCCAATATCAATTGCAAGATCACCATAATTGATGAAGGGGATATCGTATTAAGCAACCCGCAGTGGGAGAAAGGATTTATGATGATGGGGAAAACCACTGCTTACGGGGCAGCTAAGACTAGTTGGACGCGGCTAGCGACCAATCCAACAAGTGGAGCAAGCACAATCACCTTGGAAAATCCTCCTTCAAACTGGGAAGTAGGGGACCGGATCGTTATCACCGGTACTAATCCGAAAGATGCCAAAAGCGATGAGGTGGCTACCATTCAATCTGTATCTGGCGTAAACATAACCTTAACACAGCCATTGAGTAAAGATCATACAACTCCAGCACCTGACCTATTTGTTCACGCTGCCAACCTAAGTAGGAATATTGTCATTGAATCCGAGAGTGGGAATAGTAATAATGGATTGGATAGGGGGCATATTATGTTTATGGGGAATCAAGCAGTGGATATAAATTTTGTAAGGGTTCATAAGATGGGAAGAACCCGGAAAGATATCCAGGTTGATGATTGGTTTATTAATGACGATGATGATAATGGTGATGAATTTGTAGACGGACCAAGAACAAATATCCGGGGCAGGTATTCCATTCATTTTCATAGAAGAGGAGTGAATCTGGCATCTTCTCCAGCTTATGTAAGGGGATGTTCAGTGGAAGATGATCCAGGATGGGCTTATGTAAATCATTCATCTTTTGTTCATTTTGAAAATAACGTCTCTTACAATGTAATTGGAGGTGGTTTTCAAACAGAATCAGGCGATGAAATAGGTTCATTTGCAAACAACATTGCTATAAGAACAGTTAATCCCGTCTATCCTCTGAGGATGTTCGATGATGATTTGAGCTTTCCGGATGGCCGTGAAAATTCCCAGGATTTCGCATTTCAGGGAGACGGCTTCTGGATACATGGTGGCGGTGTTTCTGTTATCGGGAATGTGGCATCTGGAAGTTCAGGCCATGGCTTTATTTATTGGCCAGAAGGGCTAGTAGAACCCGGCTTTCCTACAGGCACATTTAACAACTCCTATGTCCCTTCAAATTTGGGTCTATCGGATAATATCAATCCTTCTGAGCCAGGGGTATTGGCTACAGGTTGGTACCCTATCCAGAATTTCCAGAATAATGAGGCTTATTCCTCTACAATTGGCTTGGCAACTTATTACCTGCATACAACTTTTTTTGCTGATGTAGAGGACTATGATCCTAATTATATAGCTGGCGTTCATTCCACTTTTGATGGTTTTACTGCCTGGAATATTGATTCTTTGGGGATTCAACTCAATTTTACCGAAAGAGTCACTTTTAAGAATGTTCGACTCTTAAATAATGACGCAGATAATACTTCAGTGGGAATATGGGCCAGCCACTTTAGGGCACAGAATAAGCAAATATTTGAGAATATTGATATAAAAGGATTCGGTACCGGATTTGCGCTTCCTACCAATGGCCAGGTTACAGTAAGTTGTGGAAGTCTAAAGAATGGTACGAATTTATATTTACCTGCAGTTCAGAAAAACTATAGGGATATGCTTCTTCACGGACTTGTCATGGAATCAGATCCTGCATTCAGCAATCCTATGGACATAAAGATGGTGGCTAATTTTACAAATCCTGATGATAGATTTCCTGCCTACTTTTTACTTCCAGATAAAATAATTTTGGATTACGGGCCATTTAGCAATCAAAGGCTGTACTTTGATGAGCAAGCAGCAGGATTTGTGCCCTTACCATCAGATAGTGAGCCTTATACTGTAGTTGACGGAGAACGATATATTTTATCTCAGTTTGCTGCGAAGTCAAATCAGCAACTACAAAATGATTATAATATGTCTTTTGGAGGAAGCTTGCTGCCATCTGATGCGGTGAGCGCTACTGGAATCTTTGGAGGGAAAATCCGCAGCTGGCAGAATGAAAGTATGAATATTCCCAAATGCATTGAATCCGCGCCAGATGCAGATTTAGACGTGGTAAATGCCTGTATTAATAATTCGGCCAATAACTTTGTCAAATCAAGCTTACCGGCTTATGCACATCCTTTTTTAGCTTCTTGCAATACTGCAACTAGCATTGATCCAGAATTTGAGGCCAATTGTATGTCCTTATACCCCAATCCTACAAATGGAAGGATTAAAATAGACGGAGATTTTGGGAGGGTTTCAGTAGAGATTTTTTCCTCAAATGGATCATTAGTCCAGAGATATTCAAATCAAAACAGTACTTCAGAAATGGATTTAGGTAATCTTCCTTCTGGACTTTATATCGTAAGAGCGACTGATGAATTAAAGCAATATTCATGTATCCAGCGACTAGTTAAAATGAACTAGAATTTCTGATCTAATACAGCGCTAATTTTGAAATTAGGTTTACCAAAAATAATGAATACTGTTCAGAAAGGCTGATTGAGCTTCGGGCCTAATTTTTCCCAGGATTCGAACCTACATGCCAAAACCCCCTCAGACAATTCTGAGGGGGTTTTCAATGCTATTTTTTCAGTTCTCTGCGGTCCGGACGGGAGGATCGGGTAGGGTTTAAGAGGTTGTTGATCAGGGAATTGTGAAATTCAAGCGCTACAGTAGCGCTAAATTCTAGCATTAATTCGAAGTTAAAAGATAAGTAAACCTAGTCAGTATCTTCATCCATTTTTTATTTCCAATGCTTCCTTGTGGTATTTTATTAACAATAAATCCAGCTATTGCGTATATTTGATTAAAGTAAAAGCTGATGAGTATTACCATTCCTCAAGAATATCTTAAAGCTGCCGGGATGACTGAAAAAGATCTTAAGCTGGAAATAGCGCTAATCTTTTATCAGAGAAGGGTTATTTCTATCGGTAAAGCTGCTCAGTTAGCTGGTGTTAGTCGCTGGGATTTTCAGCAAGCCATGAAGACTCGAAAGATTCCAGTTAATTATGATATTTCTGAACTGATGGATGATGTGAAGACACTGGGACTATAGTATATAATATATAGTATGTTGGTTGTAATTAGCGACACTTCGGTAATCAGCAATTTTCTACATTTAGGTCAATTACATATTCTCCAGAAATTATACCGCCAAGTATACATTCCGCAAGCAGTTTATGAGGAAATAAATCAATTGTCTCAAGATCTTGATTACATCCCTCCATTTCAGCATGCTGACTGGGTTTCTGTTAAATCTCCTTCTGACTCAGATCAGGTAGTAAGACTTCTGGATGTTTTAGATAGGGGAGAAGCAGAGGCTATTGTTTTGGCCCTGGAAATGGAGGCTGATTTTTTGTTAGTTGATGAATTACTTGGTCGACAAGAGGCAAGAAAGCAAGGAATATCAATAGTCGGAACATTAGGGATATTATTGAAAGCCAAGGAAGAAAAGATCATCGAGGAAATAATGCCTTTGATGGATATCCTAATAGAAAAGGGATTTTGGATAGGAAAGGAGTTGTATGAACAGGTATTAGATCTGGCTAATGAATAAAGGCCTTTATCTATTTTTGATTTTAAGTAAGCCTACATTATTATTTTGGCCCACAATTAGGAAAGAGTAAGCTCCACATTTAGAATGTTGTAGGGTTGCAAGGGGCTATTCATTTCGTGGCATAAGGATTGAAGCTTTCTTTTTGGAAATAATTATGTAAAGATTTCAGCGCTAATTTTTACAAAAGAGTCTGTGCGACTAAAAAGAAATATCCCCTATTACGAAATAGAGGATATTCTTTGGTGTGGTAACTTTTCCTTGCGGTCCGGACGGGAGGAGTGAGTAGGGTGTAAGGGTTTGTTTATCAGGAGGTTGAAAAATCCGAGCGCTACTGTAGCGCTAATTTTGAGACTTAGTAATTCATTTTCCTACTCCCAAATGACCTCAAGCTCCTTATACTTTTTAAACATCCCATCTTTCGATAGAATCGGTAATCCTTCAGTTAAAGATTGACCAATTAACAATCGATCGAAAGGATCTCTATGATGAAAATCCAATTGAGCGGTTTTGAGGAAATGGACGGGAGTAATCTCCAGGATTTCAAAGCCAGATTCTCCAATTATTTCAAATACCTTTTCTAAGGGATATTTGAATTCCAGCCTACCAATAGAATACTTGATGCTTAATTCCCAATAAGAAGCCAGACTAACAAAATTTGTATAGCTAGGAGATTCAATTCGATTTCTAATAGACATTGGAAGTTGAGGGTCATTTGTTATGTACCAAATGACCGTATGGGTATCCCAGAGCAAGTTCATTACATATAATCTTTAAAGTCTTCGATGGGATCATCAAAGTTTTCTTTCATGATGATCATTCCTTCCGCCAGACCCGGTATCATCTTCTTTTTGGGAGAAGAAGGAGGTGGGTTTTGATTGAGAAGAGATTCAATATATGCAGCGACCTTCCTGCGCATTTCAAGAGGCATTTTAATTAGCTGACTATATAATTGAATGGCAGACATAATTTAAGATTTCTATATTCTACGAATACAAATTAACCTTAGTTCTACTTCTTAACAAATCGCTTTTTGCCTGAAAACAAAATGATAAGGGTATCAGCTGTGTTTTTGATAGAGAAAAAATAAAAGCTGCTCAATAAAAGGCGAGCAACAAGTACTGATTTTGGTATTATTTCAAAATTTAAACCTAAAATTTCAGATCTAATACAGCGCTAATTTTGAAATTAGGAGTTTTAAAAACAGCGAATATGTACTGGAAAGGACGATTGGATTTGGGACCCCATTTTTTGCAGGACTCGAACCCTATATACCAAAATGGCCTTCAGAAGCTCTGAAGGCCATTTTTAGATTTGCTATTTTTTTGGTTCCTTGCGGTCCGGACGGGACTCGAACCCGCGGCCCCATGCGTGACAGGCATGTATTCTAACCAACTGAACTACCGGACCTGATTACCAATAGCGGATGCAAATATAGCTACTTTTTTCTTTTATGCAACTATGCACAAAGGTTTTTGTAAAAAAAATGTGAAGTACATTTGAAGCTCCCTTCATTTCATTATTTGTTCTGTTTCTTGCCTTGAAATAAAGCAGGATTTTTGTAGAATTGGGCCTGTAAATTCACGCTAATCCGTGATCTCGAATAAAATGAGTACTTGTCTCAAGTAAGAAAAAATGAGCTTCAAATCGCCTTAAAATGTGAGGCTTAGCGCTGAAAAATATTTCCATCATTTGTAGCCCCATAAAAGGCTGTTGAAAGAGTTTTCTGACTTTCATTTTGCCTATTCTGCGTAGATTGTCAGTAACCTCTATGGGAGGCTAAACCAAACTATGCCTGTTTAAATGAAAGCCTGCTTTAAGAATTTTATCAATAATTTGGAAGAAGTCTGTCTCGGCATGCTCCTTGAATAGCTCAGCGATCATAAACCGGGTTATGGAAGAAAGCAAGGTCGCTTGCTAGCCTTCCCCTTTTTCCATAGAGTACCTACATCAGGGATGGGACGGGAATTGTGTTTTCACAGGATAAAAAACTGAGTAGGGGCAATAACCCCGTTAGACGGGAAAGAGTGTTTAGAGTGCTTAGATAAGTCGATAGTAACAGATGTTTAACGAGAGAACTTATTCGAAATATCTAAACCAATAACTTGATTTCAGATAATAGGAGGGCTTTGGGAAGAAAAGAATAAAAAAATGCGGCTGCCTCAGATGAGACAGCCGCTCTTAGTCTTATTTTTCAATCAAATGACTGAAAGATTATTGCTTTGTAAGCTTAACTGTGAAAGGTACAGCACCAGCACCACAGTCATTTGTTACATCTAACTCCAGGTTCAAGGTGAACTCAGTGTCATCATCAAAGTTGAAAGCACCTACAGGAGAGCTTCCTTGTGAGATGAAGATATTGTCAACACAACGTAGACCACCGTCAGCATCCAATCCCAATGTAGCAGTACAAAGGAGGTCAAATGTCTGAGTCATAGGCCCGTTACCGATACCAAGGTCTCCAAGAAGAGTCATTCCTGAGAAAGTTCTTCTAGTTTGAGATCCAGATACAGCAGCAACTTCAACTGTCATTGGCAGATCACCATAAGGCTTACCACCGAAGAGGGTAGGAGCAGTTCCTACATAATCCAGGGTGTAAGTTCCTACAAAACGATCATCAGTCAATGGACAAGTTACGAATGCATTGAAGTTGAATTTACCTCCAAAAGCAGAACCGTTTATAGCTGAAGATGAGTTAGCAGCAGTGAAAACCTGCCCGTCATCAAGCGTAATGCTACTGGTGAATCTGAAAACATCAAGTGCTTTGACGTCATCAAGATTCAATCCCAATGCATTAGTAACATCTGCAAGAGGAATAGAAACTGTAATTCCAACTTTCCCATTTACACTAGTACCAAAGTCGCCTTTTCCAAAGCTTAGGTATTGAGTAACAGGTACACTGTTATCACCATTGTCAGGATTGTTGTCCTCATACTCTACATTGATAGAGTAGTTGTTTACAAGGGCACCATTTTCCAGGTCAATGAACTCTACTGAATAAGAATAAGCTGTAGTAGTAGGTTCATTGAGGTCGTAGATATCATTGGTGGTTTCTACTTCCTTAACGTAGGCACCTTTACCAGCCTGATCAAAAGTAATGATCGGGCTCAAGTCTTCGTCAGCACAGGAGCTCATAGCGAATCCAACCAGTGCAAAGACTACTATTTTAAGATATTTATTCATTTTTGGTTCTTTTTAAGAATTATGCGAAATGAATTCGACTTTCTTAACGGTTAAACTTGCTAGGGTCCTGAGTTGACCAGAATGGTAACTCGTCAGTAGATTTCTGAGTTACGTTAGCATTTCTGTTAACGTGGTCAGATGGGTACAATAGAGTTTGGATGAAGTTACCTGAAGAAGGATCAATAGTAGGCTGGATATTATCCGGCTTAGCAGTCCTTCTGTATAGGTTGTATCCTTCCATTCCGTTACCCCATAGGGCAATCATGTACTCTTTTACAATGATGTCTAAACGAGCATCATCAGATGGAGCCGTATCATAGTTCAACAATACCAAATCAACGTAATCTTCAGTAGCCTGATCTAGTGGATCAAGAAGCTGTGGTCCAAGAAGGATGGCAGTTCCATCAGGAAGCGTACCAATTTGCTTATTACGGTCAATCTGAGCTTCGTAAGTGCGAACTTTAGCAATAGACTGACGAATACCTTCTTCAAGAAGAGCTCTCGCATCTCCACCAGTTCCTGCCATCAGAGCAGCTTCGGCCAATACAAAGTGAGTCCATGAAGACAACCAGATAGGGTTGATGCCTTGTCCAAGTAGACCGTCTTCCCCATTGTTCTGAGTAAACTCAAACTGAGAGTCATCAAAGTTTCCACCTGCAGGATAGATACCGTAAACAGTACGTACAGGACCGTCTGGTGGGATACCAGAACCGTTACCATGATCACGTCCATAGTATCCATCATCTGTTGCTACACAGTAAGGTAGATTAGGATCCACTGCAGCATAGTGCATAGGATAAAAATCAGGATCTGGAGCACCTTCATTGTAGATACAAGAATATGCGTTTGGATCAGCAGTCAAAGAGTTAGATCTCTGACGGTAGAAATAGAAGCGGGTACGAGGATCGCGAATACCTTTTTCTTCAGCCAGCAACCACATGAAGTAGTTAGGAATGTATGAAGCGTCGCTTTGCTCGTATGCGTTGTTGTACCAAGGGTGGCGAGAGTTAGGGTTGTTTCTTTGGTTACCATACTTGAAAGTAAAGTCCTCAGAAGCAGCGTCAATGATATCACCAGCAGAAACGATAGCAGAAATCTGACTTCCAGCATTGGCATCAACCATACGGATGTTAGAATAAGCTCTCAGTTTTAGGGTGTTCGCCAAAGTGATCCACTTGGTAGGATCTCCATCATAGAAAATGTCAGTTGCTGGTGCACCTGCATTAGTACCTGATAGGTTACCAATCGCCTCGTCCAAAAGAGCAATACCAGCCTGATATACATCAGCAGCAGGGTCAGCACTTGGAGAAATGATGTCAGTACCTTGTCCAGCCTCAGTTAAAGGAACATTACCAAAAAGGTCAACAAGGGTAAACATTGCATAAGCTTTCATGATCTTGGCACTACCAAGCTCGATGTCAGCACCTGCACCTTCAGCAATTGGTATCAATGCGTCAATATCAGGAAGAAGTCCTGCATAGAAACTGGACCAAAGTCCATTTCCACGAGTCGCTGGAGCGGAGTTATTATAAGTAAAATTACCCATGTTGTTTCCTCCGCGGTAGTAACCGGAAAATCCGGTAGTACCTCTCTGGAATCCGTTGAAAGAAAGCTGGATATTGTTATACAAAAACTCCAGTTCTGCACTCTCCGGTCCAGGAGCGTTAGGGTTTTCCTGTAGATCTAGCTCTGTGAATTCACAGGATGTAACTGTGAGTCCAACTGCCAGAACGACAGCGAATATTCTATTGAAAAATTTCATGATAATTCAGATGTAGTTCGTTTTAGAAAGTCAGGTTAAGAGTTGCACTATACCTTTTTGAAGTAGGACCAGTAGTGAAGTCAAATCCTCTACCATTACCTACACCAAGACTCAATACTTCTGGGTCATAGTTTACACCTTCTGGGAAGTTGTAAGCTTTATACCAAAGGTTTTCGCCAGCAAGGATCAAGGAAACAGAACCTAATGGAGTTTTGTCCAACCAAGCTTTAGGTACATCATAAGAAAGAGAAACCTCTCTCAGACGTAGAGTAGTTCCGTCAAATACGGTACCCTCATCAGCGAAGAAGTAAGAGCGGAAGAAGAAGTCCCCAATATATCCCTGGATATTGTTAGGAGTACTTTCGTCCGAAGCTAATACACCGGGCTGGATGATAGGCAAGAAACGATCGACATCAGTATCAACAGTATTACCACGAGCAAGCATAGTTGCTGTAGATACAGAGTAAATATCACCACCATCAACATAAGCTAACTGACCTCTTAAAGAGAATCCTTTAAAGCTAAGGTTAGTGATGAAGTTTGCTTGATAGTTAGGGTTAGGATTACCAATTGGGGCAATATCCTGACCAGGTACGTAGTTACCATCTGCACCTACGAGCAATACACCATCGTCATTTCTTTGAAAAGGAATACCTTGCATGATTCCGTAGAATTCTCCAGGAATCGCGAAGTTACCCAAGTTAGAGAAACCTGCGATAGCAATTTGGTCAACACCGTCAGCAATCTTCAATACTTTGTTTCTGTTAACAGTGATGTTTGCATCAATGCTCCAAGTGAAAGCACCCTGGAAAGGAACAAGGTTAATACCTGCCTCAATACCACGGTTTTCAACAGATGCTGCGTTAACAGTAGTATTTGTAAATCCAGTAGCTGGGTCAAGATCCAAACCAATAATCAGGTCATTAGACTCTTTGTCATACAAAGAAACGTCAATTCCGATACGGTTTTGGAGGAAACGACCTTCAAGACCAACTTCAAGCTCAGTAATTGTTTCTGGTTCAAGGTTTCTGTTACCCAATACATTAGATACAGAGTTTACGTTCAATACAGCTCCATCATCAGTTACGAAAGTGTTAGTTCCAGAAGAAAGTACACTTCTTGTCTGATAAGGCTGAGGATAACCAGCAGATGTACCATATCCGAAACGTAGTTTCAGGTAGTTAACAGTCTGGTTGTTTTGCAATCCAGCGATAGCCTCTGTAGGAATGAAAGAAACAGAAGCAGATGGATAGAAGATAGAACGGTTCTCTTGTTCCAAAGTAGAAGTCCAGTCATTACGTCCCTGGAAGTTTACATACAGGAAGCTTCTGTAAGAAAGAGTAGCTGTAGCGTAAGCTCCAATCGTATTTTCATCAGAAAGGAAAGAATCACCATTGTGCTCCTCAAAGTTTCCATGATCAAACAGGTCAAAGATGAACTGCTGAGTAGAAGAAAGACTTGAGAATTGGAATTCTTCTCTTCTAAGGTTCAAACCGACGATTCCGTCAAGAGCGAAATCTTCAGTCAATTTGAAGTCATAAGAAAGAGTTGCAACCTGGTCCGTAATCTTGTTTTGACGCTCAGTAGTTCTCATCTCTCCGTTTGGAGAAGTAGATCCACCTTTGTTAATAGTACGTCTGTTACGCTGGTTGTACTGGTCAATACCGATACGGTAGTTAAAAGACAGCCAATCAGTGAACTCATATCCTACGTTGAAGTTACCGAAGAAACGACGGATAGCTTCATTCTCGTTAGTGTGCTTAGAAGTCCAACGTGGGTTCTCAATAGCAGCACCACGACGATAATATACCATAGAACCGTCTTTTGGAGACTCAAAAGGAAGGTTCATCAAGTCAATACTACGTGGAGTAAAGAAGATATAACCGAATAGGTTAGGGTTACCAGAACCACCACCAGGTCCAGAACCGAAAGCAGCACCTGTAGGAGGAGCGTCGCGGTCAGAATCAACAAAGTTGAAAGTAGATTGGATAGTGATACCGTTTGCAAGCTGAGTACGAGCACCTAAACCAAGGTTGCTTCTTTCGTAAGTGTTAGACGCGTCAGGCAAGAATCCTCCATCATTCAGGTAAGAATAGTTTGCACTTACGGCAGTTGTAGCATTGATGTTAGACTCGATGCTTACAGAAGTGTTAGTAAGAATACCGCTTTCAAAGAAGTTTTCAACACCATCATAGGCTCTGTACGGGTAGCGCTGTCCGATGAATTCAGGAAAGTCATCGTTGAACTGAGGCTGGTCATAAGGGTGAGCGATAGTACCATCTTCTGCAATACCGTTGCTACCTCTTACGTTGAAGTTAGGACCCCAGTTAGAGAAGAACCAACCAAAGTTTCCAGAGAAACCATTACCAAAAGAATTCTGGTAATCAGGAAGGTTAGAAATTTCAGTAATACCAACTTGCTGGCTTACTCTTACTTCCATCTTCTTGTTGATGTTGTTGCCAACATTACCGTTTTTGGTAGTGATCAATACAACACCATTACGTCCGGCCTCACCATAAAGCACTGTCGCAGACAAACCTTTAAGGATAGATACCTCTGCAATGTTGTTAGGATCAAGATCCAGGAAACGGCTGGAAGCAGTAGCACCACCACCATTGAAGCCTCTATCATTGTTAGTAGAAGTGTTAAAAGGTACACCGTCTACAACAAACAAAGGCTGGTTGTCACCTGTGATAGAAGAGTATCCACGGATAATTACGTTAGTACCACTACC
This sequence comes from Bacteroidota bacterium, assembly GCA_039819665.1. GTDB lineage: Bacteria > Bacteroidota > Bacteroidia > J057 > J057 > JAWPMV01. The sequence continues at coordinate 17,367 of JBCBRM010000037.1, forward strand.
GGCCATACCGGAAGTCTGTGTGATATCCACACCAGTAGCTTTACCACGAAGAATCCTTGCGATGTCCGCCTCAGAGCGGTTCTCAATCGCTGAAGAAGAGATAGTCGATACCCCGTAGCCCAGGGCTTTCTTCTCCTTCTTGATACCCAGACCAGTCACAACAACCTCATCAAGGGTGAGGTCAGACTTAGCAAGGGTAATTGACATGCTGCCACCAGAGATGGGTACTTCTTGCTTTCTGTAACCAACATAAGTGATTACAAGAACGCTACCTCCTTCAGGAACTGAAAGAGAGAAAGCACCTTCACTATTGGTGAACATACCTGTCGTAGTTCCTTTTACGAGAACGCTAGCACCTTCCAAAGGCTCTCCCTCTGGACTGGTCACTGTCCCTCGCACGGTTTGCTGTGCCATCACCATAGATAGCGACATCAAACCTACTGCTAATAGTAAAAAGAGTTTTTTCATCAAAAAAGCGTTAGATTAGAATAATAAGACAGTAAGATGTAGATTATACAAAATGAAATTTGCCGAAATTAAGTTGTGAAAAGAATGTATAGGGTATGAGGTGGGTGTAACCAAAATTCTGATAGTTTTTTTACGTTAGATCAGTATAGTTCCGTTAACATTTGCCCTTTTTTGGCTTGGAATCTCACTCCGGGATTCCCATCAATCATCAAATATAAAGCATTTTACACTTTTTCAAAACATTCTTGCGAAGTTTTCGTATGCTGCTTTTCCTTATGCACTAATTAACGTTTAGGCCTGAAAAAGCGTTGTTTTGCTTTCTGCGGAAATATGGCCCTTATCTTATATGTGGTTGATTATCAGAGAAATTAATTGTCATATTTTTTACATTTTTTTAATAAGTATTTAATCTCCTTCTAATTTCTGCCTGTTTATAGATCATATTTTTCCCTATTCAATGCCTTATTTTCTTTGTTATAAGTAAAAGATTGATGCTATTTTTGAAGCGTGAAGATATTAGAAGCTATAGATGCACCCATTTTTGGGGTTCTTGCAGAACAAAGTGAGCGTTTGGGGCTTCCTGCTTATGTAATAGGTGGCTATGTAAGGGATCATTTTCTGAATAGAGGCTCCAAAGACGTTGATATTGTAGTTGAAGGTCGTGGGATAGACCTTGCAAGAGCTTTTGCCAAAGTAAGTAAGTGCCGAGATGTAGTGGTATATGAAAACTATGGCACCGCTATGGTCAGGCATCCGGATATGGAAGTTGAATTTGTCGGAGCCCGGAAAGAATCATATCAAAGAAACTCCCGAAAACCCCGGGTAGAATCGGGAAGTCTTCATGATGATCAACTCCGAAGGGACTTCAGTATAAATGCGATGTCTATTTCTCTTAATCAAGAGAACTATGGAGAGCTGATTGATCCTTTTGGGGGAATGGAGGATCTGGAGAAAAAAATTATTCGCACGCCTACGGATCCCAACCTAACTTTCTCAGATGATCCTTTACGTATGATGAGAGCAATCCGCTTCGCTACTCAATTAGGATTCTTTATAGAGGAGCAGACTTTTGTCGCCATAAAAAGGAATCGCGAACGGATCGAGATCATTTCAAAAGAGAGGATCAAGGATGAGTTGAATAAAATCATTCTTTCCCATACCCCTTCTCGAGGCTTTATATTATTAGATAAGTGTGGCTTGCTGGAATTGATCTTTCCAGAACTGGCAGCTATGAAAGGGGTAGACTATGTGGATGGCCGCGGACATAAAGATAATTTCTACCATACCTTAAAGGTGTTGGACAACATAAGCGAGAAAAGCCAGGATCTTTGGCTTAGGTGGGTGGCCATTTTGCATGACATCGGCAAACCCCTGACCAAGCGGTACTCAGCAAGAGGGGGCTGGACCTTTCACGGCCATGAGGATAAAGGGGCGAGAATGATACCTAAAATCTTTCGCAGGATGAAATTGCCACTTAACGAACATATGAATTATGTCCAGAAGCTGGTTAAGTTACATCAAAGACCCATTGCCCTGGTCAATGAGGAAGTGACAGATAGTGCAATCCGTAGGATAGTAGTGGATGCTGGAGATGACCTCAATGACCTACTGGATTTTTGCAGAGCAGATATTACTTCCAAAAATGAAAATAAGGTAAAACGTTTTCTGAAAAATTATACTGAGCTGGAAAAACGGATTCATGAGGTAGAAGAACGCGACAATTTGAGGAATTGGCAGCCGCCGGTGGGTGGAGATTTAATAATGGATACATTTAGTATAAAGCCCAGCCGAATTGTAGGGCAAATCAAGAATGAAATTCGGGAAGCTATCCTGGATGGTATCATTCCTAATGAGAAAGATGCTGCAATCTCCTATATGAAAGAAATTGCTCCTAAATATCTACAGGGAAAATCCTAAGTACATATTATTGACAGCTCTTATACCCGCCCAGGCCCAACAAATTAAACAGAATGATCAAAAAGACTTCCCTATATTTCCTCTTCCTGCTATCTCTTACAGGAATGTTTGCCCAAAATGGTATAGGCTTTCGCTTCGCTACCAATATTAATACCTTTCCCAGGTCTCAAGAGTATAGATTGGTCGAAAAAGGCTTCACCACGGGGGTATTTGGGGTTTTCTTTAGCTCATATAAAGAAAAGCATGGATTTGAATTGGGGGCAAACATTGTATATAAGGATAATGACGGTAAAGGCTTTCCCAATTTGCCAGTTGTCATGACGGATTTTGGAGATGACGTGCAAAATGTGGGCTTGACCAGCTTAGAAATTGACCTGAAAGTAGGGCCTCGGTTCAAAGCCCTCAATCCCAAAATCGGATACATCCTGGGATATCGTCTCCAGCAATCAGGCTTTCAACTCGATGGTTTTGACGATCCCATCAATCGCTGGTACCTCATGTTGCCTTTTGGTCTCTCGGTAAATCTCCCAACCAATTATGGTTCGGTTGGTTTTGGGGGTTATTATAATGTGGGTATTTTCAATGTTTTAAAAAATCCTAATCCAGGGGGGCAGGGGGGAGGCCTCTTCGATGGAGGCCGGCAACGCTACCTGAATTTTGAAATTATCGTCAGTTTTGGAAACTGAATAATTGACTCAAAGAAAAAGCCTGAACTCCTTAAAAGTTCAGGCTTTTTTTATGCTAATCTTTTGCTTTTTACTAATTATCCATTGCCACCTCTATGCTTCGGAATGGCGAAGTTCCCAGCACCATTCCCAGTATTTTCTGAGATTATTCCAACAACTTCTCCTCCTTCTTTTAAAGAAAATCCGTTTCCAACCCTGTCTCCTTTGGCTGAGAAGTTAAGCTTCTTGCTTAGGTAATTTGTTATATCGGAATTTACATCAATTGCATTTGAATCTGCAACTTCTATAATAGAAATAGCTTTCTTTTCTAAAAGGCTCTGTGCTTGTAAGGAAAGCGTGGAAAGGCTGCTAAAGGTGATAAATAGGGCAATAGTGGTGATAATAGGGCTTTTCATAGCTTGACTGTGTATTTTGTGTAAAATGAAATTTTTTAAAGAGAATTGCTTGGTCTTACGCCGCTTAGCTAGCATAGGTTGCGATTTTATGTAAAAAATAATTTTCTGAATATCGAAATAGAGTTTTGCTTAGTAGTAATTAATTGGAAGTAAAATAATTATGTAAATACATATAAAAATATTTTGTGTAATATTTATTTATGTAAAATAAAAAAGACTAACCTTCGAAAAGATTAGTCTTGATACACGCAATGAATTCTTAATTATTTTTTTGCAGTGAATTGAACTCTGGTCCATCCAGGAACGATTCCAGTAGAACGATTTCCATAGCGTAGGTAGCTATAAGTTCCACGAATTTGTCCGTTTACCACCGTACCGGTAATGGTATAAACACTTTTGCTTCCGTTAACTAAAACTGCAACAAAACGCTTAGTTCCACCCTGGCCAGACATGCGGTTTGCTGACCAAAGGCCTTGACCAGAATCGCCCATAGTAACTGTGATATCATCACCATTTTGGGTGATCTCAAGAGTTGAAGAACCATTTACCTGGCGTACGGTTTGAGTAGAATTTGAGGATACCTGCTTTCCTTTGTATTGCAGCTTGTAACTACCTGCTAAACCTTGCGCTGATAATCCTGTGATGCTAAAAATCAGAACCAGAAAAAAAACCTGTAAACTTTTCATGTTTATCTGTTTTGTGTGTTGAAAAAGTGAATGAAAATGAGCCCCATTGCTCATTCATTCCTTAGTAATCTCACTTTCACAAAACGTAATATGAAAAGAAAAAAAATCAGGCTAATTTCTGCATACTTTTCAATCCTATCTGGATCGCCTGATGTATAGTTTTCTGATAATCAATGATATCTGCACTACTGTTGGGATTGCTAATGATAGGGCAAATAGTACCAGAAAAATATCCCAATTGCTGGCAAATATGGAAAAGTATGCTAGATTCCATTTCCATATTAATGATCCTTAGTTCACCTAATTTAAGCTGAGCAAGTTTCTGTTTTATCTGGGGAATGCTATTATTTAGCCCCTGTAAATAGCGGGCAGAGGGACCATAAAAGCCAGGTGTACTAGCCGTAATTCCTCTGACAAAAGATGCGCCTTCCTCTTCACATGCCTCGATCAGGGCTTCTTCTACTACTTTTGAAGCTTTAGAAACATAGGGAAATATTTTTCCTTTGAAACGAGCTTGAGGACTAAAACTTTGATTAAGAATTTCTTGCGTAGCTTTTTCTATATGTAAAGATTGTTCGTCTGGGATCGGATGGTCATAATACAGGCCTGTGTTATCTAGCCCTAGTCCATAGGAAGTAATTCCCATAGTCCCCACCGGAATGTCGGACTGAACGCCTCCTGAAGTACCTATTCTGATAATCACCAAAGGAGAAAGGCCCTCTTCTTTTTCCATATTCTGCGGATTGAACTCATAAAGCCCATATAATTCAGCCAAAGCGATCTCAATATTATCTGTACCCATACCCGTACCGATCACACTAAGTCTTTGACCATTACATTTACCAGTCAGGGTAACATATTCTCGATTTTTAATCTCTGATTCTATTTCATCAAAGTATTCTGCCACGATATAGGCTCGGGCAGGATCTCCAACCAGGATGATATGACGGGCCATTTCTTCTTTTGAAAGTCCTAAATGATATACGCGAGTACCGTTAAAAATAAATTCTGATCTTTTCATCCAGTTTGATTTTTTTGACCTTGGGCTGAAGTTATTAGCTCTTTCAGGCAATGTCAAAGCAATTTCGGGTAGGATGATCAAAAGCCAGTCCTACAAAAAGGACCGGCTTAGGCTCATAAAAAGCAGGAACACACATTTTTTAGAATTTTCCTGCTAACACACACAATTACTGTCAGTCTCCAAATACCTCATCCCAGCAAGAGACATATAGATCACACAATTCCTCATCACTATTGACCGTTTGGGTAGAACCATCATTGAGGGTTACTGTGATGGGGAATACAAATTCCGGCCAGTCTTCGCTATTAGGATTGTTTTGGATCCAGGCTTCGATAGCTGCTTCTACTTCGTTTTCTGAATTCATGGTTTGGGCGCTTCCATTTGGAAATCTGATATCCACTGGATAATTAATTTCAAAGCACTCGAGCTCTTCTTCATCTTCCCAATCAAAATCATCCCCAATATCAAAAAATCCTTGTCCGTCAAAGGCTTCATCGAGACAATCGAGAATGATCTCATATAGCTCTTCATCTTCGTTTATCGTAATAGTTGCTGAATCAGTAGTGACCTGGATGGGGTAAATGAAAGAAGGACCAGATTCTGCATCGGGATTATTATTCCACCAATCTTCACATGCTTGTGCCAACTCCTGATTGGAATTTACTGTATGTGTAGTACTGTCCGGGAAAACTACATCTACGGGATATACGATATCAAAGCATCCAATTGAGTCCAGGATAAACCCAAACTCTTCCAAAATGAATAGGCTGCCAAGTTCTGTATACTCCTCTCCGTAGCAGTCTATGTGCAAATCACAAAGTTCTTCATCGTCTGCAATACTTATCACAGATCCATCTTCCAGAGTTACGGTGATAGGAAAGGCGATTTCAGGCCAGTCTGTACTATTTGGATTATTGTCAATCCAAAGATCTATAGCTGCTTCGAGGGCATCCTCGGTACTAAAGGTCTGGCTAGTCCCATCCGGGAAGTTTACGTCTATAGGAAAATTGATCTCAAAACAATCGATTCCATCTTCTGATAGGCTGTCTTCGAGCGTATTTTGTAGGTCAAAAAATCCGTTTGTATTGTTCTGAACTTCCTGAACAGCATGCGATTGAGGGGAGATAACTCCTTCTTCACATGACTGAAAGATTGGTGCCAATAGCATCAGTCCCAAAACGAAATAAAGCAAATTTCTGTCAATCTTCATTTTACTTACTTAGTTTGATTGTTTTAGTTCTAAGGAACAATTTCCATCTGGCCAGTAAAGGAAATAACCTTCATTGTGTAGTAAAGACAGAGATATTCTTTTTATCCCCTATGCCGGACAAAAAAAAATGTCAATAAAAAAAGGCTGCCTGAAACAGACAGCCTTTTTTCAACTAATATTATGTTTTAAAACTCATAACGCAGTCCCAACTGAAGCTGCCATCTACTGAGCAAACTAAAGTCATTAAAGAAGGTCTGGGTCTGAGAAGTATCAAATGAATAAACAGGATTTCCATCATCCACAGAAACACCGATGGGCTGAGCCAAACCAGTGAAAGTTGCTTGCTGGCGTACTCCCCAGCTATCATTGATCAGATTTCCAAAGTTCAATACATCAATGCTCAATTGAATTTTTTGATCATTAGGCAAGTAAAGATCTTGCAAAATTCTCAAGTCTATTTTTCCATACCAGGGAGACAGGGCTCCATATTTTTCAGCATACGTTCCTCTATTATCACTGAGGTATTCATCCTGTCCTATGTAGGCTTTCAAAGCAGTTCTTTGAGCAGCAGCATTGGTTCCTGCAAATTGCATTTGATCGATTTCAGCATCTGTCGGGATATAGATCAGGTCATTAAGTCCAGATCCATCATTGTTGATATCTCCACTATAAGTATAGCTAAATCTTCCTCCCTGAACCATTTCCCCAAATAGTGAGATCGTCGTTCCCATATTTCCATAAACAAATCTCTTGGAAAATACAGCCAGGAATCTGTGTTGGTTTCCATAAAAAGCAGGCGCCAGCTCGGCAGTATTGGTATTCTGTACGTTTGCTGGGTTACGGTCATAAGCATCAGATGAAATCTCTGCTTCAATAGATGCTGCATCCTGTGCTACCAGATAGTTATATCCCAATTTCAGAAAAGCCGTTTGCCATGACCTTTCCAATTGGAATGAAGCATTGAAACTATAGCCAGCATCAGTATTGGTAAATACATATGCATTAGTTGAGCCACCAAATGGCCCCTGTGCACGATCAGTGTCAAGATAAATTGGGCGATTGTCAACTCCTTCAAGGGTTCCTCTTGGAGTAATCAATCCAAAGTTCCGTACCATCTGCGCTTGTAGATCTTTAGTATAGATCAGGTCAACACTGCTAACCCATCCTCCTCCAAATTTCTGGTCATATCCTAGATTGGTTTTCCATACTTGCGGGTAACGGAAATCCGGGTCAGTCATATTATAAAAGAAGAAGTCAGGATTAGCGACCTGGTTTCCAATCCATACAAATGGGAATCTTCCTGAGAAGAAACCAGTTCCCCCACGAAGCTGCATGCTTCTGTCTCCTTTTACATCATAGTTAAAACCAACTCTTGGGTTGATCAAGGGATTGCTAGAAGGCAATTCCGTATGGTCAAAAGTCAAGGCCTCCCCATTTTCGTCATAATAGGTTACTTCTGGAGAGTAAACACCGCCATCAGCAGTCAGACCACCTTTGCGATCAATATTCTCCTGAATGAGTTCGGGAGTGTTGAAGTAAAGCGGGAATTCCAGACGCACACCTAAAGTTAGGTTTAGTTTATCATTTACGGCAATTTCATCCTGTCCATAAATACCCAGCTGCCCCAGATTGGTTTCTGCAAGTGCCCAGGAATTATTTTCATTATTATTTGTGAATGCCTGACGAGCAGCATCTACTTCTGCATCAAAATCGCCGGAATTTATAAATGCTTCAAAGTCAGCAATGTCTACATCTGGCCCAAATACTCGGAATCCATAAGCAGTCAGGTTAAAAGAGTTGTTGAAATCAAATCTCTCGAAATTAGCCCCCAGGGTCCAGGTATGCTTACCTGTGTAGATATTGAATGTGTTGTTGACCTGGAATACGTCCTGATCCAAGACATTATTTACAGAGAAAGGCTCATGACCTGCAATGATGTAACGAACCCCGTCTTTACCAATATTAAGAACGGGGAAAGGCTCAGAGAAGGGATCACGGAAATCTCTAAAAGCAGTATAGCCCACTTGTAATTTATTGGAGAACTTTGAACTGATGAAAGACTTCAGTTCAATGATTCCTGAATGGATGCGGTTATTGATCCGATATCCACTGTTTTGGAACTGAAGTGTCTGAAAGTCTGGTCCTCTCCTTCCAATAGCCGATGGGTGGGCAGGCTTATCCTTGAAAGCATCCAGAAAGTTATAAGAAGCGGTAAGCTTATTATTCTTATTCAGGTTAACATCAAGTTTCAGGATACCTTTTACATTGTTTGCATCATGTTTGAAACCTGTCAGGGCACCTGTTTCATATCCATAATTATCTCTCAGAAGATCGGATACCAATTGCATGTCAGATAGAGAAACACGAGAAACATTATCCTCGCTAGTACCTGCATCTGGCACAAAGTAAGAACCGAGGTCAGATCTTTGCTGGAACTCAAGATTTGCAAAGAAGAAAGCTTTGTTCTTGACTATTGGTCCTCCCAAACTAAATCCAGCCTGAACAGAAGAAAGATCTCCGGTTTCTACGTCCGTACCATCAACTGATCCACCGATCATACTACTATTGGTCAAGTATCCGAAAACAGTACCATGAAATTCATTGGTACCAGATTTTGTTACGGCATTGATCGCGGCACCGGTAAAACCAGATTGAGTAACATCAAATGGAGCGATCGCTACACTGATTTGATCAATTGCATCAAGGGAAATTGGCTGAGCATCTGTTTGTCCTCCTGGAGTCGCTGCATCCAATCCAAATGGATTATTAAAAATAGAGCCATCCAAAGAGTAGTTGTTGAACTGGTCATTTCTACCTGCAAAAGACCCCCCTTCCGCAGACATTGGATTCAAACGGGTGTAATCTGCTGCAGAACGACTAATTGTTGGTAGGTTATCGATAAGAGATCTGTCGATATTGGTCTCTGCTCCCGTCCTCTCACTATTCAGGATCAGGTCCGGAACATCTTCAATGACTACCTCGTCAAGGGTTACTCCAGATTCTACTAGTTTTGAATTTAGCCGATACCTTTCTCCGAGTACCAGATAAATGTTGCTTTCCTTTCTGGCTTCGTACCCAATAAAACTAATCGTAACTGAGTAGGGCCCACCAATCCGCATGTTTGGAATATTAAATCTTCCTCCTTCAAGCGAAACAGCTCCATACTCTGTTCCTGAAGGGGTGTGAATCGCTACGATAGTAGCACCTTCAAGACCTTGTTCATCGGCACCAATGATTTTACCACTCATTGATGAGGTTGTAAGCTGGCCGTAAAGACCCATGCTACTAATGCAAAAAAGTAGCAGAAAAAAACATAAATGTTTCCTCATAGAAATATAGAATTTAGATAGATGGTTAGGTTAATGTAATTCAAGATCTGGTTAAAAATTGGACTTCTTGTAGGCAAAAAGTGCCTACTCACTCTCATAAAAATTTTCGTAAGTTAAATAATATCCTACAAGCAATAAATAGTTGTGGATAAATGAAGGATTTTGCGGACTTATCCACATTTTGAAGTAGTTTATAGGCTGGATTTTCAGATTTTAGCCTAAAATTTAACTGTGTAAGAGAGAGAGGGGAGTAGAGGAAGGGAATAAATCGGCTTTCCCTCACGAATGGAATTTTGAGAAAAAATCAATTCGTAGTAGGCAACATTATTTTGATTGAGGCCATTGTAAAGCCCAGCTTTAAATGCATGATTGAATCTGCCGGTATTGAATTGGTAGGAGGCTTGAATATCGAGACGGCTATAACTTTCTCCCCTAAAGAAATTTTTCTTTCCAGCAGGATTCAGGTCGATTCCTCTTAAGCCTTCTCCTCCGGGAGAGAATAGAAGGTTAAGTCTTGGGCTGGGGGAGAAATAAAGGAAGTCAAGACTGAAATTCAGGTTCTTTCCGACTTTTTGGTAAACGAAAAGCTTGAACTGATGTCTCGAATCATATTCATGGGGATAACTTAATCCCAGGTTTTGATCATTATATTGACGGCGGCTTCTGCCAAGAGTATAAGACACCATCCCTCCTCGCTGGGCTTCCTCATAACTAAGCATTAACTCTATGCCAAAAGCATTGCCTTTTCCCCAAACCACAAAATCCTCTGGGCTACGGTTGTCGAGATTCTCTAGAAAATTGAATCCTTCAGGATAGGCGTATAGATTATTCATATCCTTATAATAGATATCCGCTGAAAATCGAAGCTTATCATTCCAGATGTATCTCAAGCCAATTTCACTTTGCCAGGATTCCTGTGGCTGAATATTTGAGGTCGAAGGAATCCATAGATCAGTGGGGACCCGAATAGCTGAATTACTAATGAGGTGTAGGTACTGGATCATTCGATTGATAGAAGCCGAAAATTGTAGTTTATCAGAATACTGATAGGATCCTCTCAGCCTTGGCTCCAGTCGATAATGAGACCAACCATTGGACCAAAATGCACTCCCCCTGATTCCAGCTCTAAACCTAAGTTTAGTATTTACCTGCCAATCATCCTCCGCATAAAAATAGCCTTCTCCTGTACTGTAGGTATTGCTCGTAACCAGTCCTTGCAGGATTTCGATACTCACAGAATCCAATTCTTCAAAGGCTACATATTGTTCATCAAAGTAGGTGAGGTCTGGAATGAATTCCCTACTGGATAAACCAAATCCAAATTTTATGCTATGCTGAAGGTTTGGGAGATAATCAAAGTCTGACCTTATGCCCCAGTCTCTGTTAGCCGAAATACTGTTGATAAAGTTTAACTCTTCAAATTCACCAAAATTATTATTGGAAGAAGTGAAAACCTGTTCGAGGCTACTATAGTCAAATCCGTAGCTACTTCCTGTGATAGTCGTATTGGCAAAAAGTTTAGAATTAAAAAGGTGATTCCATCTTAGGGCCATAACTGAATTATGCCATCCAGAATTTACTTCAGTAAAAAGGATCGAATCTGGCAAGAATCCCGGGGATTTATGGAAGTAATCAGAGCCTGTAAACAAGCTTAGATAAATGCGGTCTTTTTTGGAAAGTTTATAGTTGAATTTGACATTCAAATCTCCAAAATAGGTGCTGAAATAGTCTTCCTCTGTTTGAAAATAGATTCTTTGAAGGGGAGCACTCAAAAGCTCCGCATTATGGGTGATTCGTCCACTGATAAGTAAAGAACCTTTTCCTTTATTGATTGGTCCTTCTGCTAGAACTTTGGCAGTCAGTAAATTACCTGATACTTCTGCCATCCATTTATTTCGATTTCCTTCCCGGGTTCTTACATCAAAATATCCTCCCAATCTGCCTCCATATCTGGCAGAAAAGTTCCCTTTGAGCAGCTTGGCTGAGCTAATGGTACTATTGTTATAAATGGAGTAGGCTCCTAGTAAATGAAAAGGAATATATACGGGAACTCCATCCAGCATCATGAGGTTATGACCGCTTTCTCCCCCTCTGACAAAGGTGCCTCCCAAGCCATCGATTCCCCCTTGCACGCCAGGCAGCAGATGTGCTGCACGTACAGGATCAGCTTCTCCTACCAAAGCCGGACTTATATTGATAAAGCCTCTACCTAATTCAAGGCTTTGATCCGCATTTTCATTGGCTAGGGAACTACTTGTGTGCACCGGCGAGATGATCTGTTCCGGTAAACTAAGATTGGACTTAAGTTCTAGTTGTAAGCGTTGGTTTTTATTGAGCTTTAGCTGCCTTTTTTCAGCCTTATACCCTACATAATGAAATTCAAGATCATATACCCCTTCTTCCAGACTCATGCTAAAGAAGCCATATTCATTGCTATAGGTTCCCGCTTTTAGTTGGGGGCAATAAATTCGGGCAGATATAAGGCGTTCCCTATTTTCGGCATCTTCGATATACCCACTGATGCTGTATTTCTTAACTTTTCTTTTGTGTAGGAGGATTTTATTTCGGCCTTCCTTGAAAGTAAGTGGGGAATTGGATAATAATCGAGTGAGGACTTCTCTTAAAGGTTTTTCCTCGATCTGGAGGCTGATAAGCTCATTTTTGGGTAAATGATCTGGGCTATAAGAAATGCGAATACCCTCCTCCTGCTTGAGCTGGATAAGGGCTTCATGCAAACTGATATTCTCGGCAGAAAAATCTATCTGTCTGTCCAGTAGTTTTTGTCCGAAAGTGTATTCAGTAAGCAGCAAACATAATCCCAAAAGGAAAATTATTCGCATGGACCTCCTTTCAATGTATAGCTGTTTTCCGATTCTTGTTTAAAACTTATATCAAATATTTGGGAGATACTTTCCAATATCTCCTCAATACTTTCATCTTCAAAAGAAGCGGTAAGTGAGCATTCAATTTCTTCAACATTGGCTATGATTTCTACTCCATAATGATTAGAAATCACATCAAATACATCCGAAAGCCGAGTATCTTCAAAGAAGAACTTAGCTGTCGCCCAGCTCATTTCATTTGGATCACTTTCCTCAATTTCTTCAAAGCTTTTTTCAGCCTTATTATAAATGCCTTTTTCTCCAGTTTCAAGTATGAGTTTGCCCGTAACTCCATTTGCTTCAAAGGAGACCTTCCCACTTTCAACCTGAACAATGCTCTCTTTTGAATCTGGAAAGGCTTTTACCCTGAATTTTGTGCCCAAAACCTGCACTTTTTCTTCCGCTGTAAGAATAATAAAAGGCCGTTTGGCATTATGTTCTACTTCGAAAAAGGCTTCTCCTTCCAACTGGACCTCCCGTAAATCTTCTGCAAATTGAGTAGGATGCTTTATTCTGCTATTGGGGCGAAGGGTGATTTGACTCCCATCTTCCAACTGGAGCTCCATGTCAGTGCTTTGGCTATTTACAATTTCCTTATACTCGACTTTCGGGCTTAGGAAATCGCTTAAAAGGAAAGCAGCTGCTAATAAAAAGGTAATCGCTGCAGCTATGCGCATCCATTGAGATCTGCTAGCAAGATTTCTTACTCTGGTCTCCTTTGCAATAGGATCTTCCATCTTACTTTCCAGTTCACGGAAAGCTTCATCCAGATCTACTTCCGGTTTTGCAGAAAGGGCTGGGCTTTCCTCCCAGGCAATACGAATTTGCTCAGCAATAAGCTGATTATCGGAAGAGGCAGCTACCCACTTTTCCAGCTCATCAGCTTCTCCCTGCTCAATCTCTCCGCTCAGCCTTTTATAAAGTAATGATATGTAAAAGTCTTCCTTCATATAATGTTTTGTCCGTTCTGGTGGTGGTGGTTTTCATGGTGATGACACAAGAGATTTCTTTTTCCCCTATGAACTCTCTCTATTTTTGACAAAAGGTGCAATTTTCTGTTTCAGAGATTTGAGAGCTTTGGTCATTTGGTTTTCTACAGTTTTGGGAGAAATATTTAGTTTATCGGCGATTTCTTTTTGGCTAAAACCTTCCATGCGCTTCATCACAAAAATTAACCTACATCTTTCGGGTAGGCTATCCAGTCCTGCCTGTAGAGCAGAATGAAGATCATCATGTTCGAGGAGTTCCTGTGCGCTACTTTGAGTGGAGGCCGTATCCTTCAATTCATTTTCATCGAGGAAATTTTTCTTTGAGCGAATCCGGTTTAGGGCTCGATTGATGGTAGCCCGTTTTAGATATGCTTCCAGGGAGGATTTGATTTCCAGGCTTTCCCGGTTTTTCCAAATTTGCAAGAAAACCTCCTGCACTACATCTTTCGCTGCTTCCGGATCCTTAAGCATATTTATGCCTGTCCCAAGCAAAAGGGAATAGTGTCGATCAAATATTTCTTTGAAGGCTTGTCTGTTACCCTTCTTGCTTTGATCCCAGAGTTGCTTATCGGTATGCTTCTTCCAACTATCCAAGTAAAATATGTGTGTGAATTATTTTCCTAAATACCCCGGCAAATTTACATCTTCCTTATCGGGTGCACAATATGAAAATGCTCATAAGCTGATTTACCCTGCCAGCTGTTTACATAATTTCACAAATAAGCAGAAAAATTTTACGTTGAAAAAAGGCAAAAAAATAGATCATTAACGAAGTAAAAGCCTTCAGCTAATCCCCAAAAACTTACAATTGGTGATTATATTTCTACGGTTTGCTTAGCAATTATGAAATTTTTGACGATTACTTCCAATCTTTGTTCAACTTCTCATCGAATGAGTCGCAACATACTCAAGGAAGCTCATTCATTTTTTACTCCACGACATTTCGGTATTGAAGCAATTGTTCATTTCGGACTTTTGAGCCTGCTCTACTTGACTGATTTTTAATGATTTCAGAAAAGTACCTAACGCCCAAAAAATAGTCCTATGTATCGACAATTATTCAGCCTAATTGCCATTCTTGCCATTTTTACAAGCACTATATTCGCTCAGAGAGCTGCTTTCTGTGGCATCACTACAGAAAACCCGGATGAAATTGCCATCGTTATGTTGGATGATTTCAAAGCCGGTGAAGTGATCTATATTAGTGACGAAGCTTACAATGCATCTTTCAATGCGTTTTTTGGTGCAGTCCATGGATATGTAGTTCCTTTAGGAGGTTTAGAGAAAGGAGAGGTAATCCGCATTACAGAGCCCACAAACAATAACTTCACGCTATACCGGTCCAACAATGCAACGCCAGTAGGAACTTTCAACGCAAACATCACCGGAGGAGATGGACGCTTTAGTATCCACTCAGAAGAGAGCTTTTCCATTTTTTCTTCTACTGACCCAAACAATCCAGGAACCTCGGTTACAGAAATTTATATGCATGTAACCTTTGAAGGCCAACAAGATGGGGGAGATGAACCCAGTACGGATCCAAATGCGCCCTTAAGCAACGGATTTATCCGCCTGGATTTCAACGATGATGATATCGAAAGTATCCAGTTTAAAGTAAGTAAAAGAAGCAATACAACCTTAGCGGATTTTTCTGACTGGCGAAACTGGAATCGCAGGGAGGATAACCGAATTGATCAAAGCACAGTTCCCTTTACCAATCTTCAATTTGGAGGAGGAGGAATATTTCCTGTAGAATGGCTTTCTTTTAAGGGAGAGGAAATTAAAACTACTATTTCACTCGAATGGAGTACAGCAAATGAAGTAAACAATGATCATTTCATCATTGAAAAGAGCACAGATGGAAATTTCTTTAATAAAATTGGAGAAGTAAATGCTGTCGGCAACAGTCAGGATATCCAAGATTATCAATTCTCAGACCTTAGCCCTGGTCAGGGAATCCTATATTATCGCCTTAAACAAGTTGACATTGATGGCGCTTTCTCTTACTCAAAAGTTTTGGAATTGAGTGTAGAGGGAGCCCAGCAAGTCAGTCTCTATCCCAATCCAGTTGAAAACCATCTGGAAATAAGGGGTAAGGGAAAAGAACTCATCGTGTACAGCCTGCTCGGACAGAAGCTCAAATATCGCAGACTAAATAACGAATTTGAAGTCATTGATCTAAGTAATCTCCAGGCTGGAACCTATTTGGTTCAGATCCTAGGAGAAAACCAGGAAATCCTGGAATCAAAAAGAATTTTGAAGTTATAATTATTCCATTCTAAATCGATGCCTGGCTTTGCACATTAGTCAGGCATTTTCTTCCCTTGATTCTACCCAAATGCTAAGGTAAGCGACGTCTATTAGGTCGCTTACCTGTTTTTTGAAAGTAGCAAAACCTTAGCTGTCGCTCCCAAAAGGGAGAGCCTAATGCCTTACCCCCTCTCCCATACACTCTTTAAACCTCCCTCTTCAATCGAACCATATGCTTACACTGAATCCCATTTTCCCAAATCGGCTCTGAATAATTAAGGAGAAAATGATTATGTCGGATTTCAGCCATTTCGAACCCCATCTTCTGATACAACGCCAACTGACCGATACTAGAGTTACCTGTAGCAATCCATAAAGCTTTCGCTTTTCTTTGCTTTACTTCTTCTAAGGCAAAGCGAAGTAAAACTTTCCCCCAACCCTTTCCTTGTTCAACTTCTTGGATGGCGATATTCATGACTTCGTATTCATCCCTGTTTAGAGATTTTAGCACCAAAACCCCTATAAGCAGGGAGGATTCATACAGGAGGAAAAGTTCAGAATCAAATAAATAACTCTTCAAAACCGCCTGATCCGGATCAGCGAGTCGAAGAAGGTCCAAGGGATAAGCTTCCCCTTCTCCTAAAGCCCTGATGTTAAAGGTTGGTTCCATAAAAAAGGCCCCACCTGAAATCAGATGGAGCATTATTTTTATTTTGACTGTTCTACTGTCCGGAAGCGGCAGCGGCTGCTTCGAAGCGCATCAACAAAGAAAGCTGTGCACAATCCTTGAGCGCTTCCATATCCGTAGAATTGATCTCCTCATACTTTGTAGTCGCATCTGGACCGACGAAAGAAATCATTACAGGACCATCGGTTTTAGAAATCGCGTCGAAGATACCTTTGTCGCGGTATTTAGTATAGGAGTTGATTTCCCATTTTTGGCCGCCTTTGTCATTCACTTTTCTGTGCTCGGCATCGTTTCTGCGATCGATGCCTTCTGTACTCATAGTCTTTCCGTCGATTTTGACATTTACTTTACTATGATTTACACCAGCACCGTAATAATTGCTAATCAGGCAGTAATATCCTGTCTTGTTTACATCTGCAGTCAGTGTACGACGTTTGGGAGTAGTTTTGTTCCAGGCTTTGTGTGAGTAAAATCCACTGGCTTCGTCAAAGAAAAATTTATCTTTCAATGCAGCTTTTTCTTCATCAGTAAAGCTGATTCCACCGGATTTTTTTTCAGCAGCCTCTTCTTTTGCTGGTTCTTCTTTAGTGGCAGCGGTCGAATCCGTAGAAGGAGATCCACCGCAACTCATTAGTGTGAACATCACAAGTATCGCTATGAAAGAAGTAACTTGTGAAAATAGGTTTCTCATAATTGGTAATGTTTTATAGCCATCTTAACGTATCCAAATATACAAATAGATGGAATTTTCTTTTCGCTTGGCAATTTACTACGAAAGCTATTTGAAGGCAATACTTGGGCCAAATGAAGTTTTTATATCGTTTTTTTAGCTGATTTTAGCAATGAAAAGGCTGCTCTTCGAAAGCCTGGAAGAATTAACCCTATAAATCCTTCTTTAATCATGTAGAAATTATCCCAGTAAATAATCAACTCTCAATACTCAAAAAAGCTGAATGTCAAAGTCAATCAGTAATCTCCAATAAAGGCAAAGCTTCCCACTTCATCGAAAGGGTATCTTCGAATTCCTTATCGTACAAAGGATTTGCCTAATCTCCCCCCCGAGCAGCGACGACTTGATAGCTAATCTCTACTGCTGTATCGAGGAACAAGCAAAATTTGTTGCCTATTCTATCCCAAAGTCCTAACTCTAATGGGGGCTATTGGGCATAAAGCTAAATGCTATTTCTTTTTACTTCTAAGAGCTGCTTCAAAGGATTTTCGAGCCCAGGCCGCTAATTGATCTCGATTTTCAATAACATCCTGAGGAACTTCCCAATAAGGCATACCTTTCTTTTTGCCGTCTATGCTAAACGGCTTCATTCCCCTTGCCTCATAATCCGCTTGATTATGTTCATCTACTTTGAGGCGGAGAAGGAGGTCCCGATTAACCATAGCAATCATGAGTCCTTCATGGAAGATGCCTGCTCCTCCAAACATTCGTTTGATCGTAATAGGTCCAAATGCGTCAAATTGTCCGGCAATGAAATCGAGATGTTCCTGTGGAATAGCCATACAGAAAGCTAGGAAAAAGTAGGGAATTATTTATAGATGAACTTGCTTCAATCTTTAAAGAAGTCTTTCAAATACATGAGAAATTCCTTTGTCTGTTCCTGGTGAAGAAAGTGCCCACAATTATTCATATGTAATGATTGAGAACCTTCAGGCATTTTTTCATCCATCATCTCCAGCATTTTTGGCAAAACTCCTTTGTCATTTTTGCCTCCGAGGAAAAGTACAGGCATCTGAGGCCTTCGATAGTAGACTTTGCTCAGTTCCCGATTTTTCTGATCCTCAAAAAAAGACCAGTAATATCCCAAAGCAGCCTCCAGACGACCTTCCATCTGGAAACTTTCCTTGATTTGATGGGCTGTATTTTGATAATTGGTCCAATCTGGGGACCATCTTTTATACAGGGTGTCTAGGTATTGGAAATTGTTCTTGCGAGTTTTTTTTATGGCCCTCTTTTTATTGCGGAAAAGGAGGAAATGCCTGCCAAACCAGAGCAGCTTCAAATTTATCTTGAAACAAGCAGGGTGTGGGATAGCAATAGTCAGAATCTTTTTGATTCGATCCGGAGCTAGATTTGCGAGAGTATAGGTAATGGATGCTCCCCAGTCTTGCCCAACTACATAAAACTCTTTCAACTGTAGATGGTCTGCAAGCGCAATAATATCCTCAGCTATACTTTTGAGGGAATAGCTGCCATCTTTGGATATGCCACTTGGGTAATAGCCACGGAGAAAGGGGGCAATGCATCGATATTCTTTCTTGAGGACCTTGATGCTACTGTCCCAGGTATTGGCCAGATCCGGAAAACCGTGTAGAAAGATGATCGCAGGCCCACCTCCTTCATCTGTATAGGCCAATTTGATCCCATTACAATCGGCAAATTGAATAGGAAATTTGCTAAGTGAACTGATTTCCATGAGCAAGTTCTAGAGTTAAACCGCCATCATTACTTGTTTGGCTGCTTTGCTACCAGCGTTACTTTCATGCTGATAGCCACAGACTTCAAGGGCTGTTTCTATTGCTCCTACGGTAGCTAGTAAATCATTTTGATTAACAGCTCCCATATGACCGACGCGAAAGTATTCTGACTTTATCTCTCCCAGTAATCCGCCAGCTACAATGACTCCCGCTTGAACAATCGCTGCCCGGAATTTTGCTCCATCAATGCCTTCCGGATAATAGGCGGCAGTGAGGGTATTGGCTGCTATTTCTGGACGCAAAGCCAGAGGCTTAATCTTCAGCGCGTGCATTGCTGCTCTGAAGGCATCAGCTATTTTTTGGTGTCTTTCGAAACGAGCATCCATGCCTTCCGCCAAAATCTGTTTCAAACTCACTTCTAATGCGATCACCAAATTGACCGCAGGTGTACCAAAGTAGGAAGGTTTCCTCGCTTCATAGGCTTCCATAATTGGTAACCAATTGGCCCAATCAGCATAATAATTACTTACCGGGGTCTGGCGATTTTTCCAAACCTCCATAGCTCGCTGGGATGCAACAAGTAAAGCAAGACCCGGAGGTACTGCTACCGCTTTCTGAGATGCCGTAAGTACTATATCAAGCCCCCATTCCTCTTGCCTGATTTCCTCTGCTGCTACTGAACAAACGCCATCCAGGACAGTCAGCGTATTGTATTTCAATCCTAATGCACCTATTGCCTGAGGATCAATTCTAACCCCTGTTGAGGTATCGACATGTGTAAAAGTCAGGAGCTTGTAGTCTTTGTTGGAAAGAGCCTTTTCTATGCGCTCGATAGAAACAACCTCGCCAATTGTGGCTTCCAGCATATCCACTTCTGCTCCATATCTTTTGAGAAGATTAGCAAATCGAGTCCCGAAATAACCACTGGAAATCACCAGGGCTTTATCACCCGGCTCGATAAGATTAGAACCTGCCATATCCATAGCCAGAGTTCCTGTCCCAGCTACGATAAAAGGCTGGCCGGAAGGACTAAGCCACACATCTCTGAGCATTTCAAGAGATCGTCCAAAAGATTCGATAAAATTAGGGGCAACATGACTAGGAGTGGGTACGCTCATGGCTGCCAATACTTCCGGTTCAAATTCGATAGGACCGGGAATCATAAGTAGCTTTCTTCCTTTCATTAGGCTGGATATTTTTTCTAAAGATTTGGTAAGACAAGTTAAAACCTTATCCCGATAATCGTATAAAATTTGCGGAATTAAGCCAGCTTATTCTACCGGCACATAGTTCCCAACTGTATTTATCTGATAATCGGCCAATTTTCTACGGGATTCAAAGGCTTGATAAAACGGAATCAGGTTTTCCCAAAATGCCCTATGTTGTGGAAATTCTTGGAATAAAGGCTGCATATTCTCTAATTCCATTTTTGCTGGAAAAATATGGACCGGAACCTGACTTTGCCCTTGAAGTTTGGCCTGTTCAGCCAGCACAAATAGTTCCTCTATGCCCGGATCTCCTAAGGGAATACAGCCAATCGTAACACATTTTCCATGGATGAAAATATCACTGCCGGGTTCCTGGGGGTCGCCTTTGATACGATCGGATTTATTGGGATAGTTTAAGCCTAGAGAAAGGTGAAACTGACTTTTGGGATTGAAACGGTCAATGTGATACAGGCCTTCCGGGATTTGTTTATCTCCTTCTTTTCGCTTGGGGCCTAAAGTGCCTGAAGTAGTACAAAAATCATAAGTTTTCAGTAGGTGAAAGCTTTCTTCTGTAAGCTTTTTGACATACACTTCTAGGAGCTCCTCCTGCTTAAAAGCCCGTATGAAGATTTCGTAACCCTGCTCCGTATTCAGCCCAAAGTCTTTTAGTTCTTTTTTCCATTTCTCCCGAACCTTTTCATATACAAAGCGATCTGAGACCTCATTGGGAGAGCTACAATTGATCATGAAAAATGGAAGAAGCATAAAAAGGAGAAATCTACTTTGTGTTTTCATCGGAACTTAAATCGGCTACTTTTTCGGAGGTAAGGCCATAGATTGGTGGAGTTTCTATGCCCAACATAGCCAGGTATACATAAATTTGACCTCTATGGTGAATTTCATGTTCCAACATAGCTCGTAACCACTTCCAGAGGGTAATTTCAATACCTGCCGGGGTTTTACATTTAGCATATATGTCGGCTTCACTGAGTTGAGAAAAAATAGCATAAGATTCTTCCTGCATTTTTTCATAATAGGCTATCACCTCATCATAACCTTCTGCCAATTCGGGGCCGCAACCGTTATACCTGCTAGGCCTCAAGCATGCATTTTCTGCATACATATCCCTTTCTATACTGGCCAGATGGCGAATGAGATCACCAATACTGAAACTATTTTCTCCCCAGCGCCATTCGATTTTGTCTTTGGGGATGTAGGGGAATAAACGAGAGGTCCGTCCTTTTACCCGTTTGTAGTATTTCAAGAAAGTATCCAGGTCTGTTATCTGCATAGTTTTTGGATTTGGGGGCTTACATCTCCATCATCATCTCATATTGGTTGATATAGTTTTCAAATCCTAATTCTGCAAGTGCATCAATGAATTTTACCCTTGCAGCATCTACGTTAACCAATCGAATATTTTCACATTGAGAGGAGATCGTAGAGAAGAGTGCTGGAAGAGCTTCTACCGGGAGCTCATAATGGACGAGCATATTTCGTTCAGGATTGATTATATAATAGGATTTATCATACTGATCAATAATGTAACATTGGAAGCTAGTTTCATTTTTGGAAATTGCTTCATACGTAAAATCCCAGGAATAAAATTGCTCCTTTTGGCGGATAAGATTTTCGATGGAAGATAATTTTACTTGACTTTGTGTTAGTGAAGTATTTTCGACTTTACAATCTCCCCGAAAGGAAAGCAAAGACTTAATTTTGTGGAAGCCAATTCTTTCATATACCCGAATAGCTCGGTCATTGGCCTGAATTACTTCCAGACGACAATTTTGTACCCCTCTTTTCTTAAGGTGAGGAAGGGCATGTGTATAAATACGATCTACCACTTTCTGACCTCTATAAGCAGGAATAACTCCTGTTCCTGTATTGAAGGCTGTCAGTTCTTCTTCCTGAACATCAATGCCATTCATGATGAAACCTACTAATTGATCTTTATCGAACATCCCAAACGAGAGATCGTATTCCACTCTAGCCCCTCGAAATCTTTCCGCCCAATAGTCAATACTCTCAGGCATTTTGACAAAGTATCCTTCAAATGCTTCTAATAAACAAGCGACTATATCGCTCAAACTTGTATCTGCAAGTGATCTGATTTCCATAGCTAAAATCTATCCTTTTTTGGGGAAAGGATTTCATTTTTTCTTCCTGAGTTTGAGAATTTTTCCAGAAAAGTGAATTTTCTTTGGGAATTTCCTAGCTTAAAGCAGAAAGACTTTAATTATGGCCTATCAGATGGAAGGAAAATTTATGAGATGGAATAGGCGTAGCTCAGCTTTTCTTCCTTCCAATTTTGCGCTGGTTTTCTAAAAGTGCCAAAAGAACCAAATAAAAACTCAAAGACTACTACTATGGAAAGAAGAACTTTCCTTCGATCAACATCGGTTATTGTGGCCGGTTCCTTATTTACCACCTTATTTGCTTGCAAGGACGAAATCATGGAAGAAGTAGCAGCGGCCCGCACCAATTGGGCTGGGAACCTGACCTATAGTACTGACAAGCTGTACGAACCCACTAATGAGGCAGAATTGTTGGACTATCTGAAAAAGTTGGACCATTCGAAGGCCCTAGGAAGCTGTCATTCTTTTAATAAAGTCGCTGATAGCACCTATAGCCAAATTTCTCTCACTAAAATGGCGAAGGTAATGGAAATCAATGCAGCTGAAAGTACAGTCAGGGTTTCTGCGGGTATCAGATACGGGGAATTGGCCGATTACCTACATGAAAATGGATTTGCTTTACACAATCTTGCCTCTCTACCTCACATTTCAGTAGCAGGGGCATGTGCTACCGGGACGCACGGTTCCGGTGATCCTAATGGAAATCTCCCAAGTATTGTTCGGGAAGTTGAATTCATTAATGCTGCAGGAGAAAAGTCAGTCTTGAAAAAAGGACTTGATCCTGATTTTGAAGGAGCGGTTGTAGGACTGGGAGCACTAGGTCTGGTCACACATCTAAAATTGGAGATACAGCCTGATTTCGAAGTGAGACAAGACATTTACCTGGACTTACCCATCTCTTCTATGGAGGAATATTTCGAAGATATTTATGCGATGGGATATAGTGTGAGCTTGTTTACGGATTGGGCGAATGAGAGTGTAAATCAAGTTTGGCTCAAAAATCGGGTGGGGGAAGAGTCGCTGGAATTGCCCGCTGATCTTTTTGGCGCTAAAGCAGCAGATCGGAATGTCCATCCAATTATTGAACTGTCTGCCGAGAATTGTACGGATCAAATGGGAATTGTAGGTCCCTGGCATGAGCGTTTACCTCATTTTAAAATGGATTTTACTCCGAGTAGCGGCGACGAACTTCAGGCTGAATTTTTTGTACCAAGAGAGTATGCTGTGGAGGCCTTGATGACCGTTTATTCTATGGGGGAAAAGATTACACCACATCTGTTTATTTCTGAAATTAGAAGTATTGCGGCAGATGATCTATGGATGAGTCCCTGTTATCAGGAAGCTTGTATAGCCATTCATTTTACCTGGAAGCCTCATACAAAAGAAGTGATGGAACTCCTTCCCCAAATTGAAGAGGCACTTAAGCCATATCGGGTTCGTCCGCATTGGGGCAAACTATTTACGGTTTCTAAGGAGTATCTGGAAGGGATTTATACAAAAATACCAGATTTCCGAGCGCTTATCGATAAACATGATCCGGATCGGAAGTTTAGCAATGAGTTTTTGGAGAAGTTTGTGTATAAGGCTAAGGTTTAACTATACTGTCAATTATTAATTATCATCCCGACCAAAGTGGAGGGACCTTAAGCAGGAGTCTCTATTACCCATTTAAGGAGAAAATTGGCAATGCCTTGGACAAGTATTATAGGCCCTTCGGCTGGGCTCGGGGTGCCAACTGTAGGTGAGATGTTACTCTAAAAATAAGTCATCATTTCTTCCAAGTACTTCTGATCAAGCTCTGAAAAATCATCATATTCATCGCTATCCACATCCAGAATCATCGTGGTCTTCCCATCCACCACTTTAGGTACGACAATTTCTGACTTAGAAAGGCTGCTGCAGGCAATATGTCCAGGAAAAGCATTGACATCTGGTACGATTAGGGTTCTTTTTTGGTATGCGCTGGCTCCACAAACTCCTTTACTCAAAGGAATACGCGTACAGGCCAAAGGTCCCTGAAAAGGTCCCAGTACTAGTTCTCCTTCCTGCATACGATAAAAGCCTACCCAGAAGAATCCAAATGCTTCTTTGAGCATAGCACTCGCATTGGCCATATTGGCAATGGGATCGCTTTCTGTTTCAACTACTGCCTTGATTTGGGGGAGTAACTCTTTGTAGCGTTCTTCGCGAGTAAGATTGGGGGTGAGGGTAATAGATTCTGCCATAGGCTGATTTAACGATAGCTTCCGGTTTTAGTTGGGAGAGTGAAGGGGAAATGCTTGAAATGCAAGCCTGCCGACATCCAGCCCTCCTTTCATAAATCACAAATTTGAGTTTTTCCTTTCTACAATCAAAACCAAAAGTATCCCCAAAGTATAGGCAAGCATATCTTCCCAGCTAAAAGCATTTCCCAAAATCAATTTAGCTGCTAAATTATTTTTTAGTCCCAGCCATTTAATCAATCCTAGGTATTGGCTAAATTCTACCAAATAAGAGAAAACGAGGCTGCCCATTGCCGCCTGCCAAACAGATAAATGGGTGAAACTCTTGAGGAAGGCGTAAATCAGCATAACTACCAGAAAGTCACCTACATAGGGACGTATAAAAGAGTCTTTTGCAAAGGCTGCAATCAGCACTTCAACTAAAAGAAGGAGAATACATGCAAGGAAATAAGGTTTCTTGAAGGTAAGGCGCATATACTAGCTCCAACTTACAAGAAAAATTGGATAAGTCGTTGTTAGATAGGAAATGAAATAAAGCCACCCTTTATGAAGGGCGGCTCCTTGATAATCTTAAATTCTAATTACCCTAATTTTCTTTTATAAAGAAAGTCGTGACTTTCTGACTACTTTCTTTATCCGTAACCATAATCAGATAAAGGCCATTTGCATATTGAGAGACATCCATACCAGGATCCGGATCTCCGGAAGTATAGTTTTGTTGTTGTAGCAACCTGCCCTGGCTATCCAAGAGATGTAGATCATATGAACGATCTGGCGGGGATTCAATAGCAACAGATACTCTTCCACTCCCTGGATTTGGATAAGCTTTTATTTCGGCCAAAAAGGAATCTTCAATCCGGACCTCTCTGATTTCGGAATATTGACTGGTTCCATCTATATCGATTTGTTTGATTCTATAATACAGGATGCCAGAGGTACCGATTTCCTGATCAATAAAACCATAAGATTGGGGGGAATTGCTGGTTCCTGCTCCGGCAATTTCTCCTAATTTCTGGAAAGTAGTGCTATCAACACTGCGTTCAATTTGGAAGCTGGCATTATTTTGTTCTCGGGCAGTGGTCCAGCTGAGTTCTACTTTATTAAAACCTGTTTGTCTAGCCGTAAAGTCAAGCCATTCTACGGGAAAGGTTGTACTGCCGTATATTATTTCATCTGGTCCGTTTCCTTGTGGTTTAGTATAATCCTTGCTTAATACGATTTTATCCATTTCGAAACCGTCTTCCCGCAGTGAAAAAGAAAGGGTATGGAGTCCTCGCGTATTGATATCCAAATAAAGCAGCTGTGCTTCACCGCAATGGTTTTGGGTGGTTCTTTGTTTACTTTCCCAGGTCCATTGGTTTTTTCCAGTACACCATTGCATTCTTTGGCCAGAAGCGGGCCAGGTCCCATCAATTCCTACATGAACTCCATTATCCTCGGTGCCAGTCGAATAAGCACGTACCCAAACATAAAAGCGTCCGGGATTATTGATATAAACCTGATAATCTATAATTGCTAAAACCCCAGGTGTATTGGAAAAGTTTTCTCCATTGATAAGGCGATCATCGTGAGTAGTCCTGGTATCTGGTAATATTTCTATATACCCACTGCTACTGGCTCCCTGAGAATGATTGGGATCAGGATCAGGGGTGATCCCTGGGTCAATCTGATCGCTGGTCAAGTACCACTGTCGTTTGTCTGTTTCCGTTTGTGCTATGAAGTGCTCTGCTTCTATAGCTAATACCCCATCTACTTCTTCTAAGATTAAAGTTGATCCGGGAGGAGGAGGTGGGGGAGGAGGATTGTTAGGGTCTGTCTCTATATATGCAACCCAATCCTGGTTGTCAGGAGCGGAAATGGAATTCCCACTAAGGCTGGTGGTAGGACCCATTTGACCATCTCTGGGATTAAACCAGCTGATAGAATGTGTTCCTGTAGGCAAGCCACTCAGGCTTGTACTACCTCCATCCGGTAAGTAGACTACATATGCAGTTTTATCTTTTGTACGTAGGAGATAGGCATCATTGTCTGACACTTCCCCATCTGCACTTTCTACTTCTGGAAGGTATTTCATCATATATTCCTCAAAGAAGGTTAGCGCATAGGCTGCATCTGTATATTTTTCATCTCTTGTGCGGTGATCCTCACAATTTAGATCAGAGCAACCCGATTGATATCCATAGTAGTATTCAAAGCCTGAACCTCCTCCAAGCAGCGTTCCCCAAATAACTTCTTCTCTTACTTTTTTACGATCATTAGGATCTACATGGACGCCAATATTTGCACCTCCCTGTTCATCATTAGCAACTACCCAGGGCTTTCCAGCTGCTGCTGATTCCTGTACCCAGTTGACTATATCCCTGTGAACATTACTAATGCCTGTTTGAACCGAAGCACCTGTGTAAGCTGAGGCATTTCCTAAAAGATCATCATAAACCTGTTCTTGCTGATTGGGATAGGTATGTAATACAACTAAATGTTGGTAAGGATCATGATCGGCAAAGTATTTCGCCATGTCTTTTCTCTGCTGCTCTGTCTGTGTATTTTCTTCACCGCAATTCCAGTTTAATGCGAGGTGATGAGAAAATCTGGCAATAAGTTCACGATAATAGATTTTCCTTTCTCTGCCAACATTCCCTCCATCCATCTTTTGATCGTTTTCTGTCTCCTGGGTTTTGAAATGCAGGAACATCCCTTTTTTATCTGCATAGGAGAAAATCTTTTCCCATTGGGCCATTCGAGATACATCAAATCTGTCGTGGTGAACTTTGTTCCATGCATTACCGGTCCCACTTGAAGTTAAATGTGGACTGATGGTTTTATCATCCCCATCCAAACTAAATGTCAGGAATGAGAAGGCATTAACTTCTTTAATTTCCCCTAAATAGCGAATCGCTCCCAACATTTCTGTACCTTTCCCATTTTGCCAGGTATAATCCTGTGCATCAGAAGCCAGATAATCCTGTTGATGGGGAGCCCAGGTCTTTTTAGGGCTGGGGACATCGTCAAAATCATCATAGGATAGCATATTTTCGGGTGCATCTGCCCCTGCTTTTATAAACCAATCCCCATTGGGAGCAGCTGGATTGGTTCCACTGTAACGCAAATAGTGTTTACCTACATATTGCAACCTTCCTTTCTGAGGGGCTCGATGATCCCTGCCGGATTTATTGGATTCTACTATGTTAAAGTTTCCGGAAGTTCCATCGAAAAAGCCCGCACTACTGCCACCTCCATTTATAGCAACATCAGTCCCCGTTTTAAATGAAGCTACCCAGGTCCATTCTCCCGTTCTGCCCGGGCTGAAATGAACCCTCCATTTATTTCCACTTTCACAGCTATTTTCTTCAGCAGTTCCACAAGCCGCATAATAGCCGGGAATCTTATAAGTTGTATTACTAGCTGTATGAGTAAAACTGACTTCCATATTGAAGTCTGTGAAGGGATTAGGATTGCCTTGTTCGGAAGTATTGGGGCCGTCGAATGTCAGGCTTGTTTTGTGCCAGCGGCGTAATTCGCCTTCGAGGCTTTGAGCGGAAAGAGGAAAAAGCAAGGAAAGATTGAGTAAAAGTAATACAGAATACTTTTGGAATTTCATCTTTGTTTTAGCCAGGTTAAAAAGCGTGCTACAGAGAAAACAAATAGGGGAAACTTGGATTTGCTAAATCCCTGTTCTTACGTGGCATCTATTGGGAAAGGATGAAAGTCTCAAAGAAAACTTGAGCTTTAGGGCAAATCTAAAAAGGGTAGGTTAAAATAAGTATAGCAATTGCGGATTTTACTATTGTCGCTAATGATCAAATATTTCGCTTTTCGTAATATTTAGGAGGTTTAAATGGGGTATTTTGGAGATAAAAATACTTTTTTCGATAAAATATTACTTTTGAGAAAATTTGTGTAGTTGATTATTCCTGCAAGCAGGTGAGAAAACCCACAAAAGATGTGTAGAATATTTATTCAAACTTCAGGTAATCCGCTTCAAACTCAAACGGACTTTCCTTTTTTTCATGAGTCATAAATCCAATCCTTAGGATCGCTTCCAGTTGGGCCTTCTCAAGCTGTTTTCCGGTGGGGCTCACGATAGAAATTTCTTTTGCGTCATGAAAGTTGAGGGAAACGGTTTTCCATGCCCCATCAGTCGTTTCAAGATCCAGCAAATAATAGGGGCGCCACCAGCGTCTATGAGTTTCAAATGCAATGGCTACAACTTGACCATTGGATCGATAGCGAATATTTACTTTAGAGAAATTGCTCAGGTCCATTTTTCTCCAGGGACTTCTGACCGATGAAAAACCTCCTCGATTTGCCAATGAAATTTTGCCTTCAAGCTTAATTGAATTTTCAAGCAGAGAGGACTCTCCCGATGACAGACCTCCCATTACACCATCATTCATGACTAACCAACTTCGGCCATCTTTGGATTGGCCAAAGTCAAATCCTTCGAGTATTTCTGAGGGCTGTAGCATTGGAGGAACAAAAGAGATTAGTAAGGCAGCACCAGCGATTAGAAAAATGGCTTTCATAAGGGTATTCAAAAGATGGATTTATACCAAGCTAACCCTCGAAGAGCCAAAATAGTTTGAAGGACCTTACGAGAACAAAATTTACTATTTTGGCCTTGATAGAATTTCTTAACCCAATATACATGAGATCAGGCTTATGCATCCGTCTGAATCTCAAATAGGTCTTAGCTTATAACTCCCATATCCTAATTCGCTTATCCGCAGAAGCCAACGCTAAGGTCTTTTCATCTGGAGACCACGAAAGCCCATAATTTCCTTTGGCCTCGCTCGTCAGAACTTGTTTCTCTTCCAGGGTATCTGCATCCAAAATAATAACTGCTTTGTCGGCAGTAATAGCGATTTCATTACGACCTGGAGCATAGCACATACCCATAACTCCTTTTCTTTTCAGTTTGTGCTCTTTCTTTAGTTCCCATCTTTCAGCCGATAATTGGAATACTTCGCCACTATAATCTAAAATCCAAAGGAGACCTTTTGCCTCTATGGCCCGGTTTATCGCTACCTGCCCAATCTCCATTTCTTTTATCATCTCGAAACTTGCCAGTGAAAATTTCCTGACTTTATTTCCCACCCCAGCAATCAGAATGTAGCTATTATCAGAGCTTATGACTTTTACGCTTTGATGACGGGCATCTGACTTTAATTCTTTTATAATCTCGCCTTCTGCATTTCTTTGAACCGCCATACGCTTTTGCCCATATGTAAATACATACTGTCCATCATCACTCACTTTTAACCCATTGATTCCTTTTTTGTGGTCATCGTAGGTTTTGAGTAGGGCTCCACTTGCTTTATCATACACATTGATATTTCCATCCAGTGCGCCACTCATAAGTGTGCTTTGCAATTCTATCAAGCCATTTACACTTTTGCTATGCCCTTCCAGATCTTGCAAATGGCTCCAATCATTGCTGCTCCAAACTTTGAGCTCTCCTGAGAAGCCAAAGGAATATAGCTTGCTACCGTCTTTGCTGAATTTTACACCATTAACGTGAGAGCTATGGCCGAGGATTATGTGATCTGCTTTCATGCTAAATTAGTTTCCAGGTTCTGTACTTTTTTGTTTTGAAGAATGATGGAGGAAATTACTGTTATGATAAATCCTATCAAGAATACTGTCATAAACATGGTGACTGTTTGCCCTTCTACTGTCATCCAGAATCCATAGGCTTCTTTCATTTCAACAACCTTTGCTGCCACCTCCGGACTTCCCGTTTCCAGACCGCTTGTATAGGCCAGGTATTTTTCGGTGAAATCAGGATCGATAACCAGCACATAAAGTAGATTGTACAATCCAAAGGCTAAGCCACCCAGAGCCGCAATAGCAGTTCCGATTTTCATTCCTTCCCCAAAGCTGAGCAATCCTCCATTTTCATCATCTCTAAAAGATCGAATCGCAAAGAAGATTAGAGCCATAGCGATGAAAATAGTTGAGTAGCCAATTACTTCACCTATTGTAAATGATTCTGGCCCCGTACCAATAAAGATTAGACTAAGTAAAGGAATACCTACCATCAGGGCTGATCCTATTGCTGCTGTTTTAAAGATTCTTTTTTTCATGTCTATAAATTTTTGTTGAACATGATCCCAAGGACAGGATTTGATTGGAAAGGGCATTCATACTTTCGTACCATTCTGCATAATCATACGAAAGTACTAGTACTTTATACTATAATATTCAGCTCTTTAGCTTTTGAGACCGCCTGTATTCTTCTTTTTACATCCAGCTTGACAAAAAGATTTGAAACATGAGTTTTGATGGTGCTTTCAGAAATAAAGAGCCTTTCTGCTATTTCCTGATTAGATAAACCTTCAGCTATTAAACTCAAAACTTCCATCTCTCGCTTGCTTACTTCCAATCTGCTAATCATTTCCAGGTCAATTTCTTTTTTTACCGAAGCAGATTCAATGACTTTTACAGGAGCTTTTTTGGAAAGCCATCCTAGATATCCTCCCAGCCCCAGGAGCAAGACTGCCCCAAGAGAAAGAATTAATTCACCTGATATTTCTGGTACAAAAGCAGATGCCTTACTCAATTGGAAAAGGATGAGTAAAGCAAGGACGATCAGCGAGAATCTAAGTATAGTCTTTATCAAGGTGGAGGTTTAACAAAAGAATCAATTTAGGATATTCAAGCTGTATCTGGCAATAAAAAAGACAAAAAATAAAAGGTCGAAACCTGTAGAAAGATTTCGACCCTTTATTTATAATGAGTTTTATTTTGCTGAGAACTTAACCGGTAAGTTATAATAAACCGCAACTTCTTCACCATTGTGCTTACCGGGAATCCAGTTAGGCATGCCTTGCACCAAACTTAAAGCGGCTTCATCACACCCATATCCCAAGCCTTTTGCAATGCGTGCGTTCCGGATACTACCATTCACTTCAACTACAAATTGGACTTGGACCGTTCCTGCTATCTTTTGTTGTTTTGTCGCTTCTGGAACCACCAATTTTTTCTTGATATATTTTTTTAAAGCCGAATACCCCCCGGGGAACTTGGGCATTTTCTCAGCTGAAAATAAAATACTAGCCTTAGAAAATTCAGGGTTCTTTTGCATACCCGATCTTTCCACAACTTTTTCAGTTATTGGCCCACGTGCAACTTCAGTCAGCTTTGCTGTATTTACCTCATTTGAGTTTTGGGATTCACTTTCTTCTAGCTCATTTGAAATTGAAGGAATATTTCCTTGTTCCGTTTGATCAGCTGTCGATCCAATATCTTCGATCTGTGCCTCAATAGCAACTGCATTAGCATCAAGAATTTCCGGACCAATTTCCTCTAGCTTACCTTTAGAATCATTTTCTGCTAGCGATTTCACCATTTCTTTTGACTCACTATTTTCTACAACTTCTTCCTTTCCGACTTCTCCCCCCAAATAAGCGGGGAATGAATCAGAAATGGGATTTTTTTCTGCGAAAATGGAAAAATAAATTCCAACAAGAACTACGCAACCAAAGGCTGCTATTAGCATTCTTTTTCGGAGCCGTTTGTTGCGCTCAGCCTTGAATTGCCGCAGATATTCTTCATGGTCTGATTTGTTCAGGTAGGGTCTTACCATATAATAGCTTTAACCTTCTTTTTTATGAGCATGTATAATCCTAAAATACAGCTTCAACTGTATTAGAACCTTCTTAATACCACTTAATTGTAAGCTAGTAAGGAATTACTCAATTTTGTTTGATAAATTCTGAAAGAGCCTTTGAACAGCGCATACCATCAAGGGCTGCAGACATAATTCCTCCTGCATATCCAGCTCCTTCACCGCAGGGATAAAGGGCATCAATTTGGGGATGCATCAGACTAATTTTGTCTCTAGGGATACGGACAGGAGAGGAGGTTCGTGATTCTACTCCCAGGATGATGGCTTCATTGCTGAGGTAGCCTTTCATTTTCTTACCGAAAGAACGAAATGCCGCTTGTAATCTTTTAGACACAAATGGAGGTAAAATGTCTCTCAAATCTGCACTATTTGTTCCGGGAAGGTAGGAACAAGTCGGTAAACTTTGGGAAAATTTGCCCTGTACAAAGTCTCCTAATCTTTGAGAGGGAGCTACCTGTTTGCCTCCTCCTGCTTCAAAAGCGCGCTTTTCAATACTTTTTTGAAATTCGACAGCTGCCATTGGACCTTGACCTGGAAGATCATCAAGAGCTACTTCGACCACCATCCCAGAATTCGCAAAAAAGCCATCTCTTTTTGAGGGCGACCATCCATTTACTACCATTTCTCCTTCGGCCGTACTTGCAGGGCAAATGATTCCTCCCGGACACATACAGAAAGAATAAACGCCTTTTCCCTGAACCTGCTGGACCAGGCTATAAGCTGCTGCCGGAAGCTGTGGATGTCGTTTCCCTTCGCATCTGTACTGGATTTGATCTATGAGTGCCTGTGGATGTTCTACCCTGACGCCTAGTGCAAATGATTTTGCTTCAAAGAGAATTTTATGACGATTCAGTAGATGAAAGATATCTCGTGCAGAGTGACCGGTAGCTAGAATGAGTGCATGGATTTCAATCCATTCGGCATCATTTATCTGGATATGAGAAATTCTTCCTGCTGTTATCCTGAGATCACTTAATTTGGTGTCAAAATGAATTTCTCCTCCGCATTCAATGATGGACTCTCGAATCGCCTGGATGATTTTGGGTAGTTTGTTGGTGCCGATGTGAGGATGGGCATTCACCAGGATATCCGGATTAGCTCCATATTGTACCAATATCTCGAGAACTTCTTTTATATGCCCTCTCTTCTTTGCTCTTGTATAAAGTTTACCATCTGAAAAAGTGCCTGCCCCACCTTCTCCAAAACAATAATTACTTTCCGGGTTCACAACTCCTTCTTTATTGAGTACTGCGAGATCTCTTCTTCTTTCCCTTACTCCTTTCCCTCTTTCTATGATCACAGGCTTAATCCCCTGCCTAATGAGTTCCAGTGCAGCAAACATCCCGGCCGGTCCCATCCCAATGATATGAGCTTCCTGAGCATTTGAAACGTTTTGCAGGGGAAATTCAGGAAATCGGTTTTCCGGTATTTCCTGATCTATAGCAACCTGCAGTTTCATGACAAATTTTGGTTTGCCTTTGCGGGAATCAATAGACCTCCTCAATACCTCCCATCCATTGATTTTTGCAGGAGGAACCCTGAGTTCTCGGGCAGCTACTTTCCTAATGCCATCTTCTTTTGATAGGGCTTCCGGACTTATTTGTATAGTACATTCTCTGAGCACGATACGAAATTAAGCTTTAATAAAGATAGTTGTTGCATATGCTGGCCTTTTCTTACCTTTCCGGCATGGAAGAAAGAAAGACTATCGCCTTAGTTGCACATGATAACCGGAAACGGGATCTCATGGATTGGGTGGGCTATAATTGGGAAAAATTGATTCAACATAAAATTATAGCTACCGGAACCACAGGCAGAATGTTGGAGGGAGTATTGCTCTCAAAAACTTCAGATGAAAGCCAAAAGATAGAAGTATTGAAGTTGAGATCCGGACCTTTAGGAGGAGATCAACAATTGGGGGCAATGATTGCAGAAGGAAAAATCGATATGTTTATTTTTTTATGGGATACCATGCAGGCTCAGCCTCATGATGTTGATGTAAAGGCTTTGCTCCGAATTGCGACTATGTATAATATCCCTACTGCTACCAATCGGGCAACTGCTGACTTTATGATTTCTTCCCCCTTATTTGAAACCGATTATCAGGCAGCCAAGCCTGATTTTTCTGCCTACCAAAACCGCAAACTCTGATTTTCCCGCTAAAAATCCTCTACCAATTACTCAAGTAGATTCTCCAACTACTAGGAAAGCCAGTATATAGCCCAACTGTCAAATAGATTTGTCGCTATAACAAGCAGCAAATCTATCATTATGACAAAAAATACAGCAATTAATCATTTCATGCTCTACCGAGATTTAGTAGAGCAACTAGGGGAAAACTTCGAGAAAAGAGCGGCAGCTTATGACAAGCAAGCTTTATTTGTAGAACAAAATTACAAGGAATTAAGGAAGTACCGATTTCTCTCCCTGCTGGTTCCAAGGGAATTGGGAGGTCCGGGGCTTGCTTTTGGTGAGGTATCCTTTCTTTTGAGAAAACTGGCAGGGTATTGTCCTTCAACTGCATTGGCGCTGTCTATGCATCAACACCTGGTAGCAGCAAGCGTTTGGAAATACAAGCAAGGCAAGGGTGGAGAAGAGCTTTTGAGAAGAGTGGGGGAAGATCAATTGATTTTGGTGAGTACCGGAGCAAAAGATTGGCTAGATTCGAATGGAACGCTTGAGAAAGTGGAAGGAGGCTATCTGATGAGTGGGAGTAAATACTTTGCCAGTCAGTCAGCAGTCGGAGATTTATTGATAAGCTCCGCACCTTTTGAGGACAAAGAATTGGGACCTCAGGTCTACCATTTTGCCATCCCTTTCACTGCGCCTGGCTTGAGTTTACTGGATGATTGGGACACACTTGGAATGCGGGCGACGGGATCTCAAACCGTAAAGCTGGACAAGGTGTTTATTCCGGAAACAGCCATAAAGTTGCGGAGGAAACAAGGCGAATTTCATCCCGTCTGGAATGTGGTTTTGGGAGTAGCTATGCCTCTGATTATGTCGGTTTATGCGGGAATAGCGGAAAAGGCCTTTGAAATTTGTCTGGATCTGGTTAAAAATGCTCCCCAGAGCAAGGCATATACTGCTTCTTCCATTGGGGAAATGAGTAACCAACTGAGCCAGGTTCAGATTATGTTGGATGATATGCTTCGAATAAATAACAATTTTGATTTTCAGCCCGAGGATGAAATTGCCCACAAAATGTTGAGTAGAAAAACCTTACTGGCTGAAGCCGCAATAGAACTGCTCCGTCAGAGTATGGAGGTATGTGGAGGTTTGGCCTATCGAAAAAGCCTGGGCCTGGAACGCTTTTTTAGAGACGTACAAGCTGCACGGTATCATCCGCTTTCAAAAAGAGATCAATTTGCCTTTTCCGGAAGCTATTTATTGAGGAAATAAAGAATTTGGACTTATTGATTTGGAGTATCAGTCATCACCTTGTTTTGATGGCTGATTTTTTTTGTGTTAGACGTTTGGGGATATGTTCACCGGAAAAGTTCAAGTATAAGAGCAGGAAACTTGGTTGAGAAAAGATTTTTGTGAGTATGAACTTAATACTTGTATTTGAGCTATATCCCTAAGTATAACTATGATCTTCCTGATTCTGATGTAAGCCAACCACTTCTTCGGTATGTTTCCAGATTCTTAGTGCAAAAATTTCATCATAACTGTCACGAGATGTCTTTACGACCTGGCATTCCTCATTCCAATATTTTCCATTTACGCCTTTTACTTCTCCTGAAGTGGCCAGATGCAGTTGAACTTTAGTAGCAGTAGTAGGGGAAAGCTTTTTCTGACTCCAATCAGCTAATCTTGAGCTTATGGATCGCTTTCTGATACTATCATTCAGCCGGGTCTTCGCATAGCCGGGATGTAGACAATTGATTGTGATATGGGTATTCTCCAACTTTTTGGCAAGCTGATAGGTAGAACTTATCATTGCCAATTTTGAATTGGCATAGGCCAATAAGGGATTGAAATTTTTCTCACAATTTATATCAGACAAGTCCAGTTTTGCCTGCTGGTGATCTTCTGAAGCTACATTTATTATGCGAGGTTCCGGACTATTACCCAAATGGTCGGCCAATAAGTGAGTCATGAGAAACCAGGAGTAGTGATTGGTCGCGATGGTTTTTTCATGTCCTTCGAGGGTATATTCAAGGGTAGGACAAATCACTCCAACATTATTGATCAGTACGTCCAAATGATCATAAAATTCGCTGAAGGTTTCTACGACTCTCCTTACTTCACTCATCAGGGAGAGATCTGCGGCAAGGTAATCGATATTGGGATTCTGGGTGCTTCTGTTCAGCTTTTGCCTAACTTCATGCAATTTATGCTCGCTTCTGTCAAGTAAAATAGTAGTAGCCCCCATCAAGGCAAGCTTGTGGGCGGTAGCATAACCGAGGCCTGAAGCGGCACCGCTTATCATTACGATTTTATCTTTCATGTCTATTTCCTGAGCTATACCCCAAAGGGTTTTGACCGAATTCAGTCAAATAAATACCTAGGAGCTTTTATAGCTTCCTTCTACTAGTCGTGTGGAAATCCACCAATAATTTCCAAAGGGATCTTGTACTCCCCCTTGTCTATCCCCATATGGCATATCCATCGGCTCAAACTCAGAGCTACACCCATGTTCCAAGGCTTTTTTGTACAGAGCATCTGTGTCTTTTACATAAAGATAATAGGCCGTGGGCATATGGGTGGATTTATTCCATGCCTGTGCAACCATAAAACAACTATCTCCAATTTTAAGGATACAGTTCTTTATCGTTCCTTCTTCATCCTCAGTTCGACTCAATTCCTCTGCTTCAAAGACCTTTTTTACAAAGTCGATGAATCCAGAAGGATTTTCCATCATAAGATAAGAGTTCAAGGTACCAAAACCTTCTGGTTTGAAGGTGTCATACATTTCTTGCATATGATGTGCTTTAATACAAATTATAGACATTTTAGGAGATGGACAAATAGATTGCAGATTCTTTGATTTAGTGGAATGAAATTTCAAGAAAAAAGGAGTAAGTCCTATAAATATTTGCGCTTTTGTCACACTTCCGCCTTTTCTGTGTCAAATAAGTAAACAAGATCCTCCAAAGCAGCTGGAACCTTAACATTCAGCAAATGAAAACTACTTTTATATTTCTTCTTATGGCCATTTTTAACGGCTTATTACCTGCCCAAACTCTGGAAATAAAACTTCCAAGTGAAATTCTCCAAAGAGAGATCGAAGTATTTATTTATAGGGATGAGGTAAGGCCTCTCGATGGCCGGATTCACTATTTTACGGATGGCAGAAAGGTCATTGAGAATGGAGGTCTTCAAAAAATAAAGAAATTGATTCAAAAAAATGCGATCCCGGCTTCTACCTATGTGTTTGTCAGTAGCCAGGATCCAGATAGCAAGGAAGATTTCCGAAATGAATATTTCTTTAATAATCCTGACTATATCCATTTCTTTCGGGAAGAGTTAATTCCTGAAGTAGAGGATCGCTTGCAGAAAAATTTCGAATCCGCTATGAGAAGCCTGATTGGGATATCTTTTGGGGGATTAAATGCAGCTTATTTTTCTGCAGAATCCCGACTGTTTAAGAATTATGCCCTGCTTTCTCCCGTTACGTATCCAAGGCCTGCTTTGTCCCAGTATATTGCTTTTTCTCAAAATACTGATTTGAAAATATTTATTTCTACCGGTAAAAATGATGCCGAAAGATATGTCGGGCCCCTGAAAGAATTGTATGAAAGTAAGAATTATGAGATAGAAGTAAATAAGACTCAGGGAGGACACGATTTTGATAATTGGAATCGCCAGTGGGGAAGATTACTTAATTTTCTGTCTGATTAATCGATCTTTTTTATAAAACAGACGATTCGATTTACTTCCTTAAATCCTGCTTGTTTATGGAAGGCTATACTCCTTGAATTTTGAATTTCTGCATCTGAAGCCAATTGGGTAAGGCCCTTTTCGCTAGCCCATGCTTCGGCTTTTTTATGAGTTTGTCTGCCCAAGCTTTTCGTCTAAAAGCAGTCCTAATATAAATCCCTTCAACATAGGCTAGAGGAGATGAATTTGCTCCTTCTGCATATTCACTCCTGATTTTTAATTGAATAAAACCTTGAAGGATATCATCGTCTATAAGGCGAAAGAAACAATCTTTCTCGGATTGTTGGATGGATTGGACGTAAGCCAGTTCTTCCTCGATTTTAGATTCAGGCCATAGCTCACACATTAGTTTTGCAAAGGCTTGTTTGTGATTTTCAATGAGTGCCTGAATGAAAATCAAAAGAGGAATTCAATTTTATCTTGAATAACTTATGCAATTGTAAGGATATATCTTTTTTTTCGACAAGTATAGTAAAGGAAATTAAAACGGCTATGCTAAAAAAAATTCTTATCTGGACAGTAGGTATACTTCTATTACTTGTAGGCAGTTTGGTTATCAGTTTGCTTTCCCCAAGTTTGTTTTATACTCATGCGCATGCTTATGGTCAGATAAGGATTTTACACAATGAGCCTTTAGAGGATGCTTGGGAAAGCCAGATCGATACAGCATTGCAAGCGATTGAAAAAAGTGTATTGTTTGATCCGAACTTTCAGATTGAGCTTTGCCTCCAGGATGGGTCTCTTTATCCCAATTATGTCGGGCTTATTTTTGGAGATGCATTTGCCTATGGATTTGCTAATAAGGCAGTACTACAAATGCCGGTACATCCAGCTTTGGGCTATGCTGAAAAATATGGAAAAAAGCGAGATCTGGCAGAATTACTTGCACATGAGTTTATCCATAATTTCCAGTACCAGAAATACGGCTTTGCGACCTTGAATTTTCCTTTCTGGAAATTGGAGGGATATGCTGAGTATATGATGCGAAAAGAAGAGGATGTACTTGATCTCAGATTTGCCATTTCTCATTTGCTAAAATATGAGGCGAAAGGGCTCTATAATTGGGATTGGGTGGAATGGGAAGATGAAATTGGTACACCGCATATTTACCTCAAAAGTAATATCATGGTTCAATACCTCATGGAGATTGAGGGTTTGACTTATGATGAAATCGTTTATGACCTGCGGAGTACAGAAGCTGTTTTCGAAGAGGTGTTAAATTGGTATAGGAGAAATCCACAACCCAGCCTTTTACCTTAGAGGTCAACTAGTCTTCCCTTAAGTACTCCAACAATTTTTCATTGTCTGGATGGGAAAGGAATTTGTCAAATTCCATGAAGTAGCCAGCAGGATCATATCCTACAAAGGCATTGTATTTTCCTTCTGGTCCGGTTTCAAATTCTCCGGTTCTGAGTTCAAAGGGCTCGTGCTCTTGCACATATTCGTACCATCCTTGTAGGTCTTTCAATAAATATGAAATGGTTACTCCCTTTTCTTCCGTGAAGTCGTGCATACCTCTTGCCTCATCTACCAATCCTATAAATCCATAATCACTCAGTTGATATATTTTCGTCCACCCCTGATCTGCTACTAATTCCAGTCCGAGTATTTCCTCATAAAACTTTTGCATACCCAGAACATCTCTATAGTACAACCAGGTGATGCTCCCGTAAAAACCCAATCCCATAGGTACTTTTTCAGAATGAGTCAATGTCGTAGCATTATCCTTCAGTAGGGGGATAAACTTCTCATTTTCGGGATGTTGTTTGAAGAGTTCAAATTCTAGCAAATAACCTTCGGGGTCCACAGCAACGAATCCATCATGAGGTCCTCCCTCTTTTGGTTTATAGCTGTACTTAATCTCAACTCCTGCCTCTTTAAGGTAATCCCACCAGGCGGGCAATTCATCTGTAAGTAAAGCCAATGCAACTGTCTTCGGCTCATTTGCACTATGCATGCCTTTCTCCGCATCTACCAGGATCAAAAAGGAATCCCCAGCAATGCGAAATATAGTGGCCATTTGATAGTCCGCTAGCAATTCAAGGCCCAGAGTTTTTTGGTAAAATTTTGTAGCTGCCTTAAGGTCTTTATAATACAAGAATACGTTACTGCCTTCTACCCCAAAATCTTTCATACTCCTGAAGCTGGTATTGCTGGCCAGGAGCTTATTTATTCCCTGTGGCGTATAACTCAACAAACGCCCAAATCGTCTGGCTATTTCCTCTTTTGCCTTTTCTTTATACCCGTTTCTATCCAGTAGCGCTGCTTTATCCTCTTTCAGTTGAAGATATTCATCCAAAACCGTTCCCTGATACAGAAGTAAAACATCCTTTCCCTTGGCTATATTTTCTGGAAAAAGATCACTCCTAAATAGGTCGGACTCTCTGTAAATACTCACCCCATATTTATCTGCTTCTTTTTGGGCTAAAGGAAGGAAAGTATCCATTTCCTCGGGAGACATAGGGCTGCTCAACGCCAATCTCTTCACTCCTGAATTTACCAATTCGGCAAAACTGGAAACTGTACCCAATTCATATTGATAGGAGGGTTGGGAACATGAGGAAAACATAAGAAGTACGATTGCCAGTAGAAATAATTTCTGAGTCATAATAAATGGAATGTATACACCCTTGCAAGCTAAGGCCAAATGTTTACACGATCAATTATCCAGATATTTAAAACTCCTTCTGGGAAAGAGGCTTATCTATACACTTAGTTAATAGAGTTTGCAAAATTAAATCATTTCGATATTAAGTTTACAACCCTGCTTTTTTTTCTTATCAGTAAAACTGAACGTTTATTCCATCTATGCCGCAAAGATTGGCTGGAAATCGTTGCTTATGGAATTAGAAATATATATTATTAATTATATGTGGCATTTTTATGTTAAAATGGAAAAATCTGAATATGCCTCCATTCTCACTTCTGAAGCAGATTTATTACGGCTATAGCTCTCGACTTAACAAATAGGAAACAATCGGGCTGCTTCCTTCATTTTTAGTTCATCTAATAATAAAAATCAATTAACCGCGATTAGAACGAGTTTGTAAAACTTTTTCTTTTGATTCACTGCATAAATCCATAAAACCTTTAACTAATGATTAAAAATTCTACGCTAGTCTTTTTTGTACTGCTAGGAATGTTGAGTCAGATCTCCGTTTTTGGTCAGGATAAAGTGCTAAACTTTGTTTCTACCTATAAAGCAGGCAGCTTCGATGAAGGTGCTGCTGAGATTGTAGCTTACTCCGATGGCAGACTATTTGTAACAAACGCTGAAACGTCCACACTAGACATTCTGGACATCACTGACCCAAGTACTCCTACTTTGGTTCGTGCTATTGACATTACTACTTATGGGGAAGGTATCAATAGTGTTGCCACTTTTGATGGCCTTGTTGCCTGTGCGATTGAAGGCATGGACCAAATGCCTGGTAAACTAGTTCTTCTGGATACTGCCGGAACCTTTATTGCTGAATATGCCACAGGTGTTCTACCTGATATGGTAACTTTCAGTACTGATGGAAATTATGTTTTGGTAGCTAATGAAGGCGAACCTGATGATGATTACACAGTCGATCCGGAAGGAAGTGTAACCGTAGTAGATATCTCTGCAGGTGAAGCTGCTGGGGTAGTAACTCAAATTACCTTTACGGAATTTAATGACAGGAAGGTCTCTCTGCAAAATGCCGGAGTAAGAATCTTTGGCCCAGGGGCTACTGTTGCGCAGGATTTAGAACCTGAATATATTACGCCTGATCCAAATGTAGATTCTTTGGCATATGTAGTGTGTCAGGAAGCAAATGCAATTGTAGTAATTGATTTTGTAAATGGTGAGGCGCTTGATATCCTTCCTTTGGGATATAAGGATTACAACTCTGGAAGTCCTAGCCTTGAGCAGTACTTCATCAATGAATTGCCAAACTTACCTGCATTGGGTACACCTAGCTATGATGGTGGACAACCTACGGTAAATCTGGGAGGATTCTCAGGCATGTATTATGATGCTACAGAATCTACAGCTGATACCTATGTATTTTATGCAATTCCAGACCGCGGGCCTAATGATGGTACTACAAACAGAAACTCAAGTTTTCCTGCAGCTGCTGGTAACCTGAGACCTTTCAAGCTCCCCAATTATCAGGGACGAATTGTTAAATTCTCTTTGAATACTTCCACAAATACCTTGAGCCTTGATTCCGCAGATCAAATCTACCTGGTTCATCCAGACGGTAAAACCCCTATTTCTGGTAGAGGAAATGCTCCAGGTATAGATGAAGTTCCTGTTACCTACTCTACTACTGATAGCATTTTGGTAGGAGAAACGTTCGGGGATGGTTCTAATGGCCTGGGGGTTATGACTCAGGTGAGTGTGCTAAGTGATAGAGACTGGTTTGTAGATGACTTTAGCGGCAATTGGTTTGCTGAAATGAATGGTTTTGGAGGAGATACTGCCAGTAATGACTGGTTGATTACTCCTGCACTTGATTTGACGGCTACAGTTAATCCTGTATTCTCCTTTGTTTCTACGAAAAATTTCAGTGGAGGAGGATTTGAAGTTCTGCTCTCAACCGATTATGATGGTGTATCTGCTGCTCCTGATACTTTTACCTGGGTAGATATCACAGGACGCCTTACCCTATCAGCTGGTGGATTTGAAGATACTCCTTCAGGTCCTGTTTATCTGGATAATTATAGTTCTGATACAGTGTATATCGCATTCCATTATACCAGCACCGGTGGAGGTGGGGGAGAAGGAGCACTTTGGCAAATTGATGACATTCGTGTTCGTTCTGGAGAATTCCCTAATGTCGACTTTGTAGGTCCTGATAGCACAGGATTCCATGCATTGGAGTATGATATTTTTGGTGGAGACTTTGAAGGTATCCTAAGAGATCCT
The DNA here is from genome assembly GCA_039819665.1 of Bacteroidota bacterium. GTDB lineage: Bacteria > Bacteroidota > Bacteroidia > J057 > J057 > JAWPMV01. Next base: position 60,293 of record JBCBRM010000037.1, read on the forward strand.
GCCGGAAACTTCTGGATGTGTGATGAGTACAGACCTGCTATCTACAAATTCAGCCCGGATGGAGTTATGTTGGATCGCTTTATTCCTGAGGGAACCAAAGCACGTGTACTAACTGATGGAATATTCTTCTCTGAGTATGCAGAAGGATCTAGCAATAATAAATATCTCGAAATCTATAACGGTACAGGAGATACAGTTAACCTTAGCGATTATATGCTAGTTAGCTGCGGCAATACCTGTGCAGTTCCAGGAGAATTCGAGTTTGATAATTCAGGTATCATCGCTGGTAGGACCATCCTGCCTAATGATGTCTTCGTTATTGCACATCCTGGAGCTCAGGCAGACATCCTTGCAGAAGCTGACACAACTCTCCAATTTTTATCCAATGGAAATGACTGGTATGCCCTTTTAAATGCTGCTGATAGTTCTCTGGTTGATCAGGTAGGACAAGTTATTGATTCAGGTCTTCCTGATGGATGGGATGTCGCAGGCGTTACAACTGCAACTAAAGATAATACCCTTATCAGAAAGCATTATATCCTGAGTGGTAGTTCAGATTGGACTTCTTCCGCTGGAACCAATGCTACAAACTCCGAATGGATTGTAGAAGAAAGGCCTACAGCCGATACCGTACTTGCTTCTTTGGGCAGCCACATGGACTATGGTACCGAAAGCCTGCCTGCTGTTTATGGCAAGCGTCGAGCAAACAGAGGTTTTGAAGCCCTGGCTCTGGATACAGATAGCGGAATTCTTTATGCTTTCATCCAAAGCCCAATGGACAATCCAAACAGTGGAGCAAGAACCAATGATATCATCCGTATTCTAGGAGTTGATCCTGCTACTGGAGATCCTGTCAGTGAATATGCATACATCTTCGAAAAAAACCGCGATCCCAATATCAACATTAGTCGTGTAGATAAAATTGGAGATGCTGTTTATGTGGGGGGAGGAAAATTCTGGGTATTGGAAAGAGACTCTTCAACTCCAACTGACAAAGGTGGAAAGAAATTTGTCTTCGAAATTGACCTCAAAGGGGCAACCAATACTCTAGGAACCGCCCTTTCAAATCGTACTGATAGCATGACTATGGAAATGTTGACTGCTGATCAGTTAGCAGACTCCGGAGTCGTAGCTGTTCATAAGCGTAAAATTCTGAATCTACCTTCAATAGGTTACCTCGCAAGCGACAAGCCAGAAGGTATAGCTATGCTTCCAGAAGGGAAAATGGCTGTTCTGAACGACAATGACTTTGGTTTAGCTGGAGCTGGTGTAAGCGATGCAAGTAGCCTGGGTATCATTTCATTCGGAGACAATTACGGGATTGACCCAAGTGATAGAGATGAAGCTATCAATATTCAGAATCATCCAGCTTTGGGTATGTATCAACCAGATGCGATCAAAGCCTTCGATATAGATGGTGAAACTTTCATCTTCACTGCAAATGAAGGAGACTCCAGAGATTATGATGGATATTCTGAAGAAGAAAGAGGAGATGACCTAACGCTTGATACTAATGTATTTGCCAATCCTTCTATGTTACAGGCTGATACCGTATTGGGAAGATTGAAAGTGACTACCGCCAATGGTGATATTGATGGTGATGGAGACTATGACCAAATTTATTCTTATGGTGCACGTTCCTTCTCCATCTGGGATAATAGAGGAAACCAGATCTATGATAGTGGAAATGATTTTGACCTAAATATCGCAGCTGAATATCCACTTTATTTCAACTCTACCAATGATGATAATGATTCATTTGATAACCGTAGCGATGATAAGGCGTCAGAGCCGGAAGCTATTGAGGTTATTGACCTTGATACAGCTAAATATGCATTCATTGGCTTAGAAAGAATGGGGGGTATCATGGTATACCGTGTAGATGATCCTGCTAACCCTGAATTTGTAGAATATGAGCTTAATCGTAACTTCGATTTCGATGCAGATACTTCTCTTGCAGGAGATTTAGCTCCAGAGGACATCATTTACATTGATACGGCTTCCAGCCCTAATGGAAAAGCGCTGATTGTTGTAGCTAATGAAGTGAGTGGTACAATTACCATTTATCAACTTTTCGAAGAGGCTCAGAGTGTAGGGGTGAAGAGAGATCTTTTCGCCAGAAACTCTATCAAAGTTTATCCGAATCCTGTTAGTGGTTCTGAACTCAGATTCACTGAGAGAGGAAACTATGAAATCTTCAACATGATGGGTCAGAAAGTTGCTGAGATTACTCGCGGCGATAGTCTGGATGTATCTGGTTTTGAATCAGGTCTCTACATCATCAAAAGTGATGAAAACCGTTATGGAAGGTTCCTAAGGCGATAATCTAAGAATTTTGGAATAAAAAAAGGGAAGGACAATTTGTCCTTCCCTTTTTTTTGACTTTTAGAATCTGGCATTTAGTAAATGCTTTCGAATATTAAGTTCAAGTACAGGTGGCAAATCAAAGTCCAGTTTTCCGTTTAGCCTTCTAGTATATCCCTCTGATTATCTAAGCCTATTGAATAATTTTATTCAATTGTTCCCAGATTGATTCTTGAAATAATAGAGGTACAAGGGCATTTTCTGGATTTCCCCCCATCCTGACTAGTACCAAACCCTGAGAAGGAACTATGCTTAAATACTGGCTATTCTTTCCTATGGCAGAAATCATATCTGCGGGAGCTGCTGGATGAATACTCCCTTGAAATACCTGCTGGGATTGGGGAAGCATAAAACTGCTTTGACCATTCAACCACCATAAATACCCATAACTCTTATTGATTTCCTGAGAGGGTAGAATCATCTCCTGGAAGAAAACATCATCAGACATGATCTTTCTTTCCCCCCAGCTTCCCCTATTTAGGATGAGCATCCCAAAACGAGCCATTGATCTGGCAGAGCTGAAATACACATGATTCCCATTGGTCCAAATCCATTCTCCTTCCATACCTATGGGATCCTTGAGGACTTGATTGAAATAACTATCAAAATCCTGCCCAACTGCAGATTCTACGACAGAATCTAATAGGGTATAAGGTGCATTGTGATAAGCCCATCTGCTGCCTGGATCACTTTTGTAAACCAAATCCAAAGGCTCAAAACTATCACTATTACTTACTCCATCATCCAGTCCGCTAGTCATTGTAAGCTGATTCCAAACCTTAATTTTACTTTCTTGCTCAGTAGATAAACTTGTCCAGCCTTCTCCCAAATAATCAGAAGTTTTATCCTGAATATTCAGATATCCGTCTTCCTGAGCCATACCCACTGTAAAAGCGGTCAGCGTTTTTCCTGCCGATGCCCAATACCAAAGCGTATTTTGTCCAAAATCGGCATTGTCAAGAAGGTTTCGTCCGAAATATGCTTCGATTACAATCTTACCATCTTTCAATAGGAGGAAAGCCCGGCTATCATTATCCTCTAGCAGTTGTAGTAAATTGGGAATCTCCTCCTCATTCCAACCCAATTCTGCCGGACTCATACTTTCCCAACTTGAAGAATTGGTAGGCGGGAAGTAGTAATCAGTAGCCAAATCAGGAGGAATGGGATCCGGACCCGGCACTTCTGGGCCTTCTTCACAAGCAATCATGGGGAGCATTAGGAGAAAGAATAGGAGCTTTTTCATCGACCTGTATTTAGCCCTTAGACTAAAGATTTCCAAGAAAGTTTAATACCTTAGCTATTTTCTTTCAGCCATCTCAACATTAGCTCTTTATTTCCAGTCAAATTCCCCAGATAAAAAGCTTCTGAATTCCTGGCAGAATAGGATCGTTGCATCAATTCCTTCTGAACCTCATCAGAATAATAATTAGAATGAATAAAAAATAATCTCTGATCCTTTCGAGCCACAAAACCGACATGATAATCAAGGCCCAGAAGGAAAATTTCATCTTCCTCTTTTTCTTCTAGGTACTCAATCATCCTGTCAAATTTGGTGAACCTTTGTATGCTTTTGGGCTTACTCAATTGTTTGAGGATATCATAAGCGGCCATTTGAGCAAGTCTATATCGATTGAGGTTTATCCCCATATGTTTGAGGGTAGTTGAGACAAAATATCCGCATGCAATCTGGCCTGTTCTGGGGGTTTCTGAGATCCCATTGAAATCCCAGTCGGTTCCATACCAATATGGAAAAATGGAATCAAGCAAGTGGTGAAAAAATTGGCGTTTTATTTCTGCTTGACTGATGCCTGAACTCTGATAGTTTAATTCTGCTTTTCTGGTATAGATTCGTTTTCTCAATGCTTCATATGCTTTGATATGTACATCTGGATTGAAAGAAGAAGTAATTTCTTCTTGTTCTGATGCCAAATGAAAGTCAGGCGGTGCTTCCTTCTCCAAAGGTTTAGCTGACTTATTACATGCGATTAGAAGAAGGATCGGAAAAAAGGCTAGCAGAATCTTTTTCATTTTCTACTGAAATAGCTCCTTTTTACCGATCCTCTCAAGCTATACTGTATGAGGATTACTTTTGGCTAGCTAAACCCCACTTGTGACTAAGTCTGTTGATTTTTGTCTGGTGGGATTTTTCTTGTTTTTCAGGCCAAATAAAGGACCTAAAAAAGGAATTCTCCGGATTATGTATTCGTATATAAGGAAACTAAATCCAAAGGTACCGAGACTCAGGAGTAGAAATTTGGGACCTAATCCCCAATCCAGGCCCATGAGTTGATAAGCTAATATAACTGTGATTGTCTGGTGGAGGATGTAAAAGGGATAGACAGCTTGATTCGCATAGGTAAGCAGAGGACTTTTTTTATTGAGGTATTTCGCTCCGTATCCGAAGATGGCAAGTATCCACAGCCAGATATTCAGAACTTTGAAAAAGGCTTCGCTGAAATGTACAAGTAGGCTATCTTCAATATTCCAGTAAAAGATCATGATGCAGAAGGTAGTTACCCCCAAGATGAGTGCCTTCTTTTTAAATTTATCTACAGCCTTCCAGAAAGTATCTCCGAGAGAAATGAGTATAAACCCAGAAAAGAAATAAAAGAGAGAAGAGCTAAACGTAAACCAATCATTTATCAAAGCGTGGGTAACCGGAAAAAAGGGTTCGACAAGAGCTTCAGTGAGATATAAGGGAATAATAAACACCAATAGTCCCCCGGGTTTTTGAATGGTCTTTTTAAGAAATGAGAGGAATTTATTTTCGGAATTATCCCTTAGATAGAGAAAGGCAGGAATGAGAATCAAGGAAAAAGTGAGGAGGTAGGGTAAAAACCAGAGATGGTGCCAGCTAAAGTTTCCTTCTGGATAAATTCCCTTGAATATTTCTGCAGGGAAAAAGTCAACATAGGGACCGCTAAACTGGGCATTTGCGATACGCTCGATGTAGACTTGAGGGGGAACGATGAGGAAAATCCCTACCACTAATGGTATGAATAATCTTTTAATTCGTTCCCATGCGAAGGTCTTCCCACTTCGATAGGAAAGGGCATAACGCGTCCCCATTCCGGATATAACAAAGAGGATCGGGAGTCTCCATTGATTTATAAAAAGCATAGGCCAAATCATCCAGTCATAGATGACATTATTTTTAATATGCCAGCCCCAGGGAACGAAAAACATGCCTACATGGTAAAAGATTAGGAGAGCGAAAACCAGCACTCTCAACCAATCCAAATCGTGTCGTCGAATTTTTTGTGTCATTTTCTGTTGTATTAAGTGGATGACACAAAAGTGGAGGATTAAAGCTCTCAGGCCTAATTTTAAGTCCTGTTTGAAGTTCTAAATTGCAATTCAGAACCAGGAATTAAGAATTTTAGCTGTTTTCTTTTACAAAAGTAGCAGGGGTAAGTCCTGTATACTTTTTAAAAGCTGTGTAAAATGCAGATTTAGATCGGAAGCCTACACTATTTCCTATGCCTTCAATACTCAGATGACTGTAGTTTTCATCAAGTAACCTAAGTTTGGCTTCTTCGATTCGATAGCTATTTATAAACTCATTGAAATTTTGTCCCAATAGCGTATTGATGCTTTGGCTGAGGTAATTGGGAGCTAAAGAAAGGCTCTTGGATAGACCCGATAAAGAAGCATCTGCCTGGAGGTAATATTGATCTTCTTCCAGAACTTCTTGGACTCTATTCAGAATCGCTTGCTGATTGGTATTCAATCCGGAAGTTTCATATTTCTCAGCGATCCATGATTTCTCAAAAAGTCGTGATTCAGATAGCATAAAGAAACTCGTACTAAATATGGTCAGGGAAATAAACATGATAATAAAATGATCTCCCAGATCTGATTCATAATTGAGATAAATGGATAAAATAATGACACCGGATAAAAGAAATAAAAGTAAGGTATTACGGGAGAACGTGTATTTATCCCGGCTTTTTTCGTTTCTAAATCCTTTACCGATTTTTTCACGATGTGCATAGATCACTTTGCCTGCCAGAAAAAAATAGAGGCAAAAACTAAATAGATTTAGTTCTCTATCCAGATTACGAAGAAAGAAGAAATTCCATAGAAAATTGGGTTCGAGTTTGAGTCTGGGAATATCAGGGAAATAGGTACCTATATAGGAATTCAGTTTAAAATCTTCTCCCTGAAGCATAGCTGACCATTGAAATAAGAAATAGATGCCAGGAAGAATAAAATGTATCCAGTCTTTCTTCCATTCTATATCCTGCCTTTCCAGCAAACTTCTTATTAAGAAGAAGATTAAAGGGCCAAGCATCAAAACAATGAATTCAGTACTGTCATTTAAAAAGAGCACGTACTTCATCAAGCCTGAGTAGCAAAGATAAACATCCACACAAATGAGAGAAAGACAGAATAAAAGCCACCCCAGTATCCGCAGGGAATGATTCTGGCTACTACTTCTCAGGGCAATTACGGCGCTCAATAAAAATCCCTGCACAATCCCTAATACCATGATAAAGGAAACCAAATCCTGGCGTATGGGTATTTGTGAGAGGATTTCTTGCATAGAAAAGGTGTTGGAGTGCTGGTGTATTGGCGTAAAATCAAAGATAACACCTACACTTCAACACACCAACACGTCGGCACCTTTTCCTACTTCGCCGGCGGTATCGCCGGTCTCACTTCTACCTTGCTAGGTAAGGTCCGTGGATTCATGTTTAGAAGATCAACAACCAGTTTTCCAATATCTTCGGGCTGAATTTTCCAGGCATCGGCATCAGAAGGATTGTGGTTGTTAAAGTTGGTGGCAACGGAACCTGGCATGATGGTACTTACTTTGATTCCATGTTCCCGAAGGTCCAGCATGATGGCCTGGCTAAATCCTACCAATCCAAATTTACTGGCATTATAGGCAGAACCGTATTTGAAGAAATTGGTTCCTGCCAGGCTGGCAATGGTAATGATATAACCTTTGGATTCTTTCAAAGGAGGAATACTGGCTTTGACACTGTGGAAAACACCTGTAAGATTGACATCAATCACATCTTTCCACTGATCAATTGTCATGTCTTCGATAGAAGTAAAAATACCAAGGCCAGCATTAGCCACACAGACATCCATGCGCCCCCAGGTTGCGAGAACCTGTTGGACAGCCTCTTTTTCCTCTTCAAAATTTCGAACATCTGCCTGGATAGCCAGAACATCTTCTGAACTCAATTCGTTAACCGCTGCATCAAGCGCGGATTGATTGCGACCTGTGATAGCAACTTTATAGCCTATTTCTAGAAGTGATTTTGCGATGCCGAGGCCAATTCCTTTTGAACCTCCCGTAATATATGCGACTTTATTCATTAAGCGTAATTTTCTGTATGTGAGTAAATTATGTTTGTATGTGGGGCGTTTGTTTGTGTGAAATCAAACTATGTACCAAAGTGCTTTTTCAGATTAAGCCTGACAAATAGTCAAGTTTTTCTCCACACAAACTAACTGCAACATCTAACTATTGTTAGAGATTTTTGATTTCTCCTCTGGGTAAAAGAAGGAGGTACAGCCTAAAGCCGTACCTCACTGTGCATGTAGAATCCTAAAACTATTTTTCGGGGGAAGTTAGATGATGTTCAAGTGTTTTAGTGCGGTAGTTTTAACTTCTCTGCAACTACAACACTAAAACACTACAACACCTCTTCCTTACACCTGCGCCATTCCACCATCAACCGGGATCTCAGATCCTGTGATATAGGAAGCATCATCAGATGCGAGGAATAAAGCAGTTCTCGCAATTTCTACTCCCTGACCAAAGCGACCTAAAGGTACTTGTCCAGAAACTCCTTCTGCAAAACCGCTGATCTCTTCTTCACTCAGATTAGTTTTACCCCAGATGGGAGTTTCGATTGGCCCTGGGCTCACGGCATTTACGCGGATGTTTTTCTCTGCAAGCTCAGTCGCCAAGGTTCTTACTATCGAACGTAAGGAAGCTTTGCTAGAACCATAGATCGATACACCTGGCATTCCTTTTACATTGGAAACTGAAGTATTGAATAGAATAGAAGCACCTTCATTGAGGAATGGAACAGCTTCATTTACGGTGAATAATGGACCCTTTACATTGATGTTGTAAATTTCATCGAATGCTTCTTCAGAGAGCATACCAATAGGCATAGCTTTGAAGATTCCTGCGTTCAAGAAAAGGATGTCAATTTTTCCGTATTTCTCAACCGTCGTAGCGATTAAGGCTTTGCTATCTGAAAGGCTTGAAGCATCAGCCTTTACCAATAGGTACTCTCCCTCCAGCTGATCTTCAAGTGCGTCCAGTTTTGCTTGCGAACGACCTGTGATGACTACTTTTGCTCCTTCCTGTAAGAAAAGTTTCGCAGTGTCCAGTCCCATACCACTGGTAGCTCCTGTGATGATAGCGGTTTTTCCTGCTAGTTTTGACATTGAATTTTGTAATTAAAAATGATAGCTAAGATGAATTAAGCGAGACTCAACTTTTTCTCTGCGGTCCAGATTTTCTCCAGTCCCTTCAAAATGCTGGGAGCGGCGAAAAAGCGGAACATGAGATACATCACGGGTGTGAGGAAGGCATACTTAGGTACCATGCTCATATCCATGAAGGCTTCCGTCTCGTTTGCTGAAATTTCTTTTACTCCCAGCGTAGCCTGGGCATTTTTTATAGGCATAGAGGCTTCATAAATATCTACGGTGTAGTGCGAACCCTCTTTTAGTTCTGTAACTCTTTCTTTGATATAAGTACCGTCTTTAAAATCACACTGACGGGTAGTCCCTAATTCGCATGAACTCGCTCCTTCAATGTAAGCTGATCCTTTGAGTAAGGGATGAAAGCGGTGGATATTATTGAAATCGGCCAAGTAAGCCCAAAGCTCCTCTTTGGGTGCGTTAATTTTTCTTGAAACTTTAATGTTCATGAGTTTTGGATTAAAGTGTTAGTGTGTTGGGGTTTTAGGGTGTTAGGCTTGGAGCATATAACTCAGCTCTAACATGCTAGTACGTCAAGATTCCAACACGTTTATAAATTAGACCGGTTTACTTATTTCGTGTGACAAAAAATTCAAGATTTTATCAAACCGAAGGTCAATTTGAGCCATTTATTTAAATAAACAGGATTTCTATTGACTTTCATTCTCGTTAGGGCTCCAAAAAAACCACTGTGTAAGTACTCTGCGAGTTCATGAGGATCCTGTTCTGCTTTAATCTCTCCTTTCTCCTGGGCCTCTTCGATCACTGACCCTATGACCTTGATCAACTCCATAAACTTCTCATTGGCATGTGTCGATAAGCGGTCATTCGTCCCTCCCAGTTCGACAGAAAGGTTTCCGATCAAACACCCCTGGCTACAACCTTCAGCTATATTGTCCTGAATCATCTGCTTGTACATGCCTTTGATACGGGCGAGTGGAGAAGAAGCCTTTTTTTCCAGAAGAGATTTTACGTAGGCAATGCTATTCTCAGAATATTGTTCTATTACCTGAGCAGCAAAATCTTCTTTGCTTTCAAAGAAATTGTAGAAAGAACCTTTAGGGATGTTGCATGACTTGAGGATATCATTGATGCCCACATTGTGGTAGCCTTGCTTTCGGAAAAGCTGGCTGCCTGCGAGGACGATATCTTCTTTATTATGTTTATATCCCATGGTGAATTAGACCGGTCGGTTTAAATTTATATATACTAGTACTACAATGACAAATAAAGGTTCGAAATTTTTTGAATTTTTTTAAGAAAGCAGGCTAATAAGGCTTATTCCCCTTTTTCCAATTCCATGAAATCTCTCAATCTCCCTTCGAGGTCATACATTTTAAAGACCAACTTTCCTCCTTCAATATTGATTAAGCAATAATGATGACCTGCAAATACTTTCTCACTAAACCAGGCACGTGTGGGACCGAAGTCCTCGAGATTTCCTCCAGCACCCCCGCTTTGAATATACCAGACCCCTTCTTTTTGACTTATACTCTCTGATTTGACAGGACCCATTCTGCTATATGAATGGAGATGGCCAAAGAAGACGATATCAACTCCATATTTTTCAAATACCGGGATCAGTTGTTTTACATAAGTATCTCCATACTTTTCTTTTCCTTTATAAGCATTTCCGTAGTCATTTTCGTCTGTAGAATAAGGGGCGTGATGCATAGCTACAAACTTCCATTTTGCATCTGATTTCTTCAATTCTTCCTCCAGCCATTCATACTGTTTACCTCCTTCAGCAAATTCTGTCTTTCTTTCATTTGAATTCATCATGAAGAATTCAGCATTTCCATAGGAGAATTTATAAAAGGCTTCTTCTGCACCCAATCTATGGTAGCGTTTATACCAATACAGCTCACGACCTTCTCCATTTCCAGGTACCGGAAAAACAGGAATTCTGCCATGCAACTGACCCATGCCTTCAAAATATTCGTAATTCCATTGCCACTTGACTTCTTTATTTCCTCCATCTGTCAAATCTCCCATATGGATTACAAAGTCGGGTCTTTCTCCCCAAATTTGTTTTGATATTTTGTCGTTTATATGTGGTCGGGTTTCTGTATCTCCTATCGCAGCAAATTGAAATCCTTGCTTATCTTCAACTGCTGTTTTAAATGAGAGAACGCCTGATTCCATTTCCTGCCCTTCATAATTCCTGACTTTTACATTATAAAAATATTTTTGTCCAGGCTCCAGCCCATCTAATGTGACTTCCTGAATGAATGCTTCATAGCCTTTCTCTGAAGGATTCATTGCTTCTACTTCTATTTCCTCACTCAAAGGAAGGCTACTACCATATTGAACAATGGCATTACCCGGCATATTCATTTCCCATAGGAGATTGATGCTATTCTTGTCACTTTTATGGAGATATGGGCCAGCCAGAAAATGAAAAAGATCCGTATACTTTTTGCCTGTTTTTATCTTTCTTTGTGAGTTCTTAAAAGCCTCCTGAACAGCTTCTTCATTCAGGGCAACATCATAAACTTTTAGTTCCTTCAGAATATTATTTATCGCTAGTTGACTTTCAGGAGTATAAAGGGCGAGATTCATGTTCATATTGGAAATGTCTTCAGATTTGGTTGATCCCAATTCCTGCCCATTGATGTAGATTCTACTTTTATTTTCTTCTACACTTACCAGACAATGGTACCACCAGCGATCATGTGCTTTTAGTTCTTGGGACTTCAGAACCTCATGTTGATTTATTTGGAACTCGGCTTCTTTATCCTTGAAATAAGAAAATGAAAGATTGATTTCCTTGACCGCCTGATCTTGAAAGTAGGCCACAAATCCCAGGGGCGTATGAACATGATGGAGCAGGAGAAATTCCAGGCTATAGCTTCCGGTTGATATTTCTTTGCCTGAAAGAATATTTTCCAGTACCTCTTTCGGTTCTTGTTTATGAAAAAGGATTCCCTCTTGCCGAGCTTTAAATGACTGGAATTGTGATCTTGGGCTTATTTTGGTATTTCCGGGAATATTTTTCGCTAAACCCGGTAAATGATAATTTGCCCAAAACTCCAGTTGTATGATGGGTTCGGGAGAAGATTGGCTCTGTACCTGAAGCGAAATCAACAGGCTAAAGAAGAGAATGGCAATGATTTTCATTGTGCTGTAGGAAAGGTGAATTAATTGTATCCGTATATATAGGGTTCTTTATCTTCGGTTCTTGGAACGATTACCCAGAATTGATGATCATCGGTTTCTATTCCCAGGAAAAAATTCCAATGGTCTTTGGTAGCCTCTCGATCAGGAGGAAAATAGTCAATCTGGTCTTCTGGATTTGGCACTTCTTCCCATGTCGGGATTAAAGCGAGAAATCCATTTCGCATTCTTTCTTTGAGGAAATTCTGGAGAAAGATTGACCATTTATCTGCTTGTTTAAAATCTTCCTCATAAATATCATAGACATTGTTTATAATAATTTCGATTTCATATCGGGGAGTATTACGTTTATGGATGGTGAGGACTGCATGGATAGCTCTTTCAAATGCCTTAAAAAATGAAATTTCCGATGGGAAATCATTGTTCATGGACTCCACTACATAGGAATTTGTCTTGAGTTCAAGCCCTGATAGGTCCATGCTTCTCTTTATCCAATTGATTCTTTCATTGAAATTATCTTTGTCCAGAACAGAAGCATAGTCGGCAAACCAACTTTTGGCAGCGTCGGTCCAATTCAGGTTTTCTTTAATATAACGAATGGTATCCCGTTCGATTTCGGTTGCTCCTTGTTGGTCAAAAACTGCTTCAGATATCTTCTTCGCATCTTTAAGAGAGATTCTTCCATCTCCTTTTTCAGCTACCATAGACTCAGCAAGTTCCAGCAAGGCCCTGTCAAATTTTTGTCCGTCTATATGCTTATAATATCCCATATCTTCTATTAAATAAGGGATTTTTCCGATTCCTTTTCAAGCGCTGTAAAGGAATTAGCAGAAAGAAATCATTCGAATAACATAGCATTAATTTGAGTACTCATTTATTATTCTGCTTACAATAAATAGTGTCGTATCGCGTGGAAATAGTCCAGCAATCTCTTAACATTGATTTCTCAATAACCTTTAATATTATGGCAAATTTAAACCCCTATTTAAGCTTTGATGGTAGGTGTGAAGAAGCTTTCAATTTCTACAAAGAAGTATTTGGAGGAGAGTTTGCGCATGTAGGAAGATTTTCAGAAATGCCCCCTCAATTTCCAGTTTCTGAATCTGATGCCAATCGAATTATGCACATTACTTTACCAATTGGAGGAGGGACAGTTTTGATGGGAAGTGATATCTTTTCAGAAAGTAGAAAGGGATTTACGATAGGAAATAATTTTAGCGTATCCATACATGTAGATAGCCAAAAAGAAGCTGATAAACTCTTTGCAGGACTTGCTAAAGGAGGCAATATATCCATGCCACTCCAACAAACTTTCTGGGGATCTTATTTCGGGAGTTTAACCGATTCCTTTGGTGTAAATTGGATGATCAGCTTTGGAGCTTAGTTAAATCCATAGTTATAGGCATCACTTTCACCGCTTCGATCTACGATCACATAAAAAATGTGATCTGAAATCTCCGTTTGTAATAAGAAAATCCAATTATCCGAGATCGTCTCGCCATTGGGAGGCAGATCATATTGGCGATCGTCTTCATCTAATCCAGATTCATCTGGTAGGAAACTAAGTTTAGCCTTCGATAAAACTTCTTTGATTTTACCAAATTCAACTTCTTCCCGGATATTATCTCCCAGTTCAAATACCTGATTGATGAATGTGCGAAACGAATTAGAATCTTCCTTATAATAAAATATACTTTCCAAGGCCATTTCAAGGGCTTCGTCAAAACTCAGATTATTTTTTGGTAAAAATGTCTGCTTCTGAATTCCCGGCAAGTTATATTCTAATTGAAGACGGGGAACTTGAAATTGCTGATTCAATATATACTGGATCAAAGAAAGAAAATGATGAGTTTCTTCAGGTTCTCTGCTGATTTCCCTGACCCTTTCTTCAAACCACTCCCTGGCATTTTCTGTCCAGTTGTATTGCTCCAGAATTAATTTGATGCTCCGATTTTCTTCGACTTTAATTTCTCCAGAATCAGCAGCGAAAGGCCATAGGTTTTTCGCATCTTCTAAAGATATTCTCCCATCACCTTTTCCTTTGATGAGTTTGTCTGCTTCCCTCAATAGACGGCGATCATGCCTTTTGCCATTGATGATTTGATAGTAGGACTTTATCACCTCCCTTTCTTCCTGAAGTTTTTCCCGAACAAAATTTTCTGCACCTTCTGTCCAATTTAGGATATCCAACAAATAGATCAGGGTTCTTTCCTCACTTTCGGTTACCCGGCCCCCATCCATCGCCTGCCTCCATAATTCCTGAGCTTCCTCCATAGAGATTCTCCCATCGCCTTGCCCTTTTGTTTTAAATTCTGCAGATATGATAAGGGCTCGATCATACCTGATTCCATCTATCAAGCGATAATAATTCATCTTTGAAGTAGCTGATAATTTTATGTACAAGCTTATTCAATATGGAAAGAGAGCCGGGAGGCCCTCTTTAATGCGTTTAGAATGGTAATAAGGCAAGTACGAGTATGAAAAGAAGTTTTGAGTCCTTAGACTTAAAACTTCCCGAATAATACATTCTCCATTTTATTCTTTCGTGAAATGAATATGAAAAATTAAATGAAGTATTAATTAAAGAACTACAGAATTCCACTAGCTCGGCGAATTATTCTTTTTTGAACATACCGGCCCCCATCACGTTTGCTTTACTTCTCCAATCTGGCTGCCAATAAATTTGTGTCAGGTGTTCCCCTGAAAAATCTGAATCAGCAGCAATGACATTGATTCGTAAATCCTGCCAACTCCCTCCAGCTTTCGCATCGAGGTACTCGACTGGAATTGCTGCTTCCAGGCTATATTTTCCTTCAGACTTTACACATTTTATTTTTGTATCAGTTGGATATCTATCTTTCCAGTGGTAGAGACTTTCTCCCTCGGTAGGGCTCGCACCAAGAAGCAGGAAGTTCCAAAATGCGCGTCCTCCTTTTCCAACTATGCTTTCTTCTTTAGGCCTTGCATCTACCAATACAAATACTCCATCCTGGTCAAAGGTAGAAGCTCCATTTCCGGCTTCAATCTTATCATCCTGGACTTCTGCATATACATAGAGGTATTTATCATCATAAGTGAGGTCAAATGATAGTTGACAATCCTCATTGCCTTTATGAGTGATAGGATTGGATTCGCTATAGGAGTTCTCATCACTCATAAATCTTAGCTTTTCCCAATCTTCTCTCATCCCATCAATTTTTATTTCTTTCGAAAGTTTGGGAATCGTTTGGGTGAACACTGGTGCAAATTTTTCTGTTGAAGTCAAGACCAGGTCAGCTTTTCCTTCAGCCCGATAGGTATTGGTGAGATGAAGGCTAATAGGATCTGTAGAACTCAGGCTCTGGCCATTTCGGGTTTCTATGGGTACTTCAATAATTTCAACAGAATTGGGAGAAATAGTTTTTTGTATATCTGAACTAACTGCCCACAGATCTTTATTGGAGGAAAATGAAAGCATAGATTCCATAGGAACATCACTATCATTCTGAAGTTTGATTTTCAGTTTTCCTCCATTGAAACCTCCATTTTCGGCAAAGATGGGAGAAATTTGGTAAGCAGGATTATTGATGAGTGGGCGAGAAAAGGAATAGAACTCCTCAGTATTGACATTTTCATCCCAAATTCCATCGAGCATTAGGTTTGCCAAAATAGGGCCATCATCTGTCATAGTAACCCAAACTACATGGTCGAACTCCCCAAAACGAGGCCCTCTCAAACCACTTCCACCTCCAGTAGTTGCCAGGATAAAATATTTTCCATTGTTGCGCTCATACTTTACATAACGATGCCTGTGTCCCACAAAAACGGTGTGCTTTCTATCAGCTAATAACTTTTCTACATCTTCCCATCTTCCGGAATCATCCTGGTCCCATAAGGGTTGGTGCATGAAAATCAGGGTCCATTTAGCCTCCTTATTTTCTTCCAGCGTCTTTTTTATGTATTCATATTGAGGATCATCAATATAACCTCTACCGGCACCTCTTTTCAGCTCTTCGGTATTGAGGCACATGAAAAGTACGTCCTGATAGGTAAAATGATAGTAATCCTTCCCTAGTCTTTCCTTCCACTTCTCTGCCATGACATCATTGATATAATCATGGTTTCCGGGTACATAGAAAAAGGGCATCTTCAGCTGCTCAATGAATGAATCGAACTCATCCCACTCCTTATCAATGACATCCTCATCATCTGTATAGCCAGAAATCAGGTCTCCCACGCTCATGACAAATTCGGGTTGCAGGAGGTTTAGTTTAGGAATGGCGGACTTAAAAACACCGGGTCTAAGGCCTCCGGTTCGGTCTGTCACGATGGCAAACTGAAATCTTTCTGGGGCATTATTTACCTTGAGGTGATTCCAGGGATTGACACGATCGTCAAGTTCAATTTTTATTTGCGCGGGTTTGTCCTGAGCAATGCTTTGAAGCAGGAAGGCGCAAAGGAATAGGGTGCAAAAGCTAAGATTTTTCATATTTGGATGCTTGGATCGAAAATTAGTGCACCCATTTTACCCCTGAATAAATAAAAGGTAAATTTTCAGAATAAAGTCAAAGTTCTCTTTAAGACGCTTTTTTGTAAATACCTTTAAATAACTGGGTCAGAAATTTGCCATCCTCATCCAACACTACCCATAGCTGAATGACCGTGCCATCTGCCTGCTTTTCCCAACTGATTTGATTATAAGCCAATTGTCCATTGCTTTGTTTGCTGAGTTCATCTCTCATAATCATTTTACCATCTTGAAAACTTCCTTTTAGTACTAAAGGATTTCCATTGTTATCCACCCAAAGCTGATTCCAGCTTTTGTCCTGCTTATTATAGTAATTGTAACTGGTTCCGGTGCTATTTAGGGATGCCCAATTCTCCTGGAGTACGCAATGACTTTGCATCGAAAGGATTTTATTCTCCCCAATTTTATTTCCGATAGTATCATAAACTACCCAGTCTCCAATCCAGAAATCGAAGGCTTTTTGAGCTTCCGAACAGCAATTGCAATCTGTAGCATTTGTTTGAGCAAAGGTGAAACTTAGGAATAGCTGGGAAAGGAAGAGAAGTAGAAGCTTTTTCATTTTGGGTTTTGTATTGAATGTGGTGATATCCTACTAAACGAATCTGCTTCAATCGAGGCAGCCTAAATGGAATTATATAGTTGAAATAATTTATAACAGTGTTATGGGAGAGTTTTCAACTCAATCTGAACAATAAGCCCAACCCACATGCGGAATTGAACTATTTCTATTTCTCAAGAATTGGGATACGTGTATTAGTCAATAAAGGGGATGGAGAATTTTCAAATTTCTGGTACTGGAGTAGGGGAGCAGTATTACCTAAATTCTATTTCATCTTTTACCTCCTGATGGATACTCCTTTGTTTGAATATATAATACCAGCCCATCAATTTCCAAAATGCTTTTGCGTACCAAGCCAGTCGATGATTTTGTAACTCGGCAGTTTCCCGAACCCGGGTTTTATCGAAGTCATCGTAAAACTCCAGACGAAAAAAGATGTCTATGCCCAGGTGTTTTTTCATAAATTGAAAAGTTTCAGCATCATCTTCCAGGCTGCTGTTACTTTTGTCGACAATATCCGTGAATTTAATAGAGAGATCTATAAGTACTCCTTCCTTTATTTCCAGGGTCTCCACATCAAAGGAACTGATAGATTCTTTGTCGCCAATGACAAGTTCCATTTTTTCTCCTACTTCGAGATAAGGATTGTCTTCATCGGAATTGAGCACAACCTCATCCGTACTGTCTTTGAAGAAGCGGATTAAATAGGATTTTTGCAGAAAGTATTCATATACTTTGCTTAGGTCCTGCTGGAGGTGGTAGGTGTACTCGTAAAATATCATATTACAATTGGAAGTGCTGAGCAATCTGATCTGCTACAGCTTCCGGGCTTAGGTCGTTATTATTTATTCTGAGGTGATTTTTGCTATTAAACTCTCCTTCATGGCTATTGAATCTATATTGTTTCTCATGGGTAAGCAGGGCTCTCTCACTTCTTTCCAGATCTCTTTTTGAAGCCTTTTCTGCCAATCTTAAGGGATGTCGATTCCTAATTAATCTGGTTTCTAAATCGGCTTCCAATTCTACATAGAAGATTTCAGCTTGCTTTTTTTCGAAAAGTTTAATGAAATCATCGAGATAAGCTTTATCCTCAGGATCATCCAGGGCCCAGACAAAGGTAAAGATCACTCCCTTTAAGTCACTTTCTGATATTTCTCTCAGAATCATTTCCCTAATTCCCTTATTCAGGTTTTCAAAACCCCTTTCATCAAAGTCAAAGAAATTGAGAACCAATTCAATGGACATGTGGTTATGAAAAAGCTTTAGGTCTGTTTTTTCTGCCAAAGCTTTCCCTACCGACATTTTACCTACAGCAGGAGGTCCAAAAAGAATTAGAAAGGTCATGTTTCATGTATTAATTATATCCTCGATTATCCGGATCTTCATTGTCAGTAGGGGAAAATCTGATAATTTCACCCTCTATACTTACCCCGAGCCCTACAACCATACGATTGACATAATTGAAATAACTGACTACCTGATTTATTTCCAGAATTTCTCCATCTGAAAAACCTTGCTTCCTCAACTGCTCAATATTATCCTCTTTTATCTCATAATGTGCCAGCGTTAGCATGCGTGCATATTCTACCCCTGCCAACTCCTTGCCTGAAAATGCTTTTTCCATCTGGTCTTTTTCAATCGCATGCATAATTTCCTGAGATCTGCTTTTATCATTAATCAGTCTCTTCATTCCTTCATAGTGATGGCATACACAATAATCGCACTTATTCAGATAACTTGTATAAACTCCCAGGGCTTCCAGATACCATTTCGATAAACTATTATTTTTATTGTGGAGAACGTTTTTGTACAAGGTCATATGACCTAGCATACTATGTGGACGCAAACTATGTACAGTAAGGACATTGTCTATATTATTGTCAGGATCTTTAACCCGATCATACAGTTTTTTTAGGGATCCCTCAGCTGATTCGTAAGGGATTTCTTCTATCCAGCTCATTCATTTAAATAAGTGTACAAACTATTCAAAAAAGCTGAAATACGGTAAGCCTTTCCTCTTTATAATCTTATCGGACAAGAAATTTCTCAATTTTTTCCGGATCCGAAATACTAAGCACAGGAATACCTCTTTTTGTATTATGTTTTATTCCCTTAGGAATACTGATTTTCAAGTCAATAACTTTTCCCCTTACTATATATTTCTCAAAGGCTTTCATCGCATTTGTGCCCAGGTATTTATCCAACAAATCTTTAAATAAATTATGATCGAATTTTGCATCACCTAATCTATGACAACGATCCAGTATTTCCCGCATCATATCATCCAGGCTTTTATCCTCATATCTCTGTTTGATTATGTTGTCGAGATGAAAGGCGTAAATCATTCCCCGGCGATAAGGAAGTTTTTCATAATTTCTATCTGACCAGAATTTTTCATAGGTAATGCTGTCATTTCTGGCTTCTCTTACTGGTGAACCATAATGTGGCCTTAATACTTCCTCATTTATGAGTTTTACATATTCTTCCAGGTCAATGACTCCATTTCGAAACATGAGTTTATAGGTGTAATAATCTGTAAAGCCCTCGCTAAACCAGTACTGCAATTCTTCATCCCGATTCTCAATCTTGTGACCGATCCAATTATGAAGGAGTTCGTGGAAATAGAGATACTTGATACGCCAAAATTCTACATATTCATTATTGCTGACGAAAGTGGCAAAAGATTGACTTAAACCGGTGCCTCCTAATGAGTAGCCTCTTTTTTCGTTGGTAGGAATCATCGTAACCGAGAACATGCTGTCCGTATAGTCTTGCCAAAACTCTTTGTGAGAGCGAATAGCAATATTGAGGACATCATTTACTTCATCTTCCTCGAAGGGAATCCAGTCTCCTCTTGTTACAAAATGAATATTATTTCCATTAACCACATGGGTATATCTTCTGAAATCTCCCCCAACAAAAATCGATGAGCCTAATTCCGCCTGGGTAAGGCTGAGGTGCTGACATTTTTCGGTTCCAAAACTATTATGAATGAGATAATCTTCTGGTACATTCCAATCGAAACTAAAATTTACTTCAGAGGAGTCGAAGTCAAAGCTTCCATAGGGGTAAATAAAGAGTCGATTACCAAAGGTATGAAAATAGGTTTCCTGAATAATTGGGCGATAAGTATGATGGTTCATAATCGCTCCTCCTTTATCCTGGATAGATTTATACGTAAAAGTGAATTTCTGCTTAGGCTCATGACGAATAAAGATCATATTGCTATCCGGCTTAGCCTTTAATTCTAATGCAGGGGGAATAGTTTTTAGGTCGCTAAGGGTTCTATAAAGACTGTCTTCTCCCCATCTGTTGTCCTGGAAATTAAGACGAACGATACCAAACTCATCAGCTTCCAACACCAGAGAGACAGATAGTGCATGTGTCCCATTTTCCTCAACGGGTTCAATTGTATAATGATAAATGGTCTTCTTTTCGGTTTCCTGACAAGATATAAAGAGGGCCAGGAAAAGTAGATAGCTTAGGGCCTTCTGCATGGATCGGTATGTGTTGCTTATCATACCCTTACGCGTTCATGCCGTTTCTGTTGTGCGATTTGCTAAAATGAAGGAGGAATTATGCAAAATTTATAGGATTTAGCCTCCGACGTAATGCCTGCACATGTCTTTGATCTTGTCGGCGCTGATCTCCAGGGCTTTTTCTGATTTATAGAAAATACGGATTCTAGTGGCGATCCCCTTCATGGTATAAGTAGGAAATCTATGTTCGAGTCGAAGGATCAGTCCCCCCTCAGCTTCTGATCCATAAAATTGCCAGTTGTATGCTATATGATCCTTATAGGTCTTGGGAGAAATCTTGATTTCTTTGCTGACCATGTATTGGTTCCACATCTGCTTGGACTTATACTCGATAACTTTACAGCTATGCTGCATGACTTCTTCATTTGTTTCATAGATATTGAAATAAATGATGGAATCCGTTGGAATGCCATAGTCCAGGCAATTGTCTGCAAACCTCGAATTTATCTGACTGAGCGCAGAATTGGTCTCGCTCAGGTAGTAATAACTAGTTGTATCTTCAGCGGAAAAGAAGCGACTTTGATAATTGTTAAGGTCGTAGCGGAAAACTCCTTTCTGAGGCTTTATAGCAGCGAGAGAATCTTTGTCCAGAATATCACTTTCATAGCTATATTGGTATTCAATTTCTCCCTGGAAATAGGGGAAACTTTCCTCATATGCTTTTTGCGTACAGGAAAATAGTTGGAATACCAATAGTAGGTGCAGAACGGGAATGATTGCTTTTCCAGCCATGAAGAATTTCCTTCTTTTGGTTCAAATATATCGCTAATTGGAGCCAGACGGCCAATTCTATGGCTTAGAAGGCAAGAATCCTACCTAACTAGTCCAATTTATCCTCCGAATAGACCGGTGCATCGTAATAAATAGATTTCCTTCTGCGATTTTATTATTTGATGAATTATTTGACAAGAGGTCACCATTTATAGCTTGACCGGCCAAATAAACTCTCTGGTTTTCAGGAATTGTTCAATTTGCTGAACACTTTGCTCAGACTTTCTTTCCACCCCTTCTTCGGTATTGAAAGCATTATGGGGGGTGCAGATAACGTTACTATGTTTGGCTAATTCCAGGGTTGCCTGTACACCGGGATTCTCACTGGAAGTTCCATCTCTAAGTGCAACGCCCAGGGCTTTCTCCTCATAATATGCATCTAAGGCAACTCCTCCAAGATGGCCTTCTTCAATCAATTTCAATAATACCGGACTAGGAGATAGCTCGCCTCGGGAAATATTGATGAAAAGGGCTCCTTTTTTTGCTTGTTTCAGGAGATCATAGGTGAAATAGCCTTCGTTTTCCTGGCGAAGGTCCATGGCACATACAATGATGTCTGCCTGGCTGATTCCATCTTCTACTTTTACGTAGGTTTCATTGGGATATTTTTCTTCCAGATCCACACAAAGAACCTTCATCCCCATTCCATGACCAATATTGGCTACCTGGCCCCCGATATTCCCAACGCCAACTACCAAAAGGGTTTTTCCTTCGGTTTCCTGACCTGTGATCCCATCTCTATGGAAAGTTTTGAATTGTTCCACTTGTTGAACAAACTTTCTTTGTAATGCTAGCCACATCAGCAAAGCTTGCTCAGCGACTGCTCTATGACAATAGAGAGGCAAATGGCCACAAGCCAATTCTTTACCTGTCAATCTCATGTATGCTTTGAGGTGATCAAAACCTGTACTCCGTGAAAGAATCGCATCCAGACTATCTGCCCAGTCCGCTGGAATACTGGATTGGGTTCGAATACTAATGATGGGTGCAGGAGGAGCATCAGCGCCATATTCCTGGATAGTTTTCCAGGTAAATCCGGCTTTAATATGATCTGGGAGGTAATGTTTTAGAGCTTCTTGTTCTTCTTCAAATGCTTCGTAGAAAAATACGTCCATGGGAAATTGTGTATGTGCTTAATGAAACGCAATTAAGTAATCTGGAATGGTTTTACCTAACTCGAAAGCGGATTCTCTGCAAGATCAAAGAATTCTCGTCTCAGCTGCTCTACGTAGGCGATCATTTATTGCTTTCCCGAGACCAGTATCTGGTACTTCCTCTGCAAGGATGATCTGCAAACCCATATTATCAAGGTCTCTCATGGTGGCGAAGAGTTCATGTGCCGCTTCATGTAGGTCTCCGGTAATTGAAAGAGTTCTTTGGTTTTGTGCCGGCACTCCTTCATACATTTTATTAAAGGATAGCACACCGGTTTTGTTTGCATTCATGCGGGGAATGGTAGCTGCAATATCACAAAGCAATAGCTGGGTGTTAGGAGCATAGTGACTTTTTAGCATACCCGGTGCCTGTGGCTTTCTTGCCGCGTTCAAATTCATATTCAAAGGCCCCACAATTTCCTCAATCTCCTCTAAAGGAGTACCTCCAAACCTGTAAACCTCAGCCTGGCCATATTCATCAAAACCAATGATCGTGGATTCTATCCCAATAGCACTTGGACCTCCATCAAGAATGTAGGGGACTTTATCTCCCAATTGTTCCTGTACGTGTTGGGCATTTGTAGGACTTATATACCCAAAGGGATTGGCGCTGGGAGCTGCCAGGGGAAATTCTATGGCGGAAAGTAGGTCGAGGGTCAATGGATGATTCGGGATTCGGACAGCTACCAAATGACTTCCAGCTGTTACCAAATCCGGGATTATCTCATTTCTTTGTAGCAATAAGGTCAGAGGACCGGGCCAAAGAGCTTCTGCTAAATCTCTGGCGACTTGAGGGATTTCCTTAACGAAGTTGCGGATTTTATTCAGGCTACTGGTATGAACAATGAGCGGATTGAAACTAGGACGATCTTTCACCTCGAAGATCCTGCTGATACCATTGACATCGTAGGCATTGCCTGCAAGTCCATATACGGTTTCGGTCGGGATTGCCACAACTTTTCCTGAGGCTAAAAGTACCGCAGCTCTATCTATGTCTCTTCCAATTTCCGCCATTGGGGATCAGGATTTTTCCCACGTTTTTAATGTGCCATCCGGCTGTGCCATGATGACTTTTGTTGCCATATCTATGAATAGGCCTGTTTCTACTACGCCTAAGAGTAATTTTAGTTGCTTGTCCAGAGCTTTAGGGTCATCTATCAGACCAAAATCACAATCAAATATTAAATTGCCATTATCGGTTTTGAATAATTTGCCCTCATTTTCTCGAATTTTTACTTTTCCTCCCAAAGCTTCGACTCTCCGTTGAGTGATCTCTACCCCAAAGGGAACCACCTCCACTGGTAAGGTAAATGCCCCCAGTTTCTTAACATACTTTCTTGGGTCTGTGATAATGATCAACTCTTTAGAAATAGAGGCTACAACCTTTTCCCTGTACAATGCGCCTCCACCTCCTTTTATCAATTGTAGCTCATCTGTAAACTCATCTGCGCCATCAATTGTTAAGTCCAGAGAATCAATTTCGTTCAATCCCACAAGCGGGATTCCCTCTTCTTTGGCAAGCTCTTCAGTTGCTTTGGAGGTTGCAGTAGCAAGTATATTCAATCCAGCCCTCACCATTTCGCCTACTTTCTTAACCATAAAGTAAGCTGTAGATCCAGTACCCAGACCTATTTTCATCCCAGATTGAATAAATTCAGTGGATTTTTCTCCTACCAGCTGCTTTGGATTCATGTATCAGAATACGTTAGATCACTGCGCTTTTTTCAAAGCGCGAATATAGGCAAAAGGAATGGCAATCCCAGTGGAAATGCAACCACATTGACATTTAAAACTTACTTGTGGAAAAAAAGCCAGAACTACGCTTTTTGCTCAGCTTTTCCAAGTGCCATTTTATATACATCCAGGCAGCGAGTCCTTGCAAATTTATGGTCTACTATGGGGGGGGGATACAAGGGCGTTCCATACTCTGGAACCCATTTTCGAACGTATTTTAGCTTAGGATCAAATTTCTTCATTTGGGATTCAGGATTGAATATCCGGAAATAAGGAGCAGCATCTGTTCCACATCCTGCTGCCCATTGCCAGCCTCCACTATTTGAAGCCAGTTCATAATCAAGCAGCTTCTCCGCGAAATAAGCCTCTCCCCATTGCCAGTTGAGCAATAGGTGCTTGGTCAGGAAACTTGCAACGACCATTCGTACACGATTGTGCATATGGCCAGTAGCATTGAGTTCGCGCATTCCGGCGTCAACCATGGGATATCCAGTCTTTCCATCGCACCACCTTTTGAAGTCCTCTTCATCTTTTCTCCAGGGAATGGCCGCATAGGTTGCACGAAAGGGTTGGTCTACAACATGAGGGAAATTCCAAAGGATTTGGCTATAAAATTCTCGCCAGATCAATTCATTTAGATAGGTATCATTTAAAGCCTTGGCTACCCTTGCTAGTTTGCGGATACTCATGGTCCCGAAACGCAGGTGTACTCCGATGCGCGTTGTTCCTTCTACCGCCGGGAAGTTCCTTTTCTCATCATAAACTTTGATGATTTTTTTATCCGGTATTCTGGGTGGGAAAGTAAGTCCACTACTTTCAAATCCTATTTCAGCTAAAGTCGGAAGATTGATTGGACTGGTTTTCCAAAAGTTCTCGAGATGAGGTTCCGTTCCAACATCTGCTAATCGCTCTTTGGTCAATTGTGATCTCCACATGCGTGAGTAAGGAGTAAAAACAGTATAGGGTTTATCTGACTTACTGAGAACTTCATCCTTTTCAAAAATGACATGATCCCTAAAGTCTTTAAACTCAATTCCTTTTTCTCCTAAAAATTCTGATATCCCTTGATCTCGTTTGATGGCATAGGGTTCATAGTCTCGGTTGGTATAGACTTCTACAATGGGATATTCATCAATTAATTCTCTCCATATTTCCTCTACTGTACCGTGTTTGACAAGTAGACTGCTACCCATCTCCAGCAAAGACTTTTGTAAATCCTGCAGGCATTTATGTATAAATTCTACTCTTCCATCATTCCTGGGTAATTCATCTAAAATTTCTGGATCGAATATGAAAATAGGTAAAACTGAATGACCGGAGGTAAGTGCGTGAAAGAGTGCGCGATTATCGTCTAATCTCAAATCCCTTCTAAACCAGTGTACGCTTAATTTTGTCGACATCTATGAATAGTTTTTTTGTAAACTGTTGAGGGCTTTGATTTGTTAGAAATAGGTGAGCTAATAATTAGTAGAAATTAACACCCTTCTTGAGAAGAGAAATATGAAGAAAAAGGTCGTACTGGCAATTACTGGAGCAAGTGGAAGTATTTATGCAAAACGAATGCTTGATCATCTGGAGAAAGAGTCTAATCTGGAATTGGGAATAGTTCTTTCTAAAAATGCACCGGATGTATGGAAACATGAATTAGGAGAAGACTTTGATACTGACTTCCCGGTTTTCGAAAGGAGCAACTATATGGCTCCCTTTGCATCAGGCTCAGCTAAATATATGCACATGGCTATTGTGCCTTGTTCTATGGGAACTTTGGGGCGCATCGCTTCTGGTTTCTCGGATGATCTGATTACGCGAGCTGCAGATGTGGTTTTGAAAGAAAGGAGGCAATTGATTTGTATGGTGAGAGATACTCCCCTCAATTTAATCCATATCAATAATATGAAAACCGTCACTGAAGCAGGTGGAATCATTCTGCCAGCCATCCCTTCTTTCTACTCCAAACCGAAAAGTACAAACGAAATTGTGGATACGGTGGTACACAGGATACTTGACCTTATGGGGATTGATCCAAAGACTTATCGTTGGGGAGAAGAATAAAATCCATTTCAATACAATTGACATCCCTGCCCTCAATAAGGTACCAAAATTATATGTCAATTAAGACCCAGGCATAGCTTATGGATATAAGGTAGACCCTTCCACTTCGGTTAGGGGTACACCTACGATTTATTTATATGTCTTCAGACTTCAATCCCCTTTTCAAAAAACATCCAAAACAGAAAGCCGGAACCAAAGGCTCCGGCATCATTAGAATAAATTGTCGTCGTATGTACTTCTTATTCTCAGATAAGAGATGAATTCCAGGATTTTGCCTGGGTAGATACGCAGTTTTTTAGGTATGCACTTTAAGACCTTCGCCTTAATTTATTTCTTTGTTTTCAAGGTAGTTGCTCATTTTTCAAGCCTCTAACAGTATTGTATCACTTTCTGTAATTCTAAAATTTTAATTAAAATATCTTTGTAGTTTTGCTCCATGGACGATCAGCAAAATAAAGCCAACAAAGGACAGCAAATCAATATAGAACTCTCACAGGAAATGGCCCGCGGAGTTTATAGCAACCTTGCCGTGATTTCTCATTCCCACTCTGAATTCATTTTTGATTTCATTCAGGTATTATCTGGTACTCCCAAGGCTGAAGTCCGTTCTAGAGTAATCATGACTCCCCAAAATGCCAAGCGTTTGATGATGGCACTGAAGGATAATTTGGAGAAATTTGAGCGGGCACAGGGGGAAATTAGTATCCCTGAAAAAGAGATTCAGCTTCCTCCCAATTTTGGTGGGCCTACTGGCTACGCATAAAAAAGATACTTATTTTAATCTTTTAAGTCTGGCTCGGACTTTTTCCCGGATATCTTTGTTCTCCTCCAGATCAAGAGCTGTCTCATAGGCAATTATTGCTTCGGGTACAAAATCCATTTTTTCCTGACAAAGGCCTAAATGATACATATTGGCAGGGAGGTGAGGGTCTGCCTCCACTTTAGCAAGCTTAGCCATTTTCATACTTTTCTCGAAATAGGAAGAAGCTGCTTCATAATCGAGTTGCTGGCGCATTTTACACAAGCCTATATAATGGTAGACCCGCATCATAAGTAAAGATGTGTATCTGGAATTTACGCTGGTGATCTGCTTTTGGTCGAAAGCAGTTTGTGCTTCGAAATGCTTTTCTAATTCTAGTAAAATGGTAACAGACTTGGAGTATTGATTGGAGAATATAAGACTTCTGGCATAATCCGCGGCAAACCAGGTGTTGCGGGGATAATCTTTGCTGAGCCTTGATTTAAGTTTCAGGGCTTGTTCAAAGGACTTTTTTTCCTCCAGATATATATCACTTAGGTAAAACAAAGCTTCAATTTGTGTGAAATTTTGAGCATCAGAGGCTTTATGCAATTCTTCTAGCCCCAATTTTTCATCCCCATCAGGAAAGAAAACCATAAAAGGCCTGACATACCCATGATCCTCAGGATAAACAGCCGCATAATAGTGGTAGATCCCCGAACTAAAGTAAAATTCCGGGGCTTCCATACGGAAATCAAAACCCTGCTCCAGATATCTTAAGGCCTTGCGTCCGTTATTAGCAGCTTTTACCCATTCCCTTTGCAGGATATGCAGCCGGGTTTTAAAGGCATATCCCATGTATTGAAAGAAAGTGTATTCCAATGCATGACTTTCTTTCTTTTCATATGCTTCATTTAACTTGAGAGAAGTATTTAATTGCTCGAGGATATACTCGTGATAGGCAGGGGTTGTAGAAATATAACTTTGCCACCAGCGATTGAGGGCCAAGAGAAAATAAGGACCTGGATGATCTTTATATTTATCTTTCAATCGGCTGAAAATCTGCTCTCCCGCTTCAAATTCCAGATTATAAACTTTATCCAGTCCTTTTTTGACTTCTCCTCTAAAATATTGATCCTCAAACACCTGCGCAAAACTTTGTACAGAAAACAAGAGGAGGGTAATATAAATAAGGATGCAACGCATACAAGCTTTTTATAGGTAAACGAAATTTCGGGCTTTTCTTTTAAAAAATGAGGAAAAAATTTACAAAAAGGAACAGGATTCAACAGATGTAGGATTTGAGGTCTAAGGGAAGTATGTGTTGTTATGGATAATGGTAAATTTTGGTTCGTAAAAAATACGATTTATTAGATATGCTTCAGGCCCGAACTCCGAAACAAATTCGGCAGCTCCTAATCCTTTCTCTCATTATATACCTGTTTTCGTCTCATGCCATGGGACAGGATACCAAACGCATCATTAACCTAGAATCTGATAAGATCAATAGAAGTTTACTCTATCCCGATCGAGTAAAGAAGAATGATACCTGGACACCCGAATTTTCTTATAGTCTTTCCGATAGCCTCAATCCCTCTCAACCTATTACGTACCTTCAGGGAATTTGCTGGACAGGTTCAGAATACTGGATAGGCATCTGGGGAGGTAGTTTTCAAGGAAGCATTTTTCGTGTGGATGCTCAGGGAAGACGGATTGGCGGATTTAGTATTATAGGAGTAACTGGAATTACAGGTCTTACCCGAGCAGGCGATAATGTCTACGCTGTAAATGAAAGTGATAAGATTTATGTGATCCATAAGGATACCCGACAGCGCCTGTCCACCATTACTATCAATGGAAATGCCCGCCCAACTTTTCTCACTTATTCACCCGAAATAGATAATGGGAATGGGGGGTTCTTTGCAGGTAATTTTGAGCTAAAATCTCCGCTATATGAGATTTCCATGCAGGGGGAATTATTAAAGATCGTTCCCCCAGAAGTTCACAGACAAAGAGTAATGACGGGGGCTGCATATGATACGCTTAGTACTGGAGGGCCATATCTTTGGGTGTTTAATCAGGAAGAGCCTGGAAATCCTTCAGAAGCTGTAATCACTCAACTTGATGCTTCTACAGGTCAATACACGGGAATCTATAAAGATGTCACCGAAGATTATGGAGATCAGTTTAGTGCAGGTGGAGGCCTATTTATAGCTGAAAGTGTAGTTAATGGAAAATTGATTTTGGGTGGGGTCCTGCAAAGTAGCCCTTCTGATTTTCTAATTGGATATGACTTAAACTTTCAGGTTCCTCGTGTAGATGCTTCTTTGAATAATGTCATCATCAATGAAGGGCTGACTCAGGTCCCTGGTCAGCACAGGCCAGAATTTAGTTTCTCTGGGAATCTAACAAACAGGGGGATCGATACCCTAAATCAGTTACAGATTAAGCTGGAAATAAAGAAAGAAAATGAATCTACAGTACTATTTAGCGATCAGGTAGACTTAGATAAGTTGGCATATTTATCAGAGGCAAGTTTTGAACTAGGACCCTGGGACGGAACCGAAAGTGGCAAATTTCTAATAGAAACTCAGGTTTTGACAGGCCAGCAGCAAGATGAATCTCAAGTCAACAACACCTTTGTTCAGGAATTGGTCATTGGGGATTCGATTATGGCTTTGGATGATGGAAGGGATGCAGGAGTGCTCGGTTTGGGATTTGGTGCAGAAAATAAAACCTATTTTGGTCAGGTGTTTCCTGCGAAAGAGGAGCTTTTCGACTACCTGACCTCTATTACCTTTAAACTCAGAAATCCCAAAGAAGGAGATCAGATACAGGCCAGTGTATTTGACATAGATCCTGAAACAGAAAGACCCATAGGAGTACCGGTTGCTAGCACGATTACGTATCAGATAACTAAAATGGATGAGGATAGTGGAGTAGTGCTGACCTTACCTTTGGCTGATGGACCTTATCCTATTTTTCCAGGAAAATTCTTTGTAGCTGTGAAAGAAGGGGAAAGGCCTTTGTCTTTAGTATATAGTGATAATATCTATAGAGTCGGAGAAAGATTAGTTAGAACGGATACAGTTATAGCAGGAACTCCCTTTGATGGAGATTGGGTAGAGATTGAGGAAATTTATGCTGATCCGGTAAAGCCTGCCTTGATGATTCGTCCTAATTTTGGTCCCTGCGTTCCAACTTATATGACTGGAAGCATAAGCGTAACCGGAGATCGAGGATCAGGTGATGGAACAGCTACCGTTGAGGTCGAAGGAGCGGGAGGTTTATACAGCTATCAATGGAATGATCCTGCAAGCCAGACAAATCCTACAGCTACAGGCCTTGAGAAAGATCAGGAATATTCGGTTACAATTACCGATACTACAGGATGTACTTTGACTTTGATCAGTGATCCCATTCCCAATTTGGTCAGTATAGATGATTTGCCGGGTGCAGGTATAGTGAGTTTGAAAATTCATCCGAATCCTGCCTATGAAGATTTAGTAGTACACTTTGAATTGGATCGTCCCGATCAGTTGGAAGTCAATCTAATTAATTTAAAAGGGCAATATTTATTTACCGATGAAAAAACTGGGGCTTTTCAGTACCAGCGGAGGATTTATATAAAGGATTATGCCAAGGGGGTTTATATCCTTGAGGTGAAAACGAGTAGAGGAAGTTTTCGGGAACGGATTATGTTAAGGTAAGTCGAAGATTTTTTGTGACTTTTAATTTTTAGGGTTTTTTTCCACCTTTTTAGAAAAGGTGGAGCCAAAATCGCAGCGCCAAGAACCAGCCGCACATGCCGCCCCTTTTCCCGATTGGCGCTGCCGGGCCTGCACGCTTAGGTAGTGGGTGGGAAGGTTCTGATTCTCGACCAACGCCAATACTCTAACACCCACAAACACCAATACGTTCCTCCTGAGCGCCGGGGCCCCGCTGCTGCATAGGGTGGGGGGGCTGGACAGTGCGGCAGGTTTGCAGCACTTGATTTTTAGTGATGCCTGTCCTGAATTTTACTGAAGGATTTCATCTAAGGAAAAAGTAAAAGAAGAATAAAATACGATCCAATCAGCTTGGAACCAGATATTATATTAACCGAATTAGACAGGAAAAAGCTCAGATAAGGATGAATTTCAACACGAATACTAAATTTTTTTCCAACTTTATATCCAAATACCCGTCTTTACGTAAAATGATTTGATGTTCAAGCTTTATAGCTAAAACATTTTTCGTAAATTGAAGATAATAACCGCTAAAGAGAGAATATTATGAAGTTCGACAAAAACTGGATTCTGAAGAGTTACATGAAACTTCCCCTTGCTGGTAAAGTGATCGTACCTTTCGCAGCTCTGTTTCTTATCAGTGCTTTGATCAAGTCTGTCAAAACCGCTCTGATGCTCGGACTTATTGGCCTGGCAGTATACGTGGTACTAAAAGCAGTTGATAAAACAGGTTCGAAATAAGGTAACTCTTTCTTCGAAACCCAAAACCCGCTTAGAAGTATATTCTGAGCGGGTTTCGCATTTTGAACGTGCTGGTGTGTTGGAGTATTGGTGTGCTTTCAAAGAAAATAATCGCCAACACGCCAGCACACCAATACGTTTTACTTTAATTTTACTGCCGTCCCATACGCCAATATCTCAGCAGTTCCCTGCATGATCATGGCCGTATTGAAACGTACATTAACTACGGCATCTGCGCCGAGCCTTTCTGCATCTGCAATCATACGTCCGATAGCTTCCTCACGCGCCTGAGCTTGCAGTTTTGTGTATTCATTGATCTCTCCTCCAACAAGATTCTTCAGTCCAGCAAATATATCTCTACCGACATTACGGGCTCTAACGGTACTGCCGCGCGCAACGCCCATTGATTCGATGATTTCTCTTCCGGGGACAGATTCGATGTTTGTAAGTATCATGGAAATAATTTTGTGGTTAAAAGTAGTTCAGTAGGTTAATGACTTCTTTATTTTTTCAAAGTCTAAAAATAGCCCCTAAGGCCTCAAAATCAGGAAAAGCAGAAAAAATTAAAAATTTTTGTCTCGCTTTTATGAAATCTACTGAAAGTATGCGTCTTATTAGTAAGAACATGCTCAGAAAAAGGAAAAATGAAGAAACTATTGATATATCTCTTGTTGTTGTTGCCCTTTGCCACCTTTGCCCAAGAAGGAGAAACCGTGAGAAAGGAAGTGAAACTTCTGGTTAAGCAGATGGGTGGTAAAGGGATTGTTTATGGAAAGTTTGTAGGCTTTGCTGGTACAACAC
This sequence comes from Bacteroidota bacterium, assembly GCA_039819665.1. Lineage (GTDB taxonomy): Bacteria > Bacteroidota > Bacteroidia > J057 > J057 > JAWPMV01. The sequence continues at coordinate 92,555 of JBCBRM010000037.1, forward strand.
CAACTGAGTTTAAAGCCTTCCAGCAATTCGTGAAGATTGCAGACAAAGAAGAGATAATTTTCTACTTGGATGATAAGGATCCAACTTTGCGTGCTTATTCCTTTTGGGCACTTGCAGTTAAGTTTCCTACAGAGGCAGCTAAATACTACAAAGAATTGGGCGCAGACGATGCGGTAATTCAAACCATGATGGGAGGCTGCATCATTTCACCAGACAAGGTGGGATCTTTTCGATCCTCGATCCTAAAATCTCCCATGGTAAATTTATTTAAGGAAAAGAGCATCCTGAAATTACCGGGATCAGATTTCTAAAGAATAATGCAAAATCAATACGGCTTAGCACATATCTTGAAAACTCGTTTCAGCACGACGCATGGAACACAAGCTTAAGAAAAGGCGCCTTTCGAGGCGTCTTTTTTAGTCTTCCTCCTCATTGAAATATATTTTGTAGAAATACATCCCTCTTTGCTCATCATAGCCCCTTTCCATAAACTCAGCGGATTCGGCTGTATTTCTGGGATTAAGTTTAATCTCAATTTTATTATCCAGCTTAATGATGCTTTTGAATTCCTTTTTCATCTGCCGAACTGCATACTTTGAGATAGGGAAACCCTCTGAGGCAGGTGAAAACCCGGTCTGCTCTTCTACATTTTGGAGATAGTGGTCGAAAGCTTCCTTATGCTGCGGAAGTTCCATAGTAGATTGTTTGAATTCCTCCACGTCCAATTCATCATTTTTAGAAAAATAATTCATGGAACGGTTGAGGAAAACCAATTGATCCTTGCGATTCTGATCAGAAGCAAGAATTTCATCGCAGAAATCTTTGGTAACATTCAGGAAAGTCGAAGTCTGATAACTATTATCCTGGATTCGGGAAACTTGTAAGAAGTCATCCATCCAATAATGCGTATCCTCCGTACTTTTATCTACCATCATCAAACTAAAACCATCATCTTCATAGGTTTTAAAAATAAGGCAGCCTTTGTCCAACTTTTTGACAGGAACTCCTTGTTCCGCATGCATCTTGAGTTGTTCATCCTCCTCTTCAAATTTTAGGTAAAGTTCTTTGTACTCTGATTTGAAGATACCAATCGCTTCGAGGGGTTGACCGTCTACTTCGCATTCTCGAAAATGCGCCACATATAATTCGCCACCTTTGATATGTGGATGAACTGAAATCTCATAAAGGTGCTGAAGAATGGGATAGCTTAATTCCAACCATTTCTCTTTGCTTTGCGTGAACAGCTCTTTTACATAGCGATTCATAGGATTGAGAGAGAGATCTGAATCGTGGGTAAATTTGAAAAACTCCTCAGCTTTAAAAGGCATCAGAAAATAATCCTGCAAAGTCAATTGCATCTCCTCATTTAGCTCAAAAAGCTCCTTGGAGGCAATGACTCCTTCATTTCGAACCTTATTTCCAACTTTGTGAATGGCTAGGGTAGTAAGTCTGGCTTGTGTCAGGTCAAACATATCGCTTCCTCTGAATTTATACTCTCAATTTTTATTCGGATAGCGAAGATAGGCATTAGCCCCTATATTTAAGCACAAACTTATCCACTAGATGTTGAATTACTTTCTGTTAGTGCGATCTCATCGTTTGATCAAATGAATCCCAAATATGCAATTAAACTCCCATGCCTCCTGACTCAAGGCGGATGGACTGATTCCCCCCAAAAACCTCAAGTCCAACATCCTGATTTTTTGAGAACCAATATTTAACTCCAACTTCCATCAACCCAAAAAATTCATCATAACAACCATTAAAATTTCCGTATGTCCTGAATCTGTCTTCTGTTTTTTCTCCTAATAAATTGGGTGCAGGTAGGGAATGAAAGGTCTGGAAAAAGCCAGCTTGGCCGAATTTAGACCTGAGGCTTAGACGGAGTCTAGTGATAATCTGGGGAAGGTTTAT
>JBCBRM010000038.1:0-94051 GCA_039819665.1 Bacteroidota bacterium
TATCTATAACACCCCGGGTTCCTATGATGTCTCTTTAATCCTTGAAAGCCCGGAAGGGTGTATTGATACCATGATCATTGAGAACATGATCAATATTCAGGGACCCGTGAGTTCTTTCTCCTATACGCCGGATGATGGCTGCCTGGGTACAGAAATCCTGTTTACAGTTGATACGGTTAAAGAAGATATTTCCTATGAGTGGCTATTTGGGGATGGAAATCAGTCAACCCTCGACACTGTAACGTATACCTATAGTACTCCAGGAATGTATTTCCCTATCCTTGTAGCAAAGGATACCCTGGGTTGTGAGGTATTTACAGCGAATAGTGATCCTATAGAAATCTTTAGCCCACCCTCCATTGATTTTACCGTAGATGCTCAGATAATATGCGATTCTGGGACTGTCCAATTTCAGGACCTAAGTTCTGTTCCAAACTCTATATTAAGGAGCTGGAAGTGGTACTTTGGAGATGGCGACAGTTCAGATCAAAAAGATCCCATACACTTTTATCAAGGTCTGGGTACTTATGATGTCAGTTTAATTGTTGAAAGCAATGAAGGGTGTATTGATACCCTGACATTGACCAATTTTATAGAAGTTGTTTCCAGTCCCTCCCCGGGAATCATTTTAGACGCTGATGAAGGTTGTGCTCCATTATTGGTCAATTTCGAAGGCGATTTCAAACCCTATCCTGGACAAATAAATGATTGGAGCTGGGATTTGGGAGATGGCAATCAGTTTCTTGGTCAAATAGGAAGTCATACCTTTACTGATACCGGTACGTTTGTCATAAATCTTGATGTCGTTGATAATAATGGTTGTGTAGCAAATACGCAGGATACCCTCAATGTATATGCTTATCCCTCTTTTGACTTTACGGTTGATGCTTTTGAAGGGTGTGCCCCCTTTGTGAGCAGTTTCAACTTCATCAGCAGCGATCCAATTAGTGCCTGGTTATGGGATTTTGGGGATGGAACTACAGATACAACAGCAAATCCTGTCCATACCTATGCTACAGATGGGGTATATTCGGTTAGCTTGACGACAACAAATATTTATGGATGTCAAAGCATACTGACGAAAGATGAACTGATCATGTTGAGTCATCCTATATCAGATTTCAGCATAAGCGAATCAGCTATTTGTACCGGGGGTAGTGTATATTTTGAGGATGAAAGCTATGGCAATTTTGCCATCAATTCCTGGCTATGGGACTTTGGAGATGGAAATAGTAATAGCCTAAGCGATCCTTTACATACCTATAGTCAGGGAGGTGTTTATGATGTAAGTCTGATCATCTCAGATATAAATGGATGCTCGGACACTTTATTAATTCCCAACGCAGTTAGCGTAATCAGTGATTCTCTGCCTGAAGGAGTGGCTCTCACCCATGTAAGTGTTCGTTCAGATACTGAGGCGGAAATCAACTATGAGTTATACAATAACACCAAAAAGGATTTCAAAGCGTATCTGATTTATCGGGAAGATGCAATTGGCAACTTTAGTTTGATTGATTCGGTAGAAAATCTTAACCAGCTCGACTATACAGATCAGGGCTTAAATACTCTTGACAATGTATATTGTTATAAGGTAGTTGTCAAAAATCAGTGTCTCAATACAAGTCTCCTTTCCGAAGTAGAGCAGCATTGCACCATAGATATCAAAAGTCAGAGTGTGGGAGCACAGATCAATGTAAGCTGGAATCCCTATCAGGGCTGGCCCTTGCTGGATAGCTATAATTTGTACCGGGTATCCGGCTACAATATGAACGATGCAGAATTGATTGCCTCGCTTTCCAGTAGCGATACCGCTTATGTGGATAGTAGTAATCTTTGCGAAGGAGCCTTCAGTTATCGGATAGAAGCTATCGGCCCAGGGGGCTATATTTCTTATTCAGATACAACGATAGCTTTCGCAAGTCCAGAAGCATTGACAGATGTATCCAATGTAGTAAATGCCACAGTCGAAAATGATGAATTCATAAGTCTGGAATTTAGGGTAGCAAATATTAAAAATGCATCTTCTCTGATTATTGAAAGAGATGAAGGAAATGGATTTACCGAAATTGCGTCTGAACCGATATCTGGTCAAACGGGTAAGTTTCAGGATCAGAAAGCAGACGTTCACAACAAACCCTATACCTATAGGGCATTTACGGCAGACTCTTGTGGAGCTAAAACGCCTGTTGGTCAGACAGCCAAAAGTGTACATGCAAGCGCAAGTCAGGCAGGTAATAGTATTCGTCTGAGTTGGAATGCATATGAAGGATGGGAAAATGGAGTAGAATCTTATAAGATTCAAAGATTTGATGATGCCACTCAATCCTACATAGAGATTCAGGAGGTCATGGGGGGCATAACGGAATTCGAAGACCTAAGTCCTTTGGGAGGCAATACCCTAAATTGCTATCGAATCATTGCGATTGAGCTTGAAGGGAATCAAATGGTCTCTGTATCCAACAGCAATTGTGTGGGACTGGATCCCATCATGTTTACGGCAACCGGATTTACCCCTAATGGAGATGGCATCAATGACGTCTTCAAAGTTACCGTCTCCTTTGTCGACACCTATCAGTTGACCATCTACAATCGTTGGGGGAAAGTGGTATTTAGAACGGATAATCCCCAGGTTTCCTGGGATGGCCGTACTCAAAGTGGAGAACTGGCTCCAGAAGGAGTTTATCTGTATTCGGTTACCGGATATGGAAAAAGAGGAAAATTTGTGCAAAATAACGGGAGTGTCAGTTTAATACGCTAGTTGAGCCTTTGAAAGGAAAATTCATTCGCTTAAACTATCCTACTTGATCCCAATATATCTAAGCCGTAATTTGCCGCCATGCGCAGATTACGGCTTGTTTTTCCCCTAATGGCTCTATGCGGATTATGTATTTCTGCCTGCAATAGCTGGACAAATGTAGAGTTTAAAGAGAGAGAGGTTTCTGAGCTCTTCAAATTGGATTTGCCCAATTACCTTTCTAGCACAGATGCTCTAAATCCTGAGGCTGAGCTCCAACTCCAAAATTCCGGGAAAGACCTTTGCCTCATTGTTAGGAAAAATGACTGGAATGAGCTGCGAATAAGAAGGCCAGACTTTGTCCTGGAGGATTATTATGATGTAAGTATCGAGCAGTTGAAAGCCGATCTGGAGAAAATAGATGCTCCAGGCCCTGATTCTATTAGCATTAATGGATTACCAGCTTTCCTGGGTACTCTTTCCGGAAATTTCAAAGGAGACAGACTAATTTTCGACATCAGCATTATTGCTGGCAATAGATACCTTTATCAATTGGTTTTGTGGACCTCAGAAGAAGAGCGTCCTGCATATCAGGCAGATATCATGCAAATCATCCATTCTTTCGAAGAAATGGAGAGCCTTATTCAAAACGAAGAGATTCAATTGGATCAACCTGAGCAGCTTTCGCAGCCGGATAGTACCCAGAGGCTATCCCAACCACAAAACATGCCGTCAGACCAATAAATACCCAGGTCCAGGGGATTACAAAAGTTCCTTCAAAGAGGAAGCTACTTACAAAGTTTCCACCCAATATCCCTAGGATGATCCCCAGTATGGCCCCAATTTGGCAAATCATCACAGCTTCAAACAGAAATTGCAATTTGATATTTGAACGAGTAGCCCCCAGGGATTTTCGCAAACCAATTTCTCGTGTACGCTCCGTAACAGATACGAGCATTACGTTCAAAAGGGCAACAGCAGCACCCAGTAGGGTAATCAGAGCAATAACCTGAGCCGTAAGAGTGATAGTAGAAAGCTGTTGAAATAATTGATTGATAAACTCATCACTGCTGGATAAATCAAAATCGTTCTTTTCCCTCACTTTCAGCTTCCGAACAGTACGAAACATACCTGTAGCCTCAGCCTTTAAGCCTTCCATATTCTGTGCATTTTCGGCATATACGCTTAAAGATATAGAGCCATGATTCGGGTAATTTTTTCTTATGGCCGTAATTGGGGCTATACAGGTACGGTCTCCCCCAGACATTCCCATGGTACCCTGCTTGATGAAGTAGCCAATAACCTTATAAAGATTATTGTTTATGTTCACCATTTTTCCAACAGGATTGCTAAAGGGAAATAAGCGTTCCTTTACCTCCCCTCCTAAGACCACCACATTTCGCCCCAGCATCACATCCTCAGTAAATAAAGCTCTGCCTTCTTCTAATACAAACTGAGAAGTAATGAGGTAATTCTCGTCTGTACCAATCAATACGACATTATTATTGGTCTTTTCCTTTTGGTACTTGGCGGTAGTTCCCCAGGCAGCGTATACACTCATACTTACAATTCCAACCTCGCTGAAATTATCCTGAAATTCTGCTGCCTGTCTATAGGTAATTTTAGGATGAACGTCTTTTTTCCGAGCTCCTCTCCTACCAAACTGTATGCTCTTTGCCCTATTCACCACCTGAAAGGTATTACTTCCCAAGGAAGCGAAACTATCGGTCATCCCTGATTTGATCCCCTCAATAGTAGTCATAACCACTACCAAAGCAGTAATTCCCAGGGCAATGATGAAGATGGTAAGGCCTGCGCGAAAAAGATTTGCGCGTATGGCATCAATAGACTGATAGATATTTAGGAGAATGCGCATAGAAAGCGTCTCAAGTATTTTCGACAAAATTACGAAAGTAAGCTTGCGCTACAAAACCATTCGTCGCTTGCAAAGCCTAGCTGGCAGCTTATAAAGCTTTTCCGGGGGGAGGATAGTTTCTCGCTTTTTCATCAATAACCAATACCCAATCCTGGCCTTTTCCTGTACTTGGAGGCTTGACAGAAAATCTTCTCTCTTCTGATATCGCAGGCCCCTCAAAGGATATTCCGGTTCGGGTATCATACCACCAGCTTTTAAGTTCTTTCTTCTCAAATGCTCGGATGTCGATAGCCGTTTCTTTGCCCGTAGGAATATAAACCATGGCATAGGTACAATCTATATCACGCGTAGCGATCACATAATCGTCTGTTTCTGGCTGTCCAATCGCTACCAGGAGTTTATCCGGAATCCGACTCAGGAACGGGCGCGAAAGCATCAGATTTTTCAAGTGCTTGACCTGATGAGCCATGGGAAGATCCAAGGCCAGAGGCCAGGGACGTAAAGGTCCATTGATCCCTTCTTTATCCCGCTTATACATTTGCCATACATCATGACAACCGTAAGTTTGGCCAAATCCGCCAGCAAATACATTCCAGTACATAATGCGACGGATATCACCAGCTACACTATAGCCCAGTTTCTTTGCCTGAAAACAATTGGGATGTTCCTCATATAAAGGCTCGCCATCCAGGCTGGGCTTTATGGGTTGAAGATGGTAGTCGTGATCGATGTTTTTGTAGGTTCCCTGATTGGCACAGTGGCCGGTTTGATGCATATTAAAATCCAGCCATTTTTCCTGATGAAACCAAGTGGAGGAACCCCCATATTTATTGGGTTGGGGATGAAAACTCATAAGGGTTTCTTCATAGCCACCTGCAGCCTCAGCTATAGCTTCTGCCATCGCATTCCAAATGGCAACATCCTCAGAATCTTCCCTGGGATTGCGATCTCCTCCTATGATCCAGATGATATTATCATACTCCTTGTATCGCTTCCCAATCCAGCTCCCATAATCCCTGGCATTTTCCGTATTGAAAACTACAGGGCCCTTTCCCCATGTATTGGTAAACACCTTATCTCCCCAACTAGGTAGCAAAGCGATATAGATTCCTAAATCATCTGCTAGTTGGATGATATAGTCCACATGCTCAAAATATGCTGAATTTGGAGTGGAAGGATCATTGTTTACTAGCGGCCTCTCCCCTTCTGTATTGGGTATGTTTAGGCCATCTAATTCGGCTAGAGCAACTGCCTGTATCACATTGAAGCCTTGTTCAGCTCTTTTCCTCAGATACATTTCAGCTTCCTCTTTGTTACAACGATGAAAAAGCTCCCAGGCTGTATCTGCTAACCAGAAAAAAGGCTTTCCATCTTCTGTTACCAGAAAGCGCTTATTTTCACTTACTTTTAATTTTTGAGCGATCAGAAAAAAAGGGAAACTCAACAGGATCAGGAAAAAATATTTCTTCAGCATAGATTTTCTTTTTTAGCTAAAGGAAATTATAAAAAATAAAGCCACCCCAAAAGGATGACTTTATGTTTACAAGAGTTTTGATGAAAGGAGATAAACCTGTTTTATACTTTTATCTGGCTTCTACCTTATTATCTACAGAAAACTGTTTGTTTTTTCCATTTGAAGAAGGTTTAGTATCCCGAAATTTACTAAGGATATATTCCATTTGACGTCCTCCAGCTTCGCGGCCTCCCAACCCAAAGGCAAGGGCTACCGCAACTGCGACAGAACCTAAAGTAAGACCAAAAGCCAGGGTAACAATTTCATTGGCTATGCCCATCGTACGCAGTGAAATGGCTAAAAAGAGTCCGAGGATTGCAACTCTTGCTATGGAAGCAAGAAAGCTATCTCCTCCTTTTTCAAGAGAGGTAAAGGCAAGCTTGCTGATAAAATTTCCAACTACCAGCACCAATAGTCCAAAGAATATCTTACTGACCATGGCTAACAGACTTTCCAGCATAGCCGCGAATTCAGGCATTTCCAGATAATTGATAGCAGCGATGATTCCTCCAAACATCAGGAAGAAAAATACTCCGGAAGCAATCAAACCAGACATTTTTTGTCTTTCTCCAATAAGCGTAGTTAGCCCCAATCTTTCCGGCAATTGATCTGCTCCCAGACTGGATAACAAATCCTTGAGCCAGCCAGTTATAAAACGACCTCCGATGTAGAAAACGGCAAGTGTTATTGCTGCAGCCAGAATATTAGGGATGGCATTGATGAAAGTAGAGAGCATCTCCTTAGCAGGCTCTGAAATAGTTTTAATCTGTAAGGCGTCGAGCGAAACAATCAGGACTGGAATAAATACCAATAGAAATACTATTCTCTTGGCAATCGTAGAAAGATCAATACTTGCTGAGAAACCGGCTTTGGAAGAGAGTTTTTGGAGGAAATTCCCTGCCATATTTACCAGCTCAGAAGCAATAGTAGCAATTACATAACCGGCAAATCCGATGATAAGAGCAGCAACCAAATTAGGGACAAACCCTACAAATTCAGCCACCATTTGCTTGAGGGGATCCAGTACCTGACTCACCCCCAACATTTCCAGAACTACCATTAAGACTACCGTAAGCAGCACATAATACACCAGTTTGGAGATCATGCCTGCAGCCTTGATGGGCTTACTGCTGTTTCGATTGATTCGTTCATCCAAACCCGATCTACTGATAAGCTTGTGGGTTAGTTTTCTCACTCCTCTGGCGATGAACCAGCCAATAAGAAGTACGACCAATGCGCCTAAAACTCCGGGTAGGAGTTCACCGATCTGCGCCATAAAGTTCGTCATGGTTTTTGTAACGTCCATTTTCTTTTTTTTTGATTTGGTAGATTTTTCTGAATCAGGACGTCATGGTATAGTTTTGAGCTATGCAAGAGGGGTGGGTCACGCTTTTTTGATTTGGGAAAATTGGAAAACAGGATAAAACGAAAACCATAATATATTGGCATTCAATTGATTGCTTAAATTCTCTTTCCTAAAAGCTCCTAGCAATCCTCTCATAATGAGAAAATTAGCAGGAGCTTTTAAATATTTATCCTGTGAGAGTCAGTAAGCTTTTTTCAAGTCAAGTCTCTACTTTTTCGGCTGAGATAATTTTTCAATTTTTTGTTAAAACTTTTCAAAATCTGCCCAAAATATCCCCTCCAAGGTCGAGAGAAGCGCCAATTAATCGCATCACCAGCCCCCTTCCTTGATCCCCATTGGTAAAGGCAATCAGCCCGCGTTGAGACTTAGGTAAAAGCAAGATAATAGCATTTACACCTTGATCACTTCCTGCATTGAAAAGTGCGTATTCACCCTCAGCAAGATTATCCATAAAAATCCAGCCCAAACTAAAATTGATGCCTTCACGAACTTCTGACTGAGCAGTAGTCATTTCCTGATAAACCTCTTCCGAAAGCCCTTCAGCTTTTAAGATTCCTCTTCCGAATTTTACAAAGTCCGCTACACTTGTCAGCAAATTATCAGCTGCATTTGCTTGAGTTACTTTTTCATAGGTATATGCTTTCCCTTCCTTATCATGAGCTCCCACAAGTAGGGCGTCATCGACTCCTTCATCCCAAATCAGAAAGCTATTTTTCATACCCATAGGAGTGAAAAGCATCTCTTTAGCCATCTTTTCCATCGGCTTCTCAAATTTTGCTTCCAGAGCTTTTCTCAAATACTCAAACCCCTCTCCAGAATACTGCGTCTTTGTACCGGGATCAAATCCAAAGCGCAATTTCTTCTCCTCATCCATATACCGCCAATTGGGAAATCCGCTTTGATGGCTTAAGACGTGTCGACTTGTCAATCGCTTGCTTCTGGGATCGTCTTTTACGTCAGGATCCGTAAAATAAGTAGCAAGAGGTTCATCCAGGTCCCATTTGCCTTTACTTACATATTTCAAACAGATATAAGTAGTGATGGATTTGGTTAAAGAAGCTACGTCGAAAATGGCATCTTCTTGTGCCTCACTCCCGTCCGGAAGCTTTCCCAAAATCCTGAACTCTCCTAGCTGACCACTTTCTATACTCGCAATGGCCATATTTGGAACATTGGCTTCTTCCATCCAGGACTTAATTACTTCTTCCTTTGGCAGATTTACCTTTTTTCCCTCCTGAGCATAGAGAAAATTGAATACAAAAAGAAACATAAGGCTAGCGTAAATTGACTGATTCATAGCATATTAATTTGTGTTGTAAATTTAATTTTCTGCCTTTTCATGAATTGTGGGGAGTCAGGAAGCTATTAGGGATAATTAAAACAGCCCGCTGGAGAAAGATTCCATGAATAAGAAAAAGTTTAAACCTTTTACTGGAATGATCGTTCTTAAATATAAATACATTTCAGAACAATCATTCCAAATAATTTTTTATATGTACCAAAATGAGATAAACACAAGCTAAAAATCTTACCTGAGTGTATAAGAAAGGGGATATTCTCTTTTTTTGCGCTATTATGGAACGATTATTCCAATTTGATTATCTTAGGTCTATGAACGAAGTTTTATGCCCAGAAGAAAAGAATTTGACGAGAATGAAGTACTTGAGAAAGCCAAAGTGCTTTTTTGGAAGCAGGGTTTCCACGCTACTTCTATCCAGGATCTGGTAGATCATTGTGGAATCAACCGTGCCAGCTTGTATGCGACCTTCCATGATAAAAGCGAGCTATTTGAAAAAGCTTTTCTCAAATACAAACAAGAAAATCAGAATTACCTGATAGGCTTGATGAATATTGAGGGTACTATTAAAGATAAGATTAGGCATCTGTTTACAGAAAGTATGCATGTTTCTGCAATAGATCAAGAGGGTAAAGGTTGCTTCCTGGTCAATACTTCTACTGAGTTACTACCTGAAAAGGAAAAGCTTCGACAAGAACTTATCAACAACCAAAGCAAGTTTGAATTTCTCCTTAATTTTCACCTCGATAGAGCGGCAGAAAAGGGGGAACTGAAACATGGACTTGACCATAAAGCAATAGCGCATGCCTTTTTTGCTTTATACAATGGCTTAAAAGTACTGGCCAAGATTGATCCCAATGAAGGAAAAATAGCTTCAGCCATTGAGGCCAGCCTACGTATGTTAGACTAATTTACTTTACATTTCTATAGAATCATTATGTCTGATTCAAACCAAATCCAATGGGTTTTGGAAGGGATAAGCTTTGCCACGCTTGGTGGGCTAGCCATTTTCCAATACCTTCACTTTGTCATAGCCTCCTGGAGATTTTGGGAAGGCAATAAAAACAGAATCCTTTACACAGCTTTAATTGCTTTGTACTGGATAGCACATGGCAGCTTTTTCCTAAGTTATGTCCCAAATATCGCATCATATGAAAAATCTGTCCCTTATATTCTATTGGCTTTATATAGTCCCAGCATATTTGCCCTCATAGGCTTTGCCATTTCACCCACTTTTAGACGCTTTTCAGATCAGATTTCCCTTCCCTGGGCCATAGCAAGTGTTGAAGGGCCTGCAAGAATGATCGTTGGGGTGCTTTTCCTGTTTTGGTATTTCGCAGGAAGACTACCGGGAGTAGTGGCGTGGATCGCTGGCCCCGGAGACTGGATTGCAGGCTTTATTTCCTTTTATGCAGTGGCACATCTATCTATTTTTTCCAAAAAAGCAGGTATCTCTAAAAAGGATTGGAGCCTAGCAGATCTGCAAGCGAGCAATTTATTCTCTGGTAAAAGCCTTGATCTTTCAAAGATGAAAAGGAAGTTGAACCTCGCCATTCTTATGGTTGCTTTTGGAATCCTCGACTTCTTTGCTGCCCCTATTTCAACTCAGATTAGCGTTTTTTGGGATAATCCTCCTCAGGAAATGGGCTTACTTCCTTTAGGCATAATTCCGATGCTACTTGTACCCCAAGTACTGCTGTTGGAAGTATTTGCTATGCGACAGATGTTAGTTCTGAAAAAACAACTGAATAAAATGTCCCTCCAAAGTTAATTCACCTTCACTTTAAGAATTTAATGGAAGTAGATCTCTTTTAGGGACATAATTTTGAATTGATCCAGAGGATGAAGTTGAAATGGGTGCTCCAGATAAGAAGTTGCTGGGTTGGGGCAAATTTCAATCTGGGAACTTATAAGCTGAGGATCAACAGAGGATGCTGCAGATACGATCTCCACTTTCACCAAAGCAGCTCCTCCTGTGAAATAAATATTGTCTGCTTCATCGATGATGTTTTTATTTCCTCCATCATAAAACAAAAATATGGTTTCATTGATGTGTGCTATATGTTTTTCTATCAGCGTAAAAACACTCCCTCTATCCTGCCCCGGCAAAAAGGTAAGCATCAGGACGAGGGAGTGAATAGGATTCAAGATTTTTTAATCTATTACTTAGACTGTTTATCATTCTATTCGTTTAATCTCCCCCCCAAATTTTTCATATTTGGTCAAACAGCTTTACTTACACAAGCTCTCTCTCTGCATCTAATTTCTCCAGAAAGCTATCCGCTCTTTCTATCAATCCTATCCTTTTTTCGTCATCCATTTTATCCAAATTTCTCACCAGCATGCCCAGCCTTGGATTCTTTACAAAGAAATCCCTATGAACATGCATAAATCGCCAGAAAAGAGCGTCCCAGATTTGTTGCCAGTCTCCTTTCCTGTAATCACTCATTTTCTTGAGGTAATTGCTGCCAGAGATATAAGGCTTTGTTGACATCAGGCCTCCATCCGCAAATTGGCTCATACCATATACATTGGGCACCATCACCCAATCATAGGCATCTATAAATAGCTCCATAAACCAGCGATAGACTTCATCTGGATCAAATTCACATAGAACCATAAAATTGCCCAGCACCATGAGCCTTTCGATATGGTGGCAATAGCCAGTTTTCAGGACCTTTTTAATCGTGATGTCAATAGGATCAATTCCTGTTGTCCCATGATAAAAAGAAGCCGGAATTTTACGTGTAAAGCCCCAATAATTCTTTGTCCTTTCCTCTGAACCTTTTACCTCATAGACCCCACGGATAAATTCTCGCCATCCAATGACTTGTCGTATAAATCCTTCGGTGGTATTTAGAGGAATATCATGCCTTTCCGAATACTCCAAAACTGCATCAACAATCTCCTGGGGTCGAAGTAATCCCACATTCAGCATAGGAGTAAGCACACTATGGTTCAAAATGCTTTCAGCAGAGACTATAGCATCTTCGTATGGCCCAAATTCAGCAAATCTCTGCTCCAAAAAGTTTTTTAACCATTGTTGGGATGCTTTATAATCTGTAGGATAAAGCGGTTCTTGCTCAAGCTCACCCGGATTTTCGGAGAAATGCCTTTCCACATACTCTACAGCTTCTTTATAATAGTTGTCTTTTTTGGGAAACACTATGCTTGGAGGCACTTTCTTTTTTGGATACTTCTTTCGGTTATCCGCATCAAAGCTCCACTTTTCCCCTTTAGGGCCGCGATCTTCTGTAAGCAATATGCCTCGCTTTTTTCTTTGCTCTATATAGAACTTGGTTTGAAAGAATTTCTTTTTCGTTGGTTTAAAGAAGTCCTGCAGGTCCTCCGGAGTATTAAGAAAGAGGGGATTGATATATATACTAGCAGCAGTACCACTAGCCTCTGCGGCCGATTTGAGGTGCTTGGAAAGCCAATTGTCTGTGGGATCGATGAAATGAATATGTGAAATCCCCCTTTCAGCCAAAGCAGGAATAAGCATACGCACATCTGAGATTTCCTCCTGAGCATCTATATAGTTGACCTCCACGCCTTTTGCTTCCAGAAAAGCTGCATATTTCTTCATGCTTGCCCGATGGAAAGTAATTTTTTGTTTATGGAAAGCATACTGACTAAAAAAGAGGTATTCCTCCACGAGATAGACAGGAAGTTCATTGATGGGCAAAGGGTTATTTTCAAACAGCTGGTGAGGGAAGAGGAGGTTTACTTCTTTCATATAAGTTAGTCTGGCCTATCTATTTTTGAATTGCCCTGTTTTTATTTCCGCGGCATCTTTTACTACAATATTTTACTTCATCCCATACTTTTTCCCATTTCTTTCTCCAAGTAAATGGTCGACCACAAACAGGACATATTTTTGTGGGTAAGTCTCGTTTTTTCATGCTCTTCGGCTTGCATCATTTCGGGTATGAGTCACAAGGATTCGGGCCATTTCCTTCTGCACCAAAGGATTGTCTCTATGTCCCCAGATTTTCTCTCGTGCTTTCTTTCCACTTTCTTCTAAATCAATCAAAGGGATGGGATAGTCTTTCCCCAGATAAAACTGGTAGAAATCTTGCTCCATGGCCGTCATTTTCCAGGGTTCATGAATATGCGCTTGGGGAAGTTTGCTGAGTTCAGGTACCCATTTTTTGATAAAGGCTCCTTCCGGATCGTGATCTTGTGATTGCTTGAGGGGATTGTACATTCGGATGGTGTTTACTCCGGTTGTTCCTGCCTGCATTTGAAACTGCGGATAATGAATGCCGGGTTCATAGTCGAGAAATTGCTGGGCTAAATGGTAAACACCCGCTCGCCAATCCTGGTCAAAATGGAGACAAAAAACCGAAACCAACATGGCCCGCATGCGAAAATTTATCCAGCCCGTCTCGATCACACACCTCATACAAGCATCTACTAAGGGGAAGCCCGTTTGCCCCGATTTCCAGGCCTTTATCAAAGCCTCATTTTTTTCATGCTCCAATAATTCATATCCCCGATTTATACAATGGGTTTCGTATTCGCACTCCACCTCAAACTTCTGCATAAAGTGGCTCCTCCATTTCATCCGCTCGAGAAAGGCGCTATAGGCTCGATTGTGTTGTTTGAAATTGGGATGGCTGATGGTGAAATGCCAGGCTTGCTTTACACTGATATTTCCCCAGGCCAAATAGGGAGAAATTCTACCACAAGACATGCGACTGTCAGTAGGTTTAGAAATATGTCGCATATAATTTTTCCCCCGCCCCTTCATAAAAGAGTGTAAATACTTCCAGGCATAAGTTTCTCCTGCTTTCTGGAAAGAATCGGGATAAGCCCTTAGTTTTTCTTCAAAGTCTGTTGGCAGGGGAAAGGGATTCTCCCAATGTATGCCCTGCGGCTTTTCATAGGTATTTTCAATTTGCTTGCTGAGGACATTTACAAACCAGTTCTTATCCCAGCCTTTGCGATCTTTGATCCCTCGTTTTACACCCTCTTTTTCACTTTCCTCCCAATTCACTCTCTGACTATCAAATAACTTCCTGACAGCTTTATCCCGTTCCCAGGTCAATCTGATTCCTGATTCCTGGTAGCTAAAAACGTTTCTCACTTCAAAAGCTGCGCAAAGGACCTCAAATACTTCAACCGCTTCTGCATACAAACGCTCTACTTTCCTCCCTTTAATCACCAAGCTCCTATTCATCTCTTCTATAGAGTGATAGACAAACTGCGAATGACGCAAGGAAGTATCAGGATAGTCGAGCAAATGAGGTTCAAAAATGTACAGGATCAAATAGTATTCCTGAGCCCGTTCAGCAGCCAGCAAAGGAGCATGGTCCTGCGTGCGAAGGTCCCGCTTTAGCCAGACTATGTTGATGGCCTGCTTCATAAATGCTTGAGCTCTTTCTGACAGCGTTTCCAAAATCCAAAAAAGGAACGGAAGTATCCTTTGACTCCGAAAATCCAGTCTCTACTTTCCTCAGTCCCCTCATAGTGCCCATTTAAGGGATGTTCCTTATAATAAACATCTTCAATTCCCTGATCTCTGACCAATTCCCAAAACTCACCTACATAGACTTGCAGTCCGGGGATATTTCCTCCCAACTTTAGCATGAAGTCAACACTCTTAGCCGAAATAGGATAATCTTCAAAGTGAGAGGGTTCCAGTAGTAGGATTCGATTGACATCCTCCTCCTTCTTCCATAGGGGATCCAGGTTATACCAATTATAAATCAGGCAAGGCTTTGAAGAGTCGATTTGAATATCTCCTTGCTCGGGCAAAGAAGTGATCAATTCTGGAATCGTCGTTTCCTGCAGTTCCTCAGGCGTTCCCATAAACTGAAACTCATCATAGGCAATATCAAGGAAAGTACCTCTTTGACGGCTCTTCCAGTATTTATTGATATTTTCCTGATTAGCTACATATTTTTTATTGCTATTGGCTCCCGCTACCCACTGCCAGCTCAGCGCATTACTGGCCCAATCTCCATCCAGCAAATGGTAGTACATCCATTGGGCAGGTACTTTCCAGTGGCTATGTCCCATATTACAGGCAATGGCCGCGATATACATGCGCATATGGTTGTGGAGGTAGCCGGTCTTAAAAAAAGCAACTATAGCTTCATCAACGGCCTCTATTCCCGTTTTTCCCTGAACCAAAGCTTCCGGCATTTCAAAATTCTCCACTTCTTCCTGTTCCTTCCGAAGATCCTCATTGATTTCATCTCCCTTTTCTATCCAAGCTTGCTGCCAGTAATCCCTCCAGGCCAATTCCTGGATCATTTTTTCTATATCCCAGTGTTTATAGCCTCTTTTCATTAGGCTATCAAAAACGTATTTGGTAGAAATAACTCCTCTTGATATATAGGGAGAAAGTCGCGTTACGGCTCCATTTTTGAAGTTGCGGCTCTTTGCATACCTAATCGGATCAATCCTTTCTACCTGGGCAAGGATATCCTCAAAGTTTGTACAAAAGCCCTGCTTGTCGAGTGTCTGGCCTATCAATTTGCTTTGGTTATTTTATTTAATGGATGAATGTATAACCATATGCAAATCTATATGTTTCCTGAGTTGAGGGAATTAAAGAGGCTTAGTTTGAAACTCTTTCCAGGCTTGCAGTTCTTCCCAATAAAGAAAAGCCTATATATCCCCTCATTTTCAGTTTCTGGCCTCCATCCTCCAGCCACAACTTTCCCGAATAGGTATTTCCATTATCTATTGAATACACACTACCTCCTGTCCAAATTTCTTCCTCAAAGCTGAAGTCTTTCAGAAAAACAAGGCCTATTACAGAGCGATTTCTCAATGCGGTATCCGGATTTTCACTATCCTTTCGTGCTTCTTTCCTCCATAAGATCTTGCCAAAGAATTTATCCCCCTCCTTATAAATTTCAATCTTTCCCTCTTTGCCTTCTGTCCAATATTGGCCCAGTAAATCATCTGCCTGGATTTGAGAATAGCCCCTAGTGAAAGAAAGGATTATTGAAAAGAGAATCAGCAGGAATTTTAAGTTACTCATCTTAAGCGGGGTTTAGTTTGGCAATACCTTCTTCGAAGTCGATCACATTTTGATAGCCCAATTCTCTACGGGCCTTAGCATCAGAAACCGAGAATTCAGTAGCCATAAGGCGAATCATCAAAGGGGCTACCGGTGGCCTTGACTTCAATCCTAATATTCTCCAAATCCCTCCTAATAGATGAGCCAAAAAGACAGCTATTGATCTTGGTAATTCCTTTTCACCTGGATCAAGTCCGTAGGCTTTAATGATTTCTGAGAAAGTTTCTCTCATAGATCGCCTGTCACCATCTGTTACGAAATAGGCTTCTCCTCCTTTATCTGAATGCATAGCTGAGAGTATTGCACTAGCCAGGTTGTCGACATGTATGGTAGAAAGAATCTGCCTTCCACCTCCGATCCACCTCCAACGCCCCTGCTTAATATTGTCAAAGAAGTCCTCATAGTGATGATTATTAGGTCCCCAAATAGCTGGAGGTCTTAGAGAAATGGTCTTCATCTTCTCAGAATTAGCTGCCAGAACCTTTTTCTCGGCAATCGCTTTTGTTTTTGGGTAAAGGGCTTGGGGGAGTCCTTTTTCAGCCAAAGCCTCCGTCATATTTACGATAGGACTACCGGGAACCACAGGTGCAGCGCTGATGTAAATAAATTTCTTAATCCCTGCATCTTTGGACTTTTGTAGCAAAGAATCCGTTGCCTCCACATTGATGGCATAAAAGGGTTTGGGATCATAGGTAAAATCCATGTGTGCTGCAGAATGGACCACTACTTCACATTTGGATAAGGCATGTTCTGTATTTCTGGACAGATTACTTAGGTCATCCATGATGGGAACAGCTCCTTGTTTATGCACCTTTTCAGCAGATGTTGTACTTCTAACGAGAGCATACACTTCGTGCCCTCGGTTTTTGAGAAAGGGAATCAGATTTTGACCGACAAAACCTGAGCCTCCTGTAAGAAAAATATTCATAGCTAAATCTTTTCCTAAAATTAGAAGTCTATTAAGGCAAGCGGTTATCCATGAAAGTCGCTTATTTAGCCCTAAAAGTCGTTTAGCCTATTTCTGTGGGATTCAGTCCAAATTCCTTCTTGAAGGCCTGACTGAATTTGGAGGGATGTGAATAGCCCAGTTCATAACTCAGTTCACTGGGACTCTTCCGATTTGCTTGCAATTCTCCTTTCGCATATTCCATTCGGATTTTCTGGCGATACTGGATAGGAGCCTTTCCAAAGACCTGTTTAAAACTGAGTTTAAATTTTGTACTCCCCATTCCAGCAATTTTAGCCAGCTCTTCTATACGGGGAATTTCAGTTTTAAAGGGATCACGTAAAATTGCAGCTGAAGTAAATAATCCTTTCAAATCTTCCGGATGCAGAGATTCATAAGTTGTTTCTTTTTCCCTTTTCTTCAATTTCTCAAAAAATATGTCCAAAAACTCCAGGAGCAGCATATGTTGCTTGAGTTTGCTTGTTTCCGACTCCAGCGCTTTCCTCATGGCCTCCTCTGAACGAAAATCCAGATCTTCATATATGACCGTGTTCTCAGAATCACTTAGAACTTCAAAATTTTCTTTAAAATAAGGAGTGAGAAAGCTTTTGGGAAAACGGATAAGGGCTATTTCAAAAGGGATTCCAGTTGGGCTTTTGCTAAAAACCTGGGTACCCGGAGTATAAAACAGCATGCCAGAAGGAAGGTAACGCTGAAAAGCCATCTCTTGCTGATTGACTGTTTTCTTTAACGGGACTTTAGATAGATTTACATTCAACAAAAGCCAATCACTATTGGTAGGGTTTTTCGAACTTATGCTCAGCTCTTGGTTCAATTGAAATTGAAAATGGTATAATTCCAGAGAAGCGGGAAAATGATATAGTTGAATCCTACCTTTCCCAAATCCTGAGTTAAGGTTAACTTCTTCATCAAGGATTTCTTGATCAAATGCCTGAGCAAATTGCTCCTGAATATTGAGGTTTACATCAAGATCGATCAACATATGTATATCAGGTATTGGATACCACAATAAGATATAGAATTCTACTAAATATGTTTGGCTATTGTTTTACAAGTATTTTCCAGTGTGAACGCTGACCTATGCTATTATTAATGAGCTGTCCCATTCTACTTTGAGAGCCTGATCGTGTAAAAGAAATGTATCCGGATACTAATTGACCAAGAGGTTATATTCTTTATCCTTTTTTTCTGAATTTATCAATATATATAGTACTGATTACTAGCTCCATAGATTTCGCCTTTGGAAAACTCTCTTTGCACAATTTGTAAAAGCTAGCAGAAAGTTTTAAATTCGAAAACCAGAATTAAATAAGTCGAAATACAATTCGATTTTTTCTACTAAAAATTCTGACAAACCCCAACAACCTTTATTGATACCATGCAAAAGACTTAGGGTCTTAGGTGATACAAATGGATATTTATTCCTCACCTTCCCGACCACTTTGATCTGTTCAGCTACAAAGAAATTTGGAGTTGAATTTGTGCGTGTTTTTGGGCCTATGTAATCAAGGAAATAATTACGGAAGGCTTTTAATGACAGAAAATTTATTCACTAAGCTATAACCTCTGTGAGCTACTGATGATCGTTTTTATGAAAGAAACTCAGGCTCTCACAGAAAAATGAATTTTTACTATAGGTCTTTTTTACGTTTTGTCAAATCTCCCGATCCCCTTAATACTTGCTCCTCAAGGAATAACAAGCAAAAAAATTCCCTGGATGGGAAGGCCTGTGCCTTTTTCAATCATATATTCTCATAATCCCTATCAGAATCTACTCATGAATTTCATTTTGAAAATGAAGGTGATACACTTGTTCATTTTCTCATTATTACTGCTTGGCTATATACCAGAAGCTTCTGCACAAATCGGAGGTCCCAATGGAAGCGGTCAATGGAGTGGTGTCATCCAGATGCCGATTGTTCCTGTGGCTGCCGCCAATCTACCGGATGGTAAAGTTTTGACCTGGTCTGCTTATGACCGCTTTGCTTTTGGTGGCAATCGAGGTAGAACCTATACCGCAATTTTCGACCCGGCTACTAATACCTCTCAGGAACTTTTGGTTTCTAATACGCAACATGACATGTTTTGTCCAGGTACCAGCACCATGCCTGATGGAAAAATCATGGTCACTGGAGGTAGTTCCAGCGGTAAAACCAGTTTTTATGATCCCTTTACAAATCAATGGACTCCGGGTCCCAATATGGGCATTGCCCGGGGCTATCATTCTCAGGTAACTCTCTCAGACGGTACTGCTTTTATTATCGGTGGTTCCTGGAGTGGAGGAAGGGGAAATAAGCATGGCGAAATTTACGAAAACGGTAGTTGGAGAAGAATAAATGGAGTTCCGGTAAATGTGATATTAGATGGAGCTACTGACCCAGCAGGAATTTCTAAAAACGACAATTTCCCCTGGTTATGGCCAGCTCCTAATGGTGAACTGTTCCATGCGGGTCCCAGTACAAATATGCACTGGATTAATACGAACGGGAATGGATCATATCGTAATGCGGGTGCCAGATCAGATGATGAATTTGCCTATGCAGGGACTACAGTCATGTACGACAAAGGGTTAATACTGAAAACGGGGGGAGCTGCCAGTTATGGAGATGGAAGAGCTGCATCGGGTAGAACCTATATTATTGATATCAATACCAGTCAGGCTCAGGTAGAAAAGGTACAAAACCTAAGCTATCCCAGAAATAAGCATAATGTAGTTGTTTTACCCAATGGCGAAGTACTTGCTATTGGTGGATTAGGTGTCGCAAAGGAATTTTCAGATCAGCAATCGCGACTAATTCCAGAGATATTCAATCCTACTAGCAAAACCTGGAGGAGTCTGGCTCCCATGCAGGTTCCCAGAAACTACCATAGTATTGCATTATTATTACCCGATGGTCGTGTATTGGCCGGTGGAGGTGGTCTCTGTGGAGGTTGTACGGTGAATCATCCAGATGTTGAGATTTTTAGCCCTCCATATTTGTTTAATGCAAATGGAACATTGGCTGCTCGCCCAAGTATTACTAATAATGCTTCAACTTTCGGCAATAGCAGTACTGAAGTCGTCACAACTAATGCCGCAGTTACTTCTTTCTCGCTGATTAGATATAATGTTGCTACCCACAGTACCAACAATGACCAAAGAAGAATAGGCATTTCCTACACTGCTTTGGGCAATAATCGTTATGAGTTAAATATCCCTGATGTAAATACCCTTCCTCCTGGCTACTATATGCTATTCGCTTTGAATGCCAATGGAACGCCAAGCGTTGCAAAGGTTATTCAGGTCTTCAATGCACCTGCTCCTCCTGTGAACCCGGGAGGAAGCGGTCTCACAGCCAATTATTTCAATAATAAAGACTTCACTGCTCCGGTTTTCAATCGGGTGGATCAGGTAATCAATTTCAACTGGGGTACAGGTTCTCCTGCCGCTTCAATGGGAAATGACAACTATTCCGTCAGATGGGAAGGTAGTGTTGTTACGCCTTATACGGGAACATACACTTTCTTTACGGAAACAGATGATGGGGTAAGGCTTTGGGTGAATGGACAATTAATCATTGATAAATGGATTCCACAGGCTCCTACGGAGTGGTCAGCTAGTGTAAGTTTAGTAGCTGGGCAGCAGACCAGTATCAAAATGGAGTATTATGAAGAAGGAGGTGGTGCTGTTGCAAGACTTCGATGGGCTGGGCCGAATACTACCAAGCAAATTATACCAAAAGATTATTTCTTTCCTGCAGGAACGGTTTATACCCCACAAAGACCAGCTGCCAACTTCACAGCAACTCCTACATCCGGAGTACAACCTCTGGCAGTAGCTTTTGATGCGAGTACTTCTTCCGATCCTGACGGTTCAATTGCATCATACACATGGAACTTTGGGGATGGAAGCACCGCAACAGGAGTAACAGCCTCACATACCTATACACAGACCGGTACGTTTACTTCCCGATTGATAGTTACAGATCAAGGAGGGAACAAAGACACAGCCTTTCAAAATATTGAAGTTGGAGCTCCTCCTTTAAATCCCGGAGGATCAGGCCTTACAGCTAACTACTTCAATACCATGAATTTCACCTCTCCCGCATTTAACCGCGTAGATCCGGTAATCAATTTCAACTGGGGTACAGGATCTCCCGATCCATCTATGGATGCAAATACTTACTCAGTTAGATGGGAAGGGGGAATTGTAGCACCATATACAGGCAATTACACATTCTTTACAGAATCTGATGATGGAGTTCGTCTATGGGTTAATGGACAGATACTGATCGACAAATGGGTAAATCAGGGCGCTACGGAACATTCAGGATCTATTAGTCTGAATGAAGGAGAGCAGGTCAGTATCAAAATGGAATACTTCGAAAATGGCGCCGCTGCAGTAGCTCGTCTCCGATGGTCAGGTCCTTTTACTACTAAGCAGGTAGTTCCTACAGATTATTTGTTTCCTCAGGGATCTTTCTATACCCCTCAAACTCCCGTAGCCAGCTTTACGGCTAATCCTACGAGTGGTACCGTTCCACTGGCAGTTAGCTTTGATGCTTCTGCTTCCTCCGATCCAGATGGTAGCATTGCTTCCTATACCTGGAATTTTGGAGATGGAGCTACGGCAACCGGAGCTACTCCTTCTCATACCTATACACAGGCTGGAACGTTCACAGCGACTTTAACAGTTACGGATCAAGGAGGAAATACGGATGATGAAAGTGTAAATATTGTAGTAAGCGAGGCGCCTATTCCTCCAAATGCATCTTTCACAGCTAGCCCAACTAATGGAGAAGCTCCTTTACCCGTGAACTTTGATGCGAGTGCTTCAACCGACAATAACGGAATTCAAAGTTATAGCTGGAATTTCGGAGATGGCAATACAGGAACAGGAGTAAATACCTCCCACACCTATGCTATCGCAGGAACCTATACGGCCACCTTAACAGTTACGGATCTAGGAGGTTTGACAGATAATGCGAGTGTAAATATTGTCGTAACTGATCCCCTTCCTCCACCTAGTGGAGATGAGTGTTTTGTGGTAAGTAGTACACAGGAGGTTTGGATAGAAGCAGAAAACTTCCATGAGCAAGTAGCCGGAAGTGGAAATGCCGCCTCCAGCAACTGGGTAGTTTTCAATGATGCTTCGGTTTCAGCAGGTAAAGCCCTCCGAGCCGAGCCTAATACAGGGGTCTATACAGGTCTCGATGTAAATGGACCACGTGTTGATTACCATGTATATTTCTCTCAGCCCGGCACCTATACCGTTTATGTACGCGGACAGGGTCTAAGCGGTAGCGATGATAGTTTCCACGCAGGACTCAATGGTAGTCCACTGACCAATACAGCTGGGTGGGGAATGATTGTTCCTACTGCCTGGAGTTGGACCAATGAAGCCAATGATGCGCAGGAGGTAGTACTCAACATTCCTTCTGCTGGAAAATACACGCTAAACGTATGGATGCGGGAAGATGGGGTGGCTATGGACAAAATTCACATTCTCCCAACAGGAGGAGCAGCCCCAAGTGGTCCTGGTTCTGCGGAAAGCACGAGTGCGGATTGTGATAATGTGAGTCCTGTCAATATAGCACCTACAGCAAGCTTTAGTGCGAGTCCAACTTCTGGAACTGCTCCTTTGGCAGTCAACTTTGATGCTTCAGCTTCAACAGATGATAGTGGAATTACTTCCTACAGTTGGGATTTTGGAGATGGAAGTTCTGGCAATGGCGTAAATACCAATCATACCTATACCAATCCCGGTCAATATGTAGCCACTCTAACGGTTTCAGATCAGGAAGGCCTGACCAATAGCACCACACAAAATATCCTCGTTCAGAGTGCCAATAATGGAAATTGCTTTGCTGAGGTAAATGGACAGGTTGTTATGGAAGCAGAGGACTTCAGCAGGGTAAATCCGGGAAGCGGAAATGCTACAGGAACCAGCTGGACTGTTGTCAGCGAAAGCAATGCATCTGGTGCGTCTGCAGTGGAAGCTGGTCCAAATACAGGTCTCTGGACGGGTTTGAACTTAAATGGACCAAGACTAGACTATGATATCGAGTTCTCTGAAACAGGGATTTACTATATCTATATCCGCTCCCAGGGACCTACAGGCAATGACGACTCTTATCACGTAGGACTCAACGGCAGTGGCATTAGCAACCTCAGCGCCTATGGTATGGGAGGCTCTGGCCCCTGGGCGTGGCAAAGTATTGCCAATGATGATGAGATCATGCAGCTCAATATCCAATCTGTGGGTAAGCAAACCTTCAATATTTGGGTAAGAGAAGATGGAGTTCAGATTGATAAGATTGTTATTAAGAAAGCTAGTGGAAATCCTGTTGGACAAGGACCTGCTGCCAGTCAGCAAAGTCCTTGTGGAGGTGATGCAAATCAAGCCCCTATTTCCAGCTTTACCGCTACTCCAAGTACTGGTGCAGCACCATTGCAAGTAAATGTTGATGCAAGCACTTCTTCCGATCCGGATGGTAGTATTTCGAGCTATTCATGGGACTTTGGGGATGGAACTCAGGCAAATGGTCCAACAGCAAC
Organism: Bacteroidota bacterium; assembly: GCA_039819665.1. Taxonomy (GTDB): domain Bacteria; phylum Bacteroidota; class Bacteroidia; order J057; family J057; genus JAWPMV01. The sequence continues at coordinate 23,327 of JBCBRM010000038.1, forward strand.
TCACACCTATACGTCTGTGGGTACCTATACATTGCGTCTGACAGTTACAGACAATGAAGGTTTGACCAATTCAAGTACTCGCACCATCAATGCAACTCCACCCGCAAATGGCCCCTTGTGTTTTGAAGAGAAAAATGGATCTGTAGTAATAGAAGCCGAAAACTTTAGTGCTACCAGTCCTGGATCTGGCAATGCCTCTTCCAATAACTGGCAGAAGTTTACAGATATCAATGCTTCTAACAGTGAAGGAGTGAGAGCTGTTCCAAATAATGGAGTCTGGACAGGATTGAACATCAATGGTCCCAGGTTGGATTATAAAGTTCTCTTCCAAACTGCAGGAACCTATAGAGTATATATCCGGACGCAAGGACCTACCAATCAGGATGATTCTTACCATATCGGATTAAATGGATCTGCAGTCTCAACCAATTCTGGATATGGTATGGGCTGGACCGGAAATTGGGGATGGGCTGACTTTGCCAATGATGACAATTTCGTAGAAGTGGTAGTACCCAGTACAGGTGAGCACACCTTCAATATCTGGATGCGAGAGGATGGGGTAGAGATCGATAAGATTGTCATGAAGATTCAGGCAGGAACTCCTTCAGGACAAGGTCCGGCTGCCAGTGCCCAGGTAGAATGCGCGACCAGCAACACTTTCGCCAATAACAATAAAAGCTTCTCTATGAAGGAAAGTGGTGGAAATGGGGAAATCAACTGGGGCAACTTCTTTGAAGAATTTAAAGACAATTATGTACTGGAAAGATCTATTGATGGAGTTACCTATGAGTCTTTGGAAAGTGATGAGATCATAGTTGACCAATTGCAAAATACGCATACGGATCCTCAGATAAGACAATATGGAGTTAGTGCTGTCTTTTATCGTCTCCGAATCAGAGATCAGAGAGGAATGACGAGAGAAACTAGAAGAGGTGTACTGAAGATCGGTAGCAAAGGATTACTCTTCAATTTCAACGTCTACCCGAATCCTGCGAAAGACAAATTGAATCTTGAATTTGATAATGCTTCTGGTAAAGCGCTCAAGCTTACTATTATGAATAGTTTGGGCCAAAGCCTGTATACAGATCAACTAGAAGCTGATCTGACCGATGGATTGATAAGACTCGATGTTTCTGACTATGCACAGGGAATCTACTTTGTAAGGCTCTCTGATGATGACAAGAGTCAGATTGTACGCGTCCTTGTAGAATAAGTAAAACAATAAGGGATTCCGGGTTTTTCGAACAATCGTAAAACTCGGAATTTCCTCTTAATAATAACAGAATGCCTGGATGGCTATCCAGTTAATTCACAAAAAGAACAATTCAGCCAAACGTCCCAATATTCACCCCATTTTTAACCTACATTTGAACTCAAGGATAAATGAAAACATCTACTTTTTGGCTCTTGCCTTTTCTTCTGTTTGGATTGATGCCCTCTGCGAAATCGCAGTTGGGAGGACCTAATGGAAGCGGCCAATGGAGTGCTGTAATACCTCTTTCTATTGTTCCGGTAGCCGCAGCGAATTTACCCAATGGAAAAATTGTAGCCTGGTCAGCTTATGACAGGTTTCGATTTGGAGGCAATCGTGGAAAAACCTACACGATCATTTTTGATCCAGCTACCAATTCTTCACAGGAAATGCTGATCTCAAATACTCAGCATGATATGTTTTGTCCTGGTACAAGTAATTTGCCCGATGGTAAAGTTATTGTAACAGGGGGAAGCTCCAGTACCAAAACCAGTATTTATGATCCAGCTACCAATCAATGGTCAGCTGCCGCTCCTATGAAAATCCCCAGAGGCTATCATGCTATGGTAACCCTGGCAGATGGAAAAGTATTTACCATTGGAGGATCTTGGAGTGGAAATGCTAGCCAAAGGAGCAATAAGCAGGCGGAAGTTTATGAAAATGATTCATGGACCTTACTTAATGGGCTCCCCGGAAATCTACTGTATAAAGATGCAGTTGCTATCAATTCTCATTGGCTGAAAGATAGTCATACCTGGTTATGGCCAGCACCTAACGGAAAGGTCTTCCATGCAGGCCCTAATAACAATATGCATTGGTTGGATGTCAATGGAAATGGCAGCTTCACCTCAGCAGGAAAAAGAGGTACTGATGGTTTTATCAATAGTGGTACAACTGTCATGTACGATAAAGGGAAAATTTTGAAAGTAGGGGGAGCCTCTATTACTAATAGCGGCACCACCGTGGTAGGAAGCACCTACATCATTGACATCAATACCAATCAAGCAGTCGTAAAACAGGTACAGAGTTTAACTCATAAAAGAACAAGGCACAATTCTGTCGTCCTGCCTACGGGTGAGGTACTTGCTGTTGGTGGTCTGGGAGTGGATAAGTCTTTTAGTGATCAGGATTCGAAACTTATTCCTGAGCTGTGGGATCCGCAAACTGAAACCTGGAGAGGCCTCGCCCCCATGCAAACCCCCAGAAACTATCATAGTATCGCTCTACTGATGATGGATGGGCGGGTGTTTGCTGGTGGAGGTGGACTATGTAATACCTGTACAGTTAATCACCCGGATGCGGAGATTTTTAGTCCTCCTTATCTGTTCAATGCAAATGGTAGCCTTGCTACTCGTCCTGTAATTTCAGGAAATAGCGACAAAATGCTGACAGAAAGCCAGGAGATCATTACTACAAATTCTGCAGTTACCTATTTCTCCCTGATTCGATATAGCTCCGTAACTCACAGTACTAATAACGAGCAAAGAAGAATCAAACTTGCTACAACTTCTTTGGGCAACAATCGCTACCAGATTCAATTACCAGATCATAATGTGGCTATTCCCGGGCAATATATGCTCTTTGCCATTAATCCAAATGGTACTCCCAGTGTAGCAAAACTGGTTCAGGTTTTACCTAAATCTGATTGCGAGCCCCAGAGTCTTAGCCAGGCTGCATTTAAAAGTTATGGTAGTAATCAGGACTTTGGGACTGCTACTGTACAAAATGCTGGAAAAGATGTTCTTCTGAGGAATAATGCATGGAAGTACATGGATCTTCCCTACAACATCACTGCAAATACTGTCCTGACATTCGAATTTAAAAGTTCTGTACAGGGAGAAATTGCAGCTATAGGTATGGACAATGACAATACCTGGTCCCCGGAAAGGGCATTTAAATTATATGGAACACAGGGCGATGCAGCTCTCATTACAGATTTCGAGGATTACACGCCCAACGCCTATAAAAAGTATACCATCCCTATCGGCCAATATTATAGAGGAGCTATGAACCGGCTGTTTTTCATCATGGACCATGATGGGGGAGCCAAAAATGGAAATGCATATTTTCGAAATGTTAAGGTATCAGAGGAAGGTGTTTGTAGTGAACCAGTTGAGAATCTGGCCTATCGTCGCCCTGCAACTCAATCCTCAACCTATCGAACAGGAGTGGCTTCCCTCGCAGTGGATGGATTCTCTAATGGACTTTATACTGCAGGATCGGTTACTCATACCTCAAGCAGTGCCAATCCCTGGTGGAGAGTAAATTTAGAAGATACCTATCAACTCAACCACATAGAAATCTCAAATAGAACCGATTGTTGTGGGAATAGACTAGCAGGGACCAAAGTACTGGTGGGAGATACCCCTAGTAACAATCCTGCTGACTATACAGAGGTTGGAGTATTAACAGCAGCAATAACTCAAAGGCTGACCAATATTTCAGCTACCGGCCAATATATTATGCTTTACCTACCTGGCAATAATAAGATTCTCTCTTTAGCTGAAGTAAGAGCTTACGGTAGTAAATGTACCGTCTCTTCCGCAGTAACCAATATTACTACCCAGGCAGAAAGCTGTGGAGACGGTAAAGGAAAAATAACCTTTTCCTTTACGGATCAGCCTGGCAGCAGCCATTTGGAGTTTAGTCTGGATGGTGGTAATACCTACAAAGCTCAGGTAGCAGATAATAGTGGCTCAGTAAGCTATACGGTTGCTCCAGGCTCTTATGATCTATTTGTACGCTGGGGAGATGATAGCTGTCCTACGAGTCTTGGAACAAAAACTGTAGCAGTAGATCCTGCACCAAATGTTACGAGCATCCAGAAAGAAAATGTCAACTGTGATACTGGCAAGGGAAAAATTACCTTCAACTTTACAGATGTTGCCTCACGTACAGGTATAGAATTTAGTCTGGATGGGGGTACTATCTATAAAGCACAGGTCAATGACAACAGTGGATCTGTGAGTTATGATGTAGATGCTGGCACCTATTCCCTATTCGTAAGATGGGGAAATAATGAGTGCCCGGTAGATTTAGGCAGTAAAACAGTTACTGAAAATTGTAACAACCCTCCCCCCAATGGAGAGTGTTTCGTCTTAAGTAATACAGATCAGGTTGCTATAGAAGCTGAAAACTTTAGCAGAACCATTGCCGGGACAGGAAATGCCGCCTCTACAAATTGGACAGAGATTTCGGAAACCAATGCTTCTGGAGGAAAAGCCATCCAGGCTGGACCGAATCAAGGTCTTTGGACGGGATTGAATCTATTTGGACCAAGTGTAGAATACGACATTGATTTCACTAAGACGGGTGTTTACTATGTGTATGTTCGCTCTCAAGGTCCTACGGCAAATGATGATTCTTACCACATCGGCTTAAATGGTAGTGGCTTATCCAATAAAAGCGCCTATGGCATGGGAGGTTCAGGTCCGTGGTCCTGGCAAAATCTCGCCAATGATGATGAGCAAATGCAACTTAACATCCAATCCGTAGGAAAACATACGTTGAACATATGGGTACGTGAAGATGGAGTACAAATCGATAAGATAGTTATTAAGAAAGCCAACGGAGCCCCAACAGGCAAAGGACCAAATGCAAGTGCAAAAAGCCCATGTGGAGGAAACGCCAATCAGGCACCTATCGCCAGATTTACTGCTAGCCCAAGTTCTGGAGCTGCACCCTTACAGGTTAGCATGAATGCCTCATCTTCTTCAGATTCAGATGGTAGTATTTCGAGCTATGCATGGGACTTTGGGGATGGAGCTCAGGGAAGTGGTAAAAACGCGAGTCATACATATACTTCTGTTGGAACATATACCCTTAGATTGACTGTTACAGATAATCAGGGACTCAGCAATACGAGCAGTCGTACCATCAGAGCTAATCCTCCTGCAAATGGCCCCCTTTGTTTTGAAGAGATAAATGGTAAGGTCGTTATTGAAGCTGAGAATTTCAGTTCGACCAGTGCAGGATCAGGCAATGCATCTTCCAGTAATTGGCAGAAATTTACTGACATCAACGCCTCCAATAGCGAAGGCGTACGAGCCGTCCCTAATAATGGGGTATGGACGGGTCTTAGCCTTAACGGACCAAGACTAGATTACAAAGTTCGTTTTCAGACTGCTGGGACTTACAGAGTATATATTCGTACTCAAGGGCCGACCAATCAGGATGATTCCTATCACATTGGACTGAATGGTTCTTCTGTGTCAACAACCAACGGATATGGAATGGGATGGACCGGAAGCTGGGGCTGGGCCTATTTCGCAAATGAAGATGAATTTGTTGAAGTGCTTGTTCCAAGTACCGGTGAGCATACCTTCAATATCTGGATGAGGGAAGATGGAGTGGAAATCGATAAGATAGTAATGAAAATCCAGCCAGGGATACCTTCTGCACAGGGACCAGCAGCGAGTGCTCAGGTGGAGTGCTCAACCCCCAATAATTTCGCCAATAATACTAAAAGCTTCTCTATCAAGGAAAGCGGAGGAAATGGAGAAATCAATTGGGGTAATTTCTTTGAGGAATTCAAAGACACTTATGTACTCGAAAGATCAATCGACGGAGTTACCTACGAGTCATTGGAAAGTGAAGAGATTATCGTGGACCAGATACTCAATACCCACACAGATCCACAGATTAGACAATATGGGGTTGGTGCTGTATTCTATCGGTTACGGATCAAAGATCAGACTGGGGTAACAAGAGAAACCCGCAGAGGGGTCTTGAAAATTGGCAGCGATGACTTACTCTTCAATTTCACCGTCTATCCTAACCCAGCAACTGATAAATTGAACCTGGAATTTGACAATGCTTCAGGAAATGCACTCAATCTGACTATAATGAACAGCTTGGGCCAAAGCATTTACACAAATCAAATAGACGCTAATCAAACAGATGGAATGATTAGAATGGATGTATCTGAATATGCTCAGGGAATCTACTTCATCCGACTTTCAGACAAAGACAATAGTAAAATTGTCAGAGTACTGATCGAATAAACATACGGGTGTATCTCAGTTGCAAATTGCTAACTGAGATACACTTTTTAGCATACATGATTGTTTAGAGCAATCGAAAACAGAAAAGTGAATTTTTCAAAAACTTAACGCAACTCAATCATCGAATAGAAATAATCCTGATCCTTTAACCAACAAAAATCTGATCAGGATAAAGAAAGAATAGAAAAATAGCTTAGGATTTATGAGTTCTCAACTTCTTAGTTTTCGGAAACTGCGGTGGTATTTGGCGCCGATCCTTGCTTTTCTTTTAATAACTGCTTTCAAAAGCCTGGAAATTGCTAAAACCTTAGCCGGGCATGAGCCTGTACCTGTGAGCGATTTTGTAAACTTCGAATCCGCACATGTTCATCCCCTGGATAAGACGCCTGATGGCAGGAAACTTCTAGCCGTAAATACAGCAGCTAATACCCTGGAAGTATTTACACTTACAGAAAATGGCCCCGTAAATACTGCAAGTATTCCCGTAGGTACAGACCCTGTTTCTGTAAGGGTTAGAAATAATAGTGAAGCCTGGGTAGCAAATGTCATCTCCGATAATGTAAGTATCGTCGACCTGGATCAGGAAGTAGTAGTTAGAACACTAAATACAGAGAATGAACCTTCAGATATTGTCTTTGCTGGTAGTCCCTTAAAGGCATTTGTGAGTTGTGCCGAAAGAGAAAGCATCCTCATTTTTGACCTCTCTGACCTGGATGCTGCACCCAATGAAGTCTTGTTGATCGGAGAACAACCACGAGCAATGGCGGTAAGTCCCGATGGAAATACTGTCTACACAGCTTTTTTCGAATCAGGCAATCAAACAACTGTCATCAATGGCAATCAATTTATAGCTGCTGGCGGCCTTGAAGCTGCTGGTTCAGGTTCGACAACAGTTACCAATGATGTGACTAATCCCCTTGGACCTTATTCGGGTGCCATACCAGTTCCCAATAATGGTACAGGATTTAGTCCTGCTTTAAACCCGGCATTACCTCCTAAAACCAATACCCAAAGTCTGGTTGTAAAAAAGAATGCCTCCGGCCAATGGTTGGATGATAATGGAGGCAATTGGACAAATATAGTCAGCGGTGGAGATGGAGAAAGAGTAAATGGCTGGGACTTACAGGATAGAGATGTAGCAATTCTCAATGCGAATAGTCTAAATCTTAGCTATCATAATAGTCTGGGAAATATCCTAATGGCTATGGCGGTTAATCCGATTTCTGCTAAAGTTCATGTTGTTGGGACAGATGCATTGAATCATATTCGTTTTACCCCGAATTTGAATGGCAACTTTCTCCGCGTAAATGTTGCGCAGTTTACTGCTGGGAGTGCAGCAACAGATATTTTTGATCTCAATCAGCACCTGGGATATACCACCCCATCAGTTTCTGCAACTGAACGCGACAAATCCATCGGAGACCCAAGGGGAATTGCTTGGACTTCAGATGGAAATTACGCTTATGTCACAGGTATGGGTTCCAATAATGTGATAATCCTTGAGCAAAACGGGAGTCGCGCTACCCCCAATCCTATTGAAGTGGGAGAAGGCCCCACAGGAGTGGTTATTGATGAAGCCAGGGGACAGGTGTATGTCCTGAATAAATTTGAAGCAAGTATTTCGACCGTCTCCATTGCAACTGATTTAGAAATATCCCGCACCCCATTCTTCGACCCTACCCCATCGGTAATCAAGGAGGGTAGAAAGCATCTGTACGATACACATTTGGGATCAGGAAATGGGACGATTTCCTGTGCCTCCTGTCACGTAGACGGAAAATGGGATCGGTTAGCCTGGGACCTGGGTGATCCTTCTGGAAATATTGAGACCATAGATGGGATTGATTTTCATCCCCTAAAAGGCTTAAAAGTCACCCAATCTCTAATCGATATTATAGAGAAAGGGGAAGGCCTTTTGCACTGGCGGGGAGATAGAGAAGCCTTCATTCAGTTTGCCCCTACCTTCAATGTGTTACAAGGGCTAAGTGCTCCTTTAGACACTCCAAGTATGAATGAATTTGAAGACTTCCTAGCCACAACGTATCATGCACCAAATCCTTATCGTGCTACCACCATAAATGATCCTCTTACCTTAAATGGTAAGGTTCGCGGAGCAGGAACCAGTTTCCAAACGTTTACAATGGCGAACCAAACAGGAACCAATGCGATTGGAGAATGGCATGAGGACTGCGGAGGTTGCCATGTGAATCATACGGGTAGAGGGCTTTCCGGCAGTTCTTTCGGAGCCGTTCAGTATGGAGGCAATGAAAATATGTCGGCAGATATGAGATCGACTTACAAAAAGTTGGGCTTCTACTATAATTCTGACCAAAGTACTGTCGGCTTTGGAATGATGTCTGATGGAGTGGTTGACACAGAGTTTTTCAAAGGAGGTGGTGCCAAAGATGGCTACTTTGTGGATTATCATGCTATTGTTCTGGGATTCACAGGAGGAGGGCCCACCTTTAGCAATTTAGGATTTACCTCTACCCCTCATGAAAGCCAGGATTCCCATTACTCTATAGGACAACAAGCCACCCTTAGCAGCAGTGTAGGTACAGTAGCTGCGGTGGATAGCTTACAAACTCTAGCAGACAATCCCATTACCATGACAGGAGTTCAACAGGCTTCTGAATTAGGTTTGATTGTAAAAGGCTGGTATTTAGGAGAATTCAGAGGATTTACCTATACGGGAAGCAATTCCTATCAGTCCGATAGCAGTGGTCAAACGGTAAGCCATGCACAATTACTAGCTGAAGCTCAGACAGCTGGGCCATTGACGTGGATGTTAGTCCATAAGCAAGCGGATGAAAGGCTCGGAATAGATCGAAATAGCAATGGAATTTTTGATAAGGAAGAAAGAATCATCGCTGCCTTCACCTTTAGTCGTCAGCAACCGGATGCTATACCGGCCATATTTACCTTTGATGCCTCTGATAGTTATAATCCTACGGGTAATCCGCTTACCTATGTATGGGATTTTGGAGATGGAAATACGGGAACAGGAATCAATCCCAGCCATACCTATAATAGTCCAGGATCTTATGATGTTTTCTTAAAACTGGAAGATAGCAGTCCTACAGGAGCTTTGCATAGTAGTCAACAAGTGGTACAAAGAATCCAGATCGATGCCCTAAATAGCTTTACCATGGAAGTCATGCTGGAAGGGCCTTTTGACACAGGAAGTGGACTTATGCTTGACGAACTGAGAGCAAAAGGACTTTTGGGTACAACGGATCCTTATGGTTTAGGAGCCACTATGGACCCAAGTCTTTTAAATCGTACAGGGAATGATGCACCTGTTGATTGGGTAAAGCTCGAATTTAGAGATAAAGATGATCCCGTTAATATTCTTGTGGAAGAAGCAGCTATCGTTTTAAAGGATGGAACTGTGGTTGATCCACAGGGCGCAGAAACGCTTTCCTTTGCCAGTTTGAGTATATCAGAATATCATATTGCCATCGTTCACAGCAATCATTTAGGAATAATGACTGCAACTAGCGTTGATCTTTCAACTGATCCCTTTATTGATTTTGCAGAAAGTTCGACTGCCGTTTACACCTTTGGAGGAGTAGCAAGAAGAGATGTAGGAGGAACTATGGTATGTTGGGCAGGAGATGCCAATGGAAGTGGAAGAGTTGATGCAATAGACAGGAACCTATTCTGGCTACCTGAAAATGGAGGAATTTATCAGTATGGTACTACGAAATCAGACTTCAATCTGGATGGCAATATCAATGCTCTTGATTTGAATTTATTCTGGAGACGAAATAATTCCCTTGTGGCACAACTTCCTTAGCCACAAGGGAGTTCCCCTTTTCCCTATTGCTTATGCAATTGGGAATCTTGGATGCATATTGTTCAAACAATGCGCGCTGGGGATGAAACGAAAAGGTCGGGGATGGAAACGCGAGAAGGCCTTGGTTTGTTCGTTTCGATTTTGCGCCACTTTTCTAAAAAGTAGCAAATACCCCTAAATTAATAGTTAATAAATTTATTTAAGCTAAACTTTAATTTCAAAAGACAGGACATCCGCTATGCCTCCATAGATGACCTGAAAGCGCATGGTCCAGGTTCCTTCAACAGAAAAGTTAATTCCATCAACCCGGTAATGACCATTACCGAGGTATTCTGTGATGGTAGGTGGAGAAGCAAATCCTCGACCAGCATCATAGTTTATGCCGTCTACATGAATCTGGGCACCTTCCATGAATTTCCCTTTGTCATCTTCGAGATATAGGAGCCAACTATGCTTTTCATTGATGGGAGCCTTTTCCTTTTCGTAAAAGAATCTCCCCTTATACAAACCTGGAATTTTTAGGGCTGCAGTTTTCGTACCCGTAATAGGATCTAAACCACAAACCAGAAACTTCTTAGGTGTCTGTGCATGAATATTAAAACTAAATGCGATTGTAAATAAAAGGAGCAGGAAGGTGAGTTTACTTATATGCAGCATGGAAGCTTTTGAATCGAATGATTACCCCAAATAATTCAATCCCTAAAATACTGAATTTCTCCCAATTATAGATAAGAAATACCCTCCAAATTTTCGTGAGACCAACCTAATTCAAAACGATAACCCTCTCCTCTCCTCTTGGCAAAAAAGCAGCATTTAGATTTGGGATATCAAATTTTTTCCTCTTAGGAATAGGCAGGTCCTCTGGAGCCGGTTTGAGGATCAAATCTTCCATATATCCCACCTTTCTGTGCCTGACTTCTCGGGGTGCATTTCTTATGCCTCCTCCAATGATCCTTGCTCGGGCAGTATCAACTTCTGTGCAGGCGAGTATGATGACAAAAACAAAACCTGTCAGTGAATCGGTAAGACTGGAAAGGCTTTTCTGGAAATGGGATAATGAATTTCTCATATTCATTTTTAGCTGCATAGGATAAATTTACGACTAATTTGAGAAGTCGTCAAACCAGAAAATTCACATTTTTCAAAACCTTAAACTGACCAAAGGCGTATAGCAACTATCCTTTGAAACGGATAAGAAACATTTAGATAAAAATGATCATCAAGAACAACATATTGAGTCTCTGTTCTATCATTTATTCCCTCGGAATGCTGAGAGGCTCTCTATATGATGATCTTAAGTAGAAGATTAATTTATTAGATATATGTAAGCCTCTCGAATGTCGGGAGGCTTTTTTGTTTATACCAGGAAATACAAACAATCCCTCCCAAATAAAAAGTAAGCGGAAGTGGGCAAAATGGCAAAGCCGCCTGATTTAGAACCAGGTGTTTGAAGGTTCGAATCCTTCCTTCCGTACTAAGCCGAACATATCGGCTCATGGAATTCCTGTGCCCATGGCGGAACTGGCATACGCACCAAACTTAAAATTTGGGTTTTCCGGGTTCGAGTCCCGGTGGGCATACATCTGGAGAGTAGGCAGATACTGGTTAGCTGCACTTGCCTGCTAAGCAAGCGCGCCGCAAGGTGCTGAAGGTTCGATTCCTTTGCTCTCCGCATAAGAACAGGAAGCCAAATTGGACAGGCGATAGACTGCAAATCTATTATTTGCGGGTTCGAATCCCGTCCTGTTCTCTGAGGGAAGCATATAAGCTTCCCCTACTGAAATATGGGGATGCGCCGACGTTGGAGTGTCGGTCCAGACTGTAAATCTGGCGCCCTTCGGGGCTTAGCAGGTTCGAATCCTGTCAGCCCCACAGTAGAAGGAAGATTGAAGAACAAGGAACAAGGAGTTGAGAAGTTTGGGCTTACTCAAATAACTACTTCTCCCTTCTCCATTCCTTGTTCCTTATTCTTACTTCTTAATGTTTGTCATCCTGAATCAAAGGGGCACAGTTTTCCATTCTAAGGGAGATGGTTCGGCTACGCTCACTATGACACCATAGGGGGGGTTAGAATTCGAAAACAATCTAGTATTGATTTTCAAGATGCAATAGAAAAACATAAAGAGGGCAACCAAATCGGCTGCCCTTTTAGAATCTATTTAATAGTATATGTGTGTGTTTCTATGCTAATTGGTTTGGAAATCCGGACCTTTGATGGGTTTGGTTTTCAGCACCAGTCCTTGTTCTTCGACTTCTTTATCCTTCTTTTGGCCCAGGCCTACCCCTATCGCTAAGCCAATCGCCAATCCCACAGGCATACTAATCGCTCCGATGATCAAACCTCCCAACATCCCAAAAATCATTCCTTGAGACATATATTCTTCCTGATAGTGCCCTTCAGCAATAAAACCGAATCTATCAAAAAGGAATTTCTTAAATTCCTTGAGTCTTTGGCTTAAATAAGTATGCTGCTTCCCTTCTGGAATGGCTGCAACATTTAATCTGTACAATTCATCCTCAATCAAAAATTGATCTGCTTCAGGTAATTGTTTTTCTTCAAGAGAACGTAATATTCCCAGAAAAATATTGTAGGTCTTTCGATGAGATTTTTTCTCTGTCTCAATTAAGAGACTTCTAAAAAAACCTTGAGCTTCTCTGATCTTCATACCTTAAAGATAAGGAGTTTGACAAAAGGTTGGAATTAAAGAGTGGATTCTCGTTCACAAAAAAAATCAGGCATAGAATCTATCCATGCCCGACGATAAAAAATGTTGGAATCCTGTCTCCTAGTCTAAAACAGTTGCTTTAGGATATTTGTCCTTGATCTCATCATATTTCTCATTGGCGAGATTGACTTTCTCCCCAGTTTCTACAAAATGCTTTAATCCTACCAGTGTCCCCCCCAATTGCTTTTTGAATCCTCCTTTTGCAAGCATACCCATAAAGGCAGGCTTCGTCCTAAACTGCATTTCGTATCCAGCAGTTGAACTCCCATCCGGGTTTTCCTTTACTGTATAGAAGGCCTGGGTATTATTATAGTCCAAAGGAAGTTTGGCACCATCTATAGGGACATTTACCATTACTCTCCGGTTATGGTCAATGGACTTGATTTTTTCGTGTACCCATTGACTGCCTTTTGCATTGAAGCTACATTTTCTTTCTGCACCAATTTCTCCTTTTAAAGAACCGGACTCATAGTTTGAGGAGTAGATATAGGGGGAAAAGTTTGAAATAGCTCCGTAGTCGAGTACCATAGCTTCCCAAACTTTGTCTGCAGGTGCATCAATTCGGAGCTCTACTTTAACGGTTTGAAATTTCTTTTTCATTTTTTGAGCCGTTGCCATATTCATTAGAAATATTGAAAAGGTGAGGATTAAGATCTTCTTGATTATCATGTGATATAGGGTTAAGCTTTTTCTGCCAGTTTAATAGTGTTATTTATCATCTCTGCAATGCTTTGATTGAGAAAGCCTTTGAACTGGCCTTCATCCATTTGCGGGTTTTCCATGAACTGAAAAGAGGTTGTCCAGATAATCATGGATTTCTGATAACCGAGATCCACAACTTTGAAGTTATTGACCATGTTCTTTGCAGGCACTCCTTCGATCACAGCATAGGTATAAGTCCTTTCTGTATCGCTGAAAGCAATGATACTTTCCTTGAAATATCCCTGTCCATCTGCTGCCGTACATACACGCTGCCCTCCCACGCCATGATTTCCGGTCCAGTCAACTTTGGATACCAAAGAAGAAAGTTGATCGATATTGTCCATGATTCTCAATTGGGCCCAGACCTGATCTGCGGAAAGTTCGACTTGCTTTACTACCGTAATCTCTGGTTCTCCCTGGCTATCGAATGTGCGGCTTAGTCCCAATGCAAAAGGCATCAACATTGCCAATACTAGAATGATTGTTTTCATTTTTTTGATGATTATTGGTTAAAAGAATTTGTCTTTCATTGCTTTGATACAAGCTTTGGGGCAGGTGTTACAAAAGGCACAAAAAAAATCTCCTGCTTGATTGCAGGAGACCGAAAATTTGGAGCATCTATTTTCTTAATTCATATTTAAGTGCTTCATAATCAGCTCATCCTCCAGGATTTCATCAATGATAGTTTCCTTTTCAAAATCATCTTTCGCAGGATGATTTCTGTAAAGCTCCGTATATTTATCTTCAATGGATAGCTTCAGGTTTTCGTATTCGGTTTCTACGTAATCCATGATTCGAGTACGTGTAGCGATGTTGAATTCCATATTTTGCTCGTTGAGCATACCCATTTTTTTGAGGGCCTTGGCTTTTTTGGGGCAGCGGCAGGGATTGTTTTTATTGATGAGGCCGCATTTATTGTTCATATAATTGTAGAGTTCCTTTCGAGCTCTGTGAAGTTTTATTCTAAAATTCTGAGGTGATACCTCAAATATCTCTGAGCCTAAATTATGGTTTATTCCAAATGTATCTCCCAAAATATAAATCAACCGCTGCTCACGATTGAGGCACATCAGCATGCCGGACATACAACGGACCTGCATTTCCTTGGAAAGTTCTCGGTATTCAATTTCCTCTTCGATGGTCAGATCAGGATTAAGTACAGCATCTAATTGCTCTCCATATTGTTGGAAAGAAGGGAATCTATCCTCTCGGTTCTTTCGCTTAGTAAGGAGAAATTCATTTACTACAATTCTGTATAGCCAGGTTCTGAAGGAACTCTTAAAGCTGAATTGGGAGAGCTTGGTAATGACCTTAATCATAACCTCCTGGGTGAGATCCTTTGCATCCTGAGGATCGTGGACCATTTTCCAGGCTACATTGTAGATAAAGGGTTGATGGAGGCGAATGAGGTTGTCGAGTGCATGCTTATCTCCTGAAAGAGACCTCTGAACCAACTCTCGATTTTTATCTTCTGAATAATTCTTGCTTAAGGGATTCATATCATTTGGCTTTAAGCTTTGATCCCAAAAAGTGGCCGGTGTTACAAAAGTTGGGGAAATTTCCTGAAAAAATCCTAAAGTTTTTCGTGCCAGCGTACTTTCACTCCTTTGCGTTGCAGTTTCTGGCGCAAGTCTTTCCAATGCTTTTCCTTCATACCAACACTGAAATAGAAATAGCTTTTATTCTCTTTATCAATGATCCGTAAAGCAGCAGGTTTTTGGACAGAAGGCCGGTATCCAATCTGAGGATTTTGAAATATTTCAACTTTTGCCTCCTTAATCTGATTATAGGAAATGAAATCCGGGCGAGATAGTTGCGGCTGCCTTTTAATAAATAAATGCTTTTCCCCTATATAAAAACTGCTATAAATATACCGATGGAGAAAAAGGAGTAAGAGTAAGGCAGTCGCTACAAAAACTATTTTTTCGAAGTTTAATAGTGAGCTGGAGAATAGGATGAATGACAGGAAAAAAGCGAGCCCCAGGATCACCAAAGACCCATTATTGAGAAGGCCCAGATTTGAAATCTTCACCAGATTGTTCATTTCAGGTAAGGACTCGGTTTTGCTAGCGGGAAACTCCCTTAGTCGACCCTTTTTAATCAATACATCTTCGATCCAGCATTTAATTTGCCATCCATTGCTATAATACTCATCATAGATATACCAAACATCTCCATTGCGGAATTTAAGCTTTGCCCCTTCTTTTTTCTGCGTAATCAGTATTTTCAAAGGAACCTTTCCATCCGGCCATACATCCTCTAAGTCTCGCACATAATAGATCTTCTCTAACATAAATAGCCGGAAACTGATCTTTCCTTCTGTGATTTCAATTTTGGGGACTTTGCCAATCCACTGGATACACATATAAAAAGCCAGCCCCATTAGCAGGGTCGCCACGATTACCATAGCTATCACTTCCGTGGCAAAACCCTCTGTACGATAGACAGAAGAGGCTACGGTAAATAGTAAAAAGGGAATAAGGCTCAATCCAACAAAACTGGCAAAAATTGCCACATGCAAGCTAAGGTAATTGTATCTTGATCTAAGGATCATTCGTTTTCGTCAGGGCTTTCAATTTCCTCCTCCAGTTCTTCTTCCAATTCTTTTACCTTCTGGGAAAGTTTGCGTAGTGATCTAAACATAAATACTTGTGGAGCCAAAATCATTCCCAGACCGATCAGATTGACAGGAATGTATGCAATGGCTACCCAGCGTACCCACTCATAGTTCCAAAATGAACCAAATAGGAGAATAGCCACAAAGGTCCTCACTCCATAGGTAATGAGTTTTTTACGCTTATAAGCTGTATCGAAAAATTCAAGCTCTTTGAGTTTGTCTAATTCTTCTCGGATTTCTTCTTTTGGATTTTTTTCTTCCATCTTTTACTCTTTTCATCAAATAAAATTAAAAAATAGAGGAAAGGCCACCTGGAGTGGACCTTTCCTCAGCTACTCCGCCTTAATTTGTTTTCTCTCCCAGCAGAAAGACCAGATAGTTGGCCTCAGCATCATCTAGCCCAAGGCCGAGAGAATAGGTCTTCATGCCATAATCAAATTTGATCTTACCCGGGCCCAATCCCCATACGGACAGGCCTCTTCTGGCGGTAAATTCCCGAGTGAAGGGAACTTCATTGAATCGAAAATTGCATATCTGGCTTTTGTCCAGGCGTCTTTTGATTCCCAGGCCAAGGATACTCTTCTTGAAATAGGCTTCTCTACCACTTTTTGCAAGAAACAACTCCTCTTTCCCAAACAAGCCCCACAATACACTGATAAATACTCCCCCTCCCCCAATGATCCAAAATAAGAGCCAAATAAGGATAAAGCTATCTACTTTAGCAATTCCTCCTTGCCAGTTGCTGATTTCAAGGGCAGTCCACAATCCCCATACCCAACCCATGAGCCAAAGGCTCGCTGCTATGATGACAAACCATACTTTTTTGGAAGGAATACTGATGTGCAATCCGTTGAATGAATCACGGATACGGGCGGTCCCGTTTTTTAGTGTTTTCATGATCGAACAATTAAAAGGTTGAACAAAAAGCGTCATCCAGCCTGTGCTATCATTCGGAGTTTCGCTGTGAAAATAAATATTGAGCCAGGACTGGCTCCTTGAATATTTTTCATGGTCATAATTTTTTCACTCTTTATTATAAGGACTCCTAACAGTACAAGAGGTTGGAAAGTTTTGCGAAATTTTTGGAAGGATTTATTTAAGGAATGTTGATTTCATCTCCCAGAAATTTGGGTTGAACCTGAAAGATGATGTCAATGAATACCTTAGCTCTGGCGAGGGCTTCACGGAGCTTAACCTTAAGTCCGTTTTTTCCTTTTACATCTTGTGCGTTAAAGCCAATGGCTTCTATACCTTTACTCTTTGCCAGAAAGATGGCCCTTTCATTGTGAAATTGCTGAGAGACTACAGTAAAACTACTTTGGCCAAAGATTTCTTTTGCCCGTACTACAGAATCCAGGGTACGAAAACCGGCATAATCCATATATATTCGATTTTCTGGCACTCCTTTCTCCATAAGGGCGTTTTTAATAGCGGTGGGTTCATCGTAGTATTTACTTCCATTATCCCCACTTACCAGAAGGTATTCTACTTTATTACTAAAATACAGATTAGCGGCAGCCTGGATACGATACTGAAAAAACAGATTTTTGCTACCATCTACCCGCCAGGGAGAAGTACCTAGTACAAGGCCTACTTTATTTTTAGCGATTTTTGAGGTACTGTTGAAAGTTTTGCCTGAAGCATATTGCTCTATCCAGACATTCGCTATCCCAAGTAAAAATATGGGAAGCAGCAAGAGCAGGAGGATCATCTTACGGCCTTTCTTTTTCATACCTTATTCGTACCCCAGTAAACGAGCCTAATGTTAGGTACGAATCTATTTTATTCAAGTTCTCCCCTATCATGAAGAAATTTGAATATCTTTTTATCTACATGAGAAATTTTGTCAGTATCCCAGCTATTTAGCCAGGCCATTTCTTCGATTTCATGGCTTTCCTTAAGCTCACCAGTAAAAGAAGCTTTATAACAGCTCATTATAACTTCTATTCCCTCTTCATGTCCATAGGCCTGATCGGTAAATTTGCCAACCCACTCTATACTTTCAGGATTTATCTCCACGCTCAATTCTTCCCGTACTTCTCTAACCAGTGTTTCCTCATCACTTTCTCCTGGTTCTCTTTTTCCTCCTGGCAAAAAGAATCGGTCTTTCCCTTTGGATCTGGCACTCAAAACTTTTCCATCTTTCAATTCAATCCAGGCTATTTTATCAATTATCCGCATTTTATTTTATGAACTTTATTAGATGACATTAAGATATTGAAAATCCTACATTTTTTCCTTACAGCAGTTTTATCCATTTCCGAAATATCCAATTCGCACCAAATCTCCCTGTTATGAATGATTCGATTTTTGCTTTTTTCCTCACTTAGCAAAAAAGATATTGCAGTAAGAATACTGATACTAATGGTCTTTGCTAACCCTAGATTCACTTGCAAGGCACTTTCTTTTATTTTATACCTGTTTTTATCAATAACACCCATACTTCATGCCCAACAGGCGCATGTCGATAGCCTCATTTCCCTCCTAAATAAAAGCCAAGCAGATACAAACAGAGTCGATTTACTGAATGATCTTGCCTGGGAACTCTATAGAACTGATGTAAAAAAACTGGATTCTCTTTCAACTCTCGCGTTAGATTTGAGTGAGAAGCTGCAATATTTTAAAGGCTTAGCGCGAGCAAAAAATTTAAAAGCCATCGCATTGTCAGAAGCGGGAAAAAGAGCGGAAGCAATTGCAATGAATAAAGAAGCACTCAAATTAGCAGAGCAAATAGGAGATAAAGAGCTTATCGGAGGAGCAAGCAATGATCTGGGGATTAGCTATTCTAATTTGGGAGATTTCCAACAATCGATCACCTACTATGAAAAAGTCCTTGAAGTCAAAGAAGACTTCAATTATATAGCCTATACCTATAGAAATCTCTCTAATTTATATTTCCGTCTGAGTAATAAGGCTGAAGGTGAGAGATACCTTAATCTTGCAATAGCAGCAGCAAGAAACTCTTTAAAGCCAGAAATCAGGAGCAATATGCTGTTGGACATTGCCGAATCTCGCTGGAATGCTGGTAAGCTAGAGGAGGCAAAGAAATTGTTTATGCAAGCGGATTCCGTCGGGGAAGCTCAGGGAGATTTACTAGTTCGTAGACAAGCAAGGGCTTGTATTTCCTATATATATTTCAAACAGGAGGCGTATGAATCCGCCATGCAAGAATACCAATTCTGTTTACAGTTAAAAAAGGAGTTGGGGGAAAAAAACATAGGCCGCAATTATGCCTATCTCTCCGAATTACATGCAAAGCTAGGGGATTTTAACCTTGCCCTAAGTAATGGACAGAAAGCACTTGCTATAGCACGCAAAAATAATAGCCGGGCATCTTTACCAGCAATATATGCAATCCTTAGTGCCGCCCATAAAAATCTGGGCAACTTTGAGGAGGCTCTGGATTTGAAAGAATCAGAGCTATGTATTACGGATAGCCTTAATTCTGCAAAGAGTGTAGAAGCTCTCGGAGAGTTTGAATCAAAATTTGAATTGCTGGAAAAGGAAGAGGAAAATAAGCGACTGGCCCTGGCGGCTGAGGCTCAACAAAAAGAGCTAGAACTCATGAAGGATGTAGTTAAGCAGCAAAAATTTACCTTTTTGTGGATAATCGTCTTTTTGTTAGGGATCTCAGGTTTGCTATTCTACGTTTTCAGATTACTTAAAACTCTTAGAAATAAAAATAAACAACTACTCGTTCAGTCAGATAAGTTGATCCGGGCAAAATCACGGGCTGAAAAAGCTGCCGAAGTAAAGGCCGATTTCTTGTCCACCATGAGCCACGAAATTAGAACACCTATTAATGCTGTATTAGGTATGACGCATCTATTATTGGATGAAGCTCCTCGCAAAGATCAGAGAGAGCATCTCAAAACCTTGCAGTTTTCTGGAAATAACCTGTTAGCCATTGTCAATGATATCCTAGACTTCAGTAAAATTGAAGCGGGAAAATTGCAATTGGAAAAAATAAGTTTTGATCTGAAAGACCTCGTAATGAGTCTTTGCTCAAGTCTGAGAGGAAACGCCATAGATAAAGGTCTCGATGCCAGATGCAGTTATGATCCGGCACTCCCAGAATTTTTTATTGGAGATTCCGTCCGCATTGCCCAGGTACTCACCAATTTGATGAGTAATGCAATTAAGTTTACCCAAGAAGGATTTGTAGAATTGCGGGTTACTCCTTCAGGTCAGGGAGGAATTTGCTTTAGTGTAATTGATAGCGGAATAGGAATCCCCGATGATAGGCAAGTCAGTATTTTCGAGCCTTTCACCCAATCCTCAGAGGATACTACTCGCAAATATGGAGGGAGTGGATTGGGCTTAAGTATTTCGAAAAAACTCGTAAGCCTCATGGGTTCAGAACTCCAGTTGGTCAGTACCGAAGGGGAAGGAAGTATGTTTTTCTTTGAAGTAAGTCTTCAGGAAGCGAAACTCAATAAAACTCAAAGGCTGAAAAAAGGAGAAAGTAAACTCAATTTTGGCAGTCTGGAGGGTATGCGTGTGTTGTTGGCTGAGGACAATAAAACCAATCAGATCGTTGCCCAGAAGTTTCTTCAGAAATGGGAGATCAAAGTAGATATTGCAGAAAATGGGAAGGAAGCTGTCGAAAAATGGCAAATGAATTCTTACGACCTAATTCTGATGGATATTCAGATGCCAATAATGAAAGGTACTGAGGCTTCTCAATTAATTCGAAAAATGGAGGCTGAGACCTTAGACCATATTCCCATTATTGGTTTTACTGCCGGTGTAATTCCAGATGAAGTTTCCAGGATCCTGGATGCAGGCATGGATGATTGGGTGGGAAAACCCTTTGAGCCAGCGGTTCTCCATCAAAAGCTTCAAAGGTTTCAACAGGATTCATCTAAAAGAACAGTTCGACCAGAGTAAAAAAAGCCCGGGAAGATTTCCCGGGCTTTTTCATTTCCTTATGTCATTCACATAAGATTTAATTCCTTTCCAATTCTTCTTCTCCAGTTCGAAATTTCGCTTACTCCACAAACAAATACCAGCAGCTAGGCCTTCAGAAGCATAATTTTGCTCGGATAAATAAAAGCCATTGCTCAACTGTAAAATTGAAGGGCGCGAAAAAAAATCACCCGTATCCCGAAAGAGCAGGTCTTCTATTTCTGTATGTAGGACTTTATTCTCTATACTTTCCTGAAACTTTAGGCCTTTCACAAAAGATTCCCTCTTTTCCTCTTCATTCTTCAACTCTCCTTCCGTAGGCCAAACAGGAATAGCCATAATCTTGTCATTAGACAGCTTTATATAACAAAAGAATTCTTGAAGGCCATGCAGATTTTCCCGAACATAAAGGAAACGCATTTCACAAATCTTTAGTCCTATTATATCTTCCGGATGCATATTAGGAAGATAAAGAAATAATACCTTGATTTAAGAATCTAGTCTATATTCTTCCTACAAAAGCTCCGATATTGAGTCAAGAATCAATCCATAAACATTAGCTGATGCTATCTGGGTTTTTTGGCAATTTAAGGATGAAAGATGAACCTTCCCCTTCTTCTGATATAAGTCTAATATCACCGCCATGCAGTTTGGCCACTTTACGACAAATAGCTAAGCCAATACCTGTACCTTCCACCGTATCATGGGAATGCAAGCGCTCAAACATTTGGAAAACGCGTTCATGAAACTCTGGATTGATTCCGATTCCATTGTCCTTGACAGTAAAGAAATGGAAACTTTCGTCTGAGTGATAATTAATTCGAATATCAATTGCTTCTGTTTCTTTCTTAAACTTGTAGGCATTGTTAATGAGGTTGGTAAATAGCTGCCTTATTTTGCTTTCATCGGCAAGTATGCCAACAGGAATATGCTGAACCTCAATGCGCCCTCCTTCAGACTCAATATCTTCCCGAAATTGAGCGACAATTCCTGCTAACAGACGATTAATATCGAGTTGTTGTGGATTCAACCCCACACTCTCTAATTTTGCGTAATCGAGGAGATCAGAAGTTAATTCATACATTTCCCTGCTGCCTATTTGAATAAAATCAAGGAAAGTTTTTTGTTGAGCACTTAATTCTGAACCGATTTGTTTTTCGAGAATTTGGGCTGAATTTAAAATCTTTCTTGCAGGAGATTTCAAGTCATGAGAAGCCACATAGGCAAAGTTTTTCAAATCCTCATTCTTCTGCTCAAGTCGCGTGTTTTGAGCTCTGATTCTATCAATTAGACTTTCCCGAATTTTATTAGCACGATAGTACATATAGGCTACGATAACAATCATTACGATAAGGAAAGACAGGATACCAAAAATTTGATATTGAGCTTGAATTGCCTTTTGTTTCTCTTCGTTCTCTTGTTGTAATTTTTGATTTTCGAATGTTTTTTTGAACAAAGCCAGTTCCTTATCCAGGCGATTCCGGATTTCCACTTCTTGCTTTCCTCTTTGCACTTTATAAATTTCGAGCAGGTCTTTGTATAAATCCTTGATTTTCTGTTCTTGGGCAGTCTCCTGATACAGATCAATAAGTTCATTCAATACATTTTTGATTCCATATTCGTCAAATCCGTCTCCTAACTTCAAGGCTCTAATAAACATTTCTTCAGCCTTTCCCAATTGCCCATTTTCTCGGAACACCAAGCCTAAACTATAATATCCCTCGTGAAGATTGATTTTTAAATCAATTTCGTGGCTAATCTTGATCGCCTCTTCCAAATGGGCTATTTGCTTATCCGTCTCATTCAATTCTCTATGGATATCTGAGAGCGTATAGTGAATAAAAACCTGTCCTTGTTGGTGGTTCTGAGCCTTCCACAACTCTTCTGCCTCCGTAGCCAAATTCAAAGCATCGTCATATTCTCCTCTATCCAACTGAATCCTGGCCAAATTTTGTAAGGCATAAGACTCGCTTTCCAAATCACAAGTCAGACGAGCCTCTGCTAAAACAGATTGTAAGCTCTTGAAAGCTTTGAGTAAGTCTTTTTTCTTCATATAGGCCAGACCAATATTCAGCCCGGCATGAACCATTCCCGTGTGATCGTTTAGGGCCTGAGCTTCAAACTTGCTTTGTTTCAGATGCAAGATCGCCATATCATAATTGTGCTCGAGGATATAGATCAACCCCAGGAAACGCTGATTGACTACGTAAGCATCAGTTTCTCGCTCATTTATCAATAGAATCTTTTCGGCTTCAAAAAGGACTTCTTTCGCCATACCTAATTCATTTTTTTGGTATAGTTGAAAGCCCTTTAGGTTGAGTATGTCTGGCAAAGCCGAACACGCTTGCTCTCGTGCTAATGGGAGAAATTGTTCAACAAATAGATTAGCCTCAAAACTATTTAACGTATTACGGCTAAAAAAATCATGCACGGAAGCACCAATATGATCGCATGAATTAGGACTGGAGCCAATTAATTTAAAACTGGCGGCAGTCTGTGCCTGGCTAAAATCAATAGAAAAAATGGCGATAAGTAGTACCAGGCAATAATTGAGTTGCTGTAAATGGGGCATGTAGATAGATCAATATAGCGAGCGTTTTACGCCCGGGTCGTTTTCAATGTTAGGTATTCTAGTATCTAAATTCCAGACGTAAAATCAAATCCGAGTACTACTCGAAATCAAACATTTGTAGCCGAAATTATTTTATTTTGAATTGTGTTATCACAGCCACTAAAAATATCAAAAAAAATCCATAAACCTAAAAGCCAGGTTTATGCAGGAAATATCAAGTGCTGAATGGTCAAAAAAGTCTTCCCCCCATTTATTTTTTATTCTTTCGGGTTTCGGCAATGATTACCCCAAATGCTCCATCCATCTGTTCATATCCTTTTTGGGGTAAATACGTACGGGAAACAAATCCATCTAAATAGAGGGCATAACGACAACCTTGTTCCTTAAAAAAGCTGGCAAAATCGAAAAAATTTATTCGATCTTCAGACATAGCAAATAAGAGCTTTCCATCTTCCAACAGCCCTACTCCATTTCTGATATGAAGGTTTTCTGACCCCTTTCTAAAGGAAGGATGAAGTAGGCCATCTATTACTAACATTGGCCCTGACTGAGTAGCATATTTAATTTCTTTGCTATAGCTGAATGAAGAAGTCGTAACTATCTCTGCGGTATTATCATGGCGAAGAAAAAACACTCCATTGGGCTGCAAGTAGAAGTTCCCATATGCCTCATGCTTTTTGTCCAATTCTTTAAGAATAAATCCATTTTCAATATATAAGCCCTGAGGACTCTGGTCTTTTAGGTACATGCCTCCATTCATAGCAAAAAGCAAATCTTTCTCCTCTTTCCTCAGCTCATTTTTTAATTGCTTAAAATTACTGTAAAGCTCCCCTTTATCATTCTTCCAGTAGAAATCAAGATCCTGCTCAGCAGGATTTAAAACATAACTCAGAATTCGATCATTATCTTCCCAAGGTCTTTCTCCCGTGATTGAGAAGTAATTGACTATGGCAACGAGTATTCCCAGTACCAACCAAAGTAGTTGACGTTTTTCCATGGTTTCCTTATTTCGTTTAAAATAAGGATAAAGATTCTAATAGGAAATTCCAGGAATTAGGGAAAGCATCTATAAGTCTTAGATGAAGAGATAATTGAACAAAAAGATAAGACTGATACCAATAAAACTGAGAAAAGCTATACTGCGTAAGTGGCTGCTATCCTTCTTTAGAATAATTGTAGCCTGATCTTTATCTGATTGAAGTTCTGTCATTTTACGGATTCGAATTACCGATTCTGCCACCCGATTGCTGAAATCCTCTCCTTTTTCAATGTAATCCAGTCCCTTACTTCCTAAAAGTTCTAAAGCTTTGTCCATATCCTGTTGGGCAGACGCAAATATCGTTGGCAGTTGAAAGCCTTGCATTTGCAATCGAGTTACAAGTTCTCCCCCACTTATTGCCTCCGGATCCCGGGAGTTAAGATGGTAATCCAGAATCAGCAAGTCCGGCCGGTAGGTATGGATATGATCTATCAAATCTTCTCCCTTTTCATAACACCTAAGTTCTGAACTCTTTTCTTCTCTTAGTTGGTATTCTACCATATGATGAACCATGGGATCATCATCAACCAGCGCTATTCTATAGCGCTTTTCCTCCCCAATATTGTCCTTTTTCATCGGCTGTAGGAATTGATTTTCTTTTAACAAGGCACTTTCGTGTATTCCAAGCTCCTCTTCTCTTTTTCTCTGTAGGCGAATTCTGAAATAAGTATTTAGCTCAAAAAAGAAGAGTGAAGTGAGAAAGAGGAGAGGAAGTAAAAGTGATAATGCTAAGAAAAAAGAGAGATAAACAGCCAATAAAATCAGTACCACATGAGAAGTATGGATCAATAATGCGCTTTTCCCTTGGTCGAACTGATTTTTCAAGTAAAGATGGTGTAGATGATTTTTATCTGGATGAAAAGGAGATTGACGCTTTAGAATTCTTAGGCCAAATACCCGTAGCGTATCAAGTACCGGGATTGCGTTTAGGGCAAAAACAGCTCCAATGACCCAGTAGGCTCCTGGAACAGCTGTTGCTGTTTGTGGAATAAGAGATAAAATTTTTAGGCTTAAAATCGCCATGACAGCCCCTAGGGGTAAAGTCCCCGTATCTCCCATAAAAATACGGGCAGGGTGGATGTTAAAAATCAAAAAGGCAATTACCGCTGCAAATCCCGTCCAACAAATTAAGGCATATGATAGCAAACCCGCATCCCAGAAAACCAGGCCGAAAAAGGCAAAATTTATCGCCAGTATCCCTCCAGACAATCCATCTATTCCATCAATCAAATTGTAAGCATTGATCAAGAGAACTACAAAACCTATATGAAGAAACAGACTGAGAATCAAAGGCATTGAATACCAGCCGAGTAGGGAAAAGATTACATCCAGCTTGAACCCAGAAAAGTATAAACCGACGGCAAAAGCTATCTGAAACCCAAGTTTCAACATTGCACTCAGATCAAATCTATCATCAACATAGCCTAGTAACATAAAACCCAGAAGGCCAGCAGGAATAATTAGTTCCAGGCGTAAATCTGAAATAAAAAAGGCGACAAGCAGCGTGAATAACATCCCCAGCACTATCGCAATTCCTCCCATAGAAGGGGTAGGAAAACTGTGAGAGCTTCGATAATTGGGAGAATCGATAAGTTGATGTTTTTCTGCACGCCGGATGATTTGAGGTATGCAAAAGTAGCTAATTAAAAATGCCAGGAGGCCATAAGGTAAAAGAATGAAAAGGGAATCCTTTGAGAGCAACATAAACTCCATATATACTATTATGCTATTATTTATGATAATTGGGTAGAGATATCGATTTCCTGGCTTGATAGCTTCTTCTAGAAAATCTTTTTTCCAATCGCGGAAGAAGGATTTTTTCTTCCGCATAAATCAGATCGGCATATTGTTTCGCAATCAGGCGCCACCTGTAGTGAGTAAGCGCAAGTTCTTTCATCCTTTGGGCATGCATCCGAAGATCCCTTTCTTCCAGATTAAGAATCCGGGCCAATAAATCTTGGACACCTGAGAAGTACATCCCTTGGTGCTTCATGCTTTCCCGATTGAATGAGACATCATAGGCAATGATAGGTAGCCCCAGATTCATAGCTTCTACAAGTGAAGGATTGGTACCTCCGGCCTGATGACCATGAATATACAGGCAAGAATTGGATCTCAGTATATCGAGGGATTTCTGCTCATAAATGGGATCAAGCAAGAATAAATTAGGGTATGAAGCATACTGCCTTCTTAGGTTTAGGCTGTAACTGCTGTGTTCCCAGTTCCCAACTACAACCAGTTTAAAGTCTGGTATTTGAGAATATGCATCCAATATCAAGTGGATATTATTCTCAGGTTCAATACGCGCGACTTTAAATGCATATTCTTTTGCACTAAAAGGATAGTCTTCCTCTACCGATTTGGTCCAGGCCTGCGGCAAAACATGGTCTCCTCCATAAGTAATGAGCCGACTATCCTTCCCATACTCTTTTTTGACATAGCTTTGCAATGCAGCATTATCAGTTATCACCTCGTCGCTGTATTTAACAGCTAGTTTTTCACTGTATTTCAGAAAAGCTTTTGCCCATTTGTTCCATTTAGGGCGCTTCCACTCTTGGCCATCTATATTGACGAGTATTTTCTTTTTACTTATCAATTTGATTAAGGGTAGAATAATGGTTCCAGAAACTCCAAGAATTAAGAGAACGTCAGCATAGAAAAGGGCGTGAATGATTGAAATTATATCATATAGAACGCTCTGCCAACCATTGGCTTTAAAAGGAAGGTATATCAGCCGGGCTCCATGCCAACTTTTCGGTCGGTCTTGTTGCGGATAATGACTTGAACAACAGTATACAGATGTGTCGAACAAGTTTTTCCAATTGAGGATCAGGTGATGAGTGAGGGTTTCAAATCCGCCGTACTTCGCAGGTAAACCTACGGTTCCGATTATAGCCAGTTTTTTCATACAAGATAGCTTATTCTACCTTTATTTATCGAAAGTCTGTGCCAGCTCAAAAAATGGAAAATACAGGCAATAGGAGCGTATTTTAAATTTGTACCTGTTTGGAGAAAGGAGGGGATTCCAAAAATTGGAAAAACTAAAGTTCGGAATGGGTTAGTTGAGCCTTTGAAAGGCCCATAAATGCACAGAGCTTTTCCTTAAATTGCTGAAAGTCAAAATCCTTACTTCTTTGTAAGGCAGATTGGGCGTATTCAGCATAAATCCTTTCATCTGAAAAGAGGAAGTCTATTCTCCTGGATACCTTTTCGGGTTCTAGTGCTGAGACTTTAAACCCAGATGACTCTGTAACCAACTCCGCTATTCCTCCAACTTCAGGAACGATGCAAGGAAGCCTATAGGCCATCCCCTCCAATGCTGTCATACCAAAACTCTCAATCCATTTGTCCGGATGAGAGAGGTTGAGCAATATATCTGCTTTTTGATAATAGGGATGCAAATCCGATGGCGAACAAACAATAGAAAGATTTAAGATCTCTTCATATTTCTTACGGAAATCTATGACTTGGTCTACTGAGGCATTTAAAATCAGGGTATATAAACGTCCCGGATCATTATTCGCTAAGGCTGCGAATTCATGTATTCCTTTATAAATTTTAAAGGAACAAAGCATAAGAATATTTTCCTTTTCCGATTCACATTCCGATTCCGGAGAGCGTTGAATCTTATGTAAAAAACTTTCGCTCAACACATTAGGAATAACCGCTCCTCTTTCTTCCATCTTGGGAAAGCAGCTCGCTAAATAGTTGGAAACGAAAATAGCTTTAACAGCCGTCCAGTTAGCAAGAGATTTGAGTAAGCGAAATAGAAATCGATTATTGAGTTGAGGTTCATGGAGGTGATATATAACCGGGATTCCGAAAAGCTTACCTGCTACTGCGGCACCCACTGGTAATAAGGTATTTATATACAGAACATCTACCCGCTTTCGGTTTTTACAAACCAGACTAAACGCCTCCCATTGAGCAATTATTAAGCCCAACAATAGCCTCAATTTGTTGGATCTCCATTGATAGCTATTGGAGTGGAGTTGATGCGGTTTCAAATCAGAGAGGAAGCCCTCACTCTTTGAAGTCCAAAGATGTATTTCGGCACACTCCAATGCCTTTAGCGCATTTTTTAGCATCAATGGACTTCCGGAATAGTCATTAAATAAATGAAAGGCCCAAATCCTCATATTTCCCTCACATTATCAGCATGTTCTTTATCCATAAGACGAGATCGTATCCTCCTTGCAGGTACTCCGGCCAGAATACTATAAGGAGGAAAAGATTGGGTAACGATTGCACCTGCAGCAATCACTGAGCCCACCCCTATTCTCACTCCATCGAGGATAGCCACTTTCGCTCCTATCCAACAATTAGATCCGATTTTTATCCCTTTTCGTTCTACTCCCTGCAATCGGATAGGGAGCTGGGTTTGCTCAAAAATGTGGTTTTCCGGATGGCAACTAAAATAAGGGCCGATGATACAATCATCTCCTATTTCCAATGATCCAGCTCCCCCCAATGAAGCAAAAGGACCGATCCCTACATTATTCCCTATTCGTATCCATTCTCCCAAATCATGAAAAGATTGAGAAATCTCTATTCTGCTATAGGCACCTATTCCAGAATTATTCCCAATTGCAAGTTCCCCTTTCCCCAATGCAGACAGATATACCCCCTCATGTATCATTACCCATCTTCCTAGCTTGATCTGAGCAAAATTAAAAATGGAAACCCCCTTACCAAAAAATTGCAAGCCGGGTTTCCGAATATGTAGAGACTGATAAATCCATGCACGCATTAACATACAAGCCTTTTTTAGTATCAGAGAAAGTAGCATGGAGGTACTAACACGGCTATCAAAAGCAAAAGCCGGATTTCTTTTGTGTATTATCCGCTCGAGTGATCTCTTTATCATTTCAGGCAGCTTTTAGGTATAAAGACTCGATCAAATCCAGACTTTCCTCAAGATCAAGGTTATTTACATTGACATATTGCTGCTTGTATTTCTGATCAAATTCTTCGAAAAGTTCCCGATAGGATTGGCTGAGAGTTTGGATTTCCGTCTCGTTTAGTTCCTGCTTTCGGGATAAAATTTCTTCGACGGGGGCATACAAAAAGATGTTGAGCTCGGCTTTGCTGATCCATTTATACATGGCTTTGGTAAAGGCAGGATGAAGCCTGAGGTTGCTTCTCTTGGGATCACTGATGAAATCAAAATAATATCGATCGTAGAGGATCACTTTCCCTCTGCTTTTATGTCGAAACCAGATATAGGCTTCCCCAATAAAATAATCCAGCAGATAATAAAAGAAGCGTAGATAAGAGGATATATAGCTATTATTCTGCCCTTGCCTTGGGAGCTTTTCTGCTGCCCTTTGTTCTGCCTTCCCTTTCCCGAGAATAAAAGAACTTAGGATGGGTAATAGGGATGGACGGTGACGGAGAACGACTATATTTTTACGATATTTTTTCTCCAACCTTTCTTTCAGACCGGCAATTAGGGTTGATTTTCCCGCCCCATCTACACCGCTTAGGGTGAGGGTCAATGAGTCTCGCCTCAAAACTTTCCGTAGGCTGTCAATAAAGTAGGAAAGCTTGTTATTATAGGCAGAGAGGCCATGATTTTCAGGAAGCTTACAAATACAGCGAAGCATTTCTTCCTTTTTTACTTCCAATAAGCCCGCAGAAAAAAATGGGTCCAGCTGATTCTTTCTGGGATATTTATTTGCCTGTGCTTTATGATAATGCCAGTAATGTATTTTATAGTGTTCCGGTACTTCTGTTCCATTCAGGATATAAAAGCGGGCTATATACCTAAAATTATCCTGAGCCATCGGGACTTTAATTCCAAACTCATTAGTACTGGCATTTATCAAGACCTCATCGATTTTTAAATATTCAATGGATTTTCTTTTCAACTGAGAAATGAGATCTATCGAAAGGAAGCTGCCATCCTGAAAAAAAAGTTCCAGGCTATGCATATAGGAGTATTTCCTAGAACGAATTTGAGAGACCAGAATTGAATTTTCTGCCAGGTCTTTGATCTTCGGAAAATCCTTTTTTCGAATAAAAATATCAAGATCGCTTCCTTCATTCAGCAATTCGATACCTTCCTCAAAAAATTTCATCAAAGCATAATCAGTTTCTATTATTTCCTCGAAAAGCCGATGAATAAATTGATTTCGAAAGCTCTTTTCTCTCCTGTAGGAATTTGCCAGTTCAAGGAGCTGGGTCCAGACTTCCAGAAGCCTGAATGCCTGAGGATGCAGTTTTGATTGACGAGAATAGATCTTCGAATAATAAGTCGTAAGTCTAATCAGGTAGGCTAAAAATTGGTTTTTCCAATCCAATTCATAGTCAGATAAAAGAACCCGGACGTCTTCTCTCCTCACAAAATCTCGCACTTTTTGGAAGATCGCCCGGGCCGAGCTACCTGTATTCAATATTTCTTGCTGCACAACAAAATGGAAAAAATCGTACAGCATAGGATAATCTCCTGCCAGCTCCCAATCGAGGATCAGGAGTTTTGCCCCTTCCATACCTGTATTCCAGGGGCAAAAATCTCCATGACCAAAGGCTGTTTTGAGTTTGAACGCTTGTTTTTCAATTAACCCATAACTGACAGAAATCTGCTTTTGTAATTGTTCTAAATGCTTTTGAGCTGTGGGGTCATTACAATCAACAATCAATTTGTTTTTAGGTATCAGGCATTGTGCTTCGTTTTCTTTAACCCCCCATGAATAGATTTCCCCTAAAAAACGATTGTGGGCAGGGGACCATTGATAGCTGCTTTCTTTGATCTTAAGCTCATGTGTTTTTAATATTCCTCGAGTGAAAGAAAAGAGTTTCGGGAACCGAAAGTATTTGGGGCACTTTTGGTTTAGCATATCTAGAACCCGAAACTCGTTTTCAATCAGCTTTGGAGCGTTTTCACCATAGGCAATTTTGGAGAAATAGGAGTCCTTGTCAGTAGTTCGTTCGTATAGTAGTATTTTTCTGTTAGGGCCTACAGTACCAGTAAATAAGGATATGTGCTGTTCCTGAGTTAGTTCCGAAGGCAAAAAGCCCAATAATTTTGATAGATCTTCGCTGGTTATTTTTGGGCTAATGAGGCTCAGTAATTTTGAGGATGCTAATAGTTTGAAAAGATGTCTGACTACTTTATTGCGTTTATTATAGGCCGGATAGAATTTCAGAAACAAAGCTTCTCGGCTATTCGCAGGCATAATCCATCGTGGACTTCCATCTTTATTCTTTATTATTTGGTAGCTCTTAGCGGACATTCCATTTAGTGTTTGACCTGCATTTGTCAATTGGCTTATCAACCAAACTGATCCTAAAGTCGTGCCAGCTAAAAAATCACCCCTATTTCATTATATAGGTCGTTTAGTGATTTTAAGTTTTCCATTTTTCGGAAAGTTGTTTGTAATACGGATCTCACGAGATTGAAAATCAGTACTATTTTGGACTACGAATGAAAGGAAAAGAAGCTGGTAGAATAGTATTCCGTAATTTGTTTCACCCCATATCCCAAATTCTGTAAGGCTATTGATGAAGATAGGAATGAATAGTAACCAGAATTCCAGTCTCTTGAAGTCATTTCTTTCGCGAATTACAGCTCGAATACTTACTGCCATCTGGACTAGCACAATGAATGCTCCCGCATAGCCTAAATTTAGCAATACCTGTATAAAGGTGTTGTGGGTCATAGTGGCTGGATAGGTGTTTCTTCCCTGAAAATACTTAGTATAGTAGATGTTCATAAATCCATACCCAAGTAAAGGTTCTTTAGGATGAGCCTCTGTCAAAAGGGCATGCCAAAACGGAATTCTTCCTGTCATACTCAGGACTTCTTCAGCCCCACCTTTTTCTTCATTTAAGACTATTTTTTGTACTGCAAATGGCAATACTATTAGTATAGAAAAAAAGAGAAGAATTTTTGACCACTTCCCTTTTGATCGAAGGAGGAAAATCCCGGATAAAAGAGAAAATCCTATCAGACTGGATCTTGAGCCTGTGAGATACATTACAGAGAGGCAAATAAAAAGCAGGAACAATGGGAGGAGACTACGTTTAAAAGATGAGAACTTAAGAAGTATACATCCGGCTCCTAAGCTACATAACATGCCCAATTCGTTTGGGTTCATAATAAGTCCTCCCAGCCTTGCCACATCACCATCATGGGTTAACCTTAAAAATACATCCGGGGCAAAAAAGTAACCAAGTAGAAAGTAGGCAGCATTTAGGCTTACAGGCCAATATAAAGTATTTGATAGGCTAAAATCCCTGTCAGGGAAGGCCAATTCGAAGGACTTTAACAGCCGAATAAGTAAAAATGAAAAAATAAATAAGTCAATGTCCCGGAATAGCTGGATTAGGGCAAAATTCTTATCAAATGCCCAAAATATAGAAATCCCAGCCAAAACCAGATAAGCAAGGTAGCCCCAAAAAGCGAGACTATTTCTTAACTGTATTCGGAGAGAAAGGCCTTTTTTTATTAAGGTATTGCTAAGTAGGACAATCGCCAGGGTCATACAGGTTCCCAGACCTATTTTCACAAGTTTGTTTAGCCCTCCACTTTCGAAAAGAGCCAAAAATCCAAGGATTTTAAAAAACAAGATGATTCTGATCCAGAATAAGTAATAGCTAGGAACTATAGGACGGGAATTCATGTGTAGAGATTTTGGGTTTTTAGAGCCACTTCTCTCCATGAAAATTCTATTCTCGCCATTTTAATTGCCCTAATTCCTCGCTCTATTAAAATCCCTTTTTCATGCTCCTTTTCTGCATCTTTTAGATAAGTTGCGATTTGGGTGATATCATTATTCTCATAGGTCCAGCCTGCATTTGCCAGTTTCACATAGGTATCCATACTGGTGGCCTTACTTACTAAGCATGGAATGCCCATCGATAATGCCTCTATAACAGCAGTTGGAAGTCCTTCATATCTGGAACTATGGACAAATAGCTTCATTTGTGCCAATATTTGGACCTTCTCCTCTCCAAAGCGTTTTCCCCAGAAATGTAAATAATTATCAATTCCCATTTCTCTGGAGGTTTGCATCATTTCCTCCATATAAGTCCCCTCTCCAACTAAATGGAGACATCCTTTCCCCCCTAATTCTTGCCGGTAATAGCGAAAACTATCTAAGAGAATATCCAGACCTTTTGCTCTTTGCTCAATCCTGCCACAATACCCTATGACAAATTCTGCTTTAGTGGGATCTGGATCAGGGGTTGAAAGGAGGTCAAAATTCTGTCCATTGGGAATAAGATGTATATGCTGAAAATCCCCCAATGACTCAAGATCACTTTTCTCATTATGACCTAAACACTGGACTGCCTTAGCATCACGTACTAGCCTTTTTGCTAATAAGCTAAAATAAACCGCTTTAAGCCATTTATTCTTTTCCATTGCTCCTAAAGAGAATGCACCATGAGGTGTCAAAACATAATTTCTCTTGATCTTTTTTAAGTAGCGGGAAATACTCACATAATGGAGAACAAAACCTCCATGAAAATGAAAAATAGTATCTTTAGGAGATACTAAAAGTGCCGCTTTTAGAGCTAAAGAAATACGTAAATATCCCTTATCCGGGAACCAACAAGTATGGTAGTTACGCTCTACTTCATCAACTTTTTTATATGATGCAGTGATCCCCCAAACTGACACATTCCAACCTAGAGAATGTTGCTCTTCCGCCAAATTGTGCACCACTCTGTTTACCCCATTAAGTCGGTTGGGATTTGCTCGTCCTAATATGATATGAATGATTGGGCCCATAGGTTTATTTAGGAGCTTAAACGATTATGAAGGATTGATTGGAACCAAAAATGTCTTGGCTTCTTAAACCAGGCAAAAGATGGAATCCACTGCCTTTTTTCCTCTTCTAAAAGAATTGCGACTGTATCAATGGAATGATTGGAAGAAATATCCCCATAATATGAGATTTCTCTTTTTTTCGAACGGCCTTTCTGAAACACACAACACAAGGTATCAAAGAAAGGCTCAAGCAGCTCTAGCAATAGGAGGTCTTGAGGAGGGGGCAAGACAAAAATAATCCTGTCAAAGTGTTTTTTAAGAACTTCGAATCTTTTAGTAAAATCATCCCCTAAGATGTGATAAATCCCCTCCCCGATGTCAACACTTTCCTCAAGCACTCTCTGGCCCTTTAGCAAGGATTTTAATTTAGTCCCGCTTAGATCACCCGCTAGGAAAGCGCCAATAAACCGGCTTTCTCTGGCTTTCTCTGTTTCCTGGTAATTATTCCAATAAAGGGTCAAGATTCTCTCTCCAGAAGAATATAGACCGTCTTTCGTGCATGTAAGTTCTTGGGTAAAATTGATGTAGGCATTGGATGGACAAAAGGCCAGAACTTGGGAATTTTCCTTTTGCCTCTTTAAGAAACTGATCAATCTAACTCCAAGTACTCCCAAAAAACTCCGGCTGTCAGCCTCTTCAATAATGGTAGATTGAGAGTAGATATTATCTCTCAGGGACTCAACTTCCCAAATTTTCCCCAAAAGAAAATCTCTGAAATATAGAAGAAAAACAGAGACTAATATGCTAATAAAAATTGCCAGAATAATGAAAAACCATTTACTCGGGTTTACAGGACCTTCTGCGATTTTTGCCTTACTGAGTATTCTATGAAAGTATAATTTGGCTCGTTTTGCGATCCCAGCTTCGAGTCGCTTCTTTGTGAGGAAATTGTACAACTCCTGATAATTGTTGAAATCCCGCTCCAAGCGTTTGAGGTTTTTTTCTATTGTTGGGACAGATTCAAGGGCCTTTTTTTCTTTTTTAATATCATTTTCAATCTTCCCTAATTGGGCATAGCTATTCTTCCTATGGTTATCTATGTTTTCCTGAATATAGTTGACCAGATTCCAGATTTTTTTGTCATTAGTAAGGAGTTCATCGCTACCTGTTGCGTATTTCCTCTTTAACTCAATCTTTTCTTCTTCAAGCGCCTTTAGTTGTTTTACCAGTTCCGTAAAAAGCATCCCTCCATAACTTTCGTAACTGGGAGCCAGCTGTAGAAATTTCTCGAGGTCCAACTGAACATACTTAAGTAAGCTGTCAAGTACCACCAACTTCATATTGAGGTTGGTTAGCTGGATTTCGAGCTGCGAAATCTTCCGTAAATCTGTCTCTGTTTCCTGTACAATGTTGAGCACCTTATTATTGAGACGAAAATTCTCAAGTGCTCTTTCTGCTCGGTCGAGTTTGTAAGTGGCTTCCGATATTCGTTCATCTAAAAAATCCTCCGTTAGGTTGGCAGCAGTCATTTTGTGTTCAATGTGATCTTCTAAATAGGAAGTTGCTACTGCATTTGTAAAATCGGCTACTCGTTCAGCATTTTTTCCTTCAAAGTATATCCGAATCACGCGCACATGCTCTGTAGCCTCTTTCACTAACAAATTTCCTTCAACAAAACTTTTCAATAAATAATCCGGACTACACAGCCTAAAAGAATATCGAGCTGCGAGGTGAAGCTCAGTATGCTCACGAATCCAGTCTTTTGATAATTCCAATTTCAACTCATTGCCTTCAAAAATTACAGCCTCCCCAAAATTGGCTTTAATCGAATTCTCCCCCTTTTCCAGCCTAAAGCTTTTCGAGTCCAAAACTTCTACATAAAAAAGTTCATCATAGTCCCTAAAGGAAAGGCTATCATAAATGAGATGAAAAGGATGATCTTTGTATATGTCCAGTTCCATAAGCCTACCTATACGATGGTATTCAATAGAATTGAGCTTTGAAAGAGCTTTCTTCAGAATAGTATCGGATTTAATTACCTCGATTTCAGTGGCTACATCATTATTCTCCGCAAAAATATCGAGGTCCTGATAAAGGTTATTATCTGAAAAGCCCGAATAAGTATCATCCAGTTTAATTAAACATTTTGACTCATAGATAGGCTGTTGATAGGTCGATATATTTTGGGCGATGAAAACAGCGACCAAGGCCATGCCTACGATCAACAACCAGCCCTTTTTCAGTGGACGGAAGAGCCTAAGTAAATCCTTTTGCTCCATGATTTTATTGACTTAGAAAAAGAAAAATCGTCGTTGCCACACTCGCAAGTGCTATTAAGACCGGTGATTTTTTTTCAAGTAATTTTGCTCTACGAGTTGGTATATAAATAACATCACCCGGCAGGAGAGCGATATTATTCAATATGTCCGCTGAAAGTCGAGTGAGGTCAAGTTCGTAGGTTATATTTTCTCTACTGAGTTTAACTTCTGTCAACTTTGCATGAAAATCAGTACCGCCTGCAGCTGCGATAAAATAAGATATGGTATTCTTGGCTTCATTAAGTGGATAGTTACCTGGGGTAATTACTTGTCCGATTACTGATACTTCATGACTGTGAACTTTTACGTCTATAACAGGGTCCACCACAAAGGCTTTGTATTGCCTCTCTAGTTTTTCCCTTGCTTCCTGAATACTAAGTCCCCCGAGTCGCGTAGCGCCTAGTTTGGGTAGTTGGACATTGCCTTGCTTGTCTACTAAAATCCATTTCCCAAAAACTTCATTCGAGTTATAGATGCCGTAAACAGACCCAATACTCAAATCCTCATGCCCCCATATGCTAACGCTTATTTTGTCATGAGGTCTGATTCGGGGGGTTTGTTCCACTGTGCTTAAGAGTAAGGACTGATAAGAGTTTGGACTGGAAATGCTGTAGAAGTTCTGACGTGCACAGGAGGTCATTACAAGCATTGCCAGTAGACACAGATAGCTAATTTGGTGCATGTATATTCTTACATATAGGTGATTGAAATGCCTAGGGCAAGGATCAGAAAAAATCCCCCCATGAAAATTTTATTTCGTTTGTTTTTCTTTTCCTCATTCATACTGCGGAGTACAGAAAACGGCTGGAAAAGATCTATTAATTTTTGATCCAGTTTTTCTAGCGTGCTATCGTTTTTCCGGATATAATCCATAGCCCCATGCTTAAGGGTTTGAATAGCTTCATGTATAGATTTCTGTCCGGAAATAAATATTACGGGGATACTTTCATCATATGCGATGATTTCTCTAAGGACCTTCTTACCAGGATAGGCTGAATCCCCTAAATCAAAATCCAACAATATGAGATCAGGTTTCTCATCTAATTTTTCAAGGGCTTGTAAACCTTTGGAAAAGACATGGATGTCTCTGAAACCCTTAAGCTTGAGAAAAGATTGTAATAAAGCGCTGTAAAAGGGATCGTCTTCAATGATAAATATTTTTTTATTGCTATCCATTTGTTATGACTTTCTATGAGTATCCCATAGTTGTGCCACAGAAAAAAACAGCAATAAAAGCCAAAGAGGCTATATTTATAATTTGAAAGGGCCTGAAATGTGGAAGGTTTTCCGGATTTCGGAATTAAGATGCATGAAGACTTTCCAAGACTTTCTGGCTTACAGCCATTATCCCTGCAACCATATCTTTTTTTTCATCTTCTGTATAGTCCTGATATTCCTTTTCAAGAATTAACAAGTCTCCTTTTAAGCTATCAACTGCCAAGGTATTTAGAGAGCTTTTTAATCTGTGACAGATGTCTGAAACTCTTTTCCAATCATTGGCTTGTGAAGCATTATCCAGATTTTCCAGAATTTCAGGGGTAGTTTCCAGAAAAGTATTCACCATTTTCTGAACGAAATCCTGGTTATTGGAAAACATCTTTTGCAGCTTTTCCAAAGAGAACAAGGGAGTTATAGTTTTTTGTAAAGGGATGGAAATTACTTTTTCTTCCGAAGCTTGATCAATCAAAGTCTTTCGACTGCTCAGGCGAATCATCTTAGCAAATAACTCTTCTGGCTCAAATGGCTTTGACAATACATCGTTCATTCCCCCCTTTAAATAAGCTTGAACTTCATCTTCAAATGCGTTTGCCGTGAGGGCAAGTATGGGTAGTTCTTTCCATTCTTCCCGTGATCTGATGAGGTTAGTCGCCTCTACCCCATCCATTTTTGGCATAAGTATATCCATCAAAATCAAGTCATAACTTTCTTCCTCTAAAGCCTTTAAGGCTTCCTCTCCATTATTACAGACTTTCAACTTGATTCTGAGATCCTGGAATAAGGTTTCTATCAGGGTCTGATTATAGCGATTATCCTCTGCAAGTAGAACTTTTAATCCCTCCAGTAAACTCATATCATTTTCAGGCACTTTTACATCTGGGATATCTTCTTGCTTTCCTATTTCATAGACTATATCAAAGGAAAAAATACTTCCATCTCCCAATACACTTTTTATCTGCATCTCTCCTCCATGCAACTCCACCAGTTTCTGGGAGATAGACAAGCCCAGACCGGTACCTCCATAATTGCGGGAAATGCTACTATCTTCTTGCTGGAAAGCTTCAAATATCTTGAGCAATTTATCCGGATGGATACCTTTACCCGTATCTTTTATAGCAAATACCAAACGCTGCGAATCCCGATCTATATTTTCTGCCTGAAGGCAGACTTTGACCGATCCATTATCAGTAAACTTGATGGCATTGCTAACCAGGTTGAGTAAAATTTGATTTAGGCGAAAAGGATCACCTATGTATATCTCATATACATTTTCAGCTATATGAAAGTCTAGGAGGATATTTTTATTATCAGCTTTAATCCGATTAGTATCGAGGATATGTTTAATGATCTCGCGAGGTTTGAAGCCAATTTTTTCAAGGACTATTTTATCGGCATTAACCTTGGAAAGATCAAGAACATCATTGATAACCACCAAAAGGTTTCTGGAAGAGATTGAGACGACTTCCAGCATTTCCTGCTGTTTATCCGTAAGCCGGGTTTTGAGCAGGAGATCACTCATACCAATGATAGCGTTCATCGGGGTTCGAATCTCATGGCTCATATTTTTCAAAAACTGTTCCTTGGCATTCGCAGACTCTTCAGCTTTTAGTCTTGCTTCAATGAGGGCAGCTTCCGATTTTTTCCGGGCAGTGACGTCTCTGGCGACGACCGTCAAAGAGGGGATATTGTTCTCTATATTCAGGTTAAAATTTGCACTTATAAATCTGAGGTCCTCATTGGGAGCTAAAATCGTCAACTCCAACCTTCTATATGGCAAAATTCCCTTTTGAGAAACATGCTTGAATAGATTACTGAATTTCTGTTCACTTTCTCCCGAAATGAATTCCTTATAGGATCTGCCGATGAGTTTGTCTTTTTGGGTTCGAAAGAAATTTTCCCCCGCCGGATTGACATAGGTTACCATCCCATCCATATTCAGCTTAATAATGCCGTCAATGGATTCTTCTACTGTTTTTCTGTACCTCTCTTCACTTTCCTGTAAACGTTGTCTCGCTTTCTTATCCAGGGTTTCATCCTTGAAATAAATATTGGCGTAGTCGGCTTCCAGTACAGGGACCGCCCAAACTGCATAAACCCGATCGTCTAGCTCATAATCTTCTTCCACCTGTTCCTCTCGCTCTAGCGCTAATTTCGCCATTTCAGAGAATTGTGGGTCAATCTTTTCGAGATCCTCACCAAAAAGTTCTTTAGATTTTCTATTGCTGTAGGAAATTCCCCCTGACTTTCTGATACGTAAAAAAGGTGAGGGGCTTTCTTCTGGGATCCTCGCAATACGCCTTATCTCTCTAGTGCGTTCTCGTACAGCTTCTTCCAGAGACTCATTACTTTCAATTAATCTTTGATTTACCTCATACAATTGGGCAGCCTTCTCCTCCAGAATTTTTTCTGCAATCTTTCTTGCTTTCCGTTCCCGGTGAAGTGCACGCCTTAAAGCCTCTAGTTCCTCTTTCATCAATTTTTACTTATGACAAACTGAACTTTTTTTCCGTCTTCAATAATAGATTCAACTTCTAACGCTCCTTGAAATTGGAAAAAATTGAATGTGCCCTTTATTAATCCCTCCGCGAAACTATAAAGAGCGCGATTACTTGTATAAACCATGCGTAGATGGTCATCATCCCTCGATATCGTCTCAAAGCTCGGTAATTCAGCGTCTGGATATAATTTTAATACTTCAGGGTGAATGTATGAATCCAGGCTGCTGAGAAATTCAAAACAATCATTCTGATTTTCAAAAAATGTCGGATATGAACTCAAAAGAACGGAGAAAAAATGCTCACCATAAATCTTCAATAAATCTGTAATCTCTACCTCAAGTTCTTTGCTAAGTTCAGTTACAAGAGATACCATCTCAAAATGGTTATAGGTACCTACGGTTGTATAAACACCTCCTGACTCCAGATTGCTCTTCTCAATGATCTTATCGACTGTTAGGATTCCATGATGTTCTTCTACAAAATCAAGAAACTCTGTAAAAACTATTCCTTTCATATGCTGCTTCTTATTTTATGCTTAATTCCTGGTCTTTTATCATTTGGTAAATCTTGGATTTGCCGATTTCCAGTTTCTCGGCCACCTTCATCACATTGTGCTCATATTTGTCCAGATAGTGCTGGATAATTTTTCTGGTATATCCGCGGAGTGTATCGGCCTCCATGAGTAAATCTCCTATCCCATCCAATTGATTGAAGGTAACGTCTTCATCCTCGATCTGTTCTCCTTCTGCCATTACTGCTGCCAATTCAACGACTGATTTCAGTTCCCGCACATTACCCGGATAGTGATAGCTCATTAATTTATTCTTAGCATCCCGGCTCAATTGGGTGGGTGTATGATTCCCTTTTGAAAATCTTTCCAGGAAGACTTTTGCTAGTAGTAGGATATCTTTTCCCCTATCTCTTAAAGGTGGGAGCTCAACGGGTAAACCCAACAATCTGTAATAAAGATCCTGGCGGAAATTTCCATTTTTCACTTCCTCAGCCAGATTTTTATGGGTAGCTGAAATAATTCGCACATCCACTTCGATGGCTTTATTCCCTCCAACCTTCACAACTTTTCTTTCCTGGAGTACACGTAGGAGTTTTGCCTGAACATTTAGGTCCAGTTCCCCGATTTCATCCAAAAAGATGCTTCCTCCATGCGCCTCTTCAAATCTCCCAATCCGTGTATTCATGGCACCGGTAAAGGCTCCTTTTTCATGGCCGAATAGTTCTGATTCAATCAATTCACGAGGAATGGCAGCCATATTTACTGCTACAAACTTTTGCTTCTTTCTTTCGGAATTAAAGTGAATGGCGTTTGCTACCACTTCTTTACCCGTACCTGTCTCTCCACTGATCGTAACATTGATACTAGTTCTGGCCGCTTTGGCTATTTTGCTGAAAGATTTTTTTATGGCCTCACTTTCTCCAATGATACTCTGAGAGAAATCATATTTCTCCTGAACCTTCTCTCTGAGTACTTCGACTTCCTGTTTAAGTTTATTCTCTCCTTTCAGGTGTCTAAAGGTATTCCAGATTCGATCTTTTATATCATCGTCTTTTACGATATAATCATAAGCACCCTCTTTGAGCATATCCAGAGCAGTACCTATATCCTGCTGAGAAGAAATAATGACTACCCTACTCTCCGGGCTTCTTGCCCGAACTTTTGCCAATAAATCCCGCCCATTCATATCTGGCAATGAATAATCAACGGTAATCACATCAGGATGGAGGTGTAATTGATCCAAGACTGCCTGAGCTGTTTCAAATTTTCTAACTTCATTATCAGGATTCTGCTCCAGTACGAATTCAATCAGGTTTGCAAAAAATGGATCATCCTCTACGATAAATATTCTCATGCTTAATGGCCATTTTGCTTTTTTATAACTCATCGGATTCAATTCACCAATCTAAATATATTATACTAAAATTAATATCCAAGTATACGGATTACATTACATTCACTATCAGCACTTAAGCCTTACAGGAATTAATATGTATTTAACCAGTATGTAGGGGTATTTTTAGCGAAAAAATAGATGGATTCCCTCTCATTTAAGAAGTTATATGCATAACTCAGGTCACAGAGTAACAGGAATCGAACTGTAATCAGGTAGACTTGTAGGTAGCTTTATTTATTTCACTTGAGCAGAATGAGGTTCCTGCTAGTAAATTTGAGCACAAGTATTCTCAAGGTTTAAATTCTTACCTAAATATATTGAATCTCAGGGAGGAAGGGAAGTCCTTTTTTGAAAATTATGGATCAGGCAAATCCCTAAATTGATTTGGAAATACCCGGTATAAGCAACCTTTGTTTAGTAATTGATCGTATAGAGGGTAGTAAATCACAAAAAATTGAAAGGAATAAACTCATATTGGTACAAGCAGTCTAGCGACTTTTTCGACTTTCGCCATGAACCGAAAGATCGAATAGGACGCCGTATATCTGTTTGTTTTATATGATAAACATCTATTTCTACTAAAGATATTGAGCGTCCAAAACAACTTGGGCGCTTTTTTTTATTCAAAAAATTCAAAAAAAATGTTTCGACCCTCAAAGTAGATATTCTTAGCGCATGAACCGACAAACAATTGAGAGACAGGCAATTGTACAATCATGATGAAAACGTTGAAAAGCGAAGGGTTACCCCATGCCTAAAACATCCTGCAAAATACTGATTATCAGTTAATTAATTCATTATTTTCTTGCTTTTTACTGAAACCTTACGCTACTTTGCATCGTCTAATCAGACAAAAATAATCTCATGAATATTTTTCATCACATACATGATCGCCATTTCTATCAGGAAGCTGGACAAGAACAGTTTCATTATCGACCCGGCTTTACAAAAAATAATAGGGAGGAGGATATCTATCCGGATTAGTTTATCACATCCATAGATTGATATGTCAGCATCTCCTTACGTAGAGATGCTTTTTTTATGCCCGATTTTTTGGAGCAGTGGTAAAGGGGATTAATACATCAGGG
This sequence comes from Bacteroidota bacterium, assembly GCA_039819665.1. Taxonomy (GTDB): domain Bacteria; phylum Bacteroidota; class Bacteroidia; order J057; family J057; genus JAWPMV01. Next base: position 66,689 of record JBCBRM010000038.1, read on the forward strand.
TGAAATCCTGAAGACACAGGTTCGAATCCTGTCTGCTCCACGAAGAAGAAAAGAAACGTGTTGGAGTGTTGGTGTATGTGAGTTTTTATCCCAACGCCAACACGCTAAAACTCTAACACACCAACACGTTTCATCACAGCGCCGTGGCTCAATTGGCTAGAGCGCCCGGCTGTCTCCCGGGAGGATGCGGGTTCAAGTCCCGTCGGCGTTGCAAAGAAATAAAAAGCTAAGGGTCAGAAATGGAGTCCAAAACTCTAACACTTTAACACCCTAACACTATAACACTTCTTTAATCAGGGAAGAGAACGGTTGGTTGTTTGCCCGCCTTGGACGCGGGAGGTCGCAGGTTCGAATCCTGCTTCCCTGACTCTCTTCTTTCTATTGAGAAAGGAGGCCATAGCTCCGTTGGTATAATGGCTTAGTACGCCTGGCTTTCTACCAGGAAATAGGGGTTCGATTCCCCTACGGAGTGCGAGACAAATCTGCTGGCTCCCCTTCCGGGGGAGCTGGCATGAATGACGAGAAAACAGCAAGTTGAAGTGATGAGTGCAAGTAGAAGTACAAACAAACACATTCGCACGTTAACACTCAAAATGGTGTGGTTATGCTAATGGTAAGCAGCCTGACTGTGAATCAGGTGATGGGGTTCGAATCCCCGCCAACACCCCAAAGGGCTTGTAGTTCAATTGGAGAGAATCCCTGAATACGAATCAGGAGATGAGCGTTCGAATCGTTCCGAGCCTTCAAAATTGAGACATGGTATAAGGGTTTAGTACGGGAGTCTTTGACACTCCAGGTGCAGGTTCGAGTCCTGCTGTCTCAACAATTGCACCGAGGGTGCAAAGGGGGGGCTGGTGTTCACGTGCTCGAGTTAAATTTTTCAGAGCACATGAATACCTGAACACGAAAATACCTTATTTCTTCCCCAAATACGTTCCCTGGCCAAAAGTAAAGACTTCTGAAGGCGTACGAGCAGATTTCAATATCTCCTCCATTTCCCGGACGATATCCGGATGCTGATCAGCCTGGTTATTTTCTTCTCCTATATCCGCAGAAAGGTCATAGAGTTCCAGGGGTCCATCAGGATCTTTGAGGACATTGTATCGAACGGCCTTCCAGTTTCCTTTTCTTACAGCTTGTCTTCCTCCCCTTTCATGAAATTCCCAATAAAGGTATTCGTGAGATTGTTGTTTCTCCTTTTCTCCCATCAGAGTCGGAACAAAGGACAGCCCATCTACTTCTACAGGCATATCTATCCCCGCAAGCTCAGCTACGGTAGGAAAGACATCCCAGAAAGCAGAAATATGATCGGAAGAACTACCCGCTTTTATTTTACCGGGCCAGTTCGCAATCATGGGTACCCGGATTCCTCCTTCATACAAATCTCTCTTAAAGCCTTTAAGCTTTCCATTGCTGTCAAAATACTCAGGATCGGCTCCTCCTTCCTTATGTGGTCCATTATCTGAGGTGAAAATGATGAGGGTATTTTCTCTTAAGCCGAGTTCATCCACTTTTGCCACAATCTCTCCGACTTGCTGATCCAGTAAATCCACCATGGCTACAAAGGCAGCATGAGATTCCTTTTGAGATTCATAAGGCCCTTGTCGATAGTTTTCTCCCTCATCCGTTCCCTTGTATTCCTTTTCAGGGAGGAATTTACCCCGATACTTATCCATATATTTTTCAGGAGCAATGAGTTCCGCATGAGGGATGATATTGGGGACGAATAGAAAGAAGGGTTCTTCTTTATGGTTTTCAATAAAAGCCAGGGTCTGCTCATGGATAAGCTCCGGCCCGTAGCTTCCTTTCGCTTTTCTAGCATTATCAGGAAGATTTACCTTTGTCTGATTGTCCCATAAATAATAGGGATAATAATGATGCCCTAAGCGCTGACAGTTGTAGCCATAAAATGTATCAAAACCCTGATTGTTGGGATCTCCTTCAGAAGCAGGAAAGCCTAAGCCCCATTTCCCAAAAGCACCCGTAGTATAACCCGCCTCTTTCAAGACTTCCGCCATGGTAAGAATACTGTCGGGTAAAGGATGCTGTCCTTCAGGACGAACTTCTTTATTTCCTCGAATGAAGGTATGCCCGGTATGTAGACCCGTCATCAAAGCAGAGCGAGAGGGCGCACAAACCGTACTCCCCGAATAATGCTGGGTAAAGAGCATCCCTTCTGTCGCTAACTTATCGATATTTGGAGTAGAGAAATTTTCCTGGCCGTAGACACTCAGATCTCCAAAGCCCAGGTCATCAGCGAGGATATAAATGATGTTCGGTTTTCGAGGGGAGCTTGACTCCTCATTTTGAGCAGTGGAATTATTTCCTGTGGAAGAGCATCCGATGAGGAATAAAAACAATCCGAGAAAAGCAATGGATTTCATGTGATGGGTAATAGTAGTGTTTATATTACCCTAATATACCAATAAGTCTTTGGGACGCGAATATTCTTTATAGGTCTTAGCGGTCTTTGACTCTATAAACAAATTTAAGCCCACTCCAATCCTCATCTATCGCAGCTACTTTTACATCTACCAAACCGATACTAAGCAAATATTCTCTAATGGGTTCCCGCTTAAGATCCGTTTCAATTTTAGATTTCCCTTTCGGCCAACTTACCCACATCAAACCCGTTTTTTTCAAATAAGATTTATGTAAGTCGGCTACTGCCTTCAAATCCTGCATTTCTGTACAAAAGAGGTGGATAAAATCTATTTCTTCTTCGATTCCCTTTTCCAAAAATTCAAGTTCCTCTGGTAGATCTGAAAAAAGTTCAAAGTAATGCTCCGGCGCCTGATAAAGGAGCACTTTATATCCGGGCTTAATGCCCAGTTTTCTAGCAAGAGGAGTTTGAGAATATCCAGCAGGCATAAAGGGTGAACTGAAATTAGATTAAATCGATATTATTGATCGGATTCATCTGGTATATCAGCTAAGTTATAGAAAATCTGCAAACCCAGCTTCTTGCCAACTTCGACATCCATGTCAGCTCCTTTAGAGGCTCCTTCTATCCGCAATATAGCATCACAACTTCTCAGAATACGATGCGCAATGGGATAGGAAATTTTATCATATATCTCATCTCCCACTTTTTTAGAACCCGCTAGTTTCATGAGGGGAAGAGCAAGCCATTCGCCTATAATAGGTACATGCCCTTTTTCGAAGATAGCCAGCGCGGGAGCTTCCAGATTGTCTAGGTTTGTTTTGATGAGCGCGGGCTCATCATTGGTCCCTGAACGATAGGGACCGGAAATCATAATCATCATATCTTTTTTTTGATAAAGATGGAGGATCGGCAGGATAAAAATCTTAAACTAACTTAAGACTTTCTTTCCTGGGCTTTCTTTTTGGTAAAGCTGAGAAATTCGGGGGTAATCCCTAGATAGGAAGCAATGTGTTTTTGAGAAACTAATTGCTCAATTTGAGGATATTTGGCAATGTATTTTTGATAACGTGCCTCCGCTGAACAAGTTAAATGTTCCAACACCCGCGTTTGCTCACGGATATAGGCATTTTGCATAAGGATACGGAAAAGGCGTTCAAATTTGGGGATTTCTATAAATAGCCGATCGAAACTCGCTTTTGAAATTTCGCCTACTTCACTTTCTTCCAGCGCCTGAATATGGGTATCTGAAGGAAGTTCATAAATAAAACAGCGCATATCCGTGATCCACCAGTCAGCAAAAGCAAACATTATGGTACTTTCCTTCTGCTCTCGCCCTTCATAATAGCACCGAAGACTCCCTTTATTTACAAAAAAAATGGATTTGCAAGGTTCTCCCTGCCTTTGAAGGAAATCCTTTCTTTTCAGCCTTCGCTTCTTCAATAAGGATAACACAAAGGCTTCTTCCTTTTCGTCCAGTTCAATATGTTTTTCAATATTTTTAAGCAAGCGATACATCCCGCGATTTTTCGAATAAGAAGCTGATTATTTTTACAGACTCCAAACCGATTCTTTATTTTCCGTATACAGGAAGTAATTATTCCTGAATTTATGTATCATTGTTTATGACCCGGGATATTATTGATATCAACGATTTTACCATTCTCGTAGAAGAGTCTCAGGCTATAGAAGTAACTAAAGATGCCTGCACTTTTGATGAAGCCGTTGTTGCAGTAGCTTTTTATGGACAAGGAGATGTAAATCTACGGATCAATTATGGAGATAAACACAAGGAATTTAGCCATACCAAAGGTATGGCGCTTTCTTTCTATGCGGATGATGAGGTCGAATTTGAGCATACAGTATCAGCAGAAAAACCCCTTAACTGCATCGTTATTTGCACTTCCTTGAAAAACCTCGAGAAACTCCCCAACCAGGAAGGCGAATTGTTCTCAGAATTTTTGTATCAATTGACACACCCTACTGACCATTATGTCGAAGGGCCGCTTTTCTTGATGAGTCCCGCTATGCATAATATCCTGAATCAGCTTTTCGACAATCAGTTTGAAGGGAAAACCCGGATGATGTTTTTCCGAAGCCAGATTACGGCTCTGCTTTCCCATTTTTTTGGAGAATTGGCTCTGTTGAAAGAAAAGAGAATCAAGCCGGACGAAAGGCAAAAAATATTTGAAGCCAAAGAGATTCTGTCGCAAAGTTTAGATACCCCCCCCTCCCTATCTGAACTTTCCCGCCTTATTGGTCTTAATAGTTTCAAGCTAAAAAAGAATTTCAAAGAAGTCTTTGGAGTGCCCGTTTTCAAATACCTCCAGAATGAACGGCTTTCAAAAGCTCATGACCTTTTAAGAAAACAGGAATTTAGTGTACAAGAAGCAGCCTGGCAGGTAGGCTATGATAGCTTAAGCTCCTTTTCCAATGCTTTTGCCAAGAAGTATGGATACAGGCCTAGTGAAATCAGGGCCTAGGGAATGAATGCAGAATAAGGAACAAGGAATGGAGAAGGTAAAAGGGTAGGCCTGCCTTTTCTTTCTACTATCCTCACTTTTGCTCTCTATTCTCAACTTTTTTAGCCATAATCCTTTTCGAACAAATCATGCTCCTTTTGGAACCAATGATTCCTTTCTAAAAGCCCCAGCTTTGTTTCATCAGACAATTATAACACAGATTGATGAAACAAAGAACACAACATCTCAGTCGAAGTTTGCTGCTCATCTGGAGCCTTTTCTTACTGCCCTCTTTCATTCTTTGGGGGCCAGGATCAGAAAGTCTTCCTTCAGAAGAGCTTAAGCAAGCGGCCTTCGAAATCCTCCAGAACAAATGCAATGTCTGCCATGTCAGGCAAAATCCCCGAAGGGTCTTTAGCCTGGAGAACATGAATGAACTAGCACCCCGAATTTACAAACAGGTTTTTGTAAAAAAGCGCATGCCCAGAGGCAGAAAGATCAAACTGACTCAAGGCGAATATGACACCCTGCAAAACTGGATCAATACACAATCATTCATACAGAAATAATGGAAATTACCTTCAAAGGCAGCAGCTTATTTGTTGCCATCCTCTTGACTGGACTTTCTGCGGGGCTCTTCTATGCCTGGGAAATATCCGTGATCCCTGGAAACAGAAGAATCGAAGACAAGGCCTATGTGGAAAGTATGCAAGCCATCAATCGCGCCATCCTGAACCCGGCCTTTTATACCATCTTTTTCGGCAGCCTAATCTTTCTCCTGCTTAATACCTACGCCCAATTTCAAAGCGGATTGGGATTGGCCTTCTACCTGATACTCGGAGCAAGCTTATCCTACCTGATAGGAACCTTTGGCGTAACGGTTTTTGGCAATGTCCCCCTCAATGAAGGACTGGATTTGCAGCAAATTGGGGAATTGAGTAAAGAAGCTCTGGCAGAAATACGGCATTCCTATGAGCAATCCTGGAACCGCTTGCACAGCATCCGGACCTGGTTCTCAGTCCTGGCCTTGCTCCTCAGCCTTCTGGCAGCTTTTACAGACAAACAACAGAATCTTCAACTATAACATTCACCTATAACAATCAAACCACAAGATTATGCAAGACAAGATTTTAGTCATAGGCGGAACGGGTAAAACCGGCAGAAAAGTAGTAGAGAAGCTACAAAATAAAGGAATCGAAGTCCGCATCGGTTCGAGAAGTGCAAGCCCATCTTTTGATTGGAAAAAGCCTGAAGGCTGGGCAACAGTCCTAAGAGGAATAGACAAAGTTTATATCACCTTTCAACCTGATCTGGCTGTACCTGGAGCTAAAGAAGCGATTGAGCAGTTGGTAAGTGAGTCTCAAAAAGCAGGTATCAAAAAGCTTGTATTGCTTTCAGGTAAGGGAGAAAGAGAGGCCGAACTTTGTGAGCAAATTGTAATCAACTCAGGCATTGGCTATACCATCATCCGGGCAAGCTGGTTCAGCCAGAATTTCAGTGAGAGCTTTTTCCTAGATCCTATTTTGGCAGGTCATGTCGCAACTGCACAGGCAGATATACAAATTCCTTTTGTGGATACGGATGATATTTCGGATGTAGCGGTGGAAGTACTCCTTACTGATCAACACAATGGACAGCTGTACGAATTGACAGGTGCGAGAACCCTTAACTTTAGAGAGGTGATAGCTGAAATCGCCAAAGCTACAGGCAGAGAAATTGCTTTTACACCTGTAAGTATTGAAGCTTATGGGAAGATGCTGGCAGAAGCAGGGGTACCCTCAGATTATGTTTGGCTCGTCAATTATCTTTTCGCAGAAGTAATCGGAAATCCTTCAGTTTCTGAAATCAAGCATGATATTGAGAAGGTATTGGGGCGAAAGCCAAAAGATTTTTCGACCTATGTAAAAGAAACAGCAGCTAGTGGAGTTTGGACTCCGAAAGTTAATATTCCTTCAGCCTAAGGAATAGCTATATATGTGTGTAAGGCAGGCCTCTGGCCTGCTTTTCAATTTTTTTCAGGTAAGTTAAAGCGTCGGTCCAGACAATTTAGTCATCCTGAGTGAATGCGAAGGATATAATTCTTTCATTCCCCTTTTTTCCACTACCTTAGGATTGATATGCAAAGTCAGTTAGGTAAAGACTTAGGTCCCTCCACGTCGGTCGGGGCAACACAGATGTATATACATCACTGATCAATCCAGAATTTCCTCAATTGTAATTGCTCTTTTGTAGCTCCCTCATTCTCAGATAGGATCAGAGTTCCCTCATTAAAATTAATACCCACTCTTTCGAAGTAATCCTTCAAGGGTAAAGGAGTAGTTCCCTCTATATATTGCTCAATGAAGTTTTTCATACCCGGCCATTGGGTCAAAGCAATAACTTCCTCAAAAAACTCATCGTCTTTAAAGGCCCTATCCGGTCCATATTTCGCCAACAACTGAGCGACCATTTCCTGAGTTCCATATACTCCATTAGAATAATCCCTGAGGTCGATATCCAGACACATATTGGTCAGGGTACCCTTGAGGTAGACATTGTAATACTGGTCCTGTTTATCCATAGGACTCAGGCTTAGCTCTGTCAGAGATAGCTCTTTATCAAACTGTTTGCTCTCTTTAATCTTTCGCTGCAGTACCCGAAAGAAATCCGGCAAGCCCTGAACCTTGTTTTTGATCGGCATGTGGATGGTAAAGTATTCTGTCATGCCTTCATAAAGCCAGAGATGGCGAGAGAATTTAGGATCATTGTAATCGTAATTCGCAATCTCTTCAGAATGTATCCCGAGAGGCATAATCGTATGGATAAATTCATGGCTGGCTATTCCGTATATATTATCTTTGATCACATTGATATCCAGTGGCATATACAAAAGAATCAAAGTAGATCGCTGATGTTCCAGGCCATCTCCCATGTAACTGTATTTATCGGGATTGAGGTTGTGGAAAAGGAGGAATGAATAGTTCTTTACCGGCAACTTTCCACCGAGATATTGTCTTTGGTTTTCAATCAGCGGACGAATATGCTCCGCCAATTCTTTCGCCAACTTTGTACCCGAACTAGAATAAACAGCAATTTCCACCTCTATATCCGGGAATTTCAATATGCTTGTATCTGCTTTTGCGTATAAAATAGGACTGTCAACCAGTTCATGGTAGGATTTAGCTTCAAATACATCTATGGTTTTACTCCCGGATTTAGCCTGCATGCTGGTAGCACCGTATATACCGGCAGGTCGTAGAATGCTGAGCTGGGCAGTTTTATGTTCGTAGCCTTTCAGGTATCCCAGTAGGCAATTATTGTTGAGAACGAAATGATCAGGACTAAAGGAACTACCTGCGGAACGGTAGAAACCTTCTTCCATATCCATATCAAACACATCCCAGGTATCATCCACCCAGTATTCAATTTTAGACAGATTTCCAGCTTTTTCAAGCTTCCAGCAATTAATTCCCGATTTTGTACTTTTGATTTCTTGCCCTGCAGCATCATAAGCCTTTAGCCGGGATATATACTGCCCAAAATCCATTGCGCCGTATATACCAGGGACAATTTTGGGAAGGCAAAACTCAAGTTGACGCTCAGAGATTCCCTTTACCAAAAATTCAACCTTGACCTGATCGTTTTTGATATTTTGAAGGTCAACGAGATAGCTAAAATTGAAGCTTTTATGTTGGTGATTTACAAGTTTCTTGGAAGTACTGCAACCCATGAGGGCAAGCAAAAATATCAATAGTAGGATTCTTGTCATGTGTGTTTTTTTGAAAGAATAGACTGGCCAAATACCCAAAAAGGTTGCGTCTACTCAATTAGAATTTCATCCCGATACACATAGGTGTTCGCATCTTCATAGCGAATCATGTATTTGCCTTTTCCAAGTTTTGAAAAGTCCAGAGATTCCTTTTTTAAAACTGATTCAGCTTGAACTAAAATTTCTCTTTCCCGACCATCTTCTTTGTAGAGTTCAAATCTTAAGGCTGGTCCATTACCGTCATTGATATAGCTCTTTGATTCTTTGTCTCTTCTCAATACGAAAATGGGCCTGATGCTTGATCTTTTGGTTCGGATAATGTCTCTTTCAAGTCCGATAAGGAGCAGAATGGTGAGGATAAAAAATAGGATTCCCATGGCTATACTATTGAAAAAATAAACGCCCTTAAAGTAAAGACTTTAAGGGCGATTGTATAATTCTCTTTATTTTTTATTCGAAATCAATGCTGATGCTGCCACCGGATGTACGCATTACCACTGGCATGCCCCCTCCGTTCATTTCTCCTTGTACATAATCTTTTTTAGCTGTACCAGAGAAGTTTTTCAAATCCGCATTTACACGATTGGCTTTCAAATCCAGGTCCATGCCCATATCTGAAGGCACTTTGGCACGAATACTTCCTCCACTGGTAGACAGGTGAAGTTCTTCGCTTAATCCGTTTACATTGGCTTCAATAGAACCTCCACTGGTCTTGGCCATGAGGAATTTTGCAGAACCATCAATATGAATGCTACCGCCACTGGTTTTCACATCAATTCTTTTTCCTTCTACATTTTCAAGCTTAATACGCCCACCAGAGGTACGTCCTTCTACATTCCCAACAGCTCCTTCGATATTAATGCTACCTCCACTGGTATGTGCTTGCAACTCTCCATCTACATCTTCAATATTGATACTTCCTCCAGAAGTTTTAGCCTCCACATCACCCTCAATATCATCAATATGAATACTTCCTCCACTCGTATGTAGATTTTGGTCTCCATTGAGGTCAGAAATCTTGATACTACCTCCACTAGTTCTCAGTTTACTCGCTATATCATGAGGAGCTTTTACGTGGAAAGAAATGCTCATTCTTTTCCAGGGCATCTTGTTTGCTTTTCTTTTGGCATGTGCATAAACAGTAGAACCGCTCTTCTCTATACGCATATCAAAGCCATCTTCTAAGGTTTTTATTACATCTTTGGAAGCTGCCATTACTTTTCCATTCTTTCTTACGAAAGCCTGTACTTCTACTTCATTTCCATCATGCCCTTCTACTGTAATTCCTCCACCAGAAGTAAGGACATCCAATTCTCCGGAGCCCATCTTAAAGGTTTCTACAAACGTAGGATCATTGCTGTCAGTATATTCGATCTTTACTTTGACGTCTTCATCATGATCGCTGTCTACATGGACTACAAAATGCTCTTCGTCATGATCTTTTAAAATGGTATCGCTGGCAAAGCTGTAAACACCATATCCAATGATTCCGATTACAGCAAGATAAGCCAGAAAAGACTTAAGAGGTGAGGAGTTGTTCATTAGCTTGTATTAACTTATGTAATTAAGTAAGTGTGATTTCAATTGTGTGATCATGAGGCTGTTAACATAAATGACGTAATTTTTTATGAATAGTTGGAATTCAGATCAAAAAAATTGCTTTTATTTCTTTCGAACGTCCTTCCTCAAATTTTCGTTATAGAGATACCCACCACTCTTCCGAGAATCCTCGAATACAATTATCTCTATGAAATCTTATCATTTTTTACTGCTGTTTGGCGTATTTCTATTTTCCTGTGAGCCGGAAGTCATTATCCCCGCCGAATTTGACACTTATGTAGATGCCTTTGTAGAAGCAGGAGCGGAACGTGGAATTACAATAAACCTGGAAGAAGAAGGAATTGAATTAAGACTTGTCCCTTCTATCACGCGAAACCGGATTGCCAGCTGCAATGCCAATGAAAAACCTGCCCTGATCAGTATTCAGGAAGCCTATTGGAATGTAAGTGGAGAAAGGGAGCGGCATCGTCTGATCTTCGAACAACTCGGCAGATGCTTATTAGGCAGAACAGATCGAGAAAGATTGAGCGAAGATCACGAGTTTCTAAGCATTATTCATGGAGAAGGTACGCCAGATTCAGATATTAACCTGGTAAATCGGGTATTCAATAAGTGGGGGTTTCGTTGGGACTATTATCTAGACGAGCTATTTAATCCAGATACCCCCCTGCCCTTTTGGAACGAAACAGAGATCAGCTACGATGATGTGGCAGTAGCTCAAAAAGAGTCTCTTTTCCTGGATGAGTTTGAGGATAACCAAAATGCCTGGTTTATAGATTCTACCGAAAACTATGAAGGCAAAATTGAAAATGGAGTCTATTATTTCCGAGCCATAGATGATTCCTTTTTCCCGGAAATTGATCAGAATATTGATCAGAGCAGGAATTTTGAGATTGAAATTCGAATAAAGAATATCCAAAGAGGCGTAAATCTGATCTTTGGGGGAGAACGGCGACTGGATGCCTACAATTTTCTCCTTTCGGATTTTTATGGGACTGCTGGCGGATTTTACCTCACAGATCAGTTTAGCTATTTCTCCCTATTTCAGGAAGGCTTAAATACAGCGCCCGACTTTGAGAACAAAGGTTTTGCTACCCAACCCGTTCCGAGTCTTGATCTGGATGCCGATGAATTTCATACCCTTACTGTCAGAAGACAAGGAGACCTATTGTACTTTTTTGTTGACCAAGAATTTGTGTACGTAAATGACTACGAAGCTTTCCGTGGAGACATGCTGGGCTTTTTGGCAGCTTCTCGAAGGGGAGATGCAGATTTTGTGAAGGAAATTTGGGTAGATTATCTGAGAGTGGATTATATTCCCTAAGGAATTAATATATACACGCTTGCCCTTATGATCTTTAGCTTCAACGAGAAAAGTGCTACCCTCCTGATCTTCTTTGTTCATGGACTGGTGTACGCGCTCCTCCTGCTAAAGAAAGGATACGAAGATCAAAATACGCCCAGCAAATACCTGGGAGCTTTTTTGTTACTATGCGTGCTCTATATCTGTCCTTTTATGCTGGGATATGCGGGTTGGTATTCGACAGGCGGACATCCGGATATTATGTTTTTTGTCCCCTTTCAACAGCTATTCTTAATCGGACCTGTTTTTTATTTCTATACCCAAAGCCTCCTCAATAAATCATTCAAACCCACCGGAAAGGATTTCCTCCATTTCCTTCCAGCCGCCTTATACCTGATTTTTAGCCTGATTGTATTCGTTACGGATAAGTTGATGCTGGACGAATACTATTTCTATGCGGATGGACAAGACATGGACCTGGATCCCTGGTACCAATGGGCGGGACTTTTTTCTATGATTTTTTACCTGATACTTTCCCTTAGATACTATAGGACCTATAAAAATCTAGCTTTTCAGGTAACCAGTTATGCGGATGCCATCCTTTTCCAATGGCTTCAACGGTTTCTCCTGGCTTTTCTCATCATTTTGATCCTTCGGGTTCTTTTCTTCATCCTGAATCCTGAATGGGGACAATTTGGGAATAAGTATTGGTACTATATCTGCTTCTCTCTGCTATTTTATTATATAGCTATCAATGGCTATTCTAGCACCATCAAAAGTGCCCTTTCTTTCCAAACTTCCTTTCTGAATAATGAGAAACTTTTCTTACTTGATGAAAAAGTACAGCATGAGATCAAGCCTCTGTCTGAAACTGAAAATGCTAAAAATGGGATAGAGGATTTAGGGGAATGGAAGCAACAGCTTAAGGACTTGATGCTGACAGAAAATTTATTCGAGAATCCACGCTTGTCTCTCATAGACATTTCGAGCAAGCTCGATACGACTCCCAAACAGGTTTCCCAGATCGTTAACCAGGGCTTTGAAAAAAACTTCAATGACTTCGTGAATCAATTCCGGACGGAGGCGCTGATCCAAAAACTCAAAAATGGGGATCACAAAAAACAAACCTTGCTTAGTTTAGCTTTAGATGTAGGCTTTAATTCAAAATCTACTTTCAATCGCGCTTTCAAAAAACACCAGGGGCAAACTCCCCGTGAATTTCTTCAGAAATTGGAGGGAAAATAAGTGTCAAATCAGGATTTGGAGCGAAAAGTGGTCTGAAATGGCTGAAATTGAGCCATAATTAATTCTGAATAGCTAAAAATATGTCAAAACCGCTAAACACCTTTTTACTGATTTTCCTTCTACCTTTCTTCCTTACTGCACAGAATGAGAAGCTGGAAAAAATCGACGAATTATTCAAAAGCAAAATTCAGGGAAAAGTACCTGGAGCTGCTTTAGGTATAGTCAAAGATGGCCAAATCATCTATGAGAAATATCTCGGCTATGCCAATCTGGAACATATGATTCCAGTGGATGTAAACACCAGATTTAATATCGCTTCAACAGCCAAGCAATTCACAGCCCTGTGTATCCTCAATCTTGAGCTTGAGGGGAAACTCGAACTCGAAGATGATTTTCGCAAATATCTGCATGGATTTTATGAAGATATAGAACATCCGATTACCATTGCCTCTATGCTTACTCATAGTAGTGGTATCAGAGATTATTCTGATCTATTGAGTGTAGAAGGTGATCCCTGGTGGAAGCGGGTTGGATATGGAAACAAAGAAGTAGTCCAACTCTTGAAGGCACAGAAAGACCTTAACTTTGAGCCAGGAAGCCAGTACTCCTATAGTAATTCAAATTACACCCTTCTGAGTGAAATAGTAGCCAAGTTAAGTGGCAAAAGTTTCCTTGAATACACCCGTGAGCTATTTGACAAGCTGGGTATGCCCAATAGCCAATATTGTGATAATTACATGGCAGTCATTCCAAATAAAAGCCTCCCCTACAACAATTGGGGAGATGGGAAATGGCAACAATATCCCATGGTGGTGGACCTTAATGGAGATGGATTCCTTTTCACGACATTAAAAGATCAATTGAGTTGGGAAACCTTCCTTCAAACAGAAACTGACAATCCCCTGGCAAGCAAAAGCCAGGAAGCTATACCCTCAAGTGAGATCAAGAGCTATGGATACGGAATCGAACTTGAGGATTATAAAGGCTTGAAAATGCGTGCACATGAAGGGGCTACGGGTTCCTATAATTCTCAGGTTGTCCGCTTTCCGGAACAAAAGGTCAGCATATTTGTCATGACCAATAATGGTAAATTCTGGTCCTATGGAGTAGCTCGTGAAGTTGCAGACATCATATTGAACCTCGAAGATGAGATTGTGGCTGAAGAGGGTTTTTATCCTGATACAGCAAAAGCATCTGTACTTGAACTTGAGGATATTCTGGGAAAGTATCGATCTAAAAAAGGTTCTTATGTCGAAATCCGAAAAGATGGAGAAGATATCGTATGGCAGCGTTACAATTCAAATCCCGTAAGGCTGCTCGATTTGGGTGGAGATCTCTACGATTATGAAAGGTATCCGGTAAATAAAATTCATTTCAGAAAGGATCAGGAGAAGAGCTACCTGGATATATATTTTCCTGGAAGCGACGTAGGAACATATAGTCGGATAGAAGAAGAAAGTATCTCCGAGGGCTATATAGCGGCCCTTGCAGCAAGTTACTTCAATGAAGAATTAAAGATAAGTATTCAGATTCTGGAAAAAGGAGAAGAAAACTTCAGTTTGGTATTGGATGGAGATACAATTGCAGGGGATATTCTATTTAAAGATCATTTGGCGGCTAGAAGTTATAGACTCAGCCCTGGATACGATAGGTTTGGTCGCGTAAATAAAATCCTGTTGGACTATGGTAGGAATCAAAATATCAGATTTGCCAGGCAGCACAAGGCTAAATTTCCTCGAAAAATGAAAACTGCGGATGGCGGCGAAATCGTCATAGGAACAACCTCAGAATCTTATGGCAAAGGCAAAGGGGACATTTTGCTCAGCAAAAGTGGACCGGATGGCAACCAAGATTGGTTTGAGATTTATGGTGGGACGAGTTATGAGCAAGCGAGTTCCTTCATCAGAACCAATGATGGTGGATATTTGATCGTAGGCTCAACCTCCTCTTATGGCAAGGGCAATTATGAAGTCTTTTTGGTAAAGACCGATTCAGAAGGCAATGAGCTTTGGGAAAGATATTTTGGAGATGAATACAATGAATATGGGCTTACAGCTAAACAATTGGAGAATGGGGCCTATGAAATACTGGGAACGAAACAAATATGTGACAATCATCAATTTGACAATTGCGAAAAATATATTTGGCGTCTGGAGATTGACGAGCGAGGGAATTTGATTAAAGATGATCTACTTGAAAAATATTGGGAATAACAAAAAGGGGTAGCGAACTCGCTACCCCTTTTTACAACTTTACCTTCTTTCTAATACTCGAAAAACAAAGGGACTAAGTTGGGATTCCAGAACCCGGCGCCTGATTATTACCTTTCCCATAGGTGACAACTTTCGAGTCAGTAATCGCAAGCATTTGGCTATCCTTGTCCCCTTCCGTATAAATCACCCTACTGCTAACAGCAATTTGAGGATAACTAGAGCTAACCAGAACGCGGCCTTCGTGAAAATTGAGTTCAGGACTGGATATACAATTCAAACTCGTGATTTCACTAGGAATTTGGCGAGAGCCAAAATCAATAGTATAACCAGGAGGAATAAGGTAGTTACAAGATCCTGCGACTTGATTACCCAAGCCCCAATAGAATGCTACCCGAACAAAGTTTCTAAAGGCAGATTGATTTGTAATAGAAACCACTGTAGATGAACGAATCCTTCCTCCTGTTTGTGAATTCATATAAGTCACCAAATACCTTGGAGTTACAATGGGAAACAATTCAGGAAATTTAATTTCCCCCAATTCTCCTAATTGGATTTGACGTTCTATTTCCTGAACGGCGAGAGCATTGGATGGCCAAAACGGAGATTTCGGTTGCTGATCTGATTTCTTTGACATGTGTTAATTGTTTATTGAAATAAAAAATGGATAAAAGAGATCCCTATTCTCAATCTTAGTGATTGAAAACATGATATAGAACTTAGCAGGAAAGGCTAACTATTAGTGAAAATTATAGTTGAGACCGCTTTAGAAAAAGCGCTCGAATTACCTCTTTTAGAAATCACCCAAAGTCTGATTAGAAGAGATACGCTAAAGAAATAAAGGCCTAATTTTAGAAACCACGCTTACACTATTCCTCCAAAAAGAGTGCACAAGTCTGACAAATAGGCAATTAGGATAGATTATTTGGTTTAAATTTAAGAAACAACAAACAAGCACACTAACACAAAAGTGTCATAAACATAAATAATATCCCAAAAGAATTTTGCCTTTTATGGAAGTATTTGTTTACAGAAATCAATTGTATTTGTTCTCTTATCTAAAATAGAAAAACAGGTAGGATTCAAGGGTCCTACCCATTTTCAAATAATTAGGAGATAATTAGATAACTATCCCTCTACTGCTTGCATATAGGTTCTATCATCCATTTCCACTCTGTTGTTGATCTGCATACCCAAATACCTTTTTCAACAAATCAGAAGTTCTTGCAATGGGATTTTCTCTGATCTTTTTCTCTTCATCCGCCAATTTCAGGAAAAGTCCGTTGAGTGCTTTGCCAGTTGCATACTTCACAATATCAGTTTCAACTTTCTTGCGCACCAAAGGGATTCGATTGTAACGTGTAGTAAGGTCTGTCCACAATTGAGTGGCATTCACTTCGTCCAAAGAATTCTTTACATGCGGCGTGAAAGCACTCGATAATTGGGTCAAGGTTTTTTCTCTGAAATAATTGGTAGCTGCATTTTCCCCACCAAGCAAAATATTCTTTACATCGGCAAAGGTCATTTCTCTGATGGCATTTTTGAAAATAGGAAGCGCCAAAGCAGCTCCTTTTTCGGCACCTTCATTAAGTTTCTTTTCAAAATTATCTACTACACTACCCAAACCAATATCTCTGAGTGCATTAGCGGCAAACTGTGCTTCTTGTGGAAAAGGAATTTTTACGAGAGGATCATTGAAATATCCTCCCTCTTTATTGAGGGTCTGAACTGCAAATGCAGCTCCTTTGGTCAGAGCTTCTTTTAAACCAGAACTCATTTCCCCCAAACTTGGCTCAGTTGAGGTAGCCACTGTCTCAACAACCTGAAGTAATTCTTTACAGGATGTGAATACAAAAAGGCTTAAACTTAGACTTAAAATGATGATTCTTTTCATAAGGAATTTAGGATTAGCGACCATTGTTAATATTTCATAGACGAAAAATAAGGGCAGGATGTCACTTTTTCTGTACTTTTATATCTGATACATTTCTGTGCGCTTATTCATGTTTCATTATTCAAGGAGAAATAATCAGCATTGGAATGCACGTTTGGGGGGAAATTCAAATTCGATCAATGGTTCCTTTTTTAAAAAGAAAGTTTCATGGATCGTCCTAATTAGCCTCCTCTCCTGCACAGCCCAACAACTTCGGAACAAGAATGTTGCGGAAGAGGATAATTTTAACTCCCTCATACAGGAAAACAGCTATTTTCTCCGGCAATATGCGCAAAATCCTGTTAACTGGAATCCCTGGTCAGATGAAATTCTGGAAGATGCCCGCAGTTCGGATCGATTGATATTCCTGAGCATTGGCTACTTTGGCAGCCAGCTCTCTCATAATATGGAGAAAGAGACTTTTAGAGACTCCATATTAGTAGATATCCTCAATGATAATATGATCCCCATTCTGGTGGATCGAGATGAGCGGCCAGACATTGCTTCCTACTTCAGCAAGTTCTGCGAATTTTTCAATGAAAAGAGCTGTTCCTTCCCTCTAAATATAATACTCCTCCCGAATCGTAAACCCTTATTCGCAGCTTCCTCTCTCCGACCCGAAATCTGGACGGACATAGTTTCCAGATACAGTCGATTGTATGAAATGGAAAGGGAAGAAGCTCTGGATCTGGGAAGAACTCTGGATAATAAGATGTTTGACTTATATCATCCGGAAAATTATCGAGCCGAATCGCGCATAGCTCAAGTTCCTTTGTACGAAACTTTTCAAAACCTGAGAAATGAAATCTATCAGCAAAGATTTCTCAATGATGCGCTGGCAGTCAATATAAATCCAGACTTACTGAATTTTCTGGCTACTTATACTACCCTTGATACACGGCTGGAACCTGCTCGTTTGCTGGAAGAACAGTTGGACAAATGGGCCATGGGTGGGACTTACGATCATCTGGGAGGTGGATTTTTCCTAAGAAGCAAAGATCCTAATTCCTATTTTCCTGATTTCGAAAAGCTCCTCATAGACAATGCCCGTAAACTCGAGCTGTATGCCAATGCTTTTCACCTGACACGTAAACAGCATTACGAGCAGGTGATGTATGAAAGTATTGAAAGTATTGAGCGAGATTTTAAATTGGAAAATGGCTCCTACCTCAGCAGTTGGGACTCATACAGCGAAGGAGAAGAGGGTCGTTACTATTTGTGGTCTCATATTGAAATAGATGCTGAATTAGGGGTAGAGACAGAATTATTCAAACGGACTTATAATGTAAGTCGGCAAGGAAATTGGAAATCGCGGGAAAACGTACTTTATCGCAAACTCAAAGATGCTCAACTAGCTTATGGTTATCGAATTCGTACCCTCGAATTTCAATCCGAGCTAGAAACTATGAGAGAAAAAATGCTCATTTCTCGCCAAAAACGGGTAAAGCCAGATAGAGACCCCAAGCAGATTTGTAGTTGGAATGCGCGGCTCATTCAGGCTTATATAAGAGCCTATAGGAGTACAGGAGATGAAAAGTTATTGTCATATGCCAAACGCATGATTGGAGCGCTCGAGGAGCAAAACTATGATGAGTTTCCCCGCTTAAATCATATCAACAATCATCTTCAAAACGAAGAATTTTTGGAAGACTACGCTCAGATGATTCTCGCCTATATCGATCTGCATCAGGTAAGCTTTGATGACCGCTATCTTAGGAAAGCTGTTGAATTAAGTACTCATACCCTGAGTAGGTTCTACTCTTCCACCCGTCAATTATTTTACTATAGCTATGGAGGAGAAGATTTGAGTCGAGTTCCTTTTGTAGAAATGGAAGATGGGATTATGCGAAACGGAAATGCTGTAATGTGCGAAGCCTTGTACAAACTTGGGGTAATTATGGATAAGGCTGTTTACTTACGTACTGCAGAGGATATGCTTATCCACGCAGCCCCACTCTTGCTGGACAATCCCCTGCAACACCAAAGCTGGTTGAGGCCTTACATTCTAATGGAAGAATCCAGTCATCTCATTGTTTTGCGATCTGAGGATAATTTGCGGCTGAGAAAAGACCTGGAACAGTATTATGTCCCTAATCTTTTATTCAGAGAAAGTTTTCCTGATGGATATCGATTTGACAATCATTCCGACCGTGATGGATATTTTATCTGTAAAGGCAGAAACTGTATAGGACCCTTTGTAAACGTGGAAGAGGTCCTGGAAAATTTGTAGGTCTTTAAGTAGAAAAGCTCCATTACCAAAAGCAATGGAGCCTTAACCTATTGAATCTATGTCCTCATTTTCTCACTATTTTTCAAAAATTATTTTTTGATGGCTTTGTTGCCCTTTTACCGAATAAACCTTCAATACATAAATCCCATTACTCAAATCCATTAGTAAAAGTTCACTGGTATTTCGCTTCAAACTTACCTCCTCAACTAGCTTCCCTTCTACTGTGTAGATTTCTAATTTTTCCAGAGCTTCTCCATTCTTGTGCTTGATTTGGACGATCCCTTTGCTAGGATTAGGATAAATGGAGATCACCTCATTATCGATGTCGTCTAAAGAGCTAATTACATCACTGACCTCAAAGGTTTTTACACAAAATGGATTCGAGGTAGGGACAAAATTGACTCCGAAAGGTACCCCAAACTGGGATTCATTTACGTATAGGGTATTCTCTCCTCCAAAATCAGAGAAGTAAACACCTGAACAATCATTTATCCCCTCAATAAAATTTGTATTGGTTCCACTGATCGAATCACTCAATTCCACCAAATGAACAATTCCTCTATGTCCGGGTGTAAACACATCATTTTCTGCATAGAAAATCTTATTTGAACCTGCCCAGGTCATTCCATCAGCATTGACAGTAGCCGAACCATCAATAGCCATCGTTCCACTTAGGTTTACCTGAATGGCATTTGCCGCTGAGCCATCAGAGTTTTGAGGAACTAACCAAAGAAAACCCGCATGGGCTACATAAAAGCCATCACTTTGATTCCATACCATTCCTCCGGTACCAAAGCTTCCATCCGTCCATTGGCTATCATCGGCCCAGATCGATACAATATTTGTTACAGGATCAATTTTTATGATCCGGGTATCAGGTCCGATATCCCCTACGTAGTAATTACCGTCATTATCTATCTCAATAGAATTTCCCACACAGCCGGCAGGAAGGTCCCAACTGGCTAGTAGATTCCCATTGGCAATGTCATAGGCATTCACTTTTCCGGCTTTAGCATTTGCCGGATTGAAATCATAAAATTGATTGGCAATAGAGAGTAACCGATTGTTAGCGACATCTACTCTTAATCCCCAGGCCGAATTGAAAGAATCGACCGCAACGGGCGCAAACTCAAGCAATTCACCTGTGCTCAGGTTTTTTTGAAGAATTGAGCCGTTGAAATAGTTGGAAGTATACAAAAATCCGTTGTGCTCGGTTACATCTTCTGGAAAAGCAGCTGGGCCTATATCCTGACAGCCAGGATCCAGTGTCCCTTTCAAGGGGTTGTGAATAGCTCCATATACATTGATGGGATAATTCTGAAGAAAACCCGTGGCCAAATATTCGTTGATGAATGTGGTATCGGCATTTACAGCTGCATAGCTTTGAGCATCTTTATAAACCGTCATTCCCACCACAATATTTGAATCAGAAAGAGACTGCCATTGTACTTCCCGAACAAAATTATCCTGAGCCGCAAGAACTGCCAGGTAAGCATCACGCTTACTTTCGTAGTCAGCCTGGTCGAAATTTGCGTACTGAGATAAATCCCTGACAGCAACCTCCCAGACTTGTCCTGTTCCCAAATTTGCGAAATCCGCAAGGTCAACAGTTTCATTTGGATCTAAGGGTTGCAACACCTGAAAACTGATGAAGTCGAAAGTCGCAAAGAAGTCATTGGCTACTTGTCCACTAGTCGCATTTCCAATTGCTTGAAAAGTTTGAAAATCGGTAAAGGAAGTCAACCCGACGAATACGCTGTCGAGTGCTAAACCCGAGCCTGTAAATTCGAAAAAAGGTTGAAATTCACGATCCGTAAGGGTACCATTTTCAGCTTCCAGTAGCGCCACATAGGCATCTCTTTTAGCTTTAAAATCTTCAAGGTCCTGGCCCGGTTTTACTTTTCTAATGGGTAGGACAAATACATTATCTGTAGAAATTTGGCCAAATGTGAAGGATTGACCCAAAAAAATCAAAAGGAGTGTAAAAATTATAGTTCTCATTAACTTGAGCTTTTAATTGAAATCTCTGCAAATTTCAACAGTCCAAGTCTAACTAGCGATGGACAATCCGGTCAGAATGATTCACTATTCTGCATAAAGGATTCTAAACTGTTCGGGGCTCATACCAGTCCGGTTTTTAAAAATTCTGGAGAAGTAGTATTGGCTTTCATACCCCAGTTTGAAAGCAATCTCTTTAATAGATTGTCGGCTGAAACATAAATCTCTTTTTGCCTCAAGCATGATTTTATCGATGATATAATTGCTTGCCGTTTGGCCAGTCAATCGCTTTACAGCTTCATTCAATTTCCTTTGGGTCATATTTAGTTCAGAGGCATAGAAATCAAGGCTATTATGATCTGTATAGGTTTCATCCACCAACTCAATAAAGCGTTGAAAGGGTCCCCGGTATATGAGAAAAGAATTGATTTCCGGTAGATTCTGAATTACGCCTTCGATGCGATTTAGTAAAGCCAGCATGAGGTTTTGCAGGATAAAGGTCTGGTTTTGATTTTCATCCTGTTCTTGCTCCTTCATCAATAAATCGAAATAGAGTTTTATTGTATCCCGATCTTCTTGCCCTAGTGGAATCAGTAGTTTTCTTAACGCAGATGCGTAATGAAGGAGCCCATACAATAACTGCCGTTGTAATTTGGTAAAAAACTCATCCTTGAATAAAATCACATAGCCTGAGAGATTCTCTATCTCTTTTTCCCAATGGATAGACCCCTGAGGGATGAGCAGGATTTGGTTTTCCGTCAATTCAAAATCCTGAAACTCCACTTCCTGAAAACTTTTTCCTCTTAGAATAAAGAAAATTGAATGAAAATTATGTCGATGTCGGTCTGGTGTTTTGTTTCTGCTTAGGTCATCTGGCTCATATTTTATAATCTCTATATTGAGTTTTTTCCCATCAGGCCGGTAAAAATCTACGTTTTTCATATCCACTTTGCATATTTCATCCTCCAAGTATATAAATAAAGCTAATTATGCAGTTGTCGGATGGACGCCTTTTGGAAAACAAGGCAATATTTAGCTTTTGGATAAAAGCTACAATTTGGTGAAGGTATTACTGAATAAAAAATGCCAGTAGAAGCATAGGCTCCTACTGGCGGCTCATTACCTCAAGCTCTGAAGGCTTAGAGCTATGATTTTCCCTGGTTAATTTATTTCTACCCTTGCACCGGCTTCTTCCAAAATCTCTTTCAAAACTTCGGCTTCGTCAGCGCTTATCCCTTTTTTTATAGCTACCGGTCCTTCTTCCAATTCATCTACCATCTTTTTGGCTTCTCCCATGCTAAGGCCGGTAATTGATTTAATCTCTTTGATCACATTGAATTTTGAATCACCTGCATCCAGCAACATGATGTCAAAACTCTCCTGACTCCTGTAAAGCTCCCTGTTATTTCCTTCCTTATTCTTTTCTTTTTTCTCTTCGACATTCTTTGTCTTTTCTTCTTTCATCTCTTCCATTTGCTCGCTGGCATCCTCCATCTCAGCTTTTCTTGCAACCTCATCTATATTGATTTCCTCTTCAGGTCTGATTCCGGTCTTCAATTCCTCAAAATCAATTCTGAAATCAGCGAGTTTTTGCTCCTCTTGTGAGATCGTGATCAATTGAGCTGCACGATCGGCCTTATTTTGTTCGATCTGATCCAGAAGTTTTGCAAGTTGATCTTCAAGCTTGATGGAATCTTTCACCAGTTTATCATGAGTTTTTACTGCATTACTGGCAACTTTTTCCTGCTCGTCTATCATCAGTTCGAATTCATAAACTGACACTTCGTGCTGAAGTCCTTCCATCATTTCCACAGCATAATCAATCTCATCAGGATATGATCCAGAGTCGATGAAGTTATTATTACCTGTTGACATCCAAATGTGAACTACAGAATGATCTTTGGTTCCTTTGGCTTTTTCAACTCTATATGTATAGTCCATCGTAGCACTTGAAATGGCACTATAACGGACACCTGTAAAGGTTTTCATCCCGCCACCCAGGGTTTTGAGGCCCCGCATAGCTTTACCTTTACTATTAGTTTCTGCTTTAAATTTTCTATTGAGTACTTCTGCAACGTTCTTGGGTTGACCTTCCAATGTGATGGTAAGGGCATTTCCTGATTCTTTTTTGGCGAAAGCCTGTACACCTTCTGAAACCTGAGCCATTAAGGTAGTAGTCAGGATCAGCAGCGCACTGATGAGAGAGAAGGATTTAAGCATTTTCATAATTAATCAATATTAGTATGATATCTTTTAGACCCCCGCCAAATCAGGGGGTCACATATTTTCCTTTTTCAGGGATTTTGAGGATGTACAGCAGTTAAAAAAGGCGAATCCGGGACGGGCAATAGCAGTAGAAATATACGAAATTATTTCTGCATACCGTAATAAAAAATCACATAGAAGCTATCAAGAGGTCTATGTCCCGGTAGTTCATATTCATTCCGAAAATACTGGCCATACTTTTCTTGGTGAGATGCCTCCGGTAGATGTAGATTCCACGTTTGAGGCCTTCATTGTATTTGACCAGGTTATCGATGCCTCCGCTTTCTCCTATATTGACAATCAGAGGACCAATGATGTTGCTGATGGCAATTGATGCAGTTCTTGCAACCCGAGAAGCGATATTAGGAACACAATAATGAATGACGCCGTGTTTGATAAAGGTAGGCTGGTCATGGGTGGTAGGACGGCTGGTTTCGACACATCCCCCTTGATCGATGGATACATCAATGATCACGGATCCCTCTTTCATTTCCTGCACCATATCATCCGTTACAACCAGAGGTGCCCTTCCTCCTTCTTTAAATGCCGCTCCAATTACGACATCAGAAGAAACCACAGCTTCACGTATGTAATTTCCTTGTGCAACGGATGTGTAGATGTTGATCCCTAATTCTTTCTCAATACGACGAAGTTTATAAATCTCTTCGTCTATAATTCTCACCCTTGCTCCCATCCCCATCGCCGTTTGAGCAGCATTAAACCCAACGGTCCCTGCCCCTATAATAGAAACTTCGGCCGGGGGTATCCCAGTAATTCCTCCTAATAAGATTCCCTGGCCATCATTATTTCCAGTCAAAAGTTCAGAAGCAATGTGAATGGAAGATACCCCTGCAATCTCGGACATCATTTGTACCAAAGGCAGGGAGCCATCTCCGCTTCGATAAAATTCAAAGCCAAGAGCAGTAATATTCTTTTTGATGAGTTCGTTGAGGATTTCCGGGGAAAAGTTTCCCAGATTGACTGCTGAGATAAGGGTTTGATTATCGCGAAGGAGTAAAGCTTCATCTGAAGAGAGTGGAGAGACTTTCAAAATAAAGTCAGCTTGTTTAAAGACATCCTCCACCTTATAACAAATGACTGCTCCCGCCTCAGAATAATCTTTATCAGAATATCTGGCACCTTCTCCCGCTCCTTGTTCAATGTATACCTGATGTCCATTGGCAACCAGTACGCCTACGGTCATGGGGGTAATTGCAACCCGATTTTCCTGAAAAAGAAGCTCTTTGGGGACTCCTATACGCAGGCTCTTCTTGCTCTGATGCTTCCTTACAGCCAGTTCTTCTGGAACTGCCCGGTATCCGGAATATACACCCGAAAAAAAGCCGCGATCTATAGACATATCAATCTTCCCCATGTGCCTGATAACTTAAATCAATCTTTCTCTTGTTTTCTGAAATAATGCTAATCTCCAGTAGAGCAGCTTCTGAAGGGAGTAAATTTGGTATTCTTTGGGGCCATTCGATAAAAACGTAAGCGCCTGAGTAAAAATACTCCTCACTGCCAATATCAAATGCTTCTTGTTCAGAGTTAATCCGATAAAGATCCAAATGATAAACCGGTGCATCTTCGGTCCAATACTCATGAATCAGACTAAAGGTAGGACTGCTTACCGCTTCTTTTACGCCCAGGAACCTACAAAAAGCCTTGATTAAGGTGGTTTTTCCGGCTCCCAGCTCTCCGTAAAATGCAAAAACTCTCACATTTTTACAAGCATGCAGAATCTTTTCAGCGATCGCCGGGTTGTCTGATTCTGATTGACTGAGAAAGCTTTTTTGCGGCACAGTGTAAAGTTTGCTTCGCAAATAAGCCACTTGAAAAAGGATTTTCCAAATACATCTATAAAGAGAGGTGGGCCTGGAATTCCAGGCCCGCATATAATATGTTTTCCTAATAAAAAGACTTATCTATTCTTGGGTGAGAGCTCAATCAATGGAATAACCATTTCTTCCAAACTGATCCCTCCATGTTGGAAGGTATCCCGATAGTAATTTACATAATAGTTATAATTATTGGGATAGGCGAAGAAATAATCCTCCATGGCAAAAACATAGGTCGAGCTTACATTGGATTGAGGCAGGAAGGCATCTGAGGGTTTACGAACAGTGAACAAATACCTTGATTTCTCATCATAATTGAGGTTCCTTCCCTGCTTATACCTAAGATTAGTGGTTGTCTTCTTGTCACCTATGATTCGGCTAGGTTTTTTCACCCGCACAGTTCCATGATCCGTAGTCAGGATCACTTTTACATTTCGTTGACTTAGGGTTTTCAAGACACTCAAGAGGGGAGAGAATTCCAACCATGAACGGGAAATGGATCGATAAGCTGCTTCATTTGGTGCTAATTCACGAATGATATTCATTTCTGTCCGCGAATGAGAAAGAAGGTCGATAAAGTTATAGACAATGACATTAAGGTCATTATTCATCAGGTTGAGGATATTGTCTGCCAGGTTTTTCCCATCTTCATTGCTGATGACTTTGGTATAGCTATGCTTGATATTCAGCTTATGACGTGAGATCAATTCCTGCAGAAATTCTCCTTCAAATTTATTCTTTCCCCCTTCCTGATCATCGTTTAACCAGTATTTGGGAAATCTTTTAGATATTTCCAGAGGCATCAGACCAGAAAAGATCGAATTTCTAGAGTATTGGGTGGCAGTAGGAAGTATTCCATAATAGGATTGTTCATTCTCCACATAGAATAATTCTGAAATCAGGCTCTCAAAAGCCTTCCACTGATCAAAACGTAAACAATCCACCAGGAGGAAAAAGACACTCTCATATCCTCCATCAAGATGAGGGAATACAGATTGGGGAATAACATCCGGAGAAAGCAGTGGTTTCTGATTGGGATCAGAAGTATGCAACCAATCGAGGTAATTGCGAGCTACGAAACGACCAAAATTGGCATTTGCTTCATTTAACTGGGTAGAAAGAACTTCCTCCATACTTTTGTCCTCGTTTTCCTCCATCTTCCCCTCCCAGTACATCAATTTCTTATAGATATCCTTCCAGTCTTCAAAGTCATTATCTTCGAAAAACTGCATAGCGATATTCCTAAAATCCTGCTGATAACCAGAATTCACCTTAGCTGTGATCAGCTTTTTATTCTCCAGCACCTTCTTACAGGCCAACCATATTTGTGTTGGTTTCACCGGTTTGATCAGGTAATCCGTGATCTGAGCTCCCAGCGCATCTTCCATGATATGCTCCTCTTCAGATTTAGTAACCATAATCACTGGAAGATTGGGTTTGATCTGCTGGATTTCGGCCAAAACTGTCAGGCCATCCATTCCGGGCATTTGTTCGTCCAAAAATACTATATCATAGGTAGCTTCCTGTATCATCTCTAAGGCATCGATCCCGTTACTGGCAGAGTCTACATCAAAGTTTTTCTGCCGCAAGAACATCATATGTCCTTTCAGGTGGTCGATTTCATCATCTACCCAGAGTATTTTTGCATTGGTCATATTGAATATATTTAAAGCCCGATAGGTATGTATTTATAAAACTCAAGATTCAAATCCAAACTCCTCTCCAAAGCGACAAAAAGCTTGCCGTTCGAATTCGAGTGATTTAAGATGGATCAGGTAGAGTTGCTTCGCTATAAATTGATTGATGATCTTGATTAGGCGTGAAATCATACCTACGTATTCGGTATGTATTGGTTCAGAAAACAAGAGTAAAAAAAGCCTCCTTTGTCGTCTAGCCAGAAAAGCTCTATTCCTTTTCTATAAAATATTCTCCTAAGCCCCCTTTATTTCAAATTCTACTTTCTCTGAGTTGAGGCCTGCATTAGACAACATACAGGTATAAAAACCTTCTGAGAGGTCCCCCACATTGATCCGGGCACGTCTGCGAGTTCCGCTAAATTGAAAATCCTTTACAGGTTTCCCGCTAGACGTAGCAATGGTAATTCGAGAGCCCATTTCTTTATTGGGAGAATTAAATCGCACTTTCAATTTGCCTTTCTTTGGCTGTGGAGCTATATACGTAATAGCAG
>JBCBRM010000039.1:0-93957 GCA_039819665.1 Bacteroidota bacterium
GGAAGGAAGGCCTGGGAAAAAAGTATTAGATCAGGTAGCTGTTCCGGATAAGGTAGAAGAACTCAAACATTATGGCATGCATCGCCATTTTACAGATGGCTGTTCGATGCTTCTTTTTGGGGGCGGTATTCGGAAAGGATATGTGCATGGAGAAACGGCGGACGAACGTCCCTTCAAAACGATTACGGAACCCGTTTACATTGAACAGGTGCATCAAAGTATTTATCACTGCCTGGGAATTTCTCCTGAAACGCATTACACCATTGAGAAACGACCCTTCTATACCACTCCGGATGGGGAGGGAAAGATTATTCCTGAGATCCTAAGCAAAGATCAGGATGAGGTTTCTTAAAGAACTTTAATGCCCTTCGTCGACTCCTTTCCCTTCTGCATAGCCCTTTTGGAGTCTACGTAGGATGCTGGCAACTGTGCGCACATTCCCTTCATGCTGCCTTCTTGCCCAAAAGTCCAATTTCGGAATATGCTCAGCATAGCCTTCTTCATCAAAGAATGGACGAAAGCAATCGTTTCTTTCTTCCCAATCAATCCTCCCATAGGGTCCTTTTTCTTTAGTCAGGCGGGCTTGATCCAAAGAATCTAACTGCTGGTAAACTGTATCAAGTTTGCTCTCGTAGTTCTCATAGCTTTGAATAAGCTGGTAGCTGGAAAGCAATTCGTCAAAATACTCCCCTAAACGCATTTTTTCGTATAGACGATCGGGCAGCAATTCATAGATGGTATTTTCATACCAGCTAAAGAGTGTTTCCAGTGTACGTGGGCTTCTGTCCATGTGCTTAATGAGATAAGCCATTCTCTGATTTTTTATGTTGAAATCATGTACCAAATCGCTATTGTAGCCATCATTGCGTTCTTTTTCACTGACATAATAAGGCTGATGAAGGTTGATGAAATAGTAATAATTAAATTCCGGGTCCGGGAAGCCTTCATCTCGGCTAATTCCATCCGGAACCAGGGTGTTGGTCATGGCATATTCAAAATAGTCGTAAATAGCCCGATAATCATTATCACCCTGCAGCACAATGGACGTGGAGGTAAAGCGATGATATCCTGTAAAGTATTCTAATTCTTCATAAGGAAGTTCAGAATCATCAATCAGGAAATACGAATATTCAAAATCTTTCGGGAGGAAAATGGGCTGGTAAGTTTTGTCCCCATTCGGCGCTGTATATACCCTCCTTCTTTGTAAGCTAAAAGACGATATTTTCTCCCCTTCAAAGCTCTTTCTATTTCCTTTAAGGATTCCTCCCTTTTCAAAAACTCCTTCCCATATTGCCAGGGTATCATTGTCCTGAAGTTCGAATAAGTGGAGGCTGTCTTCTACCTGATAGCCCTGAAGTTTTATTTCAGAAGTTGCACCAGGAATATGATAGTGCCCGCTGATTTTTTCTCCTGCTTCTTCCCATTTCAAGTTGAGGCCTACATTATCTGCCATCTTTCCTTCAAAAAATTTCTCCTTCATTGCATACTGAAGAAGAGCAGCATGGTAAATTTTAAGGCCTGTATATTGAGAATTATATTCGCAGCTTAAGCCTTCAACCTTTTGATCCAGAGATATTCTCCCCGTCTCACTTCCAGGCAATTCTCCCATATCGATATAAGGAACACAGCCTAAATCTATATCAATAAAGGAATAATTATTTCTGTACCAATTGTTCCCGTGATCAAAAACTTTACAAAATTTGGGGCTCTCTTCCTCAAACATCCAACTTCTCAGGGCGTTTATTCCCGCAGAGGGATCATTCCATCTAACTTTTTGAATCTTTCCTTCGAAAAAGAAAGCTTCAGCATTTGTTAGCCCTTTGAGTTTTACAGGGAAGCTGAAAATTTCTCCTGCTTCTTTTCTCTTTTCAAAGCGTTCTTGCCAGGTTTCTATATATTGGATATGCTGCTCCTGAGCTTCAGCGCTAATTCGAAGGTTTTCATTTTCTGTATCTAGGAGGGCTACGGCCTGAACCTCCTCCGAAATGGCTTCCGCTATGGCCCCAGTTGTCTGATTACTCTCCCGGGAAGGAGTACAAGAAATTAGCAGGAGAAGCAAGGGGAAAAGACAGAAGGAAATCTTATTCTTAATCATGGCTCTTGGCATCTTAAGCTAGGCTTAAAATACAGCTAAAAACCTTGTAAAATATCCACAAGAAAGGAAGCGCTCAATTAGTCAATAAAGCGCTTGTAAGACCTGAGACAATATTTCCCAAAATGCCTTTCCAGAGCTTGATATGCAGCTAGATCAATCGTTTTGATCTTCTTCGTATCGACTGGCAGTATAGACGTTCTTTAGATTCTCGATCTTTTGCACCACTTGAGTGAGTTCATTGATATTTCTGACGTAGATGTGAAATACTCCTTCGAACATGCCATCCTCAGCATCGATAGTCACTTTTCGGATATTCAGTTTCATCCGCAAAGAAATGATTCTAATGATGTCATTGAGCATCCCCTGTTTGTCGAGGCCTACAACCTTGATGGCTGTCAGAAAACTCACATCTGATTGAGAGGCCCATTTTGCTTTAATGATTTTTGAACCATAGTTGGACATAAAAGAAACTGCCCGTTCACAGCTGGTCCTATGGATTACAATCCGATTATTTTCTTCCAGACCAATGATGTCATCTCCAGGCAAAGGGCCACAGCAGGTTCCTAAGCCATAATTATCGATACTTTGTTCCACACCTAATAAAAGGGTATCGGTATCTACTCCTATGGCCTCAAAAACGTCCTCCCCATTTTTCTGCAAACGTTCCCATTCTGTCGTATCCAACTCTTTCCCGGCTTTTTTTAATTCGATAAATTCCGGGATCCGTTTGGTATCAATCTTATGAGTTCCGATAGCATAAAAGAGTTCTTCAATATTGGGGTATTTGAAATAGGAAAGGAGCTCCTTGATCATAGGATGCTTTTCATCTACTCCATATTGACGGGATTTCCACAAAAACAATTGACGGCCCTGATCAACAAACTCCTGGCGTTCTTTTCGCAGTGCCAGGCGGATTTGATCTCGTGCTTTAGCTGTCTGTACATATCTTAGCCAATCCTTTTTGGGCTTTTGCTTTTTAGAGGTGATGATCTCAACCTGATCTCCCGGTCTTATTTCGGTCTCCAGGCTTACTACCTTATTGTTGATTTTTGCACCTATAGCTTCATGCCCGATCTTGCTATGGATTTTGTAAGCGAAATCCAAAACCGTGGAATGGATGGGTAACCGAATAAGTTCTCCCTTAGGGGTAAAAACATAAACATCATTCGGCTGTAAATTCTCTTTAAATTCTCGTACTGCTTCCAGTGCATTCAGACTGGGATTTTGTAGGATATTTCGGATTTGCCCGATCCATTCAGTGATAAACTCTTCCTGTTGCTCCCCATTTTCTTTATACTTCCAGTGAGCTGCAATCCCTTTTTCCGCTATATCATCCATACGCTCAGTCCGAATCTGAACCTCTACCCATTTACCTTCTGGTCCCATGAGGGTCGTATGCAGAGATTCATATCCATTGTCCTTTGGAACAGTAATCCAATCTCTAAGCCTTTTGGGATTCGGTTGGTAATTTCCGGAAATTAGGGAATACACAAACCAGCAATCTTCCCGCTCATGGCCTTCCCGGGTTTCCAGGATAATTCGTATGGCGTATTTATCATAAATCTCTTCAAAAGGAAGTTCTTTACGGATCATTTTGCTGTATACAGAATATATAGATTTAAATCTGCTTTTTACCGTAAAAGAAATATCCAGGGGATTAAGCGCCTTTTTTATGCCCTTGATAAAGCGGTCAATATAGTTTTGATCTTCTGTACGAATCGCCTTTAGCTTGCGCCTGATCTTGTCATATTTGGCCGGCTCCATAAATTTGAAGCAAAGATCCTCAAGCTCGGTTTTGATCTCATAGAGTCCCAATCTATGAGCAAGGGGCGCATAGATATAAAGAGTTTCAGAAGCAATTTTGAGCATTTTCTCCTGCCGCATAGAACCCAAGGTCCGCATATTGTGGAGGCGGTCCGCGAGTTTTATCATCACGACACGTACATCATCTGAAATGGTTAGCAGGATTTTACGGAAGTTCTCAGCTTGCTTGGAACTGATTTCAATTTGGTCCAAAGCTGTTCCGGAAATTTTGGTTAGGCCATCAATAATAGCCATGGACTTATTTCCAAATTCGCGCTTGATATCCCCTAGTTCCATATTGGTGTCTTCTACGGTATCATGTAAAAGCGCACACACAACCGAGGTAGTATCTTCCAGACCCATTTCCACTACTACAATCTTGGCTACAGCTAAGGGATGGAGAATGTAGGGTTCTCCAGATTTGCGTTTTACTCCCTCATGGGCATCTCGAGCCATTTCGAAAGCCTTGCGAATAATGGCTTTCTCACTCCGGGAAGTATTTCGCATGGGTCGAATGATATGACGGTAAGCTCTCAGGATGAGCTTTTCATAGTCGACTACTTCTTCTGCATTCTTTGTCGTGGGCATGTGCTGGACCAGAATATTAAGGCTGAAACTCTTTGGGACTTATTTTCTCAATAAAATTCGTAATTATTTTTCTCTTAGTGAAAAAAAACATACATTTGTCGGCCTGAAAATAGCAATCGTTCATTTGCGGATGTGGTGAAATTGGTAGACACGCTAGATTTAGGATCTAGTGCTTTAACCGGCGTGGGGGTTCGAGTCCCTCCATCCGCACTCATATCAATTCCAAATCTCAGAGCAGGTTTCTTGTCCTATCATGCAGATAAGTTCCGCGTTGCATGAGGTTTGGAATTTTTCTTTATCCAAAATCAGGAGTGTAAGATGAATATTACCCAGGAAAGTACCGGGAATTTAACAGCAAACATCACCGTCCTTCTTAGCCCGGAAGATTACAAACCCCAGGTAACGGAAGAACTAAAGAAACAAGCTAAAAAAGCTTCTATGCCAGGTTTTCGTCCTGGTAAAGTACCTTTTGGCCTGGTAAGGAAAATGGTGGGCATGCCGGTTTTGATCGAAGAAGTAAACAAAATCGTCAGCAAAGCCCTAAGTGATTATCTGAGAGATGAGGAGATCAGCCTATTGGGAGATCCCATGCCCAATACCCAGAAAACGGAAGATGACTTTGATGTTAATTGTGAGAAAGAACTCGATTTTGTATTCGAAGTAGGTTTGGCCCCACAATTTGACGTCGATTTCAAACTCAACAAGAAACCTACCAAATACAATATTTCTATTGATGATGCCTTCCTCAAGGAGCAAATCGATAACTTTTTGGAACGCTTTGGAGATGTTACCAATCCTGAGGAAGTAGCAAAAGGAGATATTATGTATGGAAGGATTCATGAAGTGGATGGAGAAGGAAATGTAGTTGAAGGTGGATTTGATAAGATGATCGCCCTTAATCCGGATCGCGTAGAGTCTAAATCCTTTTTCAAACCCTACATCGGCAATAAAGTAGATGAGGTATTCGATATCGATATTTTCAAGATTGCCAAAAAACATGCAGATGTAGCAGAGGTTCTCTTCATGCAGGAAGATGAATTAAAGGAATTGAAAGGGAAGCCCCTGAAAATGGAGTTGAAGAAAATCAACCGTGTGGAAGCTGCTGAAATGAATGAAGAATTTTTTGGAAAAGTAGCTGCCAGTCTTCAGTGGATGCCGGATGAAGGTGAAACCGAATTGAAGATAGAAACTGAAGAGGCTTTTAAAGCACGAATGGTCAAGCAGCTTGAGAAAGAATTTGACGAAAATAGCAAGTGGTATTACAGAAATGAAGTGCAAAAGGGCTTGATGGAGGGAAATAAAGTAGACCTGCCAGATGACTTTTTGAAAAGATGGATGCTCAAGACCCAGGAAGAATATACTGAGGAGCGAGTTGAAAGCGAATATGAAGACTTCAGCAAATCTGTAACCTGGTCTATGATCGTTGAGAATATCTCTAAAACCGAAGACATAAAGGTAGAAGAAGAAGACCTCAAGGATTCTATCCGTGATTTCGTCCGCAAAAATCTTCCTGCCATGGGAGATGATGGAGAGTCTCGGGAAGAAGAATACATCAATTATATCATGCAAAACCAGGAAATGCTGGAGCAGCATTACAGGCGGATTCGCGATGAGAAGCTTTATGATGTATTGGAGGAAAAAGTGGGGTCCAAATCTGGAAAAATCACTGCAAGTAAATTTGTAGAAATGTCTAAAGAGGAAAACGATAAATAGGGTTTTCTCTTAATAAATAAATATAAGCTCCGTCAGGCATTGCTTGGACGGAGCTTATTTTTTTGCCAAAATTTAATGGGAGCTATTCCCTGATCTTTGCTAAATTCCCGCAAATATCTAGCATGTACGAACGGATACTTTCCTTTCTGGATGAACATGAGTTGACTTACAAGAGTCTTCATCATGAGGTAACCCATACTTCAGAAGATTCAGCCAGGGTTAGGGGAGAGGATATTTCTATTGGTGGCAAGGCACTTTTGTTGAAATATGATAAGCAGTTTGCGCTTTTTGTTCTTAGTGCTGCCAAAAAGCTGGATTCAATTGCCATTAAAAAGCATTTCGGTGCAAAAAAACTGCGCTTTGCCAGTCGTGAGGAATTGATGGAGATGACGGGTTTGGTTCCGGGATCTGTTCCTCCCTTTGGTCGACCACTGCTGGACTTTGATCTATATCTTGATACATCTATTGTTGAAAATGAGCGTATAGCCTTCAACGCAGGTTCACTGACTGATTCTGTGGTAATGCAAGTGGAGGATTACCTCAAAATTGCTCCTCATGAAGTACTACAATTCTCAAAAATATAAACTTAATATGCAGTCGCTTTCTCGTTTTTTTCTCCTATGGATACTTGCCTTTGTTTTTTACAATCCCGTAAAAGCACAGGTCGATGTAGATAAACTAGATGCCTATTTGAGCAAAGCTCAGAAAGACTGGAAGATACCGGGTATGTCGATTGGAATTATCAAAGATGGTGAGGTAGTGCTTTCCAAAGGATATGGCATGCTGGAAGCAGGCAAAACCGATCCGGCAAATGGCGGGAGTATTTACGCCATTGCTTCTAATACCAAGGCATTTATTTCAGCAGCCATAGGAATTTTGGTAGATGAAGGTAAGCTCAATTGGGATGATCCGGTTAGGAAGCATTTACCCTATTTCGCACTCTATGACTCCTATGCCAGTGAACATACCACCATTAGGGACTTGCTCTGCCATAGGGTTGGCCTGGGAACCTTTAGCGGAGACGTGATTTGGTATAAAAGTAATTACTCAGCAGAGGAGGTTATAAAAAGAATAAAGCATGTTCCACAAGCTTATGAATATCGATCAGGTTATGGGTATACCAACCTCATGTTTATAACCGCCGGAGAAGTCATAAAGGCTGCTAGTGGTAAATCCTGGGATGTATTCATTAAAGAAAGAATCTTCCAGCCTTTGGGTATGGATAGAACCCGAACCACAGTTACGGACCTGGAACTCGTTGCAAACGTGGCTCAACCTCACAAACCCAAGGGATGGATCAGTCAGCCCATACCCTATGCAAAATGGGATAACATGGGAGCCGCTGGTGGTATTTTATCCTCGACTGATGATATGCTAAAATGGGTGCAACTTCAGTTGGATCAGGGTACGCATGAAAATAAACAAATCTTCAGTGAACAGGCACAAGGGCAGTTTTGGAAGCCGCACAACAATTACTTTGTAAGCAAATTTGCCAAAGACAACTTCAGAAATAGAAATGTATCTGGTTATGCTCTGGGATGGGGATATTTTGATTATGCCGGTCGTATGGTCTATCGTCATGGAGGCGGGTATGACGGTATGTATTCTCAAGTAGCAGTGGTACCAGAAGAAAATCTGGGCATTGTAGTATTGACCAATACTATGCGAGGCATTGCCTCACCTTTGGTATACTATATCCTTGACCGCTATATGGATCAGGAGGAAAAAGATTGGAGCAAAAACAATCTGGCCTATGAGAATAATGCTATAGCCAATTGGGATAAGCGCAGACAGGAGCGTTTGGATAAAAGGAAAACGGGTACCAGCCCCAGTTTTGATTTGGAAAGCTATGCCGGTACCTATCATGATCCGATGTATGGAGATGTCATAATTCGCGTAGATGGAGAAAAGCTTTTGCTGGAGTTTCCGCATGCTCCTGCATTAAATGCCCGCCTGGAACACTGGCATGATGATACCTTTGAAATCAACTGGCGAGAAGTACATGCATGGTTTGGATTTGGTACGATAAAGTTTGAGCTAAATAATAATAGAGATATCACTGGAATTGAATTTGATGTGCCTAATGATGACATCTTTTTCGATGAGATTCATGCGAAGAAAGTAAAATAGAACGCTCTAATACACACAAAATGAAGCCACTTTGGGGCATCGATCTTGGTGGAACCAAGATTGAAGGCATTGTAGTTGATGCAGCAGACAATTATCGGACGTTGGCACGTCGACGTATTCCCACTGAGCGCACTAAAGGCTATCAGCATACCCTTGGACGTATCGCCCATTTGGTAGATCTGCTTCAAGAGGAAACTTCCTTAGAGCCAGCTTCAATCGGTATGGGCACACCGGGCGCTATGGATCCGGATACAGAAAAGCTCAAAAACAGCAATTCTCAACAGCTCCTGAACCAACCTTTGCAGAGAGATTTAGAACAGCTTTTAAAAGTTCCCATGAAGCTGGCCAATGATGCCAATTGCTTTGCAATAGCTGAAACAAAACTGGGCATAGTAGCAGACAAACTCCCGGATGCTAAAGTTGTATTTGGGATTATCATGGGGACAGGAGTTGGGGGAGGCGTAGTGATTGATGGAAAGGTCTTAAATGGCAGGCATGGCATAGGAGGAGAATGGGGCCACAATTTTCTGGACGAAACTGGTGGCCCTTGCTATTGTGGAAAAACTGGTTGCGTGGAAACCATACTTTCCGGTCCAGCTCTGGAAAAGTTCTACCAAAGTATTTCGGGCCAGCAATTGAATCTGAAAGAAATTTACCAGCAGGCTAAAAAGGGAGATGATCCTTTCGCCCAACAAACCCTCGATCGTTTGCTCCACTTTTTTGGTAAAGCCCTGGCAGTTGTCATCAATATTCTCGATCCCGATGCCATCGTCATAGGAGGAGGCCTCGGAAATATCCCTGAACTATACGATCAGGGCCTAAAAGAAATCGTAAAGCATGTATTCAATCCCATCCTGAGGACACCCATTCTGAAACCCAAACTAGGAGATAGCGCAGGGGTTTTTGGAGCGGCAATGTTGGTGGAATAGAGACGTACGCAGGTGTTCATGTGTTCTAGAGGGTATTCGGATCACATGAACATATCAACACCCAAACACGTTTTCTTCCTCCAGCTTCCAACCTTACTCATTTTCCTTTGTCTTTACTGAGATGCACAACCAAAGTAGAGGATTCCCTTTCTACTTTATCGTCAAAGCTATACCTCAAAATCTACGCTGTCATTCTTAAACTCGATAGCTTTTGATCATGAAAAGATTAATCAAATACGCCAACCAACTCTTATGCCTCAGTTTACTCCTACTAGGTATGAGTCTTATTGCCAGCAAAACTATATTTGCGCCTATGGCAGGTATTGCTGTTATAGGAATGGCTTTTATTTATGCAGCCTGGTACTTCAATAAACATTCGAAGAAAAAGAATAGCCAGGCTGACGATTACTTTTTTTAAGCTTCAATTATAGATAAAATTTAAGCACTACTGAATCTATATTAGGTTGAAGAATCAATTCTTTATCCTGTGGCGGGAGATTTTATCGGGTAGATTTCATTTCTGCTCAGAGTATTCTATTTTGTTGAATATTGCTCTAATTCCACAAAACCTGCTTCATGCCATTTTATAAAAGAAAAATCTTTTTAATTCCTATCTCCCTTCTTTCGCTTTTCGGAGTATTGATGATTCCGGATGCTGCTGAAAAGAAGTTGAGTATCAGTGATGAGGTTGCATTTGAGTGGGATCAGGATGAAAACTGGGAGTATCTGGAAGAAAGTTTCGTGCTTGCACGTAGCCTCGATGGAAACTTACTGGACTCAATGATACAAGGGCTGGAAAAAGAAGCTGAAGACTTTCTTTTTCCCCTGGCAGATAAAAGCCTTGAACCTACAGATTCAGCTTTTGTGGAGTTGGAAGTAAAATTCTTTTCACTCGCCCCCCTGATTGCAGCTCGCCAGAAGCATAGACCCTGGTTACTAAATTTTTATCGCTATGCTCGCATTTGGCTTAAAAAGCAATCACAAAACTGGGACATGGAAGATCGAAGCAGCAGAAATACACTTTATCGTTTATTCTATGGTATGAGGGCAGCTGTTGAGGAAGTCTTACTCCAATCAGAAGGCCTGGAATTTGAAGCAGCCATGTTTGTTGAAGAAGAAAAGTCCACTACGCCTTCCACCAATATTTTTGGGATAGAAGTACACAGTGGTGATTTGCTGGTCTCCCGGGGAGGGGCAGAAGCCTCTGCCTTTATTTCAAGAGGTAATGACTACCCCGGAAATTTTTCTCACGTGGCGATGATTTATATCGATGAAGAAGAGTATCGTCCTTATCTGGTTGAAGCACATATTGAGAAAGGGGTTGACATAGCCTCAGTTTCAGAATATTTGAAAGACACTAAGCTCAGGTTTATGGTTCTTCGACCTAGAAGCGACCTGGAACAATTGATTGATGATCCTATGCTTCCTCAGAAAGCTGCTAAAGCAGCCTATGATGAATCGCAGACCCGACATATACCCTATGACTTCAAAATGAATTTTCATGACTCTACAGCTATGTTTTGTTCAGAGGTGGGATCATTTGCCTATAAAAAGGAAGGCTTACAGTTATGGCAGGCAGAATCTACCATTTCCTCTCCGGGGGTTGTAGAATGGCTAAATACTTTTGGAGTCGAAAATTTTGTAACGCAAATGCCTTCCGATCTCGAATACGATCCTCAGTTAACGGTGGTGGCAGAATGGAGAGATCCTGAAACTTTGTACAAAGATCATATTGATAATGCGGTCATGGATGCAATGTGGCTAAGTGCAGATCAGGGAAAACAGATTGACCATAACCCCTTTATGCTACCTCTTGCACGAGGATTAAAAGGATATTGTATGATGCTAAATGCTTTTGGGACAGAAGGGATGATTCCTGAAGGAATGAGCGCTACCCAGGCCTTAAAAAACAATTCTTTCGTTGAAAAATATCAAGCTATTCGTGAATTGACCCTTCAAAAATCAGAGGAATTTCAAATTGAAAATAATTACCTGCCACCATATTGGGTGATGATCATTTTGGCAGAGGAAGCGCAAAAAGAATTGGATTTATACTTTCACTAAAACTCAATGATAAATCTGTTCTGTTTTACCGGGATAGTATTTCCATCCCAAATAGGAGAATTTCGTCCCATTTTTTGGTATTGATGTTGCGCAAAGATTTACTTAGAAAGTAAAGTTTGAGTTTTTTTCACAACCTTTTTTCCTATATTGTTTTCATCTACTCTAACTACTAGCCTAAGTCTTACTCAATGACTAGACTTCTACTATTATCTAAACAGCTGATTCTCGGCTTTTGTCTGTTCATATGTATACCTACAGCTACCTATTCACAAAGCCTTCGAGGTACCATTTCGGATAGTGGCTCTGGTGATCCGCTGGCAGGTGCACTGGTACGTGTACTAGGAACCAATCTGGGAACATATACAAATGCAAAAGGAAGTTTCAGCCTGGATGTGAAACGAAATCCTCCTTTTGATATCCAATTGGCTTATATCGGATATGATACCTTGGTCTATAACGTAAAGTCGTTAAGCAGACCCCTGGAACTTGTGCTTGAGCAAGATGAAGTCCAAATGGCTTCTGTAGATATTTTTGCAGAAAGACGTTCTAAATTACAGGAAGACCTGGCACTAACTGTTGAGAGCATTGGCATTGAAGCCATGAAGAACTCCAGTGAAGCTTCCTTCTATGATGAATTGGCAAACTTAAGAGAGGTGGATTTGCTGACGGTAAGCTTTGGGTTTAAAGTAGTGAATACACGGGGATTCAATAGCAGCGCACCTATTCGTTCTCTTCAACTTATAGATGGTTTTGATAATGCTTCTCCCGGCCTGAATTATCCGGTAGGAAACTTCGTAGGCATAGGCGATTTGGATGTGGAAGGAGTTGATCTCGTTATAGGTGCTAGTAGTGCTTATTTCGGACCGGGAGCCTTCAATGGAGTAATTAATATGCGCTCTAAAAACCCCTTCAAATATCAGGGGCTGGAGTTGATGATAAAGGGAGGGGAAAGGAACTATCGGGAGGTGCTCTTCAGATATGCAACTACTTTGGGAAAGAAAGGAAAAAGAAAGAAGTGGGCCTTTAAGATAAATGGAGCTTATTCTCTTATTGAAGACTGGAATGCAGTAGATTACTCCCCTTCAAGAGGTTCTGAGGAAGATAGTGTTGGAATAGATAATCCGGGAGGAATTGATGCAGTAAATATTTATGGGGATGAAACAAAGGGAGACTTTAGTTCTTTATTTGAACAGATTCCCACTCGCCATCCAGGATTAGGTGTATTTTACAGAACAGGCTACCGAGAAGAAGATATTGTAGACTACGGTAGCTATAACCTAAAGACAAGCGCTGCCCTTCATTTTCGGCCTAAACCTAATTGGGAGATTGCCTTAGCGAGTAATTTTGGGATGGGCTCTACTGTAATGCAACTAGATAATCGTCTGAAATTGAATGATGTATGGTTGATTCAGAATAAATTTGAAATCACTTATAAAGATCAATTTTTTCTAAGGGCTTACCATTCCGAAGAGTCTGCAGGTAGAACCTATGACATTATTGGTACTTCACAAATCCTGCAAAGCAGATGGAGAGGTAATAGTGCTTGGGTAGATGGATACCGCAATTACTGGTTTAGAAATATTGTACCTAAGGTAAAGGCATTAGAGGGTTTCCCTACTATAGAGCCTCCCCTTTTTCAATTTGATTTTGACCAGGCAAATTCAGTTTTGGCAGCCAATCAGGATTCCCTCTCCAAATGGCATTCAATGGCTAGAGCAAGTCAGGATGCGAATATGCTTATGCCAGGTACTCCAGAGTATCAGGAAGTCTTTGATGATATTACGGGAACGCCGGTTTCTGAAGGAGGAACTCGTTTGGTCGATAAATCAAAACTCTTTCATGTCCATGGAGAATATCGCTTCAAACCCGGATTTCTGGATGAAATAGTCATCGGAGGTAATTTCCGAGCCTACCGACCCTATTCTGAAGGTACCATATTTAGTGATACCTCAGGCACCATCATTCGAAACTCAGAATATGGGATATATGCCGGAGCAGAGAAATCTATACTGAGTGATTTGGTCAAGTTGAATTTTGCGGCTCGCCTGGATAAAAACGTGAACTATGGATTCCTGTTTAGTCCAGCAGTATCTGCTAGTTATCAATTCTCCGAAAATCACTCCATCCGGATGTCCCTGTCCTATGCGTTAAGAAATCCAACCCTGATTGAACAATTCTATTATTTTCGGGTGGGTGATGTCTTTCTTCTGGGCAATTTAAATGGCTATGAGAATCTGGTTACCCTGGAATCCTTTGATGATTATAGAAGAAGTCAAACCCTCGATACTGCTTTGTGGGTGAGGTTTAATGAAGATCCCATTGTCCCTGAGAAAAACATCTCCTCAGAACTCGCCTATTCGGGGATTTTCTTTGATGGAAGGACTGCTGTAAATGCGACCTATTATATAAGTCGATACAGAGATTTTATTGGCTTCAAAATTGGACTTCAAGTTCCGAATCAGGCCATTGTTTTACTTCCCAGAGTTTTTAGATTTTCTGCTAATGCAAAAGAAATAACCTTAACTACCGGATTATCGGTGAATGTAAATCATCAAGTCAATAATTGGTTGGGGATAAAAGGTAACTATTCCTGGAACCGAATCCTGGTAGATAAAGATGATCCTTTGATTCCCGCGTACAATACCCCAGAAAATAAATTCAATATAGGATTGAGTGGAAGAAATATGAAGATCGGGGGAATGAAAAATTGGAATTGGGGATTGACATTCAGGTGGATTGAAGGTTATACCTTTGAAAGTTCACCTCAATTTTCTGGAAGGATTCCAGCCCAGTACTTCCTCAGCGGACAGATCGGAAAAGATATACCCAAGATTCGAAGTTCCTTTAAAATCGCAGGTTCAAACCTCCTAAATCGAAGACAAAATGGATTATATGGCGCCCCGGTAATCGGAAGATTTGTCTATGCCTCCTGGGGATTCCAGTTAAAATAAAATCGCTAAAACCAATAACCAAAACCTATTTTCATGAAATTAAAACTACTCCTTTTAAGTACTTTGCTACTTGGATTACTACTACCCCTTTCAGCTCAGGAAAGATACCTCGATGAAATATTTTCGGAGGTAACAGTTACTTCTGATCAACAATATGGCTCTAACTTTAGCATTCTCCCTATTATTCTGGGTATGGATTCTGTTCCATCTAATGTCCCTCTTGTGTTGGATATTTATGAACCCACGGGAGACACTGTTTCAGAAAGGCCTGTAGTGATCCTAACTCATGCCGGAGACTTTCTTCCTCCTGTCTTGAACACCATTCCTTTTGGAGATAAAAAAGATAGCTCACTGGTTCAATTCTGTATGGAATTCGCCAAAAGGGGATTTGTTGCAATATCAATGAATCATCGTCAAGGCTGGAATCCTACTAGTCCAGTAGCTATTGAAAGAACTCAGGGTATTCTTGAAGCTAGTGTAAGAGCTACTCAGGATATGCATACTGCCGTTCGTTGGTTGCGGAAAACCT
Source organism: Bacteroidota bacterium (assembly GCA_039819665.1). Classification (GTDB taxonomy): domain Bacteria; phylum Bacteroidota; class Bacteroidia; order J057; family J057; genus JAWPMV01. The sequence continues at coordinate 14,803 of JBCBRM010000039.1, forward strand.
ATTCTGAAGATGGAAATCCCTGGCGGATAGATTCTGCTCGTATTGCAGCAGGGGGGGAAGATGCTGCTGGATTTGCGTCCACCAACTTGATTTTCCTGGGAGACCTTTCTGAAGCTGCCCTTCCCAAGTTCCTGGATTTCTCTAATAACCCGCCTACCTTGATTATTGATACAACTCTCTGGGGAAATATTCAAGCGAATGTGGACAGACCGCTTTGTAATGCTAATCACGTCGGATACTCTTCAAGAGTAAGCATGGGATTCTCGCTGCAAGGTGGATTGGGAGACTTTAGCTGGATCGACTCTATGGAAGCTCCTTATGTTGGAGTTCAGAATATCGCCGACTGGAACAGCAACGGTATCCGCGATGTTACACCCGGTGCTTCTGGTGATATTCTTTTTGCAGATGGTGCATGGGCAGATACGATTGCTGACCGTTCTAATGAAATCGGTAATAATGCTGTTTTTGATCAGCCTATGAATAATCCCATTGTTGACTTAGCTCTGCAAAGAAGTGGAGGAGTTCACGGTATGTTGGTACTCGAAACACCTGCTCGTGATACCGGTCAGGTAATTTGTGATTCTACAGCGGGGGTTGCTCCGGATTCTTACGGAAATAATAATGATCCCTGGGCGTGGTATAATGAACAATGGTATGCTGCTGCCTGGTCTATGTTTCAGGTGACTCCTGCCGCTGTAGAAATTTGTCGCCAAAATCTGGGTAATCCTAATGATCCTGCTTTGTCAAAAATTTATGTTGATACAGTAGCTACTTATCTATCTTATCACATGGTGCTCGCAATGGGTATTCCAAACACCACCATATCAAGTGTGCGAGATATACGCTCTGAAGTCAATCTTAAGGTATATCCAAATCCGGCAACAGAAGCTATTAAGTTGGAGGCTGAAAAGATCATTCGTGGAGTTGAATTGATAGATATGCAAGGAAGAGTCATTCAAAGAATAACGAATTTGCGCTTGATGGATGTGGAAATTCGAAGAGAAAATTATCCTCCCGGAGTCTATGGATTACGGATTCAATTTGATGAAGGAATTGTAACAGATAAAGTGATCTGGAAATAAAAACCTAGTTTGATAATATATACAGGCAAGAACTCTTCCGGGGTTCTTGCCTAATTTTTTGCCATGTTTTTAATATATAAACTCCTGGATCTTGGCAGATTAAATGACTATTGGAAGAATTAATAAACCAGAGACATATATTTTTCTATATATATTCGTAATTTTAGATAAATTACGTCTTATGAACTTCATAAAAACCTATTTCCCCTCTCTCCTTTTGATCCTGTTTATTGTTGGCTGTGAAGGAGAAACAGACCCTGGCCCTCAGGCTGAACTCCCTAAATTGAGCATTCAAGAAAGCAGGGCTTTTGAGAGAGATGGAAATTCTACCATGGTTTTTGAAGTTCGGACCAGCAAAACCTGGGAGGAAGATATTACGGTCGATTATGCAGTAGAAGGTAAAACTGCTGAGCCTGGCGCGGATTTTACTGCTACCTCTGGTACCCTGACCATTCCAGCTGGATCGCTCAATGCGAGTTTCTCTGTTGAAGTTCTTGATGATACTGATAAAGAAGTGGATGAGAAAATTCTGGCTACCTTAAGTGCTCCACAACAAGCAGAAATTAGTGGTATGAGTGCAGAAGGTGTGATTGAAGATAATGATCGTGCTGAGTTTACTGCTGCAGACGGAGGTTATGAGACTTCCAATACACATTTTGGGTATCAATTAGTTTGGGATGAAGAATTTGATGGAAGCGAGTTAAATCCGGATCATTATAATTTTGAATTGGAAGATGGTTGCCCGAATCTTTGTGGTTGGGGAAATATGGAGCTGCAATGGTACACAGATTTGTCAAAGAATATAAAGCTGGAAGATGGAAAATTGATTATTACAGCTACTAAAACAGGAGCTGCAAACTTTAATTCAGCCCGAATCCAAACCAAGGGAAAGAAAGAATTCAGATTTGGACGTATTGATGTTCGAGCCAAAATGCCTAAAGGACAGGGAATCTGGCCAGCTATCTGGATGCTAGGTTCTAATATTGATGAAGTAGGTTGGCCTGCTTGTGGAGAAATCGATATTATGGAGTTGGTAGGACATCAACCTAGGTCTTCGCACGGTACCGCTCACTGGGGAGCACAAGGAGATCTAAATAGCACCTCCTCTACTTCTGTATATACCATTGCAGAAGACTTCGCAGATAATTTTCACGTATTCAGCATTGTATGGGAATCGGGAGAAATTGTCTGGTATGTGGATGAAACCCGCTTTCATAGTGTTACTACTAACGATATGCGCGGCAAACCTTACCCCTTCAATCAAGAGATGTTCTTTATCATGAATGTCGCAGTAGGAGGACAATGGCCGGGCTCTCCAGATGAAACTACGGTATTTCCACAGACAATGGAAGTAGATTATTTGCGCGTATTCCAATAGGGAAAATTGCTAAATTCTACGGTATTCCGTGATTTCTGACAAGTGGTAAGAATAGCAGCCGGATCGTCATAGAACTTGGCCTGTTTTTTGACTCCTTGTATACTCAGAAATCTACCCCCAATGAATCATACTGGAAGTGTTCTTATACTCCATAGCTCTGTAACAAATCAAGTCGAGGCAATTGCGCAAGAGATGGCTCAAATTCTGGGTTCTCGCGGATTGAAAGTGGTGCTCAATTCTTCACCCGGAGAGTTTAGTCGGGAAGAAATTGAAGCATTTGATCTGGTTTGCCTGGGTACAGAGAATGGTGATACATGCTTTCGAAATGAGACAGATATTTTTGCTCACGAAAGAGTGGCTTTATTCGCAAGTAGCCGCAGATCTTTATTTCACCTGAGAAAAAGAGCGGATAAGCTGGGAGCAAGGATAGTTAACCTCGCGTTATTCCCTATTGGGAAGTCCGTGTTTTATCCGATTGGATCCTGGTTGAATACTATTTTCCATGTAGAAGCAGGAAATGATTATCCCGGATTCGAAATGCATCCATTTGGAATCAATGAAGAAGAGTACGAAAGGATTGGAGACTTCTCTAGAAGTATCCTGAGGCAATTTTCTATCGAAACTGAAGCTGTACTGGCTTAGCCTTTATCGAAATTTTTAATGGTCTTGATAATTACTTTTACTGATTCGAGGTAAAAGTCAGGATTGATATTTTCATAGGTATCAGTAGCCTTGTGGTAATCCTCATGGTCCTCGACACCGAAATATAAAAAGGGAATACCTGCGTTATGAAAGATTCTGTGATCTGAGGAATTTGACCAATCATCTTTTTTCCTATCATTAGGATTATCATGCCCGAATAAAATCTGGATAGAGCTTTCTATGGAAGAAACATAGGGCTTAAGTTTCGGATAATGATAGGTGCCACAAACATAGAGTTCCTTATCATTATGGGCGATCATATCCATATTTACATTCAAAACGATATCCTCTTTTTCCCCGGGGAAATTTTTAAAGAGATATTTGGTTCCTGGTGAGCCGATTTCCTCTGCATCTACTGCTGCAAATAGCAGGGTGTGAGTAGGAGTATTTCTCTTAAAGTATTCTGCAATAGCTAAGAGGGCAGCTGTACCCGAAGCATTATCATCAGCTCCATTATATATTTCTCCTCTGATGATACCGAGGTGATCATAGTGAGCCGTAATCACTATCATTTTAGTACTTTCTCCTTCTATTTTTGCCAGCACATTAGCCCCGACTGCCATTCTACTACCTTTAGGTAGCTCTCTTTTGCCCTTAGCGTCAAATATTCCGGCTTTAGGTACTCTGTGTTCAAATTTCTGGAAATATCCCTCAGACAAAGCCGGAGCAACTCCAAGGGCTTTGAATTGAGCTGCTATGAATCTACGGGCCTTCTCATTTCCCTCTGCTCCAAAACCTCTCCCTTCCAGAGAATCAGAAGCCAGAACTTTTACTGCATGCAGCAATTGATTCGAATTAAATTCTTGCGCTGATAGGAATTGAGTTGGACAACTAAATAAGATAATAAGGAAGAACCCTAAGAGGGTAGGAGTTTTTGCTTTGCACATAGCAGAAAGATTTGGCTTGGAGAAAATAGAAAAGATTAAAGTTTACTTGCAGGTAGGATTTTCTGCATCAAGACGTTCCAGGTGAATTTTTCCGGATTGCCGTGGATATGCCATCCATTAAATACGGCCAGCATATCATACTCCGGAGCGACAAGCACAAATTGTCCGCCGTAACCATTGCCGGCAAATATTTTTGTTTTTCCCCCTTTATGTTCGGGAACCCACCATTGATACCCATAGCCTGGTTCTCGACCATCTCCGGGAGGACTTAAATCAGGGATGATAGCTGATATAGATTTTTCTATCCAATCTTCTGATATGATTTGTTTGCCTTCCCACTTGCCCTTATGTAAAAAAAGATAACCAATTTTTGCAAGATCATGGCTGCTTAAGTAAAGTCCACCCTCAGTATCAATTTCCCCTAAAGGAGTCTTTTTCCAATAATAATTTTCTATGCCCAATGGTTTGAATAATTTCTCTTCTGCCCATTCATCTGCATATTTTCCGGTAACTAAATGAATTACTTTTCCTATCAAAACACTGGCTCCACTATTGTATTCAAATTGCTTTCCTGGCTCCATATCCATTCCCTGATCAAAGACAAATTGAATCCAGTCTTCACTGGCTTCCATGAGCACACAACTATTATCTGCTTCATCATAAGAAGCTTCATCCCATTTGATCCCGGCCTGCATAGTCAATAAATCTTCAAGCTTCATTTGCATCATGCGTGGATCATCTGAATCAAACTTGTAGTCCTTGAATAAGTCAGCAATTTTGATATTTACCCCAGAAAGATGTCCCTTATCAATTGCAATTCCTAAAGCCGCGGAAGTGATGCTTTTGGTAACTGATTGCAGGCTATGGAGCTTAGTTCCCTGATAAAAGGGGTGCCAATCCGGATGATCATAATTGTACATATGATTGGTGGTATCATAATTCTTAGCTATACTTTTATAATCCTGTTCGTAGGAATGATCCGCAATAATTTTTCCATTTCGGATGAGGAGGAAGTGGTCGATAAGGCCATAATCTCCTGCTTGTATATCTGCGTGAATTTCATCAAGTACCACCTGATCAACTCCTTCTTTATTGGCGGAAGAAACAGGCCAATAAGGTTCCGAATTTTTAGGTAATGTAAATTTCCAGGCACTAAGCAGGCCAGTACATAAAAGGGCTAGAATAAATAGGCCAGCTTTTATTTTTATCGGTAGATTCAGAATCTTCATATCTGGGTGCTTAGTTGAGTATCCGTTATTGGGAAGCTAAATAATTTTAGGAGGAAAGGCTAGAACTCCTAACTGTAATTGACCAATTGGAACAGCGTTCACGCGAAGCTTACCTCTTCAAGAGTTATAAATAGAAAGCTATTATTTAATATTTCCAGCTGCATCAATTACTACAAATGGATTATAGGCAATTTCCCATAGGTTATCATCCGGATCTGCGATGTAACCACTATAGCCTCCCCAAAAGGCTTTTTCCGGTTTTTTGATGATATTTACACCTTTTTCTTCAAAGGATAGAAATAGCTCATTTACCTCCTTTTCGCTTCGCGTATTATAGGCAAGACTAAACGCTTTGAATCCAGTTCCCACTTCAGAAACCGTAGCATCCTCGGCAAGTTTATCCCGTTTATAACAGGACAAATACATTCCATTTAGGTGCATAAAGAGGATATTATCATTACTTTGTGGGCTTTTTTCCCAGCCAAAAATATTCAGGTAGAAGTTTTCAGATTTGCTAAGGTCTGCTACCCCAAGAGTGATAATAGATAGTCTTGCTTCCACAGTTAATAAGCTAATTTTGTGAGGAGAAGGCGTACATGAGAAAAGTAGGCAAAAAGTAAACAGATGAGGGGGCTACAATTTTTACTTTTACACAAAAAATATAGTTCATAGCCTGTTTAATCAGCATATTTTCCCTAGTTACTTTTCGTGTCAGCTAATTGGAGCTCAAATAAAAACTTAATAAAGAGTCGTACTACTTTCTTTCCCTCCCATAGCCAGCTTAGATCCTAGAAAAGCCATCGGCAAGTAGGCTCCTAATAGATCAACGATGTTAAACCATAGGGGAGAGGGAAGCATATTTACAGCAATAATTCCCCCGATTAGAAAGAAAAAGCCAATAAAAAGCCCTAGTCTTTGATGTTGACTTGCCCCTAATTTGGCTGCTGTAAATGCGCCAATCAGGGTGCCAAGTGCATGTGCAAGGAAAGGAAATATAAAATGCCTGAATTCCATCTGAGGCATGTATTCTTTAATACTTTCCATATCTGCAGGATTCATGCCTTCAGGGGAAGGGATAATAGAAGGACCAATATTAATCAAACCACTATTGACCAGACCTCCTATCACAGCCCCGGCTACTATGGCAAAAACATTTCTTAGTGTGGGATTCATAGGATTTATGTTAATTATTCTCTCATTTGCAGCTTTTCTCTATAGCGGGAACCAGGCTTTAGTTCAGATTTGCAATAAGCTGGTCTATGGAAGCATGATGTTGGACAGTAGGATTGCTCAGCTGAGATATGTGGAATCAGGCAATCTTTAATCATAGCTTTTGTGTAAAATGAGAGAATAAGATAGCTGATAGGGAAAGAAATATCAACATGCAAAGGGGATGTCTTATGGCTTTTTCGCCTGAATCTTTAATACACGACTCGATTGAAATCCTCCTTTTTCTGTGAATTTATTTACAAGAATAACATAATCCCCCTCATCATCGCTCAGGGTAAATCTACAGAGTAGATCTCCATTTTCATTTTGGGTTGGGCGTACATCCCATAATAGGCGAGGCGATAAATTGGGGCCAGAATCAAAGCTTACTGGCTGAATTTTGCTATCATTTTCCTGAAAGCCCTGAAGTTTGGTTTTCGTTCCGCTACCGGGCTTCAGTTTTGGATTTTTAGTATAAACCGCGACTACTCCATTCCTTCCTAAAGTTCTGAATTGTTTAAGAATAGTTCTCTCTTTTCGGTAAATATCAATCCGCTCAATATCATCTAGCTTCAACTCAAGTAAATCCTTGGTATCCGTAAACATATAGCCGTTTAGAAACATGGCAGGAGGGTTTTCTGCTAAGGTGTTTTTTTCCATCATCACCCTGAAACTTTCCTCTTTATCATCTTTTTGGATTTTTAGGAAGGTCGCAACTTCATTGACGAAATCACGGGTATCGTTAAAGCGGATATAATCCTCAGGTGCGTAGCTTTTATCAGCTCTTGTAAAAGCCAGATCTTCCGGTCGTAGATCTTTTACCGTTTCCAATGGTTGTGATTGTTTGAAAATGTCAGAGATAATTCTTCTTTTCCGAGCGTTTTCCAGATAACTGACGATTTGAGGAGGGTAGGGCAAAGCGGGGAAATTGTACTCTTTCTTTTCGAAAGAAGCAGAAGGTGAAATCATTTCCACTCCCGGGTAATCTACCCCTCCAAAAGCTTCTATTGAGAGGATCTGAGAATTCATAGTCCCTTGAAAGTCGTCCATAGAAAGACCAAAAACCTGACCTTCTCCCATAGATAACCAACGAAAGTCAAGCTTTTCTGCAATATAAATAGCTGCTAATCCATTAGGATTGAAATCGCCTGCTTTTCCTACAAAGCCTACAAATAGGAGAGATTTTTGAGCCTCTCCCTCTTTGACTTTCCGTTCAAATGGCTTTGTATAGACCTGCGGTTTTAGTGGAGCAAGTCCTCCCATTATATCAAAACTTTGCTGATCTATTACGATAACTTCCCAACGGATACCAGGATCATTTTCCTTATTCTCTACCCGAATTTTTACCTCATCTCCCTGATTGTATACTTGTTCAGTATCTCTGATCTGAAAATCATACCCCAGATTACTAAGATCAGTATTTAAGGCCTCCATATTGGATGGGCTTTCATCAAATTCACTATATATGGGAATTACACTGATCCCCATATCTTTGATTTCCATGCTGGGAATCCATAAATTAAATGCCCTCAAAATATACCAATCACTATTCCATTCCAGCGGTATATCAAAAATTGCTGAGGCTAATCTTCCGTCAGAACGCGTGGTAATACGTTGGATTAGATTGGAATTTTTATCAAGAAGCTCGAGGTATATAATCTCATTTTTACCCCCGGAATTGTTCTGAATTTTTACTCCTATCTTTTCTCCGCTACTATAAAAACCTTTATCGGTATTAACCAATAATCTTTTTTGTGCATGAAGACTGCTTAACAGGAAGCTGAAAAGAAAAATGAATAGAATTCGCATAATTTTTAGAAACAATCAGGTTCCTGATAGCTAGAGTTTTGAATCTGGAGACAGTTAAAGCAAGGTGAGCCTTGAGCTGGTGGGGGAAATCCCTCACAGGGACCTCTACTAAAGCCTACCTGAGATCCTGTAATAACATATTTAGCAGAGTCCGATGCTGTAAGAGAGAATAGTCCGATAACATCGTTTTTGGTAGAAACTGTATTGAGGATGTTCCCATTGATCTTTGCAGGTGGGGTTTCGAAAATATCGCCTGTTCGGTCAAATTCGTCCTCTATGGCAGTCCAAAAATTGTATTCGTTTTGAGTAATGGAAATTTGCACCAGGGTAAAGCAATACCGTTTTGCTAGTCTGCTATCTACTCGTTTGAGTAGAAATTCCTGCTGATTGAGTACCCCATTGTTTAGGCTTGAGCCATTAATGATTGTCAGTTGGTTATTGTCAATTCGTTCAGGAACATAGCAAATTTTATCATTGAGACTCACTCTTTCATTGAATTGGTAAACGCCTGAAGCCCTGTACCGTAAGAAGATGCCTTCACCATTATTTGGTAAATCCGTTGTGGAACGTATAGCAACCACCTCCTGCGTCTCAATATTTCCTTGTGAATTATTGAAACTTTCCTCCCGTTGGACATGATCTATCAGATCGAAAGGAATCCTCTCTGGCATTGATTCAATTTTAGATTCATAGCTTTCTCCATTTACTTCGATGAATAATTGATAGGATTTACCTACTTCACCGATAGCTTCTTCGGTTTTGTATATCCCGGTTTCTGATTCAACAAGATTCAACCCATTTCCTCCAACCTCCTGGATCCGTACAGTAGCTCCTCCAACTGGAAGTTCTACTCCATCCGGCCCTGCAGCAAAATCTGCTGCTTGTCGAATTTGGACCGTGGCTGAACGGGAACTGAGTTCCAGATTAGCATCTACAATGATAAGTCCGTCTGCTTTATTTTCTGTTTCCAGTTCAATAATATCAATACAGGCTCCAAGAAGGCCTAGAGCCATGAGTGAAATGATTGCAATTATTCTCATATATACTGACTGCATTAGAAACTAAAGTTATAGGTGATTGAAGGAATAATGCTCCCAAGAACAGACAATCTGTTGGCTTGGGGTGGGGCGGCGGCATCCTGTGTGAAAAAGACCGTAAATGGATTTCTTCGACCGTAAACATTGAAAACCCCAAAAGTCCAGCTGCTCCGCCAGAGCTGTTGTTTTTTGTGGCTCTGCCCAACAGTATAGGATAAATCGAGACGATGATAAGCTGGAATTCGGATACTATTCCTTTCTGAATAAATAGGTACGTTCAAGGCATTTCCTACACTAAAACTCGCTGCAGGAGCCGTGATGGGGCGACCTGAACTATAGACAAAATTAAGTCCAAAGTGATTTTTCTTATTGGCTTGAAATGTAAGGACAAAACTGATGTCATGAGGTCTGTCATAATTTGAGAGGAACCATTCGTTGTTATTGATAGATTCTTCAATGAAGGAGCCATCCGTTTTTCGCTCTGTCCTGGAATAAGTATAACCAAGCCAGCCTGTTAAGCGACCTTTATTTTTCCGAAGGGAAAACTCTGCTCCATAGCTTCGGCCAATTCCTGAAAGAATTTCGGTTTCGAGTTGATCATTCACTAGTAGATTTGCCAGATCACGGTATTCAATCAGGTTGTCTATATCACGATAGAAGACTTCCAGGGAACTTTCCCAGGTATTGCTGATAAAGTTTTTGAAGAATCCTACAGAATAATTATGAGCCCTAAGGGGTTCTATGTAGGTATTACTCAATTGCCAGATATCTACCGGTGAAACAGCTGTAGTATTTGAAAGCTGGTTAATGAATTGCTGGGTTCGATTATAGCTCATTTTGATAGAAGCTGATTCATCAAAGCTAAATCTAAGGGAAGCTCTGGGTTCTAAACCTGAATAGTCGGTGATCACATCACCTGCGGCGAAGGTATTCGTTCCAATCTCGGCATCCGGCAATCTTGGTACGCCTTCCGCATATATAGAAACTTCCCCAGGCCCAAGACTTTGATAGTAAACGTATCTTAGCCCCAGATTTAAGGAAAGCTGATCTGTAAGGGCAAATTCATCATTTAAATAAAAGGCAATATCCCTTCCAAATTCATTTGGGACCTCTTTCGCTATGGTGGTTGAAGATGCATCCAGGGGATTTATTGAGCCTGGATCAACCTCATAATCATTGAATTCTATTCCCGCATTGAAATTGTGTCGATCACCGATGGAAAGGGTTATTTCAGGTCTTACTTTCAGGTAGTTGATTCCATTTTCCAGTAAAAAGGCTCGGTTGGAGTTTTCTTCCGTCCAGCTACTCTCGTAAAAGCTGTAAACCGCCTCTAAATTGAAGGAAAAGGTATTGCTAAAAAGGTAATTGAAATTTGCATTTATCCCTTGTGTTTTCCATCTAAAATCAAATTCCTGGTCAAATTTAAATCTGTCCTGGCTATAATATCCACTAAGGCTAAGTTTACCTTTATCTCCGAATCTTTGGGTGAATTTTGCATTTACATCATAAAAGAAAGCTGAACTTTCCTGGACTTCTGCAATCTCAATTACATCGAATAAATAATCGGAAATAGAGAAACGCGAACCTACAATGATTGAGCTTTTCCCTTTCTGAATAGGAGTTTCCAATGTAAGACGACTGGACACTAATCCTAATCCTCCTTTACCCGTAAATTTCTGATAATTCCCTTCTTTTAGCTCAACATCCAGGATAGAAGATAGCCTTCCTCCATATCGGGCTGGCATACTTCCTTTATATAAATCTACCTTGTTGACTACATCCGGATTGAAAAGTGAGAAGAGCCCCAGTACATGGGATGTATTAAACAGATACATGCCATCTTGCATCACAAGGTTTTGGTCAACATTACCCCCACGTACATTTAATCCTCCAGCACCTTCGCCCACAGAACTTACTCCTGGTAGAAGAAGTAGTGTTTTGATCACATCAGCCTCTCCCATAAAAGCGGGTAAGCGTTTGATTTCTTTCACCGACAGAACCTCCCTACCTACATCTGTACTACTGACATTTGAATTCTGAGCCTCCGAACTGATAACAATCTCATCCAGTTGGATGGCTTCTTTACTTAGAGTTAAATCAAGGTTTCCATTACCGAGAACAGTTAGTTTTATTCTTCTATCTACATATCCTAAAGATTTCATGAGGAGGACATATTCCCCACTGGAAAGAGTTAATTTATATTTTCCAATTTCATTACTGATGGCTCCTTTACCTGTACCCTCAACAGAAATACTGGCTCCAACCAGAAATTCATCACTGGCATCATCTGTAATAAATCCTTCGATAGCATAGGCCCCAACTGTTTCTGTCTCCCCTGGAGTACCCACGCTAAACGCTTCTACCTCCTCTTTGAACCTTGCAATACTCTCTTTGATACTATCTCTTTCGCTAAAATATTGTTGGGTATATTTTCGCTCTATCTGATCTTCTGTAGCAATGATATAGGCATAACCCCGATAATTTATATATGCAAGACCCGTTCCTTTCAAAAGTTCCTTTAAGGAGGACTCAAAATCATCGCTTGCATCTGGCATAGGTATCGATATTTTGGGGAGAAATTCTGTATCGAAATACAAACTTACCGTAAACTTTTGCTCAAGTTGTTTGAGACCCTCCGCCAGGCTTACTCTCTCTCCATTGGATTGGGCGAATAAGCTAGAAAAGCAGTAAAAAAGACATAGCCAAAAAACCGTAGTAATTCGCATGAAATGATCCTTATTGTAGGCAATTTTAATTGATCTAGAGAGCTTATTCATTCCTCCTGTATTCTTGGCTATTAGACTCATTTTACTTCCCATTTATTCCTCCTTATCACGGGCCATATTCTCCAAAACAAATAAAGGAGGCGCATGTTTTCGCCAGGCGGATTTTATTTCTGCCGAAACCCCTGTTCGCATGAATAAACCGGAGCCTAAAATTAGGTCCTGGTCTCCATCTTCATCCCAATCCGCTTGAGTCATGGTCAACCATTTACCTGACGTACTTTCGGGGAAGGAGGCGGCTTCAAAATCAAAATTTCCCTGATTCTCATAATAGACGAAGCTTTCATGAGGTCGTTTTTTGTAATCTGGGAAATAGGAAATACTGGCAATATCCAGATCACCGTCCTGGTCAAAATCTTCTGCTATGGCTTTAAAAATCCCATTTTGAGGAAGAAAGATCTCTTCTTCGAATTTTCCATTTTCTTGTTGGATGAAAATCCGAACACCATGGTAATCCTTCATGACGGGAAAATAATCCCCATTGTCTCCACTGGTATACAGGATATCTTCTTTCCCATCACCATTCATATCCAATAACTCAAAATGGGTAGATCCATAGGTCGCTGGAAATTGAAGGATTTTTTCTTCCTTAAAATTTGCCTGACCGTCATTTCTAAATAGATACAAACCTTCATCTCCCTGGGCGATCAGTACGAGAATATCCAGATCTCCGTCTTCGTCCCAGTCATTAAGCCTATTTTTACTTGCTCCAGCTGCTACTTTGATGACCTTTTCTTTTGGATATTCTCCTTTTATATCCAGGTAAAGAAGGAGTCTCCCATCCAGGTTCCCAAAGGAGGAAATAAGTATGTCTTCTTTCCCATCCTGATCTAAATCTGCCATAGAAGCTGAAACAGGGCGCTTCAAGCCTGTTATGAGGTGCTTTATTTCATCCTGATCTTCAGAATTTTTTGGGATAAAACTCAATTTACCGATTTCCTTTTCATGCGGCATAACCTGACCCATGCTAAGCACATAATAGCCTTCTTCTTTGAGGATAATATCAGAAGGAGCTCCCTTCAGTTGGTATGTCTTTAAAGGTTCGAAGGTTGAACTGAATATATGTAGGCTACCTTCTGTTGCATTGCCGAGGAACAACTGTGAACTTTCCTTATCGTAATGAATCAGAGTTGTAAGAGGAGTAAGGCTTATACCCGGATCAAAAGCACGAAAAGCATCAAGATTCAAGGGCAATGCCTGATTAGAGGCATGGGAACGACTAAAGATAGGTGCATTGTCAACAAAATAATCCATCACAGATAGCCATTCCTCTCTTTCGAGTGCTGGGCTTTTAGGGAAAAGCTGAAGTTCCTGGAGATCTTCAAGATAAGAGGCATTTCTTGTTTTTATTCCTAATCGAAGACCCATTTTGGGAAGGACTTCATTTCGCCAGGTACTCTTATCCAGTTCCTCTGGATTAGGAAGCATATGACAGGCTTGACAGTGAAGTTTCGCCAGTTCAAGGCCTTCTGGGTGCTTGATCCGCTTTTCTTTTTCCTCTTTCTGTTGGCACGAAAGACATAGCAGAATGAGGAATAGCGGAATCATCCCCTGAACCCACCTTTTTAATATGCCTGAACTAGTCGGCAGATTCATAGCTAACTTCGCCTTTGGAATTATAGATTTTCAGGCCGCTGTAGTTTTTGGGAAGGAATAGGTGCCTGGAAGACTGAGAAATACCCGAACTTCCATAATTGAGTTCAAGTCTTCTTTTACTACCATCTTCGAATACAATTTCAGCCCAACTGTCCAGCGCTTTTAGTTTTATAAACTTCTGTTCGGCTTTCGCCTCAAAGAAACTGAGGGGAGATCGATTTTGGGAGGAAAGCAGGCGCATTTTTCCTGAAGGATCAGGATATGTGGCGAGCGCCCTCGCATCTCCATCCACCAAAAAGCCTGTCTTAGTGTAATTAGCAGGCTGGAAAGATCCCTTGCCATTTCCATAAAGTACCAAGCCATTGAGTGCATCATAACGGCCAGAGAATAGTTCGCCCGTATAATCATTTCCTACCAGAATTACATCCAAGTAAGAATCTTCATTTAGATCAAGGCTGAGCATAGCTTGAATAGGAGCGAGTTGGGCTTCCAGGGGAAGCTCTTTTACAAGAAATTTCCCATTGCCTTGATTTTCTAAATAGCTTGATTTGAGGTGGGTGGCTTTATAGACAAGGGCAGCATCCAATTGTTCCGGATCAAAGAGATCGGTGATGCTGCTTCGTGCATAGTCTTCGTATTTGATGACCTTCTTTCTCAGGAAGTTCATCTGTTTTTGCATTTCATCCCAGGGATGTAAAGGATATAATTTCCCGTCCTCATATCCCATTTTGCTGGCCATGAAAGCATCATAGCCTCCATTTCCGTCAAAGTCTTTTCCGTAAATGTAAAGAGGCATTGAGTCAGAAGCCTGGAAGAATGAGTTGGTTCCCAAATTCCCGGCCATATAATCAGTATCTCCATCATTATCGAAATCTCCAGCAGTCAAAGAAGTCCACCAGCCTACATAAGAAGCTAATCCACTAGCTTGGGTGACATCTTCGAATTTCCCTTGATTGTTTTTAAAAAAACGTGGGCTCATCCATTCCCCAAGCAAAACCAGGTCGATCCATCCATCTCCATCAAAGTCAGACCAGTTGGCATCGGTAACCATTCCTATGTTTTCCAGAGCGGGGAAACTTTCGGCACTTGCATCTGCGAATCGGGGTTTATCTTTTCCTTCAAAATCATTTCGCAAAAGGAAACTGCTTACCGGGCTAGGGTAGGCCTTTGGAAGAATTCGACCCCCTATGAAAAGATCTATATCTCCATCTTTATCATAATCGGCTCCTTTGACTACTGAACCACTGGTTTTTATTTGTGGAATTCTTCTAAATGTCCTTGAGAATTTTCCTGTGCCATCATTTATCATAAGGCGATCTTCATAATTAGGATCATCCGGATCACTCTCAAATCCACCACCAACTATGTAAAGATCTAAATCCTGATCATTGTCGGCATCAAATAGCAAACTGCCTACATCTTCCTGTCGAAGAATTAAATCATAGGTTTCTATATTCTTCTGTTCAAAGCTTCCATTTTTAGAGAGGAAAAGTTTGCCCACGTCGACGCTGGAACCTCCAACAATGAAATCTTCTTCGCCATTATTATCTACATCACCGATAGAAAGAGAGGGCCCCAAACGACTATACTGCTTGGGCAATAGCATTTGGACCGTAAAATCGATAAAAGGAGATTCCAGATGCTGGTATTTTATCTCTTCTTTGACTTCGACGAAGGGAAGGGCTTTAGCTTGTATAGATTTCCTTTCACCTCCTTTAAAGTTGATTTCGATTTTTTGATTAGCTGCCTGACTACCTTCTATTTGTTGACTTCCATCAGCCCATCGAATTCTGATAGAATCTACTTTTGTTTGTTCTCCAAGGCCAAAAAAGAGGACGGATTGCACGGACGAAATATACCCTCGCACCGGCATGAAATGCTGGCTTTGAATGTTATCCTCATGAAAAATATCTACATGGGCTCCAAAAGCCTTTGCTCCTCCAAACTCGTCTTTGAGTGAAATCTGCAAATAGTTAATGTTTTTACTCTGATTGATGAGGAAAGAGGCATTGTCATTGATATTATTGATGACAATATCCAGATCTCCATCATTATCCAGATCGCCATAAGCTGCTCCATTGGAGAAACTCTTTTCTTCTATTCCCCAATCCGTAGATACATCTTTAAATTTGAGATCTCCTGTATTCCGATAAAAGAAGTTACGAACTTTGGCTTCTGGTAATGCCTCTAATAAAGCCTGACGACTTGTTGCAAGGTTGGTACTGGACTTAAAAGCCACAAAGTCCATATCCGTGATGTCTTTGGGGAAACCATTGCTGATGAAGAGGTCCTTTCTTCCATCTGCATCATAATCATTGAAGAGGGCAGCCCAGCTCCATTCAGTCGCATACAGACCGGCATGTAAGGAAACATCCCCAAACTTTACTTCTCCATTTTCTCCAAGCCCCTGGTTTATCTGAAGGGTATTTCGCAGGTATTGGTATTCATAACCCAGTTTGTCATTGTTTTGACTCTTTGATAGACTGGATGCTCCCCACATCTGCTTCCGTCGAGTCATTTTATTGGGAAGCATTTCCAAGCTTACAATATCAGGTAAACCATCATTATTTATATCTGCAACATCACAGCCCATTGAAGAGTGGGCCTGATGCTTGAAGTATTCGGAAGCTTTATTGCTGAAGGTGCCGTCCTGGTTATTGATATAAAGGAGGTCATTGCTGAGATAATCATTGGAAACATAAACATCCAGCCAACCATCCTGATTGATGTCAAATACATTGATCCCCAAGCCATAACCTTCAATCGTAATGCCTGCTTCACTTGAGACATTGCTAAAGCTACCATCTCCATTATTACGATATAAACGGTCTGTATTAGGCGCAGAGCCATCAGTCCTCTTAAAGAAAAATTTATTTGGGGCGCGTACTTCCAGCTGATTTGTCAACAGATATACATCCAGGTCATCATCCCTGTCATAATCAAAAAATACAGCCTGGGTAGTGTAGCCGGCATCTGCCAGCCCCATAGCCTTTGCCTGATCTTCAAATCTGGGATTGCCATTCTGATCTACACCGTGGTTGATGAAAAATTTGTTAGTCCGTGAATCCGGATTCCCCGACATCGTGGAACTTACATAGATGTCTTTCCAGCCATCATTGTTGATATCAACTATACTGACTCCGGAGCACCAATTATTGGGTGCTGTGATTCCTGCGCTTTCACTAATATCAACAAAGTCTAAATCCCCCAGATTAAGGAAGAGCTTATTTTCAACCAGATTGCCCGTAAAAAATATGTCCTGCAATCCGTCATTATTGAAATCTTCTATTGCTACTCCACCTCCATTATAAAGGTGCTCTGATGTTAAAATATTATATACATCATTCTGACCTACTGAATTGATAAATCTGACACCTAACTTTTTGCCATTTACTTCTTTAAATAGACTATTGCTTTGGTCACATGCTCCCAGTAGGCCCAGAAGCAAAATAATTGTTACTATATGTATCCCGCGGTTCATGTTCACCATTGATTTCATATCAGTTATCTGATAAACTCACTGTTCTACTTTTTCCGTCTTTGCCTATGATTTCCACCTCTTTCACTTTTTCAGGATTAAGGAGAAATTTGGAGCTGGACTGAGAAAGAAAGCCCGATCCATGATAAATTTCCTGTCTTTGCTTTTTCCCGTCTTTAAAGTGGATGAGTATGGCAATGTCTCCATCTTCAGGCGTAATTTCTCTTAGATTATCCTGATTTGGCAATTCATGAATAAGAAGCTTTCCATCATTTACTCCTGATATCAGATGCATCCCAGATGAAGTATGTATGTTCACCAAGGAACGAGCATCTGCATCCACAACAAATCCTTTGTTTCCTTGATAAGAGAATGTTTTATTTCCATTATTGAATAGTAGCAGTCCATTGGAAGCATCTTGTCTTCCCTGGAAAACCTCAGTCCCGTATCGATTTCCCTGAAGCATAATATCTAAGTCTCCATCCTGATCTATATCCCAACTTGTAGAATTATAAATAGGCGAGACCTGGGCTTCTTTGGGTAGGTTTTGTAATTGAAAATCTCCCTCTTCATTCCAAAGGATTGCCGAAGCCAAGGTTTCTGCTTGGTACCTTTTTGAAGATTTCAGTTTCTCAGGAGGGAAAATGTCTTCCATACGTGCAGATGCAAAATCTTTGTATTTAGAATAGCGCTTTCTGAGTTCTACCAATTGCCGCGTTAGATCCATTTTCAGGTGGACAGGATAATAGTCTCCCTCTTGATATTCGGCCATTATAGGATCTACACTTCCATTTTCGTCAAAATCTTCAGCATAAATCAGGAGCGGATGCTCTATACTTGTCTGAACTTTGTTATTTAGACCCTGATTACCCAGAATATAGTCTGTATCACCATCATTATCCAGGTCTGCCCCGCTAATGCTATTCCACCAGCCTGTAGATTGAGGAATTTCTGTTATTTCATTGAAACTACCTTTTTGATTGATCAGGATGCTGACAGGCATCCATTCACCCACCAAGATCAAATCTATCCATCCATCCTGATTAATATCTGTCCAAAGACCTTGACTTACCATTCCGATTTCGTCAAGGATGGCTGCTTTAGCCTCGTTAATAGCTTTGAATTTTCCGCCCTCATTTTCAAGCAAATAACTGCTTGGTGAATGAGGATAATTTTGGGGATCAATGCGGCCAGCAAGGAAGATGTCTAAGTCGCCATCATTATCGTAGTCAGCAGCACTTACCGATGCTGTAGAAAGGGGAATTTGGGGAATACTTTCCTGACTCAGGCTAAAATTCCCTTTACCATCATTGAGGTAGAATTTATCGTGGAAAAATTTACTTCCGTTGCGAAACTCTGTGCTCCCACTTCCTATATATAGATCGAGATCTTTGTCGCCATCTGCGTCAAATAGAAGTAAACCCTGATCCTCTGAGGTTCTGACATCTGTGAGGGAATCTGCAATGAAACTTCCATTTGCTTGGGCTTTAAATATTCTGGTAGATGCTCTACTTCCATTTCCAAAGACCAAGTCTTCAATTCCATTTCCATCGATATCTCCAACTGCTATCGCTGGGCCTTCTCTACTATGGAGTCTCTGCAGAAGCCCCTGGAAATTGTAATCGTAGAAATTGATCTCATGGTGATCAAAATTTAAGCCTCTGATTTCTTTTGAAACAAACCAATCCTTTTCCTTTCGTGGCCAATTTCGCAGGAAGCGGTTCATGCGCATCTTGTCCAGTCTTAGTTCCTTATTTCCAGGTGCATCAACTTCTTTAATTAGCGAATATTCACCTTCCGGCCAGCGAATCAGGATACTATCAACTGTGTTAACTTCTCCCAATCCAAAATGAAGACCAGGTTCGATGGATGATAGGTAACCCCTTTGGGGTAGGAGGTTGGCAGAAACCATTCTATCCTGGTAGTATACTTTGACCTGGGTTCCGATTGCATCCCGATTGCCTTCTTCTCCGGAAAAATATAGCCTGAGGGAATGCCCTTGTTCGCGATTACTGCTTCGGTTTTCATAAATCTGGGCAGGGTCATTGATGTTGTTTACTACATAATCCAGGTCTCCATCATTATCCAAATCGACCACTACAGAGCCATTTGAAAAACTAGGGGTCGTAATGCCCCAGGCCTCACTTTTATCAATGAAAGCGTTTTCTCCGTTATTTTTAAAGAAATAGTTGGGCACTTTGACTATCGGAATTTGCTTAAGCAAGTCTTCCTTTTCTGTCATCATACTATTGATGCTGGAATTGTAATCGCTAAAATCCATATCTGTGATATCTCGAGGATATCCATTACTGATAGCCAGGTCTTTAAAGCCATCATTGTCAAGGTCGGCAAAAAGAACGCTCCAACTCCATTCACTGGCATCTACTCCCAGCATTTCTGATACTTCACTATACCTTCCATCAGTATTACTCATCTGGAAGCTATTGCGATTATATTGCATGAGGTAGCCTGTTTGTTCCATCAGATCATAGAACTGAAATTTCTGGGATGCATAGGTTCTTTTAACCCTTTCCCGGTTTTCCGGGAGCATGTCCAGCGTCATGAGATCACTTCTTCCGTCTCCATTGAGGTCGGCGGCATCAATTCCCATGGAAGAAAAACTGTGGTGCTTAAAGTAGTCTTCTATCTGGTTCCTAAAACTTCCGTCTCTTTGGTTTATATAGAGAAGGTCGTTGGATATAAAGTCATTAGAAACATAAATATCGAAAAAGCCATCTCCATTCGCATCAAATATAGCTGCTCCGAGTCCAAAACCAGGCTCTGTGATTCCTGCTTCTGTAGAAATATCAGTAAAGGTGTTATCTCCGTTATTTTGGTAGAGTTTATCTATGGTTGCTTCTCCTCCTTCCATCAGGAGGTTTAAGTCAGTTGTGCTCCTTGGGCTAAATAATTTATCATTGAGGAGGAAGACATCCAGGTCGCCATCCATATCAAAATCAAAGAAATAAGAATGTGTATTGTAGGAGGTATCAGCGAGTCCGAATTCTATGGCTTTATCGGCGAAAGTAGGAACTCCATTTGCATTTCGGCCCTGGTTGATGTAAAGCTTGTTTACACGTTCTTCTTTTTTGTCTTTGAAGGTCGCAGATACGTAAATATCGGGGAGTCGATCATTATTGATGTCAACAATGGATACACCTGAGGACCAAATATCAGCCGCAGCGACCCCAGCTTCAGCTGTAACATCTCTGAATTTCATATAACCTTCGTTAAGGTAGAGTCGGTTAGGGACCTGATTACCTGTAAAGTAAAGGTCATAGAGGCCATCGAGATTGAAATCGCCAACTCCAATTCCGCCACCATTGTACATGAACTCGTCTGTAAGAATATTAAAATCTACAGTTTCCTGGATCTCATTGATAAAATCGATAGAAGATTTTTCAATGGGAACGAGACGAAAAAGAGGTTCTGATTCAGGACCGGAACATGAGAATAGCCCCAGAAATAGAATAAAAAGAAGGTAAGTGTACTTCAAATTGGTGTATTGCTTGAATTAAGAGCAAAAAAGCAATGGGTTTTATTTTTGCAAAAGGAGATAAAAAAACTCAGGCTTAATGAAAAGCCTGAGTTTTTTATAAGGAAACTAATCATTTAGTATCCAGGATTTTGTGTCAGGGTTCCAACACTTCTATCGATCGCTGGCTGCGGGATAGGGTTGAGAACTCTGTTTGCTCCGAAAGAAGCTCCAATTAGGTAAGCACGCTTACCTGCTTCACTTTCTTTCGCATAGTAAGCATTCATTACTTCTACAGAGATTCCCCAACGGTTGAGGTCAAACATACGATGACCTTCCATGGCGAACTCCAATCTTCTTTCGAATCTCAAAGCAGCTCTTGCGTCAGCTTGAGAAAGTCCAGTGTCATAAAGTTCAATTTCATAAGTAGCCGCATCGGCTCCACCGTTTTTCACCCAAGTGTCAGGATTATCCTTAACACGACTTCTTACTTCGTTGATCAACTCCATACCTCTGGTAGTATTTCCACCTTCAATTTCACACTCAGCAGCCATCAAGAGGATGTCAGCATAACGAATGATGTTGTAGTTGATTGCGGTCGCACCATTGGCACCCCATGAGTGTCCGCTTATAGAGTTAGTATTTTGTTCTCCAACTTTAAATACACGCTTTTTAGGGCTGAAAGGTCCACCATAAGTTTGGTCTCTGATGAATCCAATCCCTGTGTGAAGTCCCCAATCCAAGTAAGGAATACCTTTACGACCAACAGTATGGTCAAGGCGAGGATCTACAGGCTGAGTATCTACAGTATATGCTTCAATACAGTTTCCGTCTGCATCTTGCTGGCAGCAATCTGGAACAGCAGAGAAACATCCTTGATCGTTTTCAAGGTCAACGTCATTGAAGTTAGCCATTGGTAATCCGTTCATAGTTTTGAAAGCGTTTACCAAGTTATGGGTAGGCTGGAAGAATCCACAGCATCCACCACCGGCAGAACCGTTGTGTGGGTTATTCAATACTTCCCCATAGTTTCCATTCTGGCCGTCAGGTACTCCATCATTTACAGACATTTGAACCTGGAAGATAGAGTGAGGTCCATTGTTACCAGCAGTTCCATGTACGTCGCCGAAGTTAGGTATCATACTGAATCCACCGTTATTGATTACGTCATTGAAGAGAGCAAGTGCCTGCGTGTATTTTGCTTGATACAAAAATACTCTTCCCAGGTATGCTTTAGCTGCCCAGCTGGTAGCTCTACCAATTTGTGATTGAGAAGCTGGCAGTGTACCCATTGCAGCTTCTAAATCAGCTTCAATGTCAGCCCAGATCTCACGGTCGTTTGGTACTAAACCGTCAGAAGGTACAGTTTCGTCTACGTAAGGAACATTTGCTCCAAAGATACGCACCAATTGAAAGTGATAATGTCCACGCAGGAATCTAGCTTCAGCTATGTATTGAGCGATTCTGTTTGGATCTACATCCGGAGATGCATTAGCGATTTTGATCACATCATTTGAACGTGCAATACCATCGTAAAAAGCATTCCAGTTAGTGTTGATAACCCGGTTTGATGGGTCATGCTCGTTTCTTTCCACTGGATTCATCGGGGGTTGGTCACCCGCATCTGTACCTTTGTAAGCATCGTCAGCAGTTACGTCGGCCATAACCCAGTTGGTTGCTGTAGCATCCCAAACTGCACCGGCGTTCCAACCTGCCCATCCATCTAGTTCTGCATAAGCTGCAATCAGTAGCCCATCCAGACCATCTACGTTATCGAGTACGCTCTCATTCAGGGTTCCGAAAGGAGTAACTTCCAGAAACTCCTCAGAGCACGCTACTGCGAACATAGAAATCGAAATGATAGCAATTGCTATGTATTTGATAATGTTTTTCATAATTAAATTCGAGTAGTTTTTAATTTGTTAGAAAGTTACCCTTACTCCACCTTGTATTGACCTGGCTATAGGATAAAATCCACCATCAAGACCAAGACTTAAGTCGCTGCCTCCAGTGAAGTTTATCTCAGGGTCTAACCCTTCATAGTTGGTAAATGTTACAAGATTGTTTCCTTGCACATAAAATCTTACTGACTCCATACCTAATCCACCAACGATGTCACTACCAAGGGTATAACCCAAAGCAATGTTTTTCAAGCGGAAATATGTACCATCTTCGATGTAGTAGGAGTTAGGACTGTTTTCCAATTCTGTGATAGTTCCATAAGGAGGAAGGATTGCATCAGCATTATTTACCCCTTCACGTCCAAAGGACTGTAATACATTCAAACTTCTATTACCCTGGAACTGCTGTAAATCGGTAAAGAGTCTTGTCAAAAGCGCAAGTTCGTTTCCGAATGTACCGGTCCAGAACATATTGAAGTCAAATCCTTTCCAGTTAAGATTGGTATTGAATCCTAAAGTGAAATCCGGGTGAGGACTTCCCAGGAAGGTTCTGTCATCTGCGTCAATTACTCCATCACCGTTGATGTCAGAGAATTTGAATCCACCTACGCGATTACTTGCATTAGTTGGATGAGCATCTACTTCAGCCTGAGTTTGGAACAATCCTTCAACTTGCAATCCGTAGAAAGAAGAAATCGGGAATCCTTCAAGGGTTCTGGTGTAGTTGTTAGAACGGAAACCGCCACCATTGATGAAATCAATAGACTCATCTAGTGTTACAATTTCATTCTCATATCTAGATAATGCAATGTTGAAATCATAAGTAAATTCACTTCCACTAGAGAAGTTGTTGTATCCTAAAGCAAGATCAAACCCCTGGTTTTGTACTTCACCTATGTTTCTAAATTGGCTACCTACTTGACCTAAAAGAGTTGAAGGAGGTACACCTAACAGAAGGTCAGTTGTATTTCTTCTATACAAGTCAAATGCAACAGTGATACTATTGTTTAATAATGCTGCATCAAGACCAACATTGATATCAGTAGTTTCCTCCCATTTCAAGTCAGGGTTACCTACACTTGATGCCTGAATACCACTAGTAACAGAGTTGTTTCCACCATTAATTGCATAAGAAGCAGTAACGATGTCAGCTGTTGTATAGAGGGTGAACTGAGCCAGAGAGTTAATATTCTGGTTACCAGTTTTACCCCAACCCCCTCTAAGTTTCAATTCGTTGATGAAACTAGAGTTGAAGAAATCTTCGTCAGAAATTCTCCATCCTGCAGAGAATGCAGGGAAGACAGCGTAGCGGTTGTTAGGACCGAATACAGAAGACCCATCACGACGTAGTGTTGCACTCAAAAGGTATTTACCAGCATAAGCATAGTCAATTTTTCCAAATTGAGAGAAGAGGGTAGACTCTGAACGGAAACCGTTAGTATTCTGACCATCTGGAGGACCTGAGTTCAATACCATGAAGTCAACGTCTTCGAGCAGGAACTGAATTCTGGTAGCTCCGAATTGCTTGAAGTTGTTTTGGATAGCCTCTGTACCTACCAATACATTCAAATCATGAACGTCATTGAAAGTTTTGGAGTAAGTCAAGGTGTTATACCAAGTCCAGTTAAGTACCTGGTTTGTTCCTCTGTTAAGAGAGTTACCCAATCTTGGCTCACTATCGTTGGGAACAGCACGTCCAATGCTTCTAAAATCGCTGTTTGCGAAGTCTGTAGCAAAAGAAGTTTTTGCTGTCAATCCATCGATGATATCCCACTCCAGATAAGCTGAAGCAAGTGCTCTTACTTTAGTATTGATATCATCTCTTGAATTAAATGCTTGTTGAACCGGGTTGTTAGACGCGGAACCCAAACCTTTATTAGAAGAGAAGTTTACTCCAGAAATGTCATAAACAGGAATAATACCTGGTTGACGGGAAGCCATATCAATAATAGACTGAGCTCCCTGAATCTGTCTGTTTCCTGATTCTTCTGAATAAGCGACAGTTAAGTTCTGACCTATTCGCAAGTTCTCATTGATTCTGAATACACCATTCGCACGAATGTTGGTACGCTCAAAACCAGAGTAGATCCTGTGACCTTCTTGACTTAGGTGCCCGATAGCGATTGCATACTGTGCTCCCTGGTTACCACCTGTGGCAGAAACGTTGTAGTTTTGAATAAGTCCTGGATCGAAGATTTCATCAAACCAGTCAGTACCTGCAGGATTCGTTCTGGTAATACCGTTCCACAGGGCAAGATCTGTAGAATAGAAATACTCATCCTCATTAACTGAGTTGGCACCAATGGGCCACAGATAATTAGGAATTACTGCAGAAGCACCATTTCCATAAATAGGACTACCTGTGGGCTGTCCCAGATTGGTAGGCTTTTCCCAGTTTTCGAGGTTAGCCAATTGCTCAGGCGTAACGAAGTCTGGGAAATTGTTGAAATACTGCGAACCGATAGAAGCGTCGAAGGTAACGGTAGATTTTCCTCCAACAGATCCATTTTTGGTAGTAATGATGATTACACCGTTCGATGCGCGTGATCCGTAAATAGAAGCTGCAGATGCATCCTTCAATACGGTCATCTCTTTGATGTCATTGGGGTTTAACTCAATGATCCCTCCCTGCACCGGGAGACCGTCAATGATGTAGAGCGGTTGGTTGCTGTTTACGGTACCGAAACCACGGATACGTACCAAACTGGCAGACCCTGGTACACCGGAAGTAGAAACCGTTACACCAGCAACGCGACCTTGTAGAGCAGCCTCAACATTACCTACTGGTAAGGTTTTGAGTTCTTCTACTTCTACTGCGGCGACGGAGCCGGATACATTGGCTTTACTTTGTGCGGTATATCCCGTGATCACTACTTCGTCAAGGGTACCCAATTTCATTCCTACATTATAGGTTGTAGCAGAAGTAACAGTTACTTCTTGCGATACATAACCAACATAAGAAATTGTGAGTACGTTTCCTTGACTAGCACTGATTCGGAAAGAACCGTTGTCACTGGTAAGTGTACCATTCGTGGTTCCCTTCACAACGACAGAAGCTCCCACGAGGGGATCACCTGAAGATGCATCGGTAACCGTACCTGAAATCAAACTCTGAGCAAAAGATAAATTACTCGATAGACAAGTAATCACCACTAATGCACAGAACTTAATCAAAAAAGTTGTGAGTCCTTTTCTCATAAGTGTAGTAATTAGTTTTATATGATTAGTGTAGATTATCCAAATTTATACATAAGGAGGGATCGTAGTATTTAGAAGTATCCTTAATAATTTAGTACAGCGTTAAGTCAGTAGTCGTCAAAATTAGGGAAATTTTTTAAATCTTCATTCCTAGTATCCTCTTCTTATAGTTTTTATTATATATGAAACCTTACATAGATTCAGAAGCAAGTAATCCAATTTACGAAAACGTTTGCGTGACCTGAATTGAATAGCTAAGTTAAATAATGAGAATAAATGCCATGCATGACAAATAGTTCAAAAGAGCAAGACAAATCATTCATATTTCAGGAAAGTGTTATTTTTATAGCTTAATTGGCATTCTTTTAATATATAAATGAAAGATTTGGCCATGTAGTCAACTTGAATATTAGTATGGATGGCTTTTAAAAAGATTACCATGAGTTAGCGCCTTTAGGTTTGGGATCGAAAATGAAATCTTATCTTCTACTACTTATATTATTAACAACATCTATCCTGGCGATAGGGCAAACTACCTATTTCTCACAGCCCTCTCAAAGTCTTTCACAAAATACGATCAATGTTATTTCTCAGGATCAATTGGGCTTTCTCTGGATAGGAACTGAAAATGGATTGAATAGATATGATGGCGAGCATTTTGAAGTCTTTTTTCAGGATGAGCAAGGTTTCTTAGGAGAAAGTATAATCTCTGCACTTTTTACGGATAGATTGGGTAAACTCTGGATCGGTACCTATGGAGGAGGGATTAGTTTATATGATCCTGCGATGCAAAGATTTGCCAATGAAGAAATTGATCCTGTTTTTAGAATGTCTCTGGAATCTTCTTTCGTTCAATGTATTTATGAAAGTAGAGATTCCATTGTCTGGATTGGAACAGAAAGTAGTGGACTCAAATATTGGGACAGAAAGACGGGTGAAATCGGTCAGCTAATTGCAAACGGAAGGGAAGGACAAAGTATAAGTGCCAATCATGTAGAAGATATTTTAGAGGACGATGATGGAAATTTATGGTTTGGTACCTTTAGCGGAGGCCTCTGTCAATACAATAATCGGAAAGACTTCATTTCCTTTTTTAAAAGTACAGGGGGATATAACATACCCGAGGATGATATCATCCGATTTTTGCATAAAGGCTCCGGACGAAATATATGGATTGGTACCAATGATGGTATCCGAAGGCTTATTAAAGATGATCAGGGAAACTCCCAAATCTTGGAATTGGACGAAAGTTTTAAAGAACTGAAAGATTTGCTAAAAGGAGTTGTGATTCTATCAATTCTTGAAGACTCTAGGGGAAATCTCTGGGTAGGGACTGAGAATGCTGGTTTGATTAAGTATCAAATTGCTGATGCAAAACTTTCCCAATTCAAAACAGACGTTCGGAACAATTTTGGAATCAAAAGCAATTCTATCTGGACACTTTATGAAGATCAGGCGGGAACCATTTGGGTAGGTAGTTATAAAAGCGGTTTATGTAAAGTCGATCCCATCGAACACCGATTCGGATTGATTTCTGAAGCTAGTGGGACGAATAAGTCAATTAGTAGAGGACTTGTAAGTGCTTTCGCAGAAGATAGCAAAGGTAACCTATGGATCGGTACAGAAGGAGGAGGAATAGACCTCATGGATAAAAAACATCACATTCGAAATATCACTGATGACGAACTTCCGGGATTGAAAAGTAAAGTAATCGTGGGCTTAATTACGGATGAGGAGGATCAACTATATGCAGCCACCTGGGGAGAAGGTCTTTTTATTAAGGAAAAGAGTAGCCGCTCTTTCAAGCGATTGGAGGATTTGATCAAGGTATATCATGGGCCCAAACCCGGAAAATATATCCGTACCCTCCATCGAAATAAAGACGGAAATCTATGGTTTGCCAGTTACCGCTCGGGCCTTAGTCTTTTTATTCCTGAAACGGGAGAATTATTTACCTATGTAGCCGGAGCCTCAGAAAATCGAATAAGTACAAATAATGTCATTACCATCCTTGAGGATAAAAATGGAGCCTTATGGGTAGGACATAGGAATAAAGGACTGGATAAAATTGAATTAGATGAAAATCGAAACATAAAAAAGCTCACCAATTTTGCAGGCTCAACCTCCTCTGCCGAGATCTATGATAATATCAACTATCTCTTTACCGATAGCAAAGAGAATATCTGGATTGCATCCAATGGTGCCGGCCTTTATAAACTGAATCCCAAAACTGGAATTTCAATTGTAATAAATACCGCTGATTCTCTACCCGGAAATGTCATTTATGCCGGCCTGGAAGATGTGTCTGGAAAGATCTGGGTAAGTACCAATAATGGCCTGGCTTGTCTGAACCCTGAGAAACCTTATCAAATCAAATCCTTTGATGTTTATGATGGTCTTCAGGATAAAGAATTTACCATTGGTGCCTGTCTTCGAAGGAAGGATGGTACGCTGGTATTTGGAGGAATAAATGGATTCAATTATTTCAAGCATAAAGAAATCCTAGAAAATGGGCATGAAGCTCCTTTTTATATTACGTCTCTCGAAATTGAATCCTTCGATAGAGAAAAAGAAAGCCAGGAAGTCGAGCGTATTATATTTCCTCAAGGAGAAATCGAATTGAATCACTATCAAAATGATTTGAGGTTTTCCTTTGCTAAGCTCAATTTCTCCCAGGCTAATAAAAATCTATATGCGCATAAGCTGGAACCTTTGGAAGAAGAATGGAGTAGTCCAAACGAGGAGAATTTCAGCGATTACTTCAATGTCCCTCCAGGTAACTATGTCTTCCATTTACGCGCAGCAAATAATGACGGTATCTGGAATGAGGAAATTGTAAGTCTGAATATTAGGGTTCATCATCCCTGGTACTGGAGCTATATTGCGAGATTAACCTATTTCCTCCTACTGGCTTGCTTGCTGTTCTTTATTTACCAAATGCTCATCAATCGGGAGAAACTAAAGAATGAATTATACCTCGAACAGGTCCAGCGAAATAAAGTGAAGGAATTGAGTCAAATGAAGTCTCGATTTTTTGCAAATATTTCTCATGAGTTTAAGACTCCTCTTACCCTAATTCAAAGCCCTTTGCTAGAGTTGATGCAAATGAAACTGCTACAGCCTTTTAAAGGACATCTTGATTTGATGAAGAAAAACTCGGAGAGGCTACAAAAATTAATCGATGAGATTCTGGATATCTCAAAACTTGAATCCGGCAATATTGATTTAGAGGTAGAGTATAGAGATATAAACTTTTTCCTCAGATCGGTCCTGGATTATTTTGAACAATATGCAAAAAAACAAAAACTTGAAATAATTGCAGATCTTCCCAAGGAAGCCATTAGGATGAAATTTGATCCAGACAAAATGGAAAAAGTTTTATTCAACATCCTTTCCAACGCTATCAAGTTCACTCCTCCTGCTGGTAAAATTCAGGTAGAATTGGAAAAGCTGGATAAGGAAATCAGAATTGTTGTCGCGGATACAGGGAAAGGGATCAAGGCTGAAAATCTTCCCTATGTTTTTGATTTATATAATTCTCAAAATACTCCCGGTGATAAAAGTGGTACAGGGATCGGCCTGCATCTGGCTAAACAATATGTAGAATTGCACAAGGGGAAAATATCGCTTACCAGTATAGAAAATAAAGGTTCATCCTTTACGATCACTTTGCCTTATCATGCCGAAAAAGACTTGGAGGCGATACCCACTACTCCGAATACCCTTAGTTTGGCGAAAGAGGAAAGTTCTATCCCCTTAAAAGACCTAAAAGAGCACCGGATAAATAAAAGTCCAGATCCGCTACAAAAACCTATTATTCTTATTGCAGAAGACAATGAAGAAATTCGAGATTTTCTCTGCAATATCCTCAAAGATGAATATCGGATAATTCCCTGTTCAAATGGGGAAGAAGCTTATGAGCAGACCCAACTTTCTATTCCTGATCTGATCCTTTCGGATGTTATCATGCCTAAATTATCGGGCTATGAACTTTGTAAAAAGATCCGGGAAAATGAGAAGACTTGTCATATTATCTTTTTCATCCTTTCTGTAAAATCAAATGAACGACATTTGCAGGAAGGATTGACCTATGGGGCGGACCAGTATTTGTCCAAACCTTTTAATCCCAATCAGCTAAAGCTCATGATCCGCAATGCGATCAGTAAAAGAAATGAGTTTAAATCTAAATTACTGAATCAGAAAATCATGTCCCGGGATGAAATTAATCTGGAATCCCGTTCCAAGGATGAAGATTTTCTCTCCAATGTGGTAAATATCATTGAGCAGAATCTTTCAGACCCAAACTTTGGCGTGGAGCAGTTATGTAGAGAATTGGGGTATAGCAAATCTCAGCTCTATCGTAAAATGAAAGCCCTTCTGGGACAATCTGCTAATGAATTCATCCGTTCTCTCCGTCTCAAAAGAGCAGCGGTAATCATTGAGCAAAAGGCTTTTACCATTACAGAAGTGGTATACAAAGTAGGATTTATGGATGTTCAATACTTCCGCAAATGCTTCAAAAAACAATTTGGACTAAATCCATCAGAGTATGCGAAACAAAAATCTGTTTCCGAAAAATAGAACTAAACTCCTACTTGTTCTACAGAAGGCTATTTTTTAGATTTGTTTCTAAAGATATAAGGATTTTTATATATGAACTGCTATTACCCAAACCCGTTTCTTAGTTTCATCTTAGGTCTCTTTTTTTTGTTAGCTATTTCAGCCTGTCAGGAAAAGGGCTCAACTATTCCCAATGCCCCTCAAGGCTTTGAGATTCATCCTGATTTTCGCTTGGAAGCGGTGGCTACAGAACCCCTGGTTTTTGACCCGGTTGATATGGAATTTGATGAAAGAGGAGAGGCTTATGTTCTGGAAATGCCTGGTTATCCTTTGAGGGATGAAGAGAGCCGATTAATACATTTAATTGACGAAAATGGGGATGGTATTTATGATAAAAGAGAGCTCTATGCAGATAGCCTCTTTCTGGCTTCTTCCTTTATGCCATACCGTGGAGGAATGTTGGTTGCTTCACCTCCTCATCTCCTTTTCTTGAAAGATGAAGATGGCGACGGAGCTGCGGATAAAAAAGAAATCCTTATGGAGGGGTTTCGGGTAGGTAATCTTCAACACAATTATAATGGACTTACCTACGGACTTGATAACTGGATCTACGCTGCTAATGGTGGGAATTCGGGTAAGCCTTTTTTTACAGGGCAGGAAGAGAAAGCCATTGAAATGAGGGGGGAAGATTTTCGATTTGATCTGGATAGAAAAATTTTGGAAAGGGTAGGAGAATCTTCAGGCGGATTTGAATTGGCTTTTGATAATTGGGGAAGAATGTATGAAACCCATAATCTGGAACACGTTTCTCAATTGGTTTTTCAGGGGAAATATCTGGAAGGCCTGCCTGTTTCTACTTCTCATAGCCTGACCAATATCTCCGACCATGAAGAAAATGGCCTATCCCGGATTTATCCAATTGGAGAACAGGATACGCGGGTAAATCATCCCGAGCAATCCGGTTATTTCTCTGGGGCTTGTGGAATCAGTTTTTATGGAGGAAATGCTTTTCCAGATGGCTTTAATAATAGCCTCTTTATTGCTGATGTAGTACTTAATCTAATCCATATTGACCTTTTAAATGATGAAGGAGCAGTTTCAGTTGCTTCCAGAAATCGGGAAAAGGTAGAGTTTCTTGCGTCCAGCGATCGCGCTTTTAGACCGGTAAATCTGGCCACTGGTCCGGATGGGTCATTATACGTATTGGATATGCATCGGGAAGTGATTGAACATCCAGAATGGATCCCTGATGAGTTAGAAGAAAAGATGGATTTAGGCGCAGGTAAAAAAGAGGGAAGGATATACCGAATCAGTCCGCTGAAAAAGAGTTTGGCAAAGCCGATAAACTTTGAAGACGCTGATGAGAATGTTTTGCTCACTGCACTCTCAAATACCAATCAATGGGCGCGAATGACGGCTCAACGATTGATTGTAGAGAATCAAAGGAAAGATTTAGTTCCAGCACTAAAAAATATGCTCAAAACTGCGGATTCTCCCTATGGAAGAATGCACGCAATGTGGAGCCTACAAGGCCTGGGGGCATTGGAAGTAAGTGATCTTGAGCTTTTGTTTACAGATAAGGTTGCAGGGGTAAGGGAAAATGCAATACGAGCCAGCGAGGAAAATTTAGCCTATCATCCCGAATTGGCAAAAAGCCTTCTTAAAAGTTGTAAAGACGATCATCCTCGTGTTAGGATGCGGGCCGCTCTTGCATTGGGGCAAATCCCGGATGAGTATTTCGCCTCCTTTGCGCGGGATATTTTTTATGGGCTTCAACATATGATGGGGGAAAAAGATGCGGATAAATGGTCGGCCATAGCTGCCGCGACTGCTATGAAAAAACAGCCTCTGACTTTTGCGCGTCAATTGCTGGAACTTCAGCCAAACTCTTTGTCTGAAAACAATATGGAGGCCTTACTTTCCCTCTGCAAGATGTTGGCAAAGAATTCGAATAAAATGGCGGTAGAAGTCCTAATCACCGGTATTGCTACCAAGGCTGAATTTGACCCCCAACAGCAAGCCCAATTGTTGGAAAGTATTGCGGATAGCTGGTCGGCTGGGAAGGCCTTTAATCCAACTGCATTAGAGAAAAATCTTGCAGCCATAGAAAAACGCGGGAATACACAAGTTTTGAAAGCAAGCGGGAAAGTTCGAACAGCTTTTGAATTGAGTGCATCTCCACAAATACAGCAATTAATGGCGGATGCGAAAAAAGGTATTCTAGATGGAAATAAATCGGTGGAAGAAAGGCTCGAATTGCTAAAGCTGATGGGACTGAGTGATTTTGAAGATAGAAAAACTAGCCTCTATGCCATGTTGGATAATCTCCAGGCATTCGCCCTCCAAGGAGAAGCTCTCAAGCAACTCTGGGAATCTGATAATCGAGAAGTAGGAGCAGAATTATTGAAACTTTGGTCGGATTTGGGGCCAGAAGCACGTAAGATGGCTGGGAGTATTTTGCTCTATAAATCTTATAATCATGATATGCTACTAACGGCATTGGAGGAAAAGAAAGTAAATCCGGGAGAGCTTAACCTTGACCTGGAAAGGAGAAGGGTGCTTTTGTGGTCGGAGAATGAGGAAGTAAAGGCGAGGGCTGAAGCGCTTTTTTCGGATGCTGGAGTTTTGCAAAGAAAAGAAGCCATGGAGAAGATGAGACCAGCATTGGCAATTGCCGGAGATATACATAAAGGGGAAGAGCAATTTCAATTGCTTTGTTCTACTTGTCATCAATATGGCGAAATGGGTAAAGAAGTTGGGCCAGTGCTGACAGAAATAAATCGAAAGAGTAAAGAGTCCCTGATGCATGACATTTTAGACCCCAATGCAGCCGTCGACACCAAGTACCTAAACCATAGCATTCGCACCAAGGATGGAAATATTTACACAGGCATAATTTACTCCGAAAATGACGATGAACTTCGGCTAAGGATGACAGGAGGAAAAGAAGAACTCATAGCTAAGAAAAACATAGAAAAACTGAGCTCTTTAGGGATTTCTTTTATGCCTGAAGGCCTGGAAGAAGGACTTACCCCTGAAGATTTTGCCGATCTGCTAGCCTTTCTTCAGCAAGCCCCCTGATATGTTACATATGTGTTGGATATTGGGCGTGGATATTTCCATATTGAGAAATAAGCCTAAGGAATAGTAGCGACGAAAGCCTGAGATAGCTTCGCTTTTCCCGGAATAAGATGATTTCGCTGCTAAGTGATTGCGCACAGGCTGTTTTCCAATGCTATTATATCCCGATCAGATTTTCGGATCTGGGCTCGGATATTTTATGCATACGATGAGTAAAAAACGATCCAGAGAAGATTTAAGGAAAATGATTGCCATGGGAAAAGAGGCCCAGGTGATTGATTGGTTGCTTGCTCATTTGGATGGACAGAAACGTGATGTAAGGCGTCAAATTACTATTCAGTCTAATAGATTTCAAAAGCTGAAACGAAGAAGACTGGAAGGAAGTATAGACCGAAATAGTGCCAATGTAGAAAGTTCTCAAATTTCCGGAATTCTGCTGGAAATTTTGGATAATTATGATTTTGAGGAAGGAAATCCTGACAAGGCAGATGCAAAGATTAATGGTAGCTCACTTGATAGTCCGCCTAAAAAATCTCCACGTTTAGCTTCTGTTGGAATGCTATTATTAGGGATTACCTTAGTTTCTGCTTCTGGAGTATTGTTGTGGAATCTATTGGGGAAAAAACCTACGACTGAAGGGAAAGAGAAAGTAGAGGTCAACTATACAGCTGCAAACTGGTTGGGTTTCTGGGAGGTTAATTTTATCAATGCGGGAAAGGATCGAAAAGCTAATTTGGTTCTGAAAGCGGAAGGTGCGAAATGGTTGGGAACAGTAAGCATATTAGCTGAAGGAAGAGATGCTGCTTATGATTTGATCCTGGATAATATGCAGCCAGCGGAGAATTATCTTTGGCTTTCAGGAAGATGGCGAACGGAACCTGATTTTATTCCAGCCATGAATGGAGAATTTAGCCTGAGCCTGAAAGAAAATGGTAAAGCATTTGAGGGCTATTTCCGGAATAGGGATGGAAGTGGAAAGCAGAATAGCTGGAAAGGAAAGAAAAAATAAGAACATAAATACAAGCAAGAATCTATGTATGCTAAACAGTTTTTAGTGCTGGGATTCCTATGCCTTTTTCTCATGCATATGGAAGCTCTACAAGCCCAATCAGAAGAATCAGAAGAAGGCCTTAGTCTGCTTTCTGATACGAGTTTATTTATTGGAGGCTCTTCTCTGACTTTACTCCGAAAAAATGCGCTGGAGGTTAACCTATTTAGCTCGATAACTTCTTTTCAGATAGGAGTAAGGAAATCCAGGGAAACCTCTCCTTATGCAGACCTGAGTAGACTTACAGATTTCAGCAGTCGGATGGATGCCTATTTGGGGATGTCTCGAAATGGTCGTTTTGATCTGGGCTTTCGCCTGGAATATAGAAGAAGGAGACGCGACAATGCTGCCCGATCTTCCATAGGAGAAGTTTTTGATTCCTATAATCCCCAGCAAGGCTTGTGGGATAATTCCTTTGGGGGAGTTACCAGAGCGGGGCTGCGTTTTCGATTTCAACCTCTGGCAAATAATCAAAGATTGACCATGTATGGGGGCTATTCCGCTGCCGTATTAAAATCAGAAGAATTTCAGGAAGGTTTGGCTGTTACAGCGGATAGGGTAGATCTCAATATAGCTTACTTTACTCCTCTCAATAATCAGGTATATTATTTTTTCAGTCTAAATGGATTTACAGATCTGCAAAACCGTGAGGACACCTTATCCAATTACCAACTAGGAGCGAATTTTGCCCTCATTCATACCAGCATCAATCGCCGCTTTACCATCTATCCTGGTTTGAATTACAGTATCAATGCAGAGCCAGTCAATGAGTTGAGTGGTAAATCTGGTCTGGCATGGACCAGCCAGCAATTTGCTGCCTTTTTAGGTGCTCAGTTACAGTTTAATTCGCGTTTTCTCCTTAATACAACGATCACTTTCCCCATAAGTAGTAGGTTTAGTTCACCCTGGTTAGGAATAGTCCCCAGGAGTACCAGCTCCCTGAGTCTGGGTTTAAGACTGCTTATTTAAGTTGTCTGATGATAATTGATTTGACCGGGGCCTATAAGCTCCGGTTTTTTGTTCTATATTCCTGTTTGTGCAAAGCATGAAGAAGGGATTCTTTGTCCCTCTGCTTCATCCGGAATGAAAAGAGTTTGCTTGCTATGCGTGATTATTTAGACCATGAGTCCCACAGATCTTGCGTAGAGCCTAAGCCTTTCTCTATTACCTTTCGCAATGCTATTTAAGTTTCTGCCAAAAAAAAAGCCCCCGGAAGAACCGAGGGCAGCAATTGTTAAAACCTTGGGATTCTCTAATTCTTTAATCTCCTTCCTGGACTGCTTTAAACAGCAAAAGTTGATGACCAGTTAATTGAGAGGTTAGCACCATAAGATTTTGCCTTTGATTTAGATTTGGGTTCTCAATACACGCACCCCCTACCATAAAGCCCGAATTGAGGACTTCACTTGGATCAACAAATGAACCAATATATTCTTCGACTGTCCCTACTCTGGGATTGCCCGTTCTATCTATAAAAATTTGAATGTAGTTATTCTCAAAATCGACTACACCCGAAACAGGGTTATTATGAAATAAGCTTTCATCCTGATTTTCTGTACAAGCTCCAATGGCAAACTCAAAACTCTTTTCATCCAAAAACTTGGAGTCAAAGAAGGTCGTATCAATTTTTGGTGTACTAGGGTCCTCATCAATGGGACTTCCATCCGGATTTGACAGGAAATGCTTCTGAAAATCTCCAAACCACAGGCAATAGGATCGATCCTGAGGAGAAATCCAGGCATTTGTAATATCAATAGGATCAATTACAGGCAGAGAAGGAATTACAATCTCTGGTAAAATCGGGGTTACAAAATTGGGATTGTCTGAGAAGTAATCCGCACTTCGCGAACCGAGATTTGCGATGGGAATCAAGCCACCGCAATCCGGATCTTCTACCAGCAGTTCTACATCTCCTGTCATATTCTCAGGCATTTTTACTATTACCCCTCTGTCTCTGACAAAACGCTTCTGAACGCGTACTTCAGCTCCTGTATTGGGTTCTACAGCATAAATGATCTCATTCCTTAGCAAATCTGCAGGCTGGGTCTGTATCATGATTTCCATCCCCGCAATAGCTTCGGTTATGGATAATTGTGCAGTAACTCCCAATGAGGTATCGCATTTAGGATTGCAGGAGCTTAGCAATAAAATTGTAAACAGGCTAATATATAGCAGCAAGTTTCTTAACATAGGATTCGTGTTAAAGGGTTTAGAATAACCCGAATGCTAAAGGGCATCCAGGACGTTAGCAATCATTTTTTCAAGGTCATTGATATCAGGATTTAGGGTGGATTCTAAGCTTTGCCCCATTTGTTTGATCTTCTTAATCCTTTTTTGGCTTATCTCTCGATTTAGTTCGTTGAAGGAGGGTACAAGCTTCTCTTCATGTAGGCTGATGAGCAAAAATTCATATAGTTGTGCGAGCCTTTGATATAAAGCTGGATTCTCCCAGTATCTATTGACACCTTCCAGGAGGCCTTTATGATTCTTTTTTATCTTTTCGAAGCTATTATTATAGGCAATTGCAGCTCTTTTGTAAGGATTGTAATTGTTGGATTTATAATAATCCTGCAGGTATTTATTCTGGTCCCTGATATCCTTGATTCGCACCAGATATTCCTGTAAATCTTCACTTATTTGGTTATAAATATCTTGCTGACGTAGGTACTTTTCCTCCAGTGCTACAAAAAGGGCTTGTCGTAGGCTTTCATTTTCCCGCTCTTTTTCCACCAGGCGAATTCTCAAATCTTCCAGTACTTTTTGCTGATTTTCGTTTCTGTCTCTGGCTCTCCCTAATCTTACTTCCAAATTCTGAACCTTCTGAGCTAAGCGGGTGCGTTGCTGGCGCATTTCCATTAAAGAATCCCGTAGGGCATTATACATGCTGTTTAAACGTTTTTTATCCATTTCCAACCCATTTACCTTTCGGGTCAGGTTTTTGATCTCCTGGTATAGGTTTTCATCCTTCTCTTTGCTTACGACTGTGATTTTAACCTCCAGAGAGATATTGGGGTTATTCAGGATGATATTGCCATCTCGGGGATCGAGAAAGGCAAATTCGTCTGGGGGAATGTCAATACGTATGCTACTTTGATTTTTGGGAGTCTTGAAGCTAAAGTATCCCCTGGCATCAGTTACTTTTTTACTTGGGGCCGCTTTCTCATGGCGTACCCATAGTTCAACCCCACTCAGGCCTTTTTCTGAATCACCGTCTTTTAGCATGATCCAGCCATCAACTTGTATGGCTTCAGGGAATTGTGCATGAACAGGTTGTAATATACCCATCAGCATCACTATCCCTGTTAGGAATATTGATCTCATAGCTTTAAATCTTAATGCACTTGATTCTATAGACCCTTGTTCGGAAAGGGAAAATCGCCTATAAATTAAATGGTGGCTAGCTTTCAGACTAACACAGGTTTATCATTCTTTGTCAAATGGTGTGGGTTGGTCATTAGCTTTGCTTTTTAGGCTTGTGAGAGAAGTAGGTTTAATTCTTTTTCCACCTTTTTCGAAAAGGTGGAGCCAAAATCGCAGAGCCCAAAGCCAGCCGCAGCTGCCGCCCCAGCTCCCGATGGGCTCTGCTGGGCCACCGCGCGGGGGTAGGAGGGGTAGATTCGGTAACCTATTTCTGCTGATATCAATCAGCAGCTACGGCGATTGCACTGAAAAGTAAATCTGATAAATAATTAACTCCAACACCCTAACACGCTAACACACCAACACGTTTTACCCCTCCTGCGCGACGGGGCTCAGCTGCTGCATCGGGTGCGGGGGCCGGACAGCGCCTTGGATTTGCAGCAGCTTGATTTTTGCTTCTTTTCATCTAAGGAAAAGAAGAAAAGAACCCTATAAGAAAGTTAATGTAAAGTTTACTAAAATGTTCTTTTGCATCTTACCAGACAAATGAGAAAAGGAAAAGAAGTATACTTGCAACTAGATTAACATACATGGAATTTAAGGGAAGAAATCAGGAATATCTTATCATAGAGGAAATCAGCTCTGATAATTGCTTTATCCTGAAAGAGCGGATTGAAAATGGGCTGAGCATCGTTTGGAACCTTGAAGGAAAATCAATCTTAAGCATTGATGGACAGAAATTTCCTTTAGAAGAAGGTGAAATGATCTTTTTGACCGAATTTCATCATGTAAAAGTGGATCAAATCGGGAAAGCGAAATTGGTGCGCTTCAATCGTCCTTTCTATTGTATCAAGGATCATGATTCAGAAGTAAGTTGCAAGGGGATTTTATTTTTCGGCGCTTCTCAAGTACCAAGAGTAAAATTAGATGGGGAAAGCAAGAAACAATTTGAATTGCTTTGGGAAGTCTTCGAAATGGAGATGAAATCTGTGGACCACCTACAATATGAAATGCTTCAGATGTTGCTCAAACGATTGATCATTCTTTGCACACGTCTATTTAAGGAGCAGCAAAAAGTAGAGGGTATGGAGACGAAAAAGATGGACATTGTCAGGGAATTTAACTATTTGGTCGAAAGTCACTTCCGGAAATACCATGCAGTTGCAGATTATGCTGAGCTTCTGTTTAAATCTCCTAAAACCCTTTCCAACCTCTTTGCCCAATACAATCAGAAGACTCCTCTTCAAATCATCCATGAGCGTATCCTGTTGGAAGCCAAGCGTATGTTGAGTTATACCGATACGCCGGTTAAAGAAATTGCCTATGAGCTTGGCTATGATGATTTACAGTCATTCAGCCGTTTTTTTAAAGCTCGTACCAAATCTTCACCTAAAAAATACCGAGAATTCCAGTCTTCGGGAAAAATTGATAACTCTTTGGGAAAGATCGCCTAACTAAAGGCCTTTTTCATCAGCCATCTTTGTATTGTTCTTTTAATTAATCACTTAACAACAACAGTACAATGGCAGATTTAGGAACAAAAACAGTTTTCAACGTCCCTACAAGAGAGGAAGTTTCTGAAGCGAATCAGGCAATCTTCGACCAGCTTAAAAAAGGCATTGGTTTCGTACCCAATCTTTATGCATACTATGCTAAAAGTCCTAGTGCTCTCGGAGATTATTTGACACTTCAAAATCGTAAAACGTCTCTCTCAAATAAGGAAAAGGAAATTGTAAACCTTGTTACCAGTCAAATCAATGGATGCCGCTATTGCCAATCTGCTCACACTGCCCTTGGAAAAATGAATGGCTTTACTGATGAGCAAATTCTTGAGATTCGTGGGGGGGCAGCTTCTTTCAACGAAAAATTTGATGCACTGGTGAAGTTTACAGCTTCTGTAGTAACAAACAGAGGAAAAGCTTCTGATGCAGATAAGCATGCCTTCTTTGCAGCTGGTTATTCTGAAGAATCTCTGATTGATGTAGTGGTATTGGTAGGAGATAAGATCATCAGCAACTACATCCACAATCTGACAGGTTTCGAAATTGATTTCCCGATAGCGGAAGAACTTTAATCCCTTTAACAACAAAACAAAAAAGAGAATTATGAAAAAGATAATAATTAGCTTAATAGTGGTCGCTTTCTCCTTTAGTTTGAGTCTTGCACAGGACGCCAAAGTAATCAGCCTGGAGCAGACAAAAGGAGAGTTTACCGTAAAAGAATTGACAGTTAGTCCCGGTGAGTATGTGTTCGAGGTTTCCAACAATGGGATCGATCATGAAGTAGGTCTGGTAGTAGCGCCTGAAGGCAAAACGGATCAAGCCAGTCACATAAAAGAAGCTTATTTGAAGGAAACCGTGAAGAAAGGTGCTTCTGCGACTTCAAACCTCGTTACCCTTACGCCCGGGACCTATGTATACTTTTGTCCCCTTAATCCGACCCCTCAGTATAAACTGATCGTGAAGGAAGAATAATGATGTTCATGTGTGTGTAAGTGAAAGGGAAGCCTGATCAATCAGACTTCCCTTTTTTTTGTTTTTGGAAAAGTTCAAGTTCAAAGTTCAATCGCAAGTGCATACCAATATAGAGGTTGAACTTGATCTTTAATCTTCACTGTTCTCAAAAAGATACGATATCTTCGTAACTACCCATTATCGAACCAGGGTAATCGTTCCTCCTTTTTCAAATCGTTTCCCTGTATTCAATTCGGCTTTGATAGCATAAACATAAACGCCTTCCTGCACACGATTTCCCTGATCATCAAATCCATTCCAACCATCTGCAAGGCTATTTAGGGTAGTAATCAACCTTCCCCAACGATCAAAAATCAAGACTTCGATATTCACAATTCCTTCTCCTACCACATAAAAAATATCATTCTTTCCATCATTGTTTGGGGAGAAAGCAGAAGGGGTCCATACTTTTCCATCGGGTACAATTTCGAAAGTAAGGCTTGCAGTATCAGGACAGCTAAAATTTTGGTCGAAAGCTGTCAGGACAACAGTAAATACACCTGTCTGATCATATTCAAAAGTAGGATTTTCTTCATTGGAAAGTGCACCGAGCACTCCAAAGTCCCATTGATAGGCAACCGCTCCTTGTGATTCATTGATGAATAGAAGATTGGCCTGGCTTAGTAATATTGGATCTGCTGGGTCTCTTCCGATATTGAAAGCTGCAGTTGGTGGTGGAATATTGCTAATGCTCACTTCCAGTGAATCCTGACAGCCATTAGCATCTGTAGCTATTACCTGATAGGGACCACCAAGACCAGTTCCAAATATACCGTCCACTGTAGCACCTGTTTGTGCTGGACTTGTATTCCAGCTATAAGTAAATCCTCCTACACCCCCACTTGCCAAGACTGTGGCTTGTCCATTGTCCAAATCACAGAAGGCAGCAATTTCATTAACTTTTTCAATTGAAATCTGATCTCCCTGGAAAATAAATACTTCATGGCTATTGCTACATCCATTGCCATCTGTAACTGTAACGGTGTAGCGATCTGAAAACAGATTAGTAATTATGGCCGTGGTATCTCCTGTTGACCAGCGATAGCTATAGGGGAAAGTCTCTCCCGTTGCTTGCACTTCTGCTGCACCATTTGAGCCTCCGAAACAGGTAACATCTGTACCTACTACTGTTGAAACAAACTCGGCAGGTTCGGCAATGACAATATCGCCAGCTGTTGTACAACCCTTGCTGTCAACGATATCTACGCTATAATTCCCGGCTACAAGATTAGCGGCTATAGAATCCGACGCTCCATTAGACCAGTTATACGTATAGGGCACATTACCGCCTGTAACGCTAGCTAGCGCCTGGCCTGTATTTTCTCCAAAACAAAGAACGTTAGTGCCTGTTACAACAACTTCCAGTAGAGCCGGCTCAACCAGGGTAACATCATCTGTAGCAGTACAACCTCGGTTATCTGTTACTGTTACAATATAGGTTCCATCTGCAAGGCCTGTAGCAATTGGACTATTTTGGATAGGAGTAGTATTCCATTGGTAGGTGTAAGGAGCTGTACCTCCGTTTACGATAACATTAGCGGTACCATTTGCCTGTCCGAAACAAGCCGGGTTGACCACATTATTGATCTGGGCGGTTATAGGTCCTGGTTCTATTAAGTTTATGGTTTCAGTTGTAGTACATTGACCATCATCGACTGTAACTGTATAGCTTCCCGCAGAAAGGCCAGTTATCAAAGGAGTGGTCTGGCCTCCGGGAGTCCAAGCGTAAGTATAGGTCCCAGTTCCTCCTACTGCTTCGATTTCTATAGAGCCATCTGTCAACCCATTACAGGAGATATCCTGACTTTGAAGGATATTGATAGTTGGAGCAGCTTCATCAATGATGCTTACATCCGTAGAATCCTGGCATCCATTCTGATCACTGACTACAACACGATAGGTTCCTGCAGCTAAATTTGTAGCAGTGGCTGCAGTTTGAGTTGGAGTAGAATTCCACAAATAGGTATATCCTCCGGCTCCTCCTGTCGCCGTTACGGAGACTTCTCCATTAGCATCGGTACAAGTTTCGTTTTGACCTGTACCTGTAAGAACGATCTGTGTAGGTTCTATGAGTGTAATACTGGCTGTATCCATACAGTTATTTCCATCAGTTACAATTACTTCATAGAAACCTGCTGTAAGACCAGTAAGCATAGCCGTATTCAGAGCAGGAGAATTGTTCCAAACGTAGGTATAGGTACCCGTACCACCTCCAGGAAAGGCTGTTACATCCCCATCAGTCAATCCGAAACAGCTTATGTCAGTTCCTACTACGGTCGTTACTATTTCAGATGGAGGAATGATTTCAACACTGTCTAGATTAGTACATCCTAACGCATCTGTAATCGTTACAAGGTGAGTTCCCGCTGGGAGGTCAGTAACAGCAGTACCTACCTGAGTACCAGACTGCCAGGTATAGGTAAATCCTCCATTGCCACCTGTAGAAGTAATGTCGGCAGCAGCATCCGCCAATCCAAAGCAGGAAATACCTTGGGTAATGGTAATGGTATTTTGTATAGGAGCTGGCTCCTGAACATTTACTGTAG
Source organism: Bacteroidota bacterium (assembly GCA_039819665.1). Lineage (GTDB taxonomy): Bacteria > Bacteroidota > Bacteroidia > J057 > J057 > JAWPMV01. The sequence continues at coordinate 57,675 of JBCBRM010000039.1, forward strand.
CTGTCTCCGTACAGCCATTGATATCACTTACGGAAACGTTATAAGGGCCTGCAGTTAGATTCGTATAGGTGGCACCTACTGAGCCTCCTGGGTTCCAGGTGTATGTTAATGCACCTGTTCCTCCAATTGCCAGTGCATTTACCGCTCCATCGTTTCCTCCATTACAGCTAACATCCGCAGTTACACTTGCAGTAATTTGAATAGCTGCAGGTTCATTGATGGTAGCCGAAGCAGTATTTGAACATCCATTAGCATCTCTGACGGTAATTGTATAGGTATTAGCTGCCAGATTCGTAAAGGAACCTGAATTGAAGAAATTTACTCCATCTACTGAATATTCATAGGGAGCGGTTCCCGCAGAAGCACTGATATCCAGACTTCCATCTGCTCCTCCTGCACATTGTACATCTGTCACAGTATTGATGGAAATGGCTAAAGGAGCCGGCTCCGAAAGCGTGAAGTTAAAGGTAGCAGTACAATTATTCGCATCCTGAACGGTAGCTACATAGTTGCCTGCTGCTAATCCGGTAAAGTTTGGATTGTTACCTAACGGGCCTGCATTCAAGGCATATTGATAAGGTGCAGTGCCTCCTGTTGCTTGGAGATCAACGGCTCCGCTATTATCACCATTACATGCCAAATCAGTTTGAGAAGAGCTACTAAGTGCTAATGGCGCGGGCTCTGTAATACCAAATTGAACATCTACAGTACAACCAATCAGGTCTCTGACTGTGATCGTATAAGGTCCTGCAGCAAGATTCGAAAATATACCATTGGTACCGAATGTTACCCCATCTATGGAGTAGGTATATCCGGGAGTTCCTCCCTGGCCCTCTATATTGATGGATCCATTTGTATTTCCAGCACAATCAACATTGACCTGATTGACAATATTTCCCGTCAAAGCTGGGGGCTCATTTATAGTAACTGGAGTTTGGCTTACACATCCATTTGCATCTCGAATAAATACATTATAAGTAGCTGCAAAAAGATTTAGGAAATCACCTGTATTTTGGTAATTCAGTCCATCTAAAGAATATTCATAAGGGATTACTCCACCCGATCCTATAATGCTAAATGATCCTGTATTACTACCACTACAATCTACATCCGTAAGAGAGGTAACTGTACCAACGATTGCGGGTGGCTCTCCTAGAGTTACAGAATCTGTCGTAACACAGAGATTTACATCCCTGATCAATACAGTATAAGTTCCTGCAGCCAGGTTATTGAAGCTGCCATTAGTTGAAAAGGCTTGTCCATTGAGTGAATACTCATAAGGTTGAGTTCCCCCTAATCCTGTCACGATAAAAGAAGCATCATTCAATCCCGGGCAGGAAGCGTCTAGTACCTGAACCGGAATTAGCTGAAGTGGATCAGGTTCCATCAGGTCAACATTCACAAAGGAAGGACATCCATTAGCATCGCGAACTTCAACATTGTAGGTTCCTGCGCTTAGGTTATTGAAACTTCCACTCGGGAAGAAATTGGTACCATCAATAGAAAACTCTAGAGGAGGAGTACCTCCTGCCCCCGTTACCAAAAAGGAACCGTCATTTCCTCCCGGACAACTTACATCCACCTGGGTAGCGAGGGTCCCAGTAGGTGCACCAATAGCTCCAATCGGAACATCAAGTGTACCTATACATCCATTTACATCACGGATAGTCAGGGTGTATAAACCTGGTCCGAGATTGGTAAATGAACCCGTTAAGTTGAAATTTGCCCCATCAATAGAGAATTCATAGGGAGAAGTTCCTCCTTCTCCTGAAACAGCAAAAGCACCGGTATTGGTAAGACAGTCAGAATCGTTTTGACTCAATATCTGAGCGCTTACAGGCAAGGGATCATTGAGGCCAACCCCAATATTGAACGTACATCCATTGATATCTTCGACAGTAGCTACATAAGTTCCAGCTGGCACTCCTGTAAAATTGGGGTTTGCCTGTGTAATTGATACCGGATTTCCAGCACTTGAAGATCCACTCAAAGTATAAGTGTATCCGGGAGTTCCTCCGCCTGCCAGGACATCAATCGTTCCGTCAGCATCTCCATTACAGGTTGGGTCAGTAGTTCCCGCTAAGGTGAGGGTTACCGCAGGCGGTTCCGAAAGGCTGGCTGTGGCGGTATCTGCACACAGGTTGCCATCGGTAACAATCAGCGTATAAGCGCCTGCGACTAGGTTACTAACAGTAGCCCCAACCCCTACAGAAGGATTCCAGGTATAGGTATAAGTCGGTGTTCCGCCAGTTACCGTTGCAGCTATGCTTCCGCTATTATCTCCGGTACAAAGTAAATTAGTTGGAGCCAGGGTGACATCCGGCTTGGGATTCACATTTATATTAATGGTCGCTGTTTCTGACCCACAACCGTTTACAGCTGTAAGGGTATAAAGCGTAGGCCCAGTCGGAGAAGCTATCGGATTCTGAGCTGTTGGATCACTAAGTCCTGCTGCAGGTGTCCAGGTAAAGGTTGCGTTTGCAAGATTGGTTCCACTGGTTGTGATCTGAACTGAGTCCTCCGAACAAACTGTAAGGTCGGCGAAAGGATTGATTGTAGGAGCATTGTCAATAGTAACATTCACAGTATCCGTGAAATTACATGCCGGAGTATTTACGCTCACAATATACTGTGTGCTGGTTGTTGGGCTTGCAATTGGATTAGGTATACTGGCATCGTTTAATCCTAAACCAGGAGTCCAGACATAATTTATAGGAACAAAGATTTCACAACTTGCAATACTTATATTTGGACGCTGGGTAGAGATAAAGCCTGTAGCAATATTACATCCTGCAGTTCCACCATTATCAAATCCAAAGATGACGGAATTGTAAGCTGTATTAGTATAATTGACATGATCAAATCCACTAGCCGTGGCATTGTCAAAACAAAATTCAAACACCAAATTGGAAACTCCATCCCATTCATAAGGAGTAATTAGTGTAAAGACGTTCGGCCCTGCTACTGTGGCTACATTGCCTGTGAACACCTGAGTTAATCCTCCAAGGAATCCGCTTAGCTCATCATTTCCTGTACACCCCATACTTATGTTGAAGGCGTTGTAGGCTTGTGTACTAAATTTGGTACTTACGTCAATCGCAATTTCTGTTATAATTCCCGGACTCACACCCGCTGCAAGCAATTCCGCAGCAGGATAAAGAACCTGGGTCCGTCCATCCTGGTAATTCCCCAGAAAAGGACTTCCTGCTCCACCTCCATTGGCAGTGGTTCCGGTTGAAGAAGTTCCATTGCCCAGCTGAACGGTAGCTGATGGTCCTGCACAGGTATTAGTTGCTGGACCACAGGCTCCGGGAGGAGGAGGAATATTGAAATTGAAAGTCGTATTTATCTGGACATTGCCACCATTACAGAGTACAGGATCACTAGGGGTTGCTTCAAGATCTCCATAGTTTTCAATCGTAATGCTAGCTGAGGAAGCACAAACTCCTTCGGCATAATTTACAGTATATGTCTCTCCTGTATTAAGATTTGCAACAGGGGAGGCAATTGTCGGATCTGAAAGGTTGGCTGCAGGTGTCCAGGTATAAGTGCCATTTCCCGGTGAACCGGGAACTACTGCGCTTAACTGTACGGTAGTTGCGGGTCCAGGACATATAGCCGTTTGACTGGCCACAATTGATACCTGATCCTGAACAAAAATTTCAAATCCAACAGTTTGTCTTCCATTATAGGGACAAGCATCATCGGCGACTGTTAGGGTAAAGGAGTGAATACCTACATCTGCAAGCGTTGTGTTCCAGGTAAAAGAGGAAGTCGTGGGATTATTACCTGTGTTGACTATACCTGCGGCTGGAATGGAAAAGAGTAAATTATCTGATACAGTAAGGTTGCTCCCAGCGTCTGCATCAGTGGAAACTATATCAAAGGTCAGGGTATTGCCAGCACAAACTGTAAAGGTATTCCCATTTAAGGTGCCTCCTCCAATGTTGATCGGCGCTGCAATATCTGGTGCATTATTCGCACAAGCATTGAGAACTACAATCTGAAGGTCTCTTGTAACAGACCCTATCAATCTTCCATTTCTGTATTGATTGACACGAATTGCGACTATAGATTGCTCAACGGCATTTGGAGTAAAGTCCATTTGACCTGTAAGCGGATCAAAGCCAAACTGATTGGCTGGAGCTGTGGTCAGTGGATAATTTGCGCTAAAAGGAGCATTATAGGGAACGGGAACAGGGTTTCCGGTTCCTAAATCTATTTCCAATGGATCGATCAATTCATATACTAAAGAATCGCCATTTGGATCCAGCGCCCCATTATTATACAGAAATGGTTCTCCAACACAAATGAATGGAACAGGTGCATTGGTAAAGGTGGGAGAGCTATTGCAACTCACGGTCAGGTTATCCATGGTTGATTCTATGTAGGTCTCAGTTCCTCCGGCTATAGGTATGATGGGAGAATTGGTAATGGCTCCATTTCTGCAACACTCTTCCCAACTCAAAACCCAATCACTACAGTTTTGAGGGAATACAAAGGTCGCTGTATAGTTGTATTGTTCGACACCTACAAAAGGAGAACCGGCTGGATTGGCTGATGCACACGGTCCACTTGCGGCCAATAACGGACAAAGTGGAGATATATCAGTCTGGGATACCTGGGTTACGATGATGCTTGTATCGATCCCGCAACTTGCCGAACTGATTTCTATCGGATAACTGGGCAAAGCCAGTGCAATCCCTTTACAATCCCGGTAAATGGTAAGATTTATTTCATATTGATTACCTCCCAAGCAGGTATAGGTAAGGTCTGCCCCCATAAGATGGGAAGCCTTGCTCTCTTGCATACTGCTCCATAAAGCAAAGATTAGTAGCAGGATTAGACGGGAACGACGAGAACAAGCAGAGAGAAAAGCATTCATATTTGAGCTTTGTAGTGGTTCTGTTCAATAAATTAAGGGGCTTTTACTTAATGTGTGTATAACGATCCCCTTCACCCCAAATTATCTTTCGTCAAAGAAAGTCTTTTGGGTGAAAAAGAAAAAGAAATAAAGGCACAAAGCTTTTAGGAATACCCCAGAATTCCTGATTGTGCATTTATTTCTTTTCCGACTTTGCGAATGAGAGGCCTAAAGGTTCTCTAAAACAAAGTCCGTCATCTTTTTATACAAGTGATAACGCGTGTACCCTCCATAAATTCCATGATTTCGATTAGGATAAAAGAATAGATCAAATTGTTTATTGGAAGCTACCAGGGCATTGATCATTTCCATAGAATTTTGGACGTGTACATTATCATCTCCTGTACCGTGTACCAGCAAGAGTTTACCTTGTAGCTGATTGGCAAAATTTATAGGAGAATTCTGGTCGTAACCAGAGGGATTTAACTGAGGAGTCTTTAGGTATCTTTCTGTATAAATGGTATCGTAAAATCTCCAGTTTGTTACAGGTGCCACAGAGATACCAGCTTTGAATATCCCATTTCCTTTCGTCATACAAAGAGCAGTCATGTACCCCCCGTAACTCCATCCCCAAATCCCGATTCTGTTAGCATCTACATAGGATTGATTTCCCAGATATGTTGCGGCTTCTATCTGATCTATGGTCTCATATTTCCCCAATTCTCCATAGGTAACCGTTGCAAAATCTCTTCCTCTTGCACCCGTTCCTCTTCCATCCACACAGGCGATGATATAGCCTTGTTGAGCAAGCATTTGGTACCAGAGGTAATTGAAGCTTCCCCATTCATTTAAAACTTCCTGAGACCGAGGACCTCCGTAGACAAACATCAGGACCGGATATTTTTTCGCTGGATCAAAAGAAGTAGGCTTGATCATCCAGCCATTTAACTCAACCTCTTCAGAAGTGGTGAAAGAAAAGAATTCGGGAGCCTTGATGTCCAGTTTGCTTAGCCGCTGTTCTAAAGTAGCATTGTCTACCAGGGTTTTCAGACTTTCTCCTTTATTGTTGACTAAACGTGTAACACCTGGTTTTGTCTGTGTACTATAAGAATCCACAAAATAATTAAGGGCGCTGCTAACTGTTATGCTATGCTTTCCTGCAGTATCTGTAAGCTTTTTCTTCTTTTTCCCCTTAAAATTGATACTATACAAATGTCTTTCGAAGGGACTGACTTCAGTAGAAAGGAAGTAAATGAGTTCATTTTCTTCATCGACCCCCAAAATTTCCTCTACCTCAAATTCGCCTTTGGTCAATTGTGCGATCTCCGATCCATTTGGTGCTTTGTGATAAATATGCTGATAGCCATCTATTTCACTCAGCCAAAGAAAGCCTTTATCATCAGGAAGAAAATGCCATTTATCGTCGGTAGCTTCTCGTACATAAGTATCACTTACTTCTGTCAATACTTTATGGGTTTTCTTGTCTTGCGTATCATATTGGAGAAGGGTCAATTGATTTTGCAGACGATTGAGGTGCATCATGGCCAATCGAGTGTTAGTGGCCCAGGTCATACGAGCGATGTAGATATCCTTTTCAGCTCCTAAATCCGCCATTTGGGTCTCGCCACTTTTCAGTTCAAAAATATGAACGCTAATCTGAGAGTTCTTTTCACCAGCTTTTGGATATTTAAATTGATCTAGCTCTGGATATAAATCTCCATACATGGTCATGGTCCACTGCGGAACGTCTCTCTCATCAAAACGAATAAAAGCCAGGTGTTGATTGTCCGGGGACCAGCTAAAAGCTCGTGTAAAGGCAAATTCCTCCTCATATACCCAATCGGTGGCCCCATTAATAACTGCATTGATTTCTCCATCATCTGTTACCTGAATGGTCTTATCGGAATTCCAGTCATAGTAAAAAAGATTGTTTTCAAAGACGTAGGCTACTTTAGAACCATCAGGAGAAAATTCGGCATTACTGATCTTTGCTCCACCATGCAGTTTACGGATTTCTCCCGGATCCAGCTTCACTACATATACCACCTCCTTACTTGACCTTCTATATATTTGTTCTGAGGAAGCATAGAGTAACATACGCTTTTCATCTGAGCTGAAATCATAGGATTCAACATTAGTTGCTTCTGCCGGTAGTATCTCATCAATCTCTAAAATCGTCCCAACTTTTCCTGCATCCTCGATAGAATATTTCAAAACCTTTTGGTTCTCCAACACGCTGTAATATGAATCATCATTCATCCAGCGAAATTCCGGAGCGAATTGGGGGAAGTAAAAGGGAGTGAGCCAAATTTCTTCCAGGCTGATTTTATCATCCCGGGTATTGACCTGAGCAGGCAGGTAAAAAAAGCTAAGTGAGAGGATGCTTAAGAAGCAAAAGTATCTTTTCATAAATGATTTGCTGATTTTCGAACGAAGATACAACCTTGTTAGGAATTCGCATGAAAATCAGCAGGATTGACAAGCTTATGGCATGTTATTTGAATAATTAGGGTGAATTGCATATTGCATCACTACACCCAATCCCCCACATCCAAAAGGTGCGGGGGATTTTTGATTTTGTGAAATTTTTGCCGTTTAATCTTTTGAGCTTCCCCGAATAAAAAATGTAAATTGGCGACTGAATTTTCGCAGAAGGGACCTAATATAATTTTATCTGTGTCGTATTTCGGGAAGAATCTACGCTTTTTACGGGACCAAAGGGGTTTGAGTCCCCATGCATTCGCCGAGTTGCTGGATATTTGGGAGGATACCCTTGCCAAATTTGAAAAAGGCAAAGAAGAAGCCGACTATGATAGCCTGATTCGGATAGCTGAAACCCTGGGAATTCCTATCGATCATCTGCTGATTAGAAACCTTGAATTACAGCATGCAAAGATTCAGGCCAAACACATCAAGCTCATTTTGCTGGATGTGGATGGAACTATGACGGATGGAGGGATGTTCTACAGCGAAAATGGTGATCAATTTAAACAATTCAATAGCCAGGATGGTATGGCCATTCACCGCATGATCACCCGACATGGCATGCGTTTCGGACTTATCAGCTCTGGAAGTACTGAAAACATCGTTTATAATCGAGCTGAAAAACTGGGTGTCTCTCATGTGTATTGTGGGACAAGGCCCAAGCGAGAGGTAGTAGATGAATGGCTGGATGAGTTGCGTCTTGCCTATAAACACCTCGCCTATATGGGTGATGACCTCAATGATCTGGAAATGATCAAAAAAGCCGGAGTTTCTGCTTGTCCTTCCAATGCGGTCTCAGAAGTAAAGCAAGCTGCTGATGTTGTCCTAAAAAAAAGTGGGGGAAAGGGCTGTATCAGAGAGTTCATAGAGGAGGTCCTGAATTTCAACCTCAATTTGTAGGATTTCCGTGAAACGAAATGATCCCCTTCACGTTTATCTAAATCTTCCCTGCTGTTTCTCATTTACAGAAACAAATTTCTCCTGACAATGCTGCTAGGCAAGCTATTATCTTAATAGGTATTGGGATAAATTTTCTATTTTGTTTGACCGATAAAAAATTCATGCACCCCACAAACAGGCATGCCCTTTTTTTATTCCTCTTCTTCCTACTTTCTCTGGGAAAAAGTTTAGGACAGAATGCAGTTCCGCTTAACACCTTACAAGCAGGAAAGGATAAATACTCACTGGAAGATTTCCTTTATGTATTGCCTGATCCCTCAGATCAAATTTCCTTTGAGGAAGCATTGAATAGTTCCTCCTTTTTACCACTCGATCAGATAAGGACGGAAAAGCCGACAAAAGCAGTTTGGGTGGCAATTGAACTGGAGATTTCAGAACTCAGGGAGGAAGCACGGGACTGGTTCTTGATATTTCACCCCTACAATACTAGAATTGAGATCCACATAGGAAAAGATAGTATTTGGGAATACTATCTTCAGGGAGCTCATGTTCCCTATAGAGAGCGCTCCTATATTTCTCCTTCCAATATGTCTCCGGCAGTTCAAAAAATCGGCCTGCCTGAAAAGGGGAATCTGAAACTTCTAGCCAAAGTCTATGATATCCATGAGAGCCGCTTTCCCTTTTTGGAAATGGAATTGAGTAAGCCGGAAGTATTCGAAAGCAATGTCACCATAGTTCGGATGTTTTCGACCTTTATAATCGGAGGGGTGATACTGATGATCATCATGGTCATCATCCTGAATATCTATTTGGGGCATGCTTCTCATTTCTATTATCTCCTTTATTTACTAACCCTCCTTTTTGTTGAAGGCTTGACGGCAGGGGCAGATACGCTTTATATCCCCAATTATGTAGGAGTTTTGTGGGAATGGATGGAACCCTTACTTTTTCCTAAGCATCCTGAGTATAGAATATATTTTGAAGTTCGCTGGTACATCCTGATCGTAGTTTACTTCCTCTTTATCCGTTCTTATCTGGATTTGGATAGACTCCTGCCACTTTGGGATAAAATCATGAAAGGCCTGATTTATTTGGGTCTGGGAGCCACAATTTTGGGGATATATGTCCTTCATTCAACCCAAATGGATATTTTGGTCCATGATGATTTTCTGGCTGCTTATGTAGGCCTCTTTTTCCTTTCAGTAATTGTCTTTCTCTTCTTCTTGAAAAAAACGGGAGATAGAAGGGCCATATTTGTGATTACAGGTTTTGCCGCTATTATTCTTTCCAGCAGTCCAACTCTCATCAATATCATGTTTAGCGATACTCCTTCTGGTTATGCAGATTCCTATTTGATAGTGGGCCTTTTTATAGAAAAAATCATTTTCACTGCTGCCTTAAGCTTTCGTCAAAAACGTATAGAGAAACAGCTCAATAAGCGGAAAGAAGACCAAAAGCGTTTGCTGGAAGAACAAAATAAGATGCTTGAGGAGGCAGTGGAAAAACGGACCGCTGAATTACTGGTGAAGACCAATGCATTGGAAGAAGCGCTGGTAAAACAAAAGCTAACCCAGTCGAAATTGGTGGAACAGGAAAAAATGGCATCTCTGGGTCAACTTACAGCTGGTATCGCTCACGAGATCAATAATCCCATCAATTTCGTTTCCTCAAATATCGATTCTCTTTGGCTGGATTTAAAAGATATTAAAATCATGTTGGAGAAAATTGAGAAGATTTCGATTGAAAATGGTGATGAGGTCTTGGCGAAAAAGATCCAGGGAATTATTGAGGAATCGGATGCCTCTTTTCTCTTCAAGGAAATGATAGGATTAGTGGAGGGAATCCAATATGGGGCAGAGCGTACGCAGGAAATTGTCAAAGGCTTGAGAAATTTTTCTCGATTGGACGAGGACGTCTTTAAGAGAGCTGATATACACGAAGGAATCGAATCTACTCTGCGCATTCTTAAAGTTCAGATGGGAAGAGAAATTGAATTGGAAAAGGAATATGGAGAGATCCCCATGGTTTGTTGTCAGCCGGGAAAATTGAATCAGGTCTTTATGAATATACTGAGTAATGGGATTCATGCTTTGGATGGGAAAGGTAAAATTCAGATTAAAACCCATCGGGAAGGGGAGGAGGTAATCGTAAAAATCTCTGATAATGGAAAGGGCATGTCAGAAGAGGTTCAAAAGCGGATCTTTGAACCATTTTATACTACCAAAGATGTAGGCGAAGGAACAGGTTTGGGGATGTTTATTGTCCATGGCATAATTGAGCACCACAAAGGAAATATTGAGGTAGTTAGTGAAGAAGGAATAGGGACCGAATTCCAAATCAGAATTCCCATAGATAGCTAATCATTTTCCCCCACAAACTAATTGATGTAAAGCAATTCCAGCTGCCACCGAAACATTCAAGCTGTGTTTGGTTCCAAATTGGGGGATTTCCAGGGCAAAATCACACAGATCAATCAACTCCTGATTTACCCCTTCTACTTCATGCCCCAAAATGAGGACATATTTAGCCTTTTGTAAATCTGTCTTAAAATTGGAAATGTCCAGACTTTCATCTGTTTGTTCCAGCGAAAGGAGTTGGTAACCCTCTGCTTTCAGATTTTTGGCCAGTTCAAGTGCGTCCGGATGAAATTCCCAGTTGACGCTTTCTTCCGCACCTATGGCCGTTTTTCTGATTTCTCTATGGGGAGGCCTGGGGGTGATACCGCATAAATGTACCTTTTCTACTTTGAAAGCATCTGAAGTGCGAAGCACAGATCCAACATTATGCATACTCCTGATATTGTCGAGGAGGACATGTATCGGATGTTTCTCTATTTCTTTATAAGCTTTTGTACTTAGCCTTCCTAGTTCTTCCAGTTTCAGTTTTCTCATGCGATATTATTATCCAAATGCGGTCCAAAGGTACACATATTGAATAAATTCGGGAATATTAGTGGAGGACCTGAATCATTTGATAGGCTTGTTTTCGATCGCTAAGTATCCTAAGCAAATAAGTCCCTTCAGGCAAATTCTTAAGATTGATCCGAGCATCGATTTCCTTACTACTCCCTTTTTTCAACATTCGCCCACTTAAGGATCTTATTTCCCATTCCCATTCAATTAGAGGAATAGATTCCCAGTATAAATTCAGGAGATGATCAGTAGGATTGGGAGAAACGCTTAAGCCAATCTCAGCTGCTCTGCTTATGCCAGTTGCCATATCAATAAATATGGTATCCCTGCCTGTACAACCATCGGGATTTATTACTTCGGCAATAATACTAATTGGGTCGAGAGGATTGATGAAGAAATTGGTGTTGTTCCCCAGAAGTAAATTTCCATTTCCATCATACCAATTCACAATATCTCCATTTTGACCTGCATTAAAACTGATTCTTTCACCTGATACTATGGCAGTATCAGGCCCTAAATCTACTTGGGGTAGGGGGACAGCTATTATTTGGAGTGTATCCAAATCCGTTCCGCAAGTTGAGCTCAATTCTGCAACAATCCCTATATCCGAGTTTATAATCAGGCTTATCTGGGAAGTATCTTCAGCCAAAAGGTTGCCATTAAGGTCTTTCCAGTCAATGGATTCAGGCGTATTGCCTGCACTTATCAGGATCTCTTCTCCTTCGCATACCCGTCGATCGGTTCCGATAGTTACCCTGGCGATAGTATTTGCCGAAATATTAACGGTGTCTCTGGCGATTCCACAATTTCCAATCTGCTCAGCAATCAAATTGAGATTATTATTTAGGGTAAATGAATAGCTTGGACTATTGGCCTGCAGGAGGCTACCATTGATGTCAAACCAGTTAACCAAATTACCAGGACTTCCAGCTGAGAAATTAAGATTGGTGCCAACGCAAGCACTAAAATCAGGTCCTAAGTCAACCTGTGGTAGAGGGATAGCAGTAAGGAAAATGGTGTCTCGACTAGAGCCGCACTCATTAAAAGCCTCAGCAATCAAGTGCCCGCTATTGCTAAGAATAAGGCTATAAGTATTGCTGTTTGCCTGCAAAAGCTGGCCATTCATGGTATACCAGTTTACTGAATCCGTGGGAGTACCGAGTTGAAAATTAAGGGGGCTATTTACACATTCACTTAGGTCATTTCCTAAATCAATCTGAGGCAATTGACGTAAGCTGAGATTAAGGGTATCTCTGGCCATTCCACATGAATTGATGACTTCAGATACAACGGATCCTGTATTTTGGAGATTAAAAGAATAGTTTTGACTATTGGCAAGAAGTAAACCTCCATTTTGGTTAAACCAATTGACTGAATCACCAGCCGAACCAGTATTTAGATTTATAGAAGTTCCTGCACAAGCAGATATATCTGCTCCTAAATCAGTAAAAGGAGTTGATAATAAGCTAAAGGTGATATTGTCTCTATCGCTTCCACAACTATTTCTGACTTCTGAAATAAGGCGAAAGGTATTTTGTAGACTAAAGGAATAATCAGGGCTATTGGCCAGAAGTAGATTGCCTGAACTATCAAACCAGTCAACCGTATCTCCATTTGCTCCATTAGTCAGTACAAAATTTTCTCCCGGACATCCACTTTGATCCTGGCCCAAATTAGAAACAGGAAGAGAAAGCATATTTATGGAAAGGGTATCACGATCACTTCCACAAGCATTATTTACTTCTGCACTAATACTTAGGCTGCTATTCAGGCTAAAGGAATAATTTGCATTCCCCCCTAAAAGAAGATTGCCTCCTAGATCGTACCAGTTTACCTGATCTCCAACTGTACCTGTTGAAAGGTTGATAGGACTATTTTGACAAGCATCAAAATCCTGCCCTAAATCTGCAAGGGGTTGTGCTTGAATCTGGATATTTAAGGTATCATAAGCACGACATCCGATGCTGTCTGTTGAGTTGAGGTACAAAGGCCCACTTTGATTGGCCGTAAAGGTGAAATTGTTTGAATTTGCTAAGAGTATTCCATTGCTATTCAGCCAATTGATGCTGTCTGTAATCCCGCCAGCACTTAACTGGACATTTACGCCTGAACAATATGAAACCGTATTTCCAACAGCATTTATCTGGACCTGATAAGGACTACAATCCCGGACAGTTACTTCATTACTCATTTGCACACAGGCCTGAGCACTAATCATCCGCACTTGATATATTCCGGGCTGACTTACCAAGTAGGTACTTGTATTAGCTCCGGGAATGTGTACTCCATCTTTCATCCATTCATAGGAGATTCCTGTTTGAACGGGTGCTTGTAAGCTGATGTTATCACCAAGATTGAGGCCTCTTTGTGATGGTCCGGTTATATTTCCAGGTTGAAAGCTGGCACAGGTCTGCACATAAGGATTCAAAAGATCGTATAAACGATCAATAAAAGGGAAATGAGGAAATTCCTGATCTGTGAGGTTGTAAACAACATAATAATCAGCTCCACTTACGTATTGCATATTGGAGCTGTTAAATACGGCGCCGGTATGCCCCACCGCAGAAAAAATTCCATTATCATATTCTCCCAGCCCGAGCCCATAATCAATATTTGGCCAATTGGCATTTACAAAAGTCAGAAGCTCTGCTTGAGAAGCCGGCGTCAATACTTGCCCTTCCATCAAAACTTCCAACCAATTGATCATATCAGGTAGCTTGGAGGCAAGAGGACCTGCTCCAAAGGTTCCGCTAGGATCTACATAGGTGAATTCTTCTTTTGGAGGACTTTGATTGATGTCGAAAAAAGAACCCATGAAACTACCGGGAAGGGTGTCCGTGCTTGGAAAATAACTCTCATTCAGTCCAAAGGGAGTGAGTATATTGTTTTGAATAAAGGTTTCATAGGGAATGCCGCTAGCTGCTTCTATGAGTAAGGCGGCTACCACATAATTGGTGTTGGAATATCCCCAGGAAGTACCCGGAGGGAAACTTGGACCTTGGGCTGTACCTAGACTAATAAGATCCTGAGGGCTGAAAACGTGTCCAAGTCCCTGTATTGCAAGGGTTGTTATAAAGCCATTGCTGGAAGTGTAATTTCCAATCCCACTTTTATGGTTAAGCACTTGACGAATACTTATTTGTGCACTATTGGGAATTAAAGCGGCATCAGCAGGACTTAACCATTGGGTAATGAGGTCATCCAAATCCAGAATCCCCTGTTCCTGTAACTTTAAAAGACTTACTGCGAGTAAGGATTTCGATAAACTACCGACTCGAAAAGACATACTTGTGTCGGCTGGAGTCGTAGGGCTGACTAAAGCGTTGCCTGAGGCACCTGCCCAATACCATTTGCCCGGTAAATAAACTGCAACTATACCGCCTTCTGAGTTGAAATCATTGACTTCCTCCTGCCAGATAGCTTGTAGCGTATCTGCTAAAGCCGCAGGTGCGGGAAGGGCCGGTAATTGCCCATAACCATTTTTCGTCAAAGAAAAGCAGAGAAAAAGCAGCAAGAATAAACGAACAAGTGATCGAAGTCGTATTAATTGTAGCATTTAAGCGAAATTGCCCCCAATTGCAATGTGGTTCCCCTTTTACTTTACAAAAGTAATAATATTATATTTGCCAAACTGAATTGAGGAGCATTATGTCAAAAAATACGACTGATCGTACCACCGAGCTGCTAAAAAAGGTCCGAAAGATTGAATTAAAGACCCGTGATTTGTCCAATCAGATCTTTTCTGGGGGCTATCATTCTGCCTTTAAGGGAAGAGGAATGTCTTTTAGTGAAGTTCGGGCCTATGAGTATGGAGATGACGTAAGGAATATTGATTGGAATGTTACGGCCCGGATGAAACAGCCCCATGTAAAAGTGTTTGAGGAAGAAAGGGAGATCACCGTAATGCTGCTTATTGATATCAGTCCATCTACTTTCTTTGGAACTCAATTAAACAGAGACGGGGAACCTAAAATGAAAGAAGAGCTGATGGCTGAAATTGCTGCTGTATTAGCCTTTTCAGCCATTAATAACAATGACAAAGTAGGCGCTATCCTGTTTACAGATCGCATCGAGAAATTTGTCCCTCCGAAAAAAGGTAAAAACCACATCCTCAGGATTATACGCGAAATGATAGATACACGGCCAGAAGGTAAAGGAACCGATTTGGCAGAAGTACTTCGCTATCTTACCAATATGTTGAAGAAGCGAAGTATCGTATTTGTTTTATCTGATTACATGAATCAAGGGCCAGATTATAAAGATGCTTTGAGTATAGCCAGAAGAAGGCATGATGTGGTTGGATTGCATATTTATGATGACCATGAAGTTGAACTTCCCAATATGGGACTAGTCAGGGTACAGGATGCCGAATCTGGCAAACATGCCTGGATAGATACGGCTCAGGAATCTACCAGAAAAAGTTATGCAGACTGGTACCAAAATAATCTCGAACGCACCAAAAATATTTTCCTCCGTTCAGGTGCAGATTTTTCCAGCATCAATACCCGGGAATCTTATATTCAGGCCTTGATGACTCTTTTCAGCAAAAGAGAAAAGCGCAGATAGTCAAATCGCCTTAAATAGGCTCTATTTGCCTTTATTTAACGTTCCTTTCCCCAACTTTAACAAAACTTTAACAACTCCCTGAGACTAAAAAACGATATATTTGCAGGTCTCATGAATCGAACTTTACACAAGCATATTTCTATCCCATCTGTGTTCTTGCTTTTCATGCTATTGTGTGCCTCTCAAGGGCATGCGCAAGAACCAGCTGTTCGGCTTGCTGCTGACAGTACTTACATTGGATTAGGAGATCCGCTCATCCTTACCTTATCTGTCCAACACAAAGAAGGAGCAGAAGTTACCTTTCCCCCTTTTCTAGATACATTGGGAGGATTTGAGGTCTTGGATGTGACTCCTATCAACCTGGATCAGTCCAGTGCTGATTGGGTACGATCTCAACAGATAACCGTTATCCGTTTTGATACAGGTTCATTTAAAATTCCCTCTCAAAAACTGATGTATCAATCAAGTGGAACGGCAGAACCTTTTCAGATTGTGAGTAATCCCCTGATCATAGACGTGATAGGGATAGAAGTTGATACTACCCTGACCTATCGCCCCATAAAAGGAATTGCAAGTGTAGGCTATGGTTGGGAAGAAATCTGGCCCTGGTTGCTTATTGGTCTCGGAGTGGTCTCATTGTTGGCATACCTCGTATACAGATTCACCCGCAAGCAAGAACTGCCTACAATTCGTATTGCTCCGCCTCCTGTTCCACCAAATGAGCTTGCCATGAGGAAACTTGCAAAACTGGAAGGGGAAAAGTTGTGGCAAAAGGGAGAATTGAAAGAATACTATGTTCAGCTGACGGGCATCATCCGTGAATATATAGAAGGACTTTACAAAGTTCCGGCCTTAGAGTCTATTACCGATGAGATTATTCGGGATCTTAAGCAGACTCCAACCCCTCAGAAACAGCTGGATAAATTGGCTCCATTCCTGCAAATGGCTGACCTCGCAAAATTCGCGAAATTTAAACCAACGGATCTGGAGAACATGGAAAATATGGAAGTGGCCAGGGAGTTCATTAAAGAAACTAAACAATTCTATACTCCCAAAATGGAAAAACCAGTTGAGGCAATTTTAGAAGAGTCAGAAGAAAGTAAGCAAGAAGTGGAGGTGGAAGCATGATGAATTTTTTACAAAGAATCGAATTTGAGCATCCAGAGATGCTTCTGCTGTTGGCCTTGCCGCTGATCTATATCCTTTGGCAAGTCTTTCGCTATAAAAAAATGTATCCAACCCTCAGTCTTCCAGTTCTGGCTGGGCTGGAAAATCATCGAAAGCCTTTCCGAGGATTCTTAAAAAAGTATCTTTTTATTTTTCGTGTACTAGCTGTTGCTTTTATGGTCATTGCACTTGCGAGGCCGCGTACGAGCCTAAATGAAGAAAACATCGAAACGGAAGGTATTGATATTATTCTTTCTCTGGATATTTCTGGAAGTATGAATGCCCTTGATTTTCGTCCGGATAGATTAGAAGCTGCGAAAGCAAAGGCACTTGAGTTTATCAGCCAAAGACCCAATGATAGAATAGGCTTGGTTGTATTTGCTGGAGAAAGTTATACGCAATGTCCGCTGACTACGGATACTTCTATGGTTAAAAAAATGCTGGTCGAAGTTCAGCAAGGCATAATTGAGGATGGAACAGCGATTGGTATGGGATTGGCAAATGCGGTATTGAGGTTGAAAGAAAGTGATGCAAAAAGCCGAGTCGTAATTTTGCTCACGGATGGAGTGAATAATAGTGGCCAAATCGATCCGAATACGGCTGTGGAAACTGCTTTGCAATATGGAGTGAGAGTGTACACGATTGGAGTGGGAAGTAATGGCACAGCACCTTTCGCTATGAAAACTCCATTTGGTCAAACCGTAACCCGACAAGTTGAAGTAGAGTTGGATGAAGATCTCTTAAAGAATATAGCTGAAAAAACGGGTGGTAAGTACTTTCAGGCCAGAAATACCCGAGCCCTTGGAGACGTTTATGCAGAGATTGATCGACTGGAGAAAACCCGTATGCAGGTTACGCGCACAACCCGACACACAGAAGAATTTCATTGGTTCCTGATCATTGGAGGAATAATACTCCTCCTGGAAATGATCCTGAGATATGCAATAGTAAGAAGTATACCCTGATATGTTAAGATTTCAACATACAGAAGCCTTATACCTCCTATTTGGATTGATTCCCTTACTAGGGTTCTTCCTTATGTTTATGTTTGGGAGGAAAAAGGCAATTTCCAATATGGGTGAATCGAGTCTGGTAAGTAGACTGATGCCGGGGAAACCTGAATTCAAACACCAATGGAAATTTGCCCTCATTGCTTTGGCTTATTCCTGTCTGGTGATAGCATTGGCTAATCCTCAGTTGGGAAAGAGCTATGAGAAAGTAAAAAGGAGTGGAATCGATTTGATGGTTGCGGTGGATGTTTCTAATAGTATGCTGTCAGATGATGAAAAACCCAATCGACTGGAAAGAGCTAAGCTTTTTGTCAAAAGATTGATTGATGAATTGCCTGGCGACAGAATTGGGATCGTAACTTTCGCAGGAAATGCGGTATTGCAGGTTCCCATAACTTCTGATTATGCAGCTGCCCAAACTTTGTTAAAGACTGTGAGCCCACGATTGATTCCTCGTCAGGGAACGGCCATTGGAGAGGCAATCAGGATAGCAGATAAAGGGCTGGGAACTGGGGATAATAAATTCAAAGCTATTCTAGTAATCTCTGACGGAGAAAATCATGAAGGAGACGCCCTTAAAGCTGCTGAAGAAGTAAGCGAAAAAGGAATTATCATTCATACTATGGGAGTAGGTACTACTCGGGGGGGGCCTATACCGGTATATAATAGAAATGGAGATAAAGATTTCAAGCGTGATCGCCAGGGATCTGTTGTATTTACCAAGCTTAATGAAGGGATGTTGAAAGAGGTGGCTGTAAAAGGAAAAGGAGAATATTTCCATTTACAACAGGGATTGAGAGAAGTGGATGATCTGGTTTCAGAATTTGATACGATGGAAAAGCAGGAGTTTGAAGAGAGAGTATTTGCTGATTATGAGGATCAGTTTCAGTGGTTCCTTGGCTTTGCTATTCTCCTCTTGACCCTTGAATATTTTATCTCAGAAAGAAGAAATATCCGTTTTACGGACTGGTCCATATTTAAGACTTAGATGATGAAGCAGATAGTTAGCATACTTATACTTTCCCTTTTTGCCACAAGTAGCTTCGCTCAATTGATCGATAAGGAGAAATCCAATCTAAGGCAGGGTAACCGTGCCTATGAGTCTGAAGATTATGCAGCAGCGGCAGAAAAATACCAGGCTGCAATAGGAGAAAATGCTGCTAGCCAGAAAGGATTATTCAATTTGGGAGACGCCTTATATGAGCAGAAAAACTTTGAGGAGTCCGCTCGCTACTTTGATATGGCTGCTCAACTAGCTAATGATAAATCGATTCGTTCTGAGGCTTACCACAACCTTGGCAATGCCTACATGGCCCAGGAAAAATATAAGGAAAGCGTGGAGGCTTACAAAAACGCCCTACGTAACAATCCCCAGGACATAGATACTAAATACAACCTGATGTATGCCTTGAATAAGCTGCAACAACAGCAGCAACAACAGCAAGAGCAAAATCAGGATCAGAACCAGGACCAAAATCAGGATCAACAACAACAAAACGAAGATCAACAAAAGCAGGACCAACAGCAAAAAGATCAGCAAAATAAAGAACAGCAGCAGGACAAAAATCAAGATGGCAAGCCGCAGGAGATGAAGAAAGATCAGGGGAAAGCGGCAAATGAAATGACCCGAGAAGAGGCCGAGCAATTACTTGAGATGCTCAAGAATCAGGAAGAGAAACTTCAGGAAAAGATTCAGAAAAAGAAGGCTCCCAAAAAGAAAGTACCTGCTGAAAAAGATTGGTAGATAAATGTTTGCCAGAAGAAATGTAAAAAGTAAAATTGATTGTTACTTGATAAAAAGATAGGCGACCTTTTTTTCGTTAAGAGGTAAATATATTTACCAGAAGGGAAGCTTTAACAACTGAAAGGCATTAACAAAAACTATGGCCGCCGATACAAAAACATTAGAAAACCACACATTCCAATTTGCTCAAGCTGTTAGAGAATTTGGTAAAGTAATACCTATGACCGTCTCTAATGTCGAAGATTTGAAACAATTGGTAAGAGCCTCCGGAAAAGTGGGTGCAAGCTACATTGCTGCAACCACTGCGCCCAATAAAGCGACTTACTTATTGAACATCAAGGAATGCGGCCAGGAAGCCCTTACCACCAATTACTGGTTGGGCTTGATAGATACCCAGGGAGCTGCCGAGTTGGAACATAGAAGAAAGCAACTCATGAAGGCAGCTCAGGATTTGGCAGGCGTTTTTGCCCAGATCCTCAAGAACAAATAAGACATGAAAAGGATCCATCACGTATTCTTCCTCATAAATTCCCTCCTCTTACTTTCATTCGTAGAGGTAAGCGCCCAAAATTTTCGTGCTGCCATCAGAAAAAATAAAGTGGCAGTCAACGAGCGCTTTCAGTTGAGTTTTCAAGCTGAAAATATTGAGGCTCAGTCTATCAGTTATCCCAAATTTGATGGCTTTCAGATTGTTATGGGACCCTCAACATCAACTCAACAGAGTTATCAAAATGTAGGAGGAAAGATATCTCAATCTGTCACCGTGATGTACAACTTTGTACTATCCCCTCGGAAAAAAGGAACCTACAAAATTGGAGCTGCAACCTTGACTGACAGACAGGGTAAAACCTATAAAACAAATCCCATCACGATTACGGTTTCTGATGCTCCCCAAGCTTCCAATGATCCCAATGCACCTAGTGCAGTGAATCGTCAGCAAGCGATAGAAGCTGAACTCAAGCAATTGATATTTTTACGGGCTTTCGTCAGCAAAAAGAAATTGTACCAGGGCGACCAATTTGTGGTTACCTATAAATTATATCATGCACCAGAAATAGCCGGCAGACTCAATAGCCTTGAATTGGAAGAGGCACCTGGATATGAAGGATTCTGGGCAGAGAAAGTGGATCTAAAGAACTCTCAACCAGCTTTAGAAGTAATGAAAAATCGACGCTTCTATGTTAGTGTATTAAAACAGGATATCCTTATTCCACAAAAGTCTGGCAAGCTGAAAATAGATCCGTTGACAGTTTCTATGATTGTTCCTATTCCAAAGCAAAGAACTCGTAGAAAAAGAGACCCATTTGATCCTTTTGCTGATTTGGATGATCTCTTTCAGTCTCCATTTGGGCGGCATGAAAATTATAAATTCCTCGCAAAGAACACTCCTATCAGTATAGACGTGGATGCCTTACCTGCTGGCAAACCAGCTAGTTTTAGTGGATTGGTTGGGAAATTGAGCATGGATGTAAGCCTGAATCAAGATACAATTGATGCCGGCGAGGCAGTAACCTTGAGCATTAAATACAGCGGAGAAGGTAATCTTCCAAAGATTCAGCCGCCAAAACTGACTTTCCCCTCCGATTTTGAAGTATATGATCCCAAGACTAAAGAAAGAGTGTCTCGTGTAGGAGGAAAATTGACAGGTTCAAGAACTTTCGACTACCTCATCATCCCCAGAATACCAGGAGACTATGAGATCCCCAAAGTTGAAGTCGCTTATTTCGATCCCAAGGCTAAAAAATATAGAACCCTTAGTAAAGAGCGCTTTCCTTTGACAGTAACGGGAGAGGCTCCTGCAGAAATTAGTTCGCAGGGGAGAAGTTTGAATAAAGAGGATGTAGAATTGCTAGGGCAGGACATCAGACATATTCGTACAACGAAAGCTGGTTTCGTGGATACAGATTCCTTCTTTTTGGGTTCGGGGGGATTCTGGGTCTTGTTGTTAACTCCCTTTTTAGGATTCCTTTTCTTACTGGTATGGGATAAACGCCGCAAAGATCAAAAAGCTGATGTGGTAGGAACCCGTAGTAAAAAGGCGAGCAAGCAGGCAAAGAAAAGACTTTCAACCGCTCAGCAATACATCAAAGAGTCCAATGAACGTTCATTCTTCGATGAAGTAAGTCGGGTGCTTTGGGGATATGCAGGCGATAAATTGGCTTTAGGTCAATCTGATTTTTCTCGGGAGCAGGTTTCCAGCATGTTACAGGAAAAAGGAGCTAGTGGCAGTTCAGTTGAAGAGCTGAAGGCCATTATGGACCATTGCGAATTTGCCATCTTTGCACCCTCATCTGCTGAGGTGGGCATGCAGGCGACTTATGACAGGGCCCTGAATTTGATTGTGAAATTGGAAAAGGAATTACAGGCATAAGGAAAACCATAGACAAAAACTTTGAACAGCATAAACAGACATATCTATCTTTTTCTCCTGATATTGCTACCTGCTATATCCTGGGCAGCCGATCCTGACGGTCAATTCGAACTGGCCAATCAAGCCTATGAAAATAAAGCCTATGACCAGGCCATCGAATTATACGACGGCATAGTGAAAGAAGGCAAGGAATCTGCATTTCTCTTTTATAATTTGGGGAATGCACATTACAAATTGGGGAACGTAGCTGAGTCTATCTTAAATTATGAACGGGCTTTACGGATTAATCCGACTTTCGAAGATGCTCAGCATAATCTTCGTATGGCCAATCTGCGGGTAATCGATAATATTGACCCTATGCCTGAGTTGATGCTGGTTTCCTGGACGAAAAATTTCTATCAGAGCCTTTCTTCCCGTCAATGGGCTTATGTTTCTATAGCTTTATTCTGGTTAGCGTTGATTGCAGCAGCCGTTTTCCTTTTAGTAAACATATCAGCTGCTAAAAGAATAGGCTTTTTTGGAGGCCTTTTACTCCTACTTTTTGGGCTGATCAGCACCAGCCTGAGTTTTGCTCGTCAAAAAGCAGAACTAAATACCCAGTTTGGAATCATTTCTGAAAGCACGGCATACATTAAGAATGCACCTTCCGGTGATCAGGATTTATTGGTTTTACATGAAGGGGCTAAGGTAGAAATACTTGAAGCTTCCGGCGCCTGGACAAAAGTCAGAATTCTGGGAGTAGGAATTGATGTTGTAGGTTTTGTAAAGTCAGCCGAAATTACCGGTATATAGCTGGAAGAGAAATTGTCAGCCTTCATACCTTCCCTTCTTGAATAATTCTCTAATTTGCAGCAAAATAAAAACACATGAAATACTACTTTCGTTATTGTTTATTGATTCTTATAATCTTCGCCACCTCAAATATCTATGGCCAGATCAACAGAACTAATTTTTCTATTCAGTTAGGTTATCAATACAATATCCTAAATCCCAGGCCATACAATCTGGCTTTGGATATCTTCAATACCAATAGAACAGACGTAAGTCAGGCTTTTGATGAAGTGAGATATACAGGCGGTTATTCCGGCGGCTTAGCTATTCATAGAAGAAGAAGTGATATCCGTCTACAATTCATGACATTCCAGAATAGAGGGGACGCAAGATTTACTGATGCGACCAATGGATCACAGGTTGCCGATACAAAATTGAGTGGACAAATCTTCGGAATTCAGCTAATCAGTAAGTTGATTCCTTTGGGAAGAAGAGGTGATTTTATGATTGGCGCAGGACTGAATGCTACGCATTTGGAATCAAAAGCAGAGCTTTTTGATGCGGCTAATTTTACAGAAGATGCAGATCTCATCCAAAGAACCAATGACTGGAGTGCGGGCTTTATGATCATTGCTCCTTTCCGCTTTGAAATTACTGAGCAGATTTTGGTTTCACTTGAACCCTATTTCCAGGTATATTTTAGTACGACTGACTTCACACCTTTTAGTGAAGCCATTAATACAGGTGCTACTGCAACAGATCCTTTATTGGTCCGTCAGATAGATCATCCGGGTTTGAATGCGACTTTGATATTTAAGTTGCGTAGGCCTTAGGGAATATATACAGCTTGACTGTCACTGCGAACGAAGAGAAGCAATCCCCTTGAATCCGAATATTCAATTTGAGCTAAGGGGATTGCTTCGTCCTTTCCAGGGACTCATAATAGCAAAGGCTTGTTTTAGACCTTAATCAAAGTTCATCATAAGCCCCTAGTCCAAAAAGGGAATAGTCGTACTTTACCGGATCATGTGGATCAAAAGCCTTAAGTGCTTTTGTTAATTCAAGGGCTGCCTTCCAATCATTTTGCTTTCGTTGAAGAATGCCCAGTTTTCGAGCAATGGTTCCCGTGTGTACATCCAGCGGACATATCAGCTGGTCCATGCGAATACTGTCCCAAATCCCAAAATCCACCCCGCGATCATCTTTGCGAACCATCCATCTCAGGTACATACTGATCCGCTTGGCTGAGGAACCTTTGGAGGGATTTGCCAGATGTTTGTGGGTTCTTTTGGGGAAAGTGTCACTGGCACTCAGCCTGCTTCTGGCATAGATAATTGCATTACCAATATCTATATCCTGAACCTGGATTCCTTTACTAAATATCCCCTCGAGACCACCTTCCTCCTGGTACACCCTCCGGATGCCAAGAATTAAAGCCTTTAAGTCTTCTCCATTAAAGGTGCGATGAACATAATCCGCTAAAGCATCCAACTCTTCTTCTTCAGCATTCGAAACGAAATCAAAAGGGGCCCATTCCATACGCTCCATAAGCTTTCGAGCATTTCGAATGATGATATCTCTTCTTCCCCACGCAATCAGAGCTGAGAAAAAACCTGAAATTTCAATGTCCTCTTTTTTGCAGAATTGATGAGGAATGGAAATTGGATCTTCGGTAATGAAGTCAGGGGTATTATATCTTTCGTATTGTTGATCGAGGAAAGACTTGAGGTCTTCAGGAGCAATCAGGGACATAGTAAGTGGAAAGGATTATGAATTCCAGGGACCTTTGAATTTGTGGGGAGAATCTTCTGCGTGGGTATGCATGGCAATTTTCGCCAGTATGATTCCTACGGCCAGGGCAATGAATGCAAATAAAGTGAGGTATGTGGATTCCTGATAGAGGAGGAAGTCATATACTCCATGAAAGAACATGGCACTAAACAAGCCCAGCATGATAGTACCTAAAGCGCCCTTTCCATCCTTGAGAAATTTCGCCTTTCCAACAAAAAATCCCATCAGTACTCCAAACATGGCATGGGCTGGAACGGCAGTAAACATTCGAAGAATCCCTATTTCAAAACCATCACCTTCTGCCTCAAAAACATAGAGCAAATTTTCAATGGCAGCAAAGCCCAAAGAACCGGCCACCCCATACATGATACCGTCATAAGGTTCATCAAACTCTTCATGGGGATAATTATAAAACCTCAATACGAGAAATTTCATCCCTTCCTCCGTCATGGCTACGATAAAAAAAGTATAGAGGAATAGCTCGAGATTTGAATCATGGACGGGAGAGAGTCCCGTGATTTGCTGTAAGTAGCCACCGATATATACAACAGGTAAAGCCGTGGCAACTCCCAGAAAAAAAGTGATGACCAGATAAATCAGGGGTTCGCGCTCGTACTTGTCACTCAGGTATACATAAGTGAAAAGAAAAACAACCGGGGCAAGCGCCAATGCAGTCAACTCCAAAAGTTCCATAGGAGCAATTTGAGGCAAGATACTAAGAAAGCTATGATTTCTATATTATCCGGAAAAAATGATAATTCTTAGCTCTAATAACGAGTCCAAAGGAAGTTATGTTCAAGTGTCTGAATATAGTGAGCCGCAGTTTTATTCAGACATTATCTTATTTGGGAGCTGCTAGCTCTATTCCAGCATAGGATTATTACTTAAACTAGTTTAAGCGAAAAAATAAAAGATCAAATTGAATTTATGGGAACAAGGTTTTAAATTAGAACTCAGCTATTGTTGAAAATCACTCTCATAATCTCCTTTTCATGCCTACTACAACTCATAAAACCGCTTGCATCCTCTGTAGTGTCAACTGTGGACTTGAAATTCATGTAGACGAAAACAAGCAATTCACCAAAATCCTGGGTGATAAAGATCATCCGGTTTCTCAAGGATACATTTGCAATAAGGCTACCCGACTGAATTATTATCAGAATGGAAAGCGTTTGCAAAGCCCATTAAAAAGGCAGGAAGACGGAAGCTATGCAGAGATTAGTTGGGATACTGCTATCTCAGAAATTGCAGCAAAGCTAGTTGAGATAAAGGAAAAGCATGGTGGTGATACCATAGCTTATGCAGGTGGTGGTGGACAGGGAAATCACTTTCCCGGTATGTATGCCTCTGCCTTGCGAAAAGCTTTAGGGACTCCCTTTTTCTATTCGGCTATTGCGCAAGAAAAGACGGGCAATTTCTGGGTACACGGAAAGCTGTTTGGCAAGCAAAATGCCATGTACGAAGAGCCTATTCATGAGGCGGAGTATGTCTTGATAATAGGAGCTAATCCCATGCAGGCACACGGGGTGGAACAAGCGAGAAATGTAATCAACAAGATTTACCGGGATAAAGAAAGAACTCTAGTGGTGATTGATCCCCGTGTTTCTGATACTGCAAAAAAGGCGGACATCCATATGCAGGTTAACCCTGGGAGAGATGCTTTTTTGATGTCTGCCATGCTGGCTGTGATTTTACAAGAAGGATTGGAGGATACAGCCTTTTTGGAGAAACATACCGTGGGTTTTGAAGAGACCCGCAAGCATTTCATGGAGATTGATGTTGAAACTTATGCTGAGATTTCATCTGTCCCTGTTGATATGGTTCGCCAGGTAGCTCGAGATATGGCGGCTGCAAAAACCGTAGCTATTCGTTCAGATCTTGGTATTGAAATGAGTTACAATAGCACCCTCAATGCTTATTTGAAACGATTACTTTTTCTCATTACTGGAAACTTTGGTAAGCATGGAACCAATAGTCTTACTACCTGGATTTTCCCTCTAATCGGGAATTCTAAAGATCCTGAGGAAGGTGGTTTGACAACACATGTTACCCAAACCCGCCAGATAGCAGGCCTATTTCCCCCGAATGTCCTGCCTTTAGAAATCGATAGTGATCATCCCAAAAGACATAGAGCCCTTATCGTAGAGAGTGCCAATCCTGTTTCTTCTTATGCAGATGCTCCTCGTCAAAGAGAAGCCTATAAGAAACTGGATCTAATGGTGGTGATAGATATAGCCATGACGGAAACTGCAAGGGTGGCGGATTATGTACTTCCAGCCAGTAGCCAGTTTGAAAAAATTGAAGCTACCTTTTTCAAGAGTGATTTTGCCCAAATTCGCAGGCCTATCTTTGAGCCGCTGGAAGGTACTTTGCCGGAAGCAGAGATACATACCCGTCTGATGAAGGCTATGGGAGAGATTCCGGATTCCTTTCCGGAATTGGAGGCAGCTGCAGCAGCGGATCGCAAAGACCCCTCAAAAGGACTTTTCCAGATGGCGCTCATGAAAGCCTTTTATGAGAACCCCAAATGGAAGCACTATGGGATTATCATCATGCGAGAGACTTTGGGTAAACATTTGCCGCATGGAGCTGGAGATGCTGCTTTCATGTGGTTTTCTTCTCATATGTATGCCCAAAAATATCCGGAAGCCATCCATAATGCAGGTATAGAAGGAAAAGGAGATGCATTGGGGGAAATCATTTTCCAAAAAATCATCAATAGTCCTTCCGGAGTCGTACTTAGTAAACATAAATATGAGCATGAACACTGGCAATTGATTGCCCATAAGGATAAGAAGGTTCATCTTGAAATTCCGATTTTGTTAGACTGGTTGGACGATCTACCGGAGACCTTGAAAAAGATCGAAGCTGAAGAAGCCGCCTATCCGTTCAATCTGATAGCTGGTGAAAGAAGAACTTACAATGCAAATACAGTAATTCGGGATCCGGAGTGGAGAAAAAATGACAAAGAAGGATATCTTAAAATAAATCCGGTTGATGCAGAGAAATATGGTATCGAAAATGGCGATACCGTCCGTCTGTACAATGGAGTCGGTTCGGTTAAGATTCTGGCTCGTTTAGTTGAAGAAGCCCGACCCGGTGTTCTTTCCATGCCTAATGGTTATGGACTGGTATATGAAGGAGAAGCAGATGATTATAGAAAAATAGGTGCTAGAACCAATGAGTTGACTTCTTCTCATCATTGCGATCCCATTGCGAAAACACCCTATCATAAAAATGTGCGGGTGAACCTGGAAAAGATCAGTGATAACTAATCACCTGGAAATTCTTCTGTAGGAATCAATGACTTTTAATCCTCCTTCGCGATTGAAGGTATGGGTACGGGTAAACTTTGGGTTCCAATCAGCCTCAATGTTTTGTACCAATCGCTCCCTATAGGTTTCAGGGTTTAATTCTTCTATCTCATAGAAAGAGAAGGCTCTGCCATAGAGACCGCTGCAGTCCTGTGCGGGTCGATAGATTTTTCCTTCATGTCGGAATACCTTGCCGGCCATACGTGCCTTACGTACATCTGAAACGATAGGATTGGCTGGATGAGGTGTCCAGGTTTTACTCAAAGGGCTATCTGCATAGAAGAGGGAAAGCTCGTCGTCATGTAGGGCACCTGCATGTTCGGCAATAGAAGAGAACATCCACCAGTATCCCTGATGAAAGAAAAGCGTCGTATCCACGGCATCAACATCTTCCATGAGATTGCCGAGATGTTCCCATTCTCCCGGGAAGTTTTTGCAACGGTAGAGCTCAATGCTTCTGTTTTCACAAGACTCAGGAATCATGTACAAATCCCGCTCGTACTCAAATATGAAGGGGTAGGAAAGATGATAGTCCTTTTTTAATACCACAAAAGATTCTTCTGGTTCTCCACTTTCCATATTCAAACGCATGCAGGATATGTGCCCCTTATTGGTAGCATATGGAAGTTCTTCGAAGAAAATATAGAAATGATTTTTTCGCTCAACTACAAAAGGATCGGCCCAGAAAGCGTCCTTAGGAGGAAAGATGGGCAGAAACTCCATTCCATTGTTCCAAAGGCTATTTTCAAAGCTGTACATGAGGAACCATTGCCCTCTACCCGTCGCTTTTTGAAACAACTCTTTGGCAATTCTGCCTCCGTGTTTTACCCCATTTATTCCAAGTAAAAATGGATGAGTCTTTATTTTACCATTGGGGATGTCGCTATTATCTATTTCAATGGGAAGGGCTTTTTGTTCATGTAAAGCTTCCAGGCTTCGTGGAATCAAAGAAATAGATTTAGCATAAATCATTTCCTGGGTCCGGGTGATGGATTTTGCATCTATACGGGACCAGGATTTTTGAATGATCCGTCCTTTGGGGTTGCCTTTATCCCTAACCAAAATAGCGGAAACGGCATGAGGATCCTTCCTTAGAATCTCACGGTAGCCTGGCATGGGAATCGGGCCAGAGTCTTTATTAAAGTGAATCATGGACCATAGGCCAAAGCTAGCCTTGTCCAGGTAACTTTCATCTACTTCATCATCCCCCAAATAAATCAATACTTCCAATTCATCTTCTTCGGATTGGGAGAAACCTTTTAATAAAGCTCGACCGTCCTGCATTTCCATAGGATCAACAGAAGGCTTGAATATTTTTTTATCTATTTTTCTGTGAAGGGAGAGGATAGAATTATGTTTCTTTTTTTTCCCTCTTACTTCAACAGATATCAGGTTAAGGAAATCCAGGCAAAGGAGTTTTTGTACCAGACGGAACTTCCAGGTCTCGATTGTCCAGGAATCGAGGAGGAGCCCCAGGCGGATAGGGTCATCCATGATCAGGTGGTAACTAATTTCTTTCCTTTGTGAACGACAAAAGGCAACATGCCTCCGGTTTGTAATTTAAGAACGGAATCGGTGCTTACCCGATTTATATTAATCCTGGGAAGTGCCTCCATATGCGAGACATGTCCCGAGAAAATATTGCTCATACGTGTAGTTACAGCTGTTTTAAAGCCGGCATTCCTGATAAAATCAAATTCTCTCTGATCAGCTTCCGGAGCTTTACCGAAAGGATAGGCAAAGTGATGGACAGGACTACCGAGATGACTTTCAATGATACGTTTGGATTCCATAATTTCGGTTTCCAACTCTTCCTCTTTCAATTGCTTTAGGGGAAAGTGATTAACGGTATGCGCCCCGATAGTTACCAGCTCATCCTGCGCGATTTCTTTGATCTGCTCCCAACTCATGGCCATCCTTTCTGAATAGGCAAAGAGATCCGATTGATAATTTTGAAAAACTTCCTGCAATTGCTGCTCATAGGTCCGAGCGTCAAAACGCTGGGTAATTAATTTTCGGATGAGGCTAAATGCTTCTTCTTTTTCCAATTGATTGCTGGTAGCAAGATCATAGCTTTCGCCTTCAAAACTAAATTGAATTTGCTCATTTTCTCTCAACATATCTTCCAGCAAATACCACCAGAGTATAGCTTTGCGATCCGGGAAATTGGTAGTGATGTAGATACAGAAGGGAACTTCCAGTTCTTTGAGGATGGGGTAGGCCAATTCGTAATTATCCAGATAACCATCATCAAAAGTCAAAAGAACAAATTTCTCCTTTAAAGTTCCGGAAAGCATCCGGCTATGAAACTCATCCAGGGAATAAAATTTATATCCCCTTTTTCTGAAGAACGCCACCGTGGATCTTAAATGATCCGGATTAATTTCCAGGCTCTCATGATTATGAATCCTTGCCTGATTTCCCGACTCAACAATTCGATGAAACATCAAGATGCTCCCTATCCCTGAGTAAATGGGCGAGAACAACTTATGTATGCCCAGCCCTGACATGATCGGGGCTGCATAGGAGATAATCTTTTTCTGGAGATGAGAGTTCATGGGTCAGGCCTTCGCGTATTTTCGCGAGGGATATAAATTTTGATTATAAAGGTCAACGTATTGTTGTACGACTTTGGAAACGGCATATTCACTCGCCACTTTTTCCATAGTTTTATCAGCTTTTTCTTCCATTTTTGATGGGTTGGCAAATGCAAAATCCAGTTTCTCTTTCAAGTCCTCAGCATTTTGGGTCTTAAAATAAAGAACTTCTTCGCCGCTCAGCACTGCCTGATTTTGAGGAATATCACTACAAATCATGGGGGTACCCAGACTACCTACTTCCAGCAACATCATAGACATCCCTTCAATTTCAGAGGGGAAAATGAAAAGCTTTGCTTTGCTGACCAGTGCACTTAAGAGCGTTCTGGAGCCTACATAGCCGACAAATTTTATATTTAAATCCTTTCCTGATTCTTTGAGTTGTTTTGTGTATTCCGGCAATTGGTCATCCTCTCCTGCAACTACCAAAGTTCCCTGGAATTTCATTTGATTCAAGGCTTTGATCAGATGGTGAAGTCCCTTAAGGGGAATGATCCGTCTGGCCGCAAAGAGAAGATAATCTCCTTCCACTTTATGTTGAGCCAATAATTCATCAGCTTCTGAGGGATCAAAAGAAGGACCGGGTTCTACACCGTTTGGAATGTACATGACCTTCTTGCCATATTTTTCCTCATAATAATCTGCCTGAGGTTTTGCGATAGAAGTCTGGATCGTATCAGATTTCATATAAATCCTTTCCACCATATGAAAATAGGTTTTCCCTAATTTGGACCATTTATCATTCATATAGGGTAGGGCATGGGAGGTGGTAATACAGGGGACTTTTTTGGAAATGAAAGGGATAAAGAAAGCGGCATCAGTTTTATGAATGTGAACGAGGTCGTATTTTCCTTTAAACAACAAATGCATACAACACCTGAAGTAATAAAGAAATACGCCAATACCTTTGATTTTAATCTCAGGAAATTCTACGACTTTCACCCCTTGCATATGCGTGGCTGCCTCTGGATGCTGATAGCAATAAATCGTAAATTCAAAATGTTCTGTCAGATGTTCCAGCAAGTTTTCAACCACGCGACTGGTACCTCCCCGGGAAGGGAAATACTTCACCCCAAAAATAGCTATGTGTTTCTTTTGCATCTTCTTATCTGGCAATCATTAATTCTTCAAAGGAGTCAACATATTCTTTGGTGATCTTGTCTACCTCATAATCTTCTGCTCTTTTCAGGGATTGTTCCTGATAATGAGCCCTTACTTCCTCATCAAACAGCATTTGTAAGATGGCCTTCCTGAGAGATTCAGGATGGGCTACCGGAACTAAAAGTCCAAATTCTGCTTCTTCTACTTGATCTTTGAGAAGCTGACCTGGATCTGAGGTCGGTTGAAGGATCTCTCTGGGCCCTGAATTACAGTCCGCAGATACTATAGGAGTACCGCAAGCCATAGCCTCAATCAGGACATTTGGAAGACCCTCAGTTTCACTATTCAACACAAAGATATCCGAGCGACTCATGTATTGGTAAGGATTCTGAACCCTTCCCATAAAATGGATATAGGGCAGGACATTTAGTCTAGCTGCCTTTTGTTCCAGGCTGCCTCTTTCTATTCCATCTCCCAGTACTATAAATTCAAAATTGGGAACGAGCTCTCGTACCTTAGCAAAAACCTCGATAATTTCTCCCACCCTTTTCAGCGGAATAAGCCGCCCCGCAAAGAGCATGTATTTTTTCTCTGGTTCGAATTGGAAGACCTCCGATTCTGCTTTGGATTTTTTTCTGATTTCATCAAGGTTGTGTGGATTGGGGATGACATTGTGTTCGTTTTTGAATCCAAAACGGCTGTTCCAATGTCTTCTCATCATTTCAGAAATAGAAATAATTTCATCGAGGCGAGCAAAAAGATACTTGATCAGAAAATGATTGATCTTTCCTTTTGCATTGGTGCCAATGATCATGTGATTTACTCCCTGGCTTTTGTGACGAGATCCCAGCAATTGCGAAAGTGCATTAACATAGCAGGCACGGATCAAGTGGCTCTGTACGAGTTTTACCCCATTATTCTTGACATGCTTTTTTAATTTCCTTGCAGCTACGAAAATAGAAATGAGCTTAAGCAGAGGAGAGGAAGGCTCATCTTCCTCACTTAGATAAGTGACTTTTACTCCCTTTGGAACTTGATAAAAGTCTTTCTTTTCCAGACACAATAACTCTACCTCCATTCCAGATTTGAGGTAGGATTCCAGCAAGGTTAACGCAACTTTTTCAGCACCGCCCTCAGTCAGCGAGTTGATGAGTATTGAAATCATTTACGCGATTTAGTACACTATTGTAGAGGTCCATATAGACTTCAGTCATATGGGCCAGGTTAAAATGATTTTTAATTCTTTCACGGGATTTTTCACCCATGTCATGTGCTAGTTTGGGATTGTCTAGAAGATGCATAATTCGATCCGCCATTTCCTTTGGAGATTTTGGCTTTACGGTAAAGCCGGTTTCTCCATCAAGAACTATTTCTGGCGTCCCGCCTCCTAGTGTTGCAACAACCGGTTTTCCCTGTGCCATGTATTCCAAAATCGCATTTGAAATACCTTCTCCGTGGACATCTGAATTGGTTGACAGCACTCCAATATCGAAAATATGAATGATGGATTCTACGTCTTCCTGCGAACCGGTAAATATTATGTTTTTTCGGTATTTATCCTCAATGGAGTCAAATACAGCCTGTTTATTCTTTCCTCCTCCTACACATATAAAGGCAACATTATGACCTGCATCCAATACTATTTTTGCAGCAGCCACATAGGTTTTATAATCTTTCCGATCGAAAAATGCGCCAACCATTCCTACTACCTTCTGGGCTTGCACATGAAATTCCTCCCGCACATCTTCCGATTCTTTAAGCTCATTCAATCGGTTAAAATCAAATCCATTGTAGATGCAAACCGCTTTTTCTCGGGGAATCTCATAGGCATCCAGACCTGCCTGGCTATTGCCTACAATTTTCTCGCAAAAAGGAAGGGCGATTCTTTTTCTTGAGTATTCTTCACGTCTCCATCCAGCATCTTTGGGAGCATCTACAACACTTCCATTCACCAGCTTTATGCCAAGAAAATAGGAAGAAGGAATGGCATAAATGGTTGACATATCCCCCCAGGTATGGATAAGATCCGGTTTAAAGGTTTTACATATTTTATAGAATTTCCTGAAGACTCGCGGATCTTTTTTAGGCTTTCGCACCAAAATATGCAAGTCTATATCCAGATCGTGGACCTGCTTATAATGGAGCCTGTCAGAAAAAACGATCAAGCTTATCTGAAAATCACCTGTGCCCAGCAAGCCTTTGATTAGCTCTAGCATCCTTCGCTCTCGACCACCACGATTCAAATTATCTATTGCCAATAATAGCTTCATTGGAATATTCTCAAGTATCTATATGTCTGCGGATTGTTCCGCCAATTTTGAGGATTGCAGGCATTCCCACAACCGTATGAGCGCAAATTCGCCCCTACAAGCATCCTGAATTCCTAAGAAGACAAAGAAGCTTGTCGGTAGGCGAATTGGCTCATATTTAGAAAGAACTCCTGCGAGTTGCCTCGCAGCTTAATTTTGTATTTGCTATCCCCAAAATTCCAGGGAAAGAATGATTACTGTTTTTTGCTTTAAGACTTTTTCTGTTGATTTAACCATTCATCCAAAAACAAGAGGGTCCATATTTTGAAATTGAAATCCCTCATCCCTGTTTGATGGTCATGAATGATTTTCTTGACATAAGTAGGTTCCAGAAACTCGTAAAGTGGGCTGTTTTTAGACATTAGGCGATCATTCATATAATCATTCAGATCGCTTTTAAACCAGAGCTTTAAGGGAACACCGAAGCCTTGTTTTTTATGGAAGAGAATGGAATCCGGTAAATACTTCCTCATAGCCTTTTTGAGGATGTATTTGGTGGACTTTCCTTTCAGTTTGTATTTAGTCGGTATTTTAAAACTCAGTTCTGCAAACTCATGGTCCAGAATCGGAACCCTCGCTTCCAGGGAGTTTTGCATACTTACCCGATCAACTTTGGTCAGGATATCGTCTACCAGCCAGGTACGCATATCGAGTTCCTGCATTTGGAAGATGAGATCCTTTGAACTTCCGGCCCGTAAAATCTCTTCTTTGTAGGATTCTGAAGGATTGTTTTTGATGGCATCCCAGATATTGGGCTTATATAGTTTCTCTCTTTCTGTTTGGTGAAATTTTGAGATATAGGCACTTATACTATCTTTTGGGCGGGAAAGGTAATAGGTTATCCCTTTACCTTTTACCTTGGCGGGAATGGCTCTGTGAAGGGCACCGAAAACATTCTTGCTGATGGCATCTGGAAGCATATTATACTTCTGAATATTGTGCGCCATCGGGTAGTGGTCATAGCCCGCGAAGAGTTCATCTCCTCCATCTCCGGATAGAACCACGGTTACATATTCTCTGGCAAACTTTGAGACATAATAGGTTGGTATGGCTGATGAATCTGCGAAAGGCTCGTCATATGCACTAACCAATTTTGGCAACAGCTCAATGGATTCTGGTTCTACAATCTTTTCGTGATGATCTGTTTTGTACATCGCTGCAACATCGCGGGCATAGGGAAGTTCGTTGAAAGCAGCTTCTTTAAATCCAATAGAAAAAGTTTTGATTGGCTGCTCGGAAAATTGCGACATCAATGCCACGACCGAACTGGAATCTATACCACCACTCAAGAAGGCACCTAAGGGCACGTCGCTGACCATCCGCATTTCGATTGCTTCTTTCAGCTTATTCTCAATCAACTCACACCATTCGTCTTCTGTAATGCTATCATCAGGTTCAAAGTTGATATCCCAGTACCTTTTGATAACCGGCTCTCCTCCTGCTTTTATCTCAAGGGTATGAGCTGGCTCAAGTTTTTTGATCTTTTTATAAATCGTCTCATCTATAGGCGTATAGCCATAGGTGAGGTAATAATCCATGACGTTGATGTCAATCTCACGAGAAACATCATCCGCCTGGAGGATATTTTTTATTTCTGACCCAAATAAGAATCTACTTCCGTCTATGTAGTAGAAAAAGGGTTTGATGCCGAATCTATCCCTTGCACAGAATAGTTTCTTGTGTCTGTCATCCCATATGGCAAAGCCAAACATTCCACGTAGCTTCTGTACGCAATCTGTACCATACTCTTCATAGAGATGAACGATAGTCTCTGTATCTGTATGAGTTTTGAATCTATGTCCTTTAGCCTCGAGCTCTTTGCGGAGTTCCTTGAAATTATAGATTTCTCCGTTGAAGATGATCCAGATGGTTCCGTCTTCATTGGTGAGGGGTTGATGACCGCTATGTAAATCGATGATGCTTAGCCTGCGAAATCCAAGTCCGATATTATTGTTAAGGTAAAATCCTTCATCGTCTGGTCCACGGTGAATGATCGGATGAGCCATCCGCTTTACTTCTGATTCTTGGACTTGATAGGCAGGGTCGAAGTGTAATGTTCCACAAATCCCACACATATATTTTCTCTATGCTTTTTCTTTTATTTTTAATCTAAATTTCAATAGGCTTTCCGGGCTGTATATTTCAAATGAAAATTTCCCCGGATAAACCTTGTATTATCCTGAGCGTTTCATCTGACTGATCCATTTGAGAGGAGAATTTTGAATGCGCTTCGATTGATTTAGTTTTAGTTACCAATAAGATGTTGATAATAACTTTATAAGCCGCAGCGTTTTGCCTCCTATCCTAATACCTAAAGAACTGAATTTGCCTAATCCTTGCTCATAAGGTAAAAGTGAAATATGATAATTCAGTTTTACCTTA
>JBCBRM010000040.1:0-93364 GCA_039819665.1 Bacteroidota bacterium
CATCGATCTTAATCGTTTTAGGTCATCAATAAATAATTGAGGCTTCAACTCAATTTTACCACTTTCGGTCAAGAGTCTATCTGTAAGACAAGGTTTAAGGGGGCCTAAATCTACTCCATGAACTTCCTGTTTGAGCTTTTCAAGGCTTAGTCCTCCTTTTGCATAGCTACTTCCGGAAATTGCGAATGCAAGCATTTGTTCTGGAGTATAATGCGGACTTTCCTTGTCCTTCATACGATCAGTAAGCTCCTGGTAGATTTCATAATCATGCCTTTGGTCTTCTGATTTTGAAAAAAGAGCCTTCGAAAATTTGCTGGTGTTTCTAATTGCCAAACTGTGAAAAGCAATGTCATATTGATCCACTTCAAGACCTGTTGTGGGAGGAAGGATGACATGCGCATGACGAGTAGTCTCATTGATATATATATCAATGGCAGCCATAAACTCCAATTGTTCGAATGCAGTATCCAGTTTTCCTCCATCTGGAGTGGAAAGTACCGGATTGCCGGCAATAGTGATTATGGCTTTGATCTGTCCTTCTCCTTCTTCCAGGATATCTTCGCTTAAGGCAGAAACAGGTAGCTCTCCGCCAAACTCAGGTAGGCCTCTGACACGACTCTTCCATCTTCCAAACCGTTCTTTTCCTTTTTTGCCTCTTTGGAGCACCGTATCAATTACGGGTTGTGGAAACATAGCCCCACCTTCTGTATCAATATTTCCACTCAGGAGATTTAATAAGGTGAACATCCAATTGCAAAGGCCTCCAAATATTTGTACACTTAGGCCCAGCCGCCCATAAATAACGGCCTTTTCTGCTTGGGCAAACTCAAGTGTCAGGCTGCGAATTTTATTAGAGGGAATTCCACAGATACTTTCCATTTCTTCTGGACTGAAGGGGGCGAAAAGTTCTTCTAAACCTTCTAATCCTTCCAGATGATCTTTTAGAATACCAGGTTCTACCAAATTTTCTTTGAAAAGGGTATGGATCATAGCCGCTAACAAATAGGCATCCGAGCCTGGCTTTATGAATATATGTTCATCCGCCTTATCTGCAGTTTCAGTTCGACGAGGATCAATTACCGTAAATTTGCCCCCCCTGGCTTGCAAGGCTTTTAACCTACCTGCAAAATTCGGAGCTGTCATCAGACTTCCATTTGAAACCATCGGATTTCCTCCCATGACAATCATAAAATCTGTTCGGTCGATGTCAGGAATCGGAATACTCAACGGATGCCCAAACATAAAATGGGCTACGATATGATGAGGCAGTTGATCTACAGAGGTTGCAGAAAATCGATTATGAGTATTTAAAGAACGGACAAAGTTTGGACTAAATAGGCTGGAACCCAAATTGTGGACATTGGGATTTCCCTGATAAACCCCTACGGAATTTGTTCCATATTTCTCCTGAATAGATTTAATGCCCGTTATCATAAGTTTATAAGCTTCCTCCCAGCTTATTTCTTTCCAACCATTTACTGTTCGTTTGACAGGCTTCTTCAATCTATTAGGATCTTCATAAATATCTTTTAGGGCGACTGCTTTTGGGCAAATATGACCTTTGCTGAAAGGATCTGCTTTATCGCCTCTTATTTTTGTAACAACACCATTTTCGTGATGGACTTCGATACCGCATAAAGCTTCGCAAAGATTGCAAGTTCTGTAATGGATTTCTGACATAATAAATTTTGAAAATGGAGTTAGCGCAATAGAGAAATAGTACCACTATACTGGAGGACACGATCATCTATGAGTTCCATTTCTACTACGAACACATAAACTCCCTGTGGAGCAAATTTTCCCTGACTGATACCATTCCATGAAACAACATTCTGACCCGCTGCAGGACCATCCGAAGTGTAAATTTCCCGACCCCAGCGATTGAATACAGAAAATTTTCGAATTTGACGAATGCCTGCAGGACTCCTCGTTACGACATGAAATACATCATTAAGTCCATCTCCATTGGGAGTAAATGCGGTTGGAGCATGTACCAGGAAATTTGCTTTAGTAATTTCTATTGTCAAACTGTCTCTCGCTGTACACCCTTTATCATCCTCTGCGACCAATAAATATTGAGTAGTAATGGGAGGTGCGGCTATAGGATTCGGACAATCTGTACAACTTAAGCCTTCTGAGGGAGTCCAGGTATAGCTAACATTCGTAATGGAGGAAAAGCTACTTAGCAAAAGCGTTTCTCCAAAGGAAAGACTGGTATCTTCAGGAACACTCACTGTGAAAGGAGGCTGTGCCGGAACCTCAATCGTGGCTGGAAAATCACAATTGAATTTATCAGTTACAATTACTTGATAGCTTCCTGCCTCTAAATCTGTGAAAATCCCGGTATTATTTACATCCACTCCATTAAGAATATAGGTAAAGGGAGCAAAGCCGTCCGGGACATCTGTAATCACAATTGACCCATCGCTTCCACCAAAACAATTAGGACTTTGAACGGCATAGAGGGGCTCTGTCTGTAATCTAGGCAAGACAGTCAAATCAGTCGTAACGATGCTATCACAACCTATACTGGAGATGAGAGAGTCTATATAAATGCCTGTTTGACTGTAGGCAGAATTTCCAACAAAATAGGAATCGCCATCACAAATCGTATCTGTCTGGCTATAAAGAATAGGTACAACGATCAGGGTCTTCTCTGCTGAGATCAGACGGCAGGTTATATTATTAAGGTTGACATCATCGGTCGCAAGTAGGTAGCGATACAAGTATGTGCCACTCGCAAAGTCTGTAACAGGGAAAGTCAATTGGTCTCCATTGGGAAGATCTTGCCAGCTATTTCCATCATCTACACTTCTTTGCCACCTTACCGACTGAAAAGTTGGGTCGC
Organism: Bacteroidota bacterium; assembly: GCA_039819665.1. Lineage (GTDB taxonomy): Bacteria > Bacteroidota > Bacteroidia > J057 > J057 > JAWPMV01. The sequence goes on from JBCBRM010000040.1 coordinate 2,849, forward strand.
TAATATCAGCTGTAAGAAAAAAAGTATCTGTATCATCCACACAAACATAAGAAGTGTCAGCAGGGCTTACCACTGCATCTGGCCCACAAGGACGAAAGAGGATATTGTCCAAAGCCAGGTCATTTCCGGTTCCTCCGGGTGCATTGTTCCGAATGGAAAGCTTCATGCTGGTTTGATTCGGCCCCGTGCAAAATACTACGCTGTAATTGTTCCACCTTTCTGTCTGACCAATACCTCCGGTTGAAAGGACCACCTGATCATCCAACAGCATGTCTACATTTGGATCAATGTGGCCGGTAACTGGCCGTTTAATCAGGTTTATAATGTCTACACTGAACTCATACTGGGTATTTGCACATAATCCATCTACTTGTTGTTCATAAAACAAACCAGGTTCAAAACTGGCATTTACTACCATGAAATATCCATTCGGATCACTGGAATTATCCCGCAAGGCCAGCCAGGTCGGAAATAGATTTGCCCACGCACCTGTATTATTGGTTATGGTGTAAAAACCATCTCCAGGAGGCACAGCTGTTGTATAGTTGTAACCAGGAGCGATCTGAGGGTTGACGGTAACAAGATTAGGAACTCCTGAACCAAAATCCCCATCCGTAAAAATATTGTCTCCCAGACTCCCATTACAGCTGAGGGTGCTATCGACCTGAACAGGGGTATAGCCATAGAGAGGGACAAGAAAAAATAAGGATATAGAAAGTAGTAGCGTTGTTTTGCTAGGCATGATGCAGTCGTCTCTTAAGAACTTAAAGATACATATCAATCTGATAAGTTCTATTATATTATTTTTTACCCTATTTGATGACACAAATGGAAAAATGCCAAAAAAAGTTTTTACCTCTTTTTGCCTAAAAAGAAACCAAAAAAGACCTAAATTGGTATTATTATTAAATAATGTCCTATGCCAGAACCCGTTTTTCTTCCAGTCCTGTCTCAAAATGCCGCAAAAAGTCGAGTGGAGATTGTTATGCTGGACCAGGATCTTTCCCTTGCAAAAACCTATAATCCTGATAAGGAGACCTTTCAGGTGCAGGGAGAACTGGATCCGGGTTTGATTCAATTCTATTTCAGTACGCGTGGAGGGGTAAAGTTTTCTTTTCATCGGGGAAACTATGTGAAAGAACTCAATCCCAATCAGAGTTTTTTATTTTATAACCCGGAAAAGGCTTTGCCTCATGAGATTATTTTGGAACCTCAGGCGAAATTGATGGCATTATTTGTATCTGTCAAAAAACTTCATCAATGGTTCTTAGCGGAATCTGAGGAAATTCATTTCCTCAATAATGATCAGATCAATCGGAAATTTTATGCAGACCAAGCCTTGAATCCAGCTCTGGCTATGGTGATCGATCAGCTTTTCAATCTGGATTTTAATTCCAATACCCTCAAACTGTATTACCGTGCGAAGATTCTTGAAATACTCAGTTTATACTTTACCCAGGAAGAAGATAAGGGAGTTGAAAAATGTCCTTTCCTGTTAGATGAGGTCAATGTGAAAAGAATTCGCCAGGCAAAGCAAATCATCATAGAACGTATGGCAAATCCCCCTGGCCTGGAGGAATTAGCAAAAGAAATTGGGCTGAATACCTATCAGCTTAAGGTGGGCTTTAAGAATATTTACGGAAATACAGTTCATAAATACCTTACAGATTATCGGATGAATCAAGCTCGCAAAATGCTCGATTCCGGGCAGCTTAGAGTCAACGAAGTCGGTTATCAGGTGGGATTCAGTAACTCCAGCCATTTCATTGCAGCATTTAAAAAGAAATTTGGGGTAACCCCAAAAAAGTATTTGATGTTTGCTAGTCGGTCCTAATCGGGTAAGAGCCTTCCTGAGTTAGATCCATTTTTTTAAAGAAATATTGCAACCTTCAGATTGAAATTCGTATATTTACCTAACGAGTGTTAGTTAGCTTTTGATATGAGTCATTTTCATAGCTTAGCAGTTAAAGAGATCAGAGAGGAAACCCCGGACTGCGTTTCGGTAGTTTTCGATATTCCTGAAGAATTAAAGGAGAGTTTTAAATTTATTCAGGGGCAGTATTTGACTTTGAAGGCAGACATTGCCGGAGAAGAAATAAGGAGGTCTTATTCCCTTTGTTCTAGCCCTTTGGAAGGGGAATGGAGAGTTGCAGTAAAAAGGGTAGAGGATGGAAAGTTTTCGACTTTTGTAAACCGTGAGCTAAAATGTGGGGATCATTTGGAGGTGATGCTTCCCAATGGTCGCTTTTTTACGGACATCGATCCCAGCCGGGAAAAAAGCTATGTGGCTTTTGCTGCTGGAAGCGGCATTACTCCTATTCTTTCCATTATTAAAACCCATTTGGAACTGGAACCTAATAGCAGTTTCAAATTGTTTTATATTAACCAAAGTGTTTCCTCCATTATTCTGAAAGAAGAAATTGAAGGACTGAAAAATAAATTTTTTCAACGTTTTGAGATCTTTCACTTTCTGACTCAAGAAGAAAGAAATATTCCGTTATTTAATGGAAGGCTAGACAAGGAAAAACTGGAGCAGCTGGAGAAATCTCTTCTGGACACCGAAAGTACAGATGACTTCTTCATTTGCGGCCCTGAAGAAATGATTTTCCTAATAAGAGATCATTTAATTGAAAAAGGAGCTGACACCCGAAATATCCATTTCGAACTTTTCAATACCTCAACTGCCAAAAGAAATATTGGCAAAAAGAAGCTGGGAGAAAATGCTGGTATGTCTGAAGTTCAAATCCTGGAAGGAGGAAAAAGTTTTACCTTCAACATCCCTCAAGGATCTGACTTCATTTTAGATGCAGCTCTGGATCGTTCTGCTGATTTGCCGTTTGCCTGTAAAGGAGGAGTTTGTTGTACCTGCAAGGCTAAATTGATTGAGGGCGAGGTAGATATGGAAGTAAATTACGCCCTGGAAAAAGAGGAGCTTGATGCGGGATACATCCTCACCTGCCAGGCTATTCCTAAAACTGAAAAAGTAGTCGTTGATTTCGACTCATAGAAGACAATTTTTTTGTCTGTCCGCGAAACTTAACTTATACCGCTTATGCAATCTCAAGAAGCAGCATTTCAAGCAAAAATTGATGCAGGCCAAAATATTGAGCCTAAAGATTGGATGCCTGAAAAATACCGCAAAACTCATATCCGACAAATCTCCCAACATGCGCATTCAGAAATCGTCGGAATGTTGCCAGAGGGAAACTGGATTACGCGTGCACCCAGCCTTAGAAGGAAAGTAGCTCTTCTCGCAAAAGTTCAGGATGAAGCAGGCCATGGGTTGTATTTGTATAGTGCTGCTGAAACTCTGGGGATTAGCAGAGATGAGCTTTTTGAACAACTGCATAGCGGGAAAGCCAAATATTCGAGTATATTCAATTATCCGACCTTAAGTTGGGCAGATATGGGTGCTATTGGATGGTTGGTAGATGGAGCAGCGATTATCAACCAGGTCATGCTTACCCGAACTTCTTATGGTCCTTATGCAAGAGCTATGGTAAGGATTTGCAAAGAAGAATCGTTCCACCAGAGGCAGGGATATGAGATCATGCTGACTCTTTGTGAAGGAACAGAAGTTCAGAAGCAGTTAGCTCAGGATTCCTTGAATCGTTGGTGGTGGCCTTCGCTCATGATGTTTGGACCTCCGGATGCTGTTTCTACTCATACAGAACAATCCATGAAATGGAGGATCAAGCTCAAAAGTAATGATGAGCTCAGACAGCAATTTGTCGATATTACCGTACCTCAGGCAGAAATTTTGGGATTGACCATACCCGATCCTGATTTGAAGTGGAATGAAGAAAGAGGCCATTATGATTTTGGAGAAATTGATTGGGACGAATTCTGGCAGGTGGTCAAAGGGAATGGTCCCTGTAATCGTGAGCGGCTCAGTGCAAGAAATGAAGCCTGGGACAATGGAGCCTGGGTAAGAGAAGCAGCTATTGCTCATGCCGATAAAAAGAAATCTACTCAAAACGTATAATTCGTTTGATTATGAATAAGAAAGAATGGCCCATCTGGGAAGTTTTCGTCCGAAGCAAAAATGGATTAGAGCATCGACATGTAGGTAGCCTCCATGCTGCTGATGCTGAAATGGCTATGGAAAATGCGCGCGACGTTTATACACGGAGAAGCGAAGGGGTGAGTATTTGGGTAGTAGAATCCAAACATATTTTAGCCTCCAATCCAGAGAATAGTGGTGAACTCTTTGAACCCGCCAAGGACAAAGTATATCGCCACCCTACTTTTTATGATTTGCCAGAGGAACTCAAACACATGTAAGAATGCGGGATCAATTATATCAATACTTACTTTCGATAGGAGATAACTCAATGATTCTGGGGCATAGATTGTCTGAGCTTTGTGGACATGGACCAAGTTTAGAAACAGACATTGCCCTGACCAATATTTCGCTGGATTTATTTGGGCAAGTAAGAAGCTATTTTCAATATGCTGCAGAATTGAAAGGTGAAGAACTTACCGAAGATAAAATCGCTTTTTTGCGCTATCCTAATCAATACAGAAATACCCTATTGGTAGAGCAGCCAAATAAGGACTTTGCATATGTGATAGTGCGTCAATTTTTGTTTGATGCCTTTCATAAGCCATTTTTGGAAGAACTTTCCGAAAGTCTTGACCCTCAAATTGCTGCGATCGCTAAGAAATCTGTAAAAGAGGTAGCTTATCACCTTCGCTTTTCAAGTCAGTGGATGATCAGGTTGGGAGACGGCACAAAGGAAAGTCATGCCAAAATGCAGGAGGCCGTAGATTATCTCTATCGTTTTTGTGGAGAATTTTTTGAAGAGACTGAGATCGATAAAGAGATGAAAGAAAATAAGATTGGAGCTGATTTAGATCAGGTGAAAGAAGCTTTTTTTAAGACCGTTAAAGAAGTCATGAAGGAAGCCACTTTAGAGATCCCTGAAACAGCCTGGCATCAAGGAGGCGGTAAAAAAGGAATCCATACGGAGCAATTGGGCTACATATTAGCGGACCTCCAATACATGCAGCGCACTTATCCAGATATGAAATGGTAATTGCCGAGCAACATAAAGAGATATTAGATTTCCTCTATGAGGTATCTGACCCAGAAATTCCTGTTCTGTCCATTATGGATATGGGGATAGTACGTTCGGTTGAAGTTGAGGGGAATCAGGTAAAAGTGACGATTACTCCTACCTATTCTGGTTGCCCGGCTATGGATGTGATTGGAGATGATATAATTCGGGCTTTGAAGAAGCGAGGATATGAGACGAAGATAAAATTAGTTTTGGCTCCTGCCTGGACAACGGATTGGATTACAGATGAAGGAAGAAGGAAGTTGGAGGAATATGGAATTGCTGCACCTTTAGAAGTATCGGCTGATAAAAAAGCTCTGATGGGAGAAAAGAAAATGGTTACCTGTACCAATTGCGGATCGAAAAATACGATAATGGTCAGTCAGTTTGGTTCCACTGCCTGTAAAGCTTTATTCAAGTGTCAGGATTGCCTGGAGCCTTTCGACTACTTTAAATGTCTATAAAACACATACCTATATCTACATGTCAGTACTACTATTCGAGATCAATGAGGGAATAGGGACGATCACCTTAAATCGACCCGATGCATTTAACAGTGTAACTCGTGAATTGGCGCTTGCCTTTCAGTCTGCCCTGGATACTTGTGCCAGCAGAGAGGATGTTAGAGCGGTTTTGATTACAGGATCAGGAAGAGCATTTTGTGCCGGTCAAGATTTGAAGGAAATTACAGATGAAGAAAATCGCCCCGGATATCGGGTCATCCTTGACGAACATTTCAAACCCATCATTCTAAAGATTCGTGAACTGGAAAAGCCAGTAATTGCTGCGGTAAATGGAGTTGCGGCCGGAGCGGGAGCCAATATTGCATTGGCTTGTGATGTGGTTTTGGCAAGTGAAAAAGCCAGTTTTATCCAGGCCTTCTCTGCCATAGGATTAATCCCTGACAGTGGAGGTACCTTTTTCTTACCTCGTCTTGTAGGATTTCAAAAAGCTTTAGCCATCAGCATGCTCGGAGACAAAATCTCTGCTACGGAAGCTGAACGAATAGGCATGATTTATAGGGTCCTATCAGCAGAAGAATTCATGGATGAGTCTTTGAAACTTGCTCAAAGGATGGCAAAAATGGCCACAAAAGGACTCGCATTAACCAAAAAAGCCTTCAATCAATCCCTCAATAATGATCTGCAGGCTCAGCTCACCATGGAAACAGCCACCCAGCTGGCAGCGTTTGAAACCCATGATTATAAGGAAGGAGTTCAGGCATTTGTAGAAAAGAGGAAGGCGGAGTTTAAAGGCAAATGAGGTGCTCATGTGTTCTTGTATTCAGCAGGTGTAAACCCACAAGAACATATGAACACGAGAATGCATAATTAATAATTATGAAACTAGGTATAATTGGAGCAGGAACTATGGGCAGCGGAATTGCTCAGGTCGCAGCTACAGCAGGCTGGGAGGTGGTTCTTTATGATGTAAGTGGTGAAATGCTGGAAGCCAGTCATGAGAAGTTGAGAAAACTTATGCTCAGATTGGTGGAGAAGGGCAGGGTTACCATGGAAGAATCTCTTCGCATCCGAAATCAGATTATATATACAGAAGAGGTCGAACCTATGGGCGGAGCTGATTTGGTCATCGAGGCAATTATAGAGGATTTGGGAATCAAGCATAAAGTTCTTTCAGGTTTGGAAAGCATATTGAGTCCTGACTGCATTATTGCAAGTAATACCTCTTCTTTATCGATAGCTGCTCTTGCGGCTGCCTTAAGGAAGCCAGACCGTTTCATCGGTATCCATTTTTTTAATCCGGCTCCCCTGATGAAATTGGTTGAAATCATTCCTGCTGTTCAAACGAGTCCAGAAGTATTGGAGCAAGCTAAAAGTATTATTGCTTCCTGGGGAAAACTTACCGTTCAGGCAAAGGATACACCAGCTTTCATCGTGAATAAAGTGGCTAGGCCTTTTTATGGTGAGGCATTGCGGATTTATGACGAGGGCCTGGCGGGTATAGCTGATATTGACTGGGCAATGAAGGAATTAGGGGGCTTCCGTATGGGCCCTTTTCAACTCATGGACTTCATTGGTCATGATGTGAATTACGTAGTGACAGAAACTGTTTTCCATGCTTTTTACTTTGATCCCCGTTACAAACCCTCCTTTAGTCAGAAACGATTGGCAGAGGCAGGATTCCTAGGTAGAAAAACAGGAATAGGCTTTTATGATTATCGGGAAGGAGCTGAAAATCCATTACCCAATAAAGATGAAACCCTTGGAAAAATGATCCTTGATCGGATGCTTGTTATGCTCATCAATGAAGCTGCCGATACCTTACATCTCAATATTGCCAGCAAAGAAGATATAGACCTCGCTATGACCAAAGGAGTAAATTACCCTAAGGGTTTGCTGGCTTGGGCGGATGAAATAGGTATACAGGCATGTGTAGAAAAGATGGATAGACTTTATGAAGAATACAGAGAAGATCGATATCGTTGCAGTCCTCTGCTGAGAAAAATGGCTCGAGAGAATTTAACTTTTTTCCCTCAAGAAGAAACCACCAATGCCTGATTCTCAAACCAAAGCAAGAGCCATCTATGAAAAAATGATGGAGAAAGACTACTGTAGTCAATGGCTGGGGATTGAACCTATCCTCATAGAAGAAGGACACTGTAAAATCGGAATGAAGGTGCGGAAAGAAATGCTCAATGGACATGGAATTTTACATGGAGGTATAGCTTTTACCTTCGCCGACAGCGCCTTTGCCTTTGCCTCTAATTCCTATGGCAGATTGGCCGTCTCCATCCAAGGCAGTATGAATTATGCTAAATCCGCCAAAGAAGGGGACGAATTGATCGCTGAGGCAAAAGCCCTCAATCTAACTCACAAAACCGCTGACTTTGATGTCAATGTTTTAGATAAAAATACAGAAGAAGTACTCTACTATTTTCGGGGAACTGTATACCGGAGTAGTAGGGAGATTTTGGAAGAATAAAAACGTATTGGAGTGTTGGCGTGCTGGTGTTAATCAGTGATTTCTTTTCAACTCCAACACGTCAAAACTCCAACACCCCAACACGTCTATAATATGAACAAACTCGGAAATTATGTACTTGGAGGCTGGATAGAAGGGAAAGGTGAGGGAAAGCCCCTATATGATGCAGTTAATGGAGAGCTAATCGCTACTGCAACGACTGATGGAATTGATCTGGCCGAGGTTTTGGCTTATGGCCGAAAGGTGGGTGGAAATCCCCTTCGTAAAATGACCTTCCAGGAAAGGGGTAACATGCTCAAGCGCTTAGCCCTCTATCTCAATAAACGGAAGGAGCAATTTTATGAAATCAGTTATAAGACAGGTGCTACCCGGGCAGATAGTTGGGTAGACATAGAAGGTGGTTTTGGAAACCTTTTTGCCAATGCTTCCCTGAGAAAGAATTTCCCCAATCAGACCTTCCATGTAGACGGCGATCCCATTGACCTCTCTCGTGGAGGAAGTTTTATGGGGCATCACATCATGGTTCCTAAAAGGGGAGTAGCTATTCATATCAATGCTTACAACTTTCCTGTTTGGGGTATGCTGGAGAAGTGTGCTTGTAATTGGATGGCAGGGGTGCCAGCTGTTGTAAAACCTGCAACAGCTACTTCTTTTCTTACCGAAGCCGTGGTAAAAGAAATTATCGCTTCTGGAATCTTGCCTGAAGGTGCGTTGCAATTGATTTGTGGATCAGCGCGTAGCATTTTAGATTCAGTCGAATCTCAAGACGTAGTTACCTTCACAGGTTCTGCCGATACTGGTCGCTATCTGAAAGCCCATGAAAGAATTATCTCTGAAGCCGTTCCCTTCAATATGGAGGCGGACAGTTTGAATTGTTCTGTATTGGGGGAAAAGGCTGTTCCTGGAACACCAGAGTTTGATCTCTTTATCAAAGAAGTCCGCAAGGAGATGACTTCAAAATGTGGACAGAAATGTACAGCGATACGTCGGGTAATTGTTCCTGAAAATCTTATCGAGGATGTGCAAATCGCTTTGGGGAAATCTTTAGCGAAAGTCAGCATAGGAAATCCGAAGGCAGAAGGGGTAAGAATGGGAGCTTTGGCTAGCCTTGACCAGGTAGCAGAAGTTAGAGAAAGGGTAGGGGAAATTGCTCAAACAGCTGAGATAGTTTATGGCTCGCTGGATGAAATTCAGCTAATAGATGCAGACGCGAGTAAAGGAGCTTTCCTCAGCCCGATTTTGATGCTGGAGAAATCTCCCTTCGAAAATGTAAGGGTTCACGAAATTGAGGCTTTTGGACCTGTAAGTACCTTGATGCCCTATAAAAGTATTGATGAAGCCATTGAATTGGCTCAAATGGGCAAAGGATCTCTTTGTTGCTCTATCGCCACCTTTGACGATCAGGAGGCTCGGGATTTTGTAGTGGGAGCAGCTAGTCATCATGGAAGAATTTTGGTACTCAATAGAGAAAATGCCAAACAAAGTACCGGACATGGATCACCTTTGCCTACACTTGTTCATGGCGGTCCGGGAAGAGCAGGAGGTGGAGAAGAAATGGGAGGAATGAGAGGAATAAAGCATTACCTCCAAAGATGTGCTGTTCAGGGAACCCCAACTACCTTATCGGCTATTACGGGTATTTATCAGGCAGGAGCAAAAGTAGTTGAAGCACCTCAACATCCTTTCAAATACCATTTTGAAGATATTCAGCCAGGGATGTCTATCACCACGCATAAGCGAACGGTAACCGATAGCGACATCATTAATTTCGCTAATCTGACCTGGGATCATTTCTATGCCCATACAGATATTACTTCCTTGAAGGGTTCGATCTTTGAAAAAAGAGCTGCCCACGGCTATTTCATTTTAGCTGCAGCTGCGGGCCTGTTTGTTCATCCCGCCAAAGGCCCTGTCGGTGCAAATTATGGCCTCGACGAATGCCGTTTCATTCGCCCCATCTATCATAATGATACTCTACAAGTTCGACTCACTTGCAAAGAAAAAGTTGAGCGTGACAGTAGAGGAAAAGAATATCCTTCCGGCGTGGTAAAATGGTATGAAGAGATCCTCGATCAGGACGGGGAATTAGTAGCTATGGCAACTATTCTTACCCTCGTCCAGAAGAAAAATCCTTTCTTCGAATTTTCTAGAGAAAATATAGATGCAGCCCTAAATGCGCTTACAGAATCTACCAAGCCTGCTTGGGGCATATTGACTCCCCAGCATATGATAGAGCATTTGGAGTATTTCTATGACATAGCTTTAGGCAAAATTGAAGTTCCACAAACCACTCCAGAAAAGTACATGGAGAAAACCCAGGAGATGTTATTCAACTTCAAAAGCATGCCTAGAGAATTTCAGCATCCTCTATTGAAAAAAGGAGAATTGGAAGACTTGAAATATGGTAGTTTGGGAGAGGCGAAAGAAGCACTTCGGAAATCCATGGATGAGTCAGATGCCCTTTTCAAAGATAATCAAGCTGCTACGGTTTTTAACCCGGTTTTTGGTATGCTAGATGAAGAAATGTGGGAGAATTATAACCGCAAGCATTTTCATCATCATTTTGAGCAATTTGGAATAATTTAACGTATTGGTGTGTTGGAGTGTTGGTGTCAATGCATCATTTGGTGTCTAATAGAAATAAAAACTATAACACCATGCCAACACTTAAAAGCTTTGAAGAACTAGAATGCTGGAAAGCATCAAGAGAATTTGTAAATCTGATTTTCAAATTAACTGAAAACGGTAGATTTGGGAGAGAGCGAGACTCTAGAAGCCAAATTAGAAGAGCTTCCTTGTCAATTATGAATAATATTGCAGAAGGATTTGGAAGAATTAGTGATAAAGAATTTTTAAGATTTTTAGATTTTTCCCAAAGTTCAGGTCGTGAAGTTAAAAGTATGTTATACATTTTTAACGATCTTCAATATCTTAACGAAAATCAATCCAAAGAGCTAAATGAACATTTGGAAAGAACATTGGCCTTAACCATGGGATTGATTAGGTATTTGAGAAAAAAGAACAGTTAAATTCCACAACTTCAATACGCCAACACCCCAACACGTTTATATGAACGCTTTCGTCAAGACCGAATTAATTAAAGAGGGCATCGCCGTCATCACCTTCTACCACCCGGCCCACAATTCTCTCCCAGGAGACATTTTGGCTCAACTCACAGAGGCTATTACCAAGGCGGGTGAAAATGATTTGGTTAAGGTCATTATATTGAAAAGTGGAGGTGATCGTACTTTCTGTGCAGGTGCAAGTTTCGATGAACTCATTACCATCAATGATTTTGAGACAGGTAAGCAATTCTTCATGGGCTTTGCCAATGTCATTAATGCATGCCGTAAATGTCCGAAGTTTATTATCGGGCGAGTACAAGGAAAAGCTGTGGGGGGAGGAGTAGGCTTGGCTGCAGCTGTAGATTATTGCCTGGCGAGTAAATATGCGGGGGTGAAATTGAGTGAATTGGCAGTAGGAATAGGTCCTTTTGTAGTAGGACCTGCTGTAGAAAGAAAGATTGGAACCTCTGCCTTTTCCCAACTTACCATCAATGCTACCGAATTTCAATCCGCTCAATGGGCCAAGGAGAAAGGCTTATATACAGAAGTGTTTGATTGGCCAGAAGAATTAGATAAAGCTATATTACAATTAGCCGACCATCTGGTAAACAGCAATCCCGAAGCACAGCGGATGCTTAAAGAAGTAATTTGGGCAGGTACTGAAGACTGGGATGAGCTTTTGGAGAAAAGAGCAGAGATGTCCGGAAGATTGGTACTTAGCGATTATACCAAAACAGCATTGGCAAGATTTGAGAAGAAGTAATTGACGTGTTCTCGTGTTCATGTGTTCTCGTATTCAAGTAATCATTCAAGCACACATGAACATGAGAACACCAAAACACATAACCTCCTTCCCATGTATAACAAAGAAATCGAAACCCTCCCACTTGAAAAGCTTCGCAGGCTCCAAAATGAACGCTTACAGGAGCTGCTAAACAGGCAATACAATCATGTGCCCTTTTATAAAAAAATCTTTGATGAGAGAGGAATAAAACCCTCAGACATTAAAGGGGTTGAAGACCTACATAAATTACCTTTTACCAAGAAAACAGATCTTCGGGACAATTATCCATTTGATTTGTTTGCCGTTCCACAGGAGGATGTAATAAGAATTCATGCATCTAGTGGGACCACCGGTAAACCAACTGTGGTGGGCTATAATCGACATGATTTGGAGATTTTTGATGAGGTCGTTGCTCGCTCACTGGTTTGTGCAGGAGCTCAGAAAGGCATGAAACTTCACAATGCTTATGGATATGGGCTCTTTACTGGTGGTTTGGGAATGCATGGAGGAGCTACCAAACTGGGCATGGCTGTTATTCCGGTTTCAGGGGGGATGACGGATCGGCAGCTGATGATCCTTCAAGACTTTCAACCAGAAGTGATTTGTTGTACCCCTTCTTATGCCCAAACTTTGGGGGAAGAAATCCAAAAAAGAGGAATTTCTATCGACAGCCTTGCGCTAAAGTATGCCATCCTGGGAGCTGAACCCTGGACAGAAGCTATTCGTCAACAGGTAGAGGCCAGTCTCAAAGTAAATGCAACCAATATTTATGGATTGAGTGAAATCATCGGACCTGGTGTATCGCAAGAAGATTTTGAAGAAAAAGGGACTGGAAGTTATATCTGGGAAGATCATTTTTATCCAGAAGTAGTAAATAAAGATACTGGAGAACCTCTACCTTACGGAGAAGAAGGTGTCTTGGTATTTACTACCCTCTCCAAACAAGCCCTCCCGATTCTTCGCTACTGGACCAATGATATTTGCAGTATTTATTATGATTCAGATGCTAAAAGAACCCATATAAAAATGTCTCCCATTAAAGGGCGTAGTGATGATATGCTCATTATTCGGGGAGTCAATCTTTTCCATACCCAAGTAGAAGATCTCCTTCCTGCTTTCCCACATCTAGCTCCTTCCTATCAACTTATTGTTACAAGAGAAAAAACCATGGATGAGGTAGCACTCAAAGTGGAATTAGATGAAAGGGTTTCAAATGATCTCCTTGGACAAAATCTTTCTTCAACAGAATTATGTGAAGAGCTAGCTTCCAAACTTCGTCAAAAGATTAAGAATAATATCGGGATCAGTATGGGGGTGGAGATTTGCCATTTTGGAGAAATTCCCCGCAGCCAGGGAGGGAAGTTGAGTAGAATTGTGGATAAAAGGGGATAAAGGTGCAGCTGTGTTCTCGGGTTCCTGTTCCCTATCTCCAGAACACTAGAACACTAGAACACTAGAACACTTCTATTTCCAACCCATCATATGCCGGCTCAATACCTTTTGGCAGATAATCCAGCAACTTTACATGCGTTGCCAATTGATGGCTAATATGAGTTAAGTAGGCTTTTTGGGGCTTGAGTTCTTCGATGATTTCTATGGCTTCATCTATAGTAAAGTGAGAATAGTGTTTCTGCCAACGAAGCGCATTTAGTACTAAAACATCCAGTCCTTTGAGTTTATCCATAGATTCCGGAGAGATATAATTTGCATCAGTTACATAAGCAAAATTACCAGATCGATATCCATAGACTTCCATTTCTTTATGTAAGACGGGTATGGGGGTCAATTCAATATCTCCAATGCTAAATGTATCCACATTGATCTCATGCATTTGTACCCGAGGAACCCCGGGATAGTCTGCTGCTTCAAATATGTAGGAAAATTCAACCTTGATCCGATCAAGTGTAATCTTTGTTCCATAGATATTCATGTCTTTTTTCATGAAAAAATTGAAAGCACGAATATCATCCATCCCGGCAATATGATCTTTGTGGGAGTGGGTGAAAACTACAGCATGAAGTTCTTTGATTCCTGATCGTAGGATTTGCTGACGAAAATCAGGGCCGGTGTCAAATACAATCTTTGTGTCTCCTTTTTCCAATAAACCCGCAGTCCGTAAACGTTTGTCTCGAGGATCATTGGATTTGCAAACATAGCAATCGCAGCCAATCATGGGCACACCCGAAGAGGTGCCAGTTCCCAAAAAGCTAAATTTCATATCAATCGCTGCCTTTGATGCGGTCTACCATTTTGTTTTGATCCTCGGTCAAGACCTCCCCGTCTATTTCCAGAATCTTAATGATCTCTGACAAAGTAGTGATTTTGCCTTCGAGCGGATGAAATTTATTGATAACTATGGTTTTCTGTTCGTGGACAATGCAGTAGCCTCCCTTAAAATTCCCTCTTTCATAACGGACATGATAGCCCTGTGCCTTGAGGATTGTTTGCAATTTTTCCTGTGTGGTCTTCGTAAAACGCATAGAACCAAAGGTATAAAACAAAAACAGTTGCGACAAGAGTCCAGTCTGTCGCAACTATTTTAAGATCGGTATCTTTTCTAGTGTTCTTTTTTGAGCAATTCCGGGTGCTTGGCTTTAAATTTATTTAGACGCGGAATTGATACAGCTCTGACATATGGCTGGTTAGGATTCTTTCTTTCGAAATCCTGATGGTATTCTTCAGCTTTCCAGAATTTGGTGAAAGGACTCACCTCTGTTGTGATTTCCCCATCAAATACCTCTTCATCTTTCAACTTTTGGATATAGGCATCAACCATGTTCTTTTCGGTTTCTCCTATATAAAATATTGCCGAACGATACTGAGGTCCACGGTCTGGTCCTTGACGATCTTTAGTTGTTGGATCATGTGAGTCAAAAAATACGAGCAGAAGTGTTTCATAACTTACCAAATCAGGATCATAATAAACTTCAACTGCTTCTGCATGACGCGTTTGTCCGGAAGCTACTTGACGATAAGAGGGATTATCGATTTCCCCACCCGCATAGCCAGACACTACTTCTTTTACTCCGATAACTGATTCGAAAATGGCTTCAACGCACCAGAAACATCCACTAGCGAAATAGGCTTTTTTCAATTTACCCAATTCCTCAGCACTCAATTTCTGCTCCGTAACAGGAGCTTTTTCCATTGTATCCTTTCCATTCTTGCCCGTAAGTGTACAGGCACTTAACAAGATGAGACCCATAAAAAGGCCTGCGATAGTTGGCGTGATATACTTCATTATAATATAATATGCTTGATTTATTTTATCTAACAGCTAATACTTATTTAGGCTCCGGATTGTTTTCCAAATATTTCGCTATATGCTCTGCCATCTGCGCTGCTCCGGCTGCATTAGGATGAACGCCATCGGGAAATAAATTTTCTTTCTGGTTAAAAGGTCGATATAAATCAATCAGTTCAACCTTTGCGTCCTTCACTACCTCATCGATCAAGGGAATGATTTCATCCCGGACTACCTTATTGCTTATGGACCAGTTTTTCTGAAAGACTGGTACTGGCTTACAGATAATGATCCTTGGGTTATCCAACTCCTTACGGAAATTAGCAATCAGGCGTATATAGTCCTGATAAAAATCCTTTCCATGTTCCCAATTGTAGTCCTTACTATCATTGGTCCCGAGTTTAATAATTACAATCTCTGGGTCAAAGCTAAGGGCTTCCTGGTATTCTTTCTGTACACGATATGACAAATCTCCTTTTTCCAAAAGAGTTGCTCCGCTTTTTCCAAAATTCCCTATGTTAAAGTCCCGACCCATCAACTTCTGCAAACGTGCTGGATAGCTCCTCCAATTTCGAAATCGAATCCCATTACCGAAAGTGATACTGTCCCCCACGCATGCAATACGCAAAGCATCTTCCTTTGGGCCACAAGAGAATAAAGCAAAGAACAAAATAATAAGGCTGAGGTATTTGATCATATTTTGTAAATCCGTATCGAGTCTTAAAAATAAGGAAAAGCTGGAAGAGTGTTTATGTGTTCTATTCTCGTGGGTTTTCCCGAACACCAGAACATGTATTTAATCCTCAATCCCTTTCCCCACTAAAGAAAATATATTAGCTTTGTACTCTCGCCCGCGTAGCTCAGGGGATTAGAGCGTTGGTCTCCGGAACCAAAGGTCGATGGTTCGAATCCATCCGCGGGTACTTAATAGAAAGCAGGAAATCTTTTCCTGCTTTTTTCATTTTTTGAGGTTACGAAATTAAAGGCCTGGGATACCAATGATTGAAAGTAATCACAGTAAATCAGTGCATAATCCTAAAGCCTATTTCATGAAATACCTTATCATTTCAGTCACCCTTCTTTTCATTTCCCCTCTTTCTATATTTGCTCAAGTTCAAAAGAAAAGTTTACAAATTACTCCTTTTACCGTTGCAGGGATGGTAGATGAAGGGGTAGCTGAAAGAGTTAGTCAATACACCTATAGTGGAGCTGTTCAGTCAAAACGCGTTGAAGTTCTGGGGCAAAACTCCCCCGGATTTAGTGCAGGTATGGCAACTACAGACTACGTCATGGAAGGAAGTATTCTGGGGGTAGAGATGAAAGAAAATTCCAGGACCAATGAAGAGACAGGAGAAGTAAGCTTTACATATGAAGCCTACATCAATGTCAGCCTGAAAATCACAGAACCCAAAACTGGACAAATCATTGCTTCCAAACAAATGCGAATTGGTAATGATGTACTTGCAGGGGGAGGAGTTGGTAGTTTCGTGAGGAATGCAAAAACTCCGGAGGAAGCCATGGAAAACGCTATGAAGATCCTGGGAAATAAGACTAAAAAATTTATTCAGAAACACTTTAAACTAGAAGCAGAGTTAGTAGAAATTACTGAACACAAAGGAAGTCAGGCAAAACTCGTCCTGGTATCAGGTGGTAATGCGGCGGGCTTCAGGAAAAATCAGAAACTATCCGTTTCTATTCGCATGCCCAAAACCCTCTCCAATGGAACCACCCTTATGCGCACACAACAAATCGGGGAGATCAAAATTGTGAAAGTCGAGGACGAGAATTTTTCTGTAGCTCAAGTTCTCAAAGGCGGGCAGCAAATTGCAAATGCAGTAGAATCTGGGCAGGTGATGATTTGTGCGACAGTAAAATAATGTATTTAGGTGTTCTGGTGTTCTCGAAAAATCCACAAGAAAACATGAACACCAGAACACGTATCAAGGTCCTACTCCCATTCCCATTCTCCCTCTTTATTCTTACTAAGCAGGAAGGTGGTGTCTATCCACTCCATATTGATTTTGGAGTAGAGGTGGGGGAATAACTCATCATTGCGGGAAGGCTCCCATTTGAGGTGTTTTTTGACTCGCTTCTCGTGAATGGCAAGCAATACCAAACTCTCCTCTTTCGGGTAATGTTTGGTCGCAGAACCGATTACTTGTTCTTTGGTGGAAAAATGAATGAAACCCTCAGTTTTAAGGGATTCAGTTTTGTAGCTATCCTTTTGGAGCGCTTTTTCCCATTCCTTTGGAGGAATGAGGTGGTAGATATAGGCCATTATTGCTCGAAGTCGATTTCTGTATTATCGCCAATGTTTATGCTTAGTGATTTTTGGCGAAGGCTGGTGTCATTACCAATCACGGATTTGCGGAGGATGATAGAATCCAGTCGTGAATAAGCACCCAGAATGGAATTTGAAATGATGGAATTATTAATATGGGCATGTTCAGCTATGGCAACATAAGGCCCGATGATAGAATGACTAATTTCGCAGGAATCAGGGATAAATACAGGAGGGATAATCACACTATTCGGATATTTTCCGGGCGTATGAGAGCCTGATCTTTCCAGCAGAATTTTATTGGCAAGCAATAATGTCTGCATTCTGCCACAATCAAACCAGTTCTCAACGGTATGTGTCTTGAATTTATGTCCTCTTTCTACCATATGCATCAAGGCATCCGTTAAGGCATATTCCTCATCTTCCTGTACACCATCCTTCATCATTTCCTCCAATACTTCTAGTAAAAGTTTAACCTCACTGACTTTATACATGCCTACCAAGGCTAGATTGCTGGTGGGGATATCAGGTTTTTCGCTAAGCTTCTTGACATATCCATCTCCTCCTAAAATTGCGATTCCAAATTCCCGGGGATCATCCACTTGTTGTACAGCTAGAATAGAACCACTTTGATCCTTAATTTTGGGAGTATCCTTATCAAAAATAGTATCCCCTAAATTGATTAGGATATCATCCGTATCCGACAATACATCCTTGCAGGTCCAAAGGGCATGCGCCAATCCTTTGCGTGGTTCCTGTACGACAAATTCCATTTCTATCTTCCCTTCATATGCTGTTTCTACATACTCCTGAATTTTTTCCCGAAGATAGCCAATGATAAAGACGTGCTTTTTGATCCCGGCCTCTATCAAATTATCAATGATATGGCCAAGGATGGGTTTCCCCGCCACAGGGATTAGAGGCTTGGGCTGTGTATGTGTATGGGGGCGTAACTTGGTTCCCACACCTGCTACCGGAATCACTGCTTTCATGCAACCACAAATTTGCCTGAAATTAAGACTTTTAGGTAGAGCCTACAAGTATAAAATGTCAACTAATTTATCCTTTCTAAAATGCTGAAAGAGAAAAGTTTACTATATGTTAATTTTAGAAATTGAGACAAACTCGATTTAATTACTATTTTGATGATGTTCATATATAATTAACATATACTTAACTTATGAGATTTTAAGCTAAACTAAACTTTAACCACAATCAACATGAACATCAAACCTTTACTAATTTTGTTTGGGGCATTATTCTTTATCAATAGCTCCTATAGCCAATGCGTTGACCTTTATTTTTCAGAGTACATCGAAGGTAGTTCAAACAATAAAGGGGTAGAAATCTACAACCCAAGTGGAGACACAGCCGACCTATCAAATTATGAGATTTTTGAGGTATTTAATGGTTCTGGAACGAATAGCTTTTTTCCTGAAGGCCTACTAGCACCCGGAGAGGTTTATATTATTGTAACCGATCAGGCCGATTCAGTTATGCAAGCGAGAGCAGATACTGCTTTGGCGTTTCCTAGCGTTGTTCACTTCAATGGAGATGATGCTGTTGCCTTAATTAACTCTTCTACGGCAGACACGATAGACATAATTGGGGAACTGTTTTTTGATCCTGGAAGCAGCTGGCCAGTTGATACAGGATCAACCAGAGATTTTACACTCGTTAGGAAACCAGATATTATGGCTGGAACCACAGATTGGACGATAGGTGCAACTCAATGGCTGCTTCTACCAGAAAATACCTTTGATTCTCTGGGAATGCATACTATGACTGGAGGACCCATGGGAACGCTTTGTAAACCTGCTGAAAATACTGAACCTGAAATATCCTTTACAAGAGGTGCCTTAACTGTTGCTGAAGGGGATGATCCTGTTATGGTTATCATTGAGTTAGATCCGGTTGGTTCTGATGATAGCGTGACTGTAATGGTTATGCGTGATCCACTTGCGATGGGAGGAACCCCTGGAGGGACAGATCTTATTCGTTCAGATAGCATGTTTACCCTTACATCAGCTGCGCCAACAGATACCTTGATGCTCGAAATTATTGATGATAATGTAAATGAGGGAGAAGAAGTTATTACTCTGGCTCTCGCTAATCCTACTAATGGAGGAATTCTGGCAGTTGATAGTACGCTTGCCATAACTATTCAGGACAATGACTTTCCCCAATATCCTATTGCAATTTTGACGGCCGATTCTGATGGGGATTTCGAAACTGATTCTATTGGCGTTCAGGTCCAGGTGCAAGGAATTGTTCACAGTATTGACTTTGATGGAAATAATGGATATTCCTTTGCTTTGATAGATACATCCGGCGGTATTAATATCTTCAATTTCAATGATGCTCCAAGTGGATATCAGGTAGCTGAAGGAGATGAAATCCTTGTGAAAGGTGATGTCGCTCAGTTTAACGGTTTAGTTGAAATTATTTCAGATGAAATCATATTTCTAAGTTCAGCTAATGACCTGAATACTCCAGAGGAAGTTTCTGTGTTGGACGAAAGTACAGAATCAGAGTTTATCATTTTAGGATGCGTTGCCCTTATAGATACAAGCGCCTGGCCAGCTGATTCAAATGCCAGCAGTGTGAATCTTGACTTTACCAATGGAGTTGACACTTTTACCGTTAGAATAGATTCAGATACAGATATTCCAGGTAATGCCATACCTGAAGGAAATTGGTGGAATGTCACGGGTATAGGATGGCAATTTGATCGTGATACACCTGCTGATGGTGGATACCAAATCCTTCCGAGAAGCATTGCCGACTTTGCACCAAGAAATCCTGTAGTTGGATTCTATACGGAAAGAAAAACTGTTTCTGATACTGTTACCAATACAGCTGATATCGTAGTAGTTGCCACAAATAACAATCCTGATACTACCACTGTCATGGTAAGTCTGGGAGCTGGAACTACCGCTACCGCTGGAACTGATTTTAACTTTGCAGATAGTACCTTCACCGTATCTGGTTGTGAGGATGATTCAGTTGTTCTTCCTTTAGAAATCATTGGTGATACTGATGCAGAAGGAGAAGAATTTGTAGAAATTGTGATTACCTCTGTGGATAATAATGCGACTGTTTCTATTGATACGATTACTGTACGTTTGGTAGAAAGTACAGTTGGTATCCCTGATTTGCTTCCAGCTGATGCCATTAAGATGTATCCAAATCCGGCTCAAACACTGATCAGGCTGGATGCGAGTTTGCAAATGGAAAAAATCTCTGTAATAAACCTGGTAGGGCAAACGATGCTTCAATTGGAAGATAAAGCTTTCGATAAGCAACTGGATATATCCAGACTTCCAGCAGGTATTTATAGTGTACGTGTAGAGACCGCTGAAGGAATGTGGATATCCCGCCTTATGATAGAATAAGTCGCTTTTGTCAGCTTGGCATATATTTTATGACCTTGTGTCAGATGTGGGGGGTCCCGCATCTGACACTTTTCTTTTTGCACGGGAATTGTGTACTATTGATTGATGCAGTATAAAGATTATTATAAAGTTCTGGGAGTTAGCCGTACTGCGAGTGAAGAGGAGATCAGGAAGAAGTATAAGAAACTGGCAGTTAAATATCATCCGGATGCGAATCCCAATAATCCCTCCGCCGAACAGCGATTTAAGGAGATAAGCGAGGCCAAGGAAGTATTACTTGACCCCGATAACCGGCGCAAATATGATATGCTTGGGCAAAACTTTCGCCAATACCAAGGAGGGCCGATGGGAGGGTTTAATCAGGCTCCCGGTGGAGGAGATATCAATTCTGTTTTTACCTCTTTTTTCGAAGAAATATTTGGTGCTCGAAATACCATGCGGAAAGGTCGGGACCATGTGGCTAATATCACCATTAGTCTAGAGGAAGCCTACAAGGGCATGCGAGATGTCTTGCAGTATGATGGAAAGAAATTGCGTATACATCTTAAACCCGGGGTTAAGCATGGCCAAAAGCTTCGTCTGAAAGGGCAGGGGGGACCGGGAAGAAGTGGAGGACCTGCTGGGGATCTGATTTTGGAAGTAAAGATTAAACCCCATGGAAAATTTAGCCGGAGAGAAAATGATCTGTATATAGACCTGAAAGTTGATCTCTTTGATCTGGTGCTGGGCAGAAAGATCAAAATTCCTACCTTAAAAGGAAACGTCAGTTTCACTATTCCAGAAGGCACCCAAAGTGGAGAAAAACTAAAACTATCTGGACTCGGGATGCCCTATTATGGTACCACCAGTAAGTTTGGCAATCTCTATGTTACCGTGCAGGCTAAGACGCCAACGAAGTTGACTAAGGCACAAAAGGAAGCTTTTGAGGAATTGGAAGGTAAGATGAGATAAAATAAACGTGTTGGTGTATTGGTGTTTTGGTGCATAATTTCAATTTAACTCCAACACGTCAACACCCCAATACGTCTTAAACGTTTAACCAGTAAGTCAATTTCAATACTACTCCCCGATTCTTTACCTGAAAATTTGAAGAATAATAGTTGTCAGTATAGACAATGAACAAGTCTGAGACTGGTGCATAACGCCACTGGAAACGGGCGTTGATGTTTACGTTGTCGATTTGGTTGTTGTACTGGATAAGGGTGGTGAAGAAGATCTTGTCTGTGAAAGTAAGATCGATCTTCGGACCTACCAGAACCAGGGTAGCGCTATTGTAAGGCTCGGGAAGATCGACACGGTTGAGGGAGAAGCTTGAGGATATCACGGCTCTGGGCTGCATTCTGTAGCGCAATTCCCCGGAAATACCCGATCTTCGGCCATTGAAATACTCACCATGAGTAGCGCGAAAGAATGTATTGAATTTTCTACGGCTATCAGAGAAAAATAAGGCTGTTAATCTGTGAGCGGTATATTCCGTGCCTGCTTCCAGTTCAAGCCCATCTGTACGAGTTGGATCAAAACTACTGGTTAGTTTTATGTATTCGTTTTCATAGCCAAATCTCAGGTAATCGCCCCGGTTAAAACGCAGAATAACATCCGCATTAATGGTTCTGTCCGTCAGCCCTAGTTCATTGGACCAGAGGTAATCGGTTTGAACTTCACCACCCACACGGTTAAATAATTTTATTTTGGGGTAATATTTATATTCCAGACTCGGACTGATTCTTCTGTATCCGGTCCTTCTGATGAAGCCTACTTCTGCATCATAATTTTCGCCTACCACTTCATGATTCCACTGGACTTCCCAAATGGGACTGTTGTAGCGAATACTGGTACCATGCGAATATTCATCATCCTGATTTTCCATGCCTATTGACTTGTGATAAAAGACTTTGCCTTGCCATTTATTATCTCTTGATGCATGATTATAGTCCATTCCTACCACCCGGTTGAAGCTACGAGGAAACGCCAGGGTATCTTCTTCTGCGCTTGTCGCAAAGGATTCTTTATTGATGACAATACCGGATATATTGGAACGAGAGAATACCTGTCTTTGGGCAACTCCAACAGTATAATTGGTAGCAGGTACGCCGATTTCCGGATCAGATTCTGTTTGCATATTTAAGAAGCCCACTCGCCAATCTTTATTCAACTTACCACTCAAACGGGCTCCTGCAATGATTCTATTTTCTACCGTTTCATTGGTAACTATGTCTTTTGCTATCCCTATTCTACGCGTAAAGAAAGGTCGTAGAGATTGGGTGCCGAAGCTTGAGAAGAGATCATTGTTTTCCAGAAAGAATTGCCTTCTTTCCGGGAAAGAAATCTCAAAACGATCTAAGTTAGTTACCTGTCGGTCAACTTCCACCTGAGAAAAGTCTGGATTTATGGTCAAATCCAGGTTTAAGGCCGGGCCAACTCCAATTTTAACATCTCCGCCTATAGCTCCGCCGGAATTTGGATCTGTTCCTTCTTCAAAATTCTTGGTAATTCCACCTGTCAGGTAAGGAATCACAGCCATATTGAAGCCAGGTTTTTTCAAAGGTTTGTCCCACATTAATGCCCCGGTAAAGCCTAAAGAAGTGGACTGAAAATTTCGGGGAATGAGGGTCCAGTTCGTGCGTTCATTGGTTTGAGATTCGGAACGTGCGAAATTGATGCCCCACTCGATGCCTCCCTCTTTGTAACGCAGGGTTTTAAAGGGAATAGCAATCTCTACATAGTAGCCTTTATCATCGCGGCTGGTTTTTGCAAACCATTTATTGTCCCAACTGGAAGTAGTTCCATTCCTTCCATTACCCCCATTGGTGATCAAGGATTCTCTTTGAACTCCATAGGCACTAACTGCAAACTCAAATCCATTGGTCTTGTCGAGAAAAGGGTCCAGAATAACTGCAAAATAATCTTCTCCCCGGGTTGAAAAGTCTCTTCGAAGAGAAGATATTACGTATTCTCCCGGCTTTCTATGACAAATGGCTGCTACGTATAAGAAGTTTTTATCATAAGAAAGCATAACCTCAGTTTGGGATTCAGCCAAAGAGGTATCCATAGGGAAACGCTGAAAAAATCCATTGCTGCTTTCTGCTTCTTGCCAGGCTTTATCATCGAGTACACCGTCCAATCGGATGGTCTCTGTAGCTTCTTTGATCTTGATGCTACGGTCCGAAAAATTCGAGCCAGACTGGGCGAAGGAAGTGCCACACAAGAATAAGGTGGACATTAAAAGGGGGACAAGCGTTCTAAGCATCGATTAGATTTTGTGCAAAATTACCTGCACACACCCTAGGTCACAAGCCTAATCGCCTACTTAATCTTATTTATCGACGACTATGTAAGATATTCAGTTAAGCTTGATAGCCGTCTGTAATACGACATTTCTTCCTTTTAATGTTGGACCATCATTCTTTGCGTTTTGCTTTTTGCTTTGCTCCGTTTTGGAATAAGGTCAGAGCTGTTGCTTCCCCCTTATCATTTACTTCAAACTCTAATTCGGCGTCAACAATTTTGTAAAAGAATCTGGTTTCTGAAACTGCATATACTGGGAAAGAAGCCTGGCCTGTCAGTTTTACATAGAGTTGATTTCCTTTATGCGTAACGGTAAACTCTACTCCAGGGGCGAGTACATAGCTACCGTCATACTTCTCTATTTGCTCCTCTGTCAATTCAATCTCAACTCGCTCATTTTTCTCTACTTTGGGAGTCTCATCAGAAGTTCTCTTTGCTATTTGTTCCAGGCCATTTTGAAAGAGGGTAAAGCTTTCAACATTTCCTTTATCGTCTTTATTGAATTCGACTGCAGCATCTACAACCCTGAGAAAGAATCTGTTTTCTGATTCTGGATAAATTTCAAATTCTCCCTGCCCCGTTACCTGAGCAGTCAATTGAAGATTGTTTCTTCTTATAAATACATCCACTCCAGGACTCAGCTGATAGGTTCCTACATATTGCTCAAGAGTTTCAACTCCTAGTTTTATTATCTCTTTAATTTTTTTTAGCGGATTTGCAGGGTCCAGGTAATGAAGACCTATATCGTCAATGCTAACGGTTGAATTGCTAAGAACAACTACTCCCTTTTTCTGGGTTTTGTCAAACCCCAGAAAAGAATGGTAGCCTCCGGTTTGTCCATTGTGCCAAATGATCTTTGAGTTCTCACCATGTTTAATATGCCATCCCAGCGCTACTGAGTCTTTTTCATTTTCTAGGGCCATGGTTCCTTTCTGCCCCAATTTCATGGCAGCTGTTAAAGGAGAAGGATACATTTCCATTTGATACATAAGAAAGCTAAGCAAATCCGAAGCAGAAGAACGAATAGCACCAGCTCCTTCCAGTACGTTCAAATCCCAGTTTTTCACAGCTTTATTCCCATCATGGCCTGGAGAAAGACGTAGCTTCTGATCTTCATTTAGGCTAACCCGGGTATCCTTCATGTCCAGTTTGCTGGAAATCTCTTCAAAAATCAACTCATCATAACTTTTCCCTTTCTGATCTGCCAGCAAGGTTCCCAACAAACCTACTGCAAGATTTGAGTACTCATACTCAGCTTCTGGGGCCCTTCTTAATTCATGTCCATTTAAAAATTCCCAGAGGAGATTTTTATCGTAATCGTAATAAGGATTTTGGGGATCAGAAAAAGGCATGTTATCTGGCAATCTGGGTAGGCCCGATTGATGATTGGACAGGTGTTTCATTAAAATTGGCTTGCCCTCATAATCTTTTAGTTGTACTCCTTCTGGGAGATATTTAGCTAAGGGATCATTAATGGAAAGCTTTCCTTCTGTATCAGCCATCGCTAGTGCCAAACCGGTAAAGACTTTGCTCACGGAACCGATTTCGTAAAGGGTATATTTCTTGGGAGCTACCTTAGCTTTTTCAGAAACATAGCCGTAGCTATAGTATTGTTTACCCTTCTCATCAACGATCCCGATGATGATATTTTTATTTTCCCCATTATCAATTCTTGCACGAATATTTTGCTTGATGCTTTCAGGTATTCTTTGGGCGAAAGCAGTATGTTGTAAGAATATGAGACTAAAAATGAGGCTTAGGGTAAAGACCAAGATTTTCATACGTTCGTGTTTAATTAAAAATGTTCTTTATTCACTTAGTACCTGCTTTCTTAAAGATATTACAAGAAATTAATTTTTCTCTGACTAAAGGTCTAGATTTAATTACTAATTTTGTGGCCAAGTCATGCCTTTGAAAGAATATCTGGAAAAAATTCCTCCCAAAATACAAGCATGGGTGCTGATTCTCATCCTGACATTTGTCTGGGGGAGTTCTTTTATTATGCTAAAGAAAGCACTTGCTGTTTTTTCACCCTTACAAGTGGTTTCGGGACGTATGACTTTCGCAGCACTTACGCTACTTCCCTTTGCCATTCGCGAGTTGAGAAATATACCCCGAGACAAATGGAAGTTCCTGATTATTTTTTCCATCATCGCCAATATCTTCACTACCCTTTCCTATGCTGTAGCGCAAAGTCAGATAGATAGTGCCCTAAATGGGATTATCAATACACTTACTCCCCTTATGACTCTTATTGTGGGTTTGTTGGCTTATAAACAAAAATTAAATCGGATGCAGGCCCTAGGTTTATTATTAGGACTTGGAGCTACCTTATTTCTCTTAAGAGTAAGTGGAAATGCAGAAATTGGATATGCCAACTTCTTTGTGCTGGTAGCGGTCTTTGCAACTGTTTTAAATGGTTTTACTGCTAATATGCTACAATTTAATCTTCAGGGACTCAGTGCCTTGCAGATCGCTTCTGTAGCCTTTCTGGTCATCTTGCCTTTATCCGGAACCTTGCTTGTAACTGGTGGATTTTTTCCTCTTGCATTTGGAGCGGAGGGGGGAATGCGAGCCATGGGCTTTGTTTTGATATTGGGAATTTTTGCGAATGCCATTGCCCTGATCCTGTTGAGCTATCTTGTGCAGATAAGTGGATCGGTCTTTGCAACCTTAACTACCTATCTGATGCCACTAGTTGCAATCAGCTGGGGCTCCTGGGATGGAGAAGAAATATCCTATCTACAAATCCTGGCAATGGCCTTGATTTTATGTAGTGTTTACCTTGTAAATCGCGCAGGAAGATGAG
Organism: Bacteroidota bacterium; assembly: GCA_039819665.1. Lineage (GTDB taxonomy): Bacteria > Bacteroidota > Bacteroidia > J057 > J057 > JAWPMV01. The sequence continues at coordinate 29,715 of JBCBRM010000040.1, forward strand.
TATGAAGGCTTTTTGAAAAACAGGCGGAAATTTGGTATATTTTAAGTAAGAAATTATTCTCCATAAAGAGAATTATTAGTAAAACATAAAGTTTAAATCAAGGGTTCATTCTATAGGAAACGGCTATCAATCATGACATAAAAAGATTCGTAATATTCAATTTTGTTTACAAACCTTGATGTCCCGGAAGAATTTCTTCCGGGGCCTTTGTTTTTGGAGGAATAGCATATTAAACAAGCCGTATCTTCCCGATGATTATGACAAAGAATTTTGCAAAAAACAAAAGGGGCTGACAACTATCAGCCCCAACGATCTTCGATAAAAATATTTTTATCCCAATTGCGCCAGGCTATCCTTTAGTAGGGCCAGTTTTGCTTCTGTATCTGCTTGCTTTTTTCGTTCCAATGCTACGACTTTTTCAGGTGCATTTTGAACAAAGCGCTCATTGGCTAGCTTCTTCTGAATTTTGATCAGGAAGCCTTCATTGTATTCGATCTCTTTGAGAATTTTTTCCTTTTCCGCTTCTACATCTACTTCTCCTAAAGGAATGAAGAACTCATGCGTTCTTACCCTTAAACTTCCTGTACCATCTACCTGCTCATCTACAAACTCAATCTTGGAGGTGTTGAGGAATTTGCTAAGTAATCCTCGATAGGTTTCAAAGAGAGCTTTCTGATCGCTCTTAATGTAAAGTTCGATGCTTTCTTTAGGGGAAAGCCCCTTTTGGGCCCTGAAATTTCTTACGGCAGTGATTCCTTCAGTAATGAGTTCAATCTCTGAAAGGATAACGGGCTTATCACCATTTCCTTTGGGCATATCACTCAACATAATGAAATTGCCATTTTCACGATCTCTCAATCCATGCCAAATCTCTTCTGTGATAAATGGCATGAAAGGATGCAAAATCTTTAAGGCTTCTTCAAATAGGTCAATAACAGATTCCAGGGTTTCTGCTGAAATGGGCTCTCCATAAGGAGGTTTAACCATTTCCAGAAACCAGGAACAGAAATCATCCCATTTCAACTTATAGACTGACATCAAGGCATCTGAAATCCGAAATTTACTGAAATGATCATCAATTTCGAAAGCAGCATCCTTGATTTTTGCCTTCATCCATTCAATGGCAATTTTGTCTGTGTCAGAAGAAGGTGTGTCTGAAGTTTCCCATCCCTTTACCAGGCGGAAGGCGTTCCAGATTTTATTGGCAAAATTCCTTCCTTGTTCAACGAGGCTATCTTTATATAGTAAGTCGTTTCCCGCTGGAGATGCCAATAGCATACCTACCCGGACCCCATCTGCCCCGAATTTTTCAATCAACTCTAAAGAGTCAGGAGAATTGCCGAGGGATTTACTCATTTTTCGCCGCTTATCATCCCTAACGATTCCATGTAGGTAAACATTCTTGAAGGGCTTTTCGCCCATATACTCATAACCCGCAATGATCATTCTTGCTACCCAGAAGAAAAGAATCTCAGGAGCCGTTACCAGGTCATTGGTAGGGTAGTAGTACTTGATATCTTCATTGTCGGGATCTGTCAGTCCACGGAATGTCGAAATTGGCCAGAGCCAACTCGATGCCCAGGTATCAAGTACATCTTCATCCTGCGCCAAGTTATCCATTGTCATGCTTGCATTTCCGGTTTTAGCTTTCGCTTTTTCTAAAGCTTCTTCAGCAGTTGGCGCAACTACATGCTCATTGGTTCCCTTGATATAATAAGCTGGAATCTGATGACCCCACCAAAGCTGCCTGGATAGACACCAGTCCCTAACATTCTCCATCCAATATTTATAGGTATTGATGAATTTGCCGGGAATCAACTCAATTTCTCCCTCCATAACCGCTTTGAGGGCAGGTTTGGAAACTTCTTGCATATTGAGGAACCACTGCATGGAAAGGCGGGGCTCAATAGCCGCATCCGTTCTTTCAGAATATCCCACAGAGTGATTATAAGGTTCTTTCTCAACCAAATTACCCGCTTCCTCTAAGGCCTTTGATATTTTCTTTCTTACCACAAAGCGATCCTCCCCAATAAACATTTCTCCAGCTTCACTGATCGTTCCATCTTCATTCAAAACATCTATGGATGGCAGATTATGTCTTATCCCAATCTCATAATCATTGATGTCATGCGCGGGTGTGACTTTCAGGCAACCGGTTCCGAATTCCCGATCTACATAATCATCCGTGATGATAGGGATTTCTCTGTTGATCAGCGGAACCAGAACTTTTTTGCCATGTAAATAGGTATAACGCTCATCTTCTGGATGAATTGCAACAGCGGTATCTCCCAGGATAGTTTCTGGTCGGGTAGTGGCAATGGTAACAAATTCGCCTTCCATATCCTTAATTGCGTAGCGAACATGGTAGAGATTTCCTGGGGTATCCTTGTGAATTACCTCTTCATCTGAAACCGCTGTTTTCGCAGAGGGATCCCAGTTAACCATGCGGATACCTCTATAGACATGCCCTTTATCATACAAATCACAAAAAACCTGAATGACGGATTTAGAATAATCTTCATCCATAGTAAAAGAAGTACGATCCCAGTCACAGCTTGCTCCCAGTTTTTTCAACTGCTGCAGGATAATTCCTCCATACTTTTCCTTCCATTCGAAGGCATGCTCCAGATACTTTTTTCTACCAATATCAAATTTGCTAATCCCTTGATCTGCTAGCATATTAACAACCTTTGCCTCGGTAGCAATAGAAGCATGGTCCGTGCCTGGAACCCAGCAGGCATTGTAACCTTCCATTCTTTTTCTTCTAACCAGTACATCCTGAATAGTATTATTGAGCATATGGCCCATATGTAATATTCCTGTTACATTGGGGGGAGGTATGACTATGGTGTAAGGCTCCCGTTCGTCCGGGCTGGATGCAAAGCATTTTGCGTCCAACCAGGCCTGGTACCACTTATCTTCGATGTCTGCCGGTGAATACTTGGTGGAAATGTTCATGTTCTAATTATGCCAATTTTGAGGCTGCAAATTTACGGCTTTTCTCTTAAAGGAAAAGCCGCCAGACAGAAGATCTGCCTGGCGGACTTATTATATTAATAATGACTAGCCGTTATGGAGTGATCTTGAGGATCGTTTTATATCCAACTTTATCTCCAGCCACAATTCTTACGAAATAGATTCCAGCTGGTAATTGCATCTCTTCCAGTTTGAAAGTGTTTAAACCCGCAAAACTCTCTACACTTCTTTTTACAAAGGTCCTTCCGGATCGGTCAAAAATTCTCAAATCCACAAAAGAATCTGCATCAACTACATAATCAATATTCAGATTTCCATCTGTAAAAGGAGACGGATAAGCACTAATCGCCATACTACTTGGAGCCAATGAGATGATGCCTAGTTGATCGATTTTCGTTTTTTGAACCAGATTACTCTTGGTCAGATTCTTTCCTCCCAATACTTCAAAATTTGTCCCATCTGTGGATACAACAACATCCAGGTCCTTCTCAATTGCTCCATTGGTTTCTCTTTCGAGATAGCCAAATTCAATAGAAGCATTCAGATTTTCATTATTGGTAGGAATGACTTCATAATAGCGAGTGATTTGTCCCGGTGCATAAGGAGTTCCCGTATGGCGAATTACTCGGGTTGGGCCCATAGCTACTCCGGACCCTGCCTGGATTTTAAGTCCCAGACCGCCGAAATCATTGGCACAACCTTCACAGATATCGCGAAGAGCAGCAACCCGACCTAGTACATAGGACTGTTCTGTTTCCTGGAGGAAACTGTTGTTTGCCATAAACAGGCCCCCATTGTATGCTTCCATGATTCCTCCCTTCATGAGGAGAGTTCCTGTAATCCCAAAGTCATTATCCAAAATGATCTTTCCGGAAGGTTTTTCAACAAAAAGCTCTTCAAACAAGCCACTCACATCTCCGGAAATATGCTGATCTCCTTCTCCTACGATCCTTACTACACCTACCGCAAAAGGATCCTGAGCTTTCCGAACAGTGGTCTCTACCACTTTGATATCTCCATATATTTGGATGTTTCCCCCCACCAATTTTTTATTACCTCCATTAAGGAAACCGATATTTCTATAGTCTCCAGTTTCTACTTCCTGCCATCCATTGGTCCCTGCAAAATTTACCCAATTGTCAGGGTCCGTAAAGGCATCAAAGGTACCAACAGCCATAGGAACATTTGGGGCACGGGGAGCATAGTTGAAAACGCCTCGGTTGATGAAGTAACTTCCTTCGTCTTCTCCATTTAGTACTCCTCCAACTGTAAATCCAGCTGAGTTTGTATTGATAAGGGTATCACCTGCGCCAACTGAAATATCTGAGTTTAGGGCAATTTCTGCCATACCTCCAACTTCTCCAGAAACGGCGAAGTAACCATTTCCAAGCGCAACAGTACCATTGTTAATAATTCCTTTGCTAAAATTATATGATCCCCATTCCCTTTCGAAGGTCAGGGTTCCTGTTTCTGTAATAGTTACGGGATGGGTAAATAGGCAGATACCATTCGCAAGACTTAGTTTTCCAGCCAATTCTACGGGTCCATCGAACACGAAATCTTCTCCCAGGGTATTGTCCAGTAGTTCCCCATCCTGTTCGATGGTGAGACCTCCAAAAGAACGATCCCCTTCTTTAGTTGAAAGGAGTAATAAACCATTAGACTTAATGATCGTCATTCCTCCGACAGAGAAGTCAGCTTCTTCTACAGTAACTGTATCTTCTACCACAAAATCACCAGCAACAGAGAAGGTTCCTTTTCTCCAGTTATTTCCATCAATCTTTCCGCGGCCTACTTCCAGATTTCCAAAAGTAACAACCCCATCCACATTGTTGTCGAAGATTTCTCCATAGATTCTTCCCCAGCCGTCGACCTGCATATCAAACTGAACCGGATTCAGAGAGATGTTTCTTCCAAGGGTGAAATCGCCCCGGGCATGTATGGTTTGAAAAGGCAGGAAACAGAACATGGTTTGATTCTCAACTCTCTGATTGAGAATTGTTAAGCTATGAAAGTCTCCTCCGGGTAATTCTACATAGTTTGCTGGGAGCATATTCATAACCACTTCATTTCCAGGTTCTGTGAAATCTGTGGTTACTCCTGATAGTTTTGGAATATTTTCATTGAAAATTACCTGGCCTTTATTGGCAAAAACAGCTGTGGCGTCTTCCCCTAAGAAATAGGTGTTATTGGTAGGTACGTAAAGGCCTCCTTCAATATTGATCAAAGCACGAACACCAGTCCCAATGTTGATGGGTTTTTTCATTAGCCAAGCAGCTGTGGAGCGACCTTCCTGATTATTTCCAACAAAATAAACATTAGCTTCAACTCCGAGTGTATCACCCGTATGATCAAATCCATTTTCGAAGTAAGTATCCTGTTTCATAAGGAATCCGCCATTCTGAATGGTCAGTAGACCTTTGAATACCAAATTTCCGTTTGTGGCAACATCGATATAATTTGCTCCAGCAGCCAGATTGACATCCCGGAATTGCTTGATGCCAGGTCCTCCTCCTTCAATTCTAAAGTTTGAAGTTGCAGCAACGTTGGTAGTGCCTTGTACATCCCAACTTCCATCTTCAATGATAGGATTGGTTCCTTGAATGGTGAACGTGCCCGTAACTACAAAATCCCCAAAGGCCCAGGGTTGTCCGTGAATCTTTCCTCCATCCAAAAGCAGGTTACTAAAGGTTACAAGGCCTCCTGCTTTTCCGTCGAAAATCTCACCTCTAATGGTGGTATTCCCCTGAATGGTGAGGATTTGATCCTCTGCACTTAACTCTGCGAAAGGATTAATGGTAAGCTCGTTTAAGACAACGGTAGCGGCTCCCGGCTGTAGAATTTTGTTGTTTTCATCAGTCTCTACATCATGGTCATCAATGATCATATTGTAGTGGGTAGTGGGACGAACAAACTGACGATCTCTTCTACCATAAATGACCGTATTCCCGGGTGCACTGAAATCAACAGATCCCGGTGTCATTGGAGCATTTCTGTCGTGATATTTTAAGATGGTTTTATTGACGAAGGTCGCCGTATTGTCGCTACTTCTGATCTGCCCACCATCGAAAAACATACCTGCTGTATTTTCATTAGTGATAGTCAGGCCCGGGCTGACAAAGAGCTCCTTGGTAATATACATCTGGGTGCTTCCAGAAATTATCTGGTTGTTTCCTGCGAATGAAGCCACTTGAATCAGCATAGAATCTCCGTTGACTTCTATTCCGCCTCCAAAGATGATTCTTTGAGCAGAACCTCCAACAGCCAGGGTATTCCAAATACCTCCGGCTCCTAAGGTAACTTTTCCCTGAAAGATGTTGCTACCATTTGTATCCACATCTTTAAATGTTCCGGAAATGTTAGTTACTCCATTAACTTTAAAATTTCTGTTCCCAATATGAAGGATCCCCGTACCCTCAATGGTAAAATTGTTGATCTCAATATTGGGATTGATCTGGGTAGATTGTACAAAATGGCCCACTTTGATCACCACATTGTCTCCAATTGCAGGAACTGCTCCTGTAGACCAAACGGTGGGATCATCCCAGCTGCCACTTTTGACACTTTGAACGTTCGCTGCGAATAGTTGTGAGCTCAAGCATAGAGCAAAAACTAATAAGAACTTGAGTGCTGTAAAGCTTTTCATCATCTCTTAATTAAATAAACCCGGCATTTCTTAAGTCTTTAAGAGTGCCAGGGCGATTTGTAATGCTAGTCTGATAGATGGTTTCCTAATACCACTTTCTATAAAAATCGGAAAAGCAACATATAGTGACAATGCAATTGTTTCGAAGCGACGAATTTTGCGCGTGAGCGGTAAGAAAAATTTAAAAATGGATGAAATTCTAGTCTCCGAACTGTAAATCGTACAAGCGCCTGTACATGCCGGAGTTCTGGATAAGATCCTGATGCTTACCTCTTTCAACAATACGGCCTGCTTCAATAGTCAGGATTTCGTCAGCATTAAGGATGGTAGATAAGCGGTGGGCAATTACCAGGGTAGTGCGCTCTTGCATGAGCTTTTCGAGTGCTTCCTGCACAAGTTTTTCGGATTCTGTATCCAAATTGGAGGTGGCTTCGTCTAAAATCAGGATTTCCGGATTTCTTAGCACAGCTCTGGCTATCGATATTCTCTGCCTTTGCCCTCCGGAAAGCCGAGTACCTCTTTCTCCAATGACGGTATCATATTGCTCAGGAAGCTCTACAATAAAGCGATGGGCATTGGCTATTTTTGCTGCCTGTAGGATGTCTTCCCGATTTGCTTCGGGCATGCCATAAGCAATATTATTGGCAATGCTATCATGAAAGAGAATGCTTTCTTGTGTAACATTTCCGATAAAGGAACGAAGATCCTTTAGTTTTATCTGGCGAATATCTGTTCCATCCAGCAATATCTTACCTTGGTAGGGATCAAAGAATCTTGGGATAAGATCTGCAATGGTAGACTTTCCCCCTCCAGATGGACCTACTAAAGCGATGGTTTTCCCTTTCTCCAATTTGAAGCTAATTCCTTTTAGTACATCGTCCTTTTCATACTTGAAATAGACGTCCTGGAATTCTAGCTCTTTCTTAAACTCTTTTACTGAAATAGCATTAGGTACATCTGTAATATCTGCTTTTTCTGATAAGAGACTCTCGATTCGCTCAAAAGCTGCTATCCCTTTTTGGACTTTTGCTATGGCATTGCTAAATATTTTAATCGGATTGAGCAATTGGGTGAAAAGGACGAGAAAACCGATAAATTCAGATCTTTTAGGGCTACCATCCGTACCCGCTAATATTAAGTTGCCAGCATAAAGAATAATTACTGCAATCACAGCAAAACTGAGAATTTCTGTTGTAGGTGAAGCTGTTTCGACTCTTCTTTTTATGCTAATCTGAAGTTTGGTGTAATCCTGATTTCTTCTTTGGTACTTTTGCTTTTCGAAATCCTCGGACTGAAAAGCTTTCACAATCCTAATCCCTCCAACGAATTCATCCAGGGTAGAAACCAATTCCCCTAAAACTTCCTGACCTCTATGTGCCTTTCGTTTTAGTTGCTTGGTTATGATATTGATAAAGTAGGCTGTGACAGGTAGGATAATGAGAACAAATAAGGTCAGCTTCCAGGAAATGATAAAAAGGGTCGCCAATACCACAATAATCATGAAAGGTTGTTGGATAACCTGTTGAACGGTACTGATTACTGCTTCCTGAATGACCTGAACATCTGCAAGAGTAGTATTGATCAAATCACCTTTACGCTTTTTGGAGTAAAAGGACATGCTCAGGGTATTGAGGTGATCAAACACATCATTCCGAATATTTTCCAATATTCCGAATTCAAGGGGCGCTATATTCCAGGAAGCCAGGTAGCGGAAAGCATTTTTTAGCACATTGATGATCAGGAGGCTCACGCATATGAAAATGAGCATATTCCAGGTGCCGTATGCCTGTTTAGCCTGCTCCAGCCTAAAATAGGCATAGTCTTTTAGGCTAGCTGTATCCGCAATAGACAATTCCGGTGTATTATTCTCTGCAATGTTTTGGCTATTATCGAAGAGAATTTCCAGGAAAGGAATGGAGGTAAGAAGGGTTGCGGTACTAAATAAGGTGTACAAAAAAAGCGATGCGATGGCAAATACTCCAAAGCTAAAATAAGGCCTCCCGTACGCAATCACTCGTAAATATGTCCGCATTTTGTACTTTTGCTGTCAAAGTAACTTTACAAAGCTATATGTCGGAGTCCAATGTTCAAAAAAAACTGGCCAAATTAATCAAGGTCGAACTCTCAGAAATCCTTTCGAGAGACCTTAAATATGTGGCTGGAACTTTTATTACCCTGACTCTCGTAAAAGTTACAGGCGACCTCTCACTTGCTAAAGTGTATCTTTCTGTACTTCCTGACCCAAAACTTCAGGAAGTCGTGACAGCACTTAATGAAAATGATTGGGAGGTGAGGAAAGCTTTGGCTGGCAGAATTAAGAATAAAGTCAAAAAAATTCCCGAGCTTCGCTTTTACGAAGATGATTCCAATCAGTATGCTGAGCGGATAGATGAACTTTTAAACGACCTTTAATTGAACGTCCCTTTTTTCATAGCGCGCAGATACCTCTTTTCCAAGAAATCCAGTAACTCGATCAATATCATTACCTGGGTTTCGATTGTAGGGATAGGAGTTGGAACAGCAGCCATCATTTTGGTGCTCTCTGTTTTCAATGGATTGACCGAATTTATTGAAGACCTCTTTTCTGCCTTTGATCCAGATGTGAAAATCGTAGCTTATGAGGGACGCTATATGGCAGATTCTCTGGAACTATATGAAGAGCTAGCGAATGATCCCCGAGTTGCTGCTATCACCAAAACCCTGGAGGGAAGGATAGGGCTTCAGTTTGAAGATAATGTCGCTTACGGTATTCTAAAAGGTGTGGAGGATAATTTTACGGATGTAAATCGTTTGGATACTTTTGTATATGATGGAGGCTACAGTTTTGCTGCAAGAAATGGGATAAATAGAGCCATTTTGGGTTCAGGAATAGCTGCTGAGCTCAATGCCGTGCTGGAAGATGAATTTGCTTTTACCTCTCCCATAAATGTCTTTTACATTCCTAAATCGGCTTCTCTTACCCAGCTAGAAGCTAGTATTGTAAATGATCAGGTATATCCGGCTGGTTTCTTTAGTGTGCAAAATGAATATGATGCAAAGTATCTAGTGAGTAGTTTGGGATTTACCCGCAGTTTGTTTGACAAAGCTGAAGAACTATCATCTTATGAGATTCGACTTAATAATATTAAAGATGCAGAAGGATTTAAACGAGATTGGGATGATAAAGTTGAAGGGAAATATGAAATTCTGACCTGGTATGAGCAGCATAAGACCTTGTATCGAGTCATGAAAAATGAGAAGTATATCTCCTATCTCATCTTGGTCCTAATGCTGGCCATTGCTGCAGTTAATATTGTCGGGGGTCTTTTTATGATTGTTATTGAAAAGAAACGAGACATAGCGGTTCTCAAATCTTTTGGAGCGACTGAAGGCTTTATACGAAGGATTTTTCTTATGGATGGTTTGCTCGTTGGAGCAATCGGTGGTTTTCTGGGGGTAAGCCTTGCCTTTATTTGCGGTATCATCCAGATCAATTTTGGGGTGATTAAGCTTAATGGAGTATTTAGGGTAGAAGCTTTCCCGGTAGCTCTGGACATTTGGGATTTTGTTTTGGTGTTTTTTACGGTACTCATCCTCGCAACTTTGGCATCCCTTTATCCTTCTCGAAGAGCAGCGGAATTTCAGGTTACTGAAGGTTTGAAAGGTTAATACAAATTTATTCTGCTTTTTTTGCTTATTGATTAAAAAAGAGTACTTTTGCCACTCAATTTTTTAAACAGATTTGTGGTTATATGCCAGTAAAATTAAGACTAAAAGTACAAGGTAGAAGCAAAGCGCCTCACTACGCGATTGTTGCTGCCGACTCCAGAGCCCCTAGAGATGGGCGTTTCATCCAAAAAATCGGTTTCTATAATCCTCTGACTGAGCCTGCAAGGGTATATGTTGATCACGAGGCTGCGCTTAAGTGGCTTGGCAATGGTGCTCAACCTACCAATACCGTTCGTGCGCTTCTTCGCCATGCAGGTGTTACTGTAAAGTATGCACTGATCAAGCAAGGAAAGTCTGAAGAAGAGATCGAAAAAATCTATGGAAAGTGGCGTTCAGAGAAAGATGCCAAGAAGAAGAAGAAAGTTATTTCTGTAGATATTTCCGGTAATCCACTGGAACCTGTTCCGGATGTGGCTACAAAGCCGGCTCCGAAGAAAGAAGAACCAAAGCCAGAGCCAGAAGCTGAAGCACCTGTTGCTGAAGCTGCAGTGGAGGCAGAGGCACCAGCAACTGAAGAAGCTCCAGTAGAGGAAGCGCCTGCTGCTGAGGAAGCTCCTGCAACTGAAGAGGCTGCTCCTGAAGCAGAAGAAGTTCCCACTGCCGAAGCCGAAACTCCAGTAGAAGAAGAAAAAAGCGAGGGATAGGTAATATTTCCGCTAACATATATTGCCATCTCTGGAATGCCGGGGATGGCAATTTTACTAAATAGACAATATGCTCAGAGAGGATTGTGTAGAACTTGGATACATCGGAAAGCCGCACGGCCTGAAAGGGGAGGTGAAGGCCCATTTTGATGTACATGATATGAGCGAATATGCGCAGAGGAAAAGCTTTTATTTGGGAAAAAAGGACAAGCCGCTCGAGAAGTATAAGCTAAAGCGCATGACCCTTGTTGGTCAGCAGGCGATCATGAAATTTGAGGGAGTCAACTATCGGGATGAAGCAGAAGCCATTCGAGCATCTACCATTTATTTCCCCATTTCAGAACTCCCGAAATTGGAAGAAGGGAAATTCTATTATTACCAGATAATTGGCTTTGAGGTTGAGGATAACAAATTAGGTCGACTGGGAATTGTAAAAGATATTATGGAAACCAGTGGGCAGGACATCCTGATCATGACCTATAAGGAGAAAGAAATCCTGATACCCATGACAGAGGCCTTTGTCTTACATGCTGAACATGAAAACAAATTAATCCATACCGACATCCCCGAGGGATTGGTAGACTTTTATTTAGGCGAAGACGAGGAGGACGATTAGTCTCTTACAACTCGTGTTTTTGACCAGCTGTCGTGCCATCCTGTCGCGCTATCTCCCAAGAAGGAAAAGGCTTCAAAAGGTACATAGCGAATGAGAGATCTGAGCAAAATTGCTGTTGTATCTGCTTTTCCTCCTTCAAGATTTACTACCTTTGTTTTTGTGAGAAATTTCCCTGGGGTTTTATCGAAAATGATTTCGAATAAAGCATAGTACAGGAAGGCCGAAAAGAAAAATATCCCCATGATTGTATAGGTATATGCGTTTGACGAGAAATCCTGAATAATATCATTTAGGAAGAAATTTTCTATCAGGTAGCCGAGCCCATAAGTCTGGAATAGCCAGACTCCCAAAGAATCGATAAGGTAATTAACAAAACGAGTTCCTCCGCTAGCCGTTTCCAGAACCTGGAGGTCCGCTGCAAAATCTTCTCTGCTTAGTAAGTGCTCTTCAGATGAAGATTTTTCGAAAGGATCATTAATGGAATTAGACATGATTTAATAGTTTTCTGGTTGTCAATATCACATCAAGTATAGAAATCCTCAGGGAATTTTCAAAAACAAAAGGCAGACCATATATGAATGATCTGCCTTATTGGATGTATGTTATTTATCTTAAATCTCGACTACGCGAGTTTTTGTCCATCTGTCATGCCAACCCGTCTTATCATCGGTGATAAAGAAGGAAATCCAAAGGAAGGGTATGATCCGCAACAAGCTTCTTAGAATGATCATAGCGATCTCCGGCTTACTACCGTCTTCGTTTACTACTTTGGTCTTGGTTAGCATCTTACCAAGGGTTTGACCCTTGCTATTTTCAAGGTATATATAATAGGCGAAATAGATCAGGTTACCCCAAAAGAAACTTCCCGTATTTACAGAAAGGAGGCCACCTATAGCGCCAATCGCAAGTGAGTCAACCAGTACATTTACAAATCTTTTTCCAAGACTTGCATTATTGAGCGCATTCCCATTAGCATCAATGCTCACCTTGGGTTCGCCTTCATTTTTGTCAAAAGGGTCTTCAAAATGTTCAGCCATAGCAATTAGAATTTTAGCGTGATGGATATAATTTAAGTTAGCTATTCCTAAAGACGCATCAAAATTTCGAGGGTTGGAATCAGTTTAATTGGGCACAGAAACCGTATTTCCCAGGAATATCGCATTCAAAAATAGTTTGTTGGTTCCATACCAGGTGCCTCTGAAATTGGGATTATCGGAAAACATGATCACCCTTCCCCGCCCTATAGGGCTTACCAATAATGCTGCAGAATTGGCAACAAGTTTCAGGTTTTTAGCAGAAATATATCCATCTATATGAGGGGCGGCGGTATACTGAGCTACCGTGTTGTATGGACTCTTGCTGGGGGCTAGAAAGACTTTACTATTTCTGTAAATCGGCAGTTTATTTGAATGATAACCAAAGGCGAGAGGATGGCTTAAGTCTAGGTCTACCTCAAAGATAGTTCCCCCTATCTGATCTGCTCCCCGAATTTCCCGAGCCAGGCCGAAGGGTTTCCGTTGAACTTTAGCTGTGTCTTTAGGTGTCTTCACTAATTGCTCTTTTACTAGTTTCTTTTTGATGGCCCAGTCGCTGGCAGTACGTGTGGTAATGAGCGTATTTCCAGCAGCTACCCATTTAGAAATCTTATCAATAGCATTACTATCCAGACTATAACTGCCTGAAACCAGGATCATGGTATTGTAGCGATTAAGAGAAAGTCGAGAAAAACGATTTTGCTCTACTTTTGTAATAGGAAGGCCTACTCGTGTATCTAATAAGTGCCAGACTTCTCCTGCTTCATAGCTCGATACTCCATTGCCTACAAGCATGAGCGCTTTGGGAGCTTTCAGGTTTTGGAAGCGAGGACTTCCCAAATCTATTCCACTTTCTGAGTATCCCGTATTTACGGGAGTGAAAGAAACATTGTTTCGACTACTGGCTTCTTTGATATGGTCATAAATCATATCCGCAGTAAGTTTCTGGTTAGCAACCGGAATTTGGATGGTCCCTACTGGCCAGGATTTCCCTTCTATTGTAAATTCTCGGTAGGCGACTTTGGTTCTGATTCCTTTGCTTTGTAAAAAGTTTAGGGCATCAGCTGCATAGTAGTCGGACCAATTCATGAGGTACATATATGATGAGCGAGTAATGCGATCCACGATAATCTTATTATTCTCCATGCTTAGCTGCTCACCTTTTGACAGTTTACTTTTTACCCCCACATAAGCCAAGCCATAAGCATTTACCAAAGACCAGGCAGAAGCATCATAAAAGACACTATCTGTATATTCTGAATAGGTCTCAAACATGGTTTGAACCAAGCGATATTGAGCCTGCTCTGTAGGAACCATCCAGGAAGTTCCTTTTTTGAATTCCTTCCCTCCTTGCTTCAGGTCATCTGCTAGTTCATATACTTCCAGTTTATGTTTGAGCAAAAGATCCAGGAATGCGCGATTTCTATTCTGGTCATGAGCATCTCCAAAAACATAGGCTTTGACGGGATCAGTTTTAGCAGTAGAGATAGCAGAATCAAAGAAGTCTTTCTGGTATTTATAAAGCTGAGCTTTATTTTCAACGGAGGCCCTTATGGTAGCCAAACTATTTACCAAATGATTTCTAATGGTAAAGGCAAAAGGCAGGGGGCCATTACTGCTTTCTTGTAAATGTCCTCGGGAGCTTGCCTGTTCGAAAAGCAGTGCAAGGCCTCCCTGGAGGTCAGGATAGGAAGAACCATATCCTGGATACGTTCCGTCAAAGAGTTCTTTGGAAAAGTATTGAGAACCTATCTCGTTCATAGCCTTGGTGAAATAGGTCGCAAAAAGCTCATTGAGTGTAGTATAGTTTTCTTTAGGCATAATGGGGTTTTTTGAACCGATGGCTTTCATGGGTTCAAAGAAATAGGTGCTATTGGTTCCCATTTCATGAAAATCTGTCACCACATGTGGATACCACTGATGAAACCATTTTACTTTAGCGTTTAATTCAGGATGAACCAGCAATATCCAATCTCTGTTTAGGTCAAACCAAAAGTGATTGGTTCTTCCTCGAGGCCATCCTTCATTGTGTTCCCTATCTGCCGGATCGGCAACGGGAGGCATGCCTTTATAACTATTTACCCAACTGCTAAAGCGATCTCTTCCATCCGGATTGATGGTAGGATCAATGAAAACAACCGCATTCTTTCTAAATTTATCCGCTTCTTTTCCTATGGCTGCTACCAAATAGTAAGCGGTCAATAAGGCTGCTTCGCCACCTGATGGTTCATTCCCATGAACATTGTAGCCCAAATTGACTAATATGGGATTTGATTCCGGATAGGTAAAGCCGTTGTTTGGTACAACAGCTTTGAGTTGATCTTGCTGTATTTCATCAAGCCGAGATAAGTTTGCCTGATCACTTATAATAAGTGTTGTCAGTGGCCGGTGCTCATAGGTCATCCCTAATTGAATAAACTGGGCTCTCTCTGAAAGTCGAGCTAATTCTTGCATGTAAGCAACCATTCGGTCGTAGCGGCTATGATGATCTCCTATTGGATAACCTAGAAATTCTTCAGGGCTGGGTATATTTTCATCAAATGAATTGACCTTGGGGAAGAAGTAGTCATTCTGACCTAATAGGTCTGCGGGTACCCATAGCAGGTATCCCATTAGTAGTAGGAAGGCAAATCTGTTCATGAAAAAGTGTTAATAAGGGTTTCAGGATGCTGATTCTCGCCCAAATTTACGGGTAAGGGTCATAATCCTACTGAATTCTTTTTCTGTGATCACTCCATTAGAGCAAATTTCGTCTAACTCATCTTTAACTATTTTAGGTAGTTGTTTGTGATGAGGGAAGTCTTCATGGATAATTCTTTCAATATCATCAATCCGTTTGTTTAGAATCAGAAATTGATTTTCGTTGATACGTGTTTTTTGGAGAGAGCTATGAATCTCTTCTTTGAGGGAAATAAGTTTAGGGTCTACATTGGCTTTGTCAACCCAAAAATGAAGGAGTAAGTCATTGGCCCTTCTTTGATAGGATTGGAAACGTCTTTTTCTGGCTGTGCTAAAGTAAGAGCCTACCGCCACACTTATAAAGGCTACCAGCAAACCAATTACTCCCCAACGGTTGTCCAGATTATCCCAGAAAGAACCTTCACCAAAACCTATATTTCCTCCCTTTAATTCTGATATCATTGCATCATTATACAGAATTCTTACCTTCTGGCCTTCTTTAAATGAATTACTATCAGGGCTTTTGAAAAAAGTATTGAGACTGGTTATCTGTGCAATTTCAGTTTCACTGAGCATGCTTTTAGCCCCGGAATCTCGCTGGATTTCGAAGGTGTAGTCTTTTGCCTTTATACCATCATCGGAGCCAAAAGTTACAAACCAGGATTCACCGTTAAATAATAGCTGCCCCTCCAATACATAGGCTTTTAATACATCAATGATAAGCGCTGTTGGAAGTTCAGATACCAGTTGTTGTTCATTAAGATTTCCCTCTCCGATTTGTAAGTTGTCCAGATAGAAGTTGTAATGAAGTTGTTTGTCGATTACGCCTAAAGTTACCTTAATCTCCTTGGCATTTTCCATTTGGTTATCCTCATCACTTACTTCTTTGAAACGTTGTGTTGAGATAAGTTTATTCAGACAGGATTCCTGTAGCAGGGCCAATAAATCACCTCTTTCGTCCAGCAATTTCTGGGCGGCATTGCGAATCTCCCACGTCACATGGACAGAAGGTTTTTCACGTACAATCCTCAGATACCTCCGCAAGGAATTATAAGCATCATCCGTTTGAGCATGCCATTTTTCAATCTTTAGGGGATTACTAAACATAGCTCGATTCGCCGGATTTTTGTGGGCATCAAACATGATATCTTTCAATCCTGCTTTGAAAGTGCTGTCTATTTCAGGGGAAAGTACATAGGCATGATAAGGAATTTCATAGCATTCCAACATGAGATAATCTTCCTTTCTTTCCTCAGAAAGATTATTATAAACACGTGTATCTACCGCAATCCCGTCTACTTCTTTTTCCATCAGAGCTCGTAAGGATCTGCCATGACCTCCGGAAAAATCGTATTGAAAAAATCCGGCATCTATATCCAGATTCCTTTCTGTAAATATGCCTTTGGGATATTTATAACCAGAGGTGGAGGTTGGTTTAACGAACAGAAAGTTGCGCTCTTTTAATTGATGAAGAGAATTAATACCGCTTTCTTTACGAATCATGATACATCCACTATAGGAATCTTCTCCATCAACAGTATGAGAGGCGAATACCTCGAGTTCCTCGAAATCAATCTTTGCCCGCAGATATGGGAAAACCGTAAAAATTCCCATATCATACATTCCTTTCGAAAGCTGATAGGCAAGCTCCTCTTCAGGAACCGTATCCAGAATCACTTTTTTGTTGAGCTCTTTACCTAAATATTCCATCAAGGGCTCATAACTCGCTGAGAAATCCTCTGGAGATTTATATTGGATGATCCCAACTTTAAAAGTTTCCTCTTGCCCAAGAGAGATTAATGGCAATAGGGTGAAAATGAGAAAGATGTAAACAAACGTTTGCTTCATAGAAAATGTGCAAATCACGCACAGTATTTTGAAACCCTAAAATAATGCAAAAGATAGCTAGTAACAACAAAATTAAGCTTAATCCTGATTCAGGTCGATAACATGAGTCTTTTTACTGACCGCCATGGAAATCAAAGATTCTACTTTAGAAATATTTTCTATTCGAAAAAGTTTGTCAATGATAAACTGGTTGTATGACTCTATATCATGGGTGATTACTTTGAGGATAAAGTCGGCATTTCCCGTCACGTAATGGCACTCCATTACCTCATTGAGCTCATTTACCGTTTCGACAAATTTCTGAACGAGGCTTTTCGAATGATCCTTGAGAGAAACATGGCAAAAGGCGCTAAATTTCTTTCCCACTTTATCAGGATTTAAAATCGCTACATAGCGATCTATGATTCCTGATTTCTCCATCCTTTTTATCCGATTAAAGATGGGCGTGGAGGAAAGACTAAATCGAATGGAAAGCTCTTTGATGGTTATCCGACAATCTTCCTGCAAAATTTTGAGGATCTTTCTATCTATCTCATCCAGTTTTACCATAGAATAAAATTCTTCTTTATTGTTTGATTTCGCTAATATGTGGAATAAATATCTAACATTTTTGCGATGAATGAGTAATTTTTCTTAAAAATTTAAGAATCTTTAGAGAATTATTCTTTTGCTGTAACTTTAGTTATTGAAAAGCAGCTTTAGAATTTATATATGATTTCATCCTCTTCGTACCTGATCGATACTTATAAACTGGACAAAGAAAGGTTTGCTGAAGCTTTCAAGCTATTCGCTGCTGCTCGAAGAATGTCCTATTTATATGAAGAGAATTTCAAACAGGTTTCGAAGTATGTACACGCTACTTCCCGTGGCCACGAAGCCATTCAGCTTGCAGTAGGCATGCAATTGCTTCCACAGGATTTCGTCTATCCCTATTACCGAGACGATGCCATGATCCTTGGATTGGGACTGAGTCCCTATGATCTCATGCTACAATTGCTAGCTAAGCGCGACGACCCCTTTAGTGGTGGGAGAACCTACTACTCGCATCCTAGCCTAAATGATCCCTCGAAGCCGAAAATTCCACATCAATCGTCAGCAACGGGTATGCAGGCGATTCCTGCCACTGGGGCTGCCATGGGCATTCAGTACAAAGAAAAATTCTCAGAGCTGTTTACAGATACCGAGCAGGGCATAGTAGTATGTTCTCTGGGGGATGCCTCTGTAACAGAAGGAGAAGTAGCAGAAGCTTTCCAAATGGCATCTCTGAAGCAGTTGCCGATTCTTTTTCTGATACAAGACAATGAGTGGGATATTTCTGCTAATGCAGAAGAGACCCGTTCTCAAAATGCATATGAATATGCTGAAGGATTCAAAGGCCTGGATGCAAGAAGCATAGATGGTAGTGATTTTCTTTCAAGTTATAGAGCTGCATTTGATGCGATTGTGACCATCCGAAAAGAAAGAAGGCCCATTCTTTTGCATGCGCGTGTACCTTTATTGAATCACCATACTTCTGGTGTTCGCATGGAATGGTATCGAGATGATTTGGAAGAAGCCTGGATGAAGGACCCTTATCCCGTTGTTAAGCATCAGATGCGCGATATGGGTTTCAATGAGGAAGAAATTAAATCATTGGAAGAGGAAGCAGAAATATGGGTGGACTCTGATTATCAGAGAGCTTTAAGAGCAGAGGACCCTCGCCCCGAGGACCTCTTTACCCATGATTTTGCAGAAACTCCTGTTCTTGAAGAAGAAGGGATTCGGAAACCTGAGAAAGGAGAGAAAACTGTAATGGTCGATGCTGCTCTCCATGCAGTGGAAGAAATGATGAAAGTTGATCCTGCTGTTCTGCTTTATGGGCAGGATGTTGGGCATCGATTGGGTGGTGTATTCAGAGAAGCAGCTACTTTGGCGCAAAAATTCGGTAAGGACCGAGTCTTTAATACTCCGATTCAGGAAGCCTTTATTATTGGTTCTACTGCGGGTATGTCTGCAGTAGGTCTGAAACCCATTGTTGAGGTTCAATTTGCCGATTACATTTGGCCAGGACTGAATCAGCTTTTTACCGAAGTCAGTCGTTCCTGCTATTTATCCAATGGAAAATGGCCGGTAAACATGATTCTTCGGGTTCCCATTGGCGCTTATGGCAGTGGAGGCCCTTATCATTCTTCCAGCGTGGAATCAGTGTTAAGCAATATCAGAGGAATTAAAATTGTCTATCCTTCTACTGGAGCGGATTTGAAAGGTCTAATGAAAGCTGCTCATCAGGACCCTAATCCCGTTGTGATATTGGAGCATAAAGGGCTGTATTGGTCAAAAGTTCCGGGTACTCTAGCAGCTAAAACAGTGGAGCCTTCTGAGGATTATGTATTGCCTCTGGGGAAAGCCAATGTATTTTTGGAAGCAGAAAAAGAGAAGGTAGAGGAAGGAGACAGCTTATGTGTGATCACCTATGGAATGGGCGTTCACTGGGCCATCAATGCCGCCAAGGATTTCCCTGGACAGGTAGAAGTACTGGATCTAAGGACCCTGTTTCCCCTGGATGAAGCCGCTATATTTGAACGTGTAAGAAGGCATAATAAGTGTCTGGTACTAACCGAAGAACCCGTAAATAATACCTTCGCTCAAAGCTTATCTGCGCGTATCATGCAGGAATGTTTCCAGGAATTGGATGCTCCTGTAAGAACTCTGGGTTCTGAGAATATGCCAGCGATTCCGCTTAATAGCATACTTGAAGAAACCATGCTTCCATCTGCGAAGAAAGTTTCTAAAGCCATAAAAGAGCTTTTGGATTACTAAGGCTAGCAGAGAATTCATTCATTTTATTCATAGAAATTCATTTGCAAGTCCTAGCTTGCAAGGCCGGTCTCTTTTAAGACCTTTCGCCCAAGAAAAAAACCTATGTCAGAAAAGATTTCGCCATTCAAGCCCTGGTTATACGGAAAAAAAACTTACAAAGGAGGTAAGTCCAAAGCAGATGCTGCCGCCGGGAAGAAGGTATATAAACTCTCCTCTAATGAAAATCTCTTAGGTTCATCTCCCAAAGCCTTGACTGCAGTTCGAAAGTTTCTGGAAAGCGTAAATGAATATCCAGATCAAACAGATGGACGATATCAAGCTGCTTTGGAGAGCTTTTATCAATCTCGTTTAAAAGCTGGTCAATTCATTACTGCCAATAGTGGGGTCGAAACCCTGGAATTGATTACTCGGGCATTCTTGCAAGAAGGGCAGGAAGCGATCATTTCCAATCCCTGCTTTCTTCCTTATAAAATGTTTGCCGAGAAAGAAGGAGCAAAAGTCATTGATGTGCCTTTGGTTGGAGATGATTTTTTACTGGATGTGGAGGGGGTTCTCGCACAAATCAATGAAAAGACCCGGCTGGTTTTTATTACCAATCCCAATAATCCCACGGGTACTTATTTACCCAAATTTCAATTAGATGAGTTGATTGATTCCATTCCGGATCATGTAATTGTGGTCTTCGATGAGGTTTACTATCAATTTGCCGATAAAGAAGATTATACCATTGCTTTACCTTATGTGGAGGCGGGAAAACAGGTCATTGGAGTAAATAGCTTTTCCAAAGCTTATGGCTTAGCTGGCTTACGAATGGGCTATGCATATACAACGGCTGAACTTGCTCAGTATGTCCAGACAGTTCGTCGACCCTTTATGGTAAATACGCTTTGTCTTGAAGCTGCTATTGCCGCTTTGGAAGATCAGGAGTTTATAGAGGAAACTGTCAGACTCATTAAATCCGAAAAAGAATTCCTTTATCCCCATTTGGACCGTATTGGGATCAAGTACTGGAAAAGTCAGGCTAACTTCTTTTTGACCAAACCGGAAATGGATGCTTTTGAGTTAGAAGAAAAAATGTTGGCTGAAGGAATAATGGTGAGACCTGTAGCTTCTTTTGGAGCACCTGGCTGTGTAAGGATTACTATAGGTACCCGGGAAGCGAATGAGGCTCTTGTGAAAGCATTGGAAGTAGTATGTGGGCAGAAATTGGCTTCGAGCCGCTAGTTGACTTCAACAGCATCTTCCAGAATAAAATTCATGCGGGAAATATTGGTGGAATTCAAAACAAGAGTTCCCTGAAAGCTGAGGTACTCATCCAGTTTGTAAACTCTATTTTCTGTTCCTGCAGGAAATACCAACTCCACAACAGTCTCAGGTCCGGCCGCCCCACAAAAAAAGCAGGCTGCATAGGGATATTTGGATAAGATATACGCATCATTATGTGTGCCAAGAGGAATTAGAAATCCTGTGATCTGCACGCTTTTTCCCGAATAAGCTTTAGGCAAAGGACCAAATTTAGGAACGGAAAATGAACTTTCTTCTTCTTCATAGTATTGTTGAATAAACTCTGTATCTGCAAGTATTTCCCAGAGATCAGTATCCTGTGCCCGAAGTAGGGGAGAGAGGAAAAGAAAAATGAATATTGCACAAAAAGTGCTTTTATTTACTACAAACTCAGGCATCATTATTGCCAAATTAGTTTCCTTTATTCACACCAACAAGACACTATCAATTTAAGGCGCATGAATATTGATCTGCTAAAGAATGTACATGGGTTCCAGAAAGCTGCTCAAAAGATTTTAGGGAAAGAAAGCTTTGAATATCTGGATAGTGGGGCTGATGATGGATTGACCTATCAGCGAAACATGGAAATTTTTAAGCAGATTCAGATCAAGCCGAGGAGATTGATCGATGTGAGCAAAATTGATATGTCTGTAAAGTTTTTCGGCAAAGTCTATCGAACTCCCATAATACTGGCTCCAGTAGGCTTGCAGGATCGCTTTCATCCGGAAGCTGAATTGGCAACAGCAAGAGCAGCCAGGAGATCAGGGCACTTAATGATTGCCTCGACTGTAAGCAAAGCGAGTATCAATGAGATTGGGCAAGTATTTGAGGGTGACCAAAAAGCCTGGTTTCAACTATATCCTACGGATGATCTCGAATTTCGCGAAAAACTCATCAAGCAAGCGGAAGCTGCTGGTTGTACGGCTTTGGTCCTAACAATCGATGTCCCTGTTTTGGGAAATCGTGAAAATCATGGGCGAAAATTGCAGACAGCCATTGATCAGGAAAATCAGGGTATGGGAAATTTATCTTCTATGCCGAAAGGGGGTTCCTTTCTGGATCCTTCTATGGTTTGGCGTAGTATTCCCTGGTTAAAGGTTCGTACCAACATGCGGATCTTTTTGAAAGGTATTATGTGCAAGGAAGATGCACGTTTGGCAATTGAACAGGGGGTTGATGGCATCATTGTCTCCAACCATGGAGGAAGGCAGTTGGAAAGTAATTTGTCGACCATGGAAGTCCTCGAGGAAGTAGTAGAAATAGTGAATGATCGTATTCCTGTGTTGCTGGATGGAGGAATCAGGAGAGGAACTGATATATTCAAAGCTTTGGCTCTAGGGGCAAAAGCAATATGCATAGGGAGACCCTATATTTATGGTCTGAGTGTGGCAGGTGAAGAGGGAGTATGTCAGGTGCTAGAAATTTTGGAAAGTGAGCTTAAAAGGAATATGCAATTAGCGGGTGTCAGGTCTTTGGAAGAACTAACACCCGCCGCTGTGAAATGGATTTAAATATTAATTATCCTGGAAAACCCGGATGTAGTCCACTAGCATCCTTTGTGGAAATGTGGTACTGGAGTTGGGTTGGCCTGGCCAATTTCCTCCTACCGCTACATTGAGGATGAAGAAGAACTCATTTTTGAATTCAGATAGATTAGCAGGTGTAATATCTGCCACATTGTACTGGACATCATTAAGGAGCCAGCGAATCTGGTTCTGATCCCAGGTAATGGAATACACATTCCATTCATTTTCCAATGAAGTAGGACTATCAAATCCCTGACCAAAGTTTGCATAATTACCTCCATTGTCCCAGTGGATAGTTCCATGGACTTTATCTGGCTCATGTCCTACAATTTCCATTATATCAATCTCTCCGCATGCCGGCCAGCCAACAGTGCTTATGTTAGATCCTAACATCCAAAGAGCGGGCCACATACCTTGTCCGGTAGGCATAGCAGCACGAATATCAATCCTTCCAAATTGGAATTGCTGTCTTCCCTGGGTGATCATGCGTGCTGAGGTGTAATTTTTCCCTTCAAAGCTTTCTCTTCTTGCTTGAATAGCCAGATATTCCTCGGAAGCAATAAAAGCATTATCCTCTCGGTAGTATTGAAGTTCATTGTTTCCCCACCCACATAAATTTGGGCAACCATCTCCAATTTCAAACACCCAGTCATCAGAGATATCGGTTCCCTGAAATTCTTCCCTCCAAACGAGCGTCATGCCCTGATAACTATCGGGTGTACTGTATCCACTGGAAGGAATGTTTAGATTAGATTCATCTACCTTGGTATCATCATTACCAAGAGTTATTGTCCCTGTGGTTCTGGAAAATTCTGCATTTACCGCATTGGTTAGTCTTACTAAGAAGGTTTCATCTTCTTCTCGAAACTCATCCCCAATGATGGTAATTTCTATTTCAGCTTCAGTCTGTCCTGCTGGGATTGCAAGGCTCCCAGTAGCTGTTTCATAATCTTCTCCTGCAGTGGCGCTTTCATCGAGGGTTTCATAATTCATACTTACTTCCTGCTCACTGGCACTGCTTAGTTGAACCCTTACTTTAAGGGTAGAATTTGAATTTCCTTCTTGTACTGCTTCATTTCTGATGGAAAGTTTGGGTAAAGCCGGTTGTTCTGGCGTTTCCCCTTCACAAGCAGAAAGAAGGATTGTCAGACTTAGGAAAATACTTAAGTAATATTTCATTTTGACAGGTTATATTTAATTAAGGCGCGTATACTCTAACGTAGTCTATTTGCATGTTTGAAGGTAGGGCCTCATCATCCAGTCCCATTTTTCCTCCCCAAAAGCCCCCGTAGGTAATATTTAGAATCAGGTGAAATTTTTGATCAAAGGGCCAAACTTTAAAATCGTCGGCTTCTTTTACAAAACGGAAAATGAGTTGGTCATCAGCATAAATTCGGTATTCATCTTCCTCCCATTCAAGCTTATAGGTATAAAATTTCTCCCCAGCATCCGGAAGGGATACTTTTCCTGTTTTATAGGTGCCAATACTATGATGGTAGGCCAAGGTGTGGGCAGAGGAATGAACAGTATCTGGATCAAAGCCCACATTTTCCATTATATCAATTTCTCCACTATGCGGCCATCCTTTATACTTATCTTCAGAGGATAGCATCCATATTGCTCCCCATACTCCCTTTCCTCTGGGTAGTTTTGCTCTGACCTCTATGGTACCATACTTCCAATCTCCTTTTCCTTTAGTAATTAATCTGGCAGAGCTATAATTGCTGTTCTTAATCTCCTCTTTAAGCAACTCTATAGTAAGCACTCCATCCTCTACATGTGCGTTTTTTAAACTTTCTTTTGTGTAGTATTGGAGTTCCTGATTTCCCCAACCACAACCTGCAGGAAGATCGCATCCATCTCCCACATCATAACTCCACTTGGATGGGTCAGGTAATCCCTCATAATCAAATTCGTCAAACCAAACTAACTTACGATTATTTTGCCCTGTTTGATTGGTGGAAATATCTCCAGTGCTGCATGAATTACCTAGTATAAAAATGATGGCAGATGCGTATAAAAACAGTTGGTAGAAATAGTTCCGATCCATGTATGAAATTTTACTTATATATTTTTTTTCATATATAAAGGTAATACACAATATACGAGCTTTCCATGGTGCATTTATCACGTAAAGCTTACACAGGCCTGTATTTTCCAGTTTTTCTCTACTATTTTACTACTCATTTTTGTTTTTTGGGCAATTATTGTGTACTCATTGTTTTATGAGAAAGGATCTACGACTATTTGCGTTCATTTTATTAATTCTTTGTTGCTTTCCACTGTCCTCTCAGGATTACAATTTAGGTATCCCATTCATCCAATCCTTTGAAAGAAATGAATACCAGGCAGCTGCACCTAACTGGAGTATTGCTCAAGACCAACAAGGACTCATTTATTTTGCTAATTCTGAAGGTTTGCTGGTATATGATGGGAGAAGTTGGGAGCTCTTCTCTCTTCCCAATAAGAGCGTACTCAGAGCACTGGCTATTTCTCCGGATGGTCAAATATATGTAGGAGGACAGAACGAAATCGGCCATTTTTCTGCAGATTCCTCTGGCCGCTGGAACTATTTTTCTCTGAAAAAAATGATTCCGGAAGCTCATAGAGATTTTGAGGACGTATGGGAAATTGTGGCCACAGATGAGGGTGTTTATTTCCGCTCATCCGGCAAAATTTTTTTTCTGAATACAAGTAGGAGCCTTGTATTTTCTGATCGAAATTATACCTATCTAGGTAATGCCAATAATCGAGTTATCACTGCTGCTCAAGATGGGAGCATATCAGAGATTATTGCCAATGAAAGCCAAAGTCTTGGCCAAATCAAAAGAGATAGATCTTTCCTTGTCAAAGGCGTTTGTGCATTGGAAGATGAAATCGTCATTGCAACAGATCAACAAGGCTTGTACAGCCTCAATGAAGGTAAATTGGAAAAGAAAGCTTTGCCCGATGAAGAGCTGTTGGTTGATCTGCAAATAAGCTCTATACAAGCGTTGAAAGAAGGGAATCTTGCCATAGGAACTGCTTTTGGGGGACTTTTAATGTTGGATGCTGAAGGGAAAATCTATCAGTGGATTAAGCAGGAAGATGGCTTATTGCGAAACAGCATTTTGGGAATTTATCTCGACAAAAGCATGAATCTCTGGCTAGGACTGGATAATGGGATCAATTTGGTTCAGGTAAACTCACCCTTTAGGAAAATTTATCCAGATGAATCTTTAAGGGGCACGGCTTATGATATTCAGGTGAAAGAGGATAAGGTGTATTTTGCCACAAGTAATGGATTGTATCAGGTCCCCTGGCTAGCTTATTATCCTCCTGGATTGAACCAGAATTTTCAATTAATAAAAAACAGCAAAGGATTGACTTGGGGACTTGATCTCTTGGATGATAGATTATTGCTGAGTGATAATCGAGGAGCATCTCTGGTTTCTTTGGGAAGAGCTGATCGTTTTCATGGAGGAACAGGTTTTTGGAAATTTGAAACCTTAAAAAGCGATCCCAATATTTCTATTGCCGGCAATTATCAAGGACTTGCTTTTTTCAGGAATAATAAAAAAGGATTGGAATACCTCTTTCATTTGGAAGGGTTTTCGGAATCCAGTCGATTTTTAGAACAAGACAATAAGGGAAATGTTTGGATTGCTCACCCATATCGAGGGATTTTCAGAATTGAAATAACCGATCCTCTTCAAACTTCTACTGTCTATCAATATGGAGAAAAAGATGGACTAAGTTCTGATCTTGACAATCACCTTTTCCGAATTGGAGATGAAATAGTCTTTTGTAGTAGTAAAGGGAGTTTTCTCTTTGATTATCAGGAGGAAAGATTTATCCCCTTTGAAAGATTTAACAATATCTTTGGGGATTCTGTCAAGATCCGGAGACTGAAAATGCTTACTAATGGCGATATTTGGTATATCAGTCAGAATGATTTTGGAGTCTTAAAGATCACGGACAGAGGGGTAGAAAAAGAGGTAATGAAAGAAGAATTTCCTCACATAGAGCCTTTGCTAAACAAGGGATTTGAACAAATCTATGGCCATAACGATCGACATGTATTTATTACTTCAGAAGAAGGATTTATTTTATATGATTACCAAAATGCTCAAGCTTCTCCAGCTTTTTTTAGAGCGCTGGTTCGTGAGGTGAAAACTACCGGCGAACAGGAAAGAATTCTGTATGGAGGCGCATTTAAATCTGAAATGAATAATAAGCAAGAAGAAAGAATGGAGCTTTCATCCGATCAAAATGCCTTGAAGTTCTCCTTTTCATCTACAGATTACATTTCTCCTTTGGAAGTATCTTATCGGTTCAAACTAGAAGGATTTGATCAGGATTGGAGTCCCTGGCAACCAGAAAATACGAAAGAATATACCAACCTCCCTCCTAGTTCATACACGTTTATATTGGAAGCACGAATGCCAAATGGAGAACAAAGTGATGCTATTAGTTATGCATTTCGTATCCATCCGCCCTGGTATGCTTCTCGAGTTGCGTATTTATTGTATGCACTCTTTTTATTTACCCTCGTCTATTTCTACTTAAAGTGGCAGAATCAAAAGTACCAAAGTTTACAAGAAGATCATGAACAGGAAATTGAGAAGTCAAAGAAGACGATTGGTAAGTTGAAAGATGAGCAGATTCAGAAAGAACTGGAGTTTAAAAAACGTGAGCTCGTAAGTACAACGATGCATGTTTTGCAGAAAAATGAGCTACTCGAAAGAATTAAAACTGACCTTCAGGATATTCGGAGGAAAAGCAAGGATACTTCTATTAATAAAGACATAAAGAAACTTATCCAAATGTTGCAGCAAGATAGTATGCTGGATAAGGGCTGGGAACAATTCCTCCTTCATTTTAATGAGGTAAACAAAGATTTCTTCCGGGAGATTAAATCCAGTTATCCTGATCTCACTCCTAAAGATTTAAAGCTCTGCGCTTACATGCGGATGAACCTTTCTACCAAAGAAATGGCATCCTTACTCAATGTTACTGTCAGGGGAATAGAAGCAAGTAGGTACCGACTACGTAAGAAGTTTGATCTAGACTCAAGTCAGAACCTTACTGAATTCCTCATGGCTTATTAGTCCATATATTCGTTTTTTGCTATATGAGTAGTTATGTAGTAGCTACTTTCAGGCCTGCAAGCAGTATCTTGCAAGCTAATGAAATATGGATATGTCCCACTCAATTTAAATTACAACATATGAGTATTACTACCCTGAGTAAAAATTGGATACTACTAATCTCGACTTTGATCTATCTGGGATTGGGTGCCGGAGCGTTATCGGCACAGACAAGCCCCACCTTGCCCATCGATTTCGAAGATGGAGCGATTGATTACAACCCAGCCCCCTTTGGAGATGCGGTTGTTGCAATCATTGCCAATCCCGATATGAATGGCAATATGAGCGATACGGTACTGAACATCAATAAGCCTGAAATTTCTGCTACATTCACCGGAATTTCCATGGACTTTGCTACTGCTGTAGACTTGAATGCTGGTACAGCTTTCACCATGAAAGTATGGTCTCCAAGAGCGGGTGTTACTATTCGCTTCAAGCTAGAAGACGCAGGTAATGCAGCAATTTTCTCTGAGATTGATGCTGTAACGACAGTAGCTAGCGGATGGGAGACTTTGACCTTTGATATTGGTACTGCCCCTACTTTTGATGCTTCTCACATGTATACCAGAATTGCCTTATTTCCTGACTTTGGAAATGGTGGCCAAACCGGTGGTGAGAACTTCTTCATGGATGACATTGAGCAAGTGATGGGACAGATGTCCACTATGCCTACACTACCCATTACCTTTGAAGATGGAGCGGTTGATTACAATCCTGCACCTTTCGGAGATGCGGTTGTTGCAATCATTGCCAACCCTGATATGAATGGCAATATGAGTGATACGGTACTGAACATCAACAAACCTGAGGTTTCAGCTACTTTCACAGGTATTTCTATGGATTTGGCTTCTGCGATCGATTTGAGTGCTGGATCTGCTTTCACTATGAAAGTATGGTCTCCAAGAGCAGGAGTTACCATTCGTTTCAAAGTAGAAGATGCAGGTAATGCAGCTATATTCTCAGAAATAGATGCTGTAACGACAGTAGCTAGCGGATGGGAGACTTTGACCTTTGATATTGGTACTGCCCCCACTTTTGATCCTTCTCACATGTATTCCAGAATTGCGCTATTCCCTGATTTTGGAAATGGTGGCCAAACCGGTGGTGAGAATTTCTTCATGGATGACATTGAGCAGGTAATGGGTCAAATGTTAAACTTGCCGACCCTGCCAATTACCTTTGAAGATGGAGCGATTGATTACAACCCAGCCCCCTTTGGAGATGCGGTTGTTGCAATCATTGCCAATCCTGATATGAATGGAAATGCGAGTGATACAGTATTGAATATCAATAAGCCTGAAGTTTCTGCTACGTTTACAGGTATTTCTATGGACCTGGCTTCCGCGATTGATTTGAGTGCTGGTACAGCTTTCACCATGAAAGTATGGTCTCCAAGAGCAGGCGTTACTATTCGCTTCAAGCTAGAAGATGCAGGAAATGCAGCTATCTTCTCAGAAATAGATGCTGTAACGACAGTAGCTAGTGGATGGGAGACTTTGACCTTTGATATTGGTACAGCCCCTACTTTTGATCCTTCTCATATGTATTCCAGAATTGCGCTATTCCCTGATTTTGGAAATGGTGGCCAAACAGGTGGTGAGGACTTCTTCATGGATGACATTGAGCAGGTAATGGGTCAAATGTTAAACCTTCCGACCTTGCCAATAACCTTCGAAGATGGAGCGATTGATTATAATCCCACACCTTTTGGGGATGCAATGGCTATGATTATTGCCAATCCAGACATGAATGGAAACATGAGTGATACAGTATTGAACTTCAATAAACCTGAAAATGCGCAAACTTTTGCAGGTGTATCTATGAACCTTGCTGATCCAATTGATCTTTCTAAAGGGACGGAATTTTCAGTGAAAGCTTGGGCACCAAGAGCCGGGCTTACTTTCCTTTTTAAACTTGAAAATGCAGATGGTTCTAAAACCACTGAAGTGGATACGGTTAATGTTGGTGCGAGCACATGGGAGACCTTGGTCTTCGATGTTTCTATGGATCCTAATTATGATCCTACAGCTAGTTATACAAAAATTGTTATTTTCCCTGATTTTAATGCTGCGGGACAAGTAGGGGGCGAAGACTTTTACCTGGATGATTTTGAGCAATTCCAAACAGTTGCTCCAGATCCTGTAAAACTTCCTATCGATTTCGAATCAGCTACTGCTGATTATGCT
Organism: Bacteroidota bacterium; assembly: GCA_039819665.1. GTDB lineage: Bacteria > Bacteroidota > Bacteroidia > J057 > J057 > JAWPMV01. The sequence continues at coordinate 59,790 of JBCBRM010000040.1, forward strand.
CCTGCTGGATTTGGTGATGCTACAGCAGAAGTAGTTGACAACCCGGATATGACCGGCAATACAAGTGCAAAGGTGCTGACGGTTACCAAGCCTTCAGGTGCTCAAACATGGGCAGGGGTTTCTATCGCCCTGGATGAAGTAGTTGATCTTTCTCCTGGTGCAGTATTCTCTGTAGATGTATGGTCTCCAGCTGCTGGTACGCCTATTCTCCTGAAGTTTGAGGACACTACTTCTCCTCCTGATGGAAATGGTAATCCTTCTATCTTTTCTGAATTAGAAGTGCCAACTACAGCTGCTATGAGCTGGGAGACCTTGAGCTTTGATATGAGCACAGCTCCTACCTACGATGCTTCTCATAATTATAATCAAGTAGTTATCTTTCCAAACTTTGGTACTTCACCTAGTGCGGATGAGACATACTACATGGACAATATCTTGAATGTAAATGCGGTTTCTATAGATCCTGATCTTTTCGCAAACGCTGCATTTAAACTATATCCAAATCCAGCAAAGCAAGATCTGAATATAGATTTCAACCTTCCGCTTTCCGGTGATTTGAGTTTCGAAGTCATGGATATGATGGGAAGAGTTGTGAAGCGAGTAAATGTTGGCCTCAGAGTTCAAGGGGACCATTCAGAAAGATTCCAACTCAATGAAATTCAATCAGGCGCATATCTATTATTGATGAAAATAGATGGCGACTATGTGAAACAGGAAAAACTGATCATTCAGAAGTAATTTTCTTCTCATTTAGTTAACGGTTTTAAAGGCATCCTGGCAGGGATGCCTTTTCTTTTTTGGAGAAGATTAGGTGCATACGTAGGTATCAAGTTCTACTGCAAGTATCAAGTTCAAGCACTTAATAGGAACCTTTGCTTGATCTTGCGCTTAAACCTTATTTCGTCTATAATAAAGCATGACTTAAGGGAAAAGCTATCCTCGACTATCCCCTGACATGGCAAGGGTCATAATGATCTCTCGTAATTCGAGATAATCGATCGGACGATCAAAACTAAAATCCCAAAGGGTTATTACACGCCCAGCCTGAGAGCTGCCGGGCCTCTGAACCAATACATATTCTCCTAAATTATGGTCGATCCAATTGATTCGTTTTAGGTGAAACTGCATCAATTCTTTTTCTTCTTCTCCGGGAGAATTCGCAGGATAAACAGAAAAGACCATTTTGCTGAAACTGCCTTTATCTTTAGGAGAAGCAAATCCCTCATACCATTCATATCCCCAAATGCTGACGCTTCCGTTGGCGAATTTACCCAGACTGAAAACCTCTTTGATGGAGTTGGGAAGTAATCCATTCTGAAAGGCATAATATAATTTGCTTTTATATTTCATAGCAGCCTCCTGATCTCCTTTATTGAGGTATTCACCAATTAGGGCTTCGTATATATAATGCGCCCGATCTACGGTCAGAGAGTTAGGTAAGTAGGCCCCATCCTTTTCTATGTGCTGAAGAAATCCTGTAAGAAAATTCATTCTTTTCTGTAGGGAAGGAGAATTTAAGGCTTCTTTCCATTGAAGGTTATAGGTATGAGCAATTTTATCAACACAAAGGCGATATTGCTCCGATTCTTGGTCAAGTTGAGGTTGTAGATTTTGAAGGAGATTTCTGGCTAACTCAAAAAAACCGGATTCAATGTAGGAATCAGCATTTGCAAATTCACCATTAAACTTTTCCTGAGAAAATAGAAAGAGACTTGAGCAAGAGAAAAGGAGGGTGAGAAGTAAGGTTTTGTGCATGTTGTTTGGACTAGTAATCGCGTGAAAAATGGCTTAATTATTGGAATTTTCAAAATAAGACGGGAAGAGGGGAGGCCTATAAAGGTTTGCACAAGCGAACGAAAAAAACTATTATGGCTAACTGAAAATCGAATAGGAGAAGAAAAAATGAGTATTAAAAAAGCTGTTATTACTGCAGCAGCTCGGGGAGGCAGATTGTATCCAGTAAGTGATACCGTACAAAAAGCGATGCTGCCCATCGTTGATAGGGACGGAATAACTAAACCTGTCATTCAGGTGATCGCAGAAGAGGCTCTCTCAGGGGGAGTCGAAGAGATTTGTATCGTTTGTGCTCCCGGGGATGAAGCTCGCTATCTGGAAGCTTTTCGCTCTCTTGCTAAAAACCTTTCCTCTAAAGAAAATAAGCGGGATTGGTCAGAAATCCAGCTTAAAAAAATCAAAGATCTATTAGACCGGCTTCATTTCAGGGTTCAGGAAGAGACCCTCGGATATGGGCATGCGGTTCTTTGTGCAGAGGATTATGTGAAAGATGATAGTTTCCTGCTATTGCTTGGAGATCATCTTTATGTAAGCGATATGGAGGAAATGGGGTGTGCTCAACAACTGATTTCTCTGGCTGAACAAGAAGGAGGTTCGGTAAGTGCAGTAAATGAAACGCCCGAATATCTGATAGGTAAATATGGAACCCTTTCCGGGAAACTTTTACCGCACAAAGAAGGGGTCTATCAAGTGGAAACCATTCTGGAAAAACCTTCCCTGAGCAAAGCCGAATTATTGTTGCAAATGCCAGGGCTTAGGCTGGGGTATTATCTATGCATTTTTGGAATGCATGTTTTGGATGGAGGGATAATAAAATTGCTGCAAGAAGGCTTTGATACCAGAAAGTCCGAAAAAGAAGAATTGATGTTGACACCTAGTCTTCAAAGTCTGGCCGAACAGGGGAGTTATCTTGCATTGGATATGAAAGGCAGGAGATATGATTTAAGTTCTGGTTATGGACTTTTTCAGGCACAATTGGCCTTGGGATTGGCGGGAATAGAGAAAAATGAAATGCTAAGCAAGCTTGTACATCTACTGGCCGAAGATCAAAGAAAGTAATGAATCCATTTATAGAAACCATAAGTAGTCAGGATCAGGCTATCCGGGATCGTTCCTTTCTCGACCTATGCATGGGCCTATCTACCGAGGACCTCATGGGCTTTCTTGATGAACTGGAAGCCTTCAGGAGGAGAACAGACAATTTATACGAAAGAGTAAGAGCCAGTCTTTTCCTGCATTCTGCTTATCGATTTGTATTGCAAGAATCAAGTGACATACCCGGAACGGGTAAATTGCCATATCATGGTTTTGAAGAACTACTTGATCGTAAGTTTGAACAAGCGATTTATACTTTCCGCAAGGAAGTAGATGATTTGGGAATCAATGCTGTTTTGGCAAGTGCGTTGGCCGAGTCTTACCATCACTTGAGTTTTAAAATCCTTGCTGATCAGGTGCGGAAAAGTGTAAGGGCAAGCAGGGGAAACCAATGGATGTTTCGACTGGGGCATGTCGAAGAATTACCGATTCGTATTCACTCAGCCTTACTGGTTAAATCTGAAGACAGCCAATTGTATCCCATACTTCGGGAACAAACTTCTGTCAGGATGGATTTAAGCCATAGTGGCTGGTCAGATATTTTTTTTCTGGGAATGGACTATCCCGAAGGAGCACGAGTAATAAATGTTTCTGTGGATTTAGGAGTTTATGGAAGAGACAAAGAAATTCGCCCGCCCATAAGTACCTATTTCAGGGTTATCTCGGAACCAGTCATCCGCTTAAGTAGCCTGGACTTAAACACTAGCAAGGATATTTCTGATCTTGCAGACCTATTCAATTTCGGAAACGATTATCTTTCTTTGTTAAAAGCTGGCATCATAGCCGGAGGATTTGTCCCTCCAGCTTTCGAAGGTACAGGGCAAAAGCTGGAAGAAATACTGGCAAGCATAGTGGGAACAGGAATGGGAGTAGAATTACTGACGAAAGTAAATGACATTCCTAAAGGATCCCGTTTCGCAGTTTCCACCAATTTGTTAGGGTCCATGATTGCCCTGATTATGCGGGCCACAGGCCAGACTGCTTCACTTGAAGGAGGACTGACGGAAGCTGAAAGAAGACTGGTAGCTTCAAGAGCTATTTTGGGAGAATGGCTGGGGGGATCTGGAGGAGGTTGGCAGGATTCCGGAGGAGTTTGGCCGGGTATAAAAAAGATTGAAGGTACAGCTGCACAAGCCGGCGATCCTGAATATGGAATTAGTAGGGGATGCCTTTTGCCTATTCACAATGTATTGGAAGGGGAAAACCTTCACAAAGAAATCAATGAAAGACTCAGTAAGTCCTTGGTTTTGATGCATGGAGGTATGGCGCAGAATGTTGGTCCAATATTAGAAATGGTGACCGAAAAATACCTGCTCCGGGCATCTGAAGAATGGAAGGCCCGGCAGTCAGCCTATGAAATCTATAACAATATCCAGGATGCACTAAAAGAAGGCGATATCCAAAAACTCGCTCAAAACACCAACCACAATTGGGAATATCCCATCAAAACCATTATTCCCTGGGCTTCGACACATTTCACCGAATTGATTATCAAGAAAGCAAAGGCAAAGTTTGGGAGTCAATATTGGGGCTTTTTGATGTTGGGAGGAATGTCTGGCGGAGGTATGGGAATGTTTGTTGATCCTGATTATAAGGGGAATGCAAAAGAAGCCGTTCTGGAGATTTTGAGAGAAAGTAAATCTGAACTTTCCGCAACTCTTCCTTTTGCTATGGAGCCTGTTGTTTATGACTTTAGTATAAATCCTTTGGGCACGCAGGCTCGTTTGCTGGAAGATTATGATGCCTTGATGCCAGATGCCTATTATCATTTGCATCTAGCAGAGCTTTCCGAAAAAGGCAGTGAGGTTGCCAATGATAGAAAAATAGAAATCGATCGATACACCTCTCAATTAGGCAATGGAAATACAGCCCATAATCTATTGAGGACTATGGTCGGAAAGTTGTTTAGAAGTAGCGATCCTGCCGGAACTTCTGATCTCAAGGATCAACATAGGCTGGCCCGCAAAATCAAAGAGGATAATGGCTTTGACTTTATTCAACATGAGCAATTGCGAAAAGATTTGCAAAGAGGTCGCATTGGCTTGTCTCGTAATCGGTTGCCTGCTGAAAGCCAAATAGAGGATGTTCTAGCTGATGATGTGGTAGATTTACGGCAATTGGAAGATTATGGAGAAAAGGGAAAAGAAGCAATTCGCAAAGGAGAAGTAGCAGTACTAAGTCTTGCAGGAGGAGTAGGTAGTCGTTGGACACAAGGAGCTGGTGTGATTAAGGCACTAAGCCCATTTGTTGAAATAGAAGGGATACACCGATCTTTTATCGAAATACATCTAAAGAAAACACAACGTACCTCAGAAAAATATAAGGTATCTATTCCGCACATATTTGCTACCAGTCATTTAACCCATACCTCGATAGAAGATAATCTCACATCCGCTGAGAATTATGGATATGGCGGAGGCGTATATCTATCACCTGGTAGATCCATCGGGCAGAGATTTATTCCGATGGAACGAGATCTGCGTTTCCTTTGGGAAGAAATGGCGCAGGAAACCCTAGACGAAAATAAACAGAAAGTTCAGGATGCAGTAAGAGAGGCCTTGATCGGATGGGCGAAATCAAAAGGGGAAGGGACTGATTATGAAGACAATATTGCCTCACAAAGACTGAGCCCTCTTGGGCACTGGTATGAAGTCAGTAACTTGCTGAGGAATGGAACGCTGGCAAAAGTTCTGACCGAGCATCCCAACTTAAAAACCATCATGCTCCATAATATTGATACCCTGGGAGCGGATATCGACGAGGCTGCTTTGGGGTATCATTTGGATTCGGCTAAAGTGCTCAGCTTTGAAGTCGTGCCTCGGAGAATTGAAGATAGGGGAGGAGGTTTGGCCAGGGTTAATGGGCAGGTGAGACTTTTGGAAGGATTGGCTCAGCCTCGGGAAGAAGATGAGTTTAAACTGAGTTATTATAATTCATTGACCACCTGGATAGATATCGATCAGTTGTTGGAGCTTTTTGGTCTGAGCAGAGAAGACCTGCACTCAAGACCTGAAAGAATCGATGAGGCAGTAAGGCAAATGGCAAGCAGGATGCCCACTTATGTGACTATCAAAAATGTGAAGCTCCGATGGGGGCATGGACAGGAAGATATATATCCCGTAGCTCAGGTTGAAAAGCTCTGGGGGGATATGAGTGGACTTCCAGATGTAAGTTGTGGCTATTTGGCTGTACCGCGTATGAGAGGACAACAACTAAAAGATCCCGCACAATTGGATGCCTGGGCGAATGATGGATCCAAGGCTTATATCGCTAATTTATGTGGTTGGCATCTTTAATGCTAGAAACCAAGCAGGAATCTTTTGCTATCTATCAATCTTTCTCCGTCTTTTAGGAGGATGAAGTACATACCATAGCCAAGCTGTGGTAAAAAGATTTCTTTGCTATATTCATTTTGAGCGAGAAATACAGTTTCCAATTTTCTCCCTCTGATGTCAAAAACCTCTACTTTTCCAGCTTTGGGCATGAAGCCATATTTTGCACGAAAACTAATATTTTGGGGACCGTTTTTGAATAATAAATAGGCTTCCCTATCCAAAACTACTCTATCAGGAAATCTGCTATCAAGTTCCTGTGGATCTTCACTTTCTGGACTGGAACCAAAGCTACAATACCCATTATTAACAAAGATCGTTGGCTGCTGGTAGGCAAATCCAATGGCTGTATTAGGCTGAGTTGATGCGGTCGAAAGAGATTGCTGATTTAAACTATAGCTATCCGTAATTGCTTGTAAGGACTCATAACAGGCTTCCCCACTACTCAAACTTCCCTCTTCCAATGACCCTTTTACCATCACGATAGCCTTTCTATCCAGTTCAATGCGATTTTTATACCTTCTCACATCTCCAATAGCTGCAAAATGTCCTTCTGAAGGAAGGACTTGAATATCCCTCAATACTTCATCCCAGCTATTGTCTTCGGGCTGGTAATCGCTGTACGTATTTACCCAATCTATTTCTCCTGCTAAATTAGTCCTCAATACATAAGACCTTCTTCCTAAAGGATTGCTTTCGTAGTAAAAGCCTGTGAGAAGAAAACCATCTTTTCCATTATGCCGAAAAGCTTCAAGGCCTAATCCTTCTGTTGGGAATGCTGAACCGATTTGATAGGTAGTAAAACTTTCTAGTTCCCCCAATTCGCCCAGGATCAGTAGAAATGCTTTTTGGCTACCGTCTTTAATATCTCGAGCTGAACCTGAAATAGCAATGTCTCCCTCTTCATGTTGACTCATATCCTGAACCTCCAGATCCAAATCCGGATGACTGAATTTACTTCCCCACAATAAAGTTAGGCTCTGCTCAATTTTAGAGACAATTATACTTCCTGTACCAGAATCATAAGAAGTTCCAGCCAAGCCATAATCTTTGTTACCCAGACTAATCAGGGTATTTCCATAATCCTGACTTGAAGTAAGCAAAGAAAAGCTTTGACCCAATTTACCATCTCTGGCAAACTGGTTGATCTGCATATTATAATCTGTATTTGCGAGATTGCTGGGACCGGAAAGTGTGATAATTCTGTCGAGGTCTTCATCATATAGAATATCTGCAAAATAAAAGCTCGACTGCATTTGACTCCATTTTAAGTTGCCCTGGGTATCAAGAGCTGAGAGGGTTCTTTCAGCCCCTGTGCCCAAAGGATTCCAGGAAGCTGTATACCCACCTCCAATATACACCTGATCATTATTATCAAAGCAAATGGAAGCTGCTCTTACACCATCCGTAGCATTTTGAACATTGCTACTTAACGTAGAGCTTTCCTGAATATTACCCTCAGCATCTACCGATAGTAGCAAGGCATAATTGGTAAAGTCCGGACTTGCTGCTTTTAATTCCGATAATACATAAAAGTCCTTTCCATTGGGTTGAAGGATAAGCTTATTCGCTTGAAGTCGACTTGGATTATCTTGCCCTCTTACTTTCAGGTATGCCTTGAAATGATCTTTTTGAGCGAAAGTAATTTTAGGAATGCTTAAGAATAATAGGAAGGAAATTAGGAGCAGGAAAAAAATATTGGGCCTCAGCATAAAATGATCCAGTGTTTATTTACACAAATCAAATTGCTGAATTTTTTGCAGGATTTAAGTTCGATTAATAGTAAAGTATAACTACTAAAATATACTATTTTTTAAATAGAGAAAGGGCCTTGATTTATCAAAGCCCTTTACATTAGTCTACTTCGAATGTAACTTTCAAATTCACACGGAATTCGCTGACTTCGTCATCCTTAACTACAACGCTTTGACTCTGTACAAAGGCAGAACGGATGTTCTTAATGGATTTTGAGGCCTTTTTAATTGCTTTTTTTGTCGCATCTTCCCAGCTTGTGGGCGAATTGGCCATCAATTCAACGACTTTCATTACTGCCATGATGTTTTAAATTTATGGTTTAGACAATAGGATTATCTGCTTTGTACTCTTTAGAAGGTTAAATCTCCGGAAAGTGACATTTAATATGACAATTATTCATGTTTAGGATATTTTGACAGTAGAAATTTATGTGGCAGTTTAATAGATATTTGAAATTTATTCTCTTTTCTCTCATATTTTTTTGTTGTGCATGTTCAAATAATGTAGGTGATCCTCAGGTGGTGGAATTCGAACGTCTGGCAAAAGAAGGAGACTATGAACTTGCATGTGATCTGGGACGAAAAATTCTTCACAAGAATCCTGAGGATGGGAGAATTGCATACATTATGTCTGACGTTTTTCTGAATTGGGAAAAAGAAGATTCCTCTTTGGTCTATCTTAATAAGGCAATAGAATACGGTCCAGATTGGGATGCTTTATATAATAATAGAGGCTTGATTTTGCAAAATAGAGACGATCATGAAGGAGCTATCGCTGATTTCAATAAAGCTTTGGAACATGATTCGACTGCTCCCTATGCGTATAATAATCGCGGCTATTCAAAAATACTCCTGGGTCGCTTTCGGGAAGGAATGAAAGATGTATTGAAATCGGAAGAATTGGACGATGATAATGCCTATGTATATCGAAATAAGGCCCTCTTTTATGAAAAGACAGCTAAGTATTCCAGTGCCTGCAAATGGCTACAAAAGGCTTATGGTAAAAAATTCTATGATCAAATAGAAAATCAGATCGAGTTTATAAAAATGCGTGTATGTAAGTAGCGGAGCTGCTTATTTACTTTTGGGCCTAAAAGCTTTTATTACCTCCTCATTTACTTCCAAATAGGGGCCATCAATCAAATCTATACAATAAGGTACCGCAGGGAAAACAGCATCCAGACATTCTCGTATAGCCTTTGGTTTACCTGGGAGATTAATGATCAAACAATTGCCTCTAATCCCAGCTGTTTGTCTAGACAGAATAGCCGTGGGAACATACTTTAAACTCTCCTGCCGCATCAATTCACCAAAGCCCGGCATCATCTTTTCACATACGGCTTCTGTTGCTTCAGGAGTTACATCCCGTTTTGCAGGTCCGGTTCCTCCTGTAGTTACTACAAGACAACAGCCTGCTTCATCTGCCATAAATCTGAGCGCCGCTGAAATCTGATCCTGTTCGTCAGGAATCACCCGGTATTCTGCTTCCCATTCAGAGATCAGGTATTCATTGAGGGTAGAAACTACGGCTTTGCCAGGAATGTCCTCATAGATGCCCTTGCTGGCTCTGTCTGATACATTGATGATGCCTATTCTGATCTTCATATTGCTAAAAGAAAAAATCCTATCTCATGCGAATGGCGCACAAGATAGGACTTTTTAGTTTGATAAATTCTTTAATCTACCAGCCTGAAGGTAACAGGCAGGGTATATAGATAAGGAACTACCTGATTCATGTGCTCAGCAGGTTCCCATTTAGGCATCAATTTCACTATGCGGAGCGCTTCTTCATCACAGCCATATCCTAATCCTCTTACGACTTTGGGGTGCTTGATAGTTCCCGCTCTGTCCACTTCAAATTGAATGTACACTTTTCCTTCAACTTCAAAATCCCTTGCCTGTTGAGGATAAGCGATGTGTTTGTTGAGGAATGAATACATTGACTGAGTTCCTCCCGGGAAAGAAGGTGCCTTCTGAGCAGTGGTCAGCGGTTGTTTGATTTTGGAAGCGTCAAAGGTCGGCTGAGTTTTGGTATCTGGCTGCTCAGTTGGGGTAGTGGAACGAGGTTGTTCAACCTCTGTATTATTATTCGTGTTATCCGTAGTTGTATTATTGGAGTTCAGATTGGGATCATTGTCAGAACCGTCAGGCTTTTCCTGGCTGGAAAAATCGGTACCCGTATTTGTATTGGTATTATTCTCCGGTCTCACTTCCTCCCAATCAGAAGCTATCGGTTTTTGTGAACTGTTATTATTTTGATTTCTGTTATTCTGATTATCAGCGATTGTCGAGTTTTGGGGTTTGATTTCCAAATACTCGTTTGTAATACTTCTGTTAAACTGGGCATCAGTAGCGGTGAGATTTAGGGTAAATCGGCCGGATGCAGGATACATATAAAGCGTAATTTCCTTTGCATCCTGAACGATCCCATTACCAAAATCAAGGTTATACTTTATCGAAGGATTATAATCTGTAATAATGAAAGAAAGAATTTCTCCTGCTACCTTCTTTCCTATGATATCGAGTTTATATCGCTTTAACGGTCCTGTACTTTCCTCAAAGCCATCTGCACCGGAAGATCTGTTTCCATCACTATATTGTTCGAGATCATTCCGCTGATTTGACAAATCATTTGGATCAGATTCGTCGGTCCGATCTGCATAAGCATCTGGCTCAATTCCAAAACTTCCGCCACTGGTATCTGAAGAAGTAAGGTCCCCTGCGAACCCATCACCATAGAGTTGTTTGTATTCCTCCAGGGTATTGATGGTATCTAGCCGACCCCTTTCATAGTCCAGTACTCTGAGACGGACATTTTTTTCCGCAAGCAAAGCTCTGACTTTCTCTGCATCCAGATCAGTCTTGTTAAAGGTTCTGTATTCCAAACCTTCAGGAGATCTCAGGAGAGAGAAGAGTCCACCTCCTCCTGCAACTCCCAAAAGCAGTAGTAAGAGCAAAAGTAGCAGGTATCTACGCTTTTTCTTTTTCTCTTCCTGTTTTACCTGCTCGATATACTGCTCATGAGGAGCATTGTTTTCACTAATTTGCACTTTTCTTTACAGTTTAAGCGTGTTACGGAATTCAGAATAAACACCGGGAGCCAGGAGAGCATGGAAGATCTCATGAACCCGGTTAAGCATATCTTCCTGGCTACAATCATCAGAGGTAAATCCTACCAAACGGATTTGCTCAACTGTATTGAATCTCCAAAAGCCTTTCTCCTGTACAATGATATTATTTGCATGGAGGTTGGCATGTGAAACCGGAGAATCATTTACTTCATTGATGACTTTGACGACAAATTCCAGATCAGAGCTACTTAACTTTTTCAGGCTATGTTTTTTTGCCAGGCCAGCCTTATTGGCGTATTCTGCGAGGGTAGATCCTTTATAGTAGTTTCTCATGTAGAATTTACCTTCTTCGCTTTCGTACAATCCACTTATGCCTGGATAATAACGAGACTCTTTATCGTAGAGTCGCAGGAACTTATATTCTATGTAGGATTGGGCGAAATCTGCATTGCTCACAAAGCGTAATACTTTTTTGGCTCTGAGGTTTTTATCCAATACCAGTTGTGTGATGAATTCTTCTTCCGGGAAATTCTTGATGAACTCAAATGCCTCCTTAAGGTTGATGGAACGGGCATTCTTTCTGGGTACGTTCGGAACTTCCTCAGGTGCCTTTTGACTGGCTTTCTGCTTGCGCTGAAGGGCCAGCTTTTCTTTCAGCATCTCAAACTTCTTGCGTTCTTCCTCCTCCTGTCTCTTAAGAGTTTCCTCCATTTCAGAGATTTTATTCCACTCCGCTACCCCCGTTTGAGGGCTTTTAGCCAGCGTCTGAACTTTTTCTGCTTGAGGCTCTGTAGATACTGGAGTTTCTACTACCACTTTAGCCTCAGATTCAACTTCTTCCTTTGTTTCAGCTTTAATTTCTGCCAAATGGGAAACAGGTTTTTTTTCAATAGCCTGTGGGCTTTCTGCAAGGGGCTCAATTGGAGCGGAATGGATTTGTTCCTCCTTCAGTTCCGGATTAGGCTCAGGAGTTTCTTTCTCCCCACTTTCTAGCACTTCCTGTTTTACCTCAGTCTTTTCTTCCTCCTTTTCTTCCTCTACGACAGGCTGACTTGCGGCTTCAACTTCTTTCCTACCATCTCTCAATGGCTTATCAGCCAATCTCGCCAGACTTTTCTTTAGTATTTCTATACTTGGTTCAGCTGTTTCTATGGCTTTACCCTCTTCTTCGATTGTTTTCTCTTCTTGAAGGACAGGAGCTTCACTTAGGGGTGTGCCAGACTTTTCTTCCAAAGTAGCTTCATCTTCATGAGTCTCAGTTTGTTCAGAGACTTGCTTCTTAGGAATTATAACTGTTTCCGTGTTGTCTTCAATTTGTTCTGGAACTGATTTTTCTGCCACAAGAACTTCTGTCGGCTCTTCGACTTTTTTCTCCTGATTGGACTTAGTTTGTGGATGAGGAACAAAAGCCGGTTTTTCTTCCGATTTATTTTCCTTCTGATCTCTGGAAATTAAGTCCAGCTTCTCTTTGAGTTCTTCCTCTTTTACCTGAGGGGCTAATTTACTCAGGTCAAGAAATTCTTTCTCCTGAACCTGAGGTTTTAATACCTCTGCTACTTTTAAGTCTGGCTGAAAAGGAGAAGATGTTCTGTTTTCAATTCCATTAAGAATAGTCATAAATGACTTTCCTGATTCAACAGAGTTGGGAATATAAACCATCTCTCCTAATCCCAGGTCCTCACTCAAATACTGAGGATATCCGTAATCAAGGAGATGCTTTCCAATGAGAACTACCTTTTTTACTCCTAGTTTCTCGAGCCTTTCCTTGTTGAGGACTCTGCTCAAAGTATATTTATCAATGGATGCGGACTTGTCGAGGACAAGATCTTCTTTGCGTACAGATGCACTCAAAGTTGCTACGCCATTTGATTTCTGGATGAAGTATGTACTGTTGTTGAGTGTATGCTGGTACCTCAACTCTTTTTGATCGTCTTCGCTCAGGGTAAACCCTATTTTTTCAAATTCCCTGACAAGTGCATCTATTACATGTTGGCCATGATTCTCGGCCTGTTTTTCTTCAAAGGTGATGAAGCTCTGATGCTTTACTTCTTTGGTGTTGAAGTAGTACACAACACTGAGATAATTGTCCAGGCCTTCCAATACAATCATAGGCTCTTTCATATCTTCAGATGAAAGTTTCTGTCCATGAAGGAATGGCTGGATGAGGTCGTCGATATGTACAATGTTGAAATGGACATCAGAATAACTTCCGACGAAATGCATAATCTCATGCACTTCTCTTGCAGTAGTTTCTACAGGGAATACCAAAGTAGCAGGGATGCTGCCATTTAAAACAATCTTGTTTTTTCTGGCATACTCTGAGTACTTCTCAATAATTTCGGGAATGCTATCTTCTAGCACTTCGCGCATATTGCGATTTCCGAATTCTATTTGAGAATTCTCTTCAAAGCTAAGTAAATCTGCCGACTCTGCTTTTACCCCAGCTAGTAGGCTTTTCCTTGTAAATATCAGATTTATCATATTTGTTTGAGTCTATGCTGTTATCAGGCGTGTATCCAATATTTGCCAAAAACATTGGAACGACTCATTTAGCGTTTGTATCGCCTTAAAATTTTTAAAAGAATTTAAAAGGAAAGAACGAACCCAGTGTATTACCCCTGCATTTTAAGTGCCAAGAAACGCATTTTGAAATTTTTCACAAGCAATCCTACCTGAATAGTAAGGCATTATGTATGAACCGCGGGCATACATTCATTATTGGTTTTGATAATTTTGAAGATTTAGGACTAAATCAGTCTCTAAAGCAGTTCTAAAACTACTTCCTACATCAAAATAAATATTACGTATGGGTGAAAATTTAGCTAGAATGCATTTTTGCGGGTTTTTCTACTAAAAACAGTAAGGAAAATAATCTTGATGTCCATAAGGAAACTCCAGTTCTCGATGTACCAGAGGTCATGTCTAACTCGCTCCTTTTTCTGCTCTGAGGTCTCTGTAGGGCCTCTCCAGCCATTTACCTGGGCCCAGCCTGTGATGCCAGGTTTTACATAATGACGGATCATATAATCGTTTACAATCTTTCTGAAATCATGCTGTAGGTTGACGCGGTGAGGACGTGGTCCTACTACACTCATATCTCCCTTAAGCACATTCAGGAACTGAGGGAGTTCGTCCAGATCATATTTCCTTAGGTATTTTCCAATCTTTGTAATTCTCGGATCATTTTTAACGGTGGACTTTGTTCCATTATTCGGATCATCGTTCACCTTCATAGTTCGGAATTTATAACACTTGAAATTGCCTCCTGCTTCCCCTTTTCTTAAAGGTGTATAGAAAATAGGCCAACCGGTTTCCAAAAAGACCAAAAGCCCGATGATCAGGTAGATAGGCGAGAGGAAAACGAGGACACAAAATGAGAAGACAATGTCAAAGACTTTCTTGAGAAAGAAGTTGTTGAAATTGTCTAAAGGAATTCTCCGAATTTGATAAACTGGTAGGGTATCAAACGTATAGGACTTTACCTTGGTCCCATAGCTGGGAATATCTGGAATCACATTTACCCTAACTCCTCTATAATCCGCTACTTCAATGGCTTGTTTTATTTCATCTTCACGTTTTGCTGGAAGAGTAATTACAATTTCATCAATCGATTTTGTATCCAGAATATTAGGTAAATCCTGGATGGTTCCCAGGTAATTTGCCTGATGATCATTCGTAAAACTTTGCTCATCATCCAGATAACCTATAACTCCATAGCCCAGGTGCTTATTGTTTTCCGTAAAATCAAACACTTCCTTTCCTTTATCACCATATCCTAACACCAATAGTCGAGAACCAAAAGGAGTAACGGGCTTATGTCTTCTCTTGAAGACTTTGTGAAGCAACATGAATAATAGGAGATTCAAGGAAGAAAAAGCTATTATCGGTCCCAGAATCAGGACCTTATTAATATCTCCTACGCCTGAGAGGATTACCAATACGGAAGTAACCCCTAGGAAGGTAAGGGAATTAATGATATGCTGTGCACTTCTTGCCTTGATATTTTTACTGGCATATAGCTCTGAAGGGCCATAGTACAATATGGTCAATCCCCAGCTAATGTTGTAGATGATTAATAAGGAGAAATACGCTGAGTTTCCAGCTGTCGTTGCAGCACCTGTAAAGAATTCAGGCCTGGCAAAGTACAGACTGACTAATGCGCATACATTTAAGAGCAGAAACTCTAATACCAGATACGTAAATACGATCCTTTGTTTCTTGACAATCATTTCCGAGAGCTAATTTAAGTAGTGGTCTTCTATTAAAACACAGGTTAAAGCTGGAATTAGCGTCTTGGATTGATATTTAGTTTTCCCGAAGAGAAGGTAGCAAATACTATTCCACGATCTGATATAATCAGGGAGTTCGTTATTCCTGTAAATTATAGGCATAATCATTCTCCCTAAAAGTCCCTTATTATTCATTATAAATAAAAGAAAGGCCCTGTTTTTTATAACATGGCCTTTCCTGGATAATGGAGATTTAATTATCTATTTACATAAATTTTTTGTGCCAATGTTTTTTCATAGCCATCTGGGTCGCTCAAGGTGATATAATACATCCCTTCAAGTAAGGAAGAGGTATCAATCGAAATGCTCTCTTGCAATTCGTCGGGGCTAAAACTTTTCTGGAAAAGAGTTCTGCCTAACATATCCCTGATCTCGAGTTTGCTATTGTTTGCATGCTGCCAGTTCACATCTACTTTGAGGGCTTCGCCTGATTGAACGGGAACCGGATAAGCCACTATGGAATTGCTAAGTTCTGACGTAAAGCCTACTTCGATGGTAGCAGAATAAGAAAACTGGCCATCAATATCCGTTTGTCTAATTCTGTAATAATTCTTATCAGAGTTAGGATTTAGGTCAGAAAATCTATATTCTCTTAGCCTTCGGGTATCTCCCCTCGAGGGAAGTTGTGCCAAACTTTGAAAGGCAACTCCATCTATTGAACGTTCTACGGAGAAGTAATCATTGCCTTGCTCCATGCCTATATTCCACACCAGATCTACTTTGGCGTTTGTAGGATCAGGAATCCCATAGAAGTCAATAAATTCTACTGGGAAAGTACCTGGATTTCCCCCACCGGTCGTAAATTCTACCTGATCAAAAACAACTTCATTCAATACATTATTATTGTGAGCCGTTGATGCAATTCCTAAGAGGATCTGATCTGGCATGTCAATATTAGCTGTGCCAATAAGTTCCCAGTTTACGCCATCTACAGAATAGTATCCATAGAAATCTTTATCTCTTCTTGTCAATCTTAGCCAATGAGGAAAGGTGAATTCGGTAGATTCATTGAGGTTTCCTTCGGTTTGCTCGTCTGTATTTTGTCGATGCTGAAAGGACCATCTGCGGCCTGCTGTACTAGATACGAAAGCGTTTTTTGCATTTGCGTTGAGACTTTCCCTTATCATAAGACCCGCCTTTGCCCATGGATCACTCTCTCCTATGCTCAGGATGCGGGCAGACAATTGCCAATCCCCAAGTAAAGGTTGGTAAACATAGTAGAATTGATCTTCAGTACTCCATATATCTGATCCAGAGGCGAAAATACTTAACTGATCTCCGCTTGCACAAGCCTCCCCAGCTATCGCAACAGTACCAATATCTTGTCCTTCCCATCCGGTAGGTACGTTACATGCGGTTCCTCCCCCTCCAGGAATGATGGTTTTTACATTACTAATTTTGCTGCTGTTTAGGGTGGATTCATCGTGACTTGTGGAGGCGACCCCCACATAGAGTTGACCCTGCATATCAATTTCAACAGAATCTACGAGACTCCAGTTTTGTGCATCAGCGGATTGATATCCATAGAATTTATCTCCTCTTTTTTCCAACTTCACATAATGAGGCGTATTAACCGTCCCAGCTTCACTACGGGTACTTTGAGTGGAGTCCAAGACGACCGTTCTTCTTTGAAAAGTATATCTCCCTTGCTGAGTAATACCCATAAAGACATTTCTTGCATCTCCTCCCAGGCCTTCTCGAATCATAACCCCTGATTTTGCCCAAAAATGGGAATTTTCAATACTTAATACCTGGGCTTCTATATCAATATCTCCATCCAGACTTTTATAAACATAAAAGAATTCATCCCGTGTGTTCCAAATATCGCTTCCAGCGGCACGGATATCCCAAACAGAATTTTCCTCACAAACTTCCCCCCGAATCGCTGGACCTCCTATATCCCCAAATTGCCAGTTCTGGGGAGGATTACCTGTACAAGTATCTGCAGGCAAAGGGCCGGGACCTGGGCCTGGGTTAGGATTTCCATCATTGAGATTTTCTGTGCTAAAGTCTGCCAGATTTACTTCATAGTTATAAACCGTCTTGGTATAGTCCTGATATACAAAGGAAACCTTGGTATTTCCTGAGTTATTTTGATCCTGACGATTCCCATTATTATGAAGTCCATGAGGGTAGAGTCCAAATTGAGACCAGGTGCCTTGAGTTGAACCCAGAGTATTTACTCCATCTCTTTCATCTAGCGTTTCTCCATTGAGACTTACTTTATATTTACCGGTATTACCTCCAGAGTAAATGATAATCTTTAGATCATTGATAGGCTTAAGAAATTTTCCCAATCGCTTTCTTCTTCCAAAGGCTACGACCTGCAGGTCATTAGGAACAGCATTGCTGAACTGGTTGGCTCCAGTGAGCTCTACTTCAATGTCAGGTCCATCATTGTCCCGATTGAATCGCTGAAAAATTGTGACAGGACCATATAAATCTGGTAAATCTTCTACCGTAAATCGCGCATGATAAACAGTGGAGGTTCCAGCAGCTGGGTAAGTGTTGATATTTTGTTCTCTTAATTCGGAGCGGTAGGTAACATTGAACGGGCCAGGATCATTACGTACATCAAAGGTAAGCCGGACTCCTTCCGAGGTTCCCTGCATTCTATAGGAGGGTAATTCAAAAGTTGTTCTGACGAAGTCTCCGTCATTGTTTAAAAGACTTGCATTATACCCTCTAAAATCGATGGTTTGGGTGCCATTTTGTCCCTGACTTTCGAGGCAGCTAACACAAATTAGAGATAGGAGAACCAAAAGTAGCCTAGAGCAAGTTTCTCTCTCGGTTGAGGTCATAATGAGTGATTCGCCTTTTGCAGAGCTTTTTCTGCGTTATTAAGTTTTTTCTTACTGATAGGGTGTTCAGATTTTTCCCCTGCTGCAATAATAAGCAAGAAGTATTGAAATACTCGAATTGATGTTAGGAATGACGTATTTCCGTAATTTTATTTTTCTGTAAACAGATCAATTGCGAAATATTTCTCTGTTGGTCTATGTAGAATTGCTTGTAAATATCTGTTTTTCAGCAGCTTTCGTTATAGATCAATTTTGGGTTAATTAAAGAAGACTTAAATAATAGCTG
Source organism: Bacteroidota bacterium (assembly GCA_039819665.1). Taxonomy (GTDB): domain Bacteria; phylum Bacteroidota; class Bacteroidia; order J057; family J057; genus JAWPMV01. The sequence continues at coordinate 78,212 of JBCBRM010000040.1, forward strand.
TAAGAATTGTAGGGGAAAATAGTACTCATACCAAAGACGAAAAAAGCTTATACTTTACTTTTGGCGCGAATCATTACATTCTCATTTTCATTATCATATACAGCATAATCAAATCCATCCTGAATACAATAAGAGCCATGTTCTCCTGCTTTATTAAGGGCAAGAAAGCCAACTTGTATTTCTTCCCAATCCGGATTTTTACTAATAACTCGCTCTACCGCCAATTTGCAGGCTTCTTCCGGAGAATGCCCCTGGCGCATAAATTCTACCACCAAAAAACAACCTACCGCACGAATCACCGCTTCTCCCCATCCTGTTGCTGTAGCAGCTCCTACTTCATTATCCACATACAATCCTGCTCCAATTATCGGAGAATCTCCAACTCGTCCATGAAGCTTCCATGCAGCCCCACTGGTGGTACACGCACCTGATAGATTTCCTGCTTCATCCAAAGCGACCATGCCAATAGTATCATGATTCTCTACATTTATTTCTGGACGGACATCTTGGCTATTAGACTCCAGCCATTTTTTCCAATCAGCTTCGGCTGCTTCTGTAAGAAGATTTTTTTCCTCAAATCCCTGAGCTTTGGCAAAATCTAATGCACCCTGACCCACAAGCATCACATGTTGAGTTTCTTCCATCACCTTTCTTGCTACTGAAATAGGGTTTTCAATGTTTTGGAGGAAAGCTACTGATCCACAATCGCCTTCAGAGTTCATTATGCATGCATCCAAGCTTACAATGCCAGTACGGTCTGGGCGGCCTCCAATTCCCACTGTACTCACATTGGGGTCAGATTCTGTGGTTCTTACTCCTTTTTCTACTGCATCCAGGGCATTTCCTCCTTTTTCCAAAATTTCCCAGGCTGATGCATTGGCCTCTAAACCATGTTCCCAGGTAGAAATGACTATGGGTTTGTTTTGGACTTTAGACTCATGAGATACGGGGCTAGTTTCAGTTTCGCAGGAAGTCAAACCTATAGTAGCAAAGAGGCTACTGAGGCCACTGATTTTAAGGAAGTGTCTTCGATTCGTCATAGTTTTAATAAAGATTCTAAAAAAAGGAATTTTCTTGTTTATTTGAACTCGCGAAACTTGAATTATACAGGATTGAAAAACCTGAGCTTACAGAAGCTTCGCAACATCAACCAGAACGGAAATTCGCAAAAATTTATGAAAGAAGTTGCAATAGGAATCGATATTGGAGGAACAAATACCAAATATGGCATTGTCGATCGAAACGGTAAGATTTTGGCCGATAGTTCCCATCCAACAGTTTCGCATAAAGAAATTGATAAATATGTAGATGCCTTAATCGATGCGATCCTGAAATTGAGCAAAACTATAGGGGAAGAGCTTGATATAAAAGGAATCGGTATAGGCGCTCCTAACGCAAACTACTTTACCGGTACCATTGAATATGCTCCCAATCTTCCCTGGAAAGGGGTAATCCCTTTAGTGGAAATGATCAAAGAGCGCTTAGATACCCATGTATTCATCACCAATGATGCCAATGCTGCAGCAATTGGAGAAAAAGTATATGGTGCTGCAAAAGGGATGGATAATTTTGCGGTAGTTACTCTGGGAACTGGGGTAGGAAGTGGATTTGTAAGCAATGGTAAACTGGTGTATGGACATGATGGCTTTGCTGGAGAGTTCGGACATGTTACTGCTGTAAGAGGGGGAAGAGCTTGTACATGTGGAAAAAGAGGTTGTGTAGAGACTTATGCAGCTGCTCGCGGATTGGTCCTTACGGTACAAGAAGAATTGGCGGCAACTCAGGAGGAGACCGCACTTCGCCATATTTTACCAGAAAAGCTTACTCCAAAAGATATTTTTGAAGCTGCCGAAGCGGGAGATGAAGTGGCTAAGCATGCTTTCGAATTTACGGGAAAGATTTTAGGACAATCTCTGGCCGACATGGTAGCATATTTGAGCCCTAAAGCCATATTTATTTTTGGTGGAGTCGCTAAAGCTGGTTCCTGGATTCTCGATCCGACCAAAAAGCATATGGAAAGGAATCTCCTAAAGATTTATAAAAATAAAGTAGATATCCTCCCATCTGGCTTGCCGGATAGCGATGCAGCTATTCTAGGATCCAGTGCCTTGGTTTGGGATGAATTGGGGCTTGAAGAACTCGTTTAAGAGGCTTCCTGCAATCTAACTACAATAATACCTGATTGAGATTTGCTCCTTTTTAGATAATCGGCAAGGGGCATAGGCGTGATTTCTACCATTTTAGAACCGGTAGACGCATGAAGCATATGTATTCTTCCATTCTTCTCATAGGCCATACCCACATGAGACACATCCAGGCCCTTTATAGTGGTAGTAATCGTTACCAGATCGCCACTTTGAATGCCTGATTCCAGACTTGCCAGTTTTGCTTTAGGAATATAATATCTCTTATTCTGATTAAGTTTTCCTTCTATTTCCTTGATGTCTTTATAATGTTGGTCGGAGGCCAATTGCTTATAGGAAGATCTATGGGTGGACATGAAATTGATCTGCTTATTATATGGTTCTCCTCCAATTTCTGACGTGATATCCTTAACTATTCCTTTGGATTCATTATTAGAAATCCATTCGGTGAAATAGTGCAAGCGGGAAGAGTAGGATTGCATATTTCCATCTCTGTATCTCAATAACTCCAATTCTTCCTGGAAAGATGCAAAGTCAAGTCTTCCCTTTTTTGTCAAACGAGAAAAGACAACCACGTTTTCCATAAAAGTTGTGCAGTCCAGTCCTTGTAAATCAATGACTAATTGTTCTTCTGATCCAACTTCTAAAGTTCCACCGACATAAGGCGTTCCCAGGAAGTTTTTTCCTATCTGTACAGCGATTTCTTGAATATCCTGATCATTATCCAGGGCCTTCAATTTATTCAAGTGAGATTCACAAAGATCTTTATTGGCTTTGGTGCAATACGTCTGGGCATGAATAAGTAGAGGGAAATTGAGGAGGAATAGGCAAAGGGAAAGCAATACAATATTTCGCATGGCTTAAAAGTAGGGAATTCGTTTTGAAAAAAATAATGTTGATATGCGAGGATTTTGTGGGGTAAATCAGGCGCTGTACTTAGTTTGTTTTGCTATTTCCAAAATTCGTAATTGGTACAAAGTTTTTTTGAAACCTTTGATTAGAGCTAATTAAGGAATATTTATTAATATTTCCCTTAGTACAAATGCCTCATTTTGGTCCTTATTGCTGGCACCTAAAGGAATAGATTTGGATGTGGAATAAACGTAAAATCATATTCACTTTAACCTAAGCAAACAATGAGCAAAAGCAAATCAGCCCAGGCATTACAAACCATTGACAAAGCTGTCAGCCGGGCTTCCGAAATGGGGCTCATCCATTTGACTGCAGAAGACTATGCATCCAACGGGAGAACAATTACAATTAAGGGAAAAGAATTAATCAATTTTGGTAGTTGTAGCTACCTGGGACTAGAACTCGAAGAATGTCTCAAACAAGGTGCAATTGATGCGATTGTACGCCATGGAACCCAATTCGCATCATCCAGAGCATATGTCTCCGTCGGTCTGTATGAAGATGCTGAAAATCTTTTAACCCAAATCTTTCGTCGTCCTATTATTCTTGCTGCTTCCGTAACACATGGACATCTATCCAATCTTCCAGTTTTGGTAGGAGATAATGATGTCGTAATCCTGGACCATCAGGTCCATGCAACTGTGCAAATGGCTGCAAACCAACTTAGACTAAGAGGGATCAAAGTAGAAATGATCCGACACAGCAATATGAGCATGCTGGAATCGCGAATCAATAAGCTTAAAGACTCTTATGAAAAAGTCTGGTATATGGCAGATGGTATCTATTCAATGTATGGAGACTTTGCTCCTGTCGATGAATTGAAACAACTGCTGGACAAGTACGAACAATTCCATCTTTACATCGATGATGCTCATGGTGCAGGTATCTTTGGTGAAAATGGAAGTGGATTCGTTCACAAAGCTCTCCCGTATCACGAACGAATGTACCTCATTTTGGGGCTGGCAAAAAGCTTTGCTGGTGCTGGTGGCGTGATGGTTTATCCGGATGAAGAGAGTAGAAGGAAGGTAAGAACTTGTGGAGGAACCATGATTTTTTCTGGTCCTCTCCAGCCAGCACAATTGGGCGCAACGATCGCTAGCCTAAAGCTGCATATGGGGCCGCGACTCCCTGAGCTACAGGCGAAGTTGAGAAATAGGATTGCTTATTTCAATCTCAAAGCTGAGGAGTTGGGAATTCCTCTATTCTTTGAATCGATTTCACCCATATGTTTTATCAATGTAGGCTTACCTGAAGTTGGATATAACCTTATCCAGCGGATCATGAAATCCGGCTTTTATGCGAATTTGGCCGTTTACCCCAGTGTGCCTCTTCGAAATACAGGCATCCGTGTAGCCTTAACCAACCACTTGAGTTATCAGGATATAGATGCACTTCTCGATCTGATTGCCAAGGAGCTACCTATCGCATTGAAAGAGGAAAACTCTTCAATGGAGGATGTTTACAAAGCTTTCAAAGTAAAAGCCTACTAAGAGAAATTATGTAAGAAATAATTTCCCGTTTATTCCCCGTTATTTTGCCGAAGAAAAAATATTTTCTTCGGCTTTCTTTTATTCTCACTCCAAATTTTCGACCCAAAATACTGTTAGTTAATTCATCTTTTGAATTTTTTAAGAGAAGCAACAAGACCTAGCTTTGATCGAATAAGGTTACGTGCATGAATTTTTTAAAGAGAATTTGGAATTCAATTTCAAATCTTGGCGTTGACGAATACCTCTTGTCAGGAGAAGCTAAAAGGACTAAGCTCGCAAATCGAATTGCCTTCCTTGGGGCTTTGCTCAGTGCTCCGCATATACAGCATTATGGAGAATTGGGATTAGATGTGGCGGTAATCTCCCAAACCCTGACAGTTATAGGACTCTTTTTGACGCTATTATGGAATCATTTGGGATACCGGATATTTGCCCGTTTCTGGCTGATTATTCTTGCGGATATCTCAGTTTTCCTTACCAGTAATGTGCTGGGATTTGAAAGTGGAGAACATCTTGCTTATGTCGCTATCATTTTAACCACATTTACCTTTTTCGATCTAAAGGATCGAATAAGTATCATTTCATTGATCGCAGTTACGGCTGGTTTTATCATAGTGCTGGACGTAAGCAACTACGAAGTGATGGGAGAATCTTTGATAAGCTTGGCAGAAAGACGAGAGACCTATAGAGGAAACTTTGCCGTAACCCTCATTTTCGCCATTGGATTGGCGATCTATTTTCAATCTCTTTCTGACAAACAAGTTGACGAGATCGTATTTGCTGCACAGCAGGAGTTGAAAGCAGTTTTTAACAACTCTTTCGATGCAATTTTTATCGCTGACCTGACTGATCATAAAATAATCGAAAGCAATGCCCGATCTCTCGAGTTGTTTGATCTGGATCCGAATGAGAGTTTTGAGGGGAAAAAGATACAGGCTTTAATGAAAAAGCCTTATGATTCAATAGGTCTGGAAGAGATTAATACGCGATTGATCAATGAGGAAAAATGGAGTTGGGAAAGAGAATTCATTACCAAAGATGATCGAATCTTTTGGGGAAGCATGGCTTATACCTTCATTAAATACGGAGAAAAACAGCAGCTCCTTATGCGTATTACAGATATCACAGAAAGTAAGGAATTTGAGCAAAAACTCATCTTCGAAAAAGAAAGAGCTGAATCCGCTACCATCGCAAAAGCTCACTTTCTCAATAATATGAGCCATGAAATTCGGACACCTATCAATGGGGTAATTGGCTTAGCAGAAATCATTTCTGCAGAATATGGAGAGGAAGAAGAGGAGCTCAATATGTACGCAGATCTTCTCCTGGAGTCAGGCCAAAGATTGCTGCGAACCATAGGTTCAATTTTGGATCTGTCTAATCTGGAAACCTTTGAAGCTGAAATGCCAATCTCTCAGGTTTGTTTAAATCAGGTTCTGGAGTCCACGTGTAAAGAATTTGAAAATGAGGCACTTGAGAAAAATATCGAACTCAAAGTTCGTGAAATGGACCGCATCTATTATGTAGAATCTGAATTATCCCTGCTGCAAAAGGTGATGGAGCATATTATTGGAAATGCTGTGAAGTTTACAGAAAGTGGGGGAGTAGAAGCCTGGATTGAAGCTCATACTGATGAAGGTAGTAATACGGCTTTCTGGGATATAAAGATCAAAGATACGGGTATAGGTATGAGCGAAGACTTTGTAAGTAAAAAACTCTTCATGAAGTTTGAACAGGAAAGCGAAGGTCTTGATAGAAATTATGAAGGGGCAGGATTGGGATTGTCTTTGGTCAAGCGAATCATCGAACTTCTGAAAGGTCAGATTTTTGTTGAAAGTACACAAGGAGAAGGGACTATCTTTACCGTTAGATTACCTGGGTTTTCGGCTAGCAGAATTCGGAAATAAAATGAAAATTTGGAATAAACACTTAAGAAAAATTTCCTTAGACAAATAATCCATGAGTAAAGCAAACGTCCTCATCGTCGAAGACAATAAAATCAACGCACTTGTTCTTACTAAAACTATCCAAAGTTTATGCAGTACCAAGCATGTAATAAACGATAAACAAGCGTTTGCTGCCGTAGAGGAGAATGACTACGACCTGATCTTTATGGATATCAATTTGGGGAGTAATAGTCTCGACGGAGAAGAGATTATGAAAGTGATCAAGAGTGATCCCAAAAATGGACACATCAAAATTATGGCAGTAACCAGCTATGCGATGCCAGGCGATAAGCAAAGATTTCTGGATGCAGGCTTTGATGCTTATTTCTCTAAGCCTATCAATAAACAGGCCATAATTGAGGGTGTAAAGGAGATTTTTGGCTCTTCTCAGGTTCCCGTTTAAATATCCATTAGGTCAAACTTTCCAATTATACACATTTCTGCTAAACGGTTCATTATCTGATTTTTGCCGGATAGGATGAGATAGGCCCCATTCTTGCAGGTATGGGTATTATGATACTTTTGCTTTTCTATTTTTGATTGAGCAAAGGTTGAATGTATTACCCAAAAGCCATTGGCTAAGCTACCGTCCTGATGAAATTAGATTATTTCGTTTCTCTTGCTAATGAAATTTGTGTTAGGGACCTCAGATTGAAAAAACTTATCTCCAGCTCATACCGGGTTGGTTCCTTTCCATTTTCTGCTACTGCTTTCCGTGCAGTTCTACAAAACTTTATTCCCGAACACTTGGGCTTGGGCCAGGGAGTCGTATTGGGTTCCAATGAAAAGAATTTCCTTTCGGAGATTTTATTATACAAAAAGAATAGCTTCCACCTATATAAGGAGGGGGAATTACTGGTTCTTCCTGCAGATGCTATTTTGGCGTCTATAATTGTGCGCTCAGATCTCAGTTCTGTTAATTCCAATCTGGAGGATTGGCTGGAGCTAAGTAAAGAAATTAGTGGGTTTAGTGCCTACTTTAGCTGGGATTCGGGAGTTTTGGGCTTAGATCGTGCAGTAGGTTTACTCAATCAGGAGAAAGAATATTTAGGAAATACCCTTCTAGTACCGAATCCTGAAAGTGTTCTTGTGCAGGATGAAGAAAGTCTTTTGTGGGAAAAAGCCAGACTCGCTGATTTTTTGGCAAGTGATAACCCTGCACTCGCTTCCTTACTATTCCGCCTGTATCAATTCCTCATTAACCATTCTTATTTAAGGGAAACGCAGGCAGTACATTCTACCCCTACCTTAGGAGATGAAATGGAAGCTATAAAATTGGCAGCTATTTCTGAAATTCCTCAGACAATCATTACAGAAAAAGAACAAACTGTGGAGGAGGCCATTGATACCCCCGTTCTTACGGAAGAGAGTCCCTCCAACTTGCAGAATTTTACAGCTTCTCAGCTTTTTTCCGTGAAAGAAGAATTTGGCAAAGAAAAAGAGGAGGAAAAAGTAGAAGAAGTAAATACTGAAATAGAAACAACAGCTTCAGAAGAGCTTGAGAAAGAAATTTCTATTGAAAGCAAGTCCAATTTTGAAGAAAAAATAGATCCGATTGCATATTTGGACACTGTATTGGAATCAACGTCCAAAAAACCGGAAGTTTCTGATGAGCTTTCTAGTATGGCAGATGATCCAGAAACTTCTGAAGAGCAAGAAGAAATTACTGAAATAGTACTTGCTGAAAATCAAGAAATAAATCCGATAGAAGCGCCTGTTGTAGAAGGGTTGGAATCAGAAGCTAAAGAGAAACTACAGGAAGAAATTAATGAGGAAGAAGAGCTTGAAGAAGAAGAATTTGAGGAAGAAAATATCCTTACAAAATCTGTTGAGGTACTTTCAGAGATAGATACGGAAGCAGAAGTTGAGGTACCTGTACCGGAAAGTGAGTCAGAAAAAATAATTTCTGCTATAGATCCTGCTCCTGCTAAAGAAGAATCGCAGCAGATAGACTTCGTTTCAGGTATGCCTATTGAAGATTTTGATAGCAGCCCAGAACTCGAAGCTATTAGCCCAATTAGTACCGACCTGGATTCAATAAGTGCCAATCAACTTATTGAGGAAAGTATGGACGGACTTCCAGTTGAAAAGGAAGAAATGGAGGAAGTTTCAACTGAATTAGTTAAAGAAATTCCCACTGCTACGGAAGTAGCAAAGGATGAAGTAGAAGAAGTACCTGAAGTTGCTAGTCCAATAATAGAAGAATTGGGAAGTAAAGAAGAGGCGTTTGTAGAGTCTATACTTGAAAAAGAAGATGAAATTTCTGATAATAAAATTTCAGAAGACCAAACGATCAAAGCTGAATTAGAGAAAGATTTAAATTTAGAAGAACTTCTGGCAGATGTTTCTTTAAATAAAGTGCAAGAGGTAAAAGAAGGAGATGTGGAGAAAATTTCTTCAATTGAAACTCTGGATGATAGTTCCCAGGAGGGATTTGAAAAGAAAACAGCAGTTGAAGAAGTTAATACTAAGGATGAAATTTTAGTGGAAGAGGCTCCTTTATTTGATAGCAGTGTAATTGAAGAAATAAAAGATGATGATAATCCGGAATTCGAGGATTTGGAGGAAGAGTTAGGCAAAGAAAGAGTGGAGCAAGAGCCGGTAATCGAAAGTACGGAAGTTCCGAAAGTAGAATTGGAGGAAATCAAAAAAGAGGCAGTAGAAGAAATTCAGGAAGTTGTTTCTGAGATGCAAAAAGGAGAAAAGCTTGAGGAGCCTATCAAAGCTAAGTTTCAGGAGGAAGACGAAAAAGCGGCAAGTATTGATCCGGTTCAAAAAAGTACCCTGGCTTCAGAAGTCAAGGCCCTATCTATGGATGCTCCTCCTATTCCCCGTAAAAGTGGGCTGGAGGGAAAGTTTGTTCCAAAGAACAGGAGAAATATGAAGAAGCGGACACCCGGAATGGGCCCCATGAAAAATCATGCTTCTACTATTAGCCCTAAAGATAGAGCTAGTTTGGATCTGAATAAACCGGAAAGCAAAAGGGCCAAAAAAGCTCAACTTTACCTTCAGGAAAATGAGCAAGGAAATTATCCTGTTCACCTCGCTGTAATCAATAATGACCTGAAAGCACTAAGGCTGATCCTTAGAGAAGGAGAACAAACAGAATTAAAGAATAAAAAAGGCTATACTCCACTTCATTTCGCCGCCGAACTGAATCTGATAGAAATTGCACTGCTGCTCTTGGAGCAAAGCGCAAATGTCAATTCAAGAACCTTCATTTATGATGCGCCGATCCATTTGGCAGTCCTATTCGATAATCATGAAATGGTCCGTGTGCTGATAGAGCATGGTGCTGAAGTAGAAGTAAGAAATAACCGAGGGAATACACCTATGCACAGGGCTGCGAGATTTGGTAGCTATAAATCTGCTAAGCTCCTGATTGATAATTTTGCAGACATTCATGCCAGAATGGAAAGAGATCTCCAACCTCTACACCTGGCTGCCTGGTATGGAAATAATGAGATGGTCCAGCTTTTTGTAGATGAAGGAGCCGAGTTAAATGCTATTAACTCCGATGGAAATACGGCCTTGCATTTTGCCGCTTTTAATGGCCAGGTCAAGATTATCAAAACCCTCATCAACAACAAGGCAGATACCAATATCGAGAACCTCGAAGGGGAAACCTATCTTCAGGGGATTAATGAGGGATACCAGGGACAGATGACGGCAATATTAAATTAAACACTTCTTTCATTTTTAATTGAGGAGCTTATATAATTTTTCTTATATTTAGTAAAGTCTTCTACAAAATCGAAATAGTGAATGGTTGGCAATTCGCTAAGGGTAAATATTACCAAAAACCAACTAATACTATTTCACAATGGCATTCCTCCAAATTGTTTACGCTGATGGTAGTCCTGCTTCTGACTTGCAGGTAATTATTAAAAATCCTGGACACTGGGATTATGGACTCACTGATTCTGAGGGACAGGTTTCTATCCCTCATGCCTATGATGAAGGCACGGTAGTCGTGAATGGGCAGTCTGTGTATATGGGGGATTTATCAGGGACTATTTATTTGCCCTGATCTATTAGAATTTTATCCTCATCTGAAGTTTTATTTCACTCCGAGTGTCTCCTTCTATTGAGGAGAGGCCTGAGCCAATACTTCTTACATCTTTAAAACGAGACTGAGCGATTCTAAACCAAAATTCCAGATTTCTTGAAGGTTTAGCATTGAATATCAGGTAGTAACGACTTCCTGTACCTCTGTATGCAGGTATGGAAAAGAATCCCAGTACATCATTTTCATAGGCATATATACGTGCATCTGATAATGGAATGTCGAAGATTGCATACCTGCCGGTAAGTCGCCATTTGAACCCAAATTTCCAACTTAAATCCTGGTAAAATAGCAGGCCTTTTCCTCTATAGCTCCCATTCTCCTGAACACGTGAATACTCAACTCTACTTTTGTACAGGATGTCTCTGCTGATTTTTGTTTGAAAGTGTATTCTAAATTGATTTCGTTGGAAAGGAACAAGATAGTTTACCTCGGAAATAGCTTCATCTCGGGCTATGTTTTGCTCCTGATTATCGGTCCTGAATCGAGCATAAACTTGTGTTTCTCTGGTAGGTTTGTATTCAAGTTGAGCCATGTATTCCCAGCCTCGCGAAGGATAATACGCCCTGAATTTAGCTGTGGGAAAATAGAACTGGTCAAAATATGTATTCAGGGTCCATTTATTATTGAAATGAATTCGCAAGCCCATATAAAGTCCAGCTTCATTTTGAGCGGCAGTAGGTCTTTCTGCGAATACATAGGCTTTATTACTGTGAAAATCTTTGTCGAATTTCCGGGCCTGTAAAGCAAAATCGACTTTATCAGATAGAGAAGACATAAATCCTCCAACTATTCCCATTCCTCCGGAAAGTGAACGTCCGACTTCTCCAAAGAAATTGAAATTCTTATACACCCAATCGACATCTACTCCACTTACGGCATTACCTCTTCCTCTGAAAGCAAAGTCATTATAAGGAGTTTCAGCGGGCATAATTTCGCTGTTAAAACGCTGTAAATAATGCGTAGCTCCCAGTCGTAAATTCCTCCATCTCCATTCAGCTCTTCCCCCGACAATTTGTTCTCTTATTGATTTTCTATTGGCTATTTCTGAAAGAGTTCTATGAAATCCACTGGTTTGCAAAGAGGAGGCTAGTAAAGCTTCATCATTCAAGGTATCTCTGGCCTGTATATTAGCATCTACAAATTGGCGGGAATAAAATGCTGTTAGGTAAAAGTTTTTGATGGCATAGCTAGCAGTTACTCCCCGCATGAATTGATTCTCATTTACAGAGCGGTAGGGACTGATGCCCTTATTGGGCATTTTTACACTTTTTATTACCTGAGCCCCTTTCCCAAATCCTAACCCACGCGACAAAATCATCCCCTGCCCAAATTGAAGGGTGTAATCCCCAATTACAAGATTTTTTAATCTGCCATAGTTTTGTACGGCGATATGACCGGAAAGGAAATCATATCCGTATTTCTTATTTGCAGGATCCCATTCAAATAGTTCTCCGGCATCCTTTTCACCCACCAAAGCAACACTAACATAAGGATTATATCGGGCCTGAAAACGACTATAAACTCGATATGGAGAACCTGCATATCTACTACTAAGACTTGTATCTACCCCAGCAGGTTCACCATTTTCATCAACAATATCGCGGAAAGTGGTATCAGGATCCGTAAAGCCTCTTTGCTCTTCTGGAATCCAGACCATCCGTTGAATAAATTCAAATTTCAAATTCCTTCCCACTTCTGCCAAACTTGGACCCTGAGGATGATCAAGGGCCGAGCCTGTATTTTTTACCCCGATTTCCTGCACACTGATATAGGGAGAGATTTGACGAATAATGTCCGGTCGGAAACCCGCGATTGTTTGTAACTCATAAATACTGGCGAGCTTCCCAAACTTTTTGATATGATCCAACAGCCTACTTACCAGAATATCGTCCATGCCTGGAAGGAAGAGCAGTTCTTCTCTGCTGGCATTGTTTATATTGAGCCCTCTTTCTAAATAGGCTTCCAATTGATCACTGATATAGGAGTAATCTACCTGATCTTCGCTATCTATATTTTGGAATAGGTCTTCTACTGCCTGTTCAAATTCGGTATTTTCAAGTTCCCCTTTATTTTGTGTAGTATCTATTTGGGCAAATAAGGAGGTAGAGCATCCCAATACCCATAAGAAAAGGAGCAAGTAAGAGGTGCGGTAAATTTTCTGCATAGAGCTATCGGGCTTACTTTCCAAAACGATAAGAGACAGATAAATGAGGAGAGTAACCCAGTCGTTCAGTATAGCTGGATGCGAAATCTGCCTGGAATTCGTTCCAATCAATGCCCAGCCCCATACTAAAACTTAGGGGCTCAGTTCCAACTCCTCCCCGGGCTTTCAAGACTTCGTTGATCTCATATTCAATTCCTCCTCTATAGGAAAGTGCATGATCCACATCCTTTACCAAGTCAAATACAATTAACACCTGATCACTTGCAGAATAGGCGATTCCTCCTCTAATAATACTGGGAATAATTTCAGGTACTCCCTGTACATCCAATTCTGCACGATTGACATTATAAGCACTAAAACCAATACTCAAATCTGAATTTACCTGAGTCTGTATGCCCACTTGTACCAAAAAACTTCCATCATTTCCCTGTTCTTGAATATTGAGAATCCCATATTTGAGTCCGGCACCTACCCTGATTCTTTCCAAGACTTCGATACCATATACCAAGCTTGCACTATTTTCTTGATAAGCATCAAATCCAAAACTGCTAAGAGATATTCCTATCGCTTGGTTGCCAGCAAAAGGAGTAGCAAAACCTGCCTGAGCAAAATTTAATTCGGAAAGCAAGAATCTTTGTTCGAGATACACACCTGCTTGAGCTCCGCTCATACCAGCTATTCCGGCGGGATTATGGAACAGTGCCCAATAATCTCCGGCTACCCCAGTATAAGCTTTCCCCAATGCTACAGCCCTCCCGCCGCTAGCAGGAGCCTGGTCAATTTGTGCCTCTACATGAATGTGGAAATAAAATATTACTCCGAAGAGTACCCAAAAGCGAATCATTCAGTCAAAATAAAAAATTGTGTTCAAATTGTTGAGCATTCTTAAACCTTACAAGACCACAACGTATAGATCACAGAATATTATATAATTCCTTGTGAGAAGATGTAATGTGGACGGGAATTATGATTATGTTTCACTAAACAGAGTGCATTGTTTTGTATCTGGAAAAGACCTATTCTTCATGAGTCAAACACATTTCTCAGAGACCCTTGACTACCTCTATTCTTTACTACCTATGTATCAGCGGCAGGGTGCCAAGGCTTTCAAGAAAGACCTTGATAATATCCAGAAGCTATGTTGGGAGTTGGGATTACCACAATGGCAATTTCAGAGTATTCATATTGCAGGAACCAATGGAAAAGGATCTGTTGCTTCTATGCTAAATAGCATTTTGATGGAAGCAGGGATGCTTACAGGACTTTATACCTCTCCTCATTTACTTTCTTTTACAGAAAGAATTCGGGTAAAAGGCAAAGAAATCCCTGAAAAAGAGGTGGTGAAATTTGTTGCCAGGCATCAGGATAAAATTGAAAAAATATCACCAAGTTTTTTCGAACTTACTGTTGGGATGGCTTTTGATTATTTTGCTCAAAGAAATGTTGATATAGCTGTCATCGAGACGGGATTAGGAGGTAGGCTTGATTCCACCAATATCATATCACCGGAAATAAGTGTAATTACCAATATTTCTCTGGATCACCAGAATTTATTGGGGGATACACTGGAACAGATTGCCAGTGAAAAAGCAGGAATAATTAAGAAATTTACACCAGTCATAGTTGGGGCGGATCAGGATGCCAGTATGCCGGTATTCCTTGCAAAGGCCGGGGTTGTGGAAGCGCCTTTATTTTGCGCGGAACATAGATTCAGCTGTAGCCTGAAAAAGTGGGAAGCCAATCGTCAGCTAATAGAAGTCTATGATCAGCAAGAGGAGGAGACCAAAGAATACTGGTTGGATTTAAGCGGAGAGTATCAAATGGAAAACCTTTCTACAGTTCTTATGGCCGTAGAAGTTTTGAGAGAAGATGGCTGGGATATCCCCGAAAAATCAGTGCAGAGAGGATTGAAAAAGGTGAAATCCAATTCTGGTCTAAGGGGAAGAATGGAATCTCTGGCAAAAGAACCGCTGACTTTTGCTGATACGGCTCATAACGAAGCTGGTGTGAAGCAAGCCATGTCTCAGATCAAAGCCCTGGACCGTAAAAACCTACATATTGTATGGGGAATGGTTTCTGATAAGGATCATGATGATATTCTCCAACTACTTCCCAAAGATGCTCAATATTACTGGGTGAGGCCTGATGTGCCTCGTGGCTTTGATGCTGCTGCTTTGGCTAGTAAAGCGGCGGGGCATGATCTCTTTGGGGAAATTTATGGTTCAGTGGAAAAAGGTTTAGCCGCTGCACAAAAGGCAGCGGCTAAAGAGGACTTAATCTACATCGGGGGAAGTACCTTCGTTGTTTCCGAAGTCATCCCTATCTATGATTCCTAGATAAACTTCTATCTTTTAAAGAATTTCTGAGTAGAGGATCCTTTAGTTCCTTTGATTCTGAGGAGGTACAGACCCGCGGGCTGTTGTTCGAG
>JBCBRM010000041.1:0-91529 GCA_039819665.1 Bacteroidota bacterium
ATACCCTATTTGAAAAACTCTCTTCAAATGGAGGCCAGGTGATGGTACCTCTTGCCGACTACGGTTCCGAGAATTATGGTTTTGGAAAGAAATTTGGATGGTGTGAAGACAAATATGGTATTTCATGGCAACTCAATCTTCCAGATTAAGATTAAAACCGATATATACTACTAAAAGAAATAAACAAAAAGGGAAATAGAATAAAACTGTTGCTGATTACATGTAGATACCTGATAACTCGGATGTATCTCGGCTTCTGTTGAGCTAAAGGCAAAAATTACATCTAGTCAATAGTAAAAATAAGATTGTCAATGCAGGTAGGGTCATTTGCTTTCTTCCGGTTTAGGGAGTAAAATTTTAAATCATCCTATGAATATTATTTCAAGAATTCTCCTGATCTTCCTTATTATCTCTTTCGGATTTGCCTGCGAAGAAAGTTCTATTGAACCGACGGCTTCAGATGCTTCTTTGCGAATCATGGCAATCGGCGATTCACGTGTAGCAGGATTACATCCAGAATTTGAAAGCTACAGATATGAATTATGGAAAAACCTCTTGGTAAATGAGTGGGATGTTGACTTTCTGGGTACACGCCTAGATGAGGGTAATTATCCTAGCTTTCAGGATAAAACTTTTGATAAGGAGCATGAAGGCATCGGGGGAGCCACAACCCTCAGTACCCTCGAACAAGTCAGAGAATTATCTGAAAGCCTGAATCCAAATTTGATCCTTCTTGGCATCGGAGGAAATGATTTCGAAGATACACAACGTAGTAGCGAGGAAATGATCCAAACGATGGAAGAGATCATTAGTGGCTTACGAGATAAGTACAATAATCCTGATTTTATTGTAGAAAGAATTGCACCGGGCCGATCTGACTTTATGATTGCGAATGCCAGGAATCGGGAAAGATTTAATAGCTTTAATAGCCTCCTTCCAGATTTGGCAATCAGGATGAGTAATTCAGATTCTCAAATCTGGTTGGTTGATAATACCCAGGGGTGGACGGATAATCTCTTTGCAGATCAAGTGCATTATAATGCAGCGGGGGCTAAATTAGTGGCTGACAGATATTATGCAGAGATAGTTGAGCATGTAAGTCGCTAAGCTAAGATGCTATCGATTGGGGCATTAAATAGCGCGCTTAGCCGGGATTAGTAGGGGGTATACAGGAAACTTTTTCGGATATACAGTCGTTAGCTGCAAGCAAACAAAACAATGCTGTGAATAAGAAAGTAAAAAATATAGTAGACGAAATTTTTCCAATTTCTAAAGAGTCATTTCAAAAGATTGATGGTTTACTAAAGTTTGAAACTTTTGAAAAAGGTGATGTTTTTATTGAAAGAAATAAACGAAATGAAAAGGAATATTTTATTCTCAGTGGAGTCTGTAAAAGCTATTTAATAAGTCCAGATGGTGAAGAAATTACTATATCACTATTCACTGAAAACAATATCATAACACCTCAATCTATTAGAACTTCAAAAAACATTTCTAATCTAAATTTCAAAGCTTTAACTAAACTAGAATTGGCATCAATGAATGCCAAAGAATTTGAGAGTTTAATGATTGAAAATATAGAAATCCGACATTTTGGAAATACTGTTCTTCAAAATGAACTTATCGCAAAAGTTGAAAAAGAAATCGGACTTGCTTCCTTAACAGCAAAAGAAAGGTTAATAGAATTCAGAAAGAAATACCGCCTTTTAGAAAATCTTATTCCACACACTGACATTGCCTCTTATTTAGGAATTACAAACATCTCTTTAAGTAGACTTCGTAAAGAATTATCTCGCTGATTGATTTTATCATTTGTTAATGGAACGCTCAAGACTCCATTCTAATTTTGCTTCATAATTAAAATTTAAGATATGGAAGCAATGATAGAAAGATTAACAATCCTTGGGTCTATGAATCTAACAGCACAAAACACAGAGCTTATAAAAAACGGAGAAACTACCTTACACCTGAAAATTTATTCTAATGAAAATCCTGAAACAGTTATTTTACTTCATGGAGGACCTGGAGTCCCAGATGATATGCTGGAAGTAGTTGAACAACTTAAGGATAGATATCGAGTGATAACTTTTGAGCAAAGAGGTGTTGGGCTATCAGAATGTAATGGGTGCAGATATAAAATGGAAGATTACATTTCCGATATTGATGCCATTAGTGAATACTTGAAAATAGATAGTTTTCACCTATTTGGGCATTCATGGGGTGGTTTATACGCTCAAATATATGCAGAAGCGAGACCAGAGAAAATTAAAAGTTTATTCTTATGTAGCCCAAGTTCGGGCACAAATGAAACTTGGAAGAAAACAGAAAAAGAAGTAATGCAATTTAATAAGAAAAATGCTTCCAATAAGGAATGGGCTACAATGGGCTGGAGCTCTTTACTTGGAATGTTTGGAAGTGATAAGGCTTATCAAAAAATGTTTAAACTTGTTCTAAAAAACTATCATAAAAATTATTCTGTAGTTAAAATTGAAGATACATTTTTCAAAAAAATACATGCTGAACCAGTTAACAAAACAAGAAAAGAGATCGTTAAATATAAATTTCTAACAGAATTTAATAAACCAGATTACCCGATAATTATAAGCTACGGAGAAAATGATATTTATGGCGAAAGTAAAAATGAGCTTCTAAAAAGATTTCCAACAGCAAGAGTTGAAACAATAGAGAAATGCGGTCATATCGCTTGGAAACACAATCCAAGTGGATTTAATAAATTGTTGAAAGAGTTTTATAAAGAAAGAAAATAGCGAACAGGTAACAAGGTGTATAGTGCATACGCACCATACACAGACCATTAGACATAAGAAGACTATATGGACATATCAAAACTTGAAAAAACTCTTAGGAACTACTTTCCTAATTTCAATGAAGAATCCTTAAAAACGGTCTCCCATAACTCTTTATTCATCAAAGCTACTAAGGGAAACAAACTAATATGTCAAGGAAAAAGACACAACTACTTTTACTTAATATTGGAAGGAAGCGTTAAATCCTATTATTTAAAAGATTCAAAAGAAATCTGTACGTGGTTCAAATTCAAAGGTGAATTCATAGGAACTTTACCTACCTATGAGGGACATCCATCAAAAGAAACATTTGAATTATTGGAGGATTCGGAATTGATCAGATTCAACACTGAACCTTTGAAAGAACTATCTAAAAAAGACCTATCGATTACACATCTGTTCTATAGTGTCCTCTTTGATTATACGCTATGGCTGGAGAATCGCTTACATCAATTACAATTTATGACAAGTCACGAGCGATATTATGCACTTGTTGACTCCAACCCAGAACTTTTGCAGAAAGTCTCCCTAACAGATATTGCTTCCTATTTGGGCATAAGCAGGGAAACCCTAAGTCGAATAAGGAGACAGCGGTGATTTTGTGATATTTGTCAAATGAATCCAGTGAGTCCCTACTTAGTTTTGCTATGATTTTTTTTAACCATAAGTGATGAAACTAACATCTCTCTCATTACTTGTGTTTTTGGTGTTTAATACGAGTACACCCATTGCACAGAACACAAAATCAAAAAACATGAACAGCTTACTAGAAAAAATCTTAACAGAAAGAAAAGGAACCACAGAAGAGGCACTCCAGGTATTTGATAAGTTACCTCCCGCATCATTGGAATTTATGCATGGCAGATGGAAAGGTTCCGAAATAGAAACCGGTCACCCTATGGAGGGGCTTTTAACCCAATCGGGATGGTATGGGAAAATATTCGAGAATAATGAAGAGGTTCACCCTTTGGTAGTTTTTGGAAAGGATAAAAAAGAACTCTATTCACTCAATCCCGCGTATTTGCCTCTTGATTTCAAGCTACCCAAAAGTGACTTACTCGGTACTTTGATGAACAAGTCACGAATTGTGCTTGAAACTAAAGAAAGTAAAGCCCGCCTCAGAAATATGGAGTACCGGGGCAAGGTATGTGCAACGATGGCTTATGATGAAAAGCCAATATTTGACATGTTTGCAAAGATTGATGATAAGCGGGTTTTGGGAGTCATGGATTTTAAAGGCGATCCGAACCCTTATTTTTTTATGTTAGAGAGAGATGATGATACGGCTTATGAGATTGCTCCATTCAAGGCAAAAGAGAAAAAATTCATGGAGCTGTTTGATATGGAAGTACAAAACCGTGCGTTCGCATTAAAAGCATGTATAAATGCAAATAATAAGTCTTCAACTGAAGGTGATAAAATCTTTTTCGGTGCTTGGCTTGACTTTGAGCAATTCCTTCAGAAAAAGTATGCTCCATTCGCAGAAAAATATGCGCTCTCTCAAGAGCCGAGATCAATGGCCAAAATACAGGCGGGCTTAGGTGAAATTGCACTCAATATTTTACCAGATTCTGTCATGCGGGAGGCAATGCGCGAACAAACGATTAAATACCTAGAGAAATTGAAAGAATTGCAATATGTAGCCCCTAAAGAAGATGCAGGTTTCTTTGATTTTGTAGTAAAGCAGGAAGAATTACAAATTGATGCCTTACAATTTTGGGTAGATGAAAATAATGAAGCCGCAGCCAAATTACTTAGGAATTTCATAGAAGAAAATCAATAAATCCTGTGCCTCATAATGCGTATAGTGTATAGCCTCCTAAAGTCGGCAACTACACTATACGCGTGTCTATTCCAAGCAACATAAAATATTTTAAGACTCTACTTACTCCTAGAATTTAAATCTCACATCAATTTATTCCAGCAAGGATATTCCTATATAATAGGCTAAAAGAATAATCTACTTAAAACAGAAACCTGGCCCAATGGCTCGCTAAGGCTTTCACCGCAAAGACTTTTCGACCGTGAACAGAAAAATAATAAATGCGTTTTTCAAAGGAACAAATACTTAGCCTAAGATTAGAAGCTAACAATCATTGGCCAAATTGGAAGTCAGGTCAGTTATAAATAGATCAAAAGCCGCCAAAAACAACCATGACGCTTGTCTCTGGTTAAAGCTTAGGAGTAGAGCAATGCTAACAGGCTCTGCGTTTTTCAGAGATATAAACTTTAGGGGATAAAGATTTATTTCCCTTTCAATAATTGATTTATCTGGCTCTTATAGGTTTGCCCGATAGGAATTTTATGATCCTGGATAAAAATTTGATTTCCCTGAATAAGCTTGATTTTCTCTGTTGCTACAATGAAAGATTTATGCACCCGCAAGAAATTCTGCTTGGAAAGTAGGTTCTCAAAATTGGAGATCTTTTCATGGCTAAGAATCATTTCATTCATCAGATAGATCTTACAATAATTTCCATAGGCTTCGACAAACAAAATATCATCTGTATGAATCTGGTGATACTTTTTCTCTCCTTTCAGAAAAAAGCGTTGACTATTTCCTGATTGAACAATCGGAGATTCTGGCGAACTGATTTTTTCAGTTTCAGTGGCTTTATTTACAGCTTTTAAAAATCGAGGGAAAGAAAAAGGTTTGAGTAAGTAGTCAAGAATATCCAACTCATATCCTTCTAATGCAAACTCTTTATAAGCTGTTGTTACTATGATTTTTGGAGCTTGAGGTAAAGTTTTTAACCATTCGAAACCCGTCATCTTTGGCATTTTGAGGTCCAGAAAAATCAACTCAACTTTTTGCTCTGCAACAATTACTGAAGCCTCAAACGCATTATAGGCATTGCCCACTTTTTGTAAGTGGGGAAGTTCTGCACAATAGCCTTCAATGATACGATGGGCTATAGGTTCATCATCTATGATTAGGTACTTCATTTGATTCGATTTCCAGGCTGACAATATGGACTCCTGCTTCTTTACTGATACTTAGGTTGTGCTTATCAGGGTAAATGAGGGAAAGCCTTTTCCTTAAATTATTTAGGCCGATCCCCTCCCCTTCCTTTTGGTTGGGCTCATAATTATTCCTGATTTGAAAGAATATGCCCTTGAGACTTGTCTTAATTTCCATTTCAATAAAAGCATCCTGCGCTAAACTTTCTACCCCATGCTTAAATGCATTTTCTAGAGGTACTATCAGCAATAATGGCGCAATCTGGTGAGGATACTGAAGGTCTTTCTGGAAAGAGATATACACTTTTTTCTGATAGCGAATTTTGTGCAGTTCAATATAATCTTCCAAATAAGTAACTTCATCCTCAAGGGCTACATAATCCGCCCTTCCCTCATAAATAGTATACCGCATGATATCAGATAACTTCAAAATCATGTCCGGAGCCTGGTCCGACTTTTCCACTGTCAGACCATACAGGTTATTCAAGGTATTGAAGAAGAAATGAGGATCAATCTGGTTTTTCAATAAGGTCAATTCCGCACGAGTTTTATCTGCTTGTAATATCTTTAACCATCTCCATTGCTCGTACCCCCACAATACCCCAAAAAAAGGAAGGGGAAGTAACATGAAGTTGAGAAAATTCTGATGATGGACTTCTACATAATTGGGCATCATCCTGAAAATAAGGAAATAGGATACTACTACTCCATATACCGTAAAGATGGCAATTCTATATTTTTTGAAAAATTGAGGCATGATCAGGTACGATACCCCTATCCAAAATAAGATCAATACTGGAATTGTAATAGGGTTAAAAACGGCCAAATACTGATCACCCAGTGCAGATATAACCAGTAAACTCATTAGCAAGGCAACCTTATAGACGGAAAATTTCTCAATCAGATAAGAAAGGATTATCCAGCATAAAATACTGGCAATGACATTTATAAGTTGATAAGTAATAGGAGAAACGAAAGTCGGGTTTATGATAAAAAACTCAATATTGCTGAGGTAAAGAATCAACAAAGCTGTGATTATACCTCCCAAGATCAGTCCTTTATAATACTTGGGGATAAAGCCATTCATACTTCAAAAATAGACTTCCTCCATTCCTTCCACAATCTTTTTGACCAAGCCAATGGTTTTCCTGTCAAACAGCCATGTTTTGGGCTTGAACGCTA
This sequence comes from Bacteroidota bacterium, assembly GCA_039819665.1. Classification (GTDB taxonomy): domain Bacteria; phylum Bacteroidota; class Bacteroidia; order J057; family J057; genus JAWPMV01. Next base: position 6,951 of record JBCBRM010000041.1, read on the forward strand.
CGGCAGAGCGGATGGCTACTCGTTAGCGGCAAGCAGATAAAACCCCTTTGACCAATTTGATTCAAACAATCAATGAACCTATATTCCTCAATCAAATAAAATCAAAGCTTCTCGAATTCGAAGTTGAGAAATAAAAGTGTTATGAAAATCAATTGATCAAGAAGTATTATCTAACAAATATTTCCTACGATATATTGAAAGTGGAAAAATCCTGAAGATAAATAGAATGGAAACAAGTCATTTATTATAAATTTGTTTAACTAAAATTGTAAACTAGACCTAAAAATTCTGGTTTTTATGTAAAAAATGGTTGGTAATGAATGATTTCCTAACATATTTAAAGCATAAAAATCCGATCAAAAGGTCTATCAACTGAAGATTAAATGTCAAATGAACAGATATTCACCTTACTAAGCTGGATTGCGACAACAGGATGGATAATACTAATTTTCCTGCCTCGTTGGCGTGGGACACAATTTGTTTCTGGACAATTGATTCCTTTCATTCTGTCACTCTCTTACTTTATTCTCTTGGCTATGGGTTTCATGGGTATTGGCACTGCTGAACCTATTGAAGCAACTTACCTTAATAAAGATGATATAACCCCTGGATTTACTGAACTTTCTGGGGTAATGGCATTATTTGTAGATGATCGATCATTTTTAGTTGCATGGATTCACTTCCTCGCATTCGATCTCTTCATAGGAGCCTGGGAGGTTCGAGATTCCCAAAAGCAGGGGATTCATCACTTAATAATAGTACCTTGCCTGTTCCTGACTTACATTTTTGGTCCAGTAGGGTTATTTCTTTACATGATCATTAAGACAATTCGGATCAAAGTTTTGCCTTCCAAGTCGCAAAATATGAACTAGTGAATGTGATTCAACCAAAGGATTTATTCAATAGATAAAAAAGATGCCAGCCGCGAATAATGTGTATGTCGTTCATGTCGGCTAAAGGCCGTCACTCCGCATAAACGAGGCCGTTGTATGCCATTCCCCAGATCGGCCAACCAAAAATTCCTTGAAGAAAAATGAGGAATTTGTAATGCCGATTGATTACCCAAGATAACGTTCTCTAGGAAGTAGAAATTAAGAAAATTGAATAAATCGGCAAAAAATTGAGCGTTGATAATCAGCCACTTAGCAAACGTTATTCAGGACTTAAAAAATGATACTGAATTACCAAAAAATAGAGCTATTAGAGAAAATAGTTTTTGAAAGGGTGAAATTTAATCCTCCTTTGAAGGCAAATGAAATAATGCAGAATGAAGCCTGCTTGATTTATTCACTCAATGGTTCTTCTAAAATAGTTGGAGGCGAAGAAACTGAAACACTTGCCAGACAAGACAGTGTATTAATGAAATGTGGAAATTTCATTAACCAATGGCACATGAAAGAAGAAACTACGGAAAATGAGGCCATAGCTATTCACTTTTACCCGGACGTATTATCGCTCATTTTTGAAAATCAAATACCCGACTATCTATCGAAATCAGGGAACAATTCAGGTAAGGTTTTTCATAAAATTGAAAAGAACGAAATTCTCAAAAGCTATATAGATAGCCTATTAATCTATTTCGACAATCCAAGCCTTTTTACCACAGACGCCATTAAACTAAAGCTAAAGGAACTTATCTCATTACTTTACAATATGAACAGCAATGGCATAAGAGAGCTACTGTCGAATTTGTTTAACCCTTCACATTTAGAATTTAAAAAAGTAATTGCTAAGCAGCTTTTTAACAATCTTTCATTAGAAGATTATGCCATGCTTTTGAATATGAGCCTTTCTACATTCAAGAGAAAATTCAAAGAGCTTTATAATACTTCTCCAGGTCAGTATATCTTGACTAAGAGACTTGAAAGAGCAGCTCAGCTATTGGGTTCTTCTAATCAACGCATCAGCGACATTTGCTATGATTGCGGATTTAGCGACTTGAGCAACTTCTCCAAGGCTTTTTCTAAAAGATATGGTTTTTCTCCAACAGAATATCAAAAAGGGCTTTGAGCTGATTTGCCAAATCAATGAACTTATTCACCAAATAGGTACTCGCCATTCTTTGAATCTTTGTACTGTTCAAATATTTAATCATTTAAAAACAGTAAAAATGAAAAGATTCATAAGTACACAACATGAAATCGCTGCTCCAATAGACAAGATATGGTCTAAAATTGCTCAGGGCGATGGAGTAGAATCATGGCTTCCAATCATCAAGTCGTCAACATTAGAAGCCGGTAATAGAAGATTCTGTGAAATGCATGAAGGTGGAAAACTTGAAGAGACCATCTTGGCATCTGAAGGCACAAAAACCTTTATGTACAGCATTGATAAGCAAGAGGCATTTCCTGCCAAAAATATTGTTGGCACAATGCGGGTAGAAAAATCAACTGAAGGTAATACAAAGCTTTTTTGGGATGTGGAAATGGAAGTTGAAGAAGATGAGGTATTTGCTGAATTAAAAAATAACATTGAGCAGGTGTATCAAATGTCAGCTGCAAAACTCAGTGAAATAGCCTAATCAAAATAAGCCATCTCAAAATGTTGGGATGGCTTATTTTTAAAATTCAGAATAAGATGAAAGATTTAAAAAATAAGTTTGGTTCTTGGGCAATAGTCACAGGTGCTTCGTCAGGAATCGGAAAGGAGTTTGCACGTCAATTAGCATCAAATGGTATTAACCTCATCCTATTTGCAAGAAGAGAAAATCTGTTAGAGGAATTGAGCAACCAGCTCAAAAATGATTATAAAATTCAAGTGAGATACAAAAAACTTGATTTAACCGAACAGGAGTTTGTTTCTACAATAGAAGATGTTTTGAAAGATATTGATGTTCGTCTTCTAATTTCTAACGCAGGAGCTGCCCATATGGGAGCATTCTCAAAAATTGCCATTGAAGACCTACAATCTATGGTCAGTTTAAATGTTACTGCTCAACTGAAAATCTCCCATTGGTTCACCAGCCGTTTGATTCAAGAAAAGAAACAAGGAGGACTTTTATTGGTTTCATCAAGCATTGCGTATCAAGGTACTCCCTATGCGGCTAATTACTCAGCAGGTAAAGCCTACATTTTGAATTTGGGTGAAGCTTTAAACTTTGAAATGAAAGAGCACAATATCAACGTTTCTGTTCTTGTGCCTGGTCCGACAGATGCACCAGGTTTGACGGAAAGAACTGATTCCAATATGAAGGACAATCTACCCATGAAACCCCAAGCAGTTGATGAATTGGTAAAAGAAGGTTTAGCTGCATTATTAAAAAACAAACCTTATCAATTAGGCGGTAAGATGAATAGAATGATGACAGGTATGATGGGCTTAATGATGTCCAGAGCAAAAGCATCTGTATTTTGGGGTAAAAAAATGAAGGAAATGGTTTATCTAACATAAGATTAAATGGAAATTAAAGAAATCATCAAAAAATGGAAAGGTAATAAACGTTATACCCTCAAATTTGTAGAAGTAGTAACGGAAGAACAGTTATCATTCAAACCTATTGAAGGGACAAAAAGCTATCAATCTCAACTAAGCCATCTAACGACTTGGATGCGAACTCATAGCCGCTTCGTCACAGGGAAAGAATTGGTAAAGCCTAAAACTAAAACCAAAGAAGAGATACTTTTTTATTTTAGTGAATTCTTTGATGAGATTTTAAAGTTCCTTGAAAATACCTCTCAAGAAGAACTCTCTGAAATAGTAGAAATGTGGTATGGAAAAGTCTCCAAGGAATCCATACTGATGACAATAGACAATCATCTTTCGCATCATAGAGGACAGCTTGTAGTTTATTTAAGACTTATAGGAACTAAGCCTCCTTCCTATATTGGATGGTAAAAAACGGCATAAAACAATGTGCAAAACGTCAATAGCCCCAATACGGTCGCTACGGCGTTTACACTGGTCGTTATACGCCAGGGAAAAGGTGTCAATCCGACTTGGAAGACCTTCAAAAAGTGCACTCTCTAGTGGCGAAAGCGCTATTTGAGAAGTTCAAGATTGTTTTACTAGACTTTACTAAACCAAACATATGCAACAAATCTCTTTTTGGCGAAGCTGGGTAGTGGCAGGCTTACTAATGGCGATGCCCGTAGCACTCACAGCACAGGAAGCAGAGCTCAGGCTTGATGACCTCTTCGCAACGCCAAAACTGACGGGAACCACCCCGTCCCAGCCTGCGTGGGCACCGAACAGCGAGCACTTCGCCTTTTCCTGGAGCGAAGCAGGAAATCCTGGGCGTGGCCTCTGGGTATCCACAAACGATGGGAAGGAAGTGCGCCTCAGTTCCAAGACGGCATCCGCCTCAGTGCGCGATATTGTCTGGACCGACGCGAACACAATCATCAGCCTGCGAGGGAACCACCTATGGCAGACATCGCTGATCCAGGGAGAAGACCTCCTGTTTATGCCCGTCGAGGCAGGTGCACATAATCTATCGATATCGCCAAGCGGCAAGCAAGCGGCATACATTCGGAACGGTGACCTCTGGCTTGCTGACTTCTCTTCCAAACAGAATCGCCAGCTCACCGAGATCGGCATCGCCAGTCTCTCGAGTTTACGCAAAGGGCGCTACAGCCGACCGGAACGTGAAATCGGTCCAGGCATCTGGAGTGGGCCAACATACAAGTGGTCCCCGGATGGCAAGACAATCGCTTTTCACGCCGTTGACCGACGCGAGATGCGAAAGGTGCCGTTCCCGGATTACCTCGCTACCGAAACCAATCCCAATGAGGTACGCCGTGGTTACCCAGGCGATCCAAACGAGATTCGCAGGATTGGGCTGTTAGATGTAGAAAGCGGTAACATTGTGTACCTCGATTTGCCAGATCCGTACGCCAACCAGATCATCGACTTCAACTGGTCAGCGGACGGTGCTCTGCTGGTTGATATCGCATCCGATACGGCAGTTGAGCGTAAGTTGTTCGTCCTTGCACCGGGAGAAAGTACATTGCGCGAGATTTGGCGAGGTGTTCGAGAGAGCCGCATGTACACATCCTTTGGATCTAGCTGGCATCCGGATGGAAAGAAGGTCGTTTTCTTAAGCGATATGCGTGATCGCTACGGCCTTTATACAATCGATGCCTCAGCGTCCAGGGATCGTCCGCAGCTCCTGACAGATCCATCCTACGATGTACTGTCCGCCCCAAGTATTGCGGGTGATGCACTCTTTTATGCAGGCAATGGCGTTAATCCCTACGAACAACACGTGTATCGCCTGAATTTGTCCGGTGGCGATCCCGAGCAGCTGACACGTCTTTCTGGCCGGAATGTTGGCTACCCCTCACCAGATGGCCGACACTTGGTGTTCATGCACAGCAACGATACATCACCGCCTGAGCTTTACGTGCTAAGCAGCGAGGGGGGTGAGGCTAGGCGAGTAACTCACTCGCCCTTGCCCGCTTTTACGGAGCGAAGTTGGGCGGCTGCAGAATACCTTAGTTTCCCCAGTCTTGTGGATGACTACACGCTGCATGCCCGGATTCTGAAACCTACCAATATGCAGCCCGGCAAGAAGTATCCCGTGCTATTTGGGCCCGTGTATTCGAATACAGCGAGGAACCGCTGGGCCGGTAACTACAGCCTCGTACAGCAGCTGTTGGCCAAGAAGGGATATATTATCGTGCAGGTGGATTCACGTGGTAGCACCGGTTATGGCCGGGCATTCCGTGAAGAGTTCCTGCTGGGCTTTGCCGACCAGGACATTGAGGATTATGCGAGTGCCGTTGCCTACATGGAGTCACTGGATTATGTTGATCCTGATCGCATCGGCATATGGGGCAGCAGTTACGGCGGTACACTCTCCGTTTATTCGCTCTTGATGAAGCCGGGCTTATTCCAGGTGGGTGTTGCTGCAGCGGCAGCTGTTGACCCAGTGTTCTTTGGCACGGACGACGTCGCGATTGTTCGTCGCCCACAGACACAGCCGGAGATCTTCGAAAGAAAAGCGCTAAACTATGCAGCGAATCTGGAGGATAAACTCCTGTTCATCCACGGCATCCAGGACCATGTGGTACCATTCAAGACGACGGCCGTGTTAGCTGAAGAACTGATTAAACAGGGCAAGGACTTCGACTTTGCGTTTGCACCGGGTGCGACCCATGGATGGAGCCGTGAGCGGAATTACGATCGCTACCTATTTGGCAAGATAATCGAATACTTTGACCGACACCTGGCCATGCCGTCTGAGTAGATGTTTGCAGAGGTCTTGTTGCAAGACGTAAAGGAAGGCCGGGCAGATGTTTAGCGCGCCGCATAGCAAGGCCATTAACTACCGACCGAATTCTAAGCTTGTTATGGCCGGGCCGTCAGGCTGTGCGAGAAGTTATTGCCTGGGAATTAAAGTCGAAATAACCTAGTGGGTAATCAAAACAATAAGCGATGGGACACTGAGAAGGCAACAATAGAGCAGAGCCGCTACGGCTGTATCTGGAGCAAGTCATCCGGACGGATAATCCAAATGGGCAAAAGCAAAAAGAATACAGACGGATTTAAGAATAAATAATCCAGAAGAACATCAAGCAGCCTATTACCTATTTGAAGTATGGAGACTTAAAAGAATTGGAAGAAAGAATAAAAAAAGCATATAACACAAGCTATGTGGTCGGCCGTAGCTATAGCGCCTTCCGAAAATATGGAGAATCATCCCATCTTACTTTTCTAAATTGTTTATTTGATTTTAGATTATCAGGTAAACTTTCCCAAATCGCTTCACTCATTTTCTCCAATAATAATTTCTTATTGAATCTTTTGGAAATAACCAATCCAACTTCTCTTACGGGTATAGGTGGTTTAAATTGTTTGACAATCTTTTCTTTCTTTTGGTGAATGACAGATAATTCTGGGACAATGGCAATTCCAGCACTTACTCTAATTAAATTTTTCAATGTTTCTATAGAAGTAATTTCAAAATTCACTTTTCGATGAATGGCTTTAGTAGACTTGATATTGCATATATTCAGTAATTGCGCATTGTAGCAATACTCATTTTTTAAGAGTAACAAATCAGATATATCCGACTTACTGATCTCATAGTATGGGTCATCAATTTTTGTATGGTCTGGATTCAAATAGACAACAAAGGGTTCTGAAAAAACTGGAAACTCTTTGAGTTTATTGTTTCCTGTTGGAGTGGACATTAATGCAATATCTATTTCTCCATTTTCTAAATTTTCCATCAATTCGACCGTAGAATATTCTTTAATGAAATACTCTATTTTAGGAGTTTTCTGCATTAGATTTTCAATAACAAGGGGAATCAAATAAGGAGACAATGTTGAAACGACACCAAGTGTTATCTTTCCTTGAAGCTTATTTTTTGTATCAATAACAAAGTCTTTGATACCTTCTATTTCTTGTAATACTACTTTAGCTCTTTTAATGATTTCTTTTCCTGAAGGCGTTGGCTTTAAAGGCACCTTGCTTCGATCAAAAATTAAAACTCCAATTTCTTCTTCCATTTTTTTAACCTGAATCGTCAACGCAGGTTGAGAAACTGAACATACTTGTGCTGCCTTAGCAAAGTGCCTCTCCCTATCAAGTGCAAGGATATATCTAAGCTGTTGAATTGTCATGATTATAAATTATAATTATCAAATATAATAATTATTAATTTGATTGATGAGCCAATGCTGCTCATTTTTACATGGTAAATAATTAAATCATCTAAAAAATATCCGTATGAAAAATGCAACTAATTCAGCAGCCGAAATTGCACGTGCATCTTTAGCGAGTGCACAAATTGAAACCACTTTAGTTGGTAATTATGGGGTAGAAAAAGATACCAGAGAATTTCTTAAAGCAGTTCATGGAGACCCTAATGCCCCACAAATTTATGAGTTGCCTATTGAAGAAGCTCGCAATGTTCTTGTTGGAGCACAAACGGGAGAGTATGAAAAATTAGCAGTTGACATCGAAGAAAAAGAAATCACACAAGATGGCACAACCGTTTCCATTCGGATAGTCAAACCTAAAAACAATAAGGAAGCGCTACCTGTATTGATGTATTTCCACGGAGGGGGTTGGATTTTAGGAAATGATTTTACCCATGACCGTCTCGTTAGAGAATTAGCAGTCGGAGGAAATGTAGCAGTCGTTTTTGTTAATTACACACCAACGCCGGAAGCCGTTTATCCACAAGCCAATGAAGAAGCCTATGCAGCTACTAAATGGATAAAAGCCAATGGTAAATCCGTAGGCCTGAATACCCATAAATTAGGAGTAGCAGGAGATAGTGTTGGGGGCAATATGGCTATTGCCGTTACCTTAATGGCAAAAGAACGAAAAGGACCTGAGATTGATTTTCAAGTGCTTTTCTATCCGGTAACTGATGATAATTATAATACTTCCTCTTACCTGCAATTTGCGAACGGGCATTTCCTTTCTTTGAATGCAATGATCTGGTTTTGGGATGCCTATACTCCAGATAAAAGTGTTCGTAGAGAGATTACAGCTACGCCTTTACATGCTACTTTAGAACAATTAAAAGGGCTTCCTGAGGCATTGGTGATAACCGCTGAGAATGATGTTTTAAGAGACGAAGGAGAGGCCTATGCTAAAAAGTTAAATGCCGCAGGTGTGAAAGTAACCACTACGAGATATGTCGGTACTATTCACGATTTTGTTATGTTGAATCCTATTACACATACTCCAGCAGCAAGAGCCGCAATCAAACAAGCATCAGAGGCCATCAGAACAAATTTGCATTAAGAAGAAACTAAAAGAAGGGGGAATTTCCCCCTTCTTCTTAAATCATTTAAGATTGACCTAATATCGTATACCTTATCTTTTTTCAATAAATTTAAGCTAAAGAATTAAAAGAAATAAAGATTGTGCCTAACAATGTATACCTGGCTAAACCACCCATTCGGTATGGTAAATCAGGTATACAAACCGTTAGAAAACATAAAATACGCCAGCAATTCTTTGCGCATTCGTTGATTAAATGAGTATATAATACTCCTTAATAAATAATTAGACGAGTTTAGAATTCATAACATCTGAACAGAAAGATAAACTCGCATAAAACTTGTTGGATTCCTTCGAGGATTTAGAATTCTTCATACTAAATGAATCTAAATTATGATCTAGAGAGATTGATACGAAATAATGAAAGACTGGATAATCAACCTTCCAAATTGTATCTTGGAATAGAAAGTGAGCCCAATATCCCTCTCCAATCAATCTCAACTGCCAGATCTTATCCAAACTACTACAGCTAATTACCCGCCATATGCCCTTACTTATTGTTAGCCTAGGAATACTGTTTCTATTCATCCTAATAGCAAGATTTAAGCTCAATGCCTTTATCACCTTTACGCTGGTCTGCATTTTCGTAGGTGTGTGTATGGGAATGGAATTGCCTGCAATTGTCGAATCTATTCAAAAAGGAATGGGCAATACACTAGGATTTCTGGTCTTGATTTTAGGGCTCGGTGCGATGTTGGGTAAACTCGTTGCAGATAGTGGAGCTGCTCAAAGGATCACTTCAAAATTGGTAGACAGCTTTGGAACAAAGCATATTCAATGGGCCGTTGTGATTGCTGGCTTTATTGTGGGTATTCCCATGTTTTATTCCGTAGGCTTTGTAATCCTGATTCCTCTTGTATTTACGGTAGCAGCCTCAACCGGATTGCCCTTGATCTATGTAGGCTTACCTATGCTGGCCTCCTTGTCAGTAACTCATGGTTTTTTACCTCCTCACCCCGCCCCTACTGCTATAGCAAATATGTTTGAAGCAGATATTGGTAAAACCCTATTTTATGGAATTCTCATTGCTATTCCGGCAATCATTGTCGCAGGACCCTTATTTACCCGAACAATAAAAAATATTACAGCCACTCCCTTAAAAGAGTTTTACAATCCCGTAGTTTTAAAAGACCATGAAATGCCAAGGATGGGCATCAGTATATTTAGTGCTTTGCTACCAATTATACTGATCATATTTTCTACCCTAGTGACTTTTTTCTTCCCAGGAGATTCTTTGGTCAAAGAGATCATCCTATTTATCGGCAATCCGGTTGTAGCTATGTTAATTGCCGTCCTGGTAGCTATTTACACCCTGGGTATATCGAGAGGGAAAAACATGAGCGAGTTAATGGATTCCCTTACAAATTCTGTCTCGAGTATCACCATGGTTTTGCTAATTATAGCTGGGGCTGGGGCCTTCAAACAAATTCTGGTGGATAGCGGGGTGAGCGATTACATTGGCGAATTATTAAATGGTTCGTCCATATCACCCCTAATTTTAGCCTGGCTAATAGCTACGGTCATCAGAGTTTGTGTAGGATCCGCAACGGTCGCAGGTTTAACAGCTGCGGGAATTATCCTTCCTTTGATTTCCGGAACAGGAATTAGTCCCGAATTGATGGTTTTAGCTATCGGCTCTGGAAGTCTCATGTTGTCTCACGTGAATGATGGAGGATTCTGGTTATTTAAGGAGTACTTCAATCTTACGGTAAAAGAAACCCTCTTGACCTGGACAGTAATGGAAACCTCTGTCGGAATTATGGGCTTAATAGGCGTTTTAATCCTAAACTTATTTATATAAGTGTAAAATGAAAAATGAGGATTAAAGCAAACTTGAGTTTTAAAAACTTCTGAAACCAAACTAGCTAGCTCTCTATATCTCCAAGGTATCTTCGGAATTAAAAACAGCCCATTTCACATTTCCAAAAGGCAAAGTCATAGAAGAAGCTCTTTTTGGCACAAGACCCGGACAGGAGGAAGTCTTCAGTAACCCAGCTATTAACCTCCAATGGAGAAATTAGGCATAGGTGTAGCGCCTCTAGAATATCGTAAATGCGACATTTGGTGAAATCTTATCCTGCAACTCCTCTTTAATCTATGGTTTTCTGAAACAATTGGATTAAGCTGGCGTTTATCGAAATAAAAATAAAAACTATGAGGTTACCGCTAATTTTAATTCTTAGTCTTGCATACATTACTGCGGCTTGCCAGACAACTTCCATCTCAAAAGAGGAAAATTACTCATACCCAATTGAAAAGACTGTTGATGAGTGGAAGCAGCTTCTTTCCAAAGAGCAATTTTACATACTGCGTCAGCAGGGTACAGAAAGGGCTTTTACAGGAGAATACTGGGATAACAAGAAAGAAGGAACCTATTATTCAGCTGCTACCGGTCAGCCCTTATTCAGCTCCAGGCATAAGTATAAATCAGGAACTGGATGGCCTAGCTTTTATAAGCCAATTGACAAAGACGCTGTCAAAGAGCTTGTTGATAGAAGTCATGGCATGGTACGTACGGAAGTAGTTGATAGTGGCAGTGGTTCACATCTTGGCCATGTATTTAATGATGGACCAGCACCAACCGGACTACGCTATTGCATGAATTCCGCTTCTTTGATATTTGTAGCTGATGGAGAGGAATTACCAGCAATAGTAAAAGAATGGAAAGAAAAATATGGTAAATAATTTTTTCCAGATCACTTCAAAGATAGGGTCGGCTTTAGCATATTTCGCTAAGCCGATCATATTTTTTTACCATTGTTCTAGATACTGCTTTTTATCACTTTCTCGCATTTAGTTTTAAATACTTCCGCCTTTTTCCCTTTAGAAAATTGACCTTAATTAATTCCACCCTGTTTCATATACTACATAATCCAGCAGGGATACGAGGAGCAGCGTTTTATCTATCTCTGAGTTTAATCTTGAATTTTGCTCATAAAGACCGTTTCTCTGGCCTATTGAATGCATAAAACTAGAAAATTAATAGGAAAAGCAGCTAAAGGAATGAGCGGGATACTTAAGTTTGATGGTCGGGGAGTACAATTAATGCCTACTTCACATTCAAGCCAAAATACCGATTAGCCAAAACCAGCAACTTCTGCTTCCTTTCTGCAGAAAGAGACAAATTGAGTATTCCAGTTGAAAGGGTCATGTCGCTTAAGCTATCCTTTACAGCTGTGAGGATTTCGTTTCCACCAGCTGTAATCACAATGGTATCAGAATGGCGAAATCCTCCAAGACCCTCGATATAAATACCGGGTTCTACCGTGAAGAACATATTTTCTTTGATTTCATGGTGGAATCCTTCGGCTAAAAAGGGCCCCTCATGTCCGGTAACGCCTATCCCATGACCCGTACGGTGCATCATATTATTACCATAGCCTTGCTTGGTAAAATGTTCTTTGATTTTGACATCAACTTCATGCATATCTGCCCCTGGTTTACATAATTCAAACGCAATTTGCCGGGCTTCCATCATTACTTCATAAGGGCGCACCGCTTCCTGAGGTACTTTTCCTAAAAAAAAGGTACGTTCTACTTCTGTCCCATACCCATTCAATATACTGTTGATAATGGCTACATGCGGGCCTCCATACCGCATATCCATATCAAAGATATTGGTAAAATTATGAGGATCGTCCGAGACATTGGGCGACTGTACGATAACGCCAATATCTGATGCCAGGACATTGGCTTGAGGGTTATCTGCCAACATCTGCAAGGAGATAAGTTTTGATATTTTAGAATTGCTTTTGATGGCTGACATGCCAGGTTTCGCTATTTTCAGGAGTTTATTCATGGCTTTGGTGACGACCATAGATGAATAAACAATGCGACTTACTTCGTAGTCAGACTTTATATATCGGGCCTCCTCCAGAAATTCACAGACATATTTTCTATCACCCAATTCATTCGCTACAAATTGAGGAGCAATCGTCTCTAGCCCCAACTTCTTAAAACGATCAGTTTCCTCTTTAAAAATAGTATCCCAACTCTTTGACTTAGGAAAGGGAAATTCTTCATAAGTTACCAATTCGACCTCTCCGATCGCACGGCGTTCAACATGCAAAACTTCCAATTTAGGGACGATAAATCTAAGCTTCCCCTCCAGTGATAATACCAAAATAAAGGGACGTTCATGAACATAATTTGCAAAGTTTGTCAACCAAAACACATTATCTGGATCCGTAATGACAAAAGCATCTAGGCCTGCTCCTCTCATCATGGTAATCAGCTTTTCCTTTCTGTCCTGCATTTCCTGGACATCTGGAAGTTTATAGGTAGGTTGAAGTTTCATAGTAGTTGAATCGGTTTTAAGGAAATACTTCTGAACGTTTGCGGATTCAGGGGTAAAATAATGATTGACCGTTTCAAAAAGCTTAAACCTTTTTAATTAACCATACGCGGATCATCGCCCATATTATGTCAAAAAAAACCAGGATAAAGATTTTTGAAATGCCTTTTCCCCATTTTTGTTAAATATGGATACAACTTAAACAAAAGCCGAAAAGAGGCTTCATCCACAATTTCAATATGACTGTTCGTACTTTTATATAATGATGAGGCATATAGCCAGGTATTGCTATAGTCTATCATTCCTTCAATCAGGAATTGATGCTCTCTGGGAAAAGAAGATATATGTAAAATCTCTTTCTGTATTAAGGAGTTAAATACTAACTCATATCCATTGATCCGGTCCGTTTTTACTTTTTCAAAATGTATCCCAATCTTTTCATTTGACTTTAGCAGAAAATATAAATCCGTCCAAAAAAACCGATATTCAATCATTCTCATCATACTGGACCTGATACCCGCTTGCATTAATCCTAAAGAAATCTCCTGCTTATCCAGCTGCTGAACCCTCGAATCGAAGACCTCAACCATTTCAAAGTACAGGCTTTCCAGAATATCCTCTTTCTTCCGAAAATGATAATTGAGATTCCCAGAGCTCATATTCAAGGCTGTAGCGATCATTCTGATAGTTACCCGATTGTATCCCTGCTCATTGAAGAGACTTCTAGCAGCATCACAAATTTTTTGTCTGGTATTACTCATTGGTAAACTTGTCCTATAAATATATAAATAGTAAATTTGTACTAAAATAACAATTATGGCTTCATTATTTAAATCTGAAAGTGGGAAAAGTGAAATTTTGGGACTTTATGACCAAAAATTGAAAGAATTAAATATCAATTACGAGTCATTATTTGTTGAGACAAGTTTCGGTAAAACCCATATCCTCAAAACAGGAGATCCCTCCAATCCCCCCCTACTCCTTGTACATGGGTCAAATGGATGTGCCCCCATAGCCTTAGAATGTTATCCCAATCTAAGTTCAGCCTATCAGGTCTTCGCCATCGATGTCCTCGCTCAACCCAATAAAAGTGCAGAGACCAGACTCAGCATGAAAGATGATACGTATGGAAAGTGGATGCATGAAGTGATAGATAATTTAGCCCTTAAGGAAGTAATTTTGGCTGGTTTCTCTTTTGGAGGTTTGGTTATATTGAAAACCCTGGCTTATAAGAACGAAAATCTTAAAGCAGCCTTTTTAGCCTCGCCTGCCTATATCGTAAATGGAAATCCGCTGAAAGCTCTCTTCAAAATTTTCATACCCATGCGACGATATATGAAGACTGAAAACATGAAGTTTATCGAGAAATTTTTGACCGAAGTTTTCACCCATAGGGATCCGTTCGCAGTAAAATACCTTTCAAAAGTATTTCTACACTTTGATATGGATTTTACGCCTGTACCAGTACTTACGAAAGAAGAAGCTAGAAAAATAAATACCCCAATCAGCATCATTGGCGCAAAAAATGACATCTTGTTTCCGGGAGGGAAAATGGAAAAAAGGGCCAAGAAATTATTAGCTTCCTTAAAGGAGTTTATACTGATTGATGAATCCAGGCATGTACAGGATAAAAAAGGGAATGAAGTTTTTGAGGGGCTCATATTGAAATGAATTGGGCCACCTTCTTGAATTCAAAAGTTTTTAGAATCAGGCAAAGCTATTAACTTCAATAAAAAATCTCACCATGTCCATAAAACTGCGCCTTTTACTCTGGTATGTAAACACCTTCAAGAAGACAGATCTTAGCATTCCTCCTGCTCAGGCAAGATTAGATAATGCAAAGACACTGACACTTTTCCGTAAAATCATAGACTATGCTCCAATAGAATTGGCCGAGATCAGAGATGAGCAGATAGGCATGCGTGATGGCGAGGAAATTCGTATCCGAATTTATCGGCCGTCAGAAAAAAAAGATTTACCCTTGATCCTTTTCTATCATGGTGGCGGTTTTGTCTTGCGTTCTATAGAATCCCATGATTTGGTATGCCGTAGGATAGCCCGAGATAATCAGGCAGTAGTTGTATCCGTGGGATATCGTCTGGCTCCAGAGTTTAAATTCCCGATTCCACATCAAGATTGCTATGATGCTACGCTTTGGGCAGTTGAGCATGCGGACGAACTAGGAGCAAACGCAAATGAACTAACAGTCATGGGAGATAGTGCAGGAGGAAATCTGGCAACAGTTGTGAGTATTTTGGCCAGAGATCTGAAAGGACCAAAAATCAAAAAGCAAGTACTTATTTATCCCTGTACAGACGCTCGTTTGAATCATCCTTCTATCGATACTTTTGGTAAAGGCTATTTTCTGACCAAACCTCTGATGCAGTGGTTTGTGGATCATTATAAAAGCAAAAAAGAAGATGTCCTCGATCCGCTTATGTCTCCTTTCCTGATGAAAGATTTATCCAATCTCCCTCCCGCATTTTTGTGTACAGCTGCTTTGGACCCCTTGAAAGATGAAGGAGCTGCTTATGCAAAAAGATTGAAGGAAGCAGGCAATCAGGTAGTTTTCAAAGAATATCCCCATGTGATTCATGGCTTTTTTAATATGCCAAAAGTCTCCAAAGAAAGCCTGGAAGTACATAAAGATGCTCAGCAATTTATAGGGGAAGAACTAAAGGAGACCGTTCGGAATGCTTAGCCGAGGTCCATAAGTTTAAGAAGCTATGGGACTTGATGTATTATTAGCCTGTGATAAAAGGAAAGAGATTTATGAAGATCCGAACTACACTTTTAATACAAGCTCGTTAAGTCGTAGCTTTTGCCATTTATTGACGGAAAGTTGGAATTTGCCGAAAGAAGAGCTTAAACTCATACGAATTGGAAAGATTTGTGGCGTAGACACCTCTATCTTTTTCCAGATGATGGAGAGTCCAGAGGAGGATTATGAGTATCGATTACCCAATGCGGATTCGGAGAAAGAACGACAACTTATTCTGAGAGGAATCCGAGAAAAGGAGGAAATACTGGCCAATAATTTTGCCCGGGTTCAGCAAACCATACTCAGCTTACTCGAAAAACTTCCAGCTATTCCTGATTTACCAGATCTATTAAAAGAGTCTCTAGACGAGCAATCAGATCTTCCCTCTTATTTTGCAGACGTTGGCTCAAATCCCGGAGATGGATACATCGGTAATAATTTTGGTCAGGATTTACGTAATTTTAAGAATTACTTGGAAATAGCATCCAGCAATGGCGCAACCAGCGTTTGGTTTTCCTTAGGATAAAACAATCTGAAAACACATGAATCTATTAAATAGAAAAGCAGATTTTATCGCGCATCTTACTTATTTATCAACTGAAGAAGGTGGCAGAATTACTCCAGCTTTGCCCGGTTATCGACCACATATTAAATTCCTCTTTAGCAAGAACATGACTTCTGGTCAGCAAATATTTTTGGACAAAAAAATGGTCTATCCCGGTGAATCCGTTACAGCTGAAATAGCCATTATTGATCATGTCACTTTCAAGCATGAATTGAGTGTTGGTTTAGGATTTGAATTTTTAGAAGGAGCTCGACTAATTGGTAGAGGAATAATCCTTGAAATTTTAAATGAAGAATTACTCAAACCCAGCACATAGGACAATCCTTACTTTTACATGATTTTCATTCACACATAAAACACAAGATGAAAAAGATCGAAATAGAATCTCAAATCAATGAGAAGGAATACATAAAACTCATGTATACCATTACCTACCGCAGGCCGATCATGATTATCTTGACTGTCGTCGGGGTATTTATGCTTTTCTTAGGCATCCGATATGTAATTGTTTTTGATAAATGGGAAGATATTCCATTCCAAATGTTAATCTTCGGTTTCGCCATCAGCATTTTACTTCCGATTTTTATGTACTGGAGTTCGAAACGGAGCTTTAATGCTACCCCAAGAATTAGAGAAAAAATGATTTACACCTTTGATACGGAGGAAATCCATATCCTGGGTGAGTCATTCAATAGTTCCATGAGCTGGGATAAAGTCTTCAAAATCCGTGAAACAAAAGAATGGCTTTTACTTTATCAGAATAAAATAGTCGCTAACCTCATACCCAAGTCGTCCTTTTCGACAGAAGAATATAGCGCACTCAAAGAAATAATTGCTGCCCATCCAGCACTCAATACTAAACTCAAATCATAGGATTATTTTCCACTATCCCCCCCCTATCCTCAACAAATAAGGCAGCATACATAAAGAATGAAAAAGAAGCTTGACTACCAAAAAAGAGAAGTAGCCAACATTTTTGATGAGGTTAGCCTCTGGTCAGCTCCCTTCGGAAGGCTCTTGCTGGAACACATACCTATGCAAGCAAAGGCGAAGATATTAGATATCGGATTTGGGACCGGCTTCCCCTTGGTTGAGCTTAGTCAGCGCTTTGGGCAAGGTTCCTACATCTATGGTATAGATATCTGGCAAGCAGGTATCGATCGAACGAGAGAAAAAATCGAGCTCCTGAAGCTGGACAATATCACCATCCTCGAAGAAAGTGCAGAAAAAATTCGCCTTGAGGATAATTCCCTTGATTTGATCACTTCAAATCTGGGGGCGAATAATTTTGACAATAAGGAAGAGGTCTACCGGGAAATTCACAGAGTCTTAAAAAAAGGGGGGAAATTAGCTCTGACGACAAACCCCATAGGCACCTTCGCAGAACTATTTGAAATTTTTGCTGTCCTTTTTAGAGAGATGGGATTAGTAGCAGCAGAGAATGAGTTAAAAAGCTATATCGCGCATCGAAATACTAAAGAAGGAATCGTGTCAGAAATAGAAAGTCCTGGATTACGCCTATCGAAAAGCATAGCTGATAAAAGCTCTTATCGCTTTGTTGATGCAGCAGCTCTGTTGAACCATAGTTTGATCCGGATAGGTTTTCGAGCATCCTGGGAAAATTTGCTGGAAGAAAGGGAAAGAGAAGCTTTTTTCGACCGCTTACGGATCAAGTTACAAGAAATCATCCGCTCCAAAGGAGAGTTTAGCATGAGTGTACCTATGCTTTACCTCGAATTTGAAAAAGTATAAACATCATAAATCTATTTACGTGTTTGAGCATCAACTAAAAAAAGCCTTTGACCCCTATTATAAAGCTCCTATTGAGTCCTGGATAAAATTTGAGAATCATGCCGAGGAAGTCTTTTATAAAAAGAAACAGATCATCAAGGAATCAAATTGCGTTGCACACTATGGGTATTTTTTGTTGAAAGGAGCAGTTGGGAGCTTTGTGTGGAAGAAAAATACCTATGCTTGCCTGGATATATATTTGGAAAATAGCTTTTTCGGAGATGACTATTCTTTAACTATGGGTGAAGCTTCTCCTTTGGAAATAATGGCTCTTGAGGATGCCCAACTCCTACGGATCCATCGATCAAAAATTGAACAGCTCAAGGAGTCATCCATCGGAAAAATGCTTTTCCTGGTAGGCGAACAAAAGGATAATGCGAAAAAACAGCACCAGCAAATCGCCTTAATGACCCAAACGGCAGAGGAACGATATCAGCATATACTCGAGAAGCAACCGGATTTGCTAAGACGCATTCCTCAAAAACACATCGCCTCCTTACTCGGCATTACCAGCCAAAGCCTCAGCAGAATTAGACGTAAATTTCGCCAATAGCGTTTTTTTACCCTATGGTAACTCTTTCGTCCGTATAAACAAGAATATTTGTCTCAACATAAACGACAAATAATTCTTTACAATGAACAGACTAAGCACAGTACTCCTCTTTTTGCTTTTGGGCATCCAATTCAGCTTTGCCCAAAGCCCAACAGCAAACCAATCCGAGAATATCAGGCCTTTCATCGCCTATGAATTTGGAGAAGCAGCCTTCAATAAATTCCAATCCCTTTCTGGTGAAATAGGTATCCGTTTCCCCAATGACCACATGCTGAGGCTCACCCATATGAACGTCCAATTTACCGAGGGCCATCTGTCTAGTGATTTTGCAGTGGTTGTAAAAGGAGAAGATGTAGAAGGGAGTTTCTTTGGATTCGAGGCTTTCTATGACCTGCCGGTATTTTGGAAAGGCTTTTATATAAGTCCTTCTTTGGGCTACTATCGAAATGATTACAAGCACCTCGTTTTGGAGGAAAGCCTTGAGAAAAGATCCTTTACCCTCGGAGCTGCCATTAGCTATCGAGAAACCAATATCTTTGGAGTAAAAGGCCTCTATTATACGCTATCTCTTCCCATGAGAACTCATGCAAATCCTATCAAACGAACGAATTTGGGAGATACAATTATCATGGGTAACAGCTTCGACAGCAATATCTGGTTTTTTGTAGGCTACGAATTTTAAGTATATACTAGAATACCAGCTCCTGAATGAATGCAAGAACTTCTTGATTTGTGCGGGAGTTGGTCTATCAACTCCCGCATTATTTTGAAAAACTCCTAGCCTGAGATCACGCAATTATCTAACTTGTATTTCCGAAGGTATCTAACATCATGAAACACATCCATTCTCTCCTGCTCCTTTTAATTCTCCATTTCTCTTGTCCTGCACAAGAACTTTTTGAAGACAGAGTAGATCATTTCATCGATAGCTTGAAAGCTAGCTATGGGGAAAACTTGAGAGATTCTATTTGGCCACATTTACGAAATGACTTTCCGACCTACATCACCCAGGCAAGATTTGGGAATTATACCTATATAGACGTACACGGAGATAGCATCCAATTAGATGATATTCACACTCCCCTATTCGTTCAGGCCACTGCTTCCTGGTGCAAACCCTGCAAAGCAGAAATACCAGCCTTAAACGAATTGGCTCAAAAATATGAGAATAAAGTAAGCTTTCTCTTGTTTACCCATGACGCTCAAAAGGCAGCCTTGAGACTGAGTGCGAAGCTTCACGAAAATATTATTGTGATTCCTTCTGAGAAAAATTCATTCGCGACTAGCATCGTGAAAATGGAAACCGGCAACTTCAAGCACATTCTATCCTTTCCCACGACTTATTACACAGACAAGCAGAGAGTCATCCAATCTGTTTTTAGAGGCGGGCTCATCGTCACAAAAGATCAGACCGCTGAAGATATATATAATTTTACCGTCCAAATGATATCAGAAAAGCTGGATGAAATTTTAAAAGATAGGGAATAAAAAACCATGAGAATAATTTACTGCGATAGTGTCCTTGACCCTAAAGTTATTGGGCCTGATTACGAGGAAGAGCTTCAGGCAGCTCGCAAAGCGGGATTCGATTTTTCCTTGATGAGTTTTGAAGAATTGGCAGAGGGAAATCTGGCAAAATCCCTGAGACATGTAAGGGCAGCTGAACACAGAACTCCTAGCATATATCGTGGCTGGATGATCATGGAACTCGGAGATGGACAGGTAGCTGGTCTTCCTAATCATGCAGATAAGGCTAAATTTTATGAGGACTTAGCTGAAAGAATAATCTCCGCTTAAGGCCCATTCAAAATCCTAATATCAATTTGGAACAAATCAGCAGAGAATTTGAACGAGAGATTATAGAAAATGAAGAGGCTGCATTTCCCCAAAAACAGCTTCATCTAAAAACACCCTTGAAAGGCTTATCGAATCAGCCTGGGATTTTTAAAAATTGAGCCCATTCTACTTTAAGATGATTTTGGGTGTATCTTGAAATCCTGAAACGATTCGGATTTCAACTGTCAATCATGAAATACATCCTCTCATTTGTGTTAAGCATCCTTTTTTTCGCCTGCAATCCCCCTCAGGAAAAGAAAGAAGCTGCAGGAGAAATTCTAGCTGAAACGATCATACAAAAGGAAGAGGTACATCCAGAAACATCAAAAAAAGAAGCTTCAATTCCACAAGCAAAAAAAATAAAGCTGGATTCCGTTTTATCGGAGGAATTAGATGATTACCTCACCGATCTTAGAGAAGGAGTACTCGGGCTTTGCTGTCATGATGGATTGGTGGTTCAGTTGAATTATGATTATTTCGAGAAATCTATCGAAATGTTTGACGTAAATGGGCTGAAAAAAGAGAGGGAGGTTTACCAAGGGGGAAATTCATTCTTCAAAAGATACTTCAATGATCATCCCAAGGTCATGGGATGGGACCTTTCCGGACGTATTGTCGATAATGAAGCCATCCTAAATGGAAACATTCGTATTGGGATGTCCAAAACTGAACTTTTGACTCAACTATATGAGACAAGTCCTTTATTTAAGGAAATCATTCAACTGGATATTTCTACTGACGAAATGGGAGATACTTACACTTCCTTTCGCTTTGATGGAGATTCGCTTAAAGAAATTCTCTTTGAGTAGAACTATGAATATGAGCAAGCTTTATTAAGCTAACCAAGAATGATACAATGCCTTTCTCCTAAAACATGGCTATATTAGGTACAAAGGACCGAGATCGGATCTTTTCAAAGCCTTATCTTCTGAATTTGATCCGAAAACTCAAAAATCATGATCCTTTCATCGCAAAAGAGATACAGCAACTCTTCTATGCCTCTTATCTGGTCGAAGCGAAGCTCCTGGGAGCAAAGGAATTTCCGCCTTTAAACCGAAAACTGAAGGGCTACCAAGAAACCGAAACCGATTTTTATGGCTTTCATAAAGGGGAGGAAATAGCCGGCATAGTAGAACTGACCCTGGAGAAAGATCGAATCGAAATCGACAGTCTGGTAGTACATCCGGATCATTTTCGACAGGGGATCGCTCAGCAGTTACTAGAATTTGTGCTGAATAGCTTAGATTACACTTTTTTTCGGGTAGAAACAGGTGCAGAGAATGAGCCAGCAATTCGGCTCTATAAAAAACTGGGCTTCGAAGAAGAGCGTCAATGGGATACCTTTTTCGGAATTCGGAAAGTCAGTTTTGTACTGAGAAAATAGCTCTGCGCTTTTATTAACAATTTGCTTCTATAGTCGTTTGACACTATAAGAGGTCTACTTGGGACTTCTGTAATAATTCTACGCTCATCCGGCGTAAACAATCAGGAATGCATGGCCAGCAATTCTTTGTTTAGGGAAAACGTACGAATTATGAATCTCCAGAACCTTCTGAAGACCCCTTTTCCAAGACCGAGGTGGAATAAGAAGAATTTGTTTTGGCTCATACTGATCGGCATGAGCTGCAGCCTCTTCATTATCCTATTCAAGCCTTTTGGGATCGAGAATGTAAACAATCAATGGTATTATGATCTCGTGATCTTGAGCATGGGGATTGTATTCATTAGCTCCTACCTCTTTATCGCGGCACTTGTACCGAGCCTCTTTCCAGCATTATTTAAAAACTGGACACTCGGCAAAGCCATTTTCTGGTATGCCCTGGTAATGCTATTCACGGGAGGTGGCTTGTTTCTGTATAAAAGTTTCCTTGCAGGATTTAGTGATTTTACCCTGAGTGAGTATTTTTTCTTCCTGGGGCGAACAGCTTTGATTGCATTAACGGTCTCATTCTTTTCTTTGGGTCTTTATCAATACCTAAATCGAAAATCACTCAACAGTATCTCAAGCCAGGAAGAATACCTACTGAATACCTCTCAGGGAAAAGCCATTCGTATACATCCTCGGGACATCCTCTACATCAGCAGCGATGATAATTATGTGGATATTCACTACCTCAAAGATGGCCAAAGAAAAAAAGAGGTGCTGCGAGCCAGCCTCAAAAGTATAGAAGCCCAGCTCGTCAATGCCATGACTCCCATGTATCGCTGTCACAGAGGCTATCTCATCAATGTAAATCGCTTTAGTATCCAGAATAGCAGCAGCAGAAACATGCTCTTATCGCTCAATGGATATGAAGATGAGGTACCCGTTTCCCGTCAATATGTAACCAACCTAAAAAAGCTCCTGTCCATTGACCCCTAAATGCTGCCAACTCGCCACATAGCTAGATAAAGGCGTGTAAATCAATCATTTGTTTGATTCATTTGTGGAAAGTCAAATCACAAATGTTTAATCAATACCCTATGAAAAATTTGCTGGCCGCATTCCTGATCCTTCCTTTTTTACTTCATATTTCTCCTGCATGGGCTCAACCCATGCTCAAGGAGGAAAAGAAAAAAGAAATTAGTGCTGCTGAGATCATCCAAAGCTATGTAGCGGATTATCGCTATGATCGATATGCTTCCGAACCTATGACCTTTGGCATCGAAATTCCGGATCAAGGCATATGGACCGTAGAAATTAGCGGAGAGAAAACTGCTGATGAATACGAAGTATTACTGAGTGAGGGCATGCCGAAAACAAAGACCTTTATCTACAAAATAGAAGCGGAAACTCTCCAAGGAATTTACGAAGGAAATCTCAATGCTCTCACAGCTCAGGGAAAGGCATTCTCCGGAGATTACACGCCCATGAGCATCTACATGATGGAAGGTTTCGAACCAAGTATGGAAGTCTACAACAAGATCAATCCCTTTTCCTTCCATTTCTGGACCAAAGGTTTTCCCGAGATCGTTCCGTTTGGAGAAGGATTGACACGTAGGGCGCATGGATCGAATTTCGTTGTCTTCTATTATGAGGAAGGACTGCGAACTGCCTGGTATCGCGTACTTCCTCAGGAAAAAGTTCGACATGATCCCCGCGAACAAGCCATGCCCTTTCCGATGATGGTAGTTGGGATTAAAGGTACGACCGAAGGAGAAGTGGATGGGAAAAGAGTTACGCTTCCAGAAGGAAATACCCTCTTTATTCCGCCCAATGTTCACCACAAGTGGTGGAACGAAACAGATGAAGCTACAGAGGCGATTCTGATTATGTTTGGAGACGGGGCTTAGGGGAAATAGGACAGTACTGTGCCCTTTCCTAAGTATGTAGAAGAAGTCGATTATATCGAATAAGAAAAAAAGTTCAAGTATCAAGCAAAAACTCAATTGAGCCTGATACTTGAACTTAAAGGTATATCAAAAGCTAAAAGCTTTTTCCCATAGACAAGCTAGAAATCAACATACTTTTCCAGTACTATCCCCGCTTCTATACTTGCACTAAATTTACGCGGACTCGCTCCTGCTAGTCGCACTGCCTCAACAACAAATTCATACTTGCCCGGCATCAGGACAATTTCTCGAGCCTCGCTTTTCGAACTACCCGAAATCCGTTTATTATAAATCGTCTTTCCATTAGAGCGGATCAGGACATCTATACTCTGGGACTTGCCTTCATGCTCTGCCCCGATTCGCAATTTGCCTGTTTGATAATCCTGCTTCAACTCCAGGCTTTCTCCCACTTTGATCTCGACCAGACTTTCCACATATTCCCAATCTTCTCCATGTATGTGTTGGGGCCTGTAGCGAACCTCATAGGTTCCAGGACTTAGTTTTTCTGTGAGGGGATTTGAATTGGGAGAAGCATAGGTTCTGCCCCCGCCTACCGATTTTTTCTTTTCTCCATCCAAAGAGTTTACCTGAATCACACAATCCCAAAGTTCTCCATTATTAGTTGCCAGCACAGATAAATCTCCATATTCAAAATTATGAGAGAGCTCTAAGGTTTTTCTGGAGGTAACTTTTACTCCTTTGAAAGTATGCGAAGTAGCTGAACCTTCTATTTTCCCGGCGGAAAGGTGTACATCGTACACACCCGGACTTAGCTCTTCGATCAGGGGATTGCTATTCTTGGAGAAATAAGTCCTTCCTCCAGCCACGCTTTTCCTTTCTCCTGCCGCCGTAATATTTACCACACAATCCCAGATTTCTCCGTTTCCGGATGTAAAAATCGAAAGCTTTCCTGCAGTAAAATCCAGTTCTACCTCTTTGATGCCCTCTTCAGGAACGATAAGCTCTCTTTCCCATATCGACTGAACCTCTGTACCTATGGGAACCGCCTGAACATGATAGGTTCCCGGAGGAATTCGAAAAATGGCCGGATTGGTCTTCTCTTTTGTATAGGTTCTGAGAGAAGTAAAGTCTTGCTCCTCCCCTTCCCGATATATTTTCACAGAAGCATCATGAAGTTGACCATCCTTGCTCACCTTAACGCTCAGCCTTTCTGCTAAAAGTTCATTATCCAGCTCTACGGCGGTTTCCAGGGCTTCGCTCAATTCGGCACCATTTGCAGCATCCAGGTACTGTCCTTCTCCCGCTTCCGCTGCACACTGCAAAGCCAACTTATCCGACTCTCCTATATCAAAACCCACAATATGCAGGACGAAATCTACGCCGGCTTCTTTGGCAGCTTTTACCACCGCACATAAATCGCCTCCGCATGATTCTGCTCCATCACTGACTAGAATAATGGTAGCACTTTCCCCACTGAGCTTGAGTTTTTCAATCACCAGCAAAGCTGTATTTGCCAGGGGAGTTTTACCGACCGGATTTATTCCAGCCAAAATTTGATTGATCTTTTCCCGATTTCCCACCTCTGCTTCCATAAACTGCTCAATGTCCTCGCAATCGCTTTTCCTTCTATGCCCATAAGCTACCAGGGCAAGGGGCTGTTCATCATCCATCTTTGCAGTAAGGGATTTCACCACCGATCTCGCAATAGCAATTTTAGGTTTGCCATCTATCTGTCCCCACATGCTCCCACTCCCATCCATAATCAGAATGATGGGTTTGAGTTCCTCATCTATCTTCTCTTGTGCATGTAAAAAAGCCGGGAAACATAGAAGTAATAAAAGGCTATAAATAATGGATTTCATCTCTGTATCTTTAGCCCACAAATTGAACACAGAAGTTATTTTTTGAAATCCCTCATATGAGGTAATCCCTTAGTTTTGCCATAAACTTTTACAGACATGAAAACCAAAAATCCTTTTTACACCCATCAGGAAGATGGAAACTTTGCCATTATTGCTCCCCTTGATAGCGAAGAACTCCTGGAAACCTATTATCCATTTTTCGAGGAGCACGGCTATGAAGGAAACGGATATTGCTGGGAAGGGCATATCATTCAGATATTGGAGAAAGTAGACAAAGATTTATTGGACCATATCGAATTTGATCCTGAGGGAGGAGGCTTTTACGCTTATGCGGATTCTGCAGCTAATCAGCAGAAATTTATGGAGATACTTGGACCTATTTTCTCTGATTTACATGTACTGGAGACTTACGTAACTTCTGCAGATAGAAGTCGTATCGACGATTAATCGATATACCCACTTTATGGAAAATAGCTACAGGACAACCTTCGAGATTCAATGCCCTCCTGAAAGGGTTTTCATAGCCATTAGTCAGGAATTGGGAGACTGGTGGGGAAAGCAGGACAAAGTCATCGAAAAGGAAGGCACGATTTTCAAAGTTGCCTGGGGAGAACCCTGGTACCAATTCAAAGTGATTCATTTTGTCCCGAACCAGGAGATGAGCTGGGAATGCATAGATGCCAATCAGAAGATAAACGGATTGAATGGGGTAGAAAAAGAATGGGTGGGGACGAAAGTTCGCTGGAAGTTGGAGGATTTAGGATCCAATCAAAGTCGGCTGAACTTTGAACATGAAGGCCTGGTACCCGATTTCCTCTGTTTTGATTTTTGTTCGGCTACCTGGGAACGTTTTCTTAAAGAAAGTCTGGTAAATTATTTGGAAAGGGAATCATCAGACACTTAATTTCTTCTCTATATGAAAGCCTTTCTACAATCCTTTCACTTACTAACAGAAAAAGAAATAGCATCCTTCCAGGAAATGTTGGTACCCAAATACTTGAAAAAGGGGGAATACTACATCCAGGAAGGAAGTGTTTGTCGGGAAGTCGCTTTTGTAAGGTCCGGTTTCTTTAGGTCTTACTATTTTTCATCCAGTGGGGAGGAAATTACCTATTGCTTCACCTTTCAGGATTCCTTCCTGACAGCTTATTCCTCCTTAATTACCCAGCAAGCCACAGAAGAAAACATTCAAGCCATGATGGATGTAGAGATGCTGACCATTTCGAGGGAGAAAATTTTGGAATTGGAGAACAGCAGCACAAATTGGCTAAAAGTCTTCAAAAGTATGGCGGAAGCTGAGTACGTAAAAATGGAAAAGCGCATCTTCCTTTTGCAGAAAGAAAGTGCAGAGACTAAATACCAGGACCTCCTCAAGCATCATCCGGAATACCTTAAATTCATTCCCCTAAACTACCTGGCCTCCTATCTGGGAATTACACAAAGGCACCTGAGTAGAATCAGAGCAGCTGCTAATTAGACAAATGTCCTTTCAAGCTAAAAAGGCTCACTTTTTCTTTGCCGAAAAGTAAGACATGAAAAAAATCCTCATTATCAATGGGCATCCCGATAAAGAAAGTTTTAACTATGCCCTTTCAAAAGCTTACCATGAGGGAGCCAGCCAAACCGAAGCCTCTATTTCACGCCTCAATCTGATTGACCTGAAATTCGATCCCAATCTCCAATACGGCTACAGAAAACGCACAAAACTGGAACCTGATCTTTTGGATGCCATTCAAAAAATCAAAGAAGCTGATCACCTGGTCTGGATTTTTCCGACGTGGTGGTACAGTATGCCCGCTTTGCTGAAAGGCTTTATCGACAGAACATTTCTCCCCGGAATTACTTTTGAAAGTATAGAAGGCAAGTCTTTCCCCAAAAAATTGCTAAAGGGAAAAACAGCCAGAATCATCATTACAGCGGATACCCCCAGATGGTATGATCAACTATTTATGAGAAGTCCAGCTATCCGTCAATTCAAAAAAGGTACCCTCGAATTTTGTGGTATCTCTCCGGTGAAGCTGACTTACATTGCTATCATCAAAGACTCCAGCGAAGCATTTAGAAAAAAATGGCTTAAAAAAATCCATTCTCTGGGGGAAACTTTAAACTAAACTTGTCCTGAGGGACTCTTTACAATCTGACAACTTTGTCTTTAGGAGTCTGTATTACAGGCGAAGCAAACATTTTAACTCGCGTAGACTATTTGTATGCAAGGGGATTGCTTCGTCCAAATTATGAACTTACAATGACAAAGGCTTTAAGATTTCTACAAGTCCTCATACGACCCACTCAATGAAAAAACTCAGCTGGCTTTTACTATTGTTTCTTTCTTATATATCCGCTTTCAACCAAATTCCAAAAGAGATATTTGAGTTTGAATTTGAAGGAATCAAGATGCATGGAGTATTGAATGTTCCAGAGAATCAGGCTCCAAAAGGCATAGTACTCATAGTCCACGGATCGGGCCAAACCAATGCCGTAGCTCAGAATTGGTATAATAAGGTCCGAGCGAAAATCAATGAGTCTGGCTATGCAACCTATATGTGGGACAAAAAAGGCTGTGGAAAAAGTGAGGGAACTTTCGATTATAATCAGCCTGTACAGAATAGTGCTGAGGAAGTCATTGCTGCTATAGAAGCCTTACAAGCAGATAAAATTCCGGGTTCAGAAACAATAGGTTTATGGGGCATTAGCAGAGCCGGCTGGATCAATCCCCTGGTGATCAATCAATACGAAGGCATCAGATTCTGGATTTCCGTAAGTGGAGTGGATGACAAAGAAAACTTTGGTTATTTACTAAGCCAAAACCTTCGCATCAATGGACATCCTAAAGAACATATAGAACTCCTGCTTGAAGAATGGACCCGAGGCAATGAAATCGCCTTTCACGGAGGGAGCTATGAATCCTATCTTGAAGCCACTGTTAATCTCCGCAAGAATCCCTTTATAATACGATTTAACAATGGAGGAGGCAATGAGGCGGGATATTACGAGTGGCAGAAGCAATTCATGACCCAAGGCTGGGATTCTGTTACACGCTTACCCATGTACATAGAAGATTTTGAGAAGGCTCTGCTTGGGGTTGACTGTCCGGTACTGGCTTTATTTGGTGAAAAAGACATGAATGTGGATTGGCGAAAAACAAAAGCGCTTTACGAAAGAACCTTGGGTAGCTCTACTGATTTGAGTATTCAATCTTTCCCCAACACCAACCACAATTTATTCCTGTGCAAAACGGGAGGCTTTTATGAAATCCAGGACGACAAATTGGGCTGGAATCGATCACAGCCTTTCCTCGATGCCATGGGAGAGTGGCTGCATAAGCTGGATTAAATTCTGGCTTTAAGTCTTTTTACCTGGCATTTACACTATTTTACATAGGCACCGAAGACAAAAAATTTCTTCCTTCTATCTTTGTAGGAAAGGATTCTTTCTATGAAGCACCCTCTACCATACCTTAGCATTCTGCTTGCCTTGCTTATTTTTTCCGGATGTAGCCTTCACAAGAGTCCTTCGCTCTCAGAAGAAATAGACGATACTACAGAAGAGGTTCAGGATTCCATTCCCGCCAATTACCTGGGCGACCCGATGTGGGACCCTTCAGCCAAAGACAAAATCATTCCAGTTGTAAGACGAATTTTTCAGGACAGTCGCGGCGATATCTGGTTTGCAGGGGATTGGGTGGTTCGCTACAGAAATGATTCACTGGAAGTATTTGACGATGATGATAATTTTCGTCGATTGGTAGTCCGGGCAGTAAAAGAGGATCAGCAAGGAAATATGTGGTTCGGTACTTCAGGGGGCATCATGAAATATGATGGCAAAAGCTTCCAGAACTATTCTGAAGAAGATGGCATGAGGGGCTATGATGTATGGAGCATGGAAATCGATAGAATTGGAAATATCTGGGTAGGGACCCTGGATGGAGTCAGCCGATTTGATGGTGTGCGATTTACCGCACTCGAATTGCCCGAAGCAGTAGAAGATAGTACACGTGGGGTTTCAAGTAGCCGTATCGTCCACAGCATCATGGAGGATAGCAAAGGAAAAATGTGGTTTGGAACCAATGGAGGAGCCTACATCTATGACGGAAACAGACTCGAAAACCTCTCCGAAGCAGACGGACTTTGTAACAATCATGTCAACGATATCCTGGAAGATAAAAACGGAAATATCTGGTTTGCGACGCACCATCAGGGCGTTTGCTCTTGGGATGGTAATTCTTTTACCCATTTTACAGAAAAAGATGGAATAATCGGTACAGAATCCTGGAGCCTTTTTGAGGATAGCAAGGGACATATCTGGTTTCCGATTGAAGGGTCTGGTATGTACCGCTACGATGGCCAAAGCATGAAGAATTTTCACAAAGAAGAAGGCATGATGGAAAATGCCATGCACAGCGTTTGGGAGGATAATGAGGGCAATCTCTGGATGGGAGGTTATATGGCTCTATATCGTTTTGATGGGAAAACCTTTACCCCGATTGATAATAATGGCCCCTGGTAATAGGTATTTGAAAGAAATGTCATAAAAGTAGTCAGCCCAATTTGACAAACTTATTTTGGATGGCAGAATTTGTACTCATTCTTATATTATTTTCCCTTCCCCTTTAGAAGCTACCTCTGCAGAAACTTCAGCATATGAGTCTATTCTTGCTGAGAGGCTGGCCAATTGGAATACGCATAGTAGCGTCCCATTCTGGAAATGGAAAAATCGTAGTTATTTCTGGCTTTGATTACAAACCTCCCTCATTTTTGTCTAGGTAACAAGTACGAATATAATTCTGCCTAAGCAAAAAAACACCTATATCCATCACACATTTTTATGCTTTCTAAGCGCAGGTAACCCATAAAAGAGCCTTCTCCATCAATTCTCCCCAAGAAAGAAAACAGATATATAAATTAAAATATATGCTATATATTTCTTGAACACTCATTTATAATTAAAGTAATTATGCAATAAATTGACATATCATATAAAACATATTTCTAGATAAATTACATCCTTACTCTATTAATAATTAGGCTTTTATCAGCATTTGGCCTTATCAACAACGGCATGGATTCTTTAAATAAATAAAAAAGAAAACATTAGCTTCTTAAATAGCCCAAGTCTGCCTCCTTCTCCTCAATACCTAATATTTGCCCAAATATTGGCCTTAATTTATCCTATATGCCTTATAGCTTAGATTAAAGGACGTAAACCAAAGAATACTAATTAGAGATTTTACGAAAATCTCAAACTTCTTTTCAAACAGGAAATCAAATCTTAAGTCTGTGAAAAGCCACAATCGAGGGTTTGAATTCTGCATAATGCGGTGAATAAATGAATAATAAGCATCATGACTCTACACTCTTTGAGTGTTTGAATATGTTCTCGAAAGCTTTTGCCTTGTTGAATTGTGAGGGTGTTATACTCAAAAAAAATAAAGCCTTTGAAAAACTATGGTCAACTTATGAGGTAGAAGAGCTTAATTTATTTACCCTAATTTCTGGAGAGGCTTTTAAAAATGAAAATAAAGTACATGTTCTGAAATCAAAATTGAAAACGAGCCGAGCATTTAGCCATAAAATATTTATTTCAAGGGAGGAAACGAAAGGTCCTATTCTTATGGAGGCATCCCCATATACCTCAAATTCTGGGGAAGTCGCGTCCTTCCTCGCTTTCTTCGAACCCCAAAGTCTTACCCATCAGGAACGAGAACGCCTACATGTACTGGAGAAAGTCTTTGAGGTAGCTAAGGATGTGATTATCATTTCCAGTGCTAACAACATTGATCAGGCCTCAGAAGGATCAAAAATTCTGGATGTAAATCCAGCTTTTACCGCGATCACTGGCTATCAAAAGGAAGATATAATAGGTCAATCTTCAGACCTGCTCCGAGGACCTGATACCAAGCAGAAAAAAAATAACCGCCAGGACATAAAAAATTGTAATGGTAAAGAGGAGTTGCTATTAAATTATCGAGTAGATGGGAGTCATTTTTGGACATATCAGACAATCAATCCCATTTTAGATGAAAATGGGAAACCTACCCATTGGGTTTCCATTCAGAAAGAGGTAAGCAGCCAGATAAACTACCAGGAGAATTTAAACAAGCTGGCTAATCTGTTCCTGGAAACCCAAATGATCACGAAAACAGGGACCTGGGAATTAGACATTAATAGCGGAAAAACAATATGGACAGAAGAGGTTTATCGAATCCACGAAGTATCACCTGATTTCGATCATAATAAAGAAAACGGCATTGAATTTTACCATCCTGATGATAGACCTATACTTATACAGTCTTTGGAGGAAGCAATATCCAATAAAAATCCTTTTGATATTACTTGTCGCTTACATACTGCCAAGGGAAGGAAATTGATTGTCAGGGTGACGGGTAAGCCTTTTATTGAAAAGGGAAAAGTTTGCAGACTTGTGGGGGTTATTCAGGATATTTCAGATCAACACCGAATAGAAGAAGGGTTAAAAGTATTGAATGACCGCCTCCAACTCGCTGCAAAAGCAGCAAATATGGGTGTCTGGGATTATTTCCCCATTGAAAATGAACTCCATTGGGATGAAAAGATGTATGAGCTCTATGGGACGGAGAAAGAAAAATTCTCTGGAGCTTACGATGCCTGGGCCTCAAGCTTACTGCCAGAATCCCTTGAAAAAGCACAAAAAGAGCTAGAGCTGGCCCTAATGGGGATAAAAGACTTTAAAACGGAGTTTGAAATTATTTTACCAAATGGTAGCAAACGTACCATTGCAGGGGAAGCAATAGTTAAGCGAAATGCAAATGGGGAAGCTGTCAGAATGATTGGAGTTAACTATGATATAACTTCAAAAATCGAAGACCTCAAGGAGCTGAATATGTTTCGATCGATTGTTGAATCAGTGGGCGATTCTATAATTATCACTTCTGCTGATCCCTATAACCCCGTTATTTTATATTCAAACCCGGCACATGAGAAAATGACCGGTTATTGTAGTAAAGAGGTTATCGGTAAATCGCCTAAACTCTTTCAGGGGCCAGAATCACATAGAGAAGCATTAAATCAAATTAGGGAAGCACTCATTGCAGAGCAAGATTTTCAAATCGAACTAAAAAACTATCGAAAAAATGGAGAGACTTTCTGGATCAATATGTACAACACTTTTGTTAGGAATGAGGCAAGTGAAACCACTCATTTTATTTCGATCCAAAGAGATGTAACAAAGCGAAAACTTGAAGAACTTGAAATACTTCAGGCGAAAGAAGATGCAGAAAAAGCCTCGAAATCCAAATCGGAATTCCTTTCAGTTATGAGTCATGAAATAAGGACTCCCCTAAATGCAGTTATAGGAGTAAGCGGGCTTCTGGATGGAACAAATCTAGACAAAGAGCAAAGAGATTTAGTAAATACAATACGGCAGGGGGGTGAAAATTTACTATCAGTAATCAATGATATTCTGGATTTTTCCAAAATAGAATCAGGAAGAATTGAGCTCGAACAAGTAGAATTTGAAGTACAAAATCCTATAGAAGACGTAATAGACTTATTGAGTACACAAGCTTTTGAAAAAGGCCTTGAAATCATGGCTGAAATCGATGATAATGTCGTTGGTTTATATTTGGGAGATATTGGGAGAATTCGCCAAGTCCTCATGAATCTAATTGGGAATGCAATCAAATTTACAGATCGGGGTGAGGTCATTATAAGTCTTTTTCTGGCACAGGAATTTGAGGACTACTGTGAATTTGAATTCAGGGTCAAAGATACGGGAATAGGCATTCCTGAAGATAAATTGGGGCGCCTATTCCGCTCATTTAGCCAGGTAGACGCGTCAACCACTCGAAAATATGGGGGGAGTGGCCTGGGTCTTGCAATTGCCAAAAAACTTGTCAACGTGATGGGGGGAGAAATTTGGGTAAATAGTGTTGAAGGTAAAGGAACTACCTTTTTCTTCACCCTTAAATTATTAAAGGCCAAATCTAAACCTACCAAAATTTATCCTTACAAAGATTTAAAAGGGAAAAAAGTCCTTATCATTGATGACAATCAAACGAGTTTGAGCATTTTAGAATCTCAGCTGACCGAAAAAGAAATCCTTGTCAACAGATATGATAAGCCTAAAGATCTAATGAGATTTCTCAACCGGGGAAACCTTCCCGATTGGGATCTCGCTATACTTGATTATTATATGCCTGAGATGAATGGATATGAGTTAGCAAATTCAATAAGGGATATTCCCACCTATAAAAATTTGCCCATGATTCTCCTTAGCTCCGGAAACCTCAAAGCCAATGAAACCTTAAAAACAGTTTTCAATAAGATCATTCAAAAACCAGTAAAAAAAGAGATTTTATTAGGGCAAATTTCAGAAGCCCTTTATTCTGATATCCAGTCCAATGATAAATTTGAGGTTTCGGCATATTCAGAACGTGGACTAGACCTTTCGACTTATTCTGTGCTTTTAGTTGAAGACAATATTATCAATCAAAAAGTAGCCAAGAAGATCCTAAAACTATTCAGCATTGAAGTCGAAGTAGCCAATAATGGAGAGGAAGCCCTGGATTATATTCAATTACGATCCTTCGATCTCGTTTTTATGGATATGCGAATGCCTGTTATGGATGGTTTGACAGCTACAAAAAAAATCCGGGGCCTTCACGGAAAAATTCAACAGCCGGTAATCATAGCGATGACGGCAAATACTTCTCTAGAAGATCGGGCAAAATGTACCCAGGCAGGAATGGATGATTTTATAAGCAAACCCATTTCACCAAAGGTTATAAAAAATACGTTGATGAAATGGTTGAGCGTTCAGAGGGAGGTTTAGATTTGCTATACCTATAAATTTAACCTAAACCCTTCTACCGGGCTGGTTTTGTTCCAGGCTTCATAATTTTTGTTATATTGGAAAAAGCCACACAATCAAAACGACGCCCATGAATGCTAGAAAACTGACTGTTTTTGGCAACTTCTTCATTGTTTTTCTCATTGCCTTAGGGACTGGACTTACTGCTATACTTTTCAGCAAAGACAACCTCATTGTCTTTCTACAGCTGAGTATTATTGCCTACTTTTCCTTTCTCCCTGCCTGGATTTATCTACAATTCATCTCCACGAAAGGGAAAACCCTTTGGGATGAATACGTTCTGAATCTATACAGGCTTCGAATCGATCATTTTGCCTATTTACCCCAACCTCCCACCTACTCCTTATATTATTATTTCTGGAAGGATAGTCAGGATAGTGTCAGCCATCATTATGATGAAGTGAACAGGTCCAAAGAAGAGGGAGGTAACAATCATTTATGGGAAAATATTTATCAGAAAAAGTTTGAGAGTCTGTATGGAGTAGCTCCCGTGGGTAATTTTCAGTTTGTGGGCAATGACCTTCGGAAATTCTTAAGTCTTAAAGGTGAAAGTCTCTATTTCATGGGCCCGGTCATGGTCGCCAGTCTGATAATATCTGTTTGCTGGACCCTCGTCGTAGAACCTGTAGGTGTGACCAATATGGCCTTAGTAGAAGTTGCTGGAGCTGAAAGTAGATTTGCAGAAATTTTCAGTTTTGATTTTCAGACCTTCAAATTTGGAATTTTAGGAGCATACTTCTACATCCTGCAAATGCTTGTCAGGCGCTTTTTCCAGAATGACCTAAGAAGAAATGCCTATGTAAGTGTCATTATGCGATACATAGTGGTCATTCTGCTGGTTTGGGTAATGGATGTACTCCTCACCAATACCGGTTTGGAAGCTTACAAAAATACCCTCGCCTTTATAGTAGGCGTTTTTCCTCATATCGGATGGAAAGTGATCGTTTCCCTGATAAAACTTCCTATCAAGACTGTAGTTCCTAGTTTACAACAAGATTTCCCCCTAAGTGATCTCGATGGCTTAAATATCTGGTATGAATCCAGGCTGCTGGAAGAAGGGATAGAGGACATGCAAAATCTGGCCACAGCTAATTTGGTAGATCTCATGCTAAATACCCGGATTCCGGTTGAAAGACTGGTTGATTGGGTTGATCAATCTATCCTCTATTTACACCTGGGAAGATTTGGTAAGGGAGAGCCCAATAATCGAAAAAAACTACGGAAATATGGGATCAGGAATGCTACCGATCTGGATGATATTTTCTTCAATGACGAAAAGGAGTTGAATACCAAATTGACCAAAAATAAAATATCCGAATTAAGTCTGAAAAGAATCAGCAATGATCCGCTCATCCATATTCTCGATACTGAGCCTAATGGAGCTCCCGTATTACTTTCTATCATAAAAGCCCTCAAGAGATCTCCAAATCTTTATCATATCCGGCAGTGGAAACGCTATTCCCAGGACCAAATGGACCTGTTCGATGAAATCAAGGAAAACGAAAGGACCAAACTCAAAGAGCAAACTAAAGGGGTCATTCAAAACATGCAAACTGAGCTCAGGAATCAGCTGAATAGGATGAAAGAGAATGGTCAGATAGGAGAAGAGTTATCAGGCGAAATTATGGGACCCATAAAAACATATTTGAATGATATCCAGACCAAAAGAGCAACTCATATCGAGTTTATAAATCAGACGGATAAGCCCTTATATCTGGTGTGGATAGATCAGGAGAATAATATCATTCCCTATAGAGAAATTCCTCCCAATGATTCCTATAAGCAGCAGACATTTGTAAGTCATGAATGGCAGATCAGAAAGAATAAAGAAGATGAAAATGCCTATTTCATCGCAAAGGGAGAAAAAGAGGATATTCAGCTAACGTTTACCCAAGACAAAATTTACAAAAATGATAAGGTAGTTAAAAATGCTGCCCCAACCAAGAAAGATACCAATGCTAAGGTAAGAGAAAAGAAATAAAGCCCGTATTTTATCTTTCTATTTTAAATTCCTTCGTGTTTCCTATTGCTGAATTAATTAATTTGAGGTGAGGGCTATCCTCATACATTCTACTACTATCATCTTTTGGTTAAATCAGAGGGTTTAGCCGAAACTGAAATTTCATACAAAACCCATGAAGGATCAAAAAACTACTCCCAAGAATTCCCGCCGGTCATTTATCAAGAACACGGCCATTGCCTCTTCCTTTTTCATCGTTCCCAGACATGTTTTGGGAGGAGTTGGTTATACCGCTCCCAGTGATCAGTTGGTACTTGCAGCTATAGGCGCTGGAGGAAAAGGTAGCAGCGATATTTACAATGCTTCTGTAAAAGGCCGTGAAAAAGTTATTGCCCTCTGCGATGTGGACTTCTCAGGTTCAGCCAAACGCTCAGTCAAGAATTTTCCAGAAGCAAAGCGCTATGCCGACTATCGGGAAATGCTGGATAAGGAAAAAGATATTGATGCCGTTACTATCTCCACTCCCGACCATGTCCACGGACCGGCTGCCAAATTCGCCATGGACAGAGGTGTACACTGCTACGTCCAAAAGCCTATGACGCATAACATTCGGGAGGCTCGTATCCTTACAGAGCTTGCCAGAGAAAATAAGATCGTTACCCAAATGGGAAATCAAGGAGGTTCCAATCCTCTCCTGGGCATGGTTCAAAAATGGGTGGATGACGGCGCAATAGGCACCATTTCAAAAGTGCAGGTGTGGACCAATCGTCCCGTTTGGCCTCAAGGTTTTGCCATGCCCGAACCTGATGAAGCGGCTAAACCCGATGATTTACATTGGGATCTATGGTTAGGACCCGCCAAAGCCATGCCTTTTACCCCCAATCTTCATCCCTTCAACTGGAGAGGATGGTGGAACTATGGAACTGGGGCACTTGGGGATGTAGGCTGTCACCTCATCGATATACCCTTCCGTACCCTGGGACTCAAGTATCCTACGGATGCAGAATGTAGTGTAGGCTCTGTCTATACGAAAATGTGGAATGCGGACTATCATCCAGAAGGTTGCCCTCCTTCTTCCTTTATTACCCTGCACTTTGATGCTACAGAGAAAACGGGGTCAAGAATTGAAATGACCTGGAGTGATGGAGGAATCAGACCTTCCCATCCTGAAATCATTCCCGCCAATGATGATATAGGAGGAAAAGACAGTAAAAATGGCGTACTCATTATAGGAGACAAAGGTATTATTTCCACTAATATCAATGATAGTTCTCCCCTCATGCCTAAACTTTATCTCAATGACGGTACAACCGACTTTGGACCGGAAAAAGAAAAATTGAAAGAACCAGAGTACGGCCATCAACGCAAGTGGGTCGATGCCTGTAAAGCGGGATTTGGGAGTGAAGAGCATATGGCCCTTACCTCCTCATTTGATTATGCAGGCCCTATGACTGAAACCGTACTTATGGGAAATCTTGCCATTAGAAGCTATATGCTCAGAAAAGAAAATAATAAAGGTGCGATGGATTTCTTTGCCCGAAAGAAACTGCTTTGGGATGGAGAAAACATGCGCATTACCAATCTTGAAGAAGCAAATCAATTTGTAGGTAGGACCTACAGAGAAGGTTTCGAAGTATAATAAATCACCCCCGCTCCCTGATCCCTTAAATTTCAGGGAGCTATTTTTTCTTCTCATCCATCTCAGCCCTTTAGATATGCCTGGCCTAGCTAAGACTGCTATATTTTTCTTTTGCCTTCCTTTACTTTTTTTCTCCTGCTCCAAACCAGAACCTAAAACACCTCTTGGTGCGAACGCTGATTGGGCCCATTATTTGGGACATCCCAGCAGCAATCAATATAGCTTACTCAAACAAATCAATAAAGAAAATCTGGATAAGCTAACGGTCGCATGGACCTA
Organism: Bacteroidota bacterium; assembly: GCA_039819665.1. GTDB lineage: Bacteria > Bacteroidota > Bacteroidia > J057 > J057 > JAWPMV01. The sequence continues at coordinate 45,353 of JBCBRM010000041.1, forward strand.
TGATACAGGCGACAGTGCAAACTATCAGGTAAATAATCTTATTATAGATGGAGTACTTTTTACCGCTACCCCCCATAGCCGGATTATAGCACTGAATGCAGCAAAAGGAGATGAAATTTGGGTCTTTGATCCGGACGAAATTAAAGGAGAATTATCAGATCACGACCAAAGAGGAGTGGCTTACTGGAAGGATGGGGATAAAGGTAGGATTTTGACCTCCAAGGGACCCTGGCTTTTTATGCTGGATGCCAAGACAGGTGAATTGGTGGAGTCTTTCGCTGAAAATGGTGCTATGCATCTGGGAGAGAATATGGACCTTGAAAAGCGAGGTGATGTTTACCTCAATACACCTGGGCATATTTATCAGGATATGTTGATCATGGGTACCAATGTGGGTGAAGATACCCCGGGTGCAGTCAGGGCTTTTGATTTACGAACAGGGGAAAGAAAATGGATATTCCACACGTTTCCCAGAGAGGGAGAGTTTGGTTCTGATACCTGGCCCGAAGATTACATAGAGAGCAGCGGAGGCGCTTCTGATTGGTCAGGATTGGCGATCGATACGGCAAGAGGTATCGTCTATTCCTCAACGGAAACAGCGGGACCTGATTTCTTTGGAGGAAGACGTTATGGAGAAAATTTATTCGCAAATTCACTGGTAGCACTGGATGCAAATACAGGAGAAAGGCTTTGGCACTTCCAATTTGTTCATCACGATATGTGGGACATGGACTGCCCAACCCCTCCTACGCTATTGACGGTAATGCATAAAGGAAAAATGCTTGATGTGGTAGCTCAGGGAACCAAAATGGGATTACTGTATGTGTTTGATCGAGTTAGTGGCGAACCTCTTTGGCCCATTGAAGAAAGAGAAACAGCCCCTTCAGAAATAGCCGAAATCAAGGCCTGGCCTACGCAACCTTATCCCAGCGCTCCCCCACCCCTGACCCGTCAGCTTTATACTGAGGCGGACTATTCGAATATCTCTCCCAAAGCTGCTCAACTTAGCAAAGATGTTTACGAAAGAGGGGGCAGTCAGGGTTCCTTTCCCGGACCGAGTTTAGAACAGAGCATTATTTTCCCCGGCTTTGACGGAGGCTTTGAATGGGGAGGATCGGCTGCTGATCCCGATGGTATTCTCTATGTCAATGTAAATGAGATGCCCTGGTATTATCAACTCATCCCTACCAAAACAGATAATGCGGAATCTATGCAAGCAGGAGAAGCCCTTTATCGAGGCAATTGTTCTTCTTGTCATGGCATAAACCGCCTGGGTGATCCGGGAGGTGGATTTCCTGCTTTGGATAAGGTTTCTTCAAAGTTGGATCGAAAAGCAGTGATGGCTCTGATTAATTATGGAGGGGGGCGAATGCCTGCCTTTAAGCAGTTGAGCGATGAGCGGAAAAATATGATCGTAGATTATCTATTCGGAAAAGACACCCCAGAACTTCCTCCCAATGCCCAGCTCGATCCTTATGTATTTGCTGGTTTCAAACGCTTTTTGGACGATGAAGGATACCCAGCTATTAAACCACCCTGGGGCACCCTCAATGCCGTGGACCTCAACACAGGCACCATCAAATGGAAAGTTCCTTTGGGAGAGTTTGAAGAATTGACCGAAAGAGGAATTCCTATTACCGGTACAGAAAATTATGGGGGCCCTGTGGTTACAGCAAGTGGCTTGATCTTCATAGCTGCTACCACCGATAAAAAAATTCGTGCCTTCGATACAGAGACGGGAGATATGCTTTGGCAACATGACTTGCCTTTTGATGGACATTCGACGCCGAGTACTTATATGGCTGATGGCAAGCAATATGTTGTCGTATCAGCAGGTAATTCAAAGCTGAATCCTGTGAAAGGCGGGATGTTGGTGGCTTTTGCGATTGAGGAGTAGGAGTAGGGGAAACCAGCTCGATTTCAGAAGAACATGGGCCTAAGGCTTGAGAAATCATGTTTTTGTATTCTTCCCGAATACAGGATTTCTCGGTACACATTCCCTCGCGTCATCTAGCCTCGAAATGACTTGTCTAGCATGTAAGCAAAATAACTTGTCATCCCGGAATCTATCAGATATCCGGGACCTCTAGCTACCTCTGTTTTTGCTAGAGATCCCAGCTCTTGCGTTAAGGCCGGGATGACAAATTTTATCTTTTTAAACCACCTTTGCCAAAATCCCTTTCAAACCCTCATCAATCCTTGCCAAACCCTTCTCCAGATAATCCTGGGTTGAACCCGCTCCCATTCTCACAAAACCCTCCATACCAAAGCAGGTACCGGGAACAATAAAAACCGAATGATTTTTCCTTAGATAATCCGAAAGTTCCTCCGAACCCATGGGTAAGTGATATTGAAAAAAGACCATACCAGCTGCTTTAGGAGGGCTAAAAGAGAATACATCCGGATATTGCAAGGCCCAGTTTTGGAGAAGGTCCAGGTTTTTGAGAAGCATAGATATGTTTCGCTGGCGAATTTTTTGACGCATCTCTTCTTCCAGTGCGATCTCAGCAACCTTATGGCTTAGCACAGAAGCCGTAATGGAAGTATAATCATGGTAGGCCCAGGCCGTATCGATAATTTCTTGTGGGCCTATCAGCCATCCTATTCTTAACCCTGGCAAGGCATACGCTTTGGAAAGACCTCCATTTACAATAGCCTTGTCATATCTTCCATAAAAACTCGGCCTTTCTACCCCATCCAATTCCGCACCTCGATACACTTCATCTGCATAAATCCAGGCACCCACTTTTTCAGCGATGGTAATTATACGATCCATTTCCGCTTCTGTAAGGGTATAGCCCGTGGGATTGTTGGGATTGCAGATAGCAATCATTTTCGTTTTCTCATTTACCTGAGATTCCAATTCTTCTAAATCTGCTGCCCAATCATTTTCCTGCCTTAGATGAAAGGCTCGGGGCTCAGCCCCTATTTCCTCTGCTATCCCCCAAATCTGCATATAATTAGGAAGCATCATCACAACTTCATCTCCTGGCTTTAGCAAAGTATGACAGGCTACAAAATTGGCTTCCGAAGTACCATTGGTAACAACCACCTGTTCATAGTTTGCTCCCGGATACATAGCAGCGATTCGTTTTCGTAAAGGAATACTCCCATTTGTCTGCCCATAACCGAGCGTGAGCTGTAAAATATCCTGTTGTTGTTCCTCGTTTAAGAGTTCATGTAAGGAAAAGGGGTGGAATCCACTTTCAGTGAGATTGTAGTCCACTGTATTTTCGTACAGCGATTGAATTCGTTCTAACTCAAAAATAGGAATATTCATATTTTTAGTATTATTTCTAATTTTATTAGTATATTTGCTAAAAATTATTACACAAAACCAATTAAATTTAGCTACCGCATTTGTCAAACACTAGCGATAACAAACATTTGCCATCACACAAATATTCACAATTATGCGATTTATGAAAATCTTCCTTTCTATCCTGGGCATTTTGCTCCTTGCCATCCTAGGCATGGTCATTTTCGCCCCTACTAAAGTTGAGGTAGAAACTTCGGAAGTAATTCCCGCAAGCAAAGCTATGGTATTTCAGGAGGTTTTGACCTTCAAAGCCCGAGATGCATGGAATCCCTGGACAGAACTCGACCCCAATATCAAACAAGAATTTATCGGAGAAGATGGAACCGTTGGCTCCAAATACAGCTGGACGGGTAATTCTGATGTAGGAAGCGGAGAGCAGGAAATCACGGCCATCAAAGGAATGGACCGTGTTGATACCAAACTACGTTTCACCGAGCCCTGGGAGTCTGAAGCTGATACTTATATGACCCTGGAAGAAGTTGATGGAGGAACTAAAGTTAGCTGGGGCTTTACCAGCGAAGCTTCTCGTCCAACCAATGCCATGATGCTCTTTATGAAGGGAGCTATAGAAAAGGATTACAATAAAGGCTTGATAAAACTCAAAAAACTGATAAAAGACAATCCTATGACATTTGAGATTAGAGAAAAAGATATGCCCGAAACCTATTATGTAGGTAAAAGAAGTAAAATCGATATGACAGACATTACTGCTTTTTATACAGAGGTGTTCCCGGCTGCCTTTGGATTTGTTGGAAAAAGTGGAGTGAATGCAACTGGAAATCCTTTGGGACTTTATTATTCCTATTCGGAGGATGGGACAAAAACTGATTTGGCAGCTGTAATTCCTATCGAAAATGGAAACATTGTAGGGGATGATTTTGAATTGATTACTATCCCTGCAGGTAAAGCTCTCGTCATGGATTATTATGGAGATTACAATGCCATAGATAAAGGGCACAATGAATTTGAGGCCTACTTGAAAAGAAAAGGTTTGAAGAAAAAGTTTCCGGTTTCGGAGCAGTATGTTACTGACCCGACGACTGTAGATGATCCCTCCGAAATATTGACGCAGATCACCTACTGGATAGAGTAGGCATCCTGTATTATTCCTTGATACGATAATACTTAGATTCTCCGGGGCTTGCGATTCAATCGTAGGTCCTGTCTCTTTTTAAGACCTGGATATAGTAGGATTCTAATTTGAATGGCTCCAATTTCACTCCTAACTTTAAGAAATGGATTCGGAGTCTTATATTCGGTTTCCCAAAACTTATCATTTAAAACTATGTCTACTAACAGAAGAGCTTTTTTACAGAATGGTGCCCTTTTAAGCTCAGGGCTAATATTATCCCCCTGGATACTCAATTCCTGCGCTGGAGAAAAGAAGGGATCAGAACAAATGGATGCTGGAAAAGAAGAAATGGCAGAAGCTACTTCTATGTTCTTCAATATATCTCTGGCTCAATGGTCATTGCATAAAGCCTTATTTTCAGGTAAAATTGACAACCTTGATTTTCCTGCCATCACCAAAAATGAGTTTGGAATCGAAGGAGTTGAATTTGTAAACCAATTTTTCAAAGACAAAGCAAAAGATGAGGCCTACCTGGGTGATCTGAAAACTCGTTGCAGCGACAATGGAGTTACTCCTCTTATCATTATGATCGACGGAGAAGGAGGACTAGGTGGTACAGATGACGCAAAAAGAAAGGAAGCAGTTGAAAATCATTATAAATGGGTTGAAGCGGCTAAATTTCTAGGCTGCCATTCTATCCGCGTGAATGCTTATGGAGAAGGGACTGCCGATGATGTAAAAGCAGCAGCCATAAATGGCCTAGGTTCAGTTGCTACCTTTGCCAAAGACATGGACATAAATGTGATTGTTGAAAATCACGGAGGATATTCATCTAATGGTACCTGGCTATCAGATGTAATGAGCCAGATCGGTATGGATAACTGTGGAACACTGCCTGACTTTGGGAACTTCTGCATCAAGCGAGGGGAAAATGGCTGTGAAGATGAATATGATCGCTATCAAGGTGTATTAGAACTCATGCCTTTCGCCAAAGCTGTATCCGCAAAATCTCACGACTTCAATGATGCCGGGGATGAAATCAATACAGACTATATGAAAATGATGAAAATTGTGAAGGATGCAGGATATACAGGTTGGGTAGGTGTCGAATATGAAGGAAGTGATCTTGACGAATACGCTGGAATTAAAGCCACAAAAGCGCTGCTTGAAAAAGTAGGAAAGGCTTTGGGATAAAGTAGAAATTAACATTTCAAAATAGTAGGGACAGCTCATGAGCTGTTCCTACAGTTTTAATAAAAGTATCTTTTAAGCCGTAAAAACGGCTTTTCCAAAAGCAAATATGACAGCCAACTAATCAAAATAGACAGCCCCAAACACAAGAGTCCAAATAGATAGGACTCCAGGTAGCCTCCCATTTCTCCGAAAAACCTACCCCAAAGCTGCATGCAAAGACCAATTACTATGGTGTGGTAAACATACAAGCCATAGGTATACTTTCCCCAAACACTTATCAAAGCTTCATCAGAAATACTAAGGCTAGCATCCTCAGGGATAAAGAGGATCAATATCCAGGTGAAAGCAATTCCCAGAATCAAAGGACCAAATATAAAATGAAGTTGTCCGGATATGTGGGGATAGATACACACAAGAAGCAGAATCAGGAGAATCAGCAGTCTTGCGGTATTTTTTGAAAATCGAGGGAAGCGAAAGCTGTCTTTTCTTTCTGTAAGCAAATAAGCAGGTATAGCTCCCAGGGCAAATAGATCCAGATTAGTGAAGATGTCCAGACTGTCCCAGCCTCTTTGGAAAAATGCTAGTCTTGAAAGGAGGGCAATCAACACAGAAACTGCCAAAAGATAAGGGAGTCTGCGAGCTGGAATAAAGTAAAGCGCTAATCCCCACAGCAGATAAAAATGTTCCTCTATGCAGAGGGACCACATCACTCCCAAAGGAGCCACATTGGGATATTCCCCAAGCAGAATCATGCGATAATTCTCTAGAAATCCCAGACTCATCCACCAATTGGGTGCGTAGCCAGCATCCGAAGCAGTCAAACCCAAAAGCTCCAAAATCCAAGGGGTCAAAAAGGCGAATAGAATCATGGCATAGTATAAGGGCCAGATTCTCAGGATACGACGGAGGAAAAAATTCTTGAGATTTAGCTGACCTTTCACCTCCTTTTCCTCCAATATGATATAGGTGATCAAGAAGCCACTAAGCACAAAGAAAAACATCACTCCTATGCCTCCGCCCGCTTTTACATAGGAGAAAATGGGGAAGTTATGAATGGGTAAATGAAAGATAAAGACCTTGAAAAAGGCCATAAAGCGTAAGGCATCAAAACTCTTAAAGTATCTTTTCTCTTGCATCTACGCAGCAAAAGAACGGATTGCTCCGTTTAAATTCAAAAACAGCCAAACACAAAAAATAATCTACTATGAAATCTTTCCTCTTTCCTTTCACCGCACTCATCGTTTTGGTGCTATTTTTTTCGTGCGAATCAGAAACTCCTGGACCTGCCGAGAGTTTCCCAGACTTCAGCAATTGTAATTGCGATTTCGAAAGTCGAGACTTCGTTTGCACAGATGAAGGAAACTGGTACCGTTCCGAATGTTTTGCGAACTGTATAGGGGAAAATATGGACTTGATTTCTCAGGATTCTTGTGTGGACTCCAGTTTTGTTGAAACAGACACCCTAAGCTGGCCCATCCTAATTCTGTGTCATCCTGTTCTACCTCTTCCTCCTGTCGTTGCCGTCCTAAGTGATAGCACCAAAATTTTTGAGATAGACGATTCTACCTATGTGCGAGGAGTAGAAGGAAGATGCCTTTGCCTTTCCCCTGAAACCAAGATATCCACTCCAGATGGGGAAAAAGCGGTTTCTCAACTCAAAGAAGGAGATTGGGTCCTCACCCAAAATTCCCTTAGACAAACAGAAGCCCAACCCATTCTTTTGCTAAGGCAAGCAGAAGTCTATGACGACCATAAAATGCTGCATCTATGCCTGGAAGATGGAAAAGAGCTACGCCTGAGTCCCTCACATCCCGATCAATCCTATAAAGCCATGGAATCATTGAAAGTTGGGGAGTACTACAATGGGGTCCGCATTATTTCCAGCCAACTGATTCCTTATGGGAAAAAACATACCTGGGATATTCTACCTGGAGGAGAAACGGGACTGTATAAAGCCAATGGAATATGGGTGGGAAGTACACTATTCAGCCCATTCGGGAGCTTCACTCATGAAGTAGCCCCCAGAGGCTGCATGGATTCCGGAGGGGGCATAGTTTCAACTCCCTAAATAGGACTGCAAGGCATCCATATCTGTTTTTCGATTGCCAGAAACTCGATAGACCTCGAGCTCTTTTGGTGGTAAGCCGTATCTCTGATAAGCTCCCCAAATGTACTGGATATACCATTCGGGTTCTTTTCCCCATCTCAAATCCTTACGTTTCCTCTCGAGAAATACGGATCTGGGAATTTCTACATGAATGGTTTTATCATAGGAGGCATTGATTTCGGTAAAAGCAAAAATGAATAATCCTTCGAGTATCACCACTTCATGATCTCTTCTGGTCTGCTCAATGGTACTTTTCCATCTGGGCAGGTCTATGGATTCGGGTACCTCCCAATCGATATGGTTTTGAATTAATGGAATGTCTTCTTCGGCCTTAACAAAGTCGTCCTGGTGAAGCAAAATCACCTTTTGCTCCTTATACAATCCCTTGACACGCTTTGCCAGTTTTGTTTTGCCTGATCTACTCAGTCCTCCTATCCCGATTAACATACTGATAAGTTTGGGCTAAGGTACTAAAAAGGAAGATTTTCCTGCACTTGCCTTTCCCCTCAATAAATAGCAAATTCGATCATGAGAAGATTCCTCCCCTTTATCATACTACTCATATTTCAAATTCCCTTTATGAGTCACGGACAGAGTGATTTTATCCGTATTGAAAACGGTCAATTTATTTTGCAGGATCAGCCCTATTATTTTCTGGGGACCAACTTTTGGTATGGCATGAATTTAGGTTCGGAGGGCGAAGGTGGAGATCAGCAGCGATTGTTGCGGGAATTGGATCAGCTCAAAGAGCTTGGGGTAAAAAATCTTCGCATAATGGCTGCAAGTGAAGGACCGGATGATGAACCCTGGCGCATGCTACCCAGTCTTCAACCCAAAGCTGGGAAATATAATGAGGAGGTCTTGAAAGGTCTCGATTTTCTTTTGGCTGAAATGGCGAAACGCGATATGTATGCGGTTGTCTGCCTAAATAATTTCTGGCCCTGGTCCGGAGGTATGGCTCAATACAAGGCCTGGACGAAAAAACAGAACATCCCCTACCCTCCTCCTGCAGAGGGAGGAAACTGGGCGACTTACCAAACCTATACGGCTGATTTTTACAAAAACGACGAGGCAAAATCGCTGTTTGTGGATCATATCAAATTTATCGTTGGAAGGAATAATAGTATAAATGGCATTGCCTACGTGGATGACCCCCATATCATGGCCTGGGAAATAGCTAATGAACCCAGAGGAATCCTGAAACCCAGAAAATACAGAAAGTGGCTCAAGGAAACTGCCAGCTTGATTAAGAAGTTAGATCCCAATCATCTTCTAACAACAGGAAGTGAAGGATATACTCCTTCCAAGCTCGCTGGAACCCATGCTAAAAAGGATCATAAATCCAAGCATATCGATTATCTGACTGTCCATATTTGGATTCAGAATTGGGGATGGTATGATCCCAATGACCATGAAAAAACCTTTCCCAAAGCAAAAGAGAAAGCCCTAAAGTATCTGAACAGGCATATAGAGGCAGCTGAGGAATTGGGCAAACCTTTGGTTATGGAAGAATTTGGGATTGCGCGGGATGAAGATGACCACAATCCTGCCGCGACTACCGCTGCACGGGATGCGTATTATCAGTATATGTTTGAAGAAGTTTTCAATAGAGCAAAAGCAGGTTCAAAACTGGTAGGATGTAACTTTTGGGCCTGGGGAGGGGAAGGTAGACCTCGGGAACCACATGCAGTCTGGCGGTCCGGGGACGAATTTATTGGCGATCCGCCGCATGAATACCAGGGTTGGTATTCCGTTTATGATACGGATAGAACTACTTTGAATGTAATAGAAACATATGCTCGGAAATTAGAGGTGTTGGGGAAACTATAGACCCACAGCGACATGCAAAACGATAGCACTACCGCACAGGAAAACTGGATAGAGGAAAGAAGAAATCAAAGCTGGCAAATTGAAATCGTCATTGTAGGCGGCGCGATTCTTTTTTTGACCCAAATCCCTGATTTACTCATGGATTTGCTGGCTACAGGGGTTGAAGGTCAGGGCAGAACCCTTAGCGCCGAATATATTCTAGTCGTTTTTGGAGGCTTAGTTTTTAGCCGAGCCTTACTCATCAGTTTTATCCTAAATCTCTTACTCAGGGCGATTTGGCTCGGATACCTGGCTATCAAATTTTCCTTTCCCAAAGGAATTGATTTCAACAAACTTAATTACTCCGAACACTTTCAATCGAAAATTGATAAGGAAAGCGATACCCTGGATAAAGTAATTTTCCTGGAAAGGTTATGCAGCCTTACCTATGCCGTCGGAATAATGATGACCATTATGGCCATCGGTTTATTTTCCTTTTTAATCATCCTTTCTTCCTTTCTGCACTATTTCATCCCTTCCCTTTATAGCCAGAGTTTCTTTTTTATCTTTCTGCTAATTTCCTTCCTTTTTGTACTGGGGGCTTTTGATTATATATTCTTCAAAGTGCTTGGCAAGGCATCCAGGCTAAATAAAATCTACTATCCTATCCATAGATTTTTTAGTCTTTTAACCCTCAATTTTCTGTATCGCAGGGAATGGCTAACCCTGAGTTCACGGGTAAGCAGGTGGGGGATTTCTCTGATGTTTATCTTCTATTTTTTCCTGGCCTTTTTCATCGCGCAGGAAGAGTTGAACCGGAAATTCGGTATGGGACGATTCATCAATTTTGGGGACCTGACTGAGAGCCGCAATTACAGTAATTTCCAAAAGACCTATCAGCGAATACATTCCCATAATTACGTAGATATGATGGAGACTGATGACAGGGTGGCACAGGCAGCGATTCAGAGTAGTATAGTCAAAGACCATCACTTACAGCTTTTTATCGTTTACCGTAAATCCTACGACCTTCTTCTGGATAGTCTATTTAATCAAAGCGGTTTTATCTCTGAGCTTGATAAAATCAGATGGGATGAGGTACAAAAAAATGATCGCAAGTTTAATAATGCCCTCCGTGAAATGTTTAGCGTTTATGTGGATGCAGACAAGAAACAGGAGTTAAACTGGTATTTTCATAAGCTCCCACTGACTCAGCAAGAAGGATTTATTAGCTACATACCACTGGATTCTCTTTCTAGTGGAGAGCATAGAATAGCCATAAATCATAGAGTTTTTAGAGGAGATAGTTTAGGATGGTGGACCTTTTCATATTTCCCGTTCGTAAAAGAATAAGCTATAACGGGACATTCTATGAAACTATTTTGTCTAAAATCCATTTATAATTAGAAGGCTTTTACAACAGGGCTAGCATGAAAATCGGCTTCCGTAACATCTTCAAAAGGAAAGATCAAAGGTTTTCCTATAAATTGCGACAATGGTTTCTCCTTAGCGTTTTTTGGATCCTTATGGGAATTATCATTCCTGTTTATGATCATTTACTGATGCTGGGAAATTTTCCGCCTGAACAACTCGTCAATCAAGAACTTTCCGTAGACCTCGCATATAATATAAGTGCCTCTATCCTCGCGAGTTTGCTAGCAGGCCCCTCTTTGGTATTTCTTGTCAACAACAGGGTCCAAAGGCGGTCCTATGGCTATGCCATTCTTTCGGTTGTGGGAAGCTTTGTCGTGGTTATGATCATCGTGACGAGTATCATCGGGATAAGCCTTGCAAAGGTAAATTCTGGAGAATTCCCCTTCTTTAGCGAGAGAGCCAGTCGGATATTCTGGGCCTATTTATTCAGTCCTTTCCAGTTGAAACTCATCCTGGTATGGTCTCTGATCACCATGGCTACCCAGTTCTTCTTTCAAGTGAATGACAAATTTGGTCCAGGTTTATTATGGGATTTTATCAGAGGAAAATACCGGGAGCCCCAGGAAGAAATGAGGATCTTTATGATCCTCGATATTACGGGCTCAACCAAAATTGCAGAAAAATTGGGAAACAAGGATTACTACAACCTCTTGAGAGATTTCTTTGCAGACATAACACCAGCCATTGTTGATAATCGGGGCGAGATTTATCAATATGTAGGAGATGAAGTAGTTGTATCCTGGGAATATCCTGAAGGTTTTAATATAAAGAATTGTATCAATTGCTATTTCGATGCCCGAGAACGCTTAGCTAAGCTGGAAAGTAAATACCTGGAAAAATACGGCCTTCTTCCCGAATTCAAAGCTTCTATTAATGCGGGGCCTGTAACTGCCGGGGAAATTGGAATCATCAAAAAGGATATTACCTATTCCGGAGATGTATTGAATACCACAGCCAGAATTTTGGGTAAGTGCAAAGAATACCAAAGAAACCTCCTAATTTCGGGAAGCCTTATTTCAAAAATTGAAGGTTATAAAGCCATTTCATTCGAAAGAATGGGGTCAGTGCTACTCAGGGGGAAAAGTGAATCCATCGAAATTTATGCCATTGATAAAACATAAACTTCCTAAAATTCATAGCCCAAATGCAATCCGGAGAAAATCTCCGCATGTTCCCCTAAAAGCCCTCCAATAACTGGCCCCAGGTGGAAATGATCCCCTATAAAAATATTGATTTCAGATTCTATATATGCTGAAACTGAAAGAGATTCTTCCTCATTGCCTGGCGTAAAGTTTGGACCTCCATTGAAGGTAATCCATTTGACAGGTTTATAGCTCCCTATCAATGCAAGCTCATTCCCAAATTTACCTTCTTTTTCATATTTCAGGGTATATCCCAGTCCCAGCGCCCAATGATGATCGAACCAATAGGTAAGATGTAGCTCATTTCCCCAAAGACTTTCTTGAGCGGCTTCACTCCCCGGCTCAAAGAAATGCAAAGTCGAAAAAACTATTTCCCAGGCCCCTTCGTTCGCATGATTACTTTCTGAATTCTTATGCTCCTGAGCAAAACAAAGAGATCCAGAGAATAAGAGGCTTGTGATCAGGAATGAAAAGCGATACATATTCATATAGACAAAATTAAGAGTTGAATGAAGCATAAAAATAGAAGTCAAAATATCAAGCTGCTGTCGCCATTTACACGCATCCCTCATTTTTTTTAAAAATTTTTAGATGAAAGTTAAGCTTTCGTCTTATCTAATTGAGTCTGAATTTTCAAAACTATCCCCCTCAATACATTCGATTTATGCACGATAAAAGAGGATGGGAATTCTATTAACCTCTAGTCAAAAAAAAACAACTCTTTGAAAACCATTTTAGGAAAGCAAGGCAAAGTACCCTCCTTTGCTTCTTTTTCACTTGTTCACCCAATGAAGAATTAGAGGAAATCAGGAAGCCAGAAACACAATAATTAATCCAGATCAAAGTAAGTGATAAAGACTTTCAGAATAATTTGAAAAGACTGGGCCTTCCCCTGGACAAGGGCAAATGGTGTTTATGCTAGTTGGTACTATCAAGGAATTCATTTTAGCCAAAATCCTCATGAATTTTTTCTCGAAGATGTAATAAGAAATCAAACAGTGGAAATTACTCACTGGATGAATTATGATGATTCCTTTCCTTTTAATGAGCAGGGATGGATAAAAACCAAAATTGTCTGTGAGAAAGCCCTCCTGTAATTTACTCTGTTAAAATTCCTCCCTTTATTCTCACAGGAGAGTTCCGCCTGATGTTCGAAAGTTTGCAAAAATCACCTTTGTATGTGAAACCAAAGATGCACTTGAAAATGTGCTGAACTAAGTATAGCAAATAATTGTATACCGAAAGACCCTCTCAGCAATGCTGAGAGGGTCTCTGTTTGTAATAACACGTTACCTAACTATAATTCTATTCTAACCGGCATACGCCATCTGATATTTCTGACTTCCTGTATAGAGTTGATCCATATCACTCTCTTTCAAAAGATCAACCCGCAATTTTTTCTTTGCACGGAAGAGACGAATCTTAACTGCTTCCTCTGAAATCCCTAAGTCATCCGCGGTTTCTTGTGTAGAGGCTCCCATTACGAGGCGCTGTACAACTACAGATTTATACTTAGGAGCAAGACGTGATATCGCCCTATCCAGCTGATTTCTGACTTCTGTATTGATTACCTGATGCTCCGTAGTAGGTGCCAGGGGATAATCTGCCTTATTAAAGTTGTTTTGGTATTTGCGGAATAAGCCTTTGCGGCGGTTGGATTGCTTGCATTCATTGATCATAATGCGGATCAACCAACTTTTGAAAGAAGAGTCTCCTCTGAATTTATGTAGATTTTCAAAGGCTTTCAGATAAGTCGTTTGGACCATATCATCTACCTCTCCTCCTTCGAAAAGGTAATAATGGCCTACTTTACGCAGGTAGGTCGTATATTTTTTAACCAGTTTTTCAAATTCTTCGGTTTTTCCTGCGAGGACGTTTTTGATGGTTTCTTGCTCAGCCATAACGGTTTCTTATCTTGTTTAAGGTTAGATCAATTGAGGAAAAAAGAGCGTAGCTTTCCCAGGCTCTCAATATTCCTGAAAGCTCCGGTCGCAAAGCGTCAATTTTTTTACACTTTTGCGCTCTCCTCGAATGTGATATTAATTATGCCTAGGGAAGACAAGGATAATTTCGTGTATGTTTAATTGTAAACCCTTGTACTTACCAACGACTGCAAATAGCTATGATTTTCACTTAAGATCAATCCTCCTTAGGGGGGAAATTCATTTCTAAAAATTCCCCCTTAGGGGGGATGGATGGCAAGCAGAAAATTCTCAACTTGTGAATCCAATTAGCAGCTTTGTATAGGCCAATTTATATATCTGAGAAATACCATATATATTTAATAAGCACAGTAGACATAAATAATTTGAGTTTCATACATCATACTTCTTTAAAAATCCCGCTAATAGGGAAAGAGGCTTTAGGCTCATTTACAATCTCTCAAATAGGAAAATATTCATGGATACCCTTCCTGACTTTACTATTTCTTGGGTCAATAAATGAGACATTAGCACAGAGAAACAGTTTTTCCGGTGAGGTTGTCCTTCCCAGAGATCATTCTCCTAGAGTAGGTAGGCTACATGCCTATGAAGACGCTCCCCATGATGAACTGGATATTCGAGACGTACATGTGGTTTTACATCCCCTTGATTTTGACGCTAGAACACGTCCTATGGAAAATGCAGTGATTACACAAAAAAAAGAAAGGTTTATTCCGCAGGTTTTATTAATCACTCCGGGTAGTACCGTTTATTTTTTGAATGAAGATAATCAGTATCACAATGTCTTTAGCCGGGCCCCGAGAGCCTCATTCAATATCGGAAGGAGACCTCCGGGCCATGTTTATCCAAAACGCATTGACAGAACCGGTACGATAAAGATATTTTGTGATATCCATGCCCATATGCGGGCATATGTTATCAGTGTAGATACTCCTTATTTTTCACGTTTGGACTCCAGGGGTGAGTACGAAATCAGGAACCTTCCGGATGGACGCTATCGAATGGAAATCATTCATCCCATGCTGGATTCCTACATCCGTGAAATAGAACTTGAAGGAGGAGAAGACTTATTTAGAAGCTGGGACCTAAATAGATAAGATGCGCACTAACATTTACATTTTTATCCTTTGCCTTTTACTTGCAGGCAAGGTTAAATTGAAAGCTCAGGAAAACGAGTTTACAGGTGCTCGAATTGCAGTTGGAGGTAGTTTGAGTACGGATTTTAACTGGGGGGAAGAGGGATCTCATTATTTCTATAATGGTATACATCCAGAAAAGAGAGATTGGTTTTTCGGGGTACAGGAGGCGAATCTTCGTTCAGAATTGCGTTTCCATAAAAATTTCTCCTTCCTCGGCAGGCTTCAACTCAGGCGAATGTGGGGCAATGAGTTAGATGAATGGGTACTTGCTCAAGCGGTACTCAGATATAAAAGCAATAACAATAAATTTCGGATAGAATTTGGCCGATTTCTCCTACCAACAGGAACATTCTATCAGCGTATTCTTCCACAGGATAGACTTATGGTGAGTCCTCCTTTGCCCTATGCCTATTATGTAAATATCTCCGAACAGCTGGGATATGCATCTGGCCTCAAGGAGCCTGGACGCATTATTTACAATGGAAGAAGAGACTGGGGAAGTAATATGAGTTATGCTTATGGGTATGGAAATGGCTTAAAATTTCACTGGAAAATCATTTCTGATACCCTTGAAGTAGATCTGGCAATCAGTCAATCAGCTCCTATAGCCAGTCCCAATCTAGATCGCGCTTTTCGTCCCACCCTGATGGGACGCATTCAATATCATCCCCTCTATTTCTGGACGCAGGGATTCAGCTTTAGCTATGGAGGGATCCTGGATGATAATGAGGATACCCGCTCCCTTGAGAATGCAGGTAGCTTTAGACAATTGTTGTTGGGAACTGATTTCAAAACCGGATTCAACTATTTTGAAATTGGAGGTGAATTGTTAGCAAGTCGCTATCAAGTCCCTGTTTTTAGTGATTCACTCCAGCAATTTATTGAGAATTCAGCCTTCAATAATCCTTTGTGGAGTATTGGTGCCTATGCAGATCTAAAAGTAGAAGTACCCTCTTTTCCTGGCTTTTATGCAGCCTATCGGCTAGGCTTTATCCATTTCAATCGAATGGAAAATAGAGGGGATAGATGGGATGATCCTCTTCGAAGACATTCGGTAGCTTTAGCATACAGAATCAATCACTTTCTTATCTTGAAAAGTGTATATTCCTGGCAGACTGTAAGTAATCAGGATAGGCTCCTCGATCATTGGAGAACCAACCTTACGATACATTTCTAACACCTAATGATTAAAAACAGGCATATAAAAGTTTTCCTCTTCCTCCAGGTAATAAGCAAATCTGGAGCCCTGGCTTTTATTCTGTTTTTCATTTGTCTGACTCCTCTTTTTGCTCAGGAAGATCTTGTTAAAAAGGAAATTCAGGTATCAGAACTTCTAAGTAGCGGGGATTTGTATAAAGAAATCCGTTACCATCTGAACAGGTCTGAAGATGCTCCTTTTTCGAATGAGTACGATGCGGCAGAATCGCAACTTTTGAGTCTTGAGGAATTGAGTGCAGGGAAAAATCCGCAAAATGAAGCCCGCATTCATCTGGAACTTGGCTATCTCTATTATTTCCAAAGAGCTTATGAATCTTCTTTGCATCATTTTCAGCTGGCGGGGAAAGAAGCCAATTGTCAAGGGGATAAAGAAACCTATTTTCATTCACTCATTGGCATAGCTACTACCATGAACAATCAGAGTAGTTCTGTCAATGCTTTGGCACCGTTGCGGGAAGCTTATCAGCTATCTGAAGAACTGGAGGGTGAAGAATATCGTATAGAAGCCCTTACTCAATTGGCGACTATTCATATGGCGGTTGGGGAACTCGATAGCGCTCATTTGTATTTTGACAAATTGTTGGTCGCAAGTCGGGAAAGTGAAGAAGCAGAAGTTTTAGTGAGTGAATTACACCATGTAGGAGACCTATGTCTCAAACAAGGGGCTTATGGGCTGGCACAGCGGTATTTATTTGAGGCGCTGGAAATAGCTTCTGAACTCAAGAATAAACTTCTTCAGGCTGCACTGACCACAGATATTACAGATCTTTTTATCCAGCAAAAAGACTGGGAAAAAGCACTAAGATATGCAGAAGAGGGGATTGAACTCTCGGAAAGCATGAATTTATCTCACCTAACTTCTCAATACTATAAATACAAAGGGACGATTTATGAAGCCCAGGAGGAGCGCCCCAGTGCCCTCGATGCTTACCGTGTAGCACTTGATATACATATAAACAAGCTCTCGGATCCAACCGAGGAAAATATGTTAAAGATCCGCATCGGGAAGTTGCTGGAAGCAGAGGCTGACTATTCCTCTGCAAAAAAACTATTGGAAGAAGCCTTGCAGGAAAAACACCAGTGGCAAGACAAAATTGGGATGATGGACCTGAGTATAAATTTGGGGGATCTCTACTTGATGGAAAATCAGTATAGAAAAGCGCTAAAACATCTTTCCCGTGCAGAAGAATTGGGGCAGGAGCTCAAAAGCGAGAATGGATTAGCAAAAACCTATGCCCTTAAATCTCAAACCTATGCAAAGCTGGGTAATTACAAATCTGCTTACGAGTATCATACCCTCTTTAAACAGATGGATGATTATCTTTTCAATGCAGAGCAAACAAATATCATCCAGGAATACGCAGAGAAATATGAAGCGGAACAAAAGGAAAGACGCAACTTGGAACTTCAAAATGAGGTAACCCAAAACGAACTCCTGATTCAACAGAATGAAAGTGATCTCTTAGAGAAGAATGCTCAAATCTATTTCCTTATAGGTAGCGTGGGCTTCCTCATATTGCTTTTTATTGTCTTTAGATATGGAAACCGAAAAAGACGGCAACTTCTTCAAGCCCAATTGGAAACTTCCGAAAAAGAACGGGAAGCTGAGAGCCTGAGATCCATGATAAGTGGAGAAGAATTGGAAAGAAAGCGTCTGGCCAGAGAATTACATGATGGCTTGGGTTCTCATCTGGCATCAGTGAAAATGCTGGTGGCAGCTATTCAAAATGACATACCAGAAGTTCAGGACTCTGAACTCCATCAAAAAGCAGAACGCATGCTGGATGAAGCCTGTCAGGAAATACGTGAGATTTCCCACAACCTTATGCCGGGAACCATTAGTAGGTATGGCCTTGAGCAGTCTATTCAGGATATGTGTATCAACCTTCAGCAATCTACTGACTTGCAGATTAGCTGTATGCTTCACATCGATCGAGAAATAGATGAAAGTACCCAGGTCTCGATTTTTCGGATAACCCAGGAACTTCTGAGAAATACCGTCAAACACGCTCAGGCGAATGAATTGATTGTGCAGGTGCAGACTGATCCGGATCAGATTAGCCTAACCGTAGAAGATGATGGGATTGGATATCAGGACTCAAATAGTAAAAGTGATGGGATTGGTTTGATGAATGTGCGTTCTCGGGTAGAATTGCTCAAAGGAAGTCTGGATATAGATAGTCGACCCGGTAGAGGAACTTCTATCTACATTTGTATACCTTTGCTTCCAAAGGGTAATAATTTATAAGAAGCTATGCTAAACATACTTATTGTTGATGATCATTTGGTACTCGTGGATGGGATAAAAGCCCTTCTTTCGAGCGAAGCTGATCTAAGGTTGCTTCATCATGCCCTTGATGCCCGCACTGCATTGGACATCCTGGAATCTGAAGAAGAAATACATCTGATCCTCCTGGATGTAAATTTACCCGATATTGATGGGGTTGCCCTCTGTCAGCAGATCTGTCAAAAGTATCCAGAGATTCCCATTATTGCCTTAACCATGCACCATGAACCAGGAATTATTACCAAAATGATCCGTGCGGGTTCCAAAGGCTATTTATTGAAAAATACTGGTAAAAAAGAATTGATAGAGGCTATCCGTCATGTTGCTATGGGCAATTCCTATTACAGCAAGGAAGTGACCCATCAATTGGTTGCAAGTATGTCGCCCCAAAATAATCAAAGTCAAAAGTATGACCAGGGCCCAAAGATTACCCGCCGCGAAAAGGATGTTCTTGCACTAATTGTTGAAGAATATACAACTGAAGAAATCGCGGAAAAACTTTTCATCAGCCCTTCAACGGTAATTTCCCATCGAAAAAGCCTTCTGAGAAAGTTGAATGCTAAAAATTCTGCGGGCCTGGTAAAGGCAGCTTACGAAAGGGACTTGCTAAAGTAAGTCTATACCCTCGACCTGATTTTCTCTCCTATCCTTCGAATCAATTGTTCGATTTCGTCTCCTTTTACCAGCTTGGATAAAAAGTCAACCCTCTCCGCTTCCACCCATCTTCTTCTATCTTCCTCTCTGGCATTTGCGGCCAGCACGATGATAAGAGGCTTAGAAAGCACTTCAGGATCATTCAAAATCTCTTCAGTAAGATCTGGTTAATTATCAGCAAACAACCTATAGCACTCAATCCTAGCAAGTATTTTTTCCTGATTTGCTTGATTTTCGAGCAGATGTTCTTTGCATCTAAATTTTTCGAACACTAAAATACCCAAGAATAAATTATTCAGAAGGGCAATACTGAAAAGAATAATACAAAAATATCAAATAGGTATTTAATCTAATTTTTAGGTGAAGGACAAAAATTTTGGGTCGCGTTTAAGACATTAAATGTTAAGGTTATCATAATCTACCCTATCGATGCAACGATTTTCAATCATTCTCGGACTTTTCAATATAAAAGATGTATAGATCCTAATTAAGAATGTGTGAAAAAAGTTATCAGTCTATTCTTGCTTAGCCTTATCCTGGCAAGCACGTATGCACAATCCCTAAACACTGAAAGTCAAAGCTTTCACCTAAAATCACTTGAAATCATTGGCGCTCGTTCTGCCCATCCGGAGCAGATCATCAACCTCAGCGGCTTAGCTGAAGGAATGCAAATTACTGTCCCAGGCTTTCAAATTTCTGATGCCATAAAACGTCTCTATGCTTCCGATCTTTTTGAGGATGTTCAGATACAAAAAGATCGCATTGACGGAAATGATATTTACCTCAAACTTGTGCTTATTGAAAGAGCCAGAGTAAGTGGTTTTAAGATTACAGGTCTTAAGAAAAGACAGATGGAAGATTTGCAGGATAAAATGGGCTTAGTAAATGGAGCCTTATTTAGTCCCGCAAAAATGGTAAAAGCCAAACGCATCATCAGAAATTACTTAATCGAAAAGGGCTACTACCGTTCGGAAATCCTCGTCACACAAAAGGCCGATCCCATCCTGAAAAGTGGCATCGTTTTGAGCTTCGAAGTAAAAAAAGGTCCCAAAACAAAAATAGAAGCCATCCATTTAAGCGGAAACGAAAATTTTAGCCAGTCAGAACTTCGGAAGCCCCTAAAATCTTTACCCAAAAAGACAGCTCTAAGATTCTGGAAGAAATCAAAATTCACAGAACAAGCACTGGATATTGCAAGGAATGAAATTCTGGCCTTCTATCGAAACAAAGGTTTTCGGGATATTGAAATAGTTTCGGATTCTGTAGCGATTAATAAATCCGGGCATATTAGCCTTTATCTTGAGTTGGAAGAAGGAAGGCGTTTTTACCATAGAAATATCCGTTTTATCGGCAATTATACCTATTCAGATTCTATCCTCAATCTGGCCTTGGGTATTAATAATGGGGATATATATAGTGATGCTCTCTTGCAGGAAAGGATTTATGGAGGACTCAAACATCCAGGCCTGAGCTCACTTTATCTGGACAATGGACATTTATTTTTCAGGATTGATCCCATTGAAAGTGGAATTCGCGGAGATTCAATTGATTTGGATCTGCGTATTCAGGAAGGAGCACCGACTACCATAGGAAAGATTACCCTGACGGGGAATACCAAAACCAGTGACGAGGTCATAATGCGTTCTTTGCGTACCCAGCCTGGCCATATTTTCCGGAGAAATGACCTGATCCGAAGCCAGCGAGAACTTATTGCCATGAACTACTTCGATCCAGAAACCATGGATATCATTCCAACTCCTAATGCTGAAACCGGTACGGTCGATTTAGAATATAAGCTGGCAGAAAAACCCTCCGACCGGATTCAACTTTCAGGTGGATGGAGCCCGAGAAGTACGGATTCGGATGGGAATGTTACAGGCGGGGGTCTGGTGGGGACGCTTCAATTGACTTTGAATAATTTTTCGACCAAAAGACTATTCAATCCCAAAGCCTGGAATCCCATTCCTGGTGGAGATGGGCAACAGTTAAATCTGGCTTTTCAGAGTACTGGAAGAAGCAATAATTTTAGCATAAACTTTCTCGAACCCTGGCTAGGAGGGAAAAAACCAAATTCCTTTGGAGTAGGTCTCAACTATTACAATTTCGAAAGTGAAATTAGCGGAGATGATGGAAATACCGATCTTTTCAGAACGAGAAGCTTTGCTGCATCCGTAGATTATGGAACCTTCCTGAATTTCCCAGATGACTATACCCAATCCCGTACTTCTCTTTCTTATCGCAACTACGATATCCTAAATCCCGGTCTGTTCTATCCGGAATTTGAAGGAGAGCCTTCTGCTTTCGTCAATTCAATTACCCTCAACCAGACCTTTACCAGAAATAGCCTGGATCATCCCATGTTTCCAAGCTCTGGTTCATTCAATGAAATTTCGGCAGAATTTACGCCCCCCTACTCTCTTTTTGGAGAGGAAAAGGATTATGAAAACATGGGAGCTGCAGAGAAATTTAAATTCCTGGAGTACTACAAGATCCGTATTAAAAGCCAGTGGTTTCTTAATCCGATTGGCAAGCTGGTACTACAAGGTCGCTGGGATGCCGGATATTTGGGTGCATATAATGCTGCCTTGGGTGTATCTCCTTTCGAACGTTTTGTGTTAGGAGGAGCAGGTATTCTTAATGCAAACAATGGAGGGATTCGCGGTATCGATCCTATTCCCTTACGCGGATATAAAGCTCAGGTCTTCGACAATGACGGCTCCTATTTCACTTTATTCAATCGACTTTCTTTCGAAGTCAGACATCCCATCGAACTAAGCCCACAATTTCCTATCTGGGTACTAGGTTTTGCAGAAATGGGAAGTGCCTCTGAAGGATTCAGCAACTTTAGTCTCTCAGACTTCAAACGCAGCGCCGGCTTCGGTCTCCGTATGCAAGTCCCAATGATTGGTCTTCTGGGATTGGATTGGGGCTATGGATTTGATACAGATCCTTCTGGTATCAAGTCCGGAGGACAGGTGCATTTTATATTTGGGAGAGAATTTTAAAGACGTGGTAGGTTGGGAGTGTGTAAGGGTGTTGAGATCTTTTCGATTGGGAAAATCCCTACGATAACACCCTAACACACCCCAACCCGCTAACACGTTTGGATGACATCCTCTCCCCCTTTTCGATGTAGGGTAAAGACAGATAATGAAAAGATTAACTTTTACCTTACTCATGCTGAGCGCCCTGCTCGGTTATACACAAACGGGAATACCCGTACCCGGCATGTCAAGTTGCGATATCCTGGTAGATCAGTTTATGGCAACCTATGATATCCCGAGTGTAACTTTTGCCATGTCAAAGGATGGGAAATTGGTGTATATGCGGTCTTTTGGTCATGCGGATTTGGCGAAAACAGAGGAAACGCAGCCCTACCATATGTTTCGAATTGCCAGTATTTCCAAACCTATTACCTCCATAGCAGTCAATAAATTGATCGAGGATGGTTTGCTCAATTATTCGGATAAAGTTTTCGGCCCAGACGGTATCCTCGCGAATAATACAGAAATCAACGCCGCTACTGTCAGTGATAATCGGATATTTGATATCACGGTGCAGCAATTATTGGAGCATAGCGGTGGATGGGATAGAAGCCTTGATTGCATAACGGGAGCAGCAAGTCCCTACGGATGGGATCCTTCACATTGTGATCCCATTGGATTCCCCCTCCATGTTTCTTCTTCTTTGGGAACCTCCAATCCCGTTTCTGAAACTAGCTTGATCCGATTTCTGATGGAGAAAGGGCTGAACTTTACTCCAGGCACAGCATATGCCTATTCCAATATTGGGTATCTGGTGCTGGGATTGGTGATTGAAGAAGTATCCGGGAAATCATACGAGCAATATGTAAAGGATCGCATGCTCACTCCTATTGGTGCCCATGATATGTACATTGGCAAGAATATGTTGGACGACAAAAGGGAAAGAGAAGGCGAATATGAAGGAAATGGATACAATTCTCTGGATATATATGGAAATAATACCCGTGTACCCTGGGAGTACGGAGGTTGGAACCTCGAAGCCATGGATGCCCACGGAGGCTGGATTGCAAGTGCCAGAGACCTGGTTCGTTTGTTGGTAGCCGTTGATGGTTTCCAAACCAAGCCCGACCTCATCAATGCTTTGTCCATCTCCAATATGACCACCCCAAGTACACACAACAACTTTTACGCACAAGGATGGTCGGTCAATAGTGCTGGCAACTGGTGGCATACAGGTGCACTAGATGGTACAGCAAGCATTTGGGCCAGAACTATGAACGGTTATACATGGGCCATTATTCTTAACAAGCGAATTATAGACGCAAATGCTAATAATTTTTGGGTCGCTCTGGATGGCCTTCCCTGGAACTGTATCTCTCAAACCAGTAGTTTCCCCAATCATGATCTCCTCAAAAACCCTCTCCAAAATGGAAGTAATATGGTCTTTTCCGGAGATGGAAATACTTCTTTGACGGTAAGTTGGGATTCCGGAGATGGGGAGAATCGGGTCTTGCTGGTGAAAGAGGGTTCTGCCGTTATGAAATTCCCACTGGATGGGACAGACTATATGGCAGATGCAGATTTTGGACAAGGTGAGGATTTGGGGGAGGGAAATTATGTAGCCTATAATGGAAATGGAAATAGTGTTACCCTTACGTCCTTAGACCCAAATAAAAGCTATCATTTCCGACTTTTTGAATACAATAAAAATTTAGAAACCGGCAATCATGCCCTTTACCAACTCTTTAATCCCCCTACAGAAGAGGCCACGACTTCAACATCTACAGGAATTGAAGATTTGGAAGCATTAGGAATTAGGTTTTATCCCAATCCAGCAAAGAATCAAATTTTCATTGAGCTGGCTGATAGAAATAAAAGCGATGAGGTTGAATTAAGGAATATGCAGGGACAACTGATGAGAAAATTGAGACTAGAAAATAGTCGAAATAGTCTGTCTCTTGAAGGGCTTCCACCTCAACTCTATCTACTTAGTTTCAAAAAGGAAGAAAAATTTGTAGGAATTGCTAAAGTACTGAAACAATAGAAAGGGTGAGCCTTCATAGACTCTCGGTTTAGCCTACTCTATTGATACCAAAAGGATAAATTTGCCTAAAAATATAGTCTGAGATTCGCGACATTATTTGCGCTGTCATTTAAAAAAGCCTTATCTTTCTGTAATCCTATGGCGCATAGATGCAGAAAGAGTTGACGAATCATACCAGCTTACTTGGGCAAGAAGAAATCATACAAGCTATCAAGCGTAACGATGATCTTGTTTTGAAGCATCTATACCAAAAAAATTATCCCAAAGTAGAGCAATACATCCTGAAGAATCAGGGGAGTTCTCCTCAAGCCAAAGACATCTTTCAGGAAGCTTTTCTGGCGATGTGGAAGAATGTGAAGCTGGGTAAGTTCCTTCCAAAAGGAGAAACTGCTCTGGATGGATACTTGTACACCATTGCTCGAAATAAGTGGACAGACTTTCTTCGCTCCTCCCGTTTCAAAAAAACGGTCTCTGTAGAGAAGGAAATTGACCTCGAAAGGCAGCATGCAGATATTCCCGAAGAGGAGGAAAATCCGCATATGAAAAACACCTTGACCGCTTATTCACGTTTGGGGGTTGATTGCAGATCTTTACTCAATCGCTTTTACTTCGAGAAAAAGTCTCTAAAAGAGATTTCGGACGAACTGGGAATAGGTGCTGCATCGGTACGCAATAAAAAATACCGTTGTATGCAAAAATTGAGAGAATTGGCCCACCAAGAAAGTAATGCTCATGCTTAAACCCGATTTTCATACCGACCTAAGCCAGGAAGCCTTTGAACGGATTGAGTCCTATTTGCTGAACCAAATGAAGGAATCTGAAAAAGCCGCATTTGAAGCCGATTTGAGGGAGGATAAAATACTTGCTGAGCAGACAGAGGGACTCAGGACCTTAATCCTAAGCAGTGAAATCCATACTTTACAGGAAAGTATGGATAGATTTCATACAGATTTGGAAGGAGGTGAGGGAAAAATCAGGAAATTGAATACTCCCTTTCCCTTAAAACGATACCTATTTGCTGCAGCTATAGGCATATTAGTTCTTATCGGTATTTTCAGCCTACAAAATGGGGGCAAGCAGCATGAGAAATTATTTGCCAGCTATTTTCAGGCAGACCCGGGCCTCATTACGAGCATGAGTAGTGGTATTAATTATGAATTTAATAAAGCCATGGTTGCCTATAAGGAAGGAAAATATGAGGAAGCTATTGGGAGCTGGGAAAAGTTGTATCAAAACAATCCCAAAAACGATAGTTTGAACTATTTCCTCGGAGCGGCGCATCTGGCAAATGCTGAACCAGTAAAAGCAATCAACTATCTGAAAAATATATTTCCAATAGAGGAAAGCAGTTTTCAGCAGGAAAGCTTTTGGTACTTAGGACTTGCTTATTTGAAAGCAGGTGATTTAGATAAAGCCAAAGAATTTCTAGAGAAAAGCAATCACCCGGAAAAAGAAGAACTACTTGAAAAACTGAGCCAATAGCCCGTGAAAAGATTCCTACTTTCATCTCTGAGCCTAATTCTCTTCTCCTGCTTTTTATCTGGACAAAATGGTCCCTGGTTGAAAGCCCTGGAAGAAGCGCTTGGAGAAAAAAATTCTTCTCTCGCCGAACAGCTACTTGGAGAACAAATCTCTCATTATTGGGAAGAAAAAAATTTCGATTCCCTTTCCTATTATCCTCCTTATGTAGGAAGAGTAGGTTTGTTGTCGAAAGATGCTGATGCAGCAGCCGCGGATTGTCTGGACTTTGTTCGTCGTCTGGAGTCTTCTACTCAAGATGCTTCCGTGCTAAGGCAGGCCTGGTTGGAGAGCAGCTCATTTTTTGAGATCATTGGCAAAACCTCAGAGGCTTTTGAGCAAAATAAGACTGCTTTAGCCTATACCGAAAAGTGGAAAGAAGCCAGGGGTGAAAACTACGGGCTTGTCTATGCAAATATGGGGACTTATTCCTCGCGTCTTGGAGATTTAAGCAATGCTTCTAAATATTATCACGAAGCTTTACGTCAATACCTTTCAGATCCCAAAACCAAAAAAGAAAGCCTTCAAATTATTTATAATTCTTTAGGAGGAAGTATGTGGTATGCTTCCCAACTGGATAGTGCTCAATATTTCTACAATAAGGCACTGGAAACCCTGGATGAAATGGAGGAGACGCCCCGCAATCTTTATTATCGCCCGGCTATTCTCAACAATAATATTGCGGCAATTCTGAGCATGGAAGGAAAGCCCACGGAATCTATGGAGGCCATGAAATCCTGTATTCAAAGTTTAGAGAAATACATACCTACCGTAGAAAGCGGGATACAGAAACAGAAAGCTCAGGAATTCATGTACCAGGCCATTGATAACCTGGCCTCGATTTACAAAGACCTGGGCAACTACAAAAAGAGTTATGATCTGATCCAGTTTTCCGCTCGACAGAAAAAACAAAATCTTCCTCCCGATAGCCCCGAGCAATTCAAATCTTTGGTGTTACTGGGTCAATCAGAATTGTACCTAAGAGATTATGAAATTGCAGCTCAGCACCTCGATAGTGCGATTGCCTTTATTGATCGAATTCCTGGCAGGTTTATCTATTGGTATGCAGACGCTCATCAACATCGGGCAGACGTATTTAAATCCCAAAAAAAATACGATAAGGCTACAGCTTATTATGAAAAAGCGGAAGCCCTGCTGGAAGAAGCATTTCAAGGAGATTATGATGAAATAGTTCTGGGTTTTTTTATTGAGGCCTCTACCTTTTATGCACAGCAAGGAAAACGGGAGAAAGCACTATCATCTGCAAGAAAAGGCTATGATTTTGCAAAGAAACGATTGGGTGATGAATCTTTGATGACCTTTCAGCTAAGTTGGAATCTGGCAGATATACATTATTTACTGGGGGATTATCAGGAAGCTCTAAAGCTAAGCGAGGAAAGTCTCAAGATCATTGAGAGCCAGAATATCCAGCCGGAATCTTTTTTGGATTCTGTTCAGGTAGAATATCGCCTTCCTGCACTCCTTTTGTTGAAGTCGAAAATAAGATATGTCCTAAAAGAAGAAAAAGACCTCAAATTCCTGAAATCTATCCTTAAAGATCTGGACAGAGGACTTGATATATTGGACAGGAGAAAGGCATTTGTAGCCAGCGAGGATGATATTCGAGTTCTGATGATCAATAATCAGGACTTCTATGAATTTTACAAACAAGTAGCTTACGATTATTTCCTTCAAAGCAAAGATCAGAACTATATCGACCTCTTGATAAATCTGCACGAAATAAGCCTTTACAGCCGTATTCGGGAAAGGCTTAGCCAAAACAAGGATATTCAGTTCGGAGGGATTCCTAACTCAGTACTAGAGCAGGAAAGAGAAATCAAAGGTCGTCTGGATCAATACATTGAAGCAAGCACGCTTGAAGATACTGAGCAAAAACAAACCTTCAGCAGCTTTGTGAGCTTGAGTAAAGAATGGGAGGAATACCTGAAGATGTTGCAAAAAGAGTATCCGAAATACTATGAGGTTCGATTTGGCACACAGAATTCGACCTTGTTGGATATTCAGGAAAACCTTCCACAGGCTACCACAGCCCTTAGGTATTTTTTCATTGAGGAACAGTTATTCGTGATGATACTCAGTAAGGATTTAAGGCGTCTGTATCAACTCGATTATACCTCTAAGGATCAACTCATCGCTGAACTTTCCAATTTCCCTTCTGACCCAGATGAGGCAGGAGAAATCATGCATACCTTATATCAGCAACTTTGGGCGCCTTTCGAAGATGAAATCCTGAATGAAAAAGTAGTTATCATACCCGATCGTGAACTCTTTAATTTGAGTTTTGATCTGCTCACTAAAGAACGTATCCAGAATTTCACTGAGCTTTCTGAAAAGAGTTTATTATCGCAGTATGCCATTTCCTATAATTTCTCCCTTTTTTTGGTAAAAGAATCCGAAGAGCTAGTACAATACAATGAAAATTATATAGCCTTCGCACCCGGCTTTTCGGATGAAATGAAAGAAACCTATTTGAGTCGTATTCAGGATTCTTTAAGTTTAGACCAGGGCTACCTCCGCATGTTGCCTCAGCCCTTTATTCTGGACCTTACCAAATTGATGCGAGAGTCTGCTGGAGGCAAAGCCTTCCTACTGGAAGAATCCACCAAATCAACCTTTCGCAATCAGGCAAATGGGCATAAGATTATCCATATCGGAACTCATGCCGAATCAGACAATCTCAATCCGGAATTATCCCGACTGGTTTTTGCCAAAAATGTAGAAGGAAAAGAATTGACAGATGACAATTACCTTCATGCTTATGAGATTTATAGCTACAACCTAAATTCTCATTTGGCACTTCTGACAGCTTGCGAAACGGGAAAGCCCGCTTATCAGGCAGGAGAAGGGATGATTTCTATGGCCCACGCCTTCAATTATGCTGGTAGTGAAAGTATCCTTACCGCTTTATGGAAAATTGATGAAAAATCCAGTGCTGAGATTACGGAACTCTTTTATCAAGAAATTCTGGCTGGAGTTGATAAAGACCTTGCATTGCAGAGAGCCAAGTTAGCCTATTTGGAAAAAGCTAATGGGAGAACTTTGGCCCCAGAATACTGGGCAGGACTGGTAATTATGGGCGATAGTTCGGCGATTGAGATAGAAGAAAATCGTCCCAATTGGTACTGGGTATTAGGATTTTTTCTACTGGCTGCCCTATTCCTCATGCTTGTGCGATTCCTCAGAAAGTAGGAGAGACAAAACTCATCTTCTTTTTCTTGCTATAGGGATCAACATGAACTAATTTGGAGCTTGATCTATGTGCTAAATAAGCTATAAGCCTCTTTAGCCAACCAAATGGAAAAATTAATTTACTACTCATGCCTCAAGATCCTTCCAAAGACAGAAGAGGATTTCTCAAAAAAAGTACGGCTGCATTTCTAGGCTCTTTATTAGGAGCCGAAATGGTGTTTGCTAAAAATTTCCCCAAAGGTCTGATTCCACAGGCTTTGCTCGATGAAGGGGAAATTCCCGGTAAGCATTCTGGCTTGACAGTACTGAATGATAGACCCGTAAATGCGGAAACTCCTCCGCACCTACTTGATCCGCTGATTACCCCTGCAGATGTTCTTTTCGTTCGTAATAATGGGATTCCTCCAAAAGATATTGATCCCAAAAGCTGGACTTTAAGCATAGAAGGAGAGGCAGCCGCTAGTAAGAAATCTTACTCTTTGGAAGAGTTGAAAAGCAAATTCAAAAATTATACCTACCAATTGACCCTTGAATGCGGGGGAAATGGAAGATCAGAATTTAATCCACCCGCAAAAGGAAATCAATGGAGCACAGGAGCAGTAGGTTGCCCTAGATGGACTGGAGTGAGACTAAAGGATGTGCTGGCAGATGTAGGAGTAAAATCTGATGCCGTTTACATCGGATACTATGGCAAGGACACGCATTTAAGTGGTGATCCTGATAAAAAACCTATTTCCAGAGGTGTCCCCATGTCCAAAGCCATGGAAGATGAATCCCTGATTGCCTGGGCCATAAATGGAGAAGATCTGCCTTTGATGAATGGCTATCCCCTTCGACTGGTATTTGGAGGTTGGCCAGCTTCTACTTCTGGAAAATGGCTGGAGAAAATTGTGATTCGAAATAAAGTCCACGATGGACCCAAAATGGGAGGAAGTTCCTACCGCGTTCCCTGTAAACCGGTAGCTCCCGGTGCTAAAGTTGCAGATGAGGATATGTGCATCATCGAATCCATGCCTGTCAAATCCTTGATTACTTATCCCAAAAGCGGAGGTATGCTCACTTTGGGGAAAAGTCTGGAAGTAAGGGGAAAAGCCTGGGCAGGTGATTTGGAAGTATCCAACATGGAAATATCCATTGATTTCGGCGCCAGCTGGAAAAAAGTAAATTTAGAAAAACCAGCTAACCGTCTTGCATGGCAAGCCTGGTCCAGCAACATTAAATTCCCTGGCAAAGGCTATTATGAAGTATGGGCGCGAGCCACTGATTCTAACGGCCAAAAACAACCCATGGTGCTCCCGGGTTGGAATCCCAAAGGTTACCTTAACAATGCCTGTCATCGCATTGCAATCAAAGTAGTATAGGAATGAAGCTTGAATCGAAAAGTATGCAAACTGTAACTCAAGTTACTTTCCGCAACTTCAAAAAATACGTACTTACTGCTGTATTCGGACTTCTAGTTCTTTCGGCTTGTATGGACTCTTCTTCCGCGAATGAAAAGAAAGAGGAGAAAACTATTACGGGAGAAGAAGTGGTAGATGGGATCGATGTAATGACGGGTTTTGTAGCAGAAGGGGATTATCGCATCGTCAAAGCCAACTGTCTGGGCTGTCATTCCAGCAAACTCATCCTACAGAATCGTGCGACTCGGGAAGGTTGGGAAGAAATGATCCGTTGGATGCAGGAAACCCAGAAATTACATGACCTGGGACCTATGGAAGGTAAAATTCTGGACTATCTAGCCAGTTATTACGCTCCCAAGAAAGAAGGCCGCCGCAAAACATTGGAAGTGGATGAATGGTATGTAATAGAGTGAAACGTGTTGGAGTGTTGGAGTATTAGGGTGCCAGAATTGAAGTTCTGGACTGATTAGTACGCCAACACGCTAAAACGCCAACACACAAACACGTTTTATAATGACCAACTACCTCGACATATTTATCAATGCTTACAAAGGCTACGCAGATTATCTCTGGAGAGAGATCACTTTCCAAGTGAGCCCTTTCTGGAAAAATTATTTCTGGATGCTGGTATTGGTGTCGGGTATATTTTTTCTACTGGAGTTGAAGCGTCCCTGGAGAGAAGATCAGGCAAGATTTCGTAAAGATTTCTGGCTGGACTTTTTCTATATGTTTTTCAATTTCTTTCTCTTCTCCTTGATTATTTACAATGCTTCTTCTGAGGTGATTGTCCGTCTCTTTAACAATGGCATTCAATCTCTGACCGGTTTTGATCTTCAAGCTTCTAATCCTATGCAATACTGGCCATATTGGGCGGTCTTGCTGACGGGTTTCCTCGTTCGGGATTTTATTCAATGGTGGGTCCACCGGCTTTTGCATAAGTCCCCTACCCTATGGGAGTTTCACAAGGTTCATCATAGCGTAGAGCAAATGGGATTTGCAGCTCACCTCCGTTATCACTGGATGGAAAATGTGGTCTACCGCAGCTTGGAATACATTCCGCTAGCACTGTTGGGCATAGGCCTGCACGACTTCTTTCTCATTCACATCTTTACCCTGGCCTGGGGGCATTACAATCACGCAAACATCCGACTGGATGGAAAAATTACCGGAGGTATTGTAGCTGGACTAATTGCCACCTTTCTCCTCACTACTGATTATTCTCTTTCATTCGGTCTAACACTGGGAGTCATTGCTGCTTCTGCTATCGTTGGAGCCTTTCTCCTCGGCCCCTACATGAAATACCTTTTCAACAGCCCGGAGATGCACATCTGGCACCACTCCTATCATCTCCCGGAAGAACGCAGAGCGGGTGTCAACTTTGGGCTCACACTGGCAATCTGGGATTACATTTGGAAAACTAATTACATTCCACATGATGGTCGAGATATTCCCTTAGGTTTTCCAGGGCTGGAACATTTCCCCAAAAGCTTCGCAGAGCAGAATCTCCATGGCTTTTCCTCAAAAAAAGAAGTCTGATTTTTATACTTTCTCCAACCTCCTGATCAGCTATCTACTCTTTACACAGAGAAACTCATTTTTCCTTGCCGATCAAATTCAGGCATTGGCAGGACTAGAATAGGTACTAGTCGAAAGGAAAGAAACTTTCGAAGTCTACAGAGTTTCTCACTGTAAGCAAATTTAAATTTGCGAGACTAATCAGAGACATACGCATAACTGATCTAATCAATATGAAGAAAGTAGTATCCTTTATCATTCTCATTTGTAGTTGTAGTTTTCTCCTTGCACAATTTCCTGGTGCAGGCGGTGGCAGACCGGGAGGTGGGGCGCCAAAAATCACCGGAAAGATTACGGGTGTATTGCAAGATTCAAGTAGTAAATCTGTATTAGAATTCGCCACTATTTCCCTAAAAAGAGCTGGAAGAGACAAAACCGTAAATGGAGGCCTGAGTGAATCCAACGGTAAATTTAAACTCAGCAATATCAATCCCGGTAAATACGAGTTGCACATCAGCTTTCTGGGATATGAAACCAAAATAATAAAAGACATTAAACTTACCCCAGAGAAACCAGATATGGATTTAGGGAAAGTGGACCTGGTTTCCAAAGCCCTTGAATTGGAATCAGTGGATATTGTTGCCGAAAAGTCTCTGATAGAAAATAAAATTGACAAAATCGTCTACAATGCCGAACTGGATGTAACTACTACGGGGGGCGATGCCACAGAAGTTTTGCGGAAAGTACCCCTTCTCAATGTTGATATAAATGGAAATGTCTCTTTACGTGGAAGTAGAAATCTGCAAATCCTCATAAATGGAAAGCCTTCTGGTATGTTTTCTAATAAT
This sequence comes from Bacteroidota bacterium, assembly GCA_039819665.1. Classification (GTDB taxonomy): domain Bacteria; phylum Bacteroidota; class Bacteroidia; order J057; family J057; genus JAWPMV01. Next base: position 78,190 of record JBCBRM010000041.1, read on the forward strand.
GTGGCAGATGCCCTGAAGATGATTCCTGCAGATGAAATCAAAAGTGTCGAGGTAATTACCACTCCCGGAGCAAAATACGATGCAGAAGGAACTGGCGGGATCATCAATATCATTACCAAGAAAAAGAAAGTAGAAGGAGTAAGTGGAAATGTAAGTGGTTCTTTGGGTAACAGACAAAATCGGGGTACCCTCAACATGAACCTCAACAAAGGTCGCTTTGGGTTTAATATGGGAGGCTCTGTAGACTATTCCTGGCCCATAGACGGCCCTAGTAGCTATTTCAGGGAAGATTTCATCGATAACCAGGTAAGAACCCTAGAACAGAATGGAAACACGGAGTCGACGCGTACGGGCTTCGGAGGGCGTGCCGGACTTTTCTATGACTTCAATGCCCTGAATAGTATCAATTCAAACTTCCGTGTACGAGGATTCACATTTGATCGGGATGGTTTCCAGGATGCGACCTTTATCGATCCGATTTTCAATATCAATCAAGCGTATAGACAGAACCAGATTACGGGCTCTCTATTCAGTGGCTTTGATTGGAACACGGATTACACCAAGAAATTTAAGGAGAACAAAGAAAAGGAACTAACTTTCGGTTTCCAGTTGAGCAAAGGAGATAATGACCAGGATATAGACCTGGAAAGGCTATCTGATGATGTAGATCTCTTTTTGAGGGAAAGAAGTGTCAATGATGGAGATAATCTCGAATTGACTTACCAGGCAGACTTTGTTCAGCCCTTCAAAAATAAAAAAGGAAAGTTGGAACTGGGTGTAAAAAGTATTTTCAGAGACATCGATTCAGAATATGAATATGAAGTTTTTGATGCTGATGCCAATGATTTTTTCCTGGACGCAAACCGAAGCAATCTCTTTGACTACAAACAGAACGTATATGCCGGTTATGCATCTTTGAATTTAAACTTTGGAAAAAAGACAAGTTTGATAGCTGGAACCCGATATGAAAGAACTTCTATAGAGGGATCTTTCCAGCAAAATGAGCTACCTTTCTCCAACGAATATGACAACCTCCTCCCGAGCGTGATTCTTTCTTACAAAGTAAAAGGTTTTAATACCCTCAAACTGAGCTTCAACCAAAGAATCCAGCGTCCGAGTTTGTTTTATGTAAATCCATTCACCAACAATAGTGATACCCGGAACATCGTAAGAGGTAATCCTGAACTGGATCCGGAACTCAGTGATCAGTATGAGATCTCCTATTTCACTTTAATGAAAGGAGTTACCCTGAGTGCAGCTGTCTTCTACCGTGAGACACGTGATGTAATCGAATCCATTTTGACAATTGATCCTTCCGGGGTTTCCGTTACCAGTTTCCAAAATATTGGTAAGGATCGCTCTTGGGGAACCAACATATTTGGCTCTGTTACTGTTAAAAAAATCTGGACAGTTAGAGGAGGATTCAACCTTCGTACCTACAATGCTTCTGGAATAGTAAATGGAGAAGTATTAAACAATGAAGCCATTCAGTATTTCGTTACCCTGAATTCAACACTTACCCTGAAAAAAGGATTCAAAGTTGAGATGTTTGGATTCTGGAACTCTCCAAGGGCTACCTTACAAGGTCTTAATCCTTCCTTTTCTATTTATAGCTTTGGAGTAAAAAAGGATATTCTGGATAAAAAGGCCAGTATCGGACTAAATGCTGTTCAACCTTTCCAAAAGTACTTGAGCTTCAGTAGTGAACTTGAAGGACCTACGTTCAACCAAAGAAGTGATTTCCTCTATCCATTACAGTCCTTTGGGGTTAACTTCAGCTACCGCTTTGGAAAACTGGATTTCTCTCAACAGCAGGGTCGTCGTAACAAAATACGTAACAGCGACCAAAAGCAAGGCGAACAAGGCAACGGATTTAACAATTAGAAAAACAAGATTTTACCCATAATCGCGAAAGGGGCTGATATATATCAGCCCCTTTCGCATTTAATAAATAAATATATTTATCTCGGGAAATATGGATGCCATATAGGTAGATTATCATTAGATGTAACACTGTTATTTATTTTATATCCGTAATATTGTACTGGTTCTTAAAAAAGGATCCTATGAAGAATTACTTTCATGATCTTTCATAAGTTCAAACACCTATTTCAAATCCGGGCTCAAAACAGCTGTACGCTTGTATTTGATTCTTGAACATGAATTTGAACTTAACAGCTTTCGAATTTTTTTTCCCTTTTTTTAAAACATAAAAATCCCAAATGGCTTACTCTTCAAACTTGACAACTGTCGTAGGAGGTAGTTTTTCATTTAAAGAAAAAAGCCAGTGAAGGAATCTTCACTGGCTTTATGATGATAGCCTTTTGGCTTGTTACATCAGGGTTTATGCCTATGGACCTATTCTTTAACTACGATTTTTCTATGCTTACTACCAGTAGGAGTATCTAGTTTGTACACATAAACTCCAGGCTTAAGATTAAAATCACCAGCATTTAGCGTAACAATGTTAGACTCACCGCCTTTTACTGCTCCTTCGAATATCTTTCCAACTTTGTTTCCTGCCAGGTCATAAAGCTCAATAATAGCATCAGAGTCTTCAGAAGTCTTGAATTCAATTGTGGCAACTCCATCTACTAAAAGAGAGTTAGGCACACTTTGATTTAACAATGTTTCAGAAGCAAACTGTCTTGGATTAAGCTGAGAAGCAAGTTCAACTGGCATTTGTGGAGCATCATAATATCTTGCGAATGGGAAGTAGGACAGCCCAAATGCAGTATTAACAGTTGTATTATTGCCACCATCAAATCCTTCTAAGGAAGAGTAATCTTCATCAATGAAAGTTACATCAATTTGATCTGTAGCTCCGAATACTCCGCTTGGTCCAATACCTGCCAGGTTGAACAAACCACCAGGCCCTTCATCCATGATACCAGAATGATCATTCAATCCATCTGTGTGGAAGTTGCCGAGGTAGTGCCCTCCTTCGTGAGCAGTTACATTCGCAAAAACAGTAACCGCCAGATCTTCCATTGTTTTACCTGGTGCCAAGATTACGTCATTCAAACGGAATGTATTGTTTGCATTTGTACCTGTAAATGGACCAGTAAGGACATCACATAGTACTAATGCATCATCATATACAGAATAGTTTCCTGGATCAATTTCAGAAGCAATACCAATTGTACTGATGAAGGCTTCGTTAATAGTACCTGAAATTTCAATTTCACTTACCTCAAACGTTAATCCTAAAATGCTAAAGCTTTCAGAAGCGATCAATGCATCTAAAGGATTAGGAGCACCTGTTCCATCATTACCCAATACTACTACACCTAAATTTCTGTTTACATGGGAATCCCTCAACTCATTGTAATAAGTATCTCTTACATCAGCTGTAATTTTACGAGTGATTCTTCTAACGTCTGCATCAGAATTAGGCAATCCAAGATTTGGCAAGAAATCGCGGAATGGAGTATGATCAGTTATGAAAGGGAAGCCAAACCAGGGTTCCTTACTCACGGGACCTCCATTATAGTCCAGCCAAACCACCTGAACGCGACGCTTTTCTCTTTCAAACTCAGGCTTATAAACACCTAAGGTCAATTTATAATCACCAAATCCACCGCTTACACCAACCGTATAGTCTCCATTTCTTTCAACTACATAGTCGATTACTCCATTTCCATCTATAGGTAGTGGACTCTCATCTACTGCAAAACTACCGAAGCCATTAACACCTTTCTCCAATTCTCCTTTTGAATTGTAGATCTCAACTCTTGGCCCTCCAGAAACATCAATGGCAGCACCAAAAACATCTCCTTTTTCAAGATGAACCTGGTAGAAATCTGTATCTGTAGCACCAAAAACCGTGAATTCAAATTCATAAGAACCTTCTGAGCCAATAGCTCCAGTACTGGAACCTCCAGTCGAGTTGAATGGATCAGCCGGTTCGAAGGCACCAAATCCTCCAATTGCCATAACAAAATCAAGAGCATTCGGTCCAACTGTCAATTGCACGAAAGTATCAAATCCATCTCCACCATCGTCTTGCTGAAAGATAATTGTACCATCTGGAAGATAAAAAGTTACGAAAGGGTCAAGGTCACCAAATGGATCTGGAGTTTTTACAGCTACAGTAAAAGTAGTATTTGCAGGGAGCAAAACCCTTACAAAGTCATAATCAGAAACCGTACCTGCCATCGGTCCATCACCAATCACACCTGAGAAAGATACCTGCTCAGGTGTTCCATTTACACCAGAAGCAAGCGCTAGTGGAATAGCACCATCATCTTCTGTTTGTGTTAAAGCACGAGTAGGAAGATCACCTAGCGAACCTGTAATACACGCTTCATTTCTTTGTCCACTTCTTAAACCAAAGCTTCTGATTCTTTCTGCTGTACCTGGTGTATCGTTTGCACCAGTTCCCTTCTCTCTTTCTGTATATGTCAAAGGCCCACTAGAAGATCCACCGGATTTAGCATTATTTGCAGCTGCACGGTTTCTTCGCATTTGGTTCCAATAAGCTGCGTCTCCAGTTACTCCGGGAGGAAGAATACTGATCATAGGATCAGGTATCATAGGAGAAGTAGGGGGGGTCTGTACGCCAGGAACAGGCATTTTAGCTGCCTGGATAGATTGATGATTAGGAACAATAGCAGTTCCATCCAAGATCTGCTGCGCATTCGCAGAAAATCCTACGAATAACATAGCCAGCATGGCTACGAAGAACTTTTTGGGGGGATTAGCTGCAGAAGAGTGTCTTCTTTGATTAATCCATGGTCGTAAATAATTGTTAAACATAAGCATAGATAATTATGAATTGAGATTTAATATGTGTGCAATTTCAATAAATAAGGACCTTACAAAAGGGTAATTTCCTTTCGCATTTAATCAAGAATTATTAATCCCCTTGACGTTTTGACCGTCAGAGGCATATCTCAACAGAATCTTAGATTAATACAGTGTTTGGCTTGGGATTTTGTGCTTTCGTAGGACAATAAAATTGTGTCTTGAGTACAAAATATGGGTTTTTTTGTATAAAAAAAAATGTCAGAAAATTTATTTCATCTTACAAGATAATTTCCTGTATGCAATACTGTTGCATGTAGAAATCGTATTCAAAATGCCCTAAAGTAGCTTATATGTAAATTCTTAGATTCCTTTGCAAATTTCAGGAGGCATGATTAAGATTTTTTCAAATTTTTGGAGAATTTTTGACATTTTTAAAAAAAAACATACTTGACTCCTTCGACCAAATTACTGTTCACAAGCTCGATGACTCAATAAATTGCCATATTAACAAACAAGTCTGTTTCTTATTCATACCCCAATTTCACAAACTAATACCCCCTTGTTTTGGAAAACCTCTTCCTTATCAATCCAGTACTCCAAAGCATATGGCAGTTTCTGTATAAATTCCAGCTTTTGAACTATCCTTTCTTCCTTTTATCCTCCTTAACTACTAACTTCGATCTGGAACTATAAACGAGACGCTACTACACCAAATGAAAAAGTTTTTTAAAATTTTCCTCATATCCCTACTCGTTCTTATCATCCTTGGCATAGGCGGGATCAGCTTTTTTGTGTATAAGATAAAGTATGGCTTACCGATATTTGAAACGGAAGCCCCTGCCCTACCCAACCAACTAGATGGCTTTTCTGTACTCGTATTCTCAAAAACCAATGGCTTCAATCACGGAGAAGCTATCAGTGCTTCCTTAAAAGCTTTTGATAAGATGGCTGAAGAAAATGGATGGAGTATGTTCCAAACCAATAATGGAGCGGTATTTCGGATTGATTTACTGGCAGAGTTTGATGTAGTAATTTGGAATAATACGAGTGGGCGGGTATTAAACCCAGAACAAAGAGAGGCTTTTAGGGGCTATATAGAATCAGGCGGAGGATTTGTTGGTATTCATGCTACAGGAGATGATTCTCACCATTGGGATTGGTACGAGGATACCCTCATAGGTGCCCATTTTTCGCATCACCCCCTTGATCCGCATATTCAGGAAACCACCCTTACCTTAGAATCTGATACCAGCCACCTTAGCCTCAGGGAAGGACTGGTTGAAAACTGGATCAGGTCTGACGAATGGTATGTCTTTTATGACAACCCTCGCCTCAATAACAAAAAAGTCCTGTATAACATGAGTGAAGATGGGGTGGTTATGAGCGGAAATATGGGATTTTTGGTTAAAGATAAAGATTATGGTATGGGCGAAGATCATCCTATTGTCTGGTACAGTGAGATTGAAGAAGGTCGTTCCGTCTATTCAGCATTAGGACATACAGGAGCATCTTTTGAAGAAGAAAATCATTTAAAACTCCTCAAAAACGCCATTCTTTGGGCAGGAAAAGCTAACTAGCTTATATTTTCGACACTTTTAATACTTTGGCCACCAGAACATTTTCGTATCTTTATAAACGAATTTCCAGAGTTTATGAAGATCAAATACTTGCTGTTGCTAATCCTGGTGATACCCACTTGCCTCCTGGCTCAAAACAATGAGACCCTCAATCGCCTATACATCCAATCCGATACGGGCCTGACGCCTTATATGGTCCCTTTAGGGGAAGAATTATCTTTAAAAGCTAATGGAAAAGTCAGGTTCAGGATTAGTCCGGGTGGGGTTCTGATTTTCACACTTGATTCAGCCAATCTTGATACTGTGATCTTCGCGGGGGAATCTCGTGAATTGTCAAGCAGTAATGATCCTTCCCTGGTTTATTTCTCTGATGGAAATAAATATACCGGTGATTTTAAAGGCGGTCTCCCTCATGGGAATGGAACGTTCTTTTATCGAGATGGAGCCAAATACATCGGTCAGCTAAAAGAGGGCAATAAGCATGGAAAAGGCACCTATTTCTTCAAAAATGGAGAGCGGTATGAGGGGCAGTTCAAAAATGATCTGATAGAAGGAGATGGAGTTTATTATTTCAATGATAGCGTTGTATATGAAGGGACCTTTAGAGATGGACTTGCGGATGGAAAAGGGACTTTTACTTTCCCTAATGGAGAAAAATATGATGGACAAGTGAGCAAAGGAAGCATAAAAGGCTATGGTAAGTATACTTATCTGAATGGGGAGCGCTATGAAGGAGGATTTAAAAACGCGAAACCCGAAGGCAAAGGAGTACTCTTTTATGAAAATGGAGATCGCTATGAAGGCTGGTTTAAAGGAGGGCAAATATCAAATACAGGCTCACTTATTTATGCCAATGGCGATGTATATAGAGGAGCTTTTGTCAAGGGAACTCCTAATGGAAAAGGAAGCATCAGTTATAGCAATGGAGATCGCTATGAAGGGGAAGTTTTTAAGGGGCAAAAGCATGGAGAGGGACTCTATTATAAAGGAAATCGTATGGTGTATGATGGGGGCTATCAATATGGTGAAAAGCATGGAAAAGGAAAGGAGTACTTTGAAAGTGGGAATTCCTATATCGGGGATTTTGTCAATGGTATGCGGCAGGGAAGTGGAACCTATACTTATGCCAGTGGAGAAAAATATGTTGGGCAGTTTGTCAGTAATGAAGCCTCAGGCAGTGGCAGCATGTTTTACACCGGCAATGAAAAATATGAAGGCCAATTCCTCAATGGCAATCGTCATGGTTTAGGAAAATATACCTATTCGGATGGGAGCTATTATGAAGGAGAGTTTCGGGATAATAAGCGGTATGGTGAGGGCTTCCTCTATATTATCCGAAACAATGGGAAATTCAGGAAGCGTAAGGAGAAAAATAAAGACTCCCTGATTGCAGCCCCGGCCACCTCCCAGGCTCCCGCCTCAAATTCAGATAAAAAATAAGAGTTGCTTTACACAGGTCCGGGAGAATTTTAGCTTCATCCGAACTTGACAAGACACACAAAATAACATCGTTAGATTGCATTAACACTGTAAATGGGAGGAATAGTTATTATTGGAAATCATTTAAAAAAAACAAGGGGAGGGCCAAATAGCGCCCCTGAGAGCACATTCGCGGTTTTGGATATCAAAGTAAATAAAAGGGATTAGGAAGTACCAGATGAAGCCTAAGCGCCTGCTAGTACGTATTTTGCCTGGAAATAGCTGATTACACTTTTCCAATCGGGGAAAACATTAGAACCAAAATGGAGGAGCTTACCTTCAAATCTTTCTTGTCCCCTACCCTCCAGGTGATCATCTATAAGGTAATCGCCTTTGTTTAATCCTTTATTGGGCGAAATGATCAGCTTATTGACCATTCTCATCCCTAAATGTTTTTCTACCCAGACTCGCTTTTCAGTATAGCAGAGTGGATTCCAAATAGAGGGGGCTGTCAGGATGTAAATTTCAAATCCTTCCAGGGAATTAAGCTTTTCCATAGCTTCCAGGGCACCCGGCATAGGTTCCAGGCCCGAAAAGAAGCCATAATGGGACTGAGGGTAAGGAACCTCTGGATATTTGCTTTTGATAGCTTGAGAACGAGCGCTAAACTGACAGAGGACATCGTCCATGTCCACGTAGATAATCTTTGACATTTGGTCTGTGTTTGGATAAGTCGCTAGACTATGCTAACGAAACATTATGCCATTTGGTTTATCCAGGATTCGAAAGCCTCCTCAGCATCAGGGAGTTTCTCCTCCAGATAAGTTTTGAACCATTCTTTTACTTCTTTCTTTTCACGGTTGAGATCGTTTCCGTCAAAAACACGGGCTTTGATGAAAGGATTATCTTCTGCCCAATCTACAAATCCCTTCCAATCATCCTCGGATGCAGCTTGCAGCCTTTCGCCCAACTGTACTTCACGAACCTGACGGAACTCAGCCCACAATCTTTCTTTTTCTGCTTCTTTTTTCTGCTCTTCCTGCATCGCTAGATCCAGCTGCGCTTTATTGTCTTTTTCGCTTTGTTCAAATTTAGATTCCAAGGCATCAGCTTCCTCCAGTACTTTTTTCAGATAGCCAGAAACGCTTATTTTGATTTTACCGGCTCTGTATTGCTTTTTGGTATAAGCAATGGCCTGAAGGATATGTTCTCTGCTTAAATCCTTTACAAAGCGTTCTGCTTGCTTCTGGCTAAGCCCCATCTCTCTCAGTTCCGAAACCAATCCCTGATCGGGAGCAATCTCCACATCTCCAAAAGCTCTCAATTGTTTCTGGATGATAAAGCGAATGCTGGCAATGCGCCGCCCTTCCTTTATCTCTTCGAACTCAAAGCTGATATCTGTATGCTGCTTCAGGTCCTGATAGGCCTGCTGAATCACAAATCGTTTGAAATCATTATATCTTTTATACTGTGTTTCCTTGATCCCCAGAATTCCCTTTAGATCATTTACCCGAAAGGTCCTCTCTCCGATCTTTTCAAACTGCTTGAGCAATTCATAAATCCTGATAGAGTAACTACTTTGTAGGGTCAGTACATTTCGAATATCATAGGCAGTGAACCTACTTTTCAATTCCAGCAAATAAGGTTTGAGTTTAGGGTCGAAACATAGCTCTAGCATCCCTTCTCCTTTAAAGTACTCTGCACTACTTAGGAAAGCGACCTTCAACCAGCCTCCATCATCCTTAGGTAAATCAGCAATTCGGCTAATCAGGTTTTGCGCGGCTTCCTTGATTTCTTTATAATGGGATTTGGATTGGGTACCCACGGCTTTGGCATAATCCTGTATGCGAATTCGATAGGGCTTGAAGTCCATATCGTCTTTTTCTACCTGGGCTACCATCATCAGGAAAAGTCGAATCTCAGCAACGGTCAAACTATAACGTGCATTGATCAGTTGGTTTGATTTAACGACCAAAGCATGTGAAGGAGTCTGTGTGCGGGTATGCATAATTTTAATTAGGTCTATGTTTGTTGGAGCATGAAAATCTTAAAAACGAGAAAAAAAACCTACTCTCGCATTAAAATTTACGTGAAATGCCCTGAATCTCTCGTGACTCGCCCTGATACTCTCGTCTTTATAGCCACTTAACCCGATATCTTGCCCTGAAATCCTCGTCGTTAAAAGCCCTGAATTACTCGTTTCATTCTGAAAAGGCACCCTGATATACTCGTTTGATAGCCTGAATTACTCGCACATAGAGGAGAATAAGGCCTATTTTCATGCCCTGAATCTCTCGCATTTAAGGGAGATCAGCTATTCAAACCCTGATTTTCTCATTCTTTACCCTGTTTTCCTCGTCCTAAAAAAACTGAGATATCGTAACATACTCATAGTCAGCTTATTAATATGGGATATATTTGTGCTAACTTTAAGCCCTGAAATACTCGTTTTATTTACCTGAATCTCTCGCAATAGGTACTGAATCCCTCGTTTTAAACCCCAAATTCCTCGTGCTTTACCCTGTTAAACTCGTTTTATATTCTGTAATATGCTCTTTATCAGCAGCTTATGTGAACTGAAAACAATAAAACTCTATAAATATTAAAAAGAGTGACAAACTACTATGGGGGGTAGGTCTTTTTGGAAGGATTTAGGAAAGATTTAAAGTCAGTAGATGCAAGTAGCTGTATTTCAGGTATTAATACTTCCCTACTCTATGTAAATGAAATGAGAGAGATTCAGGGCTACCCTGAATCTCTCTCATTTCAGCCATATAAAGTAGATATCTATGTCTTTTTTAAGTATCGAGAAAGGCAAAACACATAAAAGCCTGCCATGTTTCTAAAGCCTAATTTTCGCTGGTTAAATTTGATTTGCATCCAAAGTTCCAACTGTGGGGATACAGAAACATCTATGCTATCATCAAAATCTGGAGATTCATAGGAGCCTACACTTTGCAGGGGCTTTTTGAGATAATCTTCTACACAATGAAGGTAAAAGGCTCCCAGGCTTCTGAATCCCTCTTTCCTCTGAACCCTTTTTGCTTTAAGGTAAAGTTCATAGGGGGTTGCGATGCTGGCTCTTACAACTTCTTCCTCTGACTGAGTCGTAGGCTTTGGCTTACGGTTTACTTTTGGCTCTTTCTTCGCTTCTGGCTTTTTTTCTGGAGCTTTCTTCTCTACCAGGGGCTTTTCTTTTAGCTCCTCTACTTTTGGTTTCTCCTTTTTCTCCGGCAGCTTATTTACTTTATGAACTTTCTCGGTCGCTTTTTCGATTTCATCAATATTGATCTCGCGCTTCCTTCCTAATAAACTTGAAAGTGATGTATCGTCTCTTCTTTTCTTTGCCATACCTTATGCACTTAACAATGTGATCATTCGATTTTCAATTTCTTTACAGACTTTTTCTACTTCTTTTTGCCCTTTTGGGTCTTCTTCCCACTCCAGAGCTGTCAATCCATATTTAGAGGACCTTTTATGCACTACCCTATCTGCAAGCGTAGCATTAAGGGCATCTATTTCGAACTGTTTGAAATAACCCATAGCCTCACGCATTTGTAGATCTTCATTATTCCTGCCAGAAAACTTGTTGAGTAAAAGGAATGTATAGATTTTGCGCTCAACCAGGGCCTTGGCATCATTTACACGGTCGACGAATCGTTCAAAGCTCTTAAGGTCATCGATACTAGGAGTAATAGGAATGAGAACCAAATCAGAAAGGAGGATCATCTTAGTTGTCACAGCCTCTAATTGTGGTACTCCATCTATGATGATCACATCATATTCGTTTTGATATGATTTGACCTGTTTAACCAGGTTTTCCACAGACTGTAAAGGGAATACATCCAGGTTGGCCCCTTCTTCTCTCCTACTCTTCCAATCAAGGGTAGTTTGCTGCTCTATATCTGTATCGACTATGCAAACACTCTCCCCCTTTTGGGCAAAGAAAACAGCTAGGTTTCTACTGATGGTAGATTTACCTACGCCGCCTTTTAGATTGGTTACTGATATGATCATGATAACTATTTGTGTAAATGCTTTTTTTCAGCTTTACATTATTACATTAAAGTCTAATTATGTGATAATGTGAAAACATGTTTATGAAAATAAGCTTGTACATGAAAATGCATTAATGTTTTTACATAATTGTGCATTTTTATTTTTAGGTAATCGCACGTTTACATAAAAGTGTATAAAAGCTTTCGCATAAATACTTAAAAATGTGTTCTTATCAAAATGTATTTATGTATTTGGGTATTAGCTCAATCACATTTTTACTTAAAAACATGTATACATTTTTTAGTATTTACATTTATACTTTATTATTTATTTACTTTTTTGTGCGTTTCAATTTTTGTGTAAAAACATTTATACGCAAATGCACTTTTGTGTAATCATACAATAAGGTAATAGCTTTTTTATGTTATTACATTATAGTGTATAAGTGAAATTGCACTTTTTCACTTTTACACTTTTGGGTATTTTTCTTTTTACATAAAAATGTAAATGCATTAATGGGTGTTTGCCGCTATTTTTGATTTGTGTATTTACATTTTTGGGTAAATATGTATTCATGTGCTTATGTATTCTATCTCAAATTGACTCGCTAGGATGTCGGTGCTGGCGGATGATGGGATCCATGCTTTTCTGGGGGATCGTGTCTTAGAATTAAAATATGGGGCTTCTGTTGTTGGGGGAGAACTTAAACACTTAGGGTTTTTAGAATAAAAGAACAATTGCCTCAAATAGACATACAATAATCTATTTGAGGCATCAAACTTACCTAATGGGAGGGAATTATAATAAAATTTTATCCAGATATCTGAGTGATATACTAAATAATTACTTCAAGTGTTTATCTAAAAAGTTTTTGCTCTGTCTAAATGCTGCTAACCAATTCCTATATAAAAGAAATCCATGAACCTCATCAGGAAATATTAATTGTTCTATCTCAATATCCTTTTTTCTTAAGTGATTTACCAAATCTACGGATTCGCTAAAGGGAACATTTCGGTCATCATCCCCATGAATAACCAAAACGGGATCTTCCCACCCATCAATAAAGTTCATAGGAGATGATTCAAAAGCTCGACGAGAAATTTCAGCTTGTTGGGTAGGATTATATCCTGGTACAAAATTTCTAATCACAACATTCCAATCATGTACTCCGTGAATATCTACTCCGGCTTTGAATAATTCCGGAGACCTTGCCAAACCCATAGCCGTAAGAAATCCACCATAAGATCCCCCCCATAATCCAATTCTATTTTTATCTACATAAGATAGATTTCCTAAATAGATTGCTGCTCCCATTACATCATTAAATTCACTGGCTCCATTCGCACCATAATTCAATGCCTCTCTGAATTTCATTCCGTATCCAATTCCGCTACGATAGTTCACAGATAAAACAGCATATCCTTGATTGGCCATGAACTGATTGAAGGAATAGGCATTGTGATAATACCCTCGGTGGTGAAAGCCTAATAACATTTGCCTTCTGGAGCCGCCATGGAAGAACAATAAACCGGGTAATTTTTTGCTAGAAGTGTAGCCCTTTGGTAGAAAAAGCTGACCATGAATTTTCATGCCATC